>CAVQMH010000001.1:0-278132 GCA_963713575.1 uncultured Alphaproteobacteria bacterium
CATCGCCAATACAATTCAAATTCGAACGGCGGCTCAATTCATGGCAGCGGTCCATCATGATCTTTCCGATCGCAATTGAACGCTCGCAGAGTTTTTCATCCTCGATGATGTCGAGCACGGCATGCGCCGCAGCACACGCAACGGGATTGCCCGCATAAGTGCCGCCGAGGCCGCCGGGATTGGAAGCATCCATCACCTCCGCCCGGCCGGTGATCGCAGCCAGCGGCATCCCTCCGGCCAGCCCCTTCGCCAAGGTCACAACGTCGGCTTTGACGCCTGCATGTTCCATGGCGAACATTTTTCCGGTCCGCGCGAATCCCGACTGGATCTCGTCGGCAATCAGCACGATGCCATGCTCGTCGCAGATCCCACGCAGCGCCTGAAGGAATTCGGGCGGCGCGATGTTGAACCCGCCCTCGCCCTGAACCGGCTCGATGATGATGCCGGCAATGCTCGACGGATCGGCAGTGTGCTTGAACAGGCTCTTCAGGCTGTAGAGGCTCTGTTCCACGGAAACGCAGTGATACGCGTTCGGGAACTCCACCTGATAGACATCGGCGGGGAAGGGGCCGAACCCCTTCTTGTACGGAACGACCTTACCTGTCAGCGCCATGCCCATCATCGTGCGGCCGTGAAATCCGGCCGTGAACGAGATGATGCCGGGACGACCTGTGTAAGCGCGCGCGACCTTCACCGCATTTTCCACGGCTTCCGCGCCGGTCGAAATCAGCATTGTCTTTGCAGGGCCCTCGACCGGCGCGATGGCGTTCAGGCGCTCGGCCAGTCGCACATACGACTCATAGGGCGTCACCTGGAAGCAGACGTGGCTGAACGCCTTCATCTGCTCTTCCACGGCCTTCAGGATGCGCGGATGCTGGTGGCCCGTGTTGGTCACGGCGATACCGGCTGCAAAGTCGATATAGCGCTTGCCGTCCTCGCTCCAGATTTCGGAATTTAGCGCGCGCGCCGCGTATATCGATGTCGCGTGCCCGATACCGCGCGGAATGGCGGCGGAGCGGCGCTCGTGCAGTTCGGCGGAGGTGGCCATGTGGTGGTGCTCCTCAGGAGAAGGCTTGGATGCCCGTCTGGGCGCGGCCCAGGATCAGGGCGTGAATGTCGGCTGTGCCCTCGTAGGTATTGACGGCTTCGAGGTTCAGCATGTGGCGGATGATCGGATACTCGTCGGAGATGCCGTTGCCGCCGAGCATGTCGCGCGCGGTCCGGGCGATCTCCAGCGCCTTCACGCAACTGTTGCGCTTGATGAGCGAGATCGCTTCCGGCGCCAGCAGGTCTTGCTCCTTCATGCGGCCGGCCTGCAGGCACGCGCCGAGTGCCAGCCCGATCTCCGTCTGCATGTCGGCAAGCTTCTTCTGCACGAGCTGATTGGCGGCCAGCGGCCGGCCGAATTGCGTGCGGTCGAGCACATACTGACGCGCCGTCCGCCAGCAGCTTTCAGCTGCACCAATCGCACCCCATGCGATCCCGAAACGGGCATTGTTCAAGCAACCGAACGGTCCCTTGAGACCGGCTACGTTGGGCAGCAAGTTCGCTTCGGGAACATAGACATCCTCAAGCACGATTTCACCGGTGATGGATGCGCGCAGCGAAACCTTGCTGTCGATCTTCGGCGTCGAAAAGCCGGCCATGCCGCGCTCGACGATGAACCCGCGGATCGATCCGTCGTCCGTCTTCGCCCACACGATCGCAATATCGGCGATCGGTGAATTCGTGATCCACGTCTTTGCCCCATCGAGGCGATAACCACCCGCCTCCCGTCGGGCCCGTGTGGTCATGCCACCGGGGTCGGACCCATGATCCGGCTCCGTCAGTCCGAAGCAGCCGACAAGCTCGCCAGTTGCCAGCGCCGGCAGATATTTCTGCCGCTGAGCTTCGGTGCCGTAAGCCCAGATCGGATACATGACGAGGCTTGATTGCACGCTCATCGCCGAGCGATAGCCGCTGTCCACCGCTTCGATCTCGCGCGCGATCAAGCCATACGCGACGGCCCCGACACCCGCGCCGCCGTACGCTTCGGGGATCGTCGGCCCGAGAAAACCCATCGCGCCCAGATCGCGCATGATCGAACGGTCGAAACCTTCGTTGCGAAAATCCTGCACGACGCGCGGCGCAAGCTTGTCGGCGGCGAACTTCCGCGCAGCCTCGCGCAACATCCGCTCGTCTTCGCTCAGCATCGCCTCGAAGCCGAGCGGGTCGGCCCAATCGAAAGCTGCGCGCGGAGTATCCTGCGGATCTGTTGCAGGATCGATACCAGCTGTCTTCAGGGAAGCCGCGGTCATGGGCGTCAGCCTTCTGGTTACATGCCGCCGAGGCAAATGAACTTGGTCTCGAGGTACTCTTCCAGGCCTTCAGCCGCGCCTTCGCGTCCCAGACCGGATTCCTTCACCCCACCGAACGGCACGACCTCGTTGGAAAAGATGCCCTCATTGACGCCCACCATGCCGGCCTCGAGCTTTTCCGCAGCCTTCCACGCCCGCTGAATATTCTGGCTGAAGAGGTAGGCCGCGAGCCCGAAAGGCGTGCTGTTGGCCAGCGCGATGGCTTCCTCGTCCGTCTCGAAGCGGATGAGCGACGCCACAGGCCCGAAGATCTCCTGGCTCACAATGTCCATCTCGGTGGTGACGCCGGTCAGCACCGTCGGCTGGTAGAACAGCGATCCGGCGGCATCTTTCGCCCCTCCAGTCTTAACCTGACCGCCCTTCGCGACGGCGTCCGCCATCAGGCTCTCGACCTTGGCAATCGCATCCGCGTTGATGAGCGGACCGACATTGACGCCTGTTCCCGTCCCGGGCCCAACAACCAGCTGCGCAGCAGACTTCGCCAGCGCATCCGCAAAACGATCGTAGATCCCCGACTGCACCAGAATGCGGTTCGCGCAAACGCATGTCTGCCCTGCATTTCGATACTTGGACGCCATCGCGCCAGCGACAGCCTGATCGAGATCGGCGTCGTCAAAAATGATGAGCGGAGCATTCCCGCCGAGTTCCAGCGTCAGCTTCTTTACCGTATCCGCGCACTGGCGGTAGAGAATTTTGCCGACTTCCGTCGATCCCGTGAACGTCAGCTTCCGAACGCGGCTATCAGCGCACAGCACCTCGCCGACGCCGCGCGCATCATGTGTCGTCACCACGTTGAACACGCCCGCGGGCACGCCCGCCTTTTCCGCGAGCTTTGCAAGTGCCAGCGCGCATAGCGGCGTATCCTCCGCCGGCTTGACGATGATCGTACAGCCCGCCGCCAGAGCCGGCGCCACCTTGCGCGTGATCATTGCGATGGGAAAATTCCACGGTGTAATCGCTGCCACGACGCCGATCGGCTGTTTGATGGTGATGTAGCGCTTCGTCGCCGCTGTCGTGGGGATCGTCCGCCCGTAGGCCCGCTTGCCCTCTTCCGCGAACCATTCGACGAACGAGGCGCCATACGCCACCTCACCGCGCGATTCCGCCAGCGGCTTGCCCTGTTCCGCAGTCATCAACTGCGCCAGCGCTTCCGTTTCCGCGAGGATGAGATCGTACCAGCGACGCAGGACCCCCGCGCGTTCCTTCGCCGTCTTCGCCGACCAAGCGGGCAGTGCCGCACTCGCCGCATCGATGGCACGGCGCGCGTCCGCTGGTGTGAGGTTCGGCACGCTGGCGATGTCGAGGCCGGTCGCCGGATTGATAACCGCGAACCGGTCCTTGGACGTCACCCACTCGCCGCCGATGTAAGCGGAGGTGGGAAAGTCGTCAGCGGTCATGTCCATGGCAGCGGTCTCCGTCAACGCAGCGTAATCGAGATGGCTTTGAGATCGGCGTACTTATGCAGCGCGTGCAATGAGCGGTCGCGCCCGAAACCCGACTGCTTGAAGCCGCCGAACGGCATGGTGATATCGCACGCGTCCCAGCCGTTGACCCAAACGAGCCCGGCCTTCAGTTCGCGCGCTGTCCGATGCGCCAGTGTCACGTCGCGCGTCCAAAGTCCGGCCGCCAAGCCGTAAACAGTGCCGTTCGCAATCTTGACCGCCTCTTCCGGCGTCTTGAACCGCGTCACGGCGAGAACAGGGCCGAACACTTCTTCCTTGGCCAGGGTATGCGCCGGCTGCACGGCGTCGAACACCGTCGGCTCGACATAGAACCCGCCGGTCTCCTCGCGCGCACGCTTGCCACCGAGTCTAAGCGTATTGCCCTCGCCGTTCGCAGTCCCGATGTAGCGCAGCGCTGTCTTCATCTGCTCTTCGCTGACCATCGACCCGAACGTCGTGGCTGGGTTCAGCGGGTCGCCGGGGATGATCTTCTTGGCAACCTTGAGCAGCTTCTCGACGAACTCGTCCGAGATCTCCTCCTGTACCAGAAGCCGCGACGCCGCCGTGCAAACCTCGCCCTGGTTGAAGAAAATACCCCAGGCTGCGCTCACCGCCGCCGCATTGAGGTCCGGGCAATCCGCAAAAACGATCTGCGGCGATTTCCCGCCCAATTCCAGTGACACCCGCTTCAGGTTCGACTGTCCCGAGTACTGCATCAGCAGCTTGCCGACGGGACCAGATCCCGTGAACGCGATCATATCGACGTCCATGTGCAAGGCGAGCGCCTTCCCGGCCGTCGCACCAAATCCTGGGACGATATTGAGCACGCCGGGCGGCAGACCCGCCTCGAGCGCCAGCTCGCCCATTTTCAGCGCCGTCAACGGCGACTGCTCCGCCGGCTTCAACACGATGGAATTACCCATCGCTAGCGCCGGTCCCACTTTCCACATCGCCATGAGCAATGGGAAATTCCACGGGACGATGACGCCAATCACGCCCAGCGGCTCATGCACGGCGAACGAGATTCGGTCACTCGTCTCCGGCCCGACTTCGCCGTAGACCTTGTCGAGCGCCTCCGCGTAATAGCGCAGCGTTTTGATCGAGCCGGGAATATCGACCGAAAGCGAATCCTTGATTGGCTTGCCGACGTCCAGACTTTCCAAAAGCGCCAGCTGTTCGGCATCCCGCTCCATCAGATCCGCGAACTTGAATAGGATGGCCTTCTTCTGGCGGTAATGCATCCGCCGCCACGTACCGTCGTCGAACGACCGCCGCGCCGCCGCCACTGCAACGTCGATGTCCGCCGCGTCGGCTTCCGCCACCTGGTTGATGATCGTGCCGTTGCGCGGGCTGACGTTTGCGAACGTCTTACCCGACAACGCCGGCACGACCTTTCCGTCGATCACCGCGTGAGCAGGGATCGCGATGCGTCCGGCAAGCGCTGTAAAGTGAGCGAGCGAGGTCATATCAATCCATCCTCACGCGACACGAGCGTACCACTGATGATCGAGCGCCGTCACGACCCGTTCGAAATCCCGGCGCTCGGCGTCTTTCATCTCGGCGTAGGTCTTCTGGAAGATGGCACCAAACGTCTCGGTGACGACGCTCGAGTTCGCGGAACTGCGCAATCGCATTGATCCAAGCGGTCGGCACCTTGGGCGCATTCGACCCGTCGCAGTTGCCTTCCGCGGCCGGCCCCGGATCGAGCTTGTTGACGATCCCATGGTGGATGCCCCCAAGGACTGCGGCCAGCACGAGATAGGGGTTCGCATCCGCACCCGCGATGCGGTGTTCAACGCGCGTCGCGTTGGGAGAAGAATTTAAAACGCGCAGCGAAGCGGTGCGGTTGTTGAATCCCCAGTGGGCCGCCATCGGCACATACGACTTCGGCTGATAACGGCGATAGGCGTTCGCCGACTGCGCCCAGATAGCCATGAAGTCGCCCATCGTTTCGCGAAGGCCACCCAGTGCATTGCGGAACAGCGGCGAGATCGGATCGCCGGCAAAGACGTTCTTTCCGTCCTTGTCCAGGAGCGACACGTGAATGTGCATGCCCGATCCCGACCAGTCATGGTGCGGCTTCGCCATGAACGTGGCTTCCATCTTATGTGCACGAGCCGCGGCCTTGACCGCCCGCTTCAGCAGCAGTCCGTCCAGGGCGGCCCCAGCTGCATCCTTTTTATGTTTCAAATTGATTTCGAACTGCCCCGGTCCCGCTTCCTGCAAAACGGCATCGACTGGCAGACCTTGCGCTTCCGCAATCTTGTAAATGTCGTCGATGAATGGACCCACGCAGTCCAGTTCCTCGAATTGATAGAGCTGCTGCCAGTCGGGATTGTCGACGAGCCCGCACGGCGTTTTCAATTCGAACACCCCGTTGCTGGAAACGGAGCTGACATAAAACTCCAGCTCGACAGCTGTGACGGGATGAAATCCCATCTTTGCCAGAGCCGCCGTCTGCCGCTGGAGAATACGGCGCGGATCGAGCCCGCCGTCGTCCTCGATCGGAACCATTACCGCTTGCGCATGCGTCGTCCCCTCGACAGCAACAGGCACGAGCGTCTCGGAGAGAATGCGGAACTGCAGATCCGGATCGCCTGTTTCCCACAGCCGCCCTGTCTCTTCCACGCAAGAGCCGCGCATATCCATGATGTAGCAGGTCGAGGGCACCATGAAGCCCTTGTCGGCGAAACCGAGCAGATCGCGCGACCGGATACGCTTCCCGCGCGGAATGCCGTTGAGGTCGTGCATGAAGATGTCGATCCACTGCACGGTGGGATACTTGGCGAGGAAGTCCTTCGCCTGTTCGGAAGTGAGATACGTTTCAGTCATGACAGCTTGGCTCCTGCTGCGCTGCCAAACCGGCGGAACAGCTTCACAGACACGGGATTTTCACGGGCACGCCACTCGGGATGCCACTGCACACCGAGGCAAAAGGGATGATCGTCAGGACCGCGGACGGCTTCGACGAGACCATCCTCGGCGAAGGCTTCCGGCGTGAGACGCGGCGAGAGATCCTTCAAACCCTGGCCATGGAGCGAATTGACCAGGATCTCGTCCTGCCCGATCCACTCACGCAGTTGGCCGGTAAGGTTGAGTGCGTGCACCGGCCCCCACCGTTCCTCCAGCGAGACTTCTTTGCGCTCGCGGTGATCGCGCTTGCCGGTCTGAGCATGCACGGCCTGGTGCAGCGTGCCGCCGAGCGCGACATTCAGTTCCTGAAAGCCACGGCAGATCGCCATCATCGGGATCTTCTTTTCCACCGCCGTCCGGATCAGCGGCAGCGTCATGGCATCGCGCGCCGGATCCAGCGCATCCGGGATGACGGGGTCTTCCTCGCTGTAGTGACCCGGATCGATGTTCGAAGGGCTGCCGGAGAACAGAATGCCGTCCGCCACGTCGAGAACCGCGCCGATATCGACCAGCGCGACATCGAGCGGGATCAGAAGCGGCTGGCATTCCGCGACTTCGGCAACGGCAGCCGAGTATTTCCGGCTGACGGCATCGAAGGTGTAGCCCTCGATCGTCTTGGTACAGCAGGGAATGACCACGATCGGACGGCTCATGCTGCGAGCTCTCCGGCCACGTCGTTCAATGTCAGGTCGAGAACCTTGGCGATTACGCCTTCGGCTTCCTCGAAATGCGCCTGCGTGAAGATCAACGGCGGCGCTGTCACCATCGTGTCGCCGATCGCACGCATGACGTAGCCTTCGCGCGCGAAGTGGTTGCGGCAGATCGTGCCGACGCGGCCCGGTTCGTCAAAGCGGCGGCGCGTGCGCTTGTCCGCCACGAGTTCGATCGCGCCGAGCATGCCGATCGAGCGTACTTCCCCAACGAGTGGATGATCTTTGAACTTGCCCAACATCCGAGCCAGCGCCGGACCGGTGAACTCGTTGACCATCTCGACCAGTCGCTCGCGCTGCATGATCTCGATGTTCTTCAAAGCAACCGCGCACGCGACTGGATGTCCGGCGTAGGTGTACCCGTGATAGAACTCGTCGTCGTGTTCGGCGAACGCGTTCGCGACGCGATCACCGACAAGTAGTCCCGACAGCGGGATGTAACCCGACGTTGCTGCCTTTGCGAAGGTCACGAGATCGGGCTTGGTGCCATAATAGTCGGCGGCGAACCATTTACCCGTGCGTCCAAAGCCGGTGATGACTTCGTCGTGCAGGAACAGAATTCCATACTTGTCGACGATCTTCTGCACCGCCGGCCAGTAGGTGGACGGCGGAATTTTCAATCCACCGGCACCCATCACCGGCTCGCCGACAAAGGCCGCGACATTCTCCGGGCCGACCGCCAGGATCTCGTCCTCGACCGCCTGCGCCGCGCGCAAACCGAACGCTTCCGGCGTCTCCCCGTCTTCTGCGTTCCCGTACCAGTAAGGCTCCATCACATGGCGGAAACCTTCGTAAGGCGGATAGAGCTGCGAATGCATCAACGACATGCCGCCCATCGAGGCAGCCGTGATCGTCGAGCCATGATAGGCGTTGCGGCGGCTGATGATGATGCGCCGCTTCGGCTCGCCCTTGATGACCCAATAGTGCCGGATCATGCGCACGGCCGTGTCGTTCGATTCCGAACCCGATGAGCCGTAGAACACCTGTTTGATGTTCGCCGGCGCAATTTCCGAAAGCTTCTGCGAAAGTTCAACCACGCGCGGATGCGTCGTCTGGAAGAAGGTATTGTAGTACGGCAGTTCGACGATCTGATCGTAGGCCGCCTTCGCGAGCTCCTCGCGGCCATAGCCGATGTTTGTCGTCCACAAGCCCGACATCCCGTCGAGCACGCGCTTGCCCTCGCTGTCGATGAAATGAGCACCTTCCCCGCCCACGATCACGCGCGAGCCTGTAGCCCTGAGCGACTTGTGATTGCTGAACGGATGCAAATGATGCTTCGCATCCAGCTCCTTCATCTGAGCCGTGGAGTATTTGTTCGACATGTGGGTTTCTTCTCCAGCTAAGGCACGATCCCCCGTGGGATCACTCTAGATCAAGGCTGGAGGGCTCCCGGGGGCGTAAATCCAACGCGCGCGCAGAGCCGCAGAAGCTCGTTCTTTTGCGTGCGGCGGGCATGAATGTTGGCGATGGCGGGAGAACGATGCGTGCGCGTCATGACGGTCTCGCTCCTCCCTCGATTGCAGCGCGAATTCCGCGCAAGCTTTAAACGACAATCGCGCCTCGGCTCGTCCACAAGCGCCGTGACCGGTCGCCGTGTCTGCCCGAAGGGCTTTACAAAGCCTCCGCGATAGAGCACACGTTATGATCTACGCCGTAGAAGTGTCAAGACCATACCGTGAGAAAAGCAACACCCCGCTCCCGCACACCCCGCGGTCTCGATCGGTCCGCGATCCTTGAGGCTGCCTTCGGTCTGCTGGACGAAGCGGGCGAGGAGGGCTTCTCGGTACGCAAAGTCGGCGCCGTCATGGGCATCGACCCGATGACCGTGCTGCATCACTTCCGGTCCAAGGAGGAATTGCTGCGCCAGATCGCCGATCGCGCACTGGGCTCCATCGAACTGCCGCTGCCCTCCGGCAATTGGCAGACGGATTTGAAGAACGTTGCGGTGGCCTACCGGCAATTGGCGCATCGCCACCCGCGCCTGTTCCACCTCCACTTCCGCTTCCACGCGACCGGCATAGCCGACCATCTCTCCAGCGAAATCGTCTATCGCGCGCTTCTTGATGCGGGTCTCTCGCCGGAACGCGCCGCCGGCCTCGGCCTCTCGTTCTACGCGTTCGTTCTCGGATTTGCGCTGGCCGAGATAGAGGGTCTGCTTAAACCGCTCGAAGGCGCCGAAGAAGAAGAGATGGCCGCCCTCGGAATTGAAGCATTCCCGGCCACGGCGATACTGTTGCCCGCCTTCCGCGTGCTTGATAGCGACCTGGCCTTCGACGACGCCGTTGGAGCCTTTATTGCCGGAATACCGGCAAAGGGGCCTGCCAAGAGTGGCCGCGCGGCCTAGACGGAATCGTCGAATACGTAACCCGCCCCGCGCACGGTCCGGATCGGATCGGTTTCCGCGCCACGCACGATCGCCTTGCGGAGCCGACCGACGTGCACGTCCACAGTGCGCTCATCGACCTCGGAATCCCGCCCCCACGTGCCGTCGAGCAACTGCGAGCGGCTCAACACGCGCCCGATGTTTTCCATGAACTGTTCGAGCAAGCGATATTCGGTCGGCCCGACATTCACCTCGCGCCCAAAGCGGGTCACACGATGCGCCACGCGGTCCAACTTGATGCCATTGCCTTCCAGGACGTCCGCGATGCGCTCGGGCGAGGCCCGCCGCAGCAGCGCCTTCACCCGCGCCACAAGCTCCGAAACTGAAAACGGCTTCACGACATAATCGTCGGCACCCGTCTGGAGGCCGCGAATCCGGTCTCCCTCTTCGCCGCGTGCCGTCAGCATGATGACGGGCAGCGCCTTCGTCTCGGGCCGAGCACGGATCTGCCGGCAGATCTCTATGCCGGCAAGGCCCGGGAGCATCCAATCCAGGATGACGATGTCGGGACGCTCTTCCTGCATCATCATCATCGCGTCGGTCCCCGACGGCGTGTGGACGACCGTATAGCCTTCCGATTGAAGATTGTAGCTGAGCAGCGTGACGAGCGAGTCCTCGTCTTCCACGATGAGCACTTTGGCGGGCATACCGTATTATACTCGCTCTCTCAGCGGATCGGACCGGACACGAGCGTTGAACTCGTCATGTCACCCTTGGGCCGCTCCCCCTCGGGTAGCGCTCCGCGGGTCATGTAGTTGACTGTCTCTGCGATGTTGGTCGTGTGATCGCCGATCCGTTCCAGGTTCTTGGCAACGAACAGCAGATGCGTGCAAAGTCCAATGTTGCGTGGGTCTTCCATCATGTAAGTGAGGAGTTCGCGGAACACCGAATTGTAAACCGCGTCCAGATTCTCATCCTGGTGCCACACGGCGAGAGCCCTGTCCGCATCGCGAGCGGCGTATGCATCCAGCACGTCCTTCAGCTGCCGCGAGGCCAGATCGGTCATGTGCTGCAGCCCCGTGAGGAGACCCTTCGGATGTGTTTCTCCCGACACCGTCTGCGCACGCTTGGCGACATTTTTCGCCAGATCGCCGACGCGCTCCAACTCGCCTGCAACCTTCAAAACCGAAATCACTTGGCGCAGATCGTTCGCCAGCGGCTGCCGCCGCGCGATCATGAGGATGACCTGCTCTTCCAACTCCCGGTGCAGAAGGTCGATGGTGGCATCGCTCGCCACCGTCGCCCTCGCACGCGCGGGGTTATGGCTGGCGAGTGCATCGAACGCTTCACCGACCAGTTGTTCCGCAAGCCCGCCCATCTGGCTGATCTTGCTGTCGAGAACGGCAAGCTCCTGCTCGTACGACCTGACGATGTGTTCGGACATGATCTGAATTCCTTGGCGCTAGGCGCCGATGCGGCGCCCGGGTTCAACCGAAGCGGCCGGTTATGTAATCCTGCGTGCGTTTGTCGGACGGGTTGGTGAAAATCTGCGGCGTCTCTCCCACTTCGACGACGTGACCGAGATGGAAGAACGCGGTCTGCTGCGAAACACGCGCCGCTTGCTGCATCGAGTGGGTGACGATCACGATCGTGAAGTTGTGGCGCAAATCCTCCATCAGTTCCTCGATACGCGCCGTTGCGATCGGGTCGAGCGCCGAACACGGCTCGTCCATCAGAATGATTTCGGGATTGATCGCGATGGTGCGGGCGATGCACAGCCGCTGCTGCTGACCGCCGGACAACCCGGTACCGCTGTCGGCCAGCCGGTCTTTGACCTCTTCCCACAAGCTCGCTTTGCGCAGGCTCTGTTCTACGATTTCGTCCAGTTCAGACTTGGAACGGGACAGTCCATGGATACGCGGTCCGTAAGCGACATTGTCATAGATCGACTTCGGAAAGGGGTTCGGCTTCTGGAACACCATTCCGACGCGGGCGCGCAACTGCACCGGATCGAGTTCCGGATCGTAGATATTCAGTCCGTCGATCAGGATCGTGCCTTCCACGCGGCATGAGGCGATCGTATCGTTCATGCGGTTGATGCACCGCAGGAAGGTCGATTTTCCGCAACCGGAAGGGCCAATGAACGCGGTGACAGAGCGTTCAGGAATTTCAACGCTCACGTCCTTTAAGGCATGCTTCTCGCCGTAAAAGACGTTCACGTTCGAAGCAACGATTTTCGGCTTCGCCGCCAGCGTCGCTTGAGCTGTATGTGTGGTCATCATAACCAGGGGGTCAGGTCGCATATCCATCGTATTGATCTCTGAGTTCCTACAGCGTCTACCAGCGACGTTCAAACTTCTTGCGCAACCAGATGGCGAGCCCGTTCATCACGAAGAGCACGCCGAGCAGCACCATGATCGCGGCGGCCGTTTTCATCTCGAAACCGGGTTCGGGAAGATCGGACCACAGGAAAATCTGCACCGGCAGCACGGTCGCCGACTGGGTCAGGCTCGTAGGCACATCGACGATAAAGGCGACCATGCCGATCATCAGCAGCGGCGCGGTTTCGCCCAGTGCGTGGGCCATGCCGATGATGGTCCCGGTCATGATTCCGGGCATCGCCAGCGGTAGAACATGGTGGAAGACTGCTTGTTGATGCGACGCGCCCATTCCGAGCGCCGCCTCGCGGATCGAGGGCGGCACCGACTTCAAGGCGGCGCGCGACGCGATGATGATGGTTGGCAGCACCAGCAGCGCGAGTACGAGGCCGCCGACGATGGGAGCCGACCGCGGCAGATTGAAAAGTTCAGGAACACGGCAAGACCCAGCAGGCCGAACACGATCGAGGGAACGGCGGCAAGGTTGTTGATGTTGATCTCGATGAGTTCGGTCACCCGGTTCTTTGGTGCGAACTCTTCAAGGTAAATGGCTGCCAGCACGCCGATGGGCAGGCACAATCCGATCGTAACGATGAGGGTGAGGATTGAGCCGACGAGGGCACCCTGTATGCCGGCAAGCTCCGCCTCGCGGCTGTCGCCCGTCGTGAAGAACGCCCAGTTGAAGGTATTCGTAACGAGCCCTTTGGCCTTCAGCTCCTCCAGAAACGTCACGCCGCGATCGTTCAGGTTTCGGTTGGCTTCGGGTACCTCGTAGATCCGGATTTGCCATGTGCCCGGTGCCGCGTCCGCCATCGTTGTCAGGGGTAGGATCACCTCGCCCTTGACGGACGACGGACCCAATTCCTTCACCTTGACGATGCCCCCGTTGATGGCGACGAGCCGGCTTGCCAGTTTTCAAGTCGAGTATCTCCGGCGAAGCGGCTGCCTCGTAACGCGATTTGAGATCTGCAGCTTCCTTCTCGAGATCCACGAGGCTGTCGGAAGCGGCACCGCGCTCTCTGCGCCTGGCGACAGTCTCCAGGATCGCATCGGCCCTGGCTCTGAGTTCAGCCTTCACCTCGGCAAGGTCGTCAGCAAAATCGTTGATGCTGGCCGAAATGGTGATGTCACCTGTCATGCCCGACGGTGTCGCGATCCCGCGTGTATCGGTAAGCGTGCGGATCTGCGATGCAGTCTTCTTCAAAAACACGTCGGCTTCGTCCGACAGCAAGAGCCGCGTGCTGACGCGCTGCCCGACGAGCGACGGATCGGCCACAACCTGCTGCCGCAGCACGTCGCCCGCGCCCGAACTCAGCAGGCCGTTCAGTTCCTTCTTGGGCTGCCGGCCTTCGATACCAGGAATGGCTTCTGCGAGAGCAGCGCGCGCCAGTGCCGTGTAGTCGCCGGCACGGAGAGTTGCAGCGTCGCGTTTTCCGTCCGGATCAACCTTGGCCGGATCGACGAATACGTCGGTCACGATCACGTTCTGGAAAAAGCCCGGCAAGCCTCTAGAGACGATGCTGGTCAGCAGCGCCAACAGGAAAGCAATCGTCACAGCGAGTGCTGCAATCCCATAGAATTTGAACCGGGCCTCGGACCGATACCGCGCGACGCAGCCGGGTTTTCGCCTCGTCGGTGTCGAACTCGACCCGCCGAAGCGCGGGCTGTAACCCGTTGGCGCTGAGATCAGTCATATTGTTCCCGATATTTCTGCACGACTCTCGATTGCGATGAAGTTGAGCACCAACGTCACGAAGAAGAGGACGAAGCCGAGCGCGAAGGCAGCCAGCGTCTTGGCACTGTCGAACTCTTGATCGCCGACAAGGATGGTTTTGATTTGCACGGTTATCGTGGTCACCGCATCGAGCGGATTGAACGTCAGGTTTGCGGCGAGACCGGCCGCCATCACGACGATCATGGTTTCCCCGATCGCGCGGCTGATGGCGAGCATGAAAGCGGAAACGATGCCGGGCAGGGCAGCGGGCAGAATGACTTGCCGGATGGTCTCGGACTTTGTGGCACCCATGGCGTAGGCGCCATCCCGCAGCGATTGCGGCACTGCATTGATGACGTCGTCAGACAGCGATGAGATGAAGGGAATGATCATCATCCCCATGACGACACCGGCAGCCAAGCGCACTTTCCGACGCCACTTCCAAGCCGAACGCCTCGCCCCAACCGCGGATGAAGGCGCCACCGTCAGCGCCGCAAAGAAGCCGAGCACCACGGTAGGGATGCCTGCCAGAATCTCGAGTACGGGCTTGGCGATGGCGCGCACGCGCGGCGATGCGTATTCCGCCAGATAGATTGCCGAGAACAGACCGAGCGGCCCGGCCACGGCAATCGCGATGGCTGTGATCAGCAGCGTGCCGGTCAGCAGCGGCAAAAAGCCATAAGCCGTCTGGATGTCGCCTTGATCGGCACGCATTGCGGCCTGAGGGTTCCAATCGGTGCCGAACAGGAACTCGAAAACCGTAGGCTTACCCTTGATGTCGGGATCAAAGAAGAAGCGGTAGGTCTCGCCGACGACTGAAAAGACAATTCCAATGGTCGTGAGAACCGCGATCGTGGCGCAAATCCAGAGCAGCCCATGCACAATTTTTTCGAAACTGTTCCGCGCGCGGAAATGTCATCGAAACCCGGCTCAAGCCCCAGGAGAGCCCCGCCAGGCCGGCCAGCACCCCGAGTGCCAAGGTTATCAATTGCCCGGCAGACAGCACTGAGGCGTAATTCGAAGCCGCCGACTGGACCTCGGCACTCGCCGCAACTGGGGAGCCGCCGCGAACGATGTTGATCGCGTCGCGCAGAGCCGCGCCCTGTTTCAGAACATCGGATTGGAGACTTTCCGGCAACGCCGAGATTGCACTGTAGGTCGCCAACTGGCCGGCGATGAAACTGCCGACAATGAATATGATTGTGGCCGGCAAGAGCGCCAGCGAGGCGGTGTATAATCCGTGGTACGCTGGCAGCGAATGCATGCCGGCATAGTCGCCGCCGGCGACGGCCCGGGCTCGCCGGCTCGCGAGGATATAGCCGGTGATGAACACCGCGACCGCGACAAGCGCATACCAACCTGCCATCGCAAGCTTACCTTCATCGCAGAAGCCGCAGCGAGGCGCCGGTGGAGCAACCTTGCCTTTATAAGAGAGGACTGCGCGGTCACCCGCGCGGCCCCAGTTCGAAAGCTTACTTCAGCTCGTCTGCCTTCAAGGTCACGCCGTCGTTGGCAGCCTTCGCAGATTTCTCGAAAGCTTCCTTCGGGAGAGCCACGAGCCCCTTCTCCGTCAAATAACCTTCGGCGCCGAGAGCCTTCTCCGAGGTGTATTCGGCAATGAACTTGTCGAGACCCGGAATGACGCCGATGTGTGCCTTCTTGAAGTACACGAACAGGGGGCGCGCGCCCTTGTACTTGCCGCCCGAGATGTTCTCGAACGTCGGCTCCGCACCCTCGATCGCAACGCCCTTCAGCTTGTCGGCGTTTTCTTCAAGGAACGAGTAGCCGAAGATGCCGAATGCGTTCTTGTTGCCTTCGAGCTTCTGGACGATGACATTGTCGTTCTCACCGGCTTCGACGTAGGCGCCGTCCTTACGGATCGACTTCCAGACCTTCTCGAAGTCTTTGGTCTTGGCTTCCTCGTCCTTCTTCTTCATCGCCTTGAGACTGTCGAAAGCCTCGGCACCCTTTTCCAGGAAGAGTTCGTGGAACGAGTCGCGCGTACCCGAGGTCGGCGGCGGTCCAAGAACTTCGATCTTGACGTTCGGCAGCGACGGATCGATGTCGGCCCAGTTCTTGTAGGGGTTGTCGACGAGTTCACCCTTGTCGTTGGGCACCTTTTCGGCCAGCGCCTGGAAAACCTGCTTGCGCGTCAGGTTGAGCGCCGGGCCGTCCTTCGACTGCGCGATCGTCAGGCCGTCATAGCCGACCGTCAGCTCGATGATGTCCTTGACGCCGTTCTTATCGCAAAGCTCGAATTCGCTCTTCTTGATGCGGCGCGAAGCGTTAGAAGCATCGGCCTTGTCGACGCCGACGCCTTCGCAGAAAATCTTGAAGCCGCCGCCGGTACCGGTCGAACTCCACAACCGGCGTCTTGCCGCCCGATGCCTTGCCGAACTGCTCGGCGACCGCCGTCGTAAAGGGGTACACAGTGGACGATCCGACGATGCGGATCTGATCGCGGGCCTCAGCGCCGGACGCGAAAGCGAAAACGCTCACGACGGCAGCCGTCAGAATGGGTGCCTTGTTCATTCGAGGAAAGCTCCTGTTGACTGAACGGTTGCGGCGTCCCGCTCTCCCGCACTGATGCGCGCACCCGGAGCATTAACGACTTCCAGCTAACCTTTTATGACAGTGTATCCAACTGGAATTTATTGATAAAAATCAAACTAAGACAAATATGCAGCACGCGCTAGGACGAAAGGGCCTGGAGCACGACCGTAAACTGAGATCCGCGTCCGACTTCGGAACTGATCTCCAATTCACCCCGATGCCGGTTGAGGATGTGTTTGACGATGGCAAGGCCGAGCCCCGTGCCGCCCTTCTCCCGGCTTCGCGCAGTATCGACGCGATAGAACCGTTCCGTCAGGCGCGGCAAATGCTCCGGCGCGATCCCCGGCCCCTCATCCTTGACGCTGATGGCGAGCGCGCGTCGCCGCCCCTTTGCCGCCGCCCGCTCGCTCAACTCGATCTCGACAGTCCCGCTTTTGCGTCCGTATTTTATCGCGTTGTGGACGAGGTTCTGCATCACCTGCTCAAGTTCTTCCCGGTCCCCGCGAACACGCATCACGGTCGCGGCCGGCTTCAAGGACAGCGTAACGTCGGCCTCGCGCGCCAGGGGTTCCAGGCCGCGGATCACTTGTGCGATGACATCGCCGATATCGACCTCGCCCTCCGGCTTCAGATGTGCCCGCATCTCGATGCGGCTGAGAGACAGAAGATCGTCGAGGATGCGGTTCATCCGCTGCGCCTGCGTCGCCATGATGCCGAGAAATCGTGTGCGGGCCGGCGCGTCATCGCGCGCCGGTCCCTGCAGTGTCTCGATGAAGCCTTTGATGGAGGCGAGCGGCGTGCGCAATTCGTGGCTGGCGTTGGCAATGAAGTCCGCACGCAGCTGCGCCAGACGCGCTTGCTCGCTCGTATCGCGGAACTGAAGCAGCAGCATCGGGCCAGACAGCGGGCTCGCGGTCACGATGAAGCGGCGCCCCTGCAGCATGCGCTCCATGATTTCTGTGGTGTCGGTCCGACCATCCGTGAAGACCCGGTCTATCGACTGCATCAGATCGGGGTTGCGGCTCGCCACGGCAACGGGATGCCCTGTCGTGATCGCCGGAAATAAATCCGCCGCGTGCCGGTTGAACGCCACGATCCGCCGTTGCACGTCGACCACGATGGCCGCGATATCGAGAGCCTGGACGATCTCGATGAGGCTCGCTGCAGGCTCTCCAGGCGCGGCGGCAGCGATTTTCTCGCCGCCCTTTTCTTGTCCGCCTCGACCTGGCCGCCATCCCGAGAAGATGCCGGCGGCAAGGATGGATGAGGCGTCGGGCTGCAAATCCGCACCGCCTGCAACCGCATTCCACAGCGCCATCCCGGCCGCGCCGATCGCGATGCAGAACGCGGCCGGAGACCAGTGCACGAATGCGGTGGAGGCTAGGTTGCTCATCGCCGACGTATAGGCGGATCGTGGCGGCAACGCTACTCCAGCACCAGTAGCCGCGATCGAATGCGGTGCTTCACGTCCTCAGATGACGTTGTGCGATCCGTCGCAGTAGGGCTCGTCGTCTGTTGATTTGCAGCCGCAAAGGTTGAAAGTGCCGGTTGAAGGCGCCTTGAATGCGAGCGGGTCAATGCCCGTGTCCTTATGGGCCCCATCGCAGAACGGCTGCCGCTTGGAACGGCCGCACCGGCAATAGAAATAGGTTTTCCCTTCCACCAGGTCGACCTGGTAGGGCCCTTTCTGGGCGACAAGCGGATCTTCGGCCATGGTGCTCCCCTGGTTCTGAGCCCGGTGGACGGTGGCGAGCCGGCCCCTGCGGTCAGGCGTGATGCCCGTGGCGTAGCCGCTCTCGCTCGGCGAAACAAGCGGCTCGATCAGAGGTTGATCGGCATCAGGAACGTGGCCGCACCGTCAGCCAACGTAAAGTGGCGACCGCTCGACCGTTTTGACCCCCGCGTCGTCCTCCCAGGTGAAGACGAATTCGCCCGGGCCCGGCACCCGCATATGAAAGGCCACGAACGGATTGGACGAGATCCCAGGCCCGAACTCGGCCATGAAAACGGTCACGCTCCCGAACGTCACGGTCAGAGACCGGATGATATTGCGCGGGATGATCTGCCCGGCCGCATCCTTGCGATTACCCGTCTCCATCACATGATTGATGAGCGCGCGGATTTCGATGACATCGCCGACCGCTGTCTTGTCTGGCAGTTTGATGCGGGTTTTATTGGTCATGGCCACAGTCTCATTCGTTCCCGCAGCCGCCGATAGTCACCTCGACCTTGCGCACGGCGACCACGATCTGACCGGTGGAAATCTCCGCAATGCCGACGACATCCTGCGTCTTGGCCAGCCGCATCCGTCCCGAAACGGTGGCCTTGCCGGTCGCCGGAATGAGATGGAACTTGGCGACCAGTGCCTGCGGGTTGGATGTCGAGAGAAGGTACAGAGTGCGCACGTAGTCGGTGTCCGTCATCGGGCTCTCCACAGCCAGCGAATAGGGCACCACGTTGCCGTTCTCGGCCAACTCCGGCAACTCCAGTGCCATCGGCTCTCCCACCACAGGCTCGGCATCGACCAGGATGCCCTCGAGTGCCTGCTGAAACTGTGCCGAGTGAGTAAGGCCGGGCGAAACAGGGATCCGGCTGACGGGCCGGACCGGGGGCGGTGATGCCTCTGGCGCTGCAACGGCGTCCCGCGCCTCACCGGCGGCGGCCGAGGGCGCGGATTGCAAAAGAAGGGCGAGGGCCGCCGCCGCTCCGCCGAGAACGAAGTCGCGGCGATTTGAAATCGTCACGGGACGCAGCGGCTCGGTGGGTGGGTTCAGATCGGCTGGCATGATGCCGTGCATAACACGAGCCCCACGCGCGTTTCCATGGTCGACAGCCCCGTGCCGGATTACGTCTCGGTTAGATTTCTAAGGCTGCCTTCTCATTGTCCCGCCCCACTGCTACGCTTCTTTGGAATGGTGAACCAAACAACGATAAGCCGGAGGTCAACCGTGCGCGCTCTCTTGCTGCTGATGACGCCGTTCCTATTCGCCGTTTGCGGCCCGGCCGCTCATGCCGGTGAGGCCGCTCCCTCCAAATCGCCCGCGCCGAGGCCGCCACGTTGATCATGGTCGATGATCCGGCATGTCACTACTGCCGGCGGTGGCATAAGGAGGTAGGCGGCGGCTACGGACGAACGACCGAAGGCCGGGCTGCGCCCCTGAAGCGCGTTGGCCGCAATTCGAATATCCTGCTCGGTTTCGCACCAGTCGTCTACACGCCAACTTTCATACTGGTGCGCGGCGACCGTGAAATCGGCCGCATCACCGGCTATCCTGGCCAACTCTATTTCTGGGAAGAGCTATCCCAGCTGATGTCCTCCGCCGGCATCACCACCAAGGGATAATTGCATGGGCTTCGACCTGACACGCCGCCAGTTCGCTGCTGGATTCGGCCTCACGGCCGCCGGCATGATAGCTCGTCCCGCATTTGCGCGCGGCGAGGCGAAAGTGGTCGTCATCGGCGGTGGAGCAGGCGGATCGACCGTCGCGGGCGCATTGAAAACATTGGATCCCGCGCTCGACGTCACGCTCATCGAAGCGCAGTCCAAATATACGAGCTGTTTCTTTTCCAACGCCTACATTGGCGGCTTCTACAGCTTGGCCGATCTCACGCATGGCTACAGCGGACTGGCGAAGCTTGGCGTTAAGGTGATCCACGAACGCGCGGAAAAAATCGACACCATCAAAAAGACTGTCGACCTCAGAAACAATAAGCAGATTTCTTACGACCGGTTGGTCGTGTCGCCCGGCATCGATTTCAAATGGTCCGCCATCGAGGGCTACTCGACAAACCGCCGCCGAAACGATGCCTCATGCCTGGCGCGGCGGTGACCAGACGTTCGCCCTGCGCGAACGTCTGGAAAAGATGGAAAACGGCGGCACGGTCGTCATCGCGATACCAAAGCTTCCCTACCGCTGCCCGCCCGGACCCTATGAGCGCGCCTGCGTTATCGCCAACTATCTAAAACAGGCGAAGCCAAAATCGAAGCTTGTCATTCTCGACGCTAAAATGACGTTCTCCAAACAGGCCGCGTTCCAGGAGGCATTCGAGAAGTACTACGGCGACATCATCGAGTTGAACCTCTCCAACGACATTGACGACTTCACCGTCACGCGCGTCGATCCGAACGACGGCGAAGTACGCACGAACGCAGGCCTCAATATCAAAGCCGCCGTCGCCAACATCATTCCCCCACAGACCGCCGGCGCGATTGCACTGCAGGCCGGCCTCGCCGACCCCGACTGGTGCCCCATCGACCCGGCTTCGTTTGCGTCGGCAAAAGCCGACAGCGTCTTCGTCTTGGGCGATAGCGCAATCGCAAACGAAATGCCGAAATCTGCATTTTCGGCCCACAGCCAGGGTCTCGCTGTGGCCGCTCGCATCGCAGCCGAACTGGAATCACGCCGCCCCGATCCTGCCCGCTACCGCAATACATGCTGGTCGATCGTGGCACCCAACGACGCAATCAAGATTGGCGCCGACTATGCGGCGGGACCGTTGCCGGGGGGCATGAGCGGCCTCGTGCCCTCAAACGCCTTCGTCTCCAAGCCCGGTGAGAGCGCCGCGGAACGTCAGGCGACCTATGATGAAGCCTTTGCGTGGTATCCCACACTCATCGGCCAAATTTTCAAAACCGAGGTGCAGTCAAAGTCCGTGAAGGCCAAAGCGGGCGGACTGACGAAGTAAACCTGTCCGCGCACGGCGAATGGCTGTGCAACTTGTGTGCGCTAAAGGTTGTTTTCAATCGCTGCCGTCTCTAGTTAAGTCTTTGTGATGACATTGCCCGCCATGATTTTCTGTGGCGGTAGCCCGACCGGCCGGGGGTTCACCTGCGTTTGTCCCAGGCCGATACTGCCATCGCCCCGAAGAGGGCAGGGATGGGGGCCCATCAGCCCTACGGGAGTTCAGCGCATGTCGACGTTCGTATTCCTCGTTCTCACCATCGGTGCCGTGACGGCGCTGGGCATGCTGCAGGCGAGAGTGTCCGTCTGGGCCATCACACTGGGCGCACTGATCTTCGTCTGGCAGGCAGGGCTTCTGACCGGTGAGCCGACGTTCCCGCTTTCAAGCATCTGGTCACTCCTTGCCTGGATACCCGTCGGCATTCTGGCGGCCTTGTCTGTTCCCGAGGTCCGCCGCAAGTTTTTCGTCGCCCCCGCCTTTGATTTCCTGAAAAAGACACTGCCCAAGGTGTCCGATACCGAGCAGCAGGCCCTCGACGCCGGCACCGTCGGCTTCGACGCAGAGCTTTTCTCCGGCACCCCCGACTGGACCAAACTGCGCGCCATCCCGCCTGTCACGCTGACGCCGGAAGAGCAGGCGTTCCTCGATGGCCCAACCGAAGACCTTTGCCGCTTGATCGACGATTGGCAGATCCGCCATGCGACGCGCGAAATCCCGGAAGAAATCTGGGACTTTCGTCAAGAAGCACGGCTTCCTTGGCATGCTGATTTCCAAGGAGCACGGCGGACTCGGCTTCTCGGCTCAGGCCCAGTCCCTGATCCTCGGCAAGATTGCGTCCCGCTCGCCGGATGTCGTCACCATCGTCATGGTGCCGAACTCTCTCGGCCCTGGCGAACTGATCGAGAAATACGGCACCGACGACCAGAAGCATTATTACTTGCCGCGTCTCGCACGCGGTGATGAGGTCCCCTGCTTCTCGCTCACCGGCCCCACATCGGGGTCCGATGCCGCAACGATGCGCGACATCGGCACTGTCGTGAAAGGCCAGCACGACGGACGCGAGACGCTCGGCGTCCGTTTGTCGTGGGACAAGCGCTACATCACCCTGGGCCCGAAGGCGACGCTGGTCGGCCTCGCCTTCCGGCTCTTCGATCCCGAGAATCGTCTTGGCAAGGGTGAGGATGTCGGCATCACCGTCGCCATGATCCCCGCCAGCCATCCCGGCGTCAACATCGGACGCCGCCACCTGCCCTCAGGCGCCGCTTTCCCCAATGGTCCCAACTGGGGCACCGACGTGTTCATTCCGATGGATTGGATTATCGGCGGCGAGAAGATGGCGGGCCAGGGCTGGCGCATGCTGATGGAATGCCTTGCCGCCGGCCGCGCGATTTCACTTCCCTCGTCGGCCACGGCGGGCGCCAAGGCGATGCTGCGCGTCACGTCCGCCTACGCCCGCATTCGCCGTCAGTTCGGCCTGCCTGTCGGCCGCATGGAAGGCATCGAAGAGCCGCTCGCCCGCATCGTCGAGACGGCTTACGTCAACGAAGCAGCGCGCGGGGTTACCGCATCGATGGTCTCGCGCGGCGAAAAGCCGTCGGTCATTTCGGCCCTCATGAAGTACCAGACGACCGAGCGCATGCGCCGCGCCGTCAACGATGCGATGGACATTCACGGCGGCCGCGCGATCTGCGACGGCCCGTCCAACTATCTGCAATCGGCTTACGAGATGGTCCCCGTCGGTATCACCGTCGAAGGCGCCAACATTCTGACGCGCACGCTCATCACGTTCGCACAAGGCGCACTGCGCTCGCATCCATACCTCTATCCGCGAGATCCAAGCCGCCCAGAACCCCGACCCCGCAAAGGGCTTCGATCTCTTCGAGGACGCATTCCTCGGCCACATCGCCCACTCGGTCTCGAACATGGCCGGCGCCTTCTTCCACAACGTGACGTTCGGCTTCTTTGGCTCCCGCACCATCGGCCGTGCCGGATTTGAAGGCCTATTACCGCCAGATCTCGCGCGCCTCACGCAACTTCGCCGTCGTATCCGACATGACGATCGCGACGCTCGGCGGCGGTCTCAAGACCAAGCAGAAGATCTGCGGACGTCTCGCCGACGCGCTGGCCGAACTCTATTTCGCCTCCTGCGTCCTGAAGCGCTTCGAGGATGACGGCCGGCCCGCCGCCGATAAACCGATCGTCGAGTTCGCCATCGCCAACGGCCTCGCCCGCTTCGAGGAAGCTCTTCGCGGCGTCATCGAGAACTTCCCCATCGCGCCGGTCCGCTGGCTTCTGCGCGCCGTCGTCTTTCCGTTAGGCCGCCACTACGATCCCGCACCCGACAGGCTCGGAGGCACCGTCGCCGGCCTCGTGTTGATGCCCGGCGAAGTCCGCGACCGCCTGACGCGCCACATCTACATCTCCAAGGACGCAGCCGATCCGACGGGCGTCCTCGAAGTCACACTCGAGAAAGTGGTCGCCGCGGAGGAGGCCGAGAAGAAACTTGAGAAGGCGATCCGCGCCGGCACGATTCGCCGCTATCACGGCATCGATTGGATCGGCGATGCAGTTGCAAAGAGCGTCATCAGCGACAGCGAAGCCGCTCTCCTGCGCGAAGTGGAAACACTGGTCGCCCGCGTCATCGCCGTCGATCACTTCGATCCCGCCGAACTGCGCCCCAATTACATGCAGCCCGGCCACAATGCGCGCCCCGCCATTGAAGCCGCCGCTGCCGAGTAACTCCTGGATTTATTGAGAAGGCTTGTCCCGTATGGCTCTCGATCCCGCTTCGCTCAAGGACTGGCGCTACGAAGTCGATCGCGAAGGCATCGCCTGGGCGACGTTCGACCGCGAAGACGCCAGCGCGAACGCACTGGGCCGCCGTCCGCTGGAAGAATTGGGCGCCATGATCGAAGAGGCCGAACGCGCCGGCCGCGCCGGCACCATAAAAGGCCTGGTCTTCATCTCCGGCAAACAACGCGGCTACATCGTCGGCGCCGATATCAACGAGTTCGAGAAATTCACCACCGAGGCCGAGGTCATCGCCGAGGTCGGCATGGTCAACGCCATGCTCGACCGCTTGGAGAGATTGCCCATCCCCGTCGTGGCGGCCGTGCACGGCGTCTGCGTCGGCGGCGGTCTCGAACTGATCCTCGCCTGCCACTACCGCATCGCCACCCGCGATCCGTCGACCAAGGTCGGCTTCCCCGAGGTCAAGCTTGGCATTTTCCCCGGCTTCAACGGCACCGCCCGTTCGATCCGTCAGGCCGGGCCCATGTCGGCCATGAGCATCATGCTCTCCGGCTCCTTCCTCTCCGCGTCCGCCGCTAAAGGCATGGGCCTCATCGACGAACTCGTGGCCGGCCCCGACAGTCTCCATTGGGCGGCGCGCAAGGCCGTCCTCCAAAACCGCAAATCCAAGCCCGCAAGCTTCGCCAAGGCCGCGCTCGGCAAATGGCCAGCGCGACTTGCGCTCGCCAAGAAGATGCGCAGCGAAGTCGCCAAGAAAGCCCGCGAGGACCATTATCCGGCACCCTACCGTCTCATCGACCTCTTCGAGAAACACGGCGGCGATCTCGAGGCCATGAAGCGCGCCGAGCCCATCGCCTTCGCACCCATGCTCATGTCGCCGCAGTCGAAAAGCCTGCGCCGCGTCTTCAGGCTCTCGGAAGCCCTCAAGGCCCAGGCTCCGAAATCTCTGAAATGGAAGCCCACCCACGTCCACGTCATCGGCGCCGGCACCATGGGTGCCGACATCGCCGGCGTCTGCGTCGCGGCCGGCATGGAAGTTACGCTGCAAGACATCTCGCCCGAGCAGATCGAAAAGGGCATCAAGGCCCAGGGCAAGCTGATCGCGAAGAAGTTCAAGACAAAGGCCACGCGAGACGCCGCAAAGGCCCGCCTCATCGCCGACCCGGAAGGCAAAGGCATCGGCCGCGCCGACGTCGTCATCGAGGCCATCGTCGAAAAGCTCGACATCAAGCAGAAGCTCTTCGCTGACCTCGAGACCAAGGTGAAGCCCGGCGCCGTGCTCGCCACGAACACCTCATCTCTCAAACTCGCCGATATTTCCCAGCCCATGAGCGACCCGACCCGCCTCGTTGGCCTGCACTTCTTCTCACCCGTCGCGATGATGCCGCTCGTCGAAGTCGTCCAAGGCGATCAGACCCGCACCTCCGAGGTCGAGAAGGGCGCCGCATTCGTCACCGCTATCGGCAAGTTCCCGCTCATTACCAAGGATGTGCCCGGCTTCCTCGTCAACAAAGTGCTGACCCCCTATATGTTCGCCGCAATGGCGCGCCTGGAAAAGGGCGAAGACAAAGAGAAGATCGACGAAGCCGTCCGCACCTTCGGCATGCCGATGGGCCCGATCGAACTCGCCGACAGCGTCGGCCTCGACATCTGCTCCCACGTCGCCCGCATTCTGGGCCACGACCCCAGCGGCTCGCGCCTCGACATCCTCGTCAAGGCCGGCAAGCTCGGCAAGAAGACCGGCGAGGGGTTTTACAAGTGGGTCGACGGAAAGCCGCAAAAAGGCAAGAACGACTGGTCGAAAGCGGAACTCGAAAAGCTCGGCCGCGAACTTGTCGATCCCATCATCCAGGAAGCCCAGAAGAGCCTCGACCAAGGCGTCGTCGCCTCGTCTGACCTCGTCGATGCCGGCATGATCTTCGGCACCGGCTTTGCCCCTTTCCGCGGTGGCCCGCTCTACTACAAGGCCCAGGAAGAAACGAAATCCGCCAAGGCCGCCGCCTGACGCGCGCCGCGATTGCACCCATCGGAGACGACCATGACGCGAGAACTGAGGCGGGTTGCGGTGATCGGCGGGACGCGCATTCCCTTCTGCCGCTCCAACACTCTCTATGCCGACCTATCCAACCAGGACATGATGACGGCCGCCCTCACCGGCCTCGTCGACCGCTATAAACTCAAAGGCGAACACATCGACGAAGTGGTCGGCGGCGCTGTCGTCACGCATTCCCGCGATTTCAACCTCACGCGCGAAAGCGTGCTTGGCACTAAGCTCGCGCCGTCCACACCCGGCATCACGCTGCAGCAAGCCTGCGGCACGAGCCTCCAGGCCGCGCTGGGCACAGCCGCGAAAATCGCCACCGGCGAAATCGAAAGCGGCATCGCCTGCGGCTCCGACACCACCTCCGATGCGCCCATTGTTTTCTCGAAAAAATTCTCCAAGCGCCTCATCGAACTGAACACCAAAAAGACGCTGATGGACAAGGTCCGCGTCTTCCAGGGCTTGTCGCCGGCCGAACTCACGCCTCAGCCACCGGCCGTGAAGGAGCCGCGCACCGGCCTCGGCATGGGCGAGCATTGCGAACTGATGGCGCAGGAGTGGGGCATCACCCGCGCCGATCAGGATCAGCTCGCCTATGAAAGCCACACCAAGGCCGCCGCCGCCTACGAGCAAGGCTGGTTCGACGATCTGATGGTCCCTTGCGCCGGCGTTTATCGCGATAACAATCTGCGCCCTGACATCACCCTCGAAAAACTGTCCACCCTCAAAACCGCCTTCGACAAATCAGACAACGGCACACTTACCGCCGGCAACTCGACCCCGCTCACCGATGGGGCCTCCGCAGCCCTCCTAGCCAGCGAAGAATGGGCCAAAGCGCGCGGCCTTCCCATCGCTGCGTACCTCACTTACGGCCAACACTGGGGCAACGACTTCGCCCACGGCGACGGCCTCCTGATGGCCCCCACCATCGCCGTCTCCAGGATGCTCGACCGCGCCGGCCTGACGCTGCAAGACTTCGACTACTACGAGATCCACGAAGCCTTCGCCGCCCAGGTCCTGTGCACCTTGAAAGCCTGGGAAGACCCGGCCTACTGCGCCAAGCACATGGGTAAGAATGCCTCCCTCGGCTCGATCGATCGGTCAAAGATGAACGTCAAGGGCTCGTCCATCGCGGTCGGTCACCCGTTCGCCGCAACAGGCGCGCGCATCATCGGCAACCTGGCGAAACTGCTGTCTATCAACGGTGGCCGCGGACTGATTTCTGTCTGCACGGCGGGCGGCATGGGCGTCGCAGCCATCATGGAAAGTGCGAAAGCCGCTTGACGTTTCCGCAGCCTGGCTGGCAGCTACGCCCTGACGAGAATTGACGGCAGGGACCCTCGATGGCGGCGGATAAGAGTGAAAAGCAGCTGGCGGCGGCCAAGAGTTCTTGCCGCATCTCTGGCTGAAAAACTCGATCTCGACCTGTGGCTGACGCTGTGGGACGGTTCCAGCGTGCCGCTCGGCCGGAACGTGTCGAGCCGCCGCGAGATCCGCATCAATGATCCCGGCGTCATTGCCACGATGCTGCGCCATCCCTCGCTCGATACTCTTATCCAGCTCTACATCGCCAAACGCGTCGATTTCGACGGCGGCACACTCGTCGATTTCGGGGAGCAGTTCGTCAAACCCAAGGGAGGCGTCAAATTCAAGAACCTCCCGAAACTCGCGCTTCTCAAAGGTCTCTCACCATTCGTCTTCGCACCGACCCAAGCCCCGCGCGAAGTCGGCGGCTTCGAAGGCGAGATCACCGGTAAGCACCGCAAGCTCGCCGACAACAAGGCCTTCATCCAGTTCCACTACGACCTGTCGAACGACTTCTACGCGCTCTTCCTCGATCCGGAGATGGTCTATTCCTGCGCCTACTACACGGACTGGAACAACAGCGTAGAACAGGCACAACGCGACAAGCTGGACATGATCTGCCGTAAGCTTCGCCTGAAGCCCGGCGACACGATGCTCGACATCGGCTGCGGCTGGGGCGGTCTCGTTTGCCACGCGGCACAGAACTACGGCGTCAAGGCTCACGGCATCACCTTGTCCGAAGAACAGCTCGCCTTCGCCCGCGAGAAGGTGAAGCGTCTGGGCCTCGAACATCTCGTGACGCTCGAACTCCAGGACTACATGCTCGCCGAAGGCCGCTACGACAAGATCGCCTCCATCGGCATGTACGAGCACATCGGCCTGAAAAATATCCCCGCCTACATGAATAAGGTGCGCTCGCTTCTGAACGAAAGCGGCGTCTTCCTCAACCATGCGATCTCACGGCGCGCCCACAAGCCAAAGGCGGGGCTGCTCCCGCAACGGATGCGGCCCGAAAAGAAGGCGATCGCGAAGTATATTTTTCCCGGCGGCGAACTCGACGACATCGGCCATTCGATCTCCGCCATGGAGATTGCCGGCTTTGAAGTCCACGATGTGGAGGGCTGGCGCGAACATTATGCCCGCACCTGCAAGCTCTGGTGCGAACGCCTCACGGCCAACAAAGACGAGGCAATCAAGCTCATTGGCGAAGAGAAGTACCGCATCTGGGTTGCCTATCTCGCGGGCGTTTCGCTCGCCTTCTCGCGCGGCACGCTGCGCCTCTTCCAGACCGTGGCCACCAAGAGCGCCAAGGGTAAGTCGCCCCTGCCGCCGACCCGCGCCGATCTTTACCGCTGATTTCAAAAATCCAGCGGCAGCACGTCGACCTCGTCACCTGCGGCAAGCGCCGGCGCATTGACCGCGCGCACGATCAGCGCGTTGGAAGCCGCAAGAGGACTCATCAGCGAACTGTCCTGCGATGACTGCGGTGTCACCAGCAGCATACCGTTCGCATCATGCGATGTGACGGCGCGCATGTAGTGCTGCCGCGGTCCGTTCCTCTCGAGCGCCCCCGTCAATCGCGCGCGCACGGGAGCCGACGGCGACGTCTGCCGGCCGAGCAGCCTGTCAATCAGCGGCATCAGGAACACACGCCCGCAGATCAGCGCCGATACCGGGTTTCCAGGCAGTCCAAGAACACGCTGCGCTCCGAGTTTTCCAAAAAGCATCGGCTTGCCGGGCCGCATGGCGATCTTCCAAAAGTCCATCGCCATCCCGCGCGATTTCAGAACCGGTCCGACCAGATCGTGGTCGCCGACCGATGCGCCGCCGGTCGTCACGAGAACGTCGGCGTCGGCTGCTGCCGCAATTTTCTCTTCCAGCGCCGCGCGCGTGTCGCCTGCAATGCCGAGAAGGCGCGGCTCTGCGCCCGCCGCCATGATCATCGCCGCAAGTCCATAAGGATTGGACGATACGATCTGATCGGGGCCCGGTATCTGCCCCGGTTCCACGAGTTCATCGCCCGTCGCCAGCACGGCGATCACGGGTTTGCGGCGCACTTCAAGCGTGCCGTGCCCCATGGCCGCCGCCAGCATGATCGCGCGCCCATCGAGCACGCGGCCCGGCGAAAGCAAGACCTGTCCTCCCGCGAAGTCGCCCCCGCGCGGACGGATGTGCGCCGCATCGGGCGCGCCTTCAACCACCGTCACGAGGTTGCCATCCGCCGTTGTGTTCTCTTGAATGACGATCGCATCTGCACCCGCTGGCACCGGAGCGCCGGTGAAAATCCGCGCGCACTGACCCGCATCGACCGTCCCGGAAAACCCTTCGCCTGCCCGCGCCTCTCCCATGAGCGTGAGCGTCGCCGGCAGAGTCGCCACATCCGCCGCGCGCACTGCATACCCATCCATCGCGCTTGCATCGAAAGGCGGCTGCGTCAGCGTCGCGCGCACCTCTTCGGCAAGGATGCGATGCGCAGCCGCCACCAGCGGCACACGTTCGACACCTGTCGCCTGCGCACCATCCAGAATGCGGGCCAGCGCCTCGTCGACAGAGAGCAGCGCCATCGGATTAGCCCTTCGCGGCCGGAGCGCGGTACGTTCCGGAGCGCCCGCCTGTCTTTTCCAAGAGCCTGATGTCTGAGATCGTCATGCCCTTATCGGCCGCCTTGAGCATGTCGTAGATCGTCAGGCACGCGACCGACACCGCCGTCAGTGCTTCCATCTCGACGCCGGTCTGGCCCGTGACCTTGACGGTGGCGCGTGACGATGCATGCCGGCAGGCTCGGTCCGCGGCTCGAACTCCACCGTCACCTTGGTGATCGCGAGCGGATGGCACAGCGGGATCAGTTCGTGCGTCTTTTTCGCCGCCATGATGCCGGCGATCCGCGCGGTTGCGAGCACGTCGCCCTTCTTCGCCTCGCCCTTGGTCACCAGTGCGAGCGTCTCGGGCATCAGCGACACAAACCCTTCAGCCACCGCGTCCGGCTGGTCACCGGCTTGTCGGAGACATCGACCATGTGGGCTTCGCCTTGGTCGTTGAGGTGTGAAAGCTTGCGTCATGCCGCGGGCCTTCGCGAGCAACGCGCGCGTCGCAGCTGTCACGTCGTCCTGGCGCATCAGGCTTTCGCCGACGAGGAACGTGGTTACGCCCACCTTCTGCAGCCGCGCGATATCGGCGGCCGTGAAGATCCCGCTTTCGCCAACCACGATGCGGTCGCCTGGCATGCGCGGCGCCAGCCGCTCCTCGTCGCAAGCGTGGTCTCGAACGTCTTGAGGTTGCGATTGTTGATGCCGATGAGCGGGCAGGGGAGCTTCAGCGCACGATCGAGTTCCTGCGTCGTCATGCACCTCGACGATCGCATCCATGCCCCAGTCGCGCGCGGCATCCGCAAGGTCGGCGGCCAGCCCATCATCGACTTCCGCCATGATGATCAGGATGCAGTCTGCTCCCCACGCGCGGGCCTCGACCACCTGATACGTGTCGACCATGAAGTCCTTGCGCAGCACCGGCAGCGACACCGCCGCCCGCGCTCTTGTCAGATACTCTGGCGCACCCTGGAACGACGGACCGTCGGTCAGGACCGAAAGACACGCCGCGCCGCCCGCTTCATAGGCCCGCGCCAATGCCGGCGGATCGAAGTCGGCGCGGATCAGCCCCTTCGACGGCGACGCCTTCTTGATCTCCGCAATCAATGCCGGCCGCCCTGCAGCATGGGTGGTCCGGATCGCCCCGATGAATGACCGCACCGGGGGCGCCGAACGCGCATACTCCGCCATCACCTGCAGCGGCTGCTTCGCTTTGGCGGCGGCCACTTCGTCGAGTTTGTAGCTCGTGATTTTCGCGAGAATATCGGACATGCGGGGGACCTTAGCGCTGGGTGATGCCGGTTGCTACCTGCCTGCACCGGAAGGGTCAATCTCCCGCGCCTACAACTCGGACCTCAGTGCGGCATCAGCCTGAAATCGCCCGACAGGCTGCCGCGCATATTGCAGTATGTATTACATGGTTCCGTCGCCGTCACAGTCACGATGCCGGGCGACGTCCCACTCTTCACCGTCACGTCGCAACCTGGAACATCCGCGACCCGCGCGACCAGCATGTCCGCCTCGCGCACCGCCTCGAACGCCGCCGTGCAGATAAAGCGCGGGCTCTCACCCGCCGTCGAAAAAGCAAGCCGTGCGGGCTTTTCCGCCAACTCCATGATCACGAGCCGCCCCGAGACGCCCGCACTCGCCGCCTCAAACCGCCCGTTCAGCGCCGCGCCGGGACTGGCATCCTCGACCGCCTTCCAATCGCACGGAACATTCGTCGGATTGGGCTTCGCCGCCGCCTCGACGGCCGCCGCATAGCAGGCCTCCGGTGTCATGGCCGCCTGACGATCCCCCGCCGGCCCGAACACGCCTGCAATGTAGGCCGCCGCCAACAGCAACACGGCAAGGATGACGACCGTCGTGGAAGTTCGCATCGTCACGCCTCCGCCCGCTCAACCGATGGCATTCGTCGCCACAACGAGCCTGTCCAGCGCCGTCCGCGCCGCGCCGCTGTCGATCGACGCAGCAGCCACGCCAACGCCGTCACGCAAAGTCTGCACCCGCCCGCCCACGACAAGAGCCGCGGCCGCATTCAACAGGGCGATATCACGATAGGCACCCCGCTCGCCCGCCAGCACTTGCTTGAGCGCCGCCGCGTTGGCCGCCGCATCGCCGCCCTTCAGATCGGCCATCGTCGCGCGCGACAACCCCGAATCCTCCGGCGTCACCTCGAACGTCTTCACTTTGCCGTCCTTCAGCTCCGCCACCAGCGTCGGCCCGGTCGTGGACAGTTCATCGAGCCCGTCGCGCCCGTGAACGACCCACGCATGCCGCGATCCGAGCTTGTGTAGAACGTGCGCGATCGGCTCCACCCATTCCGGCGCAAAAACGCCAACCACCTGCCGCGTCACGTTCGCGGGATTGCAGATCGGTCCCATCAGATTGAAAAGCGTCCTGAGCCCAAGCTCGGCCCGCACCGGCGCCCACGCCTTCATTGCCGGATGGTGCATCGGCGCCCACAGGAACGCGACACCCGCGCGTTCGATCACGGCGCCGATCTGATCCGGCGTCAGGTCGATCTTGACGCCGAGCGCCGTCAGCACATCTGACGCCCCCGACAGCGACGACACCGACCGGTTGCCGTGCTTGGCGACGGTCAATCCCGCGCCGGCCGCGACGAACGCCGCGCATGTCGAGACGTTGTAGGTTTTGAGCCCATCGCCACCAGTCCCGACGATATCGACGGCGTCCGCCGGTGCGGTGACCGGCAGCATCCGCGATCGCAAGAGCCGCGCCGCCCCGGTCAGCTCCGCAATCGTCTCACCGCGCACGCGCAGCCCCATCAGGAACGCGCCCATCTGTGCCGGCGTCGCCTCTCCCGACGTCATCCGGTCGAGCCCGTGGAACACCTCGTCTTCCGAGAGATGCCGCCCGCTCGCGATTGTCCCGAGCAGAGCCTTGGCATCGAAGGCAGGCGCACCGGTCATGGGATCACGCCGCCGGGCGCTGGGTGGACGGCCGCTTCGTCGGCGCCATACCCGCCAGCGTCAGGAAGTTTGCCAGCAGCGCATGCCCCTGTTCGGACGCAATGCTCTCGGGATGGAACTGCACGCCATGGACGGGATGCGTCTTATGCATCAGCCCCATGATGATGCCGTCCTCGGTCTCCGCGGTGACGTCGAGGCAGTCGGGCAGGCTCTTCCGCTCGACGATGAGTGAATGATAGCGCGTCACCTGAAACGTCTCCGGCAGACCTTTGAAGACGCTCTTGTCGAAATGCCGGATCGTCGAGAGCTTGCCATGCAGCGGTACGGGCGCACGGATCACCTTGCCGCCATAGACCTGCCCGATCGACTGATGCCCGAGGCATACTCCAAGCAGCGGAATTTTCGGTCCAGCCTTGGCGATGAGGTCGAGACAGATGCCGGCCTCGTTCGGCGTGCACGGACCCGGTGACAACACGATCGCCTTCGGATTCTTTTTCAAAACTTCGTCAGTCGTGATCTTGTCGTTACGGTGCACCTCGCACGATGCGCCAAGCTCGCCCAGGAAGTGGACGAGATTGTAGGTGAAGCTGTCATAGTTATCGATAAGTAGCAGCATCGTTCATCCTCAGGGCAGTTCCGCCCGAACCGTGCGAAACCCTAGCGTCTCGTCACCCACCACTCAACCGGCGCGGCGTGGCGAAGTGAACGACACGACCTTTGCGCAGCGCCACCTGCGACCACTGATCCGTATCGAACGTATAGATCGCCAGCGCGCACGTCGGGAATTTGCTCTTGGCCGCGCGCTCCGCCTCCGGTGCGAGATCCCCAATGAGCGCGATGTTGAATTCATGAAATCCGGGATTATGCCCGACCAGCATCACGGATTTGACAGTGTCCGGCACCGCGTGCAGCCGCGCCAGCAATTGTTGCGCGTTCGCCATGTAGAGCCCGTTTTCGTGCACGACTGTCCGTGGCGGCGGCGCGATGAATGGCGCCACCAGATCAAACGTCATCCGCGCCCGCACCGCGTCAGAGCAGATCACGAGATCGGGCGAAAAGCCGATCCGAGCGATCTCCGCACCCATGCGCGGCGCGGCTTCCAGGCCGCGCGGGGCGAGATCCCGGTCAAAATCGAGCGTGCCGGGAACATCCCAGTTCGATTTGGCGTGGCGCAGCAAGGCCAGCGTCAGCATGACAGTTGATCCTCAGCCGAACGGCCCGCCGTTGCCGCGTAAAGCGCCCTTTTTGGACCGCGCTGCAAACCGGATCGCATCTTCGGCCGCCCGCACGATGGCTTTGGCTTTGTTGATGCACTCCTGCTGCTCGCTCGCAGGCACGCTGTCATAGACGATGCCCGCGCCCGACTGCACGTGCAGCATCCCGTCCTTCACGATCGCCGTGCGCAGCACGATGCACGTGTCCATCTCGCCGTCGGCCGTGAAGTAACCAACGCAACCGGCGTAGGGCCCCCGCTTGGCTTTCTCCAGTTCATCGATGACTTCCATCGCCCGCACCTTCGGCGCACCCGAGACGGTGCCCGCCGGAAAGCCGGCCATCAGAGCGTCAACGCTATCCTTGGCTTTGTCCAGACGCCCGACGACATTGGAGACGATGTGCATGACATGGCTGTAGCGTTCGATCACAAACTGGTCTGTCACCTCCACGGTGCCGATCTCCGCCACGCGTCCGACGTCGTTGCGTCCGAGGTCCAGCAGCATGAGGTGCTCGGCCCGCTCCTTGGGATCCGAGATCAGGGCTGCTGCGAGCGCCTTGTCCTCTGCTTCGTCCGCCCCGCGTCGCGCTGTGCCGGCGATCGGACGGATCGTCACTCGCCCATCCCGCACCCGTACCAGGATTTCCGGGCTGGAACCGACGAGCGAGAACGCGCCAAGGTCGAGATGAAACAGGAATGGCGACGGGTTCATTCGCCGCAGCGAACGATAGAGGGCGAACGACGATAGAGCGAAAGGCGCTGAAAACCGCTGCGAAAGTACAACCTGGAAAATGTCGCCGGCGCGGATGTAGTCCTGCGCCTTGGCAACCATCTCGAGATACTCGGCTTCGGTGGTATTCGACGTGGGCTCGGGCGCAATGAGCTTGCGCGAGGAAGGCAGACTGGCGTGCTCGACGGGCTCATCGAGCGCGTTGATCACTTTCTTCAGACGTTTTGTGGCGGCCTTATACGCCTTGTCGGCCTTCGTCCCGTCTTCCGGACGCACCGGTGTCACGAGTGTCATCTCGTCCTTAACGTTGTCGAAGATGACGACAATCGTCGGCCGAATGAGGACCGCGTCAGGCACCCCTAGACTATCGGGTTTCTCGTTTGGCAGGTTTTCCACCAGCCGGATCGTGTCGTAACCCATGTAGCCGAACACGCCTGCGGCCATCGGCGGCAAATCCGGCGGCAACTCCAGCCGTGACGACGCGAGCAGCGCTCGCAGCGACGTCAACGACGGCTGCGGTTCCGTCTCGAAAACGGGCTTCTTGGCCTGTGGATGGGTCGAGACTTCGGCCGTATTGCCGGACGCCCGCCATACGAGATCGGGCTCGAACGCGATGATCGAATAACGGCCGCGCGCGGCACCGCCTTCCACACTCTCGAGCAGCAGGCTCATCGGCTTGCCGGAGCACAATTTCAGATAGGCGGAAACAGGCGTCTCCAGATCCGCCACGAGCCGTGTCCAGACGACTTGCGGGCGGCCCGCCGCGTAGGTCTCGGCAAAGGTCTCGAAGGCCGGGTAGGCCTCACCGGCAGCGGCCCTGGCAGAATGCGTGCTCACGCGGCGCTCGTCCTTCTGGAGACGTTGGGGTCCGCATTGCGCGGGTCCCAACCGTTAGTTTGCCGCCACGTCGGCGCCGGTCACTCGCGCTACTTCCTTGTCGTTGATCGACACGCCGAGGCGTTCCTGCAGGTTCGTGACGTACGCGATCAGCAGGTCGTTCTGCAGGCCGCGGCGCAGGTCGCCGACGAGCTTGTCCTTCTCCGAGCCCGGCAGTTCGCCGGCCGGCGTGATCTTGGTGATCTTCATCACGACTCGCGTTCCGCGATCGACCGTCAGCGCCGAGCCAGCGCCACTCAGCGGCAGCGAAAATGCGACGTCGATCGCCTCTTCAGTCAAGCCCGGCGGCACGAGGTTGCGCTTCACCGTCTCGACCTTGTCGACTGTCCCTCCGGCATCGGCCGCCACCTTGGCGAAGTCCTCGCCCGACTTGATCCGCGCGATGAGCGTTTCAGCGAATTCCTTCACGAGCCTGCGCCGCTCGGTGTCGAGATACGCCGTCTTGACCTCAGCCTTCACGCTGTCGAACGGCTTCTCCCTGGGGGCATCGATGCCGAGCACTTCGACCCAGGCATAGCCGTCAGAACCGATTTCGACAGGATCGGTCAGGGTACCCGGCTCTGTCCGGAAGACGAGGCGCGTCACGCGCTCCGGCGTTGGAATATCCAGTACTGCCGTGCCCTCAGGCGACTTTCCGTCCTTATCGGCGGCGGGCACCTCCACGTAGCGAAGCTTCAGTTCTTCGCCGATCTGCTTCTTCGTCTTGCCGGCATTGCGGCCTTCCTCGACGAGATCGACCTTCTCCTGCAGCAACGTCGTGGCCTTGGCCGTGGCAAGCTTGTCGCGCACCTTGTCCTTCGTTTCTTCAAAGGTGCTGGTACGGCCAGGAGAGATTTCGATGACGCGCAGCAGAACGGTGGCAAACCGGCCCTCGACCACCTCGGAGATTGCGTCGCGGTCCACCTTGAAGGCGACCTCGGCGATTTTGGGGTCGATCAGCTGCGCCTTCGACACCATGCCGAGGTTCACGTCGCTTTCCTTTGCGCCGATCTCCTTGGCGACGTCCATGAAGTTTTTCGTGCCCTTGATCAACGCCTCGCGCGCTGCGTCTGCCGCTGCCCTATCTTTGAACGCGATCTGCTGCACGCGGCGCTTTTCCGGCGTGTCGTAGGTCTCCTTGTCGGCTTCGTAAGAAGCCTTCAGGTCCTCGTCTGTCACCGTCACCTCTTTCTTGAGGTCGCCGGCGCTCGCGACGAGCACGTTGAACTTGCGAAATTCCGGCGTCATGAACGACGCCTTGTTGTCATTATAGTAAGCCTGCAGCTTGACGTCGTCGGGCTCCGGAACCGAGACCGTCTTGCCTGCGTCGATCTTGAAGAACTCGATGTCGCGCGTCTCGTTCTTATAGGCGTTTTCGATATCGATCATGGCCTGCGGCGTAACGGTCGCATTGAGCACCGCGCTTGAGAACTGCTGCCGCAGATCATCGTCCAGCCGCAGCGAAAGGAACTGGCCTTCGCTCATGCCGAGGCGGGTGAGGAGATCGTTGAAGCCCGTGCGCGAGAACTTCCCATCCGGCCCGGCGAAATTGGGGTCTGAGAAAAGGTTGGCCACAACGTGGTCCTGCGACAGGCCGAGGTTGATCTGGCCGGCATATTCCTTGAGCGCGGTCTGTCCGATCATCTTCGACAGGACAAGGCGATCGATTCCCTGGCGTCGTGCGTCTTCCATCGTCACGCGCCGGTCGGCTTCGGCCGAAATACCGTCGAGTTCGGTTCGCAGCACACGATCATAGTCGGTGACGGAAATTTTGGCATTGCCAACCGTAGCCACCGCGCCTCGCGTGTATCCGGTAAACACGTCCGCGATACCCCAGACAGCGAAGCTGACTATCAAAAGACTCAACAGGATCTTTGCGACAATGCCCGTCGAGCCGCGTCTCAGTGCATCCAACATCGAAGGTGCTGTCCATGGATTCGCACGGCGTCGTCGGATGCGCCACCCTGGCGCGCCGATCCGATGATCCGCCGGCCGTTCAAACTTCAAAAAACCCGCGCGTGACGCGGGCACACGGCGTGATATGAAGCCCACCCGGTTCGCGAAAGCAAGAGGCGAGGGAGGCTAAGGGATGGCAGGGGAGAGTGCGCGGCCGCGCCCGCTGGTGGCTGGCAACTGGAAGATGAACGGGCTGCGTGGTGCGCTCCCCGAGGCCAAGGCCGTCGCGGAGGCCTTGTCCGCCCGCGCCGCACTGCTGCCCGTCGACGTGCTCATTTGTCCCCCGGCCACGCTGGTCATGGTAATGTCTGAGATCTTGAAGGGCACCCCGGTGGCCATTGGGGCGCAAGACTGCCACACCGAGGTTTCGGGGGCACACACAGGGGATCTGTCCGCCGAAATCCTGGCCGATGCCGGCGCCACCGCCATCATTGTCGGCCATTCCGAGCGCCGCGCCGATCACGACGAAACCGACAACTACGTGCACGCCAAACAACGCGCCGTCCTCCGAGCCGGTTGCCTCAGCATCTTATGTATTGGCGAGACGGCGGGGCAGCGTAGAGCCGGACAAACCCTCGACGTGGTGTTTCGGCAACTTGAGCGATCGCTGGATACAGGTTCCACATCGCTCAACACGGTGGTGGCTTATGAGCCCGTCTGGGCCATCGGCACCGGCCTCACACCCACAATCGACGATGTGGCGGAAATCCACGCAGCGATCCGCGATCGGCTCACGGCCCGCTTCGGCGATGACGGCATGGCGATGCGCATCCTCTATGGCGGTTCCGTCAAACCGCAGAACGCCCGCGAACTGATGCATGTCCCCAACGTTGATGGTGCGCTCGTCGGCGGTGCGAGCCTCAAGTCGGCCGATTTTCTAGGCATTATCGCCGCCTACGATTGAGCAGAAGATTGCCCCTTCGCGCCCGCCGCGCCATAATACTTTTTCATTTGAGCAACGGACACTTTCGATGATCCGCGCCGTGCGTCCCGTGATTGTCTTTGGGTTGTGCCTGACCATTCTAAATGTACCGGCGACGGCACTGCCGCTGGCGCCCGAGGATTGCGATCGTGCGCGCTCCGAGCAGTTGACGCTCGAGGGCGCCGGCGTGACGACCGACATGACCCGGGGCGCAGAGTGGGCACGCGCCAACCTCGAACCGGAGCGCTTGAAGCGCATCGCCCGCTGGATCGAACTGCAGGAGCACATCCTGTTTCGCTGCCCGCGCCCGAAGCCCCAGTCCCAGCCCGAATCCGCAAGCACCACTCAGCCCCGCGAGACGGACGACCCATCCGAGGCCCCAAAGAAGCCTCAAAAGCCCAAAGCTGCCCAGAAGCCGCAATCAGCCATTGTCGAGTCCGGCGATGGCGCCGCAGCCCCAGCAAAGCCTGCCAAGGTCAGGCCTGAGCCACAAAAGAAACCCCGAACCGAAGACGCCTACCGCCCCCCAGCCCCCTTTTCCGGCGACGAACTCCAGCACGCTATTCCTGGCAAGTCTGTTCCCGTCCAATCCGGAACCGGCCTTACGCCATGAAACATCAGCTTTTTTGACGAGGATGGCCGATACCCCGAGTGCCCCTAGTCGCCGCCCGCAATTTCCGCTAGACAGCCCGCTTCGCATCCCGGCTGATCCAGCCAGAAGGTTCTTGAACGATGTCCACGGTCCTGCTCGTTGTCCACCTCATGATCGCCGCTGCTCTGGTCGGCATCGTGCTCGTGCAGAAATCGGAGGGCGGTGCTCTCGGTATCGGCGGTGGTGGCGGGATGTTTGCGGGTCGCGGCAAGGCCAACCTCATGACTCGGGCGACGGCGGCTCTTGGCGCCGCGTTCTTCGCGACCAGCCTGCTTCTGACCGTCGCCTCTCAACAGACCGGCGCGCCGGCGTCCGTTCTCGACAAGCCGGCTGCGACCGCGCCCGCCGCTCCCGGCGCGAGCCCGGCCGCGCCTGCGGGCGACGCCCCCCGTGGCGGTATTCTCGACAAGCTGAAATAAACGTTCGCTCGAAACATAAGGCAGTTGCCGACCGTTTCGCGTCGCATGGACTCTTGCGCGCGGGGCAGCCACAGTCGCCCCTGGGGACGACGGGGGCACGCTGCAATGTCGACATTCACATTTGGCCGAACTCGCTTTTCGCTGGTCGTGGCGACCAATGGGTTCGTCTTCGCACTTCAGGGCTGCGCGTCGAGCGGCGGTGGACTGCCGTTGTCGTCAGGTTCGGTTCCGGGCGTGACGTCGTTTCAAGAAGCGAACGCCATCGCACCGCAAGGGTATCAATTGTCGGGTGATGGCGGCGACACGCTACGCGTAACGGCGACAGGCTCGGCCTCGACACCCAACGAACGTCTGGTGAAGATCGCTCTCGCGGCCGCGGCCCAGCACGGCGCACAACAGTTCAAGAAAACATTTCGTCCCGGCGAGCCGGCGTACTCCGCCAAGTGCGGTAAGACGAGTGTGATCGAGCGCGGCACAACACGCGCCATTCCTCCCACCGACTACCGCGTCGTCACGATAGACGTGACATTCGGCAAATCCTCGACCGATCCTGCAGACCGGCCGACCAAGGAAACCGCGGCGGCCCTGCTCGCGGAACTACAAGCGGAAACGGTTCCGCTGGAAACCCAAGCCGCCCTCGTAGCGCAGTTGGCACAGACCTGCGGCCGCGCTCCGCAGTGACCTGTGCCGCAACGTCGCTTGTTTGGCACACAACTCGAACTGAGCCGCTGCAACTGCCCGTGGATGTGGCCATAAAGCCGCTTCGAATCGTGCCGCCCCTCGTGTAAGCCTCAAATCCCATGGAGCGGTACATCTTCATCACCGGCGGCGTGGTCTCCTCCCTCGGCAAAGGTCTCGCATCGGCCGCGCTCGGCGCGCTGCTGCAGGCGCGCGGCTACTCCGTCCGGCTGCGCAAGCTCGATCCCTATCTCAACGTCGATCCGGGCACGATGAGCCCGTATCAGCACGGCGAGGTGTTCGTCACCGACGACGGCGCCGAAACCGACCTCGACCTCGGCCATTACGAGCGCTTCACCGGCGTCCCGGCCAAGAAGTCGGACAACATCACCACCGGCCGCATCTACCAGGACATCATCGCCAAGGAGCGCCGCGGCGACTACCTCGGCGGCACCGTGCAGGTGATCCCGCACGTCACCGACGCCATCAAGGAGTTCGTCGTGTCGCGGCAACGAGGACGTCGACTTCGTGCTGGTCGAGATCGGCGGCACGGTCGGCGACATCGAGGGCCTGCCGTTCTTCGAGGCGATCCGCCAGCTCGGCAACGAACTGCCGCGCGGCGCATGCGATCTACATCCACCTGACGCTGATGCCCTACATCCCGTCCGCCGGCGAACTGAAGACCAAGCCGACGCAGCATTCGGTCAAGGAGCTGCGCTCCATCGGCATCCAGCCCGACATCCTGCTCTGCCGCTCCGACCGCGAGATCCCGACGGCGAACGCCGGAAGATCGCGCTGTTCTGCAACGTGCGCCAGAAGCCGTCATCCAGGCGCTCGACGTCGACTCCATCTACGACGTGCCGCTCGCCTATCATCGCGAAGGGCTCGACCGCGAAGTGCTGGCGGCCTTCGGCATCACCGGCGCGCCCAAGCCCGACCTCACGCGCTGGGAAACGATCTCGCAGCAACATCGCCAACCCCGAAGGCGAAGTGACCATCGCCATCGTCGGCAAGTACACCGGCCTGAAGGACGCCTACAAGTCGCTGATCGAGGCGCTCGTCCACGGCGGCATCGCCAACCGCGTCAAGGTCAAGCTCGAATGGATCGAAAGCGAGATCTTCGAGCGCGAGGACCCGGCGCCCTACCTCGAAGGCGTCCACGGCATCCTGGTGCCCGGCGGCTTCGGCGAGCGCGGCGTCGGAAGGCAAGATCCTCGCGGCCCAATTCGCCCGCGAACGCAAGGTGCCCTACTTCGGCATCTGCTTCGGCATGCAGATGGCCTGCATCGAGGCCGCGCGCAATCTCTGCGGCATCAAGGACGCGAGCTCCACCGAGTTCGGCCCTGCGACCGAACCCGTCGTCGGCCTGATGACGGAATGGATGCGCGGCAACGAGCTGGAGACGCGCCGCCAGGGCGGCGATCTCGGCGGCACCATGCGGCTCGGCGCCTTCCAGGCGGCGCTCAAGCCGGGCCAGCCGCATCGCGCGGTCTACGGCGCGACGGAGATCTCCGAGCGCCACCGCCACCGCTACGAGGTCAACACCGGCTACCGCGACCGCCTCGAGCAGGCAGGCCTGCGATTCGCCGGCCTGTCGCCCGACGGCCTGCTGCCGGAGATGGTCGAATACCCGGACCATCCCTGGTTCATCGGCGTGCAGTTCCATCCCGAACTGAAATCCCGGCCCTTCGAGCCGCATCCGCTGTTCCGCTCGCTTCATCGCGGCGGCGGTGGAGCAGTCGCGCCTCGTGTGACGCGGCAAGTCGCTATGTGTCGCTAATCAGAGCGGATTGATCAGCAGGTTGATCAGGCTCGTGTGCGGCTTCTTCGGTGCCTCGGGCTTCTTGACGGGCTGCTGTCTGGCTGTACGGCGTGCAGGCGACGTGTAGCGTACCCCGATTAGATTTCCTTGGCGCCACATCACCTGGCAGTCGATCTCGAGACGGTCGAGCGGCAAGAAGAGTGTGAACTGATCCGGCACGCGGTCGCGCGAAATGTTGCCGCCGCGCTGAACGATGATTTCAAGTCGCGCACCTGTCGACGACGTATCGCGAACAGTGCAGGGCACCGCCGCGGACAAGCTATGATGCTGGATTTGCGCACCCAGCCGTGAGGGGGTCCGGCGAGCCCAGCGGGCTTCGGCACCATCCGTTGCGCGCGTATCCATGGCCATCACAGGCGCGGACGTCACGGGTGCTGGACCGGTGTCAACACCCAGCGGGCTTTCGGCAAGCGCCGGGGCAGCGCCAACCTCGGGCTGCCGCATAGCGGTCGGCGCATGCAGCGGTGCTGCCGCATGGCTGACCAACGGCCTTGGTTCCGGTTGGTCCGAGGGACGCCGGATAATGGTCGGCTGGCGCAGCGCGGTTCGTTGGCCGAACGTCGGATGTTTTGGATGCATCTCCCACCTCGATGCGGTGTGTCCGGTCAATCTTATACGGCGGGGGCGTTTCGAGGCCGTTTGCAGATTTCCTAAACTTTTAACTAACGGTGCGTCGGCAGATGCGGTGGTCGCCTTTTTTGGGAGAGGGCGTTCAGCCTGACCGGTTCTGTGCTTCCTCGGCCTTCAGCTCCTTCTTCGAAAGCTTGCCGATCATGGTCTTCGGCAGGCTGTCGCGGAACTCGATCGCGGCGGGCCATTCGATCTTGGAGAGCTTCACCGCAAGGTGCTTCTGGATGTCGTCGGCCGTCGCCGTGTGGCCCGCGCGCAGTTTGATGAACGCCTTTGGCGCCTCGCCACGGTACGTGTCCGGGATGCCGATCACGGTCACTTCCTCCACCGCAGGATGCTCGTAGATCGCCTCCTCGACGCGTCGCGGATAGACATTGTAGCCCGAGCAGATGATCAGGTCCTTGATGCGGTCGACGATCTGGAAAAAGCCGTTCTCGTCCATGATGGCGACGTCGCCGGTGCGCAGGTAGTCGCCGGCGAACTGATTGGCCGTCTCCTCGGGCCGCTTCCAGTAGCCGCGCATGACCTGCGGACCCTTGACGCACAATTCGCCCCGCTCGCCCGGTGCCACCGGGACGTTCGGATCCGCAAGGCTCGCGCAGCGACACGATAGTGCCCGGCAGCGGCAAGCCGATCGAACCCGGCGGCGGCGTGCCCGTCGATCGGATTGCACGTGACCACCGGAGAGGCCTCCGACAGGCCATAGCCTTCGACGAGCTTGCAGCCTGTCGCCGCTTCGAACTTCTGCTTCACTTCGAGCGGCAGCGGCGCGCCGCCGGACAGGCAGAACTTCAGCGACGTGAGATCGTAAGACTTGATCTTGTGGATGGTTCTGGATCGCGTTGAACAGCGTCGGTACGCCCGGCATGATCGTCGGCCGGACCTTGTTGATGAGTGCGAGCCCTTCATCGAGCATGAACCGCGGCATCATGACGATTTCCGCTGCTTTTGCGATGCCGAAGTTCATCACTACAGTCATAGCGAACACGTGAAAGAAGGGCAGCACGCCCATCACGCGCTCCTGGCCTTGGCCAAGGTCCGGCGCCCACATCATCACCTGACGCGTATTGCGGGTCAGGTTCGCATGCGTGAGCATGGCGCCCTTTGGCGTCCCCGTTGTACCGCCCGTGTACTGCAGCACCGCGATATCGGCTTCGGGGTTGATGGCAATGGGCGACGGCTTCGCCCCCTTCACGAGGAGATCCCGTTCCAGCACCACGCGTTGAGCGGCCGACGATGCTTTGGGCTTGGCGATCTGCTTGCGTTTGAAGAGTTTGAAGAGGGTACTCTTCGGCGAGGGCAGCAGCGCCGCGAACGAACACACGACCGCACGCGGCAGCACGCCCGATTGCAGCAGAGCATCGACCTTCTCGAACAGCATCTGCAGATCGAGCGTGACCATGATTTCGGTCTCGCTGTCCTTTACCTGAAAGGTCAGTTCCTCGACCGTGTAGAGCGGATTGTAGTTCACGACCGTCGCACCGGCCTTGAGAGCGGCATAGTAGTAGACGATGAAGGTCGGAGAATTCGGCAGAAACAGACCCACCTTGGTGCCCTTGCCGACGCCAAGTCTCTGCAACCCGGCCGCCGCCTGGTCGACCAGTTTGCCCATCTCATCGTAGGTCGTCAGTCTTCCAAAAAAATTCGTACACGGCCGTTTCGGGTATGTCCTGACGGCATCGTCGAGCAATGAAAAGACCGGCCCGTCTGGGATGGCGGCGAACCAGTCGACGCCCGCCGGATAGCGACGAAGCCAAGCGGGGGAACCGGCGTCTCAGCCGACGTGGCGGGAGCTGTATTGGTCATGACCTACCTGCCAAATGGTTGACGCAGCACCCTTTTTTAGTCGTCAGCCTCTCCTGGCTGCCGCTGCGTCTTTGAACTTGGGACGCCATCCTGGCCTATGCGGCGCCAAGGCCACTTCTCTACGCTCCTGAACAATGCTCGAAAGCGGGTCCAAGCATGCTACCCGCCGCAACCATTGAACACTTTTTCATGGTTTAGGACTAGACCCGGGGCAGACCCGGTGTCCTCGATCCTGGGGATTGGGCCGGGTAACCGGCCGCAAGAAAGAGGACGGTCGAGTGCTGCGCCGCTCGAAGTCGCGGCGGCCCGCGGGCTGCATTGGGGGCAGTGTGAACCAGGATCCAACTGAACCTACTCGGCTGGACTTGGAGGGCCTTTAAGGTTATGTGACGGCCTAGCTTGTTGCGAAATCTGTCGTGACCTAGGAACAGAATTAGGGAACCTGTGTCCAGTTCCGGCCTTGATTTGGCGGGGATTGGTGTGGAGAGCGATATGGACGAAGTAGCAACCAAGATCATCGAGATCCTCAAGAAGCACATGAAGGAGCCTCGCGACGACATTTCGCTCTCGACGCAGCTCACGGATCTCAAGATCGAATCGCTCGATCTTGCGATGATCGTGTTCGATATCGAAGACACTTTGGTATCGAGATCCCCTACAACGCCAACGAAGATGTCGAAGACTTCAAGACCGTCGGCTCCGTTGTGGATCGCGTCAAGTCTTTGATGGCTGGCGGCCCCGCTGCCGCAGCGAAGGCCTGATGGCCGGGGCGGCTCTCGCCGCCCCTATCGCATGCGCCCCCCGGACAATTCGGCCGCGCAGCGTCCTGAGAGAATGAATGTCCTGCGGTTCGGCGCATGCCGGCCAGAGTGTGAGTATTGTCATGGCTGAGCAGAAGCGCCGCGTCGTCATAACCGGCATGGGCGCAGTCACGCCCATCGGCACCACGGTGGACGAGTTCTGGGCTGGCCTGCGAGCCGGCAAGTCCGGCGTCAGCGCCGCTGGGCGGTTTCCCGCTCGAGGACCTCAAGATCCTGATCGCCGCTCAGATCAAGGACTTGGATCACAAGGCTCGCCTGAAGCACTTCAAGCGCGACCGCATCATTTCGTTGGCCGACCGCTATTCCTGGTTCGCTGCCATCGCCGCCGACGAAGCCGTGCGCATGTCCGGCCTCGAGATGCCGATCGCCAATCCCTACCGTTCGGCTTGCATCATCGGCTCGGGCGCCGGCGGTCTCGTCACCTTCGAGACGGCCTATCGCGACCTGTTCATCCTCAACAAGCGCGCCACCCACCCGCTGACGCTGCTGCGCATCATCGGCTCGTCGGCCGCCGCCCACGTCGGCATCGAGTTCGGCGTCAAGGGTCCGACGTTCGCCACCTGCTCCGCCTGCTCGACGGCGACCCACGCCATCGGCATCGCCCGCGACTACATCCAGAACGGCCTCGTCGATGTCGCGATCGCCGGCGCCTCCGAAAGCGTCATCAACTACGGCACGATGAAGGCCTGGCAGGCGCTCCACGTGCTGTCGCCGGAAGGCTGCTTCCCGTTCTCCAAGAAGCGCAACGGCACCGTGCTCGGCGAAGGCGCCGGCATCCTCGTGATGGAAAGCCTCGAGCACGCCAAGGCGCGCGGCGCCACGATACTTGCCGAACTCGTCGGCTACGGCATGGCCTCCGACAGCCAGGACATGGTCAAGCCGACCGTCGAGGGTCCCTCGCGTCGCCATGCAAAACGCGCTCGATGACGCCGGTCTCAAGCCCGACGACATCGAGTATCTGAACGCCCACGGCACCGCGACCATGGACAACGACATCAACGAGACCAAGGCGATCAAGAACGTCTTCGGCGATCACGCCTACAAGCTTGCGATCTCGTCGACGAAATCGATGCACGGCCATCCGCTCGGCGCCGGCGGCGGCATCGAGGCGGTCGCTTGCATCAAGGCGATGCAGGAAAGCTGGGTGCCCCCGACGATCGGCCTCGACGAGCCGGGCGATGGTTGCGATCTCGACTACATTCCCAACGTCGGCCGTGACCTGAAGGTCACCTACGCCATGTCGAACTCCTTCGCCTTCGGCGGGCTCAATGCCGTGCTCGTCTTCGGCCCCCCGCCGGCCTGAAGCCGATCCCCCCAACAAGCCTTGAAGATTGGGCCTGCTGGTGAGAGACTGTTCGGATCGGCCCGGTCAAAGGCGCCGGCGGAGGAGACTGTGCGTGAGATTCTGATCCATGCGGGCGAGGTGGCCATTCGCGCCCGTCTGCTCGACACGCCCACCGCCGACGAAATCTGGCGTGCATTGCCGATCCACGGATCGGCACGAACGTGGGGACCGGAAGTCTACTTCCACACCACTGTCCAGGCCGAAGCCGAGCCCGAAGCCCGCGATGTCGTCAGCCTCGGTGAAATCGTCTACTGGCCGCAAGGAGACGCCATCGCCATCGCCTTCGGCCCGACGCCCCTTTCACGAAACGGCGAACTTCGCCTCGCCGCCCCGTGCAACATATGGGCTATGGCCCTCGACGACGTCGCGAAACTCCGCTCCGTCCATGCCGGAGAGTTCGATCTCGGTTTCAATGGCATCCTGACGCCTGAGTGTGAGCACCAGTTTGAAGGATTGATCGCAAAAACTGCCGGCAGTCTGGTCGCGAGAATCCCGCCAACTCCTCTTGCGGGTTCTCCGACATGGGCACCACCTCGCGCAAAACCGACAGGTATCGGTCCGGCGAAATATCCGCCAAGTGCAGATCTCGGAAAAGATGGCGCTGCTCCAGCCACGTCCGGTATTCGACTTCCTTTTTTGGCAAAACCATATCGGCAGGTCGCAGCGCCACCGTCAGCCGCCGCATCCAAACGGCTTCAGACAGCATGGCGCTGGAATCAGCAGTCACCGCCACGGCCTCGCATTCCCGAAACAGCTCAATGAGCGTCCCAGAGCCCGCGGCACGCACATCGATAAACCGGCGCACCGGCCCCGCCGCGTCCTCCGAAAGGGCGCGCAACCGGTCACTCACGCTGGATGGCGTCCGTCGGGAATTGGAGACGATCCACGCCATGCCGAACTTCAGACGGGTCTGCCGCAACAACTGGAATAGATGCTCCCAGTCCCCCTCGGCCCACCGCGCGTCACCCGATGGACCGCCCACGAGAAGACCACAGATTTTCAGGCTCGACCGATCAACATCGGCGACGGGCAAGGTGCTGGGATCTGCGGGAGACGGCTTCAAAATCCGAGCTTGATTGCCACCAGCGCGCGCGGCGGGATACGAATTGAGGGCGAGCGAGAAATCATCGGGCGAATACCGCCTCAGCGACCCGAAGAAAATGTTGGGTGCCCCCGTGAGCCGGGCCAGGGCAATGTTCGCCGCCAGCGTATTGCCCCCTGCGGAAACAATGAGATCCGGATGCGGCACCTCGTGCAGGCCCACCCCGTACACGCGCTTGAGGATGATCTCCGGATCTAAGTGGCGGCCGTGGGTCAGCCACGCGAGAAATCGAGCCGGGACGAAGCGAGATCTGCGCACGGGCACGGTGACGACGTCAATGCCAACGAGCCGCCGGGCTGCTTCGAGAATGCCCTCCGAGCATCGAAAGTGCCCAGGTATGCCGTCGCTCAACAGGACTGCCGTTAGCGGTTTGATGAGCGATGCCACTAAAAACCCTCGTCTGCAGCAGCCCGAGCGATCGAGGCCCGACAAGAACCTCGCGGGAAGTTTAGGCTTGCTACACAACTGACCTTAGGGCGCGTCGTCAACGCTCGGTCACCTTCGTCACAGCCCCGTCCAGCGCTGCTGCGAGTGCAGGGTAGAGAAACAAGCTACCATCCACATTCAGATGATGGTTGTCGAAGTAAAGCAACTTTCCGTCAACTTCGGCTATGCAGTTGGGTTCCTGTTTGCAAAATTCGCTCCCGGCATCGAAGCGCACAAACTTGTGCTTCGACGCGGCCTGATCGAGTGCCAAAACCGTTGCCTGCATCCGCTTTCGATGTTTGTTCACAGGCGCAGTGACCGCACTGAGCGGCAAGCCCAGGCGCGATAGCACGAGATAGTGCCAAAGGAATGTCACCGGAATATCTCCGGAACCTGTTCGACCATTACCGTGGTTAGCCCTTCGATTGTTTGAAGGGTTCGGTCAAGCGCAGATAGCAAATATCGCCCGACTTCCGTCAGGTTGGTGGCCGTGATCTCATCACGACAGAAGTTGCGGGCCATATATGTAGACGGACCACCTGCGCAACGATGACGACAAGGCGTGGCGTGTTTCGCTCGATGAATTCGAGCGGCACCATTGAACTTCGGCAGTAACGAGCGGGATCCTTATGACCGCCATACTCCACAAGAGGTGGACAATCAACTCGAATCGCAACGGCTAGCGTTAGATCCCGCTTCTTCGGCATATTGCGATAGGCCAGCTCTCAAGCGATGCAGCGTGACTGTCACCCCACAACACGACTTCGGCCGGTTCCGATTGCCACCCACGATGCAGAACGCTGGGCGACTGTCGGAGACGTTATGGCACGTATCCGCGAACACAGGGCGCTGTGCCCCCGCAGCCGCGACCCGCTCGACGTCCGGAGAAAGCCGCCCGGGCCAGCCGCCGGACATCCAGCCATAACTCCCGAATGCAACAAAGCTAGCTGTCGTAGCAGCGAGGAGCGCGGCCATGTCTCGCCCCTTTGGCAGCCGTTGCGCGCCCGTATGGGCTGCTCGATATAGCGGTAGGAAAGCGCCGCCAGCGAGAAGCTCAGCACGAGCGACAGCACCTTGTGCAGGTCGTTATGATCAAACACGACGGTCTGCATCGCGACGATCACCGGCCAGTGCCACAGGTAAAGCGAATAGGAGATGCGCCCGATGCCAGTAGCTGGCGCCGACTCCAGCACGCGCAGAATTGGGTCAGTCCGCTGCGGATCGGCGGCCAATAGCATCAGTGCCCCCAGAACCGGAGGCAGAGCCGCCAGACCGGGAAACGGCGTCACCGACGAATAAGTGAAGACAGGAACCAGCATGGATCAGCCCTAGTCCCGCGACCCGCATCGCCGTCGTTGCAATGCGCCACCGACCTTCAGGCCCGGCGACAGGGCCAGAAGAGCACCCAGCATCAACTCCCAGATCCGCGATAACGTACTGTAGAAGGCAAGGTCCTGCCGCCCCGCGCTGAGCAGCCATTGCGAATACAGAATGCTGGCCAGAGCAACAGCCGCAAGTATCGGACGGATCAGTGCCGGCCGCCGGTAGAGCGCGATCATCGCGACCGGGAACACCAGATAGAACTGCTCCTCGACCGCCAGCGACCAGCTGTGAAGCAGCGGGGCCGCCTCGGAACCGGCCGCGAGATACCGCCCTGGCTATAGAAGAACCAGTTCGAGGTGTAGGTCGCAAAAGCGATCACGCTCTGCGCATAAGCCGTGAACCGCTCCGTCGTAAAGAAAGCCCACGCGAACAGCGTTGTGAAAATGACGACCGGAATGGTCGCGGCAAGCAGTCGCCGGATGCGGCGCTCGTAGAAGGTCGCGATGCTGAACGACCCGCTCTGGATCTGCGAAGCGATCAGGGAAGTGATCAGGTATCCAGAGATGACGAAGAAAACGTCGACACCGATAAACCCGCCCGTCCAATCACCAAACCCGGCGTGGAACATAAGGACGACGATGATCGAGATAGCGCGAAGGCCATCGATGTCGCGGCGATAGGCGGTCATGTGTTGAGAAGGTTCGCTTGCTTGATGCGGTTGACGGAGCGCCCTTGTCTGCTCCGATCCTATGATGCCCCGAAGCTGTGGCGAAAGCCAAGCCCCGGCGGGCGCTGAAACGGGGCCGAACTGCCGCGCAAATGCTACTGTCGGCTGTCACGAGCCTCCAGAAAATGCCGGTAGGTGTCGGCAATCCCTTCCGGCAGCGAGATGCGAGGACGCCAGCCGAGGGTTCCCAGCTTCGCCGAGCACATCAATTTGCGTGGCGTCCCGTCGGGCTTTGCCGAGTCGAAGACGATTTCACCGCTGAAGCCGACGATGTTCGCCACGAGTGCAGCCAGGTCCTTGATGCTGATGTCGCTGCCGGATCCGACGTTGATGTGCTGGTCGTCCGAATAGACCTGCATGATGTGGACCAACGCGTCCGCGCAGTCGTCGGCGTGCAGAAACTCACGCAGTGGAGACCGGTCCCCCACACGGTAAATGTGGGGTCGCCCGCGATCTTCGCCTCATGCGCCTTTCGTATCAGCGCAGGCAGAACGTGACTGGTGTCGAGATTGAAGTTGTCACCCGGTCCGTACAGGTTGGTCGGCATTGCCGATATGAAATCGCATCCGTGCTGGCGACGATAGGCCTGTGCCAGCTTGATGCCGGCGATCTTCGCGACGGCATACCACTCGTTCGTAGGTTCGAGCGCGCCGGTGAGAAGCGCGGTTTCTGCGATGGGTTGCGGGGCGTACTTCGGATAGATGCAAGACGAACCTAGGAATAGCATCTTTTCGACACCAGTGGCGAAAGCCGCGCGCGTGACGTTCGCGGCGATCAACAGATTGTCGTAGAGAAAATCGGCAGGAAAAGTGGCGTTGGCGTAGATGCCGCCGACCTTTGCCGCTGCCATGAAAACGGCCTGGGGCCGTGTTTGCAGGAAGAACGCGTCGACCTGATCCTGGCGAACGAGATCCAAGTCACTCCGGCTGGCCGTGATCACCGTGCAGCCGTCACGTTCGAGCCGGCGCACGACCGCGGACCCGACCATGCCGCGGTGACCGGCAACAAAAACCCGCTTGCCCTTCAATGCGTACTTGGCCACGTCAGCTTCTCCTGCGCACGCCTCAGCGGGCCGAGCGGTCTTGCCGCCAGCGCTCACGCGCAACAGCCTCCCGATCGCCCGCGACCATCTCAGCCACAAGCTCTCGGAACGAGGTGGTATGCCGCCAGCCCAGTTTGTCGCGGGCCTTGGTCGGATCGCCAAGGAGTTCATCGACCTCGGTCGGCCGGAAGTAGCGGGGATCGACCAGAATGAGAGCCTCTCCGGTGGCGGCATCGCGGCCGACTTCGTCCACGCCCTGGCCCGACCACGCGATCTTTCGACCGATTTCGGCGAAGGCCATTTCTACGAACTCACGAACCGAATGCATCTCTCCGGTGGCGAGCACATAATCGTCGCCGTGCGGCTGTTGCAATATCCGCCACATTCCTTCCACATAGTCGCGCGCATGGCCCCAGTCGCGCTTGGCATCGAGATTGCCCATGAAAAACTGCTTCTGCAAGTCCAAGCGTCGATCGCGGCGACCGCGCGTGTGAATTTTGCGGGTCACGAAGGTTTCGCCGCGCATCGGGCTCTCGTGGTTGAAGAGAATGCCGTTGGAGGCATGCATGCCATAAGCTTCGCGATAGTTGACCGTGATCCAATAGCGCGATAGAGCTTCGCCGCGGCATAGGGCGAGCGCGGATAGAACGGCGTTGTTTCCCGCTGCGGCACTTCTTGGCACCTTGCCGTAAAGCTCCGACGTCGAGGCCTGATAGAAGCGTACCTTATCCAGATGCCGAGGATGCGGATAGCTTCAAGCAGACGCAGCGTGCCCAGAGCATCCGAGTTTGCCGTGTACTCAGGCGTCTCGAAGCTAACCTGAACATGGCTCTGCGCTGCGAGATTGTAGATCTCGTCGGGCTGGGTTTCTTGAACGATCGCGGATCAGATTGGTGGCATCGGTCAGATCACCATAGTGCATGAAGAACCTGGCGCCGCTCTCATGTGGGTCACATACAAATGGTCCACGCGTGCGGTATTGAATGATGACGACCGGCGTTTGATGCCGTGGACGACGTATCCCTTTCCCAAGAGCAATTCGGCAAGATAAGCGCCGTCCTGCCCGGTAACGCCTGTGATAAGAGCTGTTTTGACTGACAATAGCCGCCCCTCGTCTCGCCGCTTCACTTATGGGATACGGGGCCGCTCGCGGCGGTGCAAGCCCCGACCTGCTTACGCACCATAGTCAGCCGTGATCTGGCCACGTGAATCAGAGATTTGAAGAGCTTTGGCAGGAAGATGCGCCATGGCTCGCAATCGGGTTCAGTTTCAGAAGGGCCTCTCAGAGGCCGAGTTCGATGCCCTCTACGGATCGGAAGGCAAGTGTCGGGCAGCGATCATCGCCTGGCGTTGGCCCAATGGCTTCGTCTGCCCGCACTGTGGAAGTCGCCGGCACAGCCACATCGCCACCCGCGACAAGTTCCAGTGTTCGGCCTGCCGCACGCAGACTTCGCCGATTGCGGGAACCATCTTCGCGGCCACGAAGGCGCCGCTGACCACATGGTTCCGGGCCATGTACCACCTCACGCAGTCCAAGCATGGAATCTCCTCGATTAAGCTCGGTCGGCGTCTCGGTGTCACGCAGACCACGGCCTGGAAGATGAAGACGAAGCTGGCCGAGGTCATGCGCCGCTCAAGCGACAGGGATCGGCTGCACGGGCGCATCGAGATGGACGATGCTTATCTGGGCGGCGAGCGTTCGGGCGGAAAGACGGGACGTGGCAGTCCTGGCAAGACGCCCATCATCGCTGCCGTCGAGACCACGGACGACGGCAAGCCTAAGCGGCTCAAAATCCGACGCATTGCCCGGTTCAAGCGCAAGCGCATGAAGTCACTGGCCAAGCGCTTGATCGCGGCGGGCTCAACCGTGGTCACGGATGGCCTTGCCTGCTTCAAGGGCGTCACAGATGCTGGGAGCGATCACATGGTCATCATCACAGGATCGGGTCGCTGCGCTGCCCGCCACCCCGCCTTCAAGTGGGTGAATACGATCCTCGGCAACATCAAGAGCTCCATCGTGGGCACTTACCGTGCTGTCCGCCGCAAGCACATGGTGCGAACGCTCGCGGAGTTCGAGTGGCGCTTCAACAACCGAACCCACCTCGCGGCTATGATCCCCGTCCTCGGACAAGCCGCGGTGAACACGTGCCCCGTCACCTATGACGATCTCAAATGGGCTGACTATGGTGCGTAAGCGGGAGCCCCGAAGAGGATGGCTAACCCCCGCCCCGTCTGAAAGGCCGCAATACCGTATAACCTGTCCAGTCATCGGCCGGCCGCTAATCCGGGCGGGATTTGCAGTGTTCGTTCATAGTAATGGCTGAGGGCGGCGATGATCATGAGGGGAATAATAAGCTCGAGGGATTCCTCGATGATCTGGAAAATTGCGATCGCCTGCTCGGAGAGGTCAATGCCCAAATAGCTCGCTTTGCGTCTCGGGCCGTCGATGAGCTTCGACAAACCTATCGCCGCGAGCGCGAGGATGGCCGCCAATCCGATCGGCGTCCGTTCCTTGACCTCAATGGCAAAGTTTTTACCGTACAACTTGACCACCATGAGCAAGACAAAGAAAAATCCGCCGAGGAGCGTCAAAGCATACAGGACCTGCAGCAGGTGCAAATCCGGCGCGAAATAGAAGTGATCTTGGTGATCTTTCCGCCGGTGAAACGCGTGTCAAAATCAAGCTCGCGCATTATGAATAGAACGACAAGCCAGAAGATCCACTTTGTCTTCTGGTACAATTCACGAACTAAGATGTATCCCAACGCCGCGGCGTAGCAGGCAACGGTCGCCCATTCGATCAGCCCGCCTTCGTTCTTGAGGAATGATTGCACATCTACTGGCGCCAATGCGCCGATCACGATCGTGGCCGTGACGAGTGCGATCACGAAACCAATCTTCATCTTGCGGCAGACCTTGTCTCATCACAATGGGCGCGCTGAAGGGGCGGGTTAAGAGACTTGGTATGGCGTCTTGCGGGCGCACACAAGTTGCCGACGTCATCAGCCACCACGATTGGCGCGCAACCTGCGGTCACCTGACGCTTCAGGGCAAAGCTGTGGATGACTTGATGTCGTCGGGCAACGCCCAGATCCAAGATCAGCGCGCAGCAATGCCTCCGGTTCAATGCGATACATAAAATTTAAGACCCATGCCGGGTCAAGACGGTGATGGATGAGAGACGAAAGAATCGGCGGAAGCCACCGTGGGCGCTTAATCTCGATCGAAGTCACCTCCAACGACCGCAAACGCTCGGCTGCAATCACGACGCCCTGGGCGCAGCAAAAGGTGCCCGGGCATGCAATCGGATATCAGAAGAGCGCGTAGAGGCGTCACAGCTTAGCTTCAAACACTAGCCCCATCTTGCGGTGCGGAAGGAAACAAACGCAAGTCACAGCAGTCGGAAGTTCACGCTAAAGTGCCGCGCAGGTACTGGAACGGCCCGACTGAACTTCAGTGGCGATCGCGTTAAACATTGCTTGCGCATCCCGCTCTGTTCGATGGAGAAGGGATTCAATAGCCTCCAGTTCTATCTTGTTGAACGGTGCTATTAGCGGGAGAGACGTTGAGCCATCAAGTTGCGCCGGGTCGATCAGGCGGTCCTCCAGCCCAATTTCGGAAAGCAAACTCTCTATCTTCGATGTTTCCGCGGCTACGGCGACAAATGGAAGCCGCATCCGTATTGCAAGGCAAACCGCATGAAATCGTCCGGTGACAAGACCGCTCGACTGTTTCGACAGTCGCACAACAAAGTCATCCAAAGTTCGGACAGAGCCAGAATATCTTAACGCCCACGGTGAGTCTGGCAGAGCGTATCCCGCGAGACGCTTCAACTCGAATGCTATGCGGCGTCGAGGCCACGCTCCTAGCGGTCGAGGCGGAGCTGTCCTGAGGGAGATCGGCGTCGCCCCCACGCGGCGAGCGTAGTTGAACAACGTACGCGCCTGGATTTGATTGGAAGCGTCGGTTACAAAAACAGGACCCGATCCACTTGCAGTGGGACAAGCATCCCAGGTTAACGTGAGATCATGCACAACATTCGATTTGATACCAGATCGAGCGAGCGAGAGTTGAGAAGAGCGATCTCGCACATAGATGGCACGGAACTTCGAAAGCCCCGCATAAACATCCACGCCGTTGGCCTCCTCGCTGGCGTTGATGAGAAATGCAGGAGTCTGAGAGGCCTGCAAGACAGGCCCCAACCGGGCGATTTGATATGCGGTCTTGCTATTGTGGTGGATCGAGCCTTCTCCGTTGACGATCACGACATCGAAGTCATGCGTACCAAGGAGCATCCGCTCCACGCTTTGCCAATTCAATCCAACGACCAGATCAATGCCGGCCTTCTCGGCAAGCCGCCAGGGCTTGAGCGGTAACAAGTGCGGAACCGTGATGTCCTAAGAGCGACGCGTCATTGACGAGCAGTCCTTTGAGTACGGGCATGACTGACCTGCTAACGAAGGCTGACCGCTTAGGTCCCGCGGTATCCAGTTTAGATAGCTTAAGAGCGCACTTCGTGAGAGTGCGAAATTTCTTGTGCTTGCGGCTCTTGTTGCTCATGCAGCAAAATTCGCCTCGGTCACACGAGATGGCATCGCTTGCCCCGCTGTGTTGGCGCGTTTCGAGCGGATGCTAGCCAAGCTGGAGTCGTGTGGAGCCGGGCCCGCGAAAGGGATCAAGAAAGGAAAGCGGGCGAATAATGGCGCACTTGCCCTATGGCGGCTCCTATGCCGATATGCAACCCGCTCAGGATTGCTGTGACTAGTCGGCATCTGCACTGCCGGACCCGCGCGGAAAAAAGGTAATCGATGAAAGGACCGAAGTCGACTTCCCATCTTTGGCCGATTATGAAGCGCGTGCTTCAGGAAGACGGCCGGCGTTATTGGCCCCGCTATGTCCTGGCCATTCTGTTCCTTTCGATCTCAGGCGCCTGTACCGCGCTGGCTGCATGGATCATGAAGGACGTGATCAACGATATTTTCGTCGCCCGTGATCGCGGCGCCATGATGCTGATTCCGCTTGCGATCGCCGGGCTCTTCCTTGTGCGCGGCATCACGATCTACTTCGGCGAAGTCACGCTGAGCCGGGTCGGCAACAAGATTGTTTCTGAGACGCAGGCGAAGCTTTACCGTCATCTTCTCCGGCAGGATGCTGCTTTCTTCAAAGCATATCCATCCGGCGATATTCTGACACGTGTCACCGTCAACGCGGCATCTCTGCGCGATATGCTGAACCAGATCACACTCAGCCTAGGCCGGGGGTCTGATTACCCTGATCGCCCTGCTCGTTGTCATGTTGGTCAGGACACCATCATGTCGATCATGGTTTTCGCGGTGGGCCCCCTGGCATTCCTTGCGCTCCGTAGGCTGACGCAACGGATCCAGGGCGTGGCGCGCAAGACGTATGTGACCGGCGCCGACGTGATCTCCACCGTGCGTGATACAGTGCAGGGAATTGACACGGTCAAATCGTATCAACTTGAGGAGCATCTGGAAGAGAAGCTTGGCCGGTCCATTGACACGATGCGTCGGACCAACAACCGCATGGCGGCCATCCCGGCAAGCATTGCGCCTCTCATCGAGATTTCGCGGGTACGGCGGTTGCAGGGGTTATCTTTTACACCGGCTGGCGTCTCACCGAGCAGGGAACACCGCCGGGTTCGTTTTTCGCTTTTGTCACCGCTCTGTTGATGGCCGCGGAGCCTGCGCGCCGACTGGCCCGCGTGCAGGGCCAGCTTGTCGCAAGTGCGACGGGCGTGCGGATGATCCACGAAATCATCGACCTGCCCTGTCCGGAGTCTGAGGATCCCGAACGGCCCGCGCTGCAGGTCACATCAGGGAACGTTGCCTTCATTAACGTGACCTTCAAGTACATCGACGAAGTCAACGTTCTGCGCGGCCTAACGTTCTCAGCACCAGGTGGGAAGACGACGGCCATTGTCGGACTTTCAGGCGGTGGCAAGTCGACCACGCTCAGCCTGCTGGAGCGGTTCTGGACGCCCGCCTCGGGAACCATAGAAATCGACGGCCAGAATATTCAGAACGTCTCTCTCAAAAGCCTACGCAGCAACATTTCGTTTGTCAGCCAGAACACGTTCCTCTTTCAAGGTACGATCAAGGAGAACTTGGTCGCCGGCACGCCCGACCGCACTATGGAAGACATTTTTGCAGCCGCCAAGCAGGCCCAGATCCACGACTTCATTGCCAGCCTGCCACAGGGTTACGACACCCCAGTTGGGGAGCTTGGCTCAAGCCTATCCGGCGGACAGCGCCAACGTCTCTCAATCGCGCGGGCTTTTCTGAAGGATGCGCCAATACTCCTTCTCGATGAACCGACATCGGCTCTGGATAGTGAGACTGAACTGGCGTTACGTCAGTCGCTCGACACGCTCTCGAAAGGCCGAACCACCATCGTCATCGCCCACCGCCTCGCCACCGTTGTTGGAGCGGACCAGATCTTAGTGCTGGAAAACGGGCGTATTGTAGAAGAGGGCACGCACCGCGATCTGATCGGTCGCGGGGCTAGCTACGCCCGCATCTACGAATTGCAGAAGCTTTTCTGAATTTTGCATATTGGCGGTGATCCAGCGGCCATTGTGACAAATGTGCATCGCGGCTGAGTGAAACCGTTGGGGAATCATAGCCAAGTCAAGCCTGTATCCGCGCGGGGGCGTGTTTCTGCCAATCTTTTCCCAGCCTGAGTGAGACGACGACCAATCGAGAGGCGGGCCTCGGAGGTCCAGCGCAGGGGATTGCTCCCCGCATTCAAGCGCAAGTTACCGATCGGCGAGGCGGTCGAATTGATCGACACACGTTTCAAGGCCGCGCCGTGCTGCGGCCATTGTAGCTCGTCGGCGGTTGGCGGCTGGAGTTCTTAGGACGGCTTGGCACGCAACCGCAAAGACTGTTGCATGACCTTCAACACCTTGACCGGTACGCCTCTAGTAGCCTGAATCGTCTAAAGTGCCAGATATCGGCTCCTCCGCTTTAGACGGGCGTCGGCTAACGTGAAGTGCCAGTTTGCCTTCGCGTTGAGGTGTTGCGGCCCATGCGCCACGTGGCACCTCGCTGGAGAAGGTCGCAGCGTCGGGTATGCGCGGTTGAGGCACCAGCTGGAGAGCACAGCCAACTCCGACTCGGCCAGATTGAGCCGACTGCCGTGCCATTCGAACCGTCGCATGACGCGGCGGCCTGTGCCGGCCCAAACGCTTCATACAGCGACGCTGGCGTGTGCGTGTTCAAGTTGTCCTCAACCATCACAATTCTGTCGGCTTTCGGGAAGTGGACGTCGGTGTGATCGCGCAGGATCTTTGCATAACCGATGGCCGTGCGTCGCTCCGTGACCTCGACATGACGCCAACCTTCGAGTGTCCTGAACAGCCATGAAGATGTTGGCCGCGCCATTGCGCTTGTACTCGTAGTCGCAACGCGCCGGCTGTCCCGGCCGCATTGCAAGGGGCAGTGGGACATCGGTTCGAAGGTTCAGCGTCTCGCAAGCTGTGCATTGATCAAGGCAATGGCAGCGATCGCTGAAGCGATCGCCCCATGCAGCCAGAACTGCCATAGACCATAAGACGTGGCGATTATGCCGGCTACCAAGGCGAACTCGGTCAGCGCGAAGTTCTGAACGGCAGGCACAAGGTATCGGGTGGCAAGGGCCATGAGTACGCCGAGGCAAAGCAGGAGGACGGCGCCGGCACCGCCTAGCTCGTACCAAATCTGGAGATAGTAGCTATGCGTGTGCCAGCCCGATGAATAGGGATAGATCATGTCTTCCGTCATTTGCCGCTCATGGAGCGGCCGAGCACTATGGAGCACCGACGTTGCGCCAGCGCCGATACCCAGCAGTGGGCGCTTACCGACTTGCTCGGCTGTATATCCCCATATGATGATACGCTGCTGCGCCGTGGAAAATAGTGCTGTCGAGTTTTGAACGCCTGACTTGTAAAGTTGGGCAGCAATAGGGACTGCCAGAACGAGAGCGGCTATCCACGCCGCAATGAGCATAGATCGTGTGAAGCGGAGCGACAACCAGGCCAGCAGGGCACTCACCAAAGCCGCGGCCGCCGCAAGTTGAGTGGACTGGTGCGTCGTGAAGATCACGATGCTCGCGGTTATCACGGCGACGGCGAGTGCTGCGATTGACCGGATTCGGCTTGGCGAAAGTGTGGACAGCGCAAGTATCGTCGGCGATGCGAGCAGCATCAGCACGGTCGTCCGCCGGTTCAAATCGGCGTCGTCCACGAAAGTGATGCGACCGTCCGCGACCGTCAAATTTTTGGTACTCTTCATGGTGCTCAGATCTGCCGGCGGGAACACATTGTAAAAGAACCGCATCAGGGAGCGCTCGCTCAAGGTTTCCACAGCGACAAACAAACCGCCAAGCAGGAATGCGGCGATCAAGCCCCGGGACCACGCCTCTCGCTCTTCAGGGGATGCGCGCGCGATGGATCTCAAAACAACTTCTAGTGCTAGTGCGAGACCGATGAGCAGGAGGCCCTTGCCGATCGCGCCGGAACCGGCGGGCGCCCAGAGAGCGCTGGCAACGGCGAGCAGGCCGAGCGCGATCGCGGCCAAAGATAAGCGACTTGGAGTGACCCATTCACGCACCGGCACGGAGCGCATATGGTTGCCGATAATTGCGGCAAGCAGGAGCGCAGCTATGGGTATGAAGGCGAGGTGCGGCAACAGGATTGCTAGGGTGGTTGTCGTTGCAGAAGTGACGAACATCAGTGTCGGTGACGGCAAGCCAAAGATGTTTAGCGACGCCCCGGAATTAGGAGCCCTGATAGGACTTGGCATGGCCGATAACCCATGACGAACTGAGCGCCTGACGAGGTGGGCGCGGTCGAAGTTGAAGGCACTACTGCACAATCAAACGTTTACAATCAAGCAAGCTGTTGTCATTTGCAGGCTCGTGTTGCGGCCTGTTCTTCCGGAGGGGCGAGAGCTTGCAGACCGCGCCAGTATGATCAGGTGGGACGGTTCCTTCAGTTGGCACCGGCCGAGGGAGGAGCGGGTATCCTAGCAGTTCGGCCGTCCCTCGAACGGGCACGAATTAACCGTCGATGCGGGTGGAAACTATGGTCGCAAGCTGGGATAAAACTCCCAAAGCGGCGCGCTTGCGGGTCATCGCCGTCAGAATTGTAGCGTGCTGACTATAGCACCGACCCAAAAAGCGATATCTTATCTGAGAAAATGCGCCGCTGCTGGACAACTACTGCGATCAACGTCGGCCATTGTCGACGGAGCTTAACACTTCCGACGCAATTACTACCTAAACGAGCAATTGTTCAACGAGCATTAGCTGCATAAAAAAAGTGCTCTGCCCCGCGACGTCGTCAAACGAGTTTTCGACATCTCCGTAACGCTGGTGTTGTTGGTCCCGGGCATCCCGGTTTTGCTCGTTCTCGCTGTTCTGGTGCGAAGGAGCCTCGGCTCTCCAGTGCTGTTCACCCAGGCCCGCCCCGGCAAGGACAGGCGCATCTTCCGTATTTTCAAGTTCCGTTCGATGACGGCTGAGCGCGATGCGTCCGGCAACCTGTTGCCAGACAGTGATCGGTTGCCTCCGTTCGGTCGCTGGCTGAGGAGCACCAGCCTCGATGAACTCCCCGAGCTTTGGAACGTGCTCAAGGGCGATATGAGCCTGGTTGGCCCACGTCCGCTGCTCACCGAGTATCTGCCGCTCTACTCTGCCCGCCAAGCCCGGCGCCACGAGGTGCGGCCCGGCATCACCGGCTGGGCACAGATCAACGGGCGCAATGCCGTCGACTGGGAGCAACGGCTGGAGCACGACGTTTGGTATGTGGAGAACCGCTCGTTCGGGCTCGATCTGAAGATCCTGTGGTTGACCGTCGCTAAGGTCCTGAAGCGCGAAGATATCACCCAGCCAGGCCGTGCGACCATGGACCGGTTCCGCGGCAGCCCCCAGGACTTGTGACCACATGGCAGGCGGCAGACTTCTGGTGATTGGCGCCAGCGGCCACGGCAGGGTGGCAGCTGACTGTGCACGCGCCATGGGTCGATGGTCGCAGATTGTATTCCTGATGCCAACTGGCCCGAACAGCGGATGACCGGCTCCTGGCCGGTAATCGGGCGCGACAGCGATGCGATTGTTACGGCCCAACCTAGCGACGAAATGTTTGTCGCGATTGGCAGGTCAGAAGTGCGCCGATCCTTGTTGCGCCGGTACGCGGACGCAGGCCTTGCCGTCGCCAGCATCCGTCACCCTGCCGCAATTGTATCGCCCGAGGTCGAAGTAGGTGCCGGTACACTTATCGTCGCGGGAGCGATCATCAACATCGGCGCGCGTATCGGGTCCGCATGTATCATCAACACAGGCGCCAGCATTGACCACGATTGCGTCATTGCCGATGGGGTGCACGTGTGTCCAGGCGCACATCTGGCGGGCAACGTATCGGTGGGCGAGGAAAGCTGGATTGGGATTGGGGCTTCGATCCGGCAAGGGATCACCATCGGAGCCGGCGTGACTGTTGGGGCGGGAGCCGTGGTTGTTCGAAGTCTGGCGAGTGGAATCACAGCCGTCGGCGTGCCGGCCAAGCCGCTGCTACGATGACCCAATTGCCTTGCGGCGTGCGCACAATCAACGCTTCCCTCCACTCGAATGAGTTAGCAGAGCGCTGGGTGTTCCCCAGGGCGCTACCGCCTAGCGGACCTGTTGCCGCTGTGTGGCGCGTCTCGCCCGAAGCAGAGGGCTGGATCGAGGAGCATTTGGACAAGCGAAATGCGAAACCATTCAACTGCATGAGCAAAAAAACACCACTTTTCAGAGTTTGATAGAAAGCCGCTCTGCTTTCCAATAGGGCAGTTTTTGAGCTGGGACAAGTTGCTAAATCCGCGGCACCTGCATCGCTGTTGCCAGCGGTCTCGTCTTGGGTCGGGGGTCTGTGTATCTTGGTAACCTTATTCTGTTGGTAGCTTTTGCGTTTGGGGGTCAAATTGAGCTTTAAGCGGGAGTTCCAGGCGTCAGCTGGCCCCAACCTTCCCTGGGTAGCGGTCGCGACACATCCACACCGTGAAGCTGTTGCTATCGCTAACCTGGAGCGCCAAAACTATACGGTTTATTGTCCCAAGATTATGAAGCGTGTGCAGCTCGCGCGTACCGTGAAGTACACGGCGCGTCCCCTGTTTCGCGGCTATGTCTTCGTAGAGATCGACCCTGCCGTCGGTCGCTGGTATCCAATTAGATCGACCTATGGCGTGCGTTCACTGATCAAGTTCGGATCTCAGCTCGGGCTTCTCAATGCCCAGTTTATCAGCACGTTGCGCGCACGCGAGGTTGACGGGGTCATCCTGCGACCCGAAACACCCTGGTACGTCGGCCAGCAGGTAAAGCTGACTGGTGGCCCGTTCGACGGTGTTGTGGGGCAAATCATCGAGATGGCCGAACGGGATCGCCTCGTCGTGCTGATGAATTTGTTGAACGGCAGTGTGCGCGTAAAACTGTCGACAATACAGCTCGATCCCGTCTAGCAGCAGAGTTGCGTCTTGCATCCAGTCAGAGAAGGCTATATCGCTCAAAGTTGAGCGAATATGCCAGAGTACGGTAGCAAGACTAGATCGATTACAGCAAGGCGCCGTGGAGGCAGTCCTTGTGCGGTAGCTTTTGTGATAGCGCCAAGGTAGTGGGCACCCAACGCGACAAGCTGAAAGAGGATGTGCATTTTCGCATCCTGCGTCTCCTGCAACATGACCCCGAAATGTCACAGCGCGACTTGGCGAAGGCTGTAGGGGTTAGCACCGGCGCAATTCATTATTTGCTTGCTGCGCTGCTGGATAAGGGTTTGATCAAATGGAGCAATTTTGCCTCCTCGAGCGATAGGCGGCGGTATGCCTATAAGTTGACGCCTAAAGGGCTGGCTGAGAAAGCCACGCTGACCCATCAGTTTATTGCGCGCAAGATGGCTGAGTACGAGGCGATCAAGGCTGAGATCGAGGAGGTGCGGGCCGAGATTGACAAAGGGAAGGGTGCCGCATTGGCGGCGCAGTTGAAGAAGTAGCGGTATGAGGGACGACGCATTCAATAAACTGCCTTGTTTACAAAGCCGGATCTCTGATGCCTGTCTGCGACGAGACGTCTTCATTGCATCACACGCCCTATCTCATGTCGCGTCTCATAGAGTATTTCCAATTATTGGATCTCAAAATGGGTACGGGCCTTGCTCAACTCTAAGTCCTGCGCTCAAAGCACGCGGGGCGAGAAAACAGAGAATTATATCTTGCGATGATTGAGCGATCCCAAATGAGGCGAGTCTTCATAACCGGAACGGCGGGCTTCATTGGCTTTCATCTCGCCAAGCTGCTTTTGGCCGAGGGTTTCATTGTAGCGGGCTATGACGGGATGACCGACTACTACGACGTCCGGCTCAAGGAGCGGCGCCATGCCATGCTTCTACAAAATGGGAATTTCACGCGGACCGAAGCAATGCTTGAGGATACGGCGGCTCTTGATGAGGCGATCGATGCCTTTACGCCTGATGTGATCGTTCATCTCGCCGCCCAGGCCGGGGTCCGATACAGCCTGGAAAATCCTCGCGCTTATATTGACGCCAATATCGTCGGCACCTTCAACGTCATGGAGACCGCGCGGCGTACGGCGTGCGGGCATCTTTTGATGGCCTCGACCAGCTCGGTTTATGGCGCGAACGACCAGATGCCCTTCGATGAGTGTCAAAAAGCCGACACGCCGTTGACCATCTACGCTGCGACCAAGAAGGCCAATGAGGCGATGGGCCATTCCTATGCGCACCTCTACGGACTACCCATCACTATGTTCCGCTTTTTTACGGTTTATGGCCCATGGGGACGGCCTGACATGGCGCTGTTCAAATTCACCAAGGGCATACTCGAAGCCGAACCCATCGACATCTACAACCATGGCCAGATGTGGCGTGATTTCACCTATGTTGACGATCTGGTTCGCGGCATCCGCGGACTGATCGACGCGGTGCCCGGCGGTCAGGAAACGGTGGTGCGAGGGTGATAGCTTGTCGCCCGTGGCGCCTTTCCGGGTCGTGAATATCGGCAATTCCGAGAAAGTGCGCCTGCTTGATTTCATTGACGCGATCGAAGCCGAGATCGGGCGCAAGGCCATCCGAAACTTTCTCCCCATGCAAACCGGCGACGTTCCAGCGACTTGGGCCAACGCGACGCTTCTTTGCAACCTCACCGGTTATCGTCCCCAAACCCCGTTCCGAGAAGGCGTGGCGCGCTTCGTGGGTTGGTATCGCGACTATTATCGGGTCTGAGGAACTCATGTTCGATCTGGATCTTGCGAAGACACGTCTGGGCGTTATCGGTCTCGGATATGTGGGCCTGCCCCTGGCGGTTGAGTTCGGCAAAACACGCCCCGTCATTGGTTTCGACATCAGCACCGCACGTATCGCCGCGCTGCGCGCTGGCCACGACGCCACGCTGGAGGTGTCCGATGAGGAACTGCGCAGCGCCACTCACCTGCACTACTCCAGCACGCTCGATGATTTGCGGGACTGCAACACCTTTATCGTCACGGTGCCAACGCCCATCGATGGGCATAAGCAGCCCGACTTAACGCCGCTGATTAAAGCGTCGGAAGCGATCGGCCACGTTCTCAAACGCGGCGATGTGGTGATCTATGAATTGACCGTCTATCCCGGCGCGACCGAGGAAGACTGCGTGCCAGTCCTCGAGAGTGTCTCGGGCTTGCGTTTCAATGTCGACTTTTTTGCCGGCTACAGCCCGGAGCGCATCAACCCTGGTGACAAACACCACCGCCTCACCACGATTACCAAAGTGACGTCGGGCTCGACACCAAAGGCCGCCGATACGTCAATGCCCTTTACGCTTCAGTCGTCACGGCCGGCACGCACCAAGCGCCATCATCCGTGTCGCCGAAGCGGCCAAGGTCATCGAAAACACCCAGCGGGATTTGAACATCGCGCTGATCAATGAATTGGCCGTGATTTTCAATCGAATGGGCATCGACACCGAGGCCGTCTTGAAGGCGGCCGGCACGAAGTGGAATTTCCTTCCATTTCGCCCCGGTCTGGTAGGCGGCCACTGCATTGGCGTCGATCCCTATTACCTTGACCCACAAAGCCGAAGCGACCGGCTATCACCCGCAGATTATTCTGGCCGGTCGGCGGCTCAATGACGGTATGGGTGCCTATGTGGCAGGGCAGATGGTCAAAGCGATGCTACAGCGGCGCATCCATGTGCAGGGCGCGCGTGTGCTGGTGCTGGGGCTTACCTTCAAGGAGAATTGCCCCGACCTGCGTAACACCCGCGTTGTCGACCTGATTGCCGAACTGCGTGTCTTCGGAGCCGACGTTGATGTGCACGACCCTTGGGTTGATCCCGCCGAAGCTCGGGAGGAGTACGGCATCACACCGGTTGCCCAGCCCGAAACCGGGGCCTACGAGGGCATCATCCTGGCAGTCGCGCACGATCAGTTCCGCCAAATGGGCGCGGATCAGCTGCGCGCCTTCGGCAAGCCCGGGCATCTGCTTTACGACCTGAAATATTTACTGCCAGCCACCGACAGCGATCTGAGGCTGTGATGGGGAGCGAAATGAAGCGTTTTGCACTGATCGGCGCGGCCGGCTACATCGCCCCGCGCCACATGATCGCCATCCGCGATACCGGAAACGCCTTGTGGCGGCTCTCGATCCTAGCGACTCTGTCGGGGTCATCGACAGCCACTTCCCCGATGCGCATTTCTTCACAGAATTCGAGCGTTTTGATCGCCACATCGACAAGCTACGAAGGGCGGGGAAGGGCGTCGATTACGTCTCTATCGCATCGCCCAACTATCTGCATGATAGCCACATGCGCTTTGCGCTGCGGTCGGGCGCTGATGCGATCTGCGAAAAGCCACTGGTGCTGAGCCCGTGGAACATCGACGGACTGAAAGAAATCGAAATCGACACGGGCCGCAAGATCAACACCATCCTGCAGCTACGCCTACACCCCGCTATCATCGCGTTGCGCGAGAAAGTCGCGACCACAGCGGGACACAAGTACGATGTTGACCTGACCTACATTACCTCTCGCGGGAATTGGTATCTGCAGAGCTGGAAGGGTAACGAGGATAAATCAGGCGGCATCGCGACCAACATCGGTGTGCATTTCTACGACATGCTGCACTTCGTATTCGGCGCGGTGCAAGCAAACATTGTGCATCTGTCTACACCCACAAAGGCTGCTGGTTATCTGGAGTACGAGCGCGCGCGGGTGCGCTGGTTCCTGTCGATCGATGTCAACGATGTGCCTGCTGCCGAGCGCGAAAAGGGCAAGCGAACCTTCCGGGCGATCACTGCCGACGGGGAAAATATCGAATTCTCCGGACGGCTTCACGGACCTGCACACACTGTCCTATCGAGAAATCCTCGCTGGGCAAGGCTTTGGACTGGAAGACAACCGTGTCGCCATTGAAACGGTGCAGAATATCCGTACGGCGCCGGTCGTGACCACTGGTGAGGTGCATCCCTTTGTCGCCGGGGCTCGCGGGTGAGTTGCACGATTCACCCATCCGCCATCGTCGACGAAGGCGCGCGGATCGGCGACGGTACCCGCGTCTGGCACTGGGTGCACATCTGCGCCGGTGCGAGGATCGGCGAACAATGCTCGTTCGGCCAGAATGTGTTCGTCGGCAACGACGTGTCATCGGCAATAACGTCAAGGTCCAGAACAACGTCGCGGTGTACGACGCGGTCACGCTGGAGGACGACGTGTTCTGTGGCCCTAGCATGGTCTTCACCAACGTCTACAACCCGCGCTCGGCGGTGACGCGCAAGGACGAGTACCGCCGCACGCTGGTGAAGCAGGGGGCCACGCTCGGCGCCAACTGCCACCATCGTCTGCGGCGCACCGTGGGGCGATACGCCTTCGTCGGGGCCGGTGCGGTGGTCAACCACGACGTGCCCGACTTCGCCCTGATGGTTGGCGTGCCGGCCCGCCAGATCGGCTGGATGAGCCAGCCACGGCGAACGAGCTCGACCTGCCGCTCAGTGGCACTGCCGAAGCCACGTGCCGCAGCACACGGGCGAACGCTACATTTCTAACGCGACGGTCGACTGCAGACTGGTCACTGAATTGCCAGACATCGAACCAAGGCGATCCGAGCCATCGCGCTGATGGAATTCATCGACCTGAAGAGCCAGTACCGCGCTCAAGCCCAGATCGACGCGCGCATCCAGCGCGTGCTCGACCACGGCCAGTACATCATGGGCCCGAGGTCGCTAACTGGAGGAGGAGCTCGCTGCCTTCACGGGCGCCAAGCACTGCATCTCCGTGGCCAACGGGACCGATGCGCTGCTGATCGCGCTGATGGCGCTGGGCGTCGGCCCGGGCGATGAGGTGCATCACGCCCGGGATTCACCTACATCGCCACCGCCGAAACGATCGCGCTGCGGGCGCAAGCCAGTGTTCGTCGACATCGATCCGCACACCTACAACATCGATCCGGCGCTGCTGAAGGCGGCCATCACGCCGCGCTCACCAAGGGCATCATGCCGGTCAGCTTGTACGGGCAGTGGCCGATTTCGACGCCATCAACGCGATCGCCAGCGCGCACGGCATCCCGGTGATCGAGGATGCCGCCCAAAGCTTCGGCGCAAGTACAAGGGTCGCAAGCGGCTGCAACCTTCAGCGATCGCCTGCACCAGTTTTTCCCGCCAAGCCGCTGGGCTGCTACGGCGACGGCGGCGCCTGCTTCACAGACGACGATGCAGCTCGCCAAGCTGATGCGCGAAATCCGCGTCCACGGCCAGGACCGCCGCTACCACCACTCCGGTGTAGGCATCAACGGGCGGCTCGACACAATCCAGGCGGCCATCCTGCTGCGCTAAGCTGCCAGATTCCGCGACGAGGTGAAATTGCGCTGGCGGCCGAACGAGCATGGCTCGCCCTGCTACCAGCGACTGCTTCGCGCGTGGGCATCGACACCGTTCCGCACGTCGAGCGCCACAATACTCAGTGCCTGGGCCCAGTACACCATCCAGGTGCGAGAACCGCGAAGCGGTGCTGGCGGCGCTCAGGCAGGCCGGCGTCCCCACCGCGGTGCACTACCCGATTCCTCTGAACAAGCAGCCCGCGGTGGCCGATCCATCGGCCCGCCTGCCAGTGGGCGATCGGATCGACCAGCGCCGTGCATGAGCCTTCCGATGCACCCGGGGCTCGACGCAAAACACCCAAGCGCGCATGGTCAACCCGCTGCACTCTGCTTTGTGCCTGGCCTGAGGCAACTGCAGATCAACGAGGAATGCACATGGACATCCGAGGCAAGAAACTGGTGCTGGTGGGCGGTGCAGGCCTGATCGGCTCGCACACCGTCGATCGCCTGGTCAAGGAAGATGTCGGCGAAATCCTGATCTACGACAACTTGGTCCGCGGTACGCCGCGAGAACCTGCTGGAAGCCATGAAGGATCCTCGCGTTCAAGATCTATCGACGTCGGGCGGCGACATCATGCAGACGGACATCCTGCAACGCCGCGATGAAGGGCGCCGACGGCGTGTTCCACTTGGCCGCGCTTTGGCTGCTGCAGTGCCACGAATACCCGCGAGTCCGCCTTCGATGTGAACGTCCGCGGCACTTTCAACGTGCATGGAAGCCTGCGTCGCCAAGGGCGTGAAGCGGCTGGTCTATTCGTCCTCCGCCTCGGTCTACGGCGATGCGGTGCGGGAGCCGATGGACCGAAGACCATCCCTTCAACAACAAGAACTTCTACGGCGCCACCAAGATTGCCGGCGAAGCGATGCTGCGGGCCTTCCACCACCGCTATGGCCTGAACTACGTGGGCCTGCGCTACATGAACGTCTACGGCCCGCGGCAGGACTACCACGGCGCCTACATCGCCGTGATCATGAAGATGCTCGACGCCATCGACAAGGGCGAAGCCCCACCATCCTGGGCGACGGCTCGGAGGCCTTCGATTTCGTGGCGGTGGAGGACTGCGGCCTGGCCAACGTCTGCGCCATGAAGGCGGAGACTACGGACACGTTCTACAACGTGGGCACCGGTAAGCGCACCTCGCTCAAGGAACTGGCCGAGATGCTGCTGGAACTCACCGGTTGCGAGCAAGCCGATTCAGCTACGCCCCGCGCAGCCAGGCCACCTTCGTGCGCAACCGCATCGGCTGCCCGAAGAAGGCCAGTGCGGAGATTGGCTTCACCGCCAGCATCGACCTGCGAGAAGGCCTGCAAGACGCCTGATCGAATGGCGCGCCACCCACAAGGCCGAAGTCGCAGCGCGCCGCCAGGCCGTGGGATTGCCGGCATGAGTGAAGCCACGCAAGATGAACGTTCCCATCGCCCGCACTAGCCTGACCGAGGCCGAGAATGCAGAGCGTGCTGGAGCCGCTGCGTAGCGGCTGGCTGGTGCAGGGCCCGAAGGTGCGGGAGTTCGAAGAGAAATGGTGCCGCCTTCACCGGTGCCAGGCATCCATCGCCGTCACGTCCTGCACCACCGCGCTGCATCTGTCGCTGGCCGCGCTGGGCTTTGGCCCGGGCGATGAGGCCATCGTGCCCGGCCTTCACCTGGATCGCCACCGCCAACGTGGTCGAGCACCTGGGCGGCAAGGTGGTGTTCTGCGACATCGACCTCGACACCTTCAATCTGGATGTCGGCTCAGCTCGAGCAGAAGATCACGCCCCGCACCAAGGCCATCCTGCCGGTGCACCTGTTCGGCTTGGCGGCGGACATGACGCCGATTCAGCAGATGGCCAAGCAACATGGCCTCTGGGTCGTGGAAGACGCGGCCTGTGGCGTTCGGCAGCCGCTACAAGGGCCGGCATGTCGGCACATTCGGCCATGCCGGCTGCTTCAGCTTCCATCCCCGCAAGGCCATCACCACCGGCGAGGGCGGCATGATCACCACCCAGGACGACGCCCTGGCCGAGAGGCTGCGCCGCCTGCGCGACCACGGCGCGGCCATGTCGGACTTGCAGCGCCACATGGGCGCCCGGCCCTACCTGCTGGCGGATCATCCCGACGCCGGCTACAACCAGCGCATGACGGACTTGCAGGCGGCCCTGGGCTCGGCGCAGATGGACCGAGCGCGACGGCATCATCGCGGAGCGCCGGCGATTGGCCGCGATTTACGACGAGGCCTTTGCCGACCTGCCGTGGCTGAAGACGCCAGCCCATCCTGGACGGGCTTGGAGCATGGCTACCAAAGCTATCCCTGCCTGTTCCAGCCCGAGCCGATTACGCCGGACTCGATTCCCCGCATCAATCAGCAGCGAAACGCATGGATGGACGGCTGCAGCAGGCGGGCATCTCCACCCGCCCGGCCACGCACGCGGTGCACATGCTGGCCTTCTACCGGCGAGAAGTACGGCTTGCAGCCCGAAGACTTTCCCGATGCCTATGCTGCCAACGACTGCAGCATCTCGCTGCCGCTGTTCCATGGCATGAGTGAAGCGAACAGGCGCATGTGATCGAACGCGTGTGTGAGCATGCAAGCATCTGCCATGTGCGGCATTGCCGGCCTGATCCATCTCGACGGCGACGCCGGTGTCGCCGGTCGTCCTCCAGCGGATGACGGATGCCATCGCCCACCGCGGCCCCGACGGCGAAGGGCATTGGATCGACGGCAATGTGGGCCTCGGCCACCGCCGTCTGGCGATCATCGACCTGTCGCCGGCCGGGCATCAGCCGATGATCAGCGCGCGATCACCGCTATCGTACTTCGTCTACAACGGCGAGGTCTACAACTTCCGCGAACTGCGCGCTGAACTGGAGGCGGCGGGCATGGTTTCGATCGCGGACCGACACCGAAGTGGTGCTGTACGCGCTGGCCAGTGGGGTACCGGCGCGCTGCTGACGCTTCAACGGCATGTTCGCCTTCGCGCTCTGGGACCGCAAGGAGCGCACGCTGCTGCTTGGCCCGCGACCGCTACGGCATCAAGCCGCTCTACTACGCGCAGCAGGGCAACGCCTTCGTCTTCGGCTCCGAGCTGAAGGCCATGCTGGCCCACCCGGCTTCCAGCGCGAGCTCGACAAGCCCGCTCTGCTGGAGTACTTCACCTTCCAGAACATCTTCACCGACCGCACGCTGCTTCGAGGACATCCACCTGCTGCCCGCCGGGCACTACGCTGCGTATCGACCTGCGACGGGCGCGGCAGACCTGAGTCGCACCCGCTACTGGGACTATCGCTTCCGCGAACCCGGAGCAGCCCGCCGACGAAGCAGGAGTACGTCGAGGAACTGGACCGCCTGTTCCGCCAGGCGGTGAACCGCCAGCTGGTCAGCGACGTCGAGCTCGGCGCTACCTCAGCGGCGGCATGGACTCGCGGCTCGATCACCGCCGTTGCCGCGCAGCAGCTTCCCGTACCTCAAGACCTTCACCTGCGGCTTCGATCTGCGCTCCGCCTCCGGCATCGAGCTGGGCTTCGACGAGCGCGACAAGGCCGAGGCCATGTCGTACCTGCTTCAAGACCGAGCACTACGAAATGGTGCTCAAGGCCGGCGACATGGAGCGCTGCCTGCCCAAGCTGGCCTGGCACCTCGAGGAGCCGCGCGTCGGGCAGAGCTACCCGAACTACTACGCCGCGCAGCTGGCCAGCAAGTTCGTCAAGGTCGTGCTCTCCGGCGCCGGCGGCGACGAACTGTTCGGCGGTTATCCCTGGCGCTATTACCGGGCGGTGGTCAACCAGGACTTCGAGCACTACGTCGACAAGTATTATCTCTACTGGCAGCGGCTGATCCCCAACCGGCACTCTCGAGCAAGTGTTCGCGCCGATCTGGAACGACGTGAAGCACGTCTGGACCCGCGACATCTTCCGCGATGTCTTCCTGACTCACGACAACGAGCTGGATCCGCCCAGAGGACTACATCAACCACTCGCTCTACTTCGAGGCCAAGACCTTCCTGCACGGGCTGCTGGTCGTCGAGGACAAGCTCAGCATGGCGCACGGCCTGGAGAACGCGGGTGCCGTTCCTCGACAACGACCTGGTGGATTTCGCGATGCGACTGCCCGGTGCGCCTCAAGCTCGGCAACCTGCCGACGTGCTGCGGCATCAACGAAAACGAGCCGGGCGACAAGCAGCGACAGTATTTCCAGAAAACCCACGACGGCAAAGCGATCCTGCGCGACGTCATGGCGCGGTACATGCCCGCCGAAGTCACGAAGGCGCGAGAAGCAGGGCTTCTCGGCGCCGGACGCGAGCTGGTTCAAGGGCGAGAGCATCGACTTCGTGCGGCGCACGCTGCTGAACAGAAATGCATTAGTGTATCAGTACCTCAATCGCGATGTCGTCGGTGAGTTGGTCGGTCAGCATCTGGAAGGTAAGGAAAATCGACGCCTTCTGATCTGGTCGCTTCTGAATTTGGAAGCTTGGCTGGAGCACACCTTTGATTGAGCCGTCGGTGCCGCATTCCCGACCTTCGGGTTGAGGAGACCGACCGAGCGGCTGTCGACCAAGCGCTTCGCGAGGGCATGATCGCTCGCGGCAGTCGTGTTCAATGCTTTGAAAATGCAACTGCTGGTTATCTGGGTGCTAGCGGCGGCGTCGCATGCACTAGTGGCACAGCAGCATTGGCGTTGGCTCTGAAGGCTTTGGGCGTTCGCGCGGGTGATGAAGTTATATTGCCCACGTATGTTTGCTGGAATGTGCTCGCTGCTATCTGCTCTGTGAACGCAATTCCACGTCTTTGCGATGTTAATCAGACCGGTGTGATCACATTAGATACCGTCCGTGAAGCCATTAGCGTACGGACCCAAGCGATCCATGCCGTCACTCTTTGGGCATCCTTGCAATATTAGAGTCTAGAAGCATTAGGTTTGCCGATCATTGAAGATGCATGCCAAGCCTTTGGCTTGGAGATCCACGGAAGGCGGGCGGGTGCCGCGGGGACTATCGGCATCCTGTCATTTCATGCGACTAAATGCCTGTCCACCGGAGAAGGGGCATGCTGGTGGCCTCGATCTCGATGGCTGGATCGCGCTCGTGCTTTACTGAATTCGGCAAATTTCGAGAATGCCTCCAGCGTTGGCTCCATGTCTGACATTCAAGCTGCATTAGGTTTAGCTCAGTTGAACCGGTATTCAGCCTTCTTGGAACGCCGCGCTGAAATGCTGGCGGCCTACCACCAGGTTGCGGGAGATCAACTAAGCAGTGCGCGACCGGGCTATCCTCAAAGCGCACGTTTTTTGTATCGATATACCCTGCACACCGAACATGAATTTGAGGAAATCAGATCCGGGTTCCTTGCGAGAGGCGTACAAGTTCGGCGCGGTGTTTGAGTCGGTTTACATGGCGCTTAGGTTTGGATGACCATTTATTCCCTACAGCTAATAAATTGTATGAACGTGTTGTTTCGCTGCCATTCCATCCTTCTTTGACAGTCGACGAGCAGACCGCAGGTTTTGCGGGCCGCGGAGGAGGTGTTTAGTGGCGATTGAAATCGTCAAATTAGACCAAGAGAGTGAGCGGTCCTACGAAGAATTGTTAGAGCAGTGCTCGTCGGCGATGCTATATCACTCGCTCGGTTATCGACGGTTTTTGAAAAGCTTCCTACCTTCCGCGGAGGATTGGTATCTCTTGGCATTTGAGGGTGCGCAATTGCTCGGCGCATTGCCCACTTTCATAGTAAATGGCCCGCTAGGCCCTGCGCTCAACTCTCTGCCGTTCTTTGGGAGCCACGGAAGTATTGTCCTGCATCCAAAGGCTGAGCCGTCTGTCGGCCCGAGCATGGCTGAACCATAGCAGAACTGTGCCGGGATCGCGGTGTAACCTTCGCTACGGTAATCGACACGCCCTTCACGAGATGTAGAGATTTTTCGGCATGCATTGGCTTTCCAGTTTCGCGATGAGCGAATTGGTCAAATCACCTTTCTTGCCAGAGGTAAAAGATTCTGACGAAGTCAATGAAATTTTGCTAGCAGTATATCACCAAAAGACCCGCAATATTGTCCGAAAAGCTATTAGAAGTGATATGGCTTTCACGCATGAGTTCGGGCCAGATGTGATCGATGCGCTTCACCAATTGCACGAGACGAATATCGTTGGGATAGGCGGTATCCCCAAGCCAAAGCGATTCTTTACGTCAATCGTAAGTCAACTCGTTTACGACCGGGACTATCGCATATACACCGCCCGAGCTAACTCTGGAGAGATTGTCTGTGCACTAATGTTCTTTACTTTCAAAGATACGGTTGAATATTTTATACCTGCGACTGACGAAAATTGGCGTAGTGCGCAGCCGCTAAGTGCACTCATTCATCTCGCGATGCGCGATGCCGTGGTGGAGCGGCGCGCGAAGAAATGGAACTGGGGCGGTACGTGGCTTACCCAGCATGGTGTTTACCACTTCAAGTCGCGATGGGGGACCAGCGACCTGCGCTACCACTACTACACCCGCATGTTCGCTGACGCGACGACCCTGCGAGGCATGGATCGACAGGTCCTACTCAAAGGATACCCTGGGTTCTACACTGTGCCCTTTTCGGCTCTAGAGAAATGAATGTGAGCAACAGGCAGTGGGTGGTGCTGTTCGGAGGCGCGGGGCGTGAGGCATGTGTCGAACGAATGCTCATTGAGGGGATCGATGTTCCAGCAATTCTGGTCCCCGGGCGTAGTGCAAGGCTGGAACAGTCTCTGGTTCGCCTTCGCGCCTTAGGAACAACGATAATTGAGGTGGAAAAAGTGGCGCTGAGGGGAGCGTTAACGCCATACGCCGGCAGGGCGTTGCTCTCCGTCGGCTTCCCGTATCTCATTGATGGCGAATTGCTGAAGATGTTTCAGCCTGCCTTGAACCTGCACCCGACACACTGCTACCGCGCTATCGCGGGCCAACGACGGCTGCTTACATCTTGATTAACGGCGAGAAGGAGAGTGGCTCCACGATCCACTATATGACAGCAGAAATGGATCGTGGCGACATTTTGGCCCAGAGCTCTGTCCCGCTCACCGCATTTGACACAGTTCGCTCTCTTCAGCGGAAAGTCTATGCAAGTGAGCCGCAGCTCGTTATCGATGCGATTGCCGCACTGGAGGCGGGATTACAGAAGACCCGGCCTCAAGCTCAAAGTCAAGCCAGTGAGTTTCCGAAAAAGCGGACCCCGGCAGAATTCCGAGATTGACCCCACGCGCCCACTCTCAGAGTTGTTCAATCAGATCCGCTCATGTGATCCGGATGAGTTCCCGGCCTTTTTCTACCACGAGGGGCACAGGGTTTGTATTCGCCTTTGGCGGCCGGAAAAGACTGCGAAGGAAGCGGATGAAATCTGATCTTTTTGGATTGTTGAGCCAGATCAATGTGAATGAGTCGGGCAGCTGGGATCGGATGTTTCTGACGTTCGATATTGATTGGGCTCATGACGAAGTGTTGCGCGACACTATTGAGCTAATTCGTCCATTTGGCGCGAAAGTGACATGGTATGCAACTAATCCAACAAATCTCTTGGGCGACATTCGCGAGGTAACGGATTGGGAGTTGGGGATACACCCGAACTTTAATCCGTTGTTGGAGGGGAAAGCGGAGGGGAGCGCTGCGGACATCGTTCAGACGCTCATGGCTATCGTTCCTGAAGCCAGATCAGTGCGTAGCCATAGCTTGGTTCAGTCGTCGAGGCTTAGTCAACTTTTTGTTTCCTCAGGTTTGACGCACAACTCGAATGATTACATTCCTGGCAATTCAAACTGAACTGCGCCCATTCATCCTTGAGAACGGATTGATCAAAGTTCCCTATCATTTTTCGGACGAACTTTGGTGTTTGGGTAATCGTAGGCGAGAGGACTTTGACGCATTGCTTCAGCGCCCGGCTTGCGGGTATTCGACTTTCATCCGATACACGTGTTCTTAAATACGGAGAACACAGAAAGATATGAGGCGACGAGAGCTTTGCATCGAATTCCTGAGGAACTGATAAAGCACCGCTACGAAGGATACGGTACGCGAGACCGGCTGAAGCAACTGCTATCAGTGCTCAGCGATTAATTCGAAACGCAATATGCACGCAGCGTGAACGTGAAAGTCGCAATAATTGGTCGAACGGAAATTCTTTTCGATACTGCTGTTGCCCTGGAAAAAGAGGGAAACAAGATTGCTTGCGTTGTTACAACGAAAGAAACCCCAGAATACACTCGAACCGCCGCAGATTTCAGAGCGCTGGCCGATCAAATGGGGGTCCCGTTTGCACAGGGTGTCCCAATCGCCAGCCACATAGATCTTCTCAAGGCGTCGAAAGCCGACATCGCTGTCAGCATCAACTATACGGGCGTAATTCCACAAGAGGTCATTGAAATATTCCCACTGGGAATTCTCAATGCCCACGGCGGGGATCTCCCTCGCTACCGCGGGAACGCATGTCAAGCGTGGGCGATTTTAAATGGCGAGTGCACATCGGTCTCTGCATTCATCGCATGATCGGGGGGGAGTTGGATAGTGGGGACATCGTCGCGCGGGAATACCTTCCAATCAACCAGGATACGAAGGTGACCGCTGTTTGGGACTGGATGGTGCGTGCCACACCTCATTTGATGGTTTGTGCGGTCGCCAACTTGGCTGCAAATCCTGAATACGTTCTCGAGCGGCAGTCGAAAAACCCAAAAGACGCGCTGAGATGCTACCCGAGGCGACCCGAGGACGGGCAAATCGATTGGGGACGTCCGGCGCTGGAAATCCTGCGGCTGATCAATGCGAGCAACAAACCCTATACAGGTGCATTCTGTGAGTTTGAGGGCGAGCGCATGATCGTATGGGATGCTGAACTCTTGGACGATGGAGAGAAATTCTGCGCCGTACCTGGGCAAGTGACAGCGATTGTCCCAGGCTATGTTGACGTGGCCTGTGGTTCAGGCAAGCTCCGAATAAGACAGATTGAGGTCGGCGGTCAGCTAATGGCCCCCAGTACTCGCATTTCTTCTTTGAGAATGCGTTTACAGTAGCCATGAGGTGCAGGATTTGTAACCTTGTTCATTGCTGCGTTCGGCTTGCGATGGAGTCGTCTTGTTGATGAGGGCGCTGGTCGTTCTGCTGGTGAGGTGCCTGATCCTTGCGGCCATGGAGGCGGTGTTCATCCTGCTCTTTGTTGCGGTCGCGTTATGGGGGCGACAGCGGAGGCGTCTGCTGGTTACTGGCGACGCTCGGGCCGAGGCTGTTTTGGGGCAGTGTGCCAATACTGAATAATAAGTATTGGGCGACGGCCATGTGCCGCGCCGGGTACGTTTCGCAGACATTCACTACTGATTTTTACAGCTCCATCAACGACCGCAAAGACTGGGACCTGCTTCTGTCCGAGGAATATAAGCATTACCCGTCATTTGCACGACCCTGGATGGGTTTCTTGCGGGTCCTGCGCGATTTCGACGTCGTCTTCATTTCATTCGACGGAGTATTCGTCGGGCAAGAGCTGGTTCGGCAAATTCCAAGCGCGGCTATTCAGATTGGCCGGCATAAAGGTTGTCGTCATTCCTTATGGAGCTGACGCCTATGTCTATCGATCGATACGGTCAACATCACTCCAGCACGGGTTGCTGTCTTCTTATCCGCAAATGGCAAGAAAGCAGGAGGACGTGGCGCGGCGTGTTGCATATTGGTGTCATCACGCCGATGCGGTATTTCCGGCTTCATGGGGCCCGATGGTTTTGGGCGATGGATGTGCTGATCCCCACGCAGTTGTTCATTGACCATCAGGAGTGGCGTGCCTCTTTGAAAATCGTGAACCCAAATGACGAGGTGGTGATATGTCACGCTCCAAACCATCGGGGTTTTAAAGGTACCGAATTTGTCATTGAGGCAGTGGCTCGCCTGCAGGCTGAAGGCCTGAAGGTTCGACTCAAGTTGCTCGAGCGCATGCAAAACGTCGAGGTGCGTCGTGTGCTTCAAGAAGAAGCGGAATTCTGGTTGAGCAACTTGTATTTACGGGGCATGGGCTTAACGGACTTGAGGGGTTGGCAACAGGATTGCCTGTTGTCGCCAACCTGGAGGATGAGCAGTACACCACGCCGATGCGCCGATGGTCTTATCTCAGCGAATGTCCGGTGGTTTCCGCGTCCCCTGAGACCCTCGTTTCTGTGTTGCGTCAATTGATCACTCGCCCAGACCTGCGAGCAAGCCTCGGAAAAGCAGGGCGCCAGTATGTCGAGAAGTATCACGGTTTGGATTCCGCCTCATACTTATTTGAGGCGGTGATTGACTATGTCTATGGAAGACGGGAGTCGCTCATCAACTTGTACCATCCGTTGCTGGAAGAACTCCTTGCCGTCTTCCACGCGTCGAGCATCCGCTGGTCAACAACCGGCTCGTCGACTGATGGTGTTGCGCCACCTCACGCGTGATTTGGCGATCTATGGTGGCACGGACTTCGCCTCCAAGCTGATCGCGTTTCTGGCCTTTCCGCTGATCGCTGCGGCGCTCTCGCCGCTTGCATTCGGTGCGTTGGACCTGATGCTCACGGCCACCGCCTTGCTGGGCATGATGGCCAATTGCGGCCTCAACAACGCGCTGCAGCGCTTTTACTGGGATACGCAGACCGAGCCGGCTCAAAGGCCGGTCCTGGTGTCTTCCGGGCTGGCGGCATTATCGCTCCTTCTGCTCGCGGCCCTGGCGCTCGGTGGTATTGCCCTGGTGGCGTACAGCCGTTGGGCGCAGCAGGAGTCCCCTCTCCTGGGGTGGACAGGATTGCTGGCTGGTTTGGTGTTGATGGCTGCCGGGCAGCTAGTGCAATACCTGTTAGACGTTACGCGCCTTCACATGGCGCCGTGGCATTTTGTAGGCATCGCCTTGATTTCGCGTGTCATGACCGCTGTGGCAGGGGTGTCCACGGTGGTCTGGCTGGGTTGGGGTTTGGACGGACTTGTGGCAGCGCAAGCCAGGTCTGGTTGCGGCGGTTCCGTTGGCCCTGTATGCGGTGCGCACGGACCTGACGTGGCGGGTAGACCCGGTGGCCGCACGTAAGTTGATGCAGTTTGGCCACCCTTTCATCTACGCCGGCCTGGCTTTCTGGCTATTCGGTTCCATGGACCGATGGTTGTTAGCCACCATGTCGACCGTCGAGGAGGTCGGGATCTACTCTGTCGCGCACCGTTTCGCATCGGTCATTCTGTTTGTTTCCCTGGCCTTCGGGCAGGCTTCCGGAGTCCGCTGGCCATCAAGATCCTGGCCGATCATCCGCAGAACTATCGCACCCAGTATGCTCGACATCCTGCTGGCGCTGTTGTGCGCCATGACATCGCTGGGTGGCGGGATTGCTCTGTTCGCGCCCGAACTCGTGGCCTGGCTGATGCCTGTTGAATACCACGGAGCCGGGCCGGCTCTGGCCGCCTTGGCGCTGGGGCTGATCCTGCAATCGTCCATGCAAGTGACTGCCCTGGGCATCTCGATCGAGAAGAAGACGTACCTTTTCGCGCGGTTGTCCTGGATGGCCGCCGTACTCAACCTGGTCCTGAATTTGCTCATGATCCCTTCGCTTGGCGCGCTGGGTGCGGCAGTGGCGACGTCCCTGTCCTATCTGTTTCTAACTGCAGCCTATCTGTATTACACGCAGCACTTGCACCCGCTGCCCATACCATGGCGCAAGCTACAGGTATTAGCGGTGATGTGGCTGTCGATTGCCGTATGTTTGGTTGGCTTGCGCCTAGAACTTCCTGCAGCGACATCGATGGCCTGGAGGGCGAGTCTTATGTTTGGTTGTTTGCTGATTTGCGTGAGCTTGTTCCCTTGGCGGCGGAAGCTTAATGTCGAGCCATCGACTTCTTGATTTTTGCGGAGTACCTGATGACGGGAAATGCGGTGCGGAGCTTCCGGGACAAATGGGTGAACAACAGCAATGCTTTTTTTGCTGAAACCCTGCGGGATGGTTCGGATACACAGCGTTGGAATTTTGAGCGTAACGGCTTTAGCAGTTGTGACGAATTTTCCTCCCACTTGGCCGATCGACGACGCATCCTCGACGCTGGATCTGGCAATGGCCGGGTGACTGCCCTATTCCACGCTCGCCCAGAGGAGGACGAGATCGTTGGCATGGATCTGTTTCCGCCGATGTGGCGCGCGAAAACTTCAGGGATGCCGAACGTGTGCGTTTCGACACCCTGATCGGGGACCTCTCAGGCTTGGGGCGGTTCGATTTCATCTACTGCCAGGAAGTGCTGCACCATACGGTCGACTCGGTGCGCGCCTTTAACAATTTGCGCGGTCTGCTCGCCCCAGACGGAGAATTGGCCATTTATGGCTACAAAGAAGAAGGCGCCCGCGCGAGAATTCGTCGATGACTATGTTCGTGATCGTATTGCCTCACTGCCCTACGAACAGGCAATGGCGCATTCCGCACAGATCACAGAGTTTGGCCGGGCCTTGTCCGAGGCCAAGCTCAAGGTGAAGGTACCGCAAGTGGAGGTGCTGGGCATCGAGGCAGGCGAATACGACACGGCGGCATTGGGGCGTACTTGTCCGGCTTCAATACATACTGTCGCAGAGACGCAACGAGGGGGATCCAGAAGCTCCGCTTCAGGTAGCCGATGAAGCGCTCACCCTTTCCTTTCGTCTTCGCACGATACGACTGACACAGGCGTCGCAGAAGGCCGGCATGGCGCGCATAGTCAAGGAACCCGCCATGGAACCGATGGACACCCCGCCCATAGGTGTTCCGCTCGATGACGACCGTTCGCATGTTGTCGTAGAGAACCACGCGCGGGCACGGCGCCGAAAGCCAGAAATGCATTTTCGTGGCACCGGATCAGCGTCTCGACCCGTTCATTGTCGCAGAATTCGACATAGGCGGCCCGGCTCCAAGCAAGCGTCGCGATGAACACCTTCAACTTATCTTTGCCGCGACCGACAGTGGCCCAGTCTGCCTGCATCTGATGGCCGGGGCCCATCTCGCAGCGATCAACGGGATCAGGCACAGGAGCAGGAACCAGCCCGCGCAGAAACTGCTTCAGGCGCGTGAGGCCCCCATCGCAGACGCGCGCGACGATCTCACTATGCAATACCGTCGCCGGGATGCGGTCTGGCGCCGCTGCCTGAACGCGCGCAACCAGGTGATCATTGAACGGGTCCAGTTTCTCGGCGCGCTTTGGACCTCGCTTTCGGACAACCGCCGTTCACCCCCACGCAATTATCGCTCGACCGCATTGCGAGAGTGTCCCGTCGCCCGTGCAAGTTCCAGAAAGACGGCCCCATGCTTTCTCAAAATATCCAACTCCATCCGCTCCTCCGCCGACAGCATCGCCCCTCCCTCTCGGAGGAACCACGTTGAACGGTGGGTCGAATTCGAGTTGCCGACTGGGTCAGTTTCCCACTGACGTTGACACACGGCTTGAGTGAGGAAGGAAAGGGTACGGGCATGACCACTGGAAAGCGCATTCTGGTGACAGGCGCCAACGGTTTGTTGGGACGCAGCGTGGTGGAGAGCCTCGCCCCGGCCAACGAGGTCTACGCCATGGTGCATACGATGCCGAGCGATCCACTGCCCGGCATCCAATACCTGCCAGTGGATTTCGCGGCTGACTGGGGTGTGGATGCGCTGCCCCAAAAGGTGCACGCCGTCGTGCACCTAGCCCATCCGCGCATTTCCGCGACGTGCCGGCGCGCGCGCTGGAAGTCTTTCAAGTCAACATCGCCTCCACGGCGCGTCTGCTCGATTTCGCTTGGCGGGCAGGCATCGAGCGCTTCGTCTATGCGTCGTCTGGAGGCATCTACAGCGGCGGCATTCAGACCTTTCACGAAACCTCCCCGGTCATTCAGCCGAACACTTTGGGGTATTACCTGGGCAGCAAGGTCAGTTGTGAAGCGCTGGCGTCGAGTTACGCGCGCTTCATGAAGATCATGGTACTGCGGTTCTTCTTCATCTACGGCAGAGGGCAGAACCGAACCATGCTGATCCCGCGGCTTATCGACAACGTTCGGCAAGGCAGGCCCATCACCATCCAGGGCGAGTGCGGCCTGGAGTAACCCCATCCACGTGAGCGACGCGAGCGCCGCCGTGGTTGCCGCGCTGGGCAGTGAAGAGAGCGCGATCTACAACGTCGCCGGCCCGCAGGTGCTGTCCTTGCGCGAACTTTGCGGCGAAATCGAAGCGCTGGTAGGCCGGTCTGCCAGATTCGAGACGGTGCCAGGGCAGCCTTCCGATGTTGTCGGCGACATATCCATGATGAGCACTCACCTGCATACCCCGTGGTGCGCCCCAGAACTGGCCTGAGGGACCTGCTTTGATACGCCGCCGCGCAACACATCTGCCGTTTCAGAACAGCTCGAACGATGAAGCCTGCACCGCGTGGTTATCGGGTTGTCCACCTCCCCACTTCGGTGGGTGGTAATCCGAGGGGGCTCGGCGCCACCTGGAAAAGCTGGGGGTCGAGAGCGAAACCTGGATCTTCAAGCGAGACGTTTTCAACTACTCCAGCACGAAAGTGATCTGGTCTGAAAACGACGGTCCATTCCGCCGTGAGATGAAGCGCTGCCTAGCGATCGTTCGTGTGGCGCTGGGCTTCGACATCATCCACTTCAACTTCGGTTCTGGCTGGGCGGGACCGATACCGAATTCAGCAAGCCCGACAGAGGCGTGCTCGAAAGTGAAGCGGTTCTGCGCGGCCAGCTATCTGCAGTTGCTCTCGCTCGCCGAACTCAGGCTGTATCGCCTGTTGCGCCGCCCCCTGTTCGTCCACTATCAGGGCGACGACGCGCGCCAAGGCGACGTTTCTCTAGGATATTCGAGCATTCTATTGCGCAATATGTTGGGCCAGGATACTATTCGCCCGACACGGACAAGCTTAAACGCCGCGCAATTAAGCGTATGGCTCGCTATTGCGAGAAGATTTACACGGTAAACCCGGATCTCATGCATTTTTTGGGTGAGAACGCGCAATTCATTCCATATTCTCACATATCCCTAGACGACTGGAAGCCAGTTTACATTCCGAAGAACGATCGTCCGCTTCGAATTGGACACGCACCTAGTAATAGGAAGGCTAAAGGCACCGATATAATTCTTTCGGTTCTCGACGAATTAGCTGCGGAAGGCCACCAGTTCGAGTTGGTGCTCGTGGAGGGGCTTTCAAACGATGCTGCTAGGCTGAAGTATGAACAGATGGATATTTTGATCGACCAACTACATGCGGGTTGGTACGGCGGACTTGCGGTCGAGCTCATGGCACTAGGCAAACCGGTTATGGTCTACATTCGCGAAGCAGACCTCAAGTTCATCCCGCCTGATATGAAAAATGATCTTCCCGTGATGCGGACCAATGTGAGTTCGCTCAAGGAAGACTGCGAGGTTTGTTCTCCATGAGCCGAGAAGAAATCCGAATGCTTGGTATTCGCAGCCGTCGTTACGTGGAGAAATGGCACGATCCCATCCAGATCGCTGGACAAATTAAGAACGACTACGACCGTGCTCTGAAGCGCAAAGCGTGAAAGCGGACCCGACCGAGACATGTGTGGCATAGTAGGAGCAGTCCGAGGGCCGGGCGGCCCGCGATCTGAGCGGAGCGTCGAGGCTGGCAGGAGCCAGATGAAGCATCGCGGCCCGGACGCCCAGAGGACTGAGACATTCAAATTTTCAGCAGCGGAAGTGAGCCTTGGTCATACTCGTTTATCCATTATCGACTTGTCTGAAACAGGGCTTCAGCCGATGCATGGAGGTGATGGCCGTTTTATTATCGTGTTCAATGGAGAGATATATAACTATAGAGAGCTGCGCCACGAGCTGAAGACGCTTGGACACGACTTCATTTCAAATCAGACACCGAGGTTCTACTGGCAGCATGGTCAGCGTCGGGGCGCGGCGTGCCTTCGACGTCTGGTGGGCATGTTCGCCTTTGTGGTTCTTGATCGCTTGGAGTGCACCCTCACGTGTGTCCGCGACGCATTTGGCATAAAACCGCTGTTTTACTCAGTTTCGAACACTTCATTTGAATTTGCCTCGGAAGTGCGGCGCTTCTCGCGATAAGAGGCGCACGACCCGAGCTGAATTGGCAACGTGCCTACGACTATCTTGTGCATGGGGACTACGATAGCACACAGAACTCTTTCGTTCAGGATGTGCTACAGATTCCTCCAGGCAATCCTCATCGTCAAACTGAAGGCGAAGCCGTCCGTTGAGATGCGGCGATGGTGGATACCAAAAGTAGACGAGCGCAAAGCCGTAACCTTTAGCGACGCGGTCGATCTCGTGCGCGAACACTTCCTGCAAAGCATTCGCTTCCACCTTCGCAGCGACGTGCCACTGGGCGCGGCCCTATCGGGCGGGGTGGGAAACTCGTCGGCAGCGGTGGTGTGTGCTATGAGGCACGTGGCACCCGATTTGGACATCCACACCTTCAGCTACGTGGCGCATGGCAGCCCGGACAACGAGGAGCGTTGGGTGGATCGGGTCGATGCCCACGCGAATGCCCGTGGCCACAAGGTGGTTGTAAGCGAGGCCGAACTCGCCCGCGACATCGACGACCTGATCCGCGTGCAAGGCGAGCCCTTTGGCAGCACCAGCATCTACGCGCAGTACCGTGTGTACCAGCTCGCGCGGGAACATGGGATCACGGTCACGCTCGATGGCCAGGGGGCCGATGAATTGCTGGCCGGCCACAACGGCTACCCGGGCCCGCGCCTGCGGAGCCTGCTCGAGACCGACGGCCCTCTTGCAGCCTGGCGGTTTCTGCAGGCTTGGTCGCAATGGCCGGGGCGCAGTCGCGTGGAAGGCTTGAAGTTGATGGCGGCGGAGTGCACCGATGGCGATCTGTACCAAGCCCTGCGCCGCCTCGATGGGCGACGCGCGCTACCCCCGTGGCTGCGCGCCGGCGCCCTGGCCGAAGGTGGCGTGAACCTGAGGCATCCACGTCAACGGCCCGAACTCAATGTGCGTGGTCGGCGGCTCATGGCCGAGCTTGCGTTCTCGCTCAATCGGCGCGGCCTCACGAGCCTGCTGCGACACGGCGACCGCAATTCGATGCGTTTTTCGGTCGAAAGCCGGGTGCCGTTTCTGACGCTCGACCAAGCCGAGTTACTGCTGTCTTTGCCGGAGCACTACCTCATCGCACCCACCGGCGAGACGAAGTCGGTGTTTCGCGCGGCCATGCGCGGCATCGTTCCGGACGAGATCCTCGACCGCCGCGACAAGATCGGCTTTGAGACCCCTGAAAAGGCCTGGCTATTCGCGATGGCGGACACGGTGCGAGGCTGGTTGGCCGATGACATCGATGTGCCATTCTTCGATCAGACAGCCGTGGTCCGTGAGTTCGAAGAAATCTTGGCCGGACGCCATGCATTTTCCTGGCAGGTCTGGCGCTGGATTAATTTTATACGCTGGCACCAGCAGTTCCTTGCATGAAGAAGGTCCTGATCCTTTCGTTCTCGACCATCGCCAGCGATCCGCGCGTGATGCGTCAGATACGGCTTTTGGAGCACGATTACGAGCTCACCGTTGCTGGCCATGGCGAACGGCCCGCTGGAAGTTTCCGTTATGTGAAGGTCGATAAAAAATCTGCATCGCTGTTACGCAAGCTGCTGTGGGCAGGTCTTTTGTTGTACGGGCCTTTGACTATTACGGCCGATCTTTGCCGCAAGTGAGAAGCGCGTCGGAGCAACTCAGGGGACAGAGGTTTGATTTGATTGTGGCGAATGACCTGCCTGCACTGCCCCTCGCACTGCAACTCGCAGCCGGAGCACCTGTGCTTTATGACGCACATGAATACTCCCCGCGGGAGTACGAGGATAGCTTTCTTTGGCGGCTGCTTTTTGAAAGATACAATCACACGCGTTGTGTGAAGTACTTGCCTCAAGTGGCTTCCATGGTCACGGTCTGTCAGGGCATTGCGGACGAGTACTCAGCCCAATACGGCGTCCGCCCTTTGGTCATCCATAACTCACCGATCGACCAAAAGTTGCTGCCCTCCTCGATCCTGCCTAGTCGCGTACGTATGATTTATCACGGGGTGGAGCAGGGCGAGACACTTGGAAACCATGATCGACATGATGGCGTTATTGGACGAACGCTTCTCGCTAGATTTGATGCTAATAGAAGTGGAACCTTGCTATATTGACGAACTGAGGCAACGCGCAGGCTCGGACCCACGCATCCGATTTCTGCCACCTGTGGCAATGGAAAGCATCTGCCGCACGCTCAATGACTATGACGTGGGTGTCTATTTGCTGCGACCCGACAACTTCAATCACCGCCATGCGCTGCCCAATAAGTTCTTCGAGTTCGTCCAGGCTCGCTTGGCTGTTGCCATAGGCCCTTCGCCCGAAATGAAAGCATTGGTCGATCGATTCCGTTGCGGGCTGGTTGCCAGGTCATTCGATGTTGCAGACTTGGCAGAAAGCCTTCGCAACCTGACATCGGACGAATTGCAGCGTTTGAAAGTTGCGTCGCACTTTGCGGCAGCAGAACTCAGTTTCGAGCACGATGGTGCACGCCTTAAGGCTGAGGTCGAATGGCTGCTAGGGATCGGGCAGACCGGAAGGCCTTCATGCAAATTGCCCCAATGATGTCTGCACATCCTCAGAAAGACGTGCGAATTCTCCTGAAGAAATACGAGAGTTTGGCCAACGCAGCTCAGAAGGTCCTACTGTACGTGGCGTACGGCCTTTGCACAGGCAAAAGCGGCTTGATCACCATAGAGGATGTTGGTTGGCCTTCCAGCCGCTGGCGCTGCATGATCGGAACACCTTCGCTGCTGCATTGCTTGTCCGCAGCGGTCAAGGTCTTGTCACCTTTCACCCCACAGCCAGTTGTGTCGAAGCCCGTCCCACCAAGATATTCGAGCACATGGCAGCCGGCTTGCCAGTGGTCCCTTCGTATTTTCCGCTGTGGCGAAGCAACGTGGAAGACGCGCATTGCGGTGTTTGCGTGAACCCTTTTGATCCCCCGGCGATTGACTATCTGTTTAAGCAGCCAGACAGAGCCGCCCAGATGGGCAAAAACAGGCAGCGCGTCGTAGCAGAGCGATACAACTCGCTCATTGAAGAAGCAAAGCTGCTCGACTTCTATCAACGTTTGTCGCAGCGACAGGCATGACGCAAGTTCTCACCGTGCTGGGTGCGCGCCCACAATTCATCAAGGCGTTCGCAGTGTCCAAGGCCATCGCGGGAACCGCCGGCATGAGCGAGGTGCTGGTTCATACCGGCCAGCATTTTGATGCAAATATGTCTGACGTGTTCTTCAATGATCTTGGATTGCCCAAGCCCCGCTACAACCTGGGGATTCATGGCGGCCCACATGGTCAGATGACCGGGCGCATGCTGGAAAAGATTGAGCAGGTCCTGCTTCACGAGCGTCCAGACGTAGTGCTTGTGTACGGTGACACAAACTCCACGCTGGCTGGTGCTTTGGCTGCTGCCAAGCTGCACATTCGAGTGGCTCACGTCGAAGCCGGACTGCGCAGTTTCAACATGCGCATGCCAGAGGAGATAAATCGTGTCCTCACAGACCGCCTGTCCCACTGGTTGTTCGTCCCGACAATCGCAGCCCGGGCCCACCTTCTTGCGGAGGGAGTTGAGCCAACCCGCATTATGTCAGTGGGCGACGTGATGTACGACGTGGCCTTGCAGTTGGGCCAGCGCGCAGCCCCAGAAGGAGGGCAAATTGAGCATCTAGGTCTTCGCGCAAGGGGCTATCTTTTGCTCACCGTACACCGCGCCGAAAACACAGACCACCCGCAGCGCATGACTGCCGTCGTAGATGCCGTGATAGCCATCGCGCAAAGAATGCCTGTGGTGTGGCCGTTGCACCCGCGCACCAGAGGCGTGCTGGAGCAAGCAGGGTCTCTGAAGTCTCTTGTGCGCTGCGCCGGGTGTTCACCTTGTGGATCCACTGGGTTACATGGACATGGTTCAGCTCGAAAAATATGCGGCTGTCATCGCCACCGATTCCGGCGGCGTGCAAAAAGAGGCTTACTTCTATCGCGTACCCTGCGTCACCTTGCGCGATGAGACTGAATGGGTCGAGTTGGTGGAAGCTGGCTGGAACCAGTTGGTGCACCCGTCAGCTCCGAATTGATCGTCGACACCGTGCTGCGAAGCCTTTCCGTTACCGGCCGCGCTGTGGCTGCTTATGGCGAAGGAGATGCTGCGCTGAAAATCGTCGCCTGTCTGCAAAGGGCGGGTGGGGCCTGAATACAGAACGCCGGCGCTATCTTCGCGCACACGCTGCTGCCGCTGACCAAGTGGTTTAAGAGTATGCACATGCTGACGCAATCGAAGAACGCAATATCAGGGCTAGAGCTCGCACTCCAGCTCGGCGTCCGGTATGACACGGCGGCACTCGTGCGCCACAATGTGATGAGTGTGTTGAGCGAGCGCGAGGCTTCTCGCAAGCTCGATGGCCGTGTGGAAATGGACGACGTCGTACTCGCTGGCGACAAACGCGAGATCGACGGGAAAAATCTCGGCCGCGGAGGACCCAACAAGACCCCTTTCGTCGCGGCCGTCGAAACCAGCAAAGAGGGCCATCCATTGCGCCTGCCGATGGCCGTCGTGAAATGCCAAGATGGTGAGGCAATCGAGGCGAAGGCGCGAGCGCATCTTGAGTGAGGCTGCCAGGTCGCCTCCGATGGTCTCAACTGCTTCCGGGCCGTGACGAAGGCGGGCTGATTGCATAAGCCGATCAACGCCACGAAGGCCAACGACGACGGTGAGAAGCTCGTCTACTTCCGCTGGATCAAAACGGTTGTCGGTAATCTAAAGACGGCGAATGCTGGCACTCTGAAATCGGTCGCGCGCCCCCTCTGCAACCTCGGCCTCGACGGCTTGAGCGAGCAGGGCGCGCGCCGCGGTGCGATGGGATCTCGGTGAACGGATCATCGAAAGGCTCTTGGCTAATTCAGCTTGGTCACGTTATCGTTCGGCACGGCCTATCGCTCCTTCAGTGGAGAAGTGAGGTCGCCACGAAACCCCACCATATGCCGCCGTCACCGATACACGCCGTCACCAACTCCCGCGCATAGTTCGTAGCCAGACCCACTGAAACAGTGAAGGGTCTGATGAAAGAGACACTAAATCAATGTGCGGAATTCTAGGCGCTTACTCATCAAGCTCTGCGATTGATGTCGAAGCACTTAAGCGATTCATTTCGTATATCAAGCCACGTGGGCCTGACGATATTGGATCATGGCAAGAACAGCGGAAAGGGGTAACCATTTCCCTTTGGCATACGCGCTTGTCTGTAATTGATGTCTCGTCGAATGGTCGACAACCGATGAAAGATGAGAATTGTGACTGGGTTATTACTTACAATGGAGAAATATATAACTACGTAGAGATCCGTGAAGAGCTAAGCGGCCTAGGGTGGCGTTTTAATGGCAATAGCGACACAGAGGTTCTTTTGAAAGCCTGGGCCCAGTGGGGGATAACTCACTGTCACGTCTGAACGGTATGTTCGCATTTGCTATTGTAAATCGGCGAAGCGGCGAAATGTGGTTGGTGCGTGATCGGTTCGGCGTAAAGCCATTGGTGTGGGGTCAACAAGCCAAAGGGGATTTGGTTTTTTCATCATCCGTTGCCGCAGTTGCAGATTGTCTCAGCGCCGAAGTCGATGTCGACTATTGTTCCTTCGGTCTGCGATATTGGGCGTTTGACTCGAATGAGCAAACGTCACCGTTTGTCGGCATCAGGAGTGTTCCTCCAGGTGGTTGGATTAGAGCCCGAGTATCTGACAGCGGCTTGGATGTTAAGGAGGGGCGATGGTACGATTTGTCAAAGGCGGTTGCTCTCACGGCTAATTCGTTGGTCGAGTTGTCAGAAGACGATATGCTCCTTCGTTGCCAGGGAATATTATACGATGCCGTTCGGCTCAGATTGCGCAGCGACGTCCCTTTGGCGGTGTCACTAAGTGGCGGCGTCGATTCCTCCTCCGTAACGGCAATAGCGAAGCTAAGTGTAAGAGATTTGCACGGTTTCACCTTCGGTAGCCCTTTTGAGAAGTCCTCCGAAGGGCCAATGGTCGAGAGGTTTTCCCAGCATACGGGGGTTTCGCCACATTACATTTGGCCGAAACTGGACTCAGCGGGGATTGACAGACTCTTGGAGCGCACTCTCGAATGTCAGGAAGCACCGTTTCCTAGCCTCAGCGTCATGGCGCAAAATGAGATCTTCCGGGAAGTGCGTGCGGCGGGCTTCAAAGTACTCCTCGGCGGCCAGGGAGGCGACGAGATTTTCGCGGGCTATCGCAAGTTTTTTATCGTCGCAGCCTGGCATGCATTGAAGAATAGAGAAGGTTGCAACGCCTTACGTATGGCTCTTTCGCTGGGTTTGATGCTGCTGCATGAGGCTGGAGCAGCCCATACTTACGTGCAGGCGCTAAACCGCTATAGACCGCAAAAAAAAGCTTCTTTCAAATTGCTTAACTGGACGTCGCGCACTGCAAACATGTGGGGAGATGGGATCAGTTTGACTGACAGGCAAATTGATGATGTTCAACGTTGGAGTATCCCAGCCCTGCTGCGATACGAAGATCGAAACTCTATGGGGCATGGTCTGGAAACGCGTCTACCCTTCATGGATTACAGGTTGGTTGAACTGGCATTGGCCTTACCAGTTCGTCTAAAAATAGCTAATGGCTATGGCAAGTGGGCACTGAGGAGAATGACGCAGGGTCTTCTGCCTGATTTTATTCGTCTGAATCGGCGGAAACGAGGATTTGATGTTACCGCGTCTTGGATTGACGACGGTCTGGGAGAGAGTTTAAGGGCTCGGATCAATTCAAACCGGCATGTGCTTTCACCCCACATGAAATCTGGGATTCAAATTGACCGGATGCTATCGGATCAGGCACTGCGGGCCGATAGTAATTTGTTGGATGAAGCGCTGATGCTTGCATGGCTTTGCCGACCGGTCCGGGAACGCGGCGTCGGCGAAGTGTCGGCTTAATGCCGCGTGTTTGCCATTTTACTTCTGCTCATGCAGGACTAGACACTCGCATTTTTCACAAGCAATGCGTGTCCCTGGCTGCCGCGGGTTATGAGACGCACCTTGTGATCACCGCGACCTCCGACGAAGTCCAAGTTGCGAAACAGGCCGGTGTCGTTGTCCATCCTTTAAGTGCAGAAACCGGGCGACTTTCTCGAATAATCCGTAAGTCTTGGCGCTGTTTTTCTATCGCACGCAATCTCGACGCCGACGTGTATCACTTCCATGATGCAGAACTTATACCCCAGGCCATGATATTCGCTGTATTGGGAAAGAAGGTGATATATGATGTGCACGAAGATTTGCCAACAGACATACTCAGCAAAGAGTGGATCGCGCCTTCGATGCGGCGTTTGGCTGCGGCCTGCGCCCGGGCGCTCGAGTACTTTGGGGCCCGGTATTTTTTTTCCCTGATTACGTCGACTGATCACATCAGAGATCGTTTCTCGTCGATCAATCCAAATACGGTAGATGTGAAAAACTTCCCAAAGCTCGACGAGCTCTTCACCGGGATACCGTGGGCTGAAAAACGCAGAGAGGTTTGTTATGTCGGAGGAATAAGCAAAATCCGGGGTGTTCAGGAAATGGTGTCTGCAATGGGGATGGTTCAATCGGATGCTAGATTAGTCTTGGCTGGCAGCTTTTTGGAGCCAGAGATTGAGCGGGAAATTAAATTGCAGCCCAATTGGCGGAGAGTCGATGCGCTCGGATTTGTTTCACGCGAGGGCGTGCGTTCGGTATTGAGCCGCTCAATGGCCGGTTTAGTCATCCTTCATCCGTTGCAGAATTTCAAGGAATCGTTGCCTATAAAAATGTTCGAATACATGAGTGCAGGAATTCCGGTGATTGCTTCGGACTTTACACTGTGGAGTTCGATCATTAACGAGAGTGGTTCCGGACTGGTAGTGGACCCCTTGGATCCGGAAGCAATCGCTGAGCAGATCGACGCATTATTGTCAGACCCGGGCCTTGCACAACGCATGGGGCAGAGCGGGCGAAAGGCCGTGGAGGAAAGATACAACTGGAAAAACGAAGAAAAGAAGCTCCTCGCATTTTATCACGACCTTCTTCATAGCAAGGGCGATTAGAATGGCGGCGACTTAATGAGACCAGATGACGCACCATGGTCAGCCATTCTGATCCGCTAGCGCTATCTCGCAGAGTTCCGGCATCGACTCAACCAGCGCTTCCGCCTTCCCTAAATACTGACGCAACTTGCATGCGTTTGCCACGCGCTCGGTGCCGGGTCGCTACAAAGCCCTCACGATCACATGCGAAGTGGGGTAGCTAGGTTCCTCTGCCGGTCTCGAATTTTCCGGATATTCGACAGATTCGGTTAGACTAAAATATCGGTGATGTTGCGATGTGGATGCCGATGAGATCAAGCTCGCTATACTCAGGCTAGAGGAAACTCACCAGAACTACCGGTCTGCGGATTAAAAGCCGTCAAGCAGGCAGGCACCGGCACCAAGACTGGCAGATCTGTATCTCCAGCTGCTAACGATCCAATTTCACTAACGGCTCCGACGGATCTTGAAATGTGCGGTATTTTTGGAACGATCAGCAACGCTGCTATCGATAAGCTTGAGTTGGAAACCTTGGTGCGATATGCACGGCAGCGCGGACGGGATTCCAGCGGACTGATGTACTATGTCCACGATCAATATCTGATTAAGCGAGCCGACTACGATATCTTTCAGCTGCTCAAGAAGGTTCGTCCCTACGCGTGCACGTTGGTGCTCGGCCACAGCCGCCTCATTACTAACGGCTTGGCGGACAACCAGCCGGTGGTTCGGGACGGCATCTGCGTTTTTCACAACGGCATAATTGTCAACGACGCCGAGATCTGGAAGCAGATCAGCCCGGCGCGGAAACTTCAGATCGACTCCGAAGTGATTGCCGCTATTGCCGAGGAACATCTGGCCCAGGGGCATGACCTCGACACGCTGCCGGGCAAAGTGTTGTCTCTCTGTAAGGGCGTGGTGGCCTGCGCACTGGTCCTGACGCGACTGGGCAAGCTCGTACTCTTCTCGAACAACGGCAGCGTGTATGCCGGCAAGAACGACAAAGGACTTTATTTTTCCTCGGAAAAGTATCCCCTTACGCAAGTCGGCTGCACGGGGATACAGCAGTTACGGGGCGATGACACCCTGATTGTCGACATTCCCGCATCACAGAACGAGGTGCAGGTCAGCGACGACAACATCCGCATGGAGAACTTGATCCCGGAACTGGGCCAGACCAAATCGGAAGAAGATCTGTTGGTCCATCACATTCCCGTGCTGAAGCGCTGCACGTGCTGCATACTTCCGGAAACCATGCCCTTCATATCGTTCAATGATGATGGCGTATGCAATTACTGCCGGAACTACAGGCCACGAAACAGGCCCGGCCCAAAGAGGAACTGTTCAAGTTGGTCAAGCCTTATCGCCGTCAACTGGGCAGCGACTGCATCGTGCCATTCTCGGGCGGGCGGGATAGCTGCTACGGGTTGCACCTCATCGTCAAGGAACTCAGGCTTCGACCTATCACCTACACCTATGACTGGGGGATGGTGACTGACCTGGGGCGGCGGAACATCAGCGCATAGCGCGGAGCTCGGGGTGGAGAACATCATCATCGCCGACGACATCGCGAAGAAGCGCGCACAACATCGCGATGAATTTGCGCGCATGGCTCAAGTCACCCCACTTGGGGATGATCAGCATTCTCACCGCGGGTGACAAGCACTTCTTCCGGCACCTCCAGACGATCCAGCAGCAGACCGGGATCGGTCTAAACCTGTGGGGCATCAACCCGCTGGAGGTCACTCACTTCAAGGCCGGTTTTTTAGGGGTCCCGCCCGACTTCCAGGAGAAGCGTGTCTACTCACACGGTGGGATGAAGCAGCTTCGCTACCAGTCTCTTCGCTTCCGGCGATGCTGCACAGCCCTGGGTACTTCAACAGTCCCTGTGGGACACCCTCTCTGGCGAGTACTACCGCAGTTTCGCCGAGAAGACGACTACTTCCACATCTTCGACTACTGGCGCTGGAACGAGCAGCAGATCGATGAAACACTCGCTCCAGTACGACTGGGAGCACGCTCCAGACACAAAGACCACCTGGCGTATCGGCGACGGCACGGCGGCCTTCTACAACTACGTCTACTACACCGTCGCAGGCTTCACCGAGCACGACACCTTCCGCAGCAACCAGATCCGCGAAGGGGATCTCACTCGCGAGGAAGCGCTTGAGATGGTCGCTGGAGGAAAACACGCCCCGGTACCAGAACATCAAGTGGTACCTCGACGTGCTCGGGTTCGACTTCACCGACGTGATCACCACCGTGAACCGAATCCCCCGGATGTATTAGGCGCGTCTGTGGCTCCTGCATCTGGTACGTCTCGAAGTACGTCATCACACCCGCCGCCGGTGAACCGGCGGGTCGCAGTTACGGCCTTATGCGCGAGTTTGCCCGACTGGGCTACCAGTCGGTGATCGTCACCTCGGACTCCATGGGCAAGTTCGACGCGCCCGTCGCGGAGCAGCCCTACGTGATCGAGGAGCATGAGGGAATCAGGCTCTGCCGGATCCGCACACTGAAGTACTCCGACGCCAAGTCGATGCGCCGGATCCTGAGTTGGGTGGACTTCGAGGGCAGGCTCCTTCGGCTGCCGAAGGATGCCTTGCCAGAGCCCGACGTGATCGTGGTCTCGAGCCTTTCCCTGCTCACCGTGCTCAATGGGCTGCGGCTTCGCCGGCGCTACAAGTGCCGGCTGGTGTTCGAGGTCCGCGACATCTGGCCCCTGACGATCGTCGAGGAGGGCGGCTTCAGCGCCCACAACCCCCTCGTGCTCGGATTGGGCTGGATCGAGAAGTTGGGCTACCGCGCGCCGATGCCATCGTTGGCACCATGCCCAACCTCGGTGCGCACGTCGAGAAGGTGACCGGGCGCGTCCCTCCCCACCTCCTGCATACCCATGGGGGTGGACATGGAGGCACCAGACACCGGAGCCGCTGCCGGCGGACTACGCTGAGCGACCTACATACCAGCAGGGAAGTTCGTGGTCGCCTATGCGGGCAGCATCGGCATCTCCAATGCGATGGACGTGTTCTTCGAGTGCGTGGAGTCAATGCAGGACCAGGGCATCCATTTCGTGGTCCTCGGTGACGGCGAACTCCGCCAGTCCTACATGGATCGGTATGGTTCGTTGCCCAACCTCACTTTCGCGCCACGCGTCCCGAAGTCCCAGGTCCACGACTTCCTGACCCGCTGCGACTTGCTGTACCTGTCGGTGCATGATCGGCAGTGTGGCACTACGGCCTGTCGCTCAACAAGCTGATCGACTACATGCTGGCGGCAAAACCGATAGTGGCGTCTTACACTGGCTATCCCTCGATGATCAACGAGGCCGGCTGCGGGACATTCGTGCCGACGGGAGACGTGAAAGCCCTACGAAGCGAGGTGCAGCGCTACGCGACTATGGAACACGCCGAGCGTGAAGAAATTGGCCGCAGAGGGCGCGAGTGGATTCTGGCCCATCGACGGTATGAAATGTTGGCGCAAGATTACCTGAAGGTCTTGCAGTTGGCGTAGGTTGAGCCGACGTGACGAGACTGTTTGAACCGGTCGATCATGCTGATGTCGGATTCCGTGTTGAGACTGAGTTGGGTAGATCGATCGGTTCCGTTGCCGTCGTCGGCATGGATAGGGTAGTCACGCGTCATGTGTCACCGGGAGTCACAGTTGTCGCAATCCGGCGCGACCACTGGAAAGGTCTGACGTATGCGAATCTACCTCTCACGCCCGCACATGTCTGGTCACGAGCAGGAGCGGGTCGCCGAGGCCTTCGCGTCCAACTTCATCGCGCCCCTCGGACCGCAACTCGACGCTTTCGAGGCGGCGGTTGCCGCCTACCTGGGACACGACCGTCATTGCGTCGCGCTGTCATCGGGTTCCGCAGCGCTGCATCTGGCCTTGCGAATAGCTGGTGTCGGAGCTGGTGACGAGGTCTGGATTTCATCCATGACGTTTGCGGGCGGCATTTTTCCGGTCAACTACCTCGGCGCCAAGCCCCGCTTTTTTGATGTCGACTGCAGCAACTGGACGATCGACACATCCGTTCTTGCTGAGCAACTCGCGCGCGCTGCGCGCGACAACCGCCTTCCGAAGGTCATTGTGCCCACCGACCTCTATGGCCAAAGTGTCGATCTCGACGCGCTCGAAAGACTTGCAAGCGAATATGGTGTTCAGCTGATCGTCGATGCGGCTGAAAGCCTAGGCGCCGCATACCGGAATGGACGCAAAGCCGGCACCGGGGGGGATGCAGCGATCCTCTCCTTCAATGGCAATAAGATCATCACCACGTCGGGCGGAGGCATGCTCGTGACCAAGCACGAGGCCTGGGCAAACGAGGCGCGCTTTCTCGCAACCCAGGCACGTGATCCAGCCCCTCACTACGAACACTCAACCTTCGGCTACAACTACCGTTTATCGAATATCTGCGCGGCCATAGGCCTCGGCCAGATGCAGGTGCTCGACGATCGCGTCCACCGGAGACGCTCGATCTACGAACGCTACCGAAACGCACTCGCCGGCACCGGCATCGAGTTGATGCCGGAGCCTGACGGCTATCGATCAACCCGGTGGCTCACGACCATCGTTGTCGATCCTGTGCTTGTCGGGATCGGCCGCGAGGATATTCGCTTGGCTCTTCTCGAGCACAGCATCGAATCGCGGCCGTTGTGGAAGCCCATGCACATGCAGCCGCTTTACGCTGGGACACCATACCACGGACATGGCGTCGACGAGCGCTTGTTCGAGCAGGGTCTTTGCTTGCCATCTGGCAGTGATATGAGCGACGACCAGCAGGACGAGGTGATCGCGCATATCCTTGCCCGGGTCCAGAGGTGAGCCTGACAGTTATCGTCCCGTGAGGGGGCCGCTCGGTCGGCGAGGTTCTGGAACCACGTAACTCAATCAAGCCCCGTTCTGCCCCCTCGTAACCACTTGCAGGCGGGGCGCCAGCTCCTCGAAGAGCGCGGCCGTCCGGCGATCGGGGACAAATTCAGGCACAATCCGCTTCAACAAATTCAGTGCCCCTGCCACGTTCGCCTCGTCGATGTCCCGGGCGAGGCAGTCGAATAGCGGGGCAATCCCCGAGCGCTCGACGATGAGCCGCGGGGCCGCTGATAGAACGCCTGTCACGCCCGTCGCGACTAGGCCCTCGCTCGAAGCGAAGAGCTCTTCGTGCATCTTCTCACCGGGTCGCAGGCCGATGAATTCGATGGGGATATCGCGGTCAGGTTGGAAACCTGCGAGCTGTATCATCTTGCGCGCCACGTCGAGGATCTTAACCGGCTGGCCCATGTCCAGAACGAAGATGTGCCCGCGCTCACTGTCGGTCGAGATGGCGTGATTGCTGGCGTGCAGAACGAGCTGCGCCGCCTCTGGGATGGTCATAAAGTAGCGCTCGATCTCAGGGTGTGTGACTGTCACGGGGCCGCCAGCCCCGATCTGCCTCTCAAACAGCGGGACGACTGAGCCCGCAGAGCCAAGCACATTGCCAAACCGGACGGTGACGAAACGCGTGCGGCCAGCCAGATCGAGGTGTTGGCAATAGGTCTCGGCCATCCGTTTGCTCGCACCCATCACGTTGGTCGGGTTGACAGCCTTGTCGGTGGAGATCATGACCATGGCGCGAGCATTTGTGGCGAAGGCCGCGTCGGCCACATTGCGCGTGCCTAAAACGTTGGTCCTCAGGCCTTCAAGCGGTTGCGCTTCGACGATGGGGACGTGTTTCAGTGCAGCGGCGTGAAACACGAAATCCGGCCGATGTTCCTCCATGAGTGTGAGGATGCCTCGCCTGTCGCGTACATCACCGAGCCGTGCCTCAATTTTGGTGGCGCCGCCCGGCCGGCAGCGCAGCTCGCTATCAATCGCGTAGAGCAGATACTCGCTGTTGTCGACGAGCACGAGCCGCTTTGGCTTGAAGCCGAGTAGCTTGCGGCACATCTCGGAGCCGATCGAGCCGCCGGCCCCGGTGACCAGAACTGTCGTGCCCTCGATTAGATTGATAGATTCCAGTTGTATTCAGCTCGACCGTGCGCCGCGGGAGCAGATCCTCGAGGTCGATCGGTTGTGGGGAGAGCGCTTGCGCGTCCGGATTGGCGCCAAGTTTGGAGATATCGGGCATGCGCAGTAGCCCGAGACGATGGCGCCGCGCCGTTTCGCAAACAGTGTCGAAGATTTGCGGACCGATCGCGGTCCCGAGTTTTTGTCAGCACCAGATGCGTCGACTGTGAGGCCACGCTGAGCGAGCCGAGCAACAACACGGTCGAGGTCTTCGACACAGCCGAGGATGCGCACACCGCGTATGGAGAGGCCCGTGCGCCGATCACGCTCATCGATAAGGCCGAGCACCCGAAAGGGTAGGTCTTGGCGCGGGCCGACCGACTTAATAAAGCTGTCCGCGTCCTCCCCGGCGCCGATAAGCAAGACATTGCGCGGCTCGGGCCGCTGACCTTCACGATGGGCACGGGGTTGCGCCAAAGTCGAAAAAAATCCGGGGGGCGGCTAACATCAGCACCATCAGCGCCAAGGTAATGATGATGGACGACCGCGGAACGTCATCGAGCCTGTCGATCAGAAATTGGGTCAGCAAGAAGCCAGTACAGTACCCAGGTGGCGGTCTTAACCGTCGCATTAAGGTGGCAAGCGAGGCGTAGCGCCACATGCCCCTGTTGAGCCCAGCAACGCCGCCAATGGCTCCCGCCAAGCCCATAAACCAAAGCGTTTGCCAAAAGTAATCTTCAAGATGAAAAGGCCCAGCCGCAGCCACAGCCCTAGCAAAAACGCGACACCGGCCGCGACCATGTCGTGAGTTGCGACGAGAATGCGGAGCAAATGGGTGCGATGAATGAGGACCTTCAAAACGCAAACTCCAACCGTAACGCCAATCACATGCCTTATGCGAAATGTTAGTTCTTATGCGAAATGTTTAGTCACACAACTGAAGGCATGCAAGTGGGCGTGCCGCCACCTTCCGTAAACGTCGGCCGATGGGAAGATAGCATGAGAGCGATGTCGACGACATGGGGCCGAGCTGGCCCATATAGGGAAGTTTATCGCAGGCTAGGCAGCTCAGATAGAGAGGCGAACTCGAGACAATTTCCTGCGTGGCCCACATGGCCGACCATGTGCGAATCATTCGAATGTTAAACGCGGAAGTCTGTGGTTTTGTAGGTGGTTGGTTTCAACAAGTACAAAGAGCACAGTCCGTTGGCGCGTTTGTACCAGGAGAGAAGGCGTAACTGCGTCGGGACAGAACCTCCGGCTCCGCGGGCTCTTCGACGACGCGGTGCCGGCGGGACCAGGACGTATAGAGTGAGTGCCGCAGCCGGCCGAACGCCGCGACCTAACAGGAAAAATTCGAAATTCACCCGGTAGATGTTTGAATGCGCGTTTTGCTGCCTATAGAACCTTTCCTGGGTTCAGGATGCCGTTGGCGTCGAAAGCGGTCTTGATTGAGCGCATCAGACCCAGGGCAACGGGGCCTTTCAGGCGCTGAAGTTCGTCCCGCTTCATGCGACCGATCCCGTGCTCGGCCGAAATGGAGCCGTTCATTGCGTCGACCAAATCATGGATAGCGGCGGACATTGTCTCCCATAAGGCGAGGTAGGCCGCCTTTTCAGCGCCGACGGGCTGGGAGACGTTATAGTGGACGTTGCCGTCACCGAGATGCCCGAAGGGCACTGGGCGCGCTCCGGGGCTGATGCGTTCCACGATTGCTGCGGCGCGCTCTAAGAACTCGGGAATGCGAGCGACGGGTAGCGAGATGTCGTGCTTGATCGAGCCGCCTTCATGCTTCTGCACCTCCGACATCTGCTCGCGCAGCTTCCAGAGTGCAGCCTGCTGGGACGCGGATGAGGCGAGTCCGACATCAATGATGAGATCCTCTTCGGCTACCCCGCAAAGCAGCGCTTCGAGAAGCGGCGTGGCACGCCCGGGTTCGGCTGTCGAGACTTCCAGGAGCACCGTGTAGGGGGCGGTGATGTCGCTGACCGGGGCGGTCGCACGGCCATGCCTCAAAACGAACTCCATGGCCCCCTGCGACATGAATTCGAAGGCCGTCAGGCTAGGTCCGGCATATCGGCTCGCATGCTTGAAAAGCGGCACCAGGGCGCTTGTCGCGGCTACAGCGAGGAAGGCGGTGGCAACGTCGGTGGGCGGCGGAAGCAGTTTCAACGTGGCAGCTGTGATGATACCGAGCGTGCCCTCAGAACCGATGAACAGGTCTTTCAGATCGTAACCCGTGTTGTCCTTCTTGAGGCTGTTGAGATCCTTAAGGATGCGACCGTCGGCCAGAACCACTTCCAGCCCGAATACGAGCGCACGAGCCGTGCCGTGGGCCAGTACTGAGATGCCTCCAGCATTGGTCGCGAGAACACCGCCGATGCAGGCACTGCCTTCCGAGGCCATCGAGAGGGGGAACATCAGACCCACCTCTCGTGCCGTCTGCTGGACAACGGTGAGAGGCACACCGGCATCAGCGGTTAGGCACTGACCGTCCGGGTCGATGGCTCGAATGGCCCGCATGCGATCGAGGGAGAGGACGACCTCGCTGTCGGTTTCGTGCGGGATTTGGCCGCCGACAAGACCGGTGTTACCAGACTGGGGCACAATGCCGACGCGCGCGGCATTGCAAGCCCCTAATATAGCCGAGACCTCTGAGGTCGATGACGGTCGCACGACGAGCGGCGTTTTACCCGTGTAACGATCGCGCCATTCGGTGAGGTAGCGCGCTTGAGAGGTGTCGCCCGAGCGCAATGCGTTGCTATCACCGACAATGCGGGACAGCGAATTAAGCAGATCGGGCGATGGAACGTTGAGATGATTTGCTGTTGTCATTCGGTCTATTGGGTAAGCGGTAGGCAGGACGTATAAGAGCAAGGCATGTGGCGCGGACAGACAGGACCAGCCACCACCGTGAAATTGGAATCTACAGAATTCACCGCCGTGCGCGAACTTACAAGCATAGTGATGTCCAGACCGAGCTTCGGTTGGTGAATTTTGCAACAACCTTGGATCATGCGCGATAGCCTGCGTGCCTGAAGCATCCAACTCATTCTTAGGGCGCTATCCCCGCAAGGCTTCGGCCGATAGCTTTTGTGGCGATCCTTTCGGCGTTGACTTTTTAGCCGGATAGCATCTCAGCCACGTACTCGCCGATCGCCAGCGACGCTGTAAGTCCCGGGCTCTCGATGCCGTAGAGTGACACCATGTTGGGGATGCCATGATCGCCGGGTCCATGGATGGCAAAATCAGCGGCCGGAGCGCTCGGCCCGGAAATCTTCGGCCGAATACCAGTATAGCCTGGGATTAGGTCATCGGCGTTGAGGTCCGGCCAATAGCGCCGTATCGAGGCGGTAAAGTCGAACTGACGCCGTCCGCCCTGATCATCGAACGCATAATCGAGGCGGTCGATCCATTGCACGTCGGGGCCGAAGCGCGCACACCCCTGCAGGTCGAGCGTCAGATGCACCCCTAGTCCGCCGTCGACTGGAATGGGATATATAAGGTGCGAGAACGGTGCGCCGCCGCGTAGACTAAAGTAGTGTCCCTTTGCGAGAAACTTCGGAGGTGGCGCGTACGCCCCCGCGCAAGGCAGCAGCGGCGAAAGTGCAGCCATGCCATGACCTGCAGCACTGACAACCCTGCGCGCTTTCAGGGACAATTCGGCTCCATTGCTCACTGTCTCGACGCTGAACAGACTATTTGGTGTTAGCGTTACGCTGCGGACCTCGGTGCCAAGAACAACCGTGCCCCCGCGGCTCACCAAATGACCTTCCAGCGCGACCATAAGACCATGGCTGTCTATGATCCCAGTCGATGGCGACAGCAATGCTGCCGTGCATGCCACCTGGGGCTCTAACTCTGCCACATCCGCCGCTGTGATGTGCTTCAAATCCATGACACCGATCGCCGCCGCGGCCGCCAAAATGCCTACGAGCCGCTTTTCCTCCTGCGGTGACGTCGCAACGATGAGTTTGCCGGTACGTTGGACATGGACGCCATGCTCGGCCGCAAACGCATAAAGAAGATCGCGTCCCTCTACGCAAAGCCGCGCCTTCAACGATCCCCTCGGATAATAGATCCCGGCATGGATAACCTCGCTCGACCGCGAACTCGTCTCCTGCCCGACGGCCATATTCCTCTCGAGGAGCAGGACTTCCTGGCCGCGGCGCGAGAGCGAATTTCCAATTGCGAGCCCGATCACCCCACCACCGATAATGACCGTTTCGACATCTGCTTGCACGTTCCCGAGATCCTTAATATTACGGTGCTGTTCTTTCAGGGTGCGCCAGTAACTCGCCTCAACGCACGTGTGCAAACGGCAAGCGACAACTATCTGCCTCTGCAACCTCCTTCAGATTGTTAATAAAACAATGTGATAGGCAACACGGGGCTCTGTTAACTTTCAAGTTGCGGCCAGCGGAAGGCGGCGTTTAAGCGCCGAGATCAACGCCTCGCGCTTCACTGCCGACAACCACCCAGCTGCGATACAAGCGCCTGAAATCCTTTGGCACTCATGAAGAGCTCTCCGGTCCCGAATCACAGGATCAAGATGCCTCAACTTCAAGGCCGAGAGCCGCAACACGAATACAATCATGGCTCCAGAATCCACCGGGCGGTTCACCCCACGCCGAACACTAACTGACTATGCTGGTTGATGACCGCCAGAGCGAAACGCAGGTACATAACGTCCACAGGGGAGTATGATCCTCTGCATCTGCTACCGAAAAGCTGGCTCTAATCTATCGAATCAAAAAGCTACCTTGCCCGTGGTGGCCAGATCATGGATGCCGCGATCGTTTCTGTGCCCATCCAACGAAACCCTCGGAGCGAGAACGAGACGAGGAAACGCTATTCGGCGACGAGAGCTGTTATGGCCGTAGGGGGATTGGGTTCGTTTTGCCGCTTCTCGAGCTCGGAGGAAATCCGGGTGAGTTGATTCAACAGCTGGGCTTCGTAGCGGCTCAGCTTGTCGAGAAGGTCGCCATCCGCACCAGATGGAACACGGCGCGGCCGAGGTTCTGCTTTTTCTGTTTTGCATTGGCCTGATGCGTCGAACTCCGTTTGTGACGGGCGCACTGTCGGATCCGACCAAGCCATGATGCCGATGACAGCATTGCATCCACGAGAAGGCAGCCGCTTCCAAGGCTGGTACGCGCTGCAGGCGCCAAAGGATTCCGGCCATCATGTCGATGAGTTGCGCGTCGACGATCCCTTGGGGTCGGTAGGCATCGAAAAGCTCGGCACGTAGCTCCTCGAACCGGTTCGGATCCTCTCCATCGATCATGAGGCTCCGAGCCGTCAGCCCATGTTTCAGGGCATTGCGGCGGCTCGCGGCCCGTCCGTCGACCGTCCTGGGCCCTCGGCTCCGAAGCGCATTCAGTCGATTGGCTGCAAATTGACGATCTGTTGCCATCGTGTCCCAACTCTCAATCTGATCCCGAAGGCTGATCCTCGCCCGATCAGGGCCGAACACTCCGGCGGTGCATCACTTGGGAGGCGTCATGGCCGCCTAGTGATGTGCCCGGATCGCCTCCGCCCGAGGTCAGTCTCGCAGGATCGGCTCAGCGCGCTCTTCTGCGGTTTCCGTGTAGGTCTCGCGTTCGCCGTTGCGTGAGGCCGCCCACAACCGGGCGGCAAACTTCAATGGGTCGATGATCCCATGACGGGCCCACCACGCCCGTTCATCTCCCGATTTGTGCAGGGCGTCGTGGTGTCCGTTGCAGAGGGGCACGGTGTACTCATCCGACACCTTGAGGCTCATGGACCGGGGCTGCGCAAACTTCAGGTGATGCGCCTGAGCGGGCCGACGTCCGCAGACGAGACAGGGTTGGCGCGCCACAAAGGCCAAATGATCGCGATCGCGGATGCGGGTCTCCTTCGGGATCAGAAGGTCCGCGCGTCCGTTGGCCGGTCGCCGAGATTGCGCCCGACCGATCTCCCGCAATCGGTCTTTGAGTGCCGACAACAAGGGCGGCACCTGCACCGTTGTCATCGAGCCGGGCCGCATCGGTGAACGCGGCAAGGTTTGCGCGTCCAGAACGCGTAGGTTGCCTCCAGGGTGTCGAGCTTCGACAACTCGCGTCGCGTCGCTTCGACAAAGGCGGCGAGGTCCGTCAGCTCCAAGCGTGCGCTCGTCGGCGAGCACCAGAGTGAAAGAGTGATCGGGAGCCGCAAGGAGTGAGGCGCAAGCTTCTCGCGCGGCTTGGTGACATGGGTCTGGTCGCGATCGTAGAGGGCCAGGCCGAAGGGATTGCCAAAGGTGGCCAACGCTCGCTTCGTGGCATCGGTCTCCGCAGCCTTGACCGCGATTTCGTGGGCGACCTCGGCCTGTGGCGATCGGCCGAGACCCGTGCCGATGCCCTCTCGCACCGTGAGCGGTGTCGCCCGAGCGGACCGTGATCCGGACCTTGGCCGAATAGAAGCAGACCGTCTGCCCGCGCTGATTTTCGGACCACAGGCACTCCGGCGTTTGGGTCTGCCGATCCCAATTCTCGAATCCGAAGATGCGGTTGGCCTCGGCAATGACATGCCAGCCCTCGACATAGGCGACCGTCATGCCATGGCTCTCGCGCGTCTTCACGTGCTGATGGCGAAGCTTCGCCCGCAGGGCCTTGGCTTGTTTCTCGCTCAACGCCATTACTTGGTCCTCACGCTCAACTGCATTTGGGGTGGGAGAAGGCTCGCGCCCTCGACGGTCGCCCCCGTCTTGAGAGCGGCGAGGATGCCTTGTTTGTCGAGTTTGGGCGGTTGCGGTTTCCAGTAGGCCGCCGGGATCTTGTCTTCGGCGACACTTCAGTGTCGGCGCGCCGCTCGCAGGGACGCCGTGAAGTCGGCTTCGGTGAGCTTCGGGATCTCGCAGTCGGCCATGGCGCGCAGAACGAGCTGCCGTTTGCGCTTGGCGCGCTCTTCCAGACGCTCGAGCCGGGCCTTCATGTCGGAAAGACGTGTGGAGAGCCCGCCGGCCAGGGCTTCGTCGTCTAGTGCCGAGCGGACGACCTCGGCTAGCATCTGTTTGAGGTCGGTGATTCCCTCGAGCGTGTCGTGGAGGGTTTCATCGTCGAGATCGGGGAAGTCGGCGAGCAGTGTGCGACGAACGATATCGCTAACTGAGCTCGATTTCCGATGCGCAGCGGGGACGACTGGGTGCAGTACGCATACAGGAACCTTTAATGATAACCATACACGAGCTTTTGGTATCATTATCGAATCGAGTGTCAAGCGCCTGTCTGCTCGACTGCGCGCTTGCGCCATGATTTATCCGATTCAAATTCGCGCGGCGCGGGGACTAGTTGGGCATCAGCCAAGACGAGTTGGCCGAGCTGCGCAGGCGTTGGCGTTAGCAACAGTCAAGAGGCATCGAAGCTGCGGGTAACGAATTGACGGGCAAGGCCCAGACGATGGTCCGCATTCAGACGCGCGCTCGAGTCCAAGGGCGTCGATCTTCATCGACCAGGACGACAAGCAGGGTCCGGGCGTGCGCCTGAAGAAGCCGCTGCGCTGATGCCGTAATCGGGAGGAGGGCGCGTGATGGTTCGGCATCGCCCTTGGGCTTGTGAACCAATTCATACAGCCGAAAGATCACTTCTGGTCGGTCGCCTCATTCGAGCGCCAACGACCTTCTATTGATGAGGGACGATTAGGTCATCGAACGGGTCGGAATTTTCACGTAGGTTTGGCTCGACAGAGCCCGCGACAGGTCATGCGCCGCCTGCAGGTTCATCCAGAATTCCGGCGTTGTGCCAAAATAGCGACTGAACCGCAACGCGGTGTCGGCCGTGACGCCACGGCGCCCCTTGATGACTTCCGTCAGCCGGTTCGGGGGCACATCTAGTATAGTGGCCAATGCACGCGCACTGAGCCCCAACGGCTCCATGAACTCACACTGCAATACCTCGCCGGGGTGGGTGCGAATGCGGATCTTGGCGGAACGCGGCATCAGTTCGTCCTCTAGTGGTAGTCGGTAATCTCAACGTCCGACGGTCCTGTCTCAGTCCATCTAAAGCAGATCCGCCACTGGTCGTTGATGCGGATGCTGTACTGACCGTTGCGGTCGCCCCGAAGTTTCTCCAGCTTGTTGCCGGGAGGCACGCGCAAATCGTCCAAAGCCGTCGCGGCATCGAGCATGTCGAGCTTGCGGAAGACCACCTTGGCAACCGATTGATAGCCAGCCTTGGTCTTGCCGGTTCGGTAGAACGCCTCGGTTTCTGGGTCCGCGAAGCCCTGGATCATGCTGCCAGTATGTGTTACGGATCGCGTATCGTCAAGGCCCGCATTCAACGCGCGCTGGAGTCGAAGGGCATCATCTTCATCGACCAGGACGACAAGCAGGGACCGGGCGTCCGCTTGAAGAAGCCGCTGCGCTGAGCGGACTGCGACAAAAGTCGAGGCCTTCTCTAATTGAGGGCAGGATCTTATCGCGGCGTCTTTCGCCGTGGCGCTCAAGGTTTGGCAAGAGGCCGCATCGATCGGGGAACCTTGTGAGGCCCTCCATCATCGAGGCGATAGAGGAGAGGCCGATCGGATAGCGCGGCACAGCGGAGCAAAGGATCGTCCGCGCGACTTGCGCTCAGATAAAAGTAAGGCATGACTTGACTTAGTCGTGCATTGCATTACATGCTATCGTCTAATAGGGTCGTCGGCATGATCCGAAGCTTTCGCAGTAAGGCACTGGAGAAGTACTGGTGGAAGGGTGATGCGCGTCGTCTGGACAGCCGTCATATCGAAAAGATTAGACGCCAACTCGGCATGCTGGATGCCGCGACCGGCCCGGAAGCCATGGACGTCCCAGGTTGGAATTTTCATCGCCTCAAAGGCAAGGGCAAGGGCCGCTATGCGGTATGGGTCGATAAAAATTGGCGACTGACATTTGCATGGTCTGACGAAGGTCCCGATGCGGTTGACGTGGACTATTTGGATTATCACTAGGGAACCTTGGGTCATGAACAAGCGCCACTCGACCATCAGTCCGGTTCACCCCGGTGAAATCCTTCGCGAGGATGCTTTTCCTGCGCTCAATGTGACGAAGCCGGTCTTGGCCAAGTCCCTGGGGATCAGTCGACAGACCCTGCATGATATCATGACGACAAAGCGGGCCGTGACACCTGAGATGGCCGTTCGACTTGAGGCTGTCGTCGGCTCGACGGCAGAGACATGGCTTGCGCTTCAGGCCGCCCATGACTTGTGGCAGGCGCGCAAGACTGTCCAGGTCAAGGGACTTAAAAAGCTGGCATCGGCGTCAGCGTGAGAGTGGAACACGGAGATGACGGGGCGTCCGATCGGCTCGCTGCCGAGTGATCCTGAGCAGTCTCTTGCATTTTCGTCAGGGCCCGCGGACAGACGAAATGGTTCGCGCCGAGCTTCACGTTCTTGAAGGATGGAACCGTCAATCGTTTTACTCGTCGCCGAAGATGTCTTGGCGGTCGTTGTCCCTGCATTCGGGACGAGGATCACCGCATGATAGTTCGGCGTCAGCCGCGCGATATCTCCAACTGAGCCACACAGGCGAAGGCTCATTTCAAGTCGGCAACCTCATCTCGAACATGGCCAAGGACGGAGAGCGGCCGACCACCACCGTGCCCCAGCTACCAGCTGACGATTGTCAGGCCTTCGATTGCTAAGTTCTTGATTGCCGCGTCGCGGGTGACTAGCGTCATGCCGAGCGCTTCGGCGTGAGCCGCGATCATGATATCAAAGACGCCTGCACTTCGACCGACGCGCCTGGCGCGCTCTCGAATTCGGGCATGTGCCTCGGCCGCCTCGCCGTCCCAGGGTTCAATCGAAATTCTTGCGAGGAACCCTCGCACCGCCGCCATGACGGCTGGATTGTTCTCACGAAGACGTGCGCCATAGAGCAATTCAGCCATACTGATCGATGAAATCGACAAGGCTTTGGCACCAGATCGGCGCAGGTTGGTCACGGCGTTGCGCTCGGCTCGGATAAGACGCGACGCGGCCTCGGTGTCGAGCAGGTATTCAGCCACGCTTGCCCCGTCGTGCGGTCAATGAATCGCGCAAATCATCAACGGGCTGATCGCGTTCGCCCATAAAATCTTCCGGCAGATCCAATGTCTTCACCCAGTCGAAATACGCGGTCCACGATCCAGCCGGCTTCGACAAAACCACGTCTCCCGTCAGCGGATCGCGCCGGATATCCACTTCTGTCCCCTCAAACCGATAGTCGGCGGGCAGGCGTACCGCCTGACTGCCGCCGGTCGAGAACAGCTTTGCTTTCTTCATGAGCCGCCCCTAGAATGATAAGTAGATATATTATGTATATACTTTCATGGCTGGCATATCAAGACTTCTCGACCATGATGGCGGTCTCGTGTCGAATAAGAAGAGTATGCAGGAGAGGGTGGCACGACGCAGCTGGCTAGACTGCCTAGGCGGCACCTCGGTCGATCGACAGCGACGTGGCGCTGAGGACAACCCAGTGGCTCAAGCCTCAAGGAGGGTCCATCCTCAGCATCCGCTGGCGATCGACTTCCGCCCAGTACGCGGGATCATACTCAGGATCCTTGGCGAGATCAGCGTAGCGCTGCTGTCCCTTCGCTGACTTTTTCGCCTCTTCTTTTGCTTTGGCTTCGATGGCTTTCGCCTCGGCAATTCTCGCCTCAAAGCGGGGACGTTGCATTTCACGAAGCTCCTTCAACGTCATGCTGAGCTGGCGCTGCATTGAGGTTTCGTAGCGACTGAGCTTGTTCGTCAGGTCGGTACTCAGCAAGGCCTCCAACATTCGCCCCACCGTTAATCCATCGCGCAAATTAGGTAGCGGCGGGTCTTCAAACGGCTCGTTGCGCAACACATTGGCATCGGTGTTGGTCGGTTCATCAAAGCTCAGTGCTTGAAAGTGCGCCGTCCACTGCAGCAGTGCGACTTCGAAGGCTTGGACACGGCGCATCCGCCAGATCAGGCTCGCCGCGCGCTCCACAAGCTGGTTCTCGAGGGCACCCTCGGGATGGAGCGAGCTGAACATCGCACCCTTCAGCCCAGCAAACTCGACTTCGTCTTCGCCCGGGAGCATCGTTTGGGTGGCGGTCAAGCCGTGCCGTATTGCGTTCTCGGCGCTCCGCCGTTTGCCGGTTAGCGAGCGGGGCCCCGTGCTCATCAGAGCATTTTTCTGGTTGGCGGCGATCTGCTTTTCGGTGGCCATCTGTTGGTGTCCCTGCTCTGTGACGCCCGCTGTCCGGCCGCAAGAATAAACCTTACCTTTCAACTGTTGAGATCGGGTTTCGGGGTCGGCGCCAGCCAAAGGCCACGGCGAGAAGGCAAAGAAATCCGTATACTGATCAATGTGTCGGAGGGTATTTTTTGCGAAACGAACCCAATTTGGTAAACGATGGCCTTAGCCCACCGCCGACACAATGGCGGACGCAGTCCGCGACGGCGCTTGGGCTCTGAGCGGAGGAGGACATTACCCCGCAACAATCCCTTCAAACACTCTGGCATGCGTCAAAATAATCGGGCAAAGGTTGGTCGAGCGAGGGCTAAGCCGGTTGCAGGGAATGGCAGGTCCTGCTGCAGTTCATTGCTCTCAAAAGCAGAGGGCTCGTAGCTCAATGGTTAGAGCTGGCGGCTCATAACCGCCTGGTTCCAGGTTCGAGTCCTGGCGGGCCCACCACATTTTTCCCAGCCGCGCGTCAGCCTTAGGATTTGGCCGCCGTCCGTCATGATATCGCCCGGAAGCATGGCAAACTTGCCCCTTGCGCCGGGTCGGTCTTTGGCCCGGGAAAGGAAAAGACCCGTCATGGCTGCCCGCTGGCACACGCTGCACCTCCTGCTTTTGGCCCTTCTCTGTTGGGCCATTGTAAGCCTCCCCGCCACCGCCGAGGATAACCGCATGGAGCGCACCATCACCGTCTCGGCAACCGGGTCCGCTGCCGCAATCCCTGACCGGGCCCGGATAGCGACAGGCGTCGTCAGCGAGGCCGCGACGGCCCGTGAGGCACTGTCGGCCAACAACGGCGCCATGGAGAAGCTGATTGCCGGTTTGAAGGAGAGCGGAGTCGGAGCGCAGGACATCCAGACGTCAGGTCTCAATCTCAACCCGCGTTACACCAATCCGCGCGACGGCCAGCCCCCCATGATCGACGGCTATCAAGCCTCCAATACCGTCGAAGTCCACGTGCGCGATCTCGATAAACTCGGCGAAGTTCTGGATACGCTGGTCACGCTCGGGGCCAACCAGATGAATGGCATCACATTCGAGGTCAGCACGGCAGAGACCCTGCGGGATGCCGCCCGCAAGGAGGCCATCGCCAACGCGCGCCGCCGGGCGGAGCTTTATGCTGTGGCCGCCGGCGCCAAGGTGGGTAAGGTCATTGCTATCGCCGAGGGTACGGAAGCATCGCCGCCCCCTTACTTCAAATCCGGTCGTGCCGCAGCCATGAGCGCTGCTGTTCCCATCGAACGCGGCAGCCAGTCACTCGAAGCCAACGTGACGGTGACGTGGGAACTCGAGTGACGCTGCCTCAGCGCAGCGAAACGATCTCGACCGATCCGTGCAGCGGGGCCGCGCCCGGCTGATTACTCCAATCGGCATAATTGCGCATCTCGCCCGTCTCTCGCACGCGCCTCAGCCGTTCCAGGTCGATCTCTGCCGTCACCCATTGCGGCTGGCTGAGCGGGCCCTCCGCGAGCACGCCCGTATCCGAGACGCCATGTTCGGACGGCACATAAATCCCGGCCGAACCTTCGTTTCGGTCCACTGCGGGCGACCACAGCGCATCCCCCACGGTCGGGCTCTGCACCGTCGCAATCGTATTCTCCAGCGCGCGGGCCATCGATCCCGTGCGCACGCGGTGGAAGCCCGACACGCGCTCGGTGCACGAAGGCACGAGCACGACCTCGGCGCCCGCTTCCGCCAGTGCGCGGGCCAGCAGCGGAAACTCGCTGTCGTAGCAAATGAGCACGGCGATCTTACCGAGCGCCGTATCGAACACGCGCAACGGTGCGCCACCCGAAATACCCCAGTCACGCTCGAACGGGGTCATCACGATCTTTTCCTGCTCGCCGACGAGCCCGCCGGGCGTGACGAGCTGCGCTGCGTTGACGAAGCGCCCGTCGGATTTCAGAACCGGACCCGAACCGACGAGAATGTGCACGTTGTGCGTCTTGGCGAGATCAAGGTGCAACTGCACGCGCGACGCCGCCAGTTCCGCCACCGTTTGCAGCGTCTTCTGCAGATCGGAATAGACCTCCGGGCCGAAGCAGGCGGCCTGTTCGATCGCGGCATATTCCGGAAAGACGAGCAACTGCGCGCCGGTTGCTGCCCCCTTGCCAACCCAATCGGCGATCTTGTCCTCCCATTCGTCGAGAGAGGCCGGCTGACCGATCGGATACTGGGCGCTTGCGACGCTGAGGGGAGGGCGGGCCAAGGTCAAAGCGCCTTCATCCAGAATTGCATGCGATGCGTGGTCTCGTCCGGCTGGTCGATGTCTTTCCAGTCATACGTCGCAAAGATGTCGACCGGCTCATATCCGCGCTTTCTCCAGAAAGGATCGAGCGGTGCGTAGTCGGCAGGCTTGAGCGGATGGTCGTCAGGTCTCAGAACGCGGCAGAACGTCGAGTGCGTGAACCCGCCGAGCGCCTTTGCCTGCGCTTCGCGTCCGTCGAAGAAGGCATGCCCCAGCCCATACCCGCGATGGCTTTTCAAAAGCACGCTCTCGCCGCAATAGAAGATCTTGGAGATGTCGAAAGCCTGCTGCGCGAAACGGATCGCCGAATTCGTCCGCATGCTCGATCATCGGCGCGCCGGTCGACGCACCCACCATCTCGGTCCCATCGTAGGCGGCGATCACGACAGCACCCTTCGCGGCGGCGAACGTCGCGAGATACTTCTCCTCGTAGTCAAGTGTGCCGTCGTAGAGGTAAGGCCAGTCGCGGAAGACGACGATGCGCAGCCGCGCAAGATCGGGAAGGATGGGGAGGATGTCCGCACCCGTCAGCGACCTCACGTCGAGCGTCTTTTTCTCCATCCTCGTATCCCGCCTGCGCAAGCTTAGCCCACGACCTGCGTGATCCAGTCCGTCAGATTGTAATATGTGGTGACGCGCGCGATCTTGCCATCGCGGATGGCAAAGAACGTTCCCGCCGGCAGCACGTACGTCTGGCCCGTCGCGGGCGGCAGGCCCTCATCCGTGTTCTTATAGATGCCGTGCACGTTGAACTCTGCGGACGCCCGCGCGCCGTCCTTGGAAACCATGACCACGATGTCTTTGAGTTCTTCCTTGTAGTTGTGTTCCATGCGCGCGTTGAAGGCGCGGAACTTCTCCTTGCCCTCGCGGCGTTCGCCCTGGTTCACGTCGTGGATGACGTCGTCCGTCAGGAAGTCGAGCATCGCGTCGGTTTTGCCGGCGTTGAAGGCCGCGTAGTAATCGCGGATCAGGGCGGCGGTCTTGGTGCGGGCGGCGCTTTCGGCGGCGGTCTCGGACATGGGGTCTCCCGGGGTTGAAGGGCTCAAATCTCGGGCCTGATTAACAGGTTCGCTTCCTGAGACAAGGCCTGCCGCTGCGGCCGGTGAACGCGGCGATGTTGGCGAGAATGACGGGCTTGGAGTGACGAACTGTCGGTCGCCGGGCCGCATTTTATTGATCTGTGTCACAGGCTGATCCGGTGTGAGGGCGTTTACTCTTCCAAAAACACCTCGAAGGGAGAAGAGAATGAAGATCAAATCCGGTATGTGGATCGTCGTGGCGGACGGTGCACGCGGGCTTGTGCTCGTGAACGAAGGCAACGCCATCGCGCCGTCGCTGAAGGTGGTGCGCGTCTATGAGCAGGACAATCCCAGAACGAGCGAGCAGGGCCGCGACCGGCCCACCCGATCCTTCCAGTCATTCAGCGACAGCCGCTCCGCCATCGCCACGACCGATCTCCACCGCCGCGCCGAAGACCGGTTCGTCGATCAGATCATCGCCGACCTAGCCAAGGATTCCGAGGCCGGAGCCTTCGACGATCTCGTCATCGTCGCGCCCCCGGTCGCGCTGGGCGAGATGCGCAAGGCGGCGAACGGCCATCTGGCGAAGAAGATTGTCGCCACGCTCGACAAGGATCTCACCGCCCATACCGTGCCCGACATCACCGCAGCCGTGGCCAAAGCTCTGGAAGGTTGATCGCGGCAGGCCACGTCGCGCACATCGCAGCGTCCAACTGCACCGTCATTCCTGCGCGCGAGCAAGAGTGAGCCGCAGGGGATGCCGAACTACGGGCCAGCGAGCTTTGAGCGGGCTCTACAAGTCAAAGAGCGAAGTTGAATTTCGGCGATCGCGGAATTTTCAATTCGGCCTCCGCTTCGAGCGAAGGGGGCGGGGCGGCGCATGAGCCGCTGAGTTTGTAGTGTGGTGCGGCCCGTGGGCCGCCCCGCGCAGGATTTCCGGCATACGATCGGCGTTTCAGCGCGTTCTTCGCAGCCTGCGTTCCAGCAGGTGGCCGATCCGAGCCTCGCCGAGAGCGCGTGCGTACGCACCGTCAGCGACATCTGCACCCCGCCCCACGTCACAAGACGCCTCTTAAGCGACGCCCCCTTCGAGAGGAACGGAGATGAGGGGAGTTTAGAAGAGTGGGCGGAGGCGGGGATAACTCGATAAATCTTGGAAGCGGATATCGTCGCTCACGGGTGGGGCTTGAGTGGCGACGTGGCGTCAATTTCGGCGACGACCTCGGCGCTTCTTTTCGGTTTCGTCCCGAGCCGAAACGTCCTCCAGCCCATGTGTCGTCCCCTGCTGGTCGTCGGTGCCGCCGTGGCCAATCCAGCTTTCAACCGCGCGCATGCCGGGCGTATCGATCATGCAGCCTCCGCCCGGACGTGCGAACAGTTGACGATGCGTTGTGGTGTGGCGCCCGCGGCTGTCATGCATGCGTACAGGCTGAGTGGCCTGGGCATCGCGACCCAGAAGCATGTTGGTCAATGTCGATTTGCCGACACCGGACGAACCGATGAGGCCAATGGTTTTGTTGCCGTTGAAGTAAAGCTCGAGAGGTCCGAGACCATCCCGCGCGCGGGCACTGATGATGTGCAACGGAACACCTTGCGCAACACATGCAATGCTCTCGGCGAACGCCGGCACATTACTCGTCAGATCCGCTTTGTTGAGAATGATGACGGGAGTGGCACCGCTATCGCGGACCAGCGTCAGTAAGCGCTCGATACGCGCCTGATTGAAATCGCCGTCGGGCGCGGTGACGATGAAGACGACATCAATATTCGCAGCCAACACCTGCGGTCTGTTTTCGCCTGAGGCCTTGCGGATCAGGGCGGTTGTTCGCGGCAGTACGGCCTCAATTCTGGCTGGGCCGTCTGCCATGGCCAAGCGCAACGCGATGAAATCTCCGACGGCTGGAAGGTCGGATCGTTGCGCCGCCTCATTGCGAAGTCGTCCGGATACTTCCGCTGACAGTTCCGCGGCGGTCGTGACGACTTGAAGGTGGCTGCGATGCTCGCTCACGACCCGGCCCGGCACGAAACCATCTGCGGCATATGCGGCAAAGGCGTCTTCGCGCAGTTGGCTCCAGCCAAATACCTCAAGTGTCATGAATATGGTCCTCTTCAGCGTAGAGCTGGCAGCCAAAACCTTAGCACTCCGGGCCAATAAGTGCTAAGCTGATGTGTTATGCTATGTGAGGGGTGTTCGCCGTCACGTCGGCCCGGTGCTCGCGATGCAAGCGGCGGGACCGACCCGCCCGACATCAACCCGAAATACTTTCGTGCCCGCAATCATGCTCGGCATGTGTCTCAGAGAAAGTCGTTTCATGTTTCCAGTTCGAAAGCCGACAATGCCAGTCCAGCTGCCGGAGCCGGTCATTCCAATTGAACAGAGAAAGACGATGGAGACGCTGATGGCACACGATTGCCGTTGGCCGATCGGCGATCCGCAGGGTGCCGACTTCCATTTCTGCGGCAAACAGAAAGTCGACGGTCATCCTTACTGCGATTTCCACGTTCGTCGCGCGAACCAGCCGACACGGCCACGCGCAGTGTCTTATCCGCACTTCGCCGGCTGATTGGGCCTTCCGCCCACCGGCACCTCAAGGAGAATTGCAGCGGTATGACACAATCCAGCGAGGTTTCCCGTGAACTCGATCGCTTGATCACGCTCGGCCACCAGGACTCGAGCCTGTTGACAGCACTGCAGCGCAAATTTCCAGATTTAACGGAGGCCGAACTCGAGGCGGGCTTCAAAAAGGTGATTGCGGACCGCGGCCTGAAAATCGATCCCGAACGGCAGTTGTAGCGCTTGTAACTCTGTCATGGCGATGTGTCGGCGCCGATGCCTGTCGGCGGAAAATAATGGCACGAGATGGTGCTGACTTCGCGACCAACACGGTCGGCGAAGTCATCCACCGCTCACGCCCCCACCAGATGCACCACGAGCTGGCGCGTGTGCGGCTGGGTGCGATGTTCGAACAGGTAGATGCCCTGCCACGTGCCGAGAACCATTCGTCCGTCCGCAATCGGGATTGAAAGCGACGTCTGCGTCAACGCCGCCTTCACGTGCGCCGGCATGTCGTCGGCCCCCTCGGTGGTGTGGATGAAGAGCGGGTCGCCTTCCGGAACGAGGCGCCGGAAAAAGGCCTGAAGATCGCGCTGCACGTCAAGGTCGGCATTCTCCTGGATCACGAGCGACGCCGACGTATGCCGGCAATAGACCGTGACGAGCCCATCGCCGATACCCGATGCCGAGAGCACCCGCGCCACCTCGGCGGTGATCTCGACGAGCCCTGTCCCGCGCGTCTTTACCGTCAGCGTATCCATGGCCTGCCGCATGCTGTCTCCGAGGCATCGATTGGGATAGAGTTGTCCCATGAGCCGAGCATTCGTCAAAGAAGACACGGGCGAGGGGCTTGAAGACCTGCCGGACCGGCCGGTCTCCGAGCATCGCAACCTGGTGACTGCAACCGGTCTGGCCGCGATCGAGGCGGAGGTCCAGCGCCTCAATGCGGCCTACGCCGAAGCACAAACGTCGGCCGACCGGGCGGCGTTGCAGAAGATCGCGCGCGATTTGCGCTACTGGTCGCAGCGCCAGCAGTCGGCCGAACTGATGCCGGAACCTGCCACCAGCGAGACCGTGCAGTTCGGCTCGTGCGTCACGCTTCTGAGAAGCGACGGCCGCCGTGTCACCTATCGGCTCGTCGGCGAAGACGAGGCCGATCCGGCGCGCGGCACCGTCTCCTACGTCTCGCCGCTCGCCCGCGCGCTGATGGGCAAAGCGCAAGGCGACAGCGTCCGCATGGGCGCCACGGACGCCGAAATCGAACGGATCGCCTGACCTGCCCTCGACTTTGGCCGACTAGCTCAACGTCCGACCCCGCGTTAGTGTCAGGCACGACAACAAGGGGGCCGGACCATGCATCCGCCTGCGGGGGCCGCGCGACGGGGACACAGCGCATGAAGATAGTGCGTCCCGATCTGCCGCTCGGCTGGCAGGCAGCCCTCGCGGCCGAGGCCATTGCGTGCGTCGATGTCAGGGGCGCGCAATCACGCTGGCTGGAGGCGCTGTCGCAATCTCCCGATGACGCTCACCTGATTGCTGGCTACGCGACGTTCCTTACAGACCACGGCCAGGATGCCGCCGATGCCGAACAGCTCTACCGGCTCGCGCTGCGCCACAGACCGTCCGACAGTGCGATCGCCGCGAACTTCGCACGCCACCTATTGGCGGAAGGCAGCAGCAGCGAGGGGCAGCAGCAGCTTTCGGCCGCACTCTCCCTCATCCTGGCCGAAAGCGCGCCAGCGCCGGAAGTTCTCGCTGAACTGATGTTTTATTTGCTGGCGCACGACCGGGCGCGCGGTGGCGTGGCACTGAGCAACATCAAGCGGCTTATCAAGTTGGGAGCCCGGTCGCCCGGCTGGAACTTCGAGCCGACGATCCACCGCGCGCAGGACGAGCACCATCCCGAACTGGCGCTCCTGCGCGATATCGCCAAGGTTCTCGCTCACGGGACGGATGCGGCCGTGCTCGACGCCCACGTGGCATGGCGGCAATCGTGAAAAGAAATGCGCCGGACACGAGCGTGCCCGGCGCTTTCAATGCCTGTGGCTTCGAAGGCGGATCAGTCCTTCGCGCGTTCCACGTAAGAACCGTCCGCCGTCATGACGACCACGCGGGTCCCGGCACCGATGTGCGAGGGAACCATGACGCGAGCGCCGTTCGAAAGTTTGGCCGTTTTGTACGATGACGAGGCCGTCTGTCCTTTCACGACCGGTTCGGCTTCGGTAATTTCGAGCGTCACGCGCTGCGGCAGTTCGATTGAAATCGGATTGCCCTCGTGCAGGGAGACGGAGCAGGTCATGCCCTCCTGCAACCACTGCGCCTGATCACCGAGAACCTCTTTCGATACCGTGATCTGGTCGAAGGATTTGGGCTGCATGAAATTGTAGCCCATCTCGTCTTCATAGAGGTAATTGTAGTCCTTCTCGTCGAGGTAGGCGCGCTCGACCTGATCGGTGGTGCGGTAGCGCTCGACGATTTTAACCCCATCGGCAATCCGTCGCATTTCGAGATGCGTGACGGGGGTGCCCTTGCCGGGGTGAATGTTCTCGGCGTGCATGACGACGGCAAGCCTGCCGTCGAGATCGAGCACGTTGCCCTTGCGCACCGAGCTTGCGATAACCTTGGCCACGAGTGGTCTCCATGGATGCCGCCACGTCTGACGCGCTCGGCGAGCGCGCGATGCCAAGCCTGAGACGGCACGGTGGCGGGCGGGGATTTGAGCGCCTCTCATACTCTATTCGCAGGAAAAAGGCCAAGTGCGGCCGTTCGGCCCTGAATGCAACCCGCCCCAGTTAGCGGAAGTCCCGGAAAAGATGACGAGAATTTCCCCTTGGTGGAGCCCGGACCGGCATCAGGACCGCCGCCCTTTCCTGATCGCACGCGGCCGGATCAAGGCGGCGATCCGCGCCGGGTTCGAACGCGAAGGCTTCATCGAGGTGGAGCCTGGATGCCTCCAGGTCTCACCCGGCAACGAGGCGCACCTGCATGCGCTCTCGACCGAGATCATCGGCCCGGATCTGTCGCGCACGCGCCGCTACCTCCACACCTCGCCCGAATTCGCCATGAAAAAACTGCTGGCGGCGGGCGAGACGAAAATCTTCGCTTTCACGCCCTGCTTCCGCAATCGCGAGCATGGTCCCTTGCACGCGACCGAGTTCACGATGCTCGAATGGTACCGGGCCGGGGTCGGCTACGAGACGGTGATGGACGATGCCGCCCACCTGTTGCGTTTAGCCTGTGAAACAACGGGTCAGCGCTTGATCTCGTGGCGTGGCGCCGTCGCGGTTCCGAAGGGCGCCGCCGATCGCTTGACCGTCGCTGAGGCCTTCTCCCGCTTCGCCGGCATCGACCTTCTCGCGACGCTGCCCGGCGGCAAGCCCGCTCGGGACGCGCTCGCGCAACAGGTGCGGGCCCAAGGCATCACCGTGCGCGACGACGATAGCTGGTCGGATCTCTACGCGCGGGTGCTGGCCGCTGTGATCGAGCCGAAGCTCGGCCTTGGCCAGCCGCAATTGCTCCTCGAATATCCAACGGTCGAGGCCGCCCTTGCCCGCCCGTCTCCGCGCGATCCGCGCGTGGCGGAGCGCTTCGAGCTTTATTGCTGCGGCGTCGAACTCGCCAACGGCTTCGGCGAACTCACCGACCCGGACCTCCAGCGCGCCAATCTCGAAGCGCAAATGGCGCTGAAGGAAAAGATCTACGGCGAGCGCTACCCCATCGACGAAGACTTTCTTGCCAGCCTAGCCCACATGCCGCCCGCGTCGGGCTGCGCGCTGGGCTTCGATCGCCTCGTGATGCTGGCGGCCGGCGCGACCCACATCGAGCAGGTCCTCTGGACGCCGCCGGAATGAAGAAAGCGTAATATCGCCTTCAGTTTGCGTTCATCGGCGCGGGCGTATCTTGGAACCGTGGAGCCAATCAAGGCTCCGGGAGTACTGTGTCATGGGCGAGTTTTTTCGTTCGGGCGCGATCCTGCTGATGGGCCTCATCGTGATCGGCGCCGGCATCTTCGTCGTCTTCCACAACGTCGCGCTCGGCTGAGGCCGACGTCGCATCATCTACTGCACGCTCGCAGACGCACGCCACCTTGCGGCCAGCGAGCCGAGGGCCTAGGTAAGGGAACCGGAGACGTTCCCTTGAGCCGCCCCACCTTCGAGCACCCGAGCCGGTTGTCGATCAGAACCGCCGGTGCCACCCTGCGAGATGCCTTTACGCCCACCGTCCGCCTCGGCGTGACCGGTCTGTCGCGGGCCGGCAAGACTGTGTTCATCACCGCTCTGGTGCGCAACCTGATGATCGGCGGCCGGCTGCCGTTCTTCGCGCCCGAAGCCGAAGGCCGCCTTCGCGATTGCATCCTCGAGCCGCAACCGGACGACGCGGTGCCGCGCTTCGACTACGAAGCCCATCTCGCGGCGCTCGCACGCGATCCCGCCGACTGGCCCGAGAGTACGCGGCGCATCTCCGAACTGCGTCTTTCGCTCGCGTTCCGTCCTGGCGACATCATCCGCCGCACGCTGGGTCTCGACCGCCTGCACGTGGACATTGTCGATTATCCCGGCGAATGGCTGATCGATCTGTGCGCTTCTCGATCAGAGCTACGCGTCGTGGTGCGAGGATGCTTTGCGCAAAGCCCGCGCGCCGCAGCGCTCGGAACTCTCGCAAGCGTGGCGCCACTTTGCCGTAAAGGCCTCCACATCTGCAGATCCCGAACAGGCGGCGATCGAAGGCGCGAAACTGTTCACCGGCTATCTCGCCGCCGCCAAAGCCTCAGAGCATGGGGTTGGTGCCCTGACCCCGGGCCGTTTTCTGATGCCGGGTGATCTCTCCGGTTCGCCGCTGCTGACGTTCTTTCCGCTCGATCTGGCTGCTACGCCCGATGCCGCGCAGTCGACGCTTGCGCGCCTGCTCGAGCGCCGCTTCGAAAGCTACAAGCGCGAAGTGGTAAAGCCGTTCTTCCGCAATCATTTTCTGAAGCTCGACCGGCAGGTGGTGCTGGTCGATGTCCTGGGCGCACTGTCGCGTGGACCGGAGAGCGTTGCCGATCTGGAAGACGCGCTGACGAGTGTGCTGTCGGCGTTTCGGCCCGGTTCCAACTCCTGGCTGTCGAGCCTGTACACGCGCCGCATCGATCGCGTGCTCTTCGCCGCCACCAAAGCCGATCATGTGAGCCGCACCAGCCACGATCGGTTGGAAGCAATCCTGATGGCGCTGACGCAGCGTGCTGCCAGACGCGTCACCACGGCCGGCGGCGACGTCCGTGTCATGGCGATCTCAGCGCTGCGCGCGACACGCGAAGCTGAGGTGAAGCAGGGTGTGGAAACGCTGCCGTGTATCGCCGGCGTTCCAATGCCGGGCGAAGTCGTGGCGGGCAAGACCTTCGACGGCAAACGCGAAGCCGTGATCTTTCCGGGCGACCTGCCGGACGATCCTCAGGAAGCGCTCACCCACCCGGGGCGCGAACTCTCAGGCGCCGCCGCCACTTTCGTCCGGTTCCGGCCGCCGCGACTGGCCTCACTCATCGGTTCCAGCGAGCCCGCGCCCACGCCGCATATCCGTCTCGACCGGGCGCTCGATTATCTCATCGGGGATTGGCTGCCATGACGAATGCCGAGACGCCGAAGCCGCCCCCGCGCGGCCCCCAGGTTTTCGAGGTGACGGATGCGACCATCGAGGCCACGGCCTCCGGCCGCGCTGACGCGAAGGACCGCGTGCTGACCGGTGAAATCCGCGTGCGGCCGACGGCGGAAGAGTGGAACACCGGCATCCGCTGGGGAGCGATCCTGGTCTCGGCCCTGGCCGGTCTTGCCGGGCTCGCGGCTGGGCTTGCCTTCGGCCGCTTCGTCTCCGCGGCCTTCGAACGTCAGGACTGGGTTGGATGGCTGGCGTTCTGTCTCGGCGTCGTCGCGCTCGTGGCTTCGATCGTTCTCATCCTGCGCGAGATCGTAGGCCTGATGCGCCTCGGCCGTCTGCACGCGTTGAACGAAGCGGTGGCCACGGCCCTCGCGCGCAAGGATGTGCGGGCCGAGCGCAATGCGGTGGCCGCGCTGCAGCGGCTTCTGGCGCACCGCGCAGATTGCCGGTGGGGCCTCGCGCGCCTCGCCGAACACGCCAGCGACGGCCGCGATCCCGGTGATCTCTTGCGCCTCGCCGATCGTGAAGTGATGGCGCCGCTCGATGGGCAGGCCCGCCGCCAAATCCTCAAATCCGCAAAGCGGGTGGCAACGGTGACGGCCATTTCGCCCATGGCCTGGATCGCCATGCTGTTCGTCGCGATCGAGAACCTGCGCATGCTGCGCTCACTGGCGACACTCTATGGGGGCCGGCCCGGCTTCACGGGCACGGTGAAGCTTGCGCGTCTGGTGCTGGGCCACATCGTGGCGACCGGTGGCGTCGCGATGACCGACGATCTTCTGGGACAGTTCCTGGGCCAGGATCTGTTGCGCCGGTTGAGCCGCCGTCTCGGCGAAGGCGCGTTCAACGGCGCGCTGACGGCGCGTATCGGCGTTGCAGCGTTGACGGTGACCCGGCCGCTGCCATTTCTGGACGCGCCGGAAATTCGCGTGCGCGATCTCGTCCCGGAAATCTTCCGCCGCATCAAGGCCGCGGAGGAAACCGGGGCCACGAACCGCCAGGCATTTTGATGTGAATGCGCTCAGGCTGCGCGCGGGACGTTCACCTGCGCGCTGTCGTTGGCCGGCTGCTTGGCCGCCACCGCAGCCGCGGCAAACCGCTTCTGCCAATCCGTCGCGAGTTCGCGCGCCCGGATCAAAATCGGCGGCGGATCGCGATCGTCCCAGGTGCTGAGCAACGCCGACATCGCCTCGCCCGCTCGCTGGCCGGTCAGCCAATTCAGCGGACCGGCGAGCACGAGACCGGCAATCACCGGCAACATCCACAGCAAGAGACCCGGCGATACGATCCAGCAGATGCCGGCGATGATGGCTCCCGCTGCCATGTGCTGGGCATGAAACCGCATCGCGAAGGCGAACGGAACGCTGCCCTCGTCGCGGCGCTGCGCTTTCCAGCCGCTGTCCATGCCGGACAGGATTTGCACGACCGCCGCGGTTTGCGTCATCATGAGGATCGGCGCCAAAAGCATGGAGAAGAACGTCTCCACCAGCACCGCCGCAAGCGCCCGTGGCGTGCCGAACAGTTCCCGTGCCTCCGCTGCTCGCTTCATTTCGAGAGCAAGCCCCAGAACCTTGGGCAGCAGCACCACCGCCATCGTTCCCAGGAACAGCCGCATGGCCGCGCCGGGATCGATGACCGGCCAGATCGGAAACAGCGTCTTGCTGTCCTGGAAGTAGCTGGGGATCAGCTGCTGGCTCTGCAGCGCGAGTACGATGCCGGTGGCCAGTGACAGCGCCCAGATGGCCGACACGACGTAGGCGAACACACCCATGGACAAGTGCACCCGGCCCATCACACTCAACCCGCGGCGTGGGATCAGCGCCAGATGCTGCAGGTTGCCCTGCGCCCAGCGGCGGTCACGGACGACGAGATCGACCAGTCCCGGCGGCATGCCCTCATAGGAACCCTGCACGCTGGGCACCATGTGCACGCCCCACCCGGCGCGCTGCAACAGCGCCGCCTCGACGAAATCGTGGCTGAGGATCGGCCCACCGAACGGCTTGCGCCCGGTGAGAACGGGAAGCCCCGCGGCGCTGGCGAAGGCCGCCGTGCGGATGATGGCGTTGTGACCCCAGTAGTTGCCTTGATCGCGATGCCAGGAGGCAAGGCCGCCGGCTACGGCCGGACCATAGACGTTGCTCGCGAACTGCTGCAGGCGCTGGAGGAGCGTCGTGCCGCCGGTAAGGCGCGGGATCGATTGGATGAGACCCGCGCGCGGGTCTTGCTCCATCGCGCGTGCCAGGCGCACGACCGCCTCGCCCGACATCACGCTGTCGCCGTCGAGAATGATGAAGTTCTCATAGGCGCCGCCGAAGCGTTCGACCCAGTCTTCGACGTTCCCGGCCTTGCGCGCTTTGTTTTCGATCCGGCGGCGGTAGTAGATCGATATGACCCCATCGAGGTGAGTGGCCAGTTCGCGATAGCAGGCCTCTTCAGCTTGTCCTTCGTCTGCCCCGCGTGTGTCCGACAGAAGAAAAATGTCGAACTGCGCGGCCTTGCCGAGATGCACGAGCTCCTCGGCCATTGCAGCGATCGTCCCGGCGATGCGATGCGGCTCTTCGTGATAAACGGGGAAGAGGAGGGCGGTTCGGCTGTCCAGCGGGCCACGGGCTGAAGGCACCTCCAGCGTATCGGTGTGGTCACCCGCAAAGAGCGGCAGGAACCCCATGGCTGCGCTGAGCGACCCGAATGCAATCCATCCGAAGGTTATCGTCGACAGGACGAGGAACACGAACTGGATCGGCGTCATGGCGACAAACGAGAGCACGCCGTACAACTCGTAGGCGAACGCGAATGTCAGCGACAGCGCGCCAACGAGAACGGCCGCGCGCGGCACCCAGGAACCCCGGCGCGTCGGGTCGATCGTGACGGAAACCCTCTTGGAGAGATCCTGAGCCGGCATGGCGAGTGGTGCCTCGGCCGGCAGGAGCGCCGGATCGCTGGCATCCTTGCGTGCGGATGGATGCTGCACGGACAGGGTGGCCGCCACTGCAGCGGACGGTGCCTCATCCACGTGGCTCGGGTTACTCATCAGGCAGTCCACCGGTATAGCCAGGTTTCGGATATCGTCGCGTCGCCCCGCTTGAGCACGAGGCGCATTTCACTCATTTCAGACCCGCCGGTCTCGAAATCGAACGTCACACGCACGCCACCAATCTCCGGATGCTGCTGCACGACCGGGTTATGCACCGTGCCGGCGCTGACCGTCAGGTCCAGGGCCGGGAGTTCGCCGCTCTCTGTCACCGCGGGACCCGCGAAATCGATCGAGAAGCGCGCCCAATTCTCCTTCCGTGCCGGCCCCGCCGTGGTCCGTACGACCCGCGCTCCCGCTGCCGGGAGCGGAGCCTCGGCGCCCCAGTGTAGCCTGTAGGAAATGGGGTAGGGCTTGCCGGGTTCCAACGGGATAGCCGGCGTCCAGTACGCAACGACGTTGTCGTGGATCTCTTCCTCTGACGGAATCTCGATCAGTTCGACATAACCGTCGCCCCAGTTGCCGCGGGGTTCCACCCAGAGGCTCGGCCGCCGCTCGAAATGGGCGGCAAGATCGTCGAACGTTGCAAAATCACGGTCACGCTGCATGAGGCCGAAGCCGCGCGGAGCCTTGTCGATAAACGCGCTGGTCTGCAGCGTGCGCGGATTGGTCAGCGGCCGCCAGATCCGTTCGCCGCGCCCGTTCAGGATCGCCAGCCCTTCGCTGTTGTGCACGGCCGGTCTGAGATCGCCATTCACGCGGCGCTGAGCACGCCCCTTGAGGAACATGCTGGTCAGCGGAGCGATCCCGACGTGCTTCAAGGTGCGGCGGGGATAGAGCACCGCATCGACGAGCATCACCGTTGTCTCGCCCTGCGCGATCGTGAAGCGGTAGGCGCCCGTCACCGAGGGACTGTCGAGCAAACCGTGCACGACGACTTCCGCTCCCGGATTGCGCGGCTTTTCGATCCAGAACGCGCGAAAAATCGGAAACTCTTCGCCGGCTGGCTGGGCGGTATTGACTGCCAATCCGCGCGCCGACAGACCGTATGTTTGACCCAGCCCAATGGCGCGAAAGTAGCTGGCGCCCTGGAACACGGCGAATTCATCCACGCGATCCGCCCGGCTCAAGGGACCGACAAGACGAAACCCCGAAAACGCATACGGCGCCGCTTCCGGCGCTGACGGGATCGACTGACCAAACGTGAACATGCGGCTGTCGGCGACAAGACGGCGCGACTGACCATCCTCGACGACCCGAATATCGACGGGCGTCTCATAAATCCACCCGCGCGGCAGCAGGTGCACTTCCACGCCGATACGTTCCGACTGCCACAGCGCCTGCTCGTTGCGGAAGCGAATGTCGCGATACTGTTCCGACTTCAGCGCGTTGAACGGCTCGGGGAGTTCGACGGAAGGGCGCTGAAAATCTTTGGCCGCCAGATCTTCGGCGAGCTTCAAGACGTCCTTGGCCGCGAACGGCTCTGTCGCTGCCGGCTGTTCCTGTGCCAATGCGAAATGAGGCTCACCCGCAAGGCGAGCAACCGCCAGCAGCGCCGCCCACGCTGCCCCCGTCAGTAACTAAAGCCCGGCGCGTTGGTCCGTCGGAAGTATTGTTCATGCGATGTGTCGTGTCGGTTGCGGGAGACGCAAGCACTCTGTGACCCAGCGGACGCCTGCTGACCTGAGGGATCGGCAAGTGTCCTGACTGACTCGGATGAATTCGAAGATTTCGGTGACCGGCCCCCCGGCGCGGATGGAAATCGTCAACATCAGACGCCTATCCGGAAAATGTGGCGACATTGCCAAGGACATGAAGGCACTCTGGTTAGAACGGACGGATGATCCGCTTCGTTCCCCGATATTGCGCTGCAGCAAACTTAAGGTAACCTGGGCGGGTCAACAAGGGTCGTTTAATGCGCTGCACCAAAAGATCAGCGGTTCGCCTAACAATGCGTTAGCAATGATTGCGAGCAAACAATCTGCGCGGTAGCGGCTGCCGAACCGGCGCGCGCCCGCCGGGCGTCGAGAGACTTAGAACGGTGTGGCGCAAAGCAGATATCGGCCCTGAACAGCCGACAAAATCACCGGATGCCGTAGAGAAAACCTAATAATATCAAAGCACAACAACCGCCCGAGGCAATCGTGTCTATCGCGCAACATGACCAAGGGAATCCACAGCCAACTGGTACTTTGCCGTTTAACCAGACGGATCGATCTGCTTAGTATCCTGCCCTGAGCGGTGATTCGGAGCGTGGCTTTGACCGCTGGTCGAAATTGAGCGTGTGGCGTTCGTTGCGTGAAGTTTGCAGCAGTTGCGTCAAGCGCCCGTTCTTTAAGTTAGTAGACGGGAGAAGGTAAATGAAGAAACACAACCTCTACGCACTGGTGGCGGCCGGCCTGCTCGCAGGCGGAATGTCCATCACCAGCGCGTCGGCAGCAGACCTTGGGGGGAACTGCTGTGCTGACCTTGAGGAGCGCATCGCCGAACTCGAGGCCACGACCGCCCGCAAGGGCAACCGTAAAGTCTCGCTGACGGTCTCCGGCTGGGTCGGCCAGCAGGTCACCTTCTGGGATGACGGCGTCGAATCCAACACCTACGTCCACGACCTCGGCATCGACGCTGGGCAGCCACGTGAAGTTCACGGGCTCGGCTCAGATCTCGCCCGGCTGGTCGGCTGGTTACGTGCTGCAGATCGAAGCGATCGGTTCTGATAGTCTCGATGACCAGGCAAGTCCAAGACAGGCTTCGCATAACTCCTGCGGCGCTCGGAACCTAACGGTGCCGGTGACGGCGTGCAGACGCTCCAGTCGTACTGGTTCGTGAAATCGGACCAACTCGGCAAGGTCGGCGTCGGCAAGCAGTCGCAGGCTTCTGACAACGCGGCGATCCTCGTTGACGGTCGGGCTCGCTCGTTCCGGCCAACTGGGTGGCGTTCGACGTCAACAGCTTCCAGGTCCGCAACTCGGCAACTGGTGCGGTTCGACTGGCCATACTGGGGTGACGCATCGTGCGGCTGGCATGGCGGCGGCGCCTGGGGTGACTGCAACGGTCGCACTCAGAACGTCGTCCGTTACAACTCGCCGACCTTCGGTGGCTTCTCGGTCAGCGCCTCGTGGGGCGAGGATGACATGTGGGATGTCGCTGCTCGCTACGCCGGCGAATGGGGCGGCTTCAAGCTCGCAGCAGCTGCCGCTTACAATGAAGTCGAGCGATCAAGTATAAAACTTCGGCGGCTCCACTGCCGGCTGTACCGGACATGCAGTACTTCCAGGCTGGCGCATTCTTGATGCACGTTCCGACCGGTCTGTTCGCCTACGGTGCTTACGGTGATGCTGGATAATCGATCGGTGCTCGGCGGACAGCTCGAAACTTGGTACGGCAAGGTCGGTCTGCGCACGCGACTCTCGGCGCTCGGCCACACCGTATTCTACGGCGAGTATCTGAATGCGCCAGGATGGTGCTTCTGACATCGTTGCTGACTTGCCACCAACGCCGTGATGACCGGTGCACCTGGCTCCAGACGGCTGTGACTGCCGCTGACCGGCTACGCTGTCGGCGCTCGAACGAACTCGAAGTCTGGGGCGCCGGTATCGTCCAGGAAGTCGACGCAGCGGCCATGTCGGTCTGGGTCAAGTATCGTCACCAGTCGCTGATACTTGCGGCGATCGACGCCTGGCGCTGCCGTCACCGCCGAAGACTTCCAGTACGTCGGCGTCGGCGGTCTGATCAACTTCTAAGCTGATCTCACCACGAGCCTCTGAAATGGAAAGGCCGCCCCTCAGGCCTTACCGGGCGGCCTTTCTGCTTGTCAGCGACACGACGCGCCTGTCGGCCATCAGGAAAATCGCATCATCGGGCCCGTCGGGACGCGCAACAAAAAGGCCGGCAGCTTCCGCCACCGGCCTCCTGTGTCATCCGACCGCTAGAGCTTTACTCGGTGCAGCCGCGTGTCTCGAACTTCTCGCACGCGTAATCGTTGCCGCGATCGCACTGGCGCAGCCAGCGATCGCACCGGGCCCGCCAGTTGCTGCGCCGGTAGCCGCGATCGTCGGCATAGGCCCGGTTCGAGTTGGCGATGATGGCAGCCGCCGCAATGCCCACGGCCACACCCGCCGCGATCCCCGCTGCCCTGCGGCGGCTGGCTTCAGCCGGGCTGTCGAGAAGCGGAACAAGAGCCGCAAAAGCTGCAACCGCGGCGATGAAAGTGCTGGTCTGACGCTGCATGGATGTCTCCGAAGGTATCGATAAGCGCCAATAATATCAGCGACCCACCCGGTCGGAAACGATTAAAGCGGCCAGATGGTCTCTGGGACGGAAAGGGGTGGCGTGTCGATGTCGCCGGATGCGCCGTGGGAACCGCACTCATGCGTCGATGGCGCGCTTCACTTCAAAAATCTCCATGATGCGGCAGCCCCGGTGCGGTCCATCGCAGACGAAGGTCCATTGTCCTTCCGTGAAGGTGTCACACATCTTCACGCCCTTGATCAGGATCCAGTGACCCTCTTTGCCTTTGTGGATCGCCAGAATGTAGTGCGACCAGGCATTGCGCGGCTTCTGCATCCACGTCCACACGCTCGGGCGCTTCCGGCGCTCCAGGTGCATGAAGCTCTCTTTGAGCGTCATCGCGTAGCCGTAGATCGCGAGCGCCGCCTCCACTTCGTCGGCGTAGGTGCCCTTGACGGCGTGCTTCAGATCCGGCGGCAAGTCCCGGTAGGCATTGATCGCCCGCTCCACCTTGCTGACGGGGTAGCCGGTGATCGCCGAAATCACATAGGGACCGCAAAACGCCACGCGCCCGGTGTCGTTCGTCACCTCGTTGAGGGACGACGTCATCTTCCGGGTGGGTTCCAGGTCGTCCAAGGGCACGCCTCGCCGCAAATCAGCAGAATGCTGCCCGCAAGCTTCGGCCCCGGTTGGTTGACAAAAGGTTAACGCCCCGATTGGCCACGGGCGTAGGGCAGAAAAAACAGGTTCTTTCCTCGTCTCCGGCAGGCGGAGTTGGGCGGCCGCAACCCTGGACGGGAGCGCTTCGGCGACCTGTCAGCGGGCCGGACGCTCGGCGCGGCGCCGGTTCCCAGCGGCAAGCAGAGGGGTCGCTTTCATGGGCCGGCGCTCGGCCTTCACGGCAAACGGCTTCATCTCGTCTAGAGCATCGAGAATGTCGTTCGTTTGCAGCGGTGAAGGCCGGACCTTGTTTTGGTGCAGCGGTCGGACCCGGAATGGCAGGAACGGGCGGCTGAACATCTCAAACTCCATGCTTGGACAGCGTGATGGCCATCGGTGGCTCGCACATCATTCGCACATCACATGCCACCTCTGGCGCGGCACAAGAATGGCGAAATGCGCCGTGATGACGGGATATCCACCGCTGCCGCTGTGTGGATCGCTGCATATCGCATGAGCACAGCCCGGCGTCCGTGGCATGGGATCGGGCAGAGATAACGGGCTCGGCGCAACGCCCCAGCCCTCGCCTGCGTTTACTCCGGCGTCACGGCAAAGTATGGATTGAGATGACAAAGCCGCTTGGCCGGCAACAGACAGAGGCAGCGCATGCGCTACGACGAGAACGATCAGGAAAGCAAAAACGTCGAGGATCGCCGCGGTCAGGGCGGCGGGTTCGGCGGCTTGCCGGGCGGGATTCAAATCCCCATGGGCGGCCGCGGCGGCATGAGCATCACGTCGCTCCTCATCATCGGCGTGATCATGCTGCTGTTCGGCATCAACCCCCTCGACGTCTTGACCGGCGGGGGCGGTGGCCAGTTCCCGCAGATCGAAATGCCGCGTCAGCAGGAAACACAGCGCCCGGTCGGTCCCGATATCCCTGGTCTCCCCGGACAAGGATCGAAGACGGCGGCGGGATCGAGCGACGAGATGAAGGTCTTCATCGGCCGCGTGCTCGCCGACACCGAGAAGGTGTGGAACAAGGTCTTCGAGAGCTTCGGCGAGAAGTACGAGGAGCCGCAGCTCGTGATCTTTACCCGCGGCACGCGAACGGCTTGCGGCGTCGGCCAGACGCAGATGGGCCCGTTCTATTGCCCGCTCGATCAGAAGATCTACATCGATCTCGCCTTCTATGACGAATTGAAGCGCCGTTTCAATGCACCGGGTGACTTCGCGCAGGCCTACGTGGTGGCGCATGAAGTCGGACACCATGTCCAGACCTTGCTCGGCATCGCGGATAAGGTGCAGGGCATGAAGCAGCGCATGACTGAGCGTGAATCCAACGCCCTCCAGGTGCGGATGGAACTTCAGGCCGATTGCCTCGCCGGCGTCTGGGCGAACCTCAATCACCAGCTGAACAACCGCCTCGAACCCGGTGACATCGAGGAAGGACTTCGCGCGGCCAACGCCATCGGCGACGACATGATCCAGAAGAAGATGCAGGGCCACGTCGTGCCGGACGCGTTCACGCATGGCTCGGCCGAGCAGCGCATGCGCTGGTTCACCAACGGCTACAAGTCGGGCAAAATGCAGAGCTGCGATACCTTCAACACCGACAACCTGTAATCACATGGGCCTCGCCGCGGGGGGAACGCTGGCGCAGCCGCCGCTGACGGCTGCGCGCGCCGCATGGCTCGCCACCGAGATGGCGGTGCTTTTTGTGGCGGCTCCGTTCGCCATGCACGCTGCCGTGCATCAGGCCCGCATCCCGCTGTTCCTGGCGCTGTTGCCGATCCTCGTGATCGTGCTGGCGATCCTGCTCGCCGATCGCAGCTTTTCGCTCAAAAGGGAAGTGTCGCGCGGCTTTGGTTGGCCAACGCTTCTTTCTATTCTGGTCGTGTTCGCCGTGGGCGCGCTGGGCATCTGGGCGTGGCTCAAGCAGACCCACCCCGGCTGGCTCTTCGAGTTTCCCCGCAACCGGCCAGAACTCTGGATGATGGTGATGATCGCCTACCCGGTCGTCTCGGTGGCGACACAGGAAATCGTGTATCGCACGTTTTTCTTCCACCGCTACGGCCAGCTGTTTGGCGAGCGCGCGGGCCTTGCCATCGCACTCAACGGCGTCCTGTTCGGTTTCGCCCACATCGTCATCGGGCAGCCCTTCGCCGTCGTGGCGACGGTATTCGGCGGGTGTCTGTTTGCCGCCCGCTATTTGGAAACGCGATCGGTTTGGGCGGTCATGATTGAGCATACGCTCTGGGGCGCGTTCGTCTTCACGATCGGCCTCGGCCGCTATTTTTTCACCGGCGTCGCAAACGTCTGATGCAAGGAATATCCGCCGGTCCTGACCGGGCTTCGGGGCCGCTGACGTTGTGCCGGCAGCGCCAATCGGCTAGAAGGCGCTCCAACCCCGTAACGCTGACCTGACGAGGCGACCCCAATGGCCGCGGCCCACCAGTACGTCTACCACATGCACAAGCTGTCCAAGTCCTATCCGGGCGGCAAGCAGGTGCTCAAAGACATCTCGCTCTCCTTCCTCCCCGGCGCGAAAATCGGCGTCGTGGGGCTGAACGGTGCGGGCAAGTCCACACTGCTCAAGATCATGGCCGGTGTCACCGACGACTTCGTCGGTGAGGCGCGGGCCGCCGATGGCGTGAAAGTCGGATACCTGCCGCAGGAGCCCGAACTCGATACGACGAAAGACGTGCTCGGCAACGCCATGGAAGGCGTGGCGGAGAAGAAGGCCATCCTCGATCGCTACAACGAAATCGCGGCCAACTACTCGGAAGAAACCGCCGACGAAATGACGGCGCTGCAGGACCAGATCGATGCGCTGAATCTGTGGGATCTCGATACGCAGGTCGAGCAGGCGCTCGATGCGCTGCGCTGCCCGCCGGGCGACGCCGACGTGACGAAACTCTCGGGCGGTGAAAAGCGCCGCGTCGCGCTGACCCGCCTGCTGCTGTCGAAGCCCGACATCCTGCTGCTCGACGAGCCGACCAACCACCTCGATGCCGAGAGCGTCGCCTGGCTCGAGCGCTTCCTGAAGGACTACACGGGCTGCGTCATTCTCGTGACCCACGACCGCTACTTCCTCGACAACCTGACCGACTGGACGCTTGAACTCGATCGCGGCCAGGGCGTGCCCTACAAGGGCAATTACTCGAGTTGGCTCGAACAGAAGGCCAAGCGCGAAGCCACTGAGAAAGCCAGCCGAGGAAGGCCGCCAGAAGGCCATCTCGCGCGAATTGGAATGGATCCGCTCCTCGCCCAAAGCCCGTCAGGCGAAGTCGAAGGCGCGTATCACCAACTTCAACAAGCTCGTCGAACAGTCCGGCCGCGAAGAATCCGGCAAGGCCGCGTTCTCGATCGCCGAGGGCCCGCGTCTGGGCGAAATGGTCGTCGAAGTCGATGGTCTGTCGAAGGCCTTCGGCGATCGTCTGCTGATCGACAACCTGTCGTTCAAGCTGCCGCCCGGCGGCATCGTCGGCGTCATCGGCCCGAACGGCGCCGGTAAGACCACGCTGTTCAAAATGCTGACCGGCAAGGAGCAGCCAGACAAGGGCTCGATCAAACTCGGCCCCACCGTGAAACTGTCCTACGTCGACCAGAGCCGCGATCACCTCGACGACAGCAAAACCGTCTGGGAGGAAATCTCCGGCGGCCTCGACATCATGAAGTACGGCGACAAGCGCGAGATGCCGAGCCGCGCCTACTGCGGCTGGTTCAACTTCAAGGGGCCCGATCAGCAGAAGAAAGTCGGTCTGCTCTCGGGCGGTGAACGCAACCGCGTGCACTTGGCCAAGATGCTGAAGGAGGGTGGCAACCTGCTGCTCCTCGACGAGCCGACCAACGACCTCGATACGGAAACACTGGGCGCGCTTGAATCGGCGCTGGAAGATTTCCCCGGCTGCGCCGTGGTCATCTCACATGACCGCTTCTTCCTCGACCGTCTCGCAACGCACATCCTCGCCTTCGAAGGCGACAGCCACGTCGAATGGTTCGAAGGCAACTTCGAAGCCTACGAGGAAGACAAAAAGCGCCGCCTCGGCGACGCCGCCGTCGAACCCCACCGCATCAAGTTCAAACGCTTCGAACGGTAGTGGTCCGCTGGAACCGCCTCGTCGAAGGTCGGCCGATCGCGCAAACCACACAGGGCTCGTCCGGCTGTCAGCCGGACGAGCCTTTCGCCTTTCTGGACCGACCGTTTACTGCGTGGCGCTGCCGCCCGTTACCTTGGACCGCAGATCTTCGACCGCCGTTTTGTGCTTCTCGAGCGACGGCAGCGTGGCCGCCGCGAACTGCTTCAGTTCAGCGTTGTCGCCGTTCTTGGCGTAATTCGAGAACAGATGGATCGCCTCGTCATGCGCCTTCAACTGCGCGGCGACATACTGCCCGTCGAATTTGTTGGCGCCGGCCTGTTTCAGTTTGTCGACGATGTCCTGATGCTTTGGGGTCATCTTGTCCGCCGGTGGTGGCAACCCAGCCGTCTGAAGAGTGGCTTTCATCTGCTCGCCGACCTTCGTGTGATCGTCGATCATCATCTGCGCAAAGGATTTCACGTCCTGGTTCTGAGACGTCTCCAATGCGAGGCGGCTCGAAGTCCACTTCGAGCGTGTTGCCGGATGCCGCCGCCATCGTGAAGGAGCTCGTCATCTTGCTGGCCTTGCCCTTCATCTGCTGATTGTCGGCGCCTGTGCGCGTTGTACTGCCGGGATCCTTCTGGACCTTCTGCTCCTGAGCCACGGCGGGCGTAGCGGCCAGTGCAGCGATGGCGATGAGTGAACGTAGCTTCATGGGTCGCGTCCTCCTTGAATGGGTCCTCCACGTTTCATCGTGGACGGGAACGAACGCCGCGGCGCCGCGCCCGTTCCCGCGCCGTGGGCGGTCCTAACTTCGGAGGGTGGTTAACGTCGGTCGGACGTGCCGCGCGCGACCACAACCTGGATTTAGCTCCCGTTATCAGCCGATTACTCGTCTTCGCGGCAATCGACTGCAACTTTTCCGCGCAGCACAGGTGGTCGCAGGGCGTCGAATTGTCCTGCGGCAGCTGGAGCTTGAGCGGTTTTGCTCATCTTGCTTCTGCCGCATTGCTGAGGCGCAAAGAGACCAGTCCAAAAAACAGCAAACAGGACCGATCAAATGAGCAGAACTCTCGTCGCCGCACTTGCGGCATTTGCCGGCATGGCCGTCATCGCCACCGCTGAGGCACGGCCCTACGACCCGACACAATCGCAAGGCTGGCAGCAGACCGAAGGCGCTGAACCCACCCGGCGCGGCACGCGCCAGACGGCGCGCCAGCATCGTTACGTGCAATCCGTCGAACGGGCTCCGCGCCAGTCGGGCGTGGGTCCGCGTCCGGGCAGATGGTGTGGCTGGTGGATGCGCACCCAGAAGGGTGGCGGTCCTGAATACAACCTCGCCTGGAACTGGCGCAACTATGGCTCGCCCTCGGGCCCGCAGGTCGGCGCCGTGGTCGTTTGGCGCCACCACGTCGGCATGATCGTCGGCCGCGCCGCGAATGGCCAGTGGATCGTGAAATCAGGAAACGACGGCGGCGCAGTACGCACGCGTGCCAGGTCCGTCTCCGGTGCCATCTTCCGCGTCTAAGGTCTCCGACGCGTCATGCACTGCGCAAAGCAAAGGCCGCCCAATCGGGCGGCCTTTTTCGCTTTGTACCGACGATCGCGGATTGGCGCTTATTGGTTGAGCGCAGCGACCAGAGCTTTCGGGTTATCCTGGTTCTTGCTGATGTAATCTTGGAAGAGGTTGCCGAGCACCGTGGTCATCTGGAACATCAGAATCTCGGCTTCGCGTACTTTGTACGTGCTACCGCGGCGCACGATGGTCCAGCGCACGTCGTACGTCGATCCATCGCGCAACGTCACCTTCGTATCGACGTAGGTCACGCCGCCCGTGCCGGCAGACTGTCCGACCACGACGGCGCGCGCGACCGGATACTTCGGCGCCTCCTTCGCGGCGTAGCGCGCGATCCAGTTCACCATGCCGTTGTAGTAGGCAGGCCGGTCGGTCTTCGACAGGCTGTTGGCGTAGGACCCGAGCGCCGTCAATCCGATGGCCGGGAGATCGGCATGGCTGCGCAACGTGGTTGCAAACGACAGCGCCGATCCGGTCCGCGACGCAGCCACGAGTTCGTTGGCAACGCGCTGCATGTAAGCAGCAGGCGTCTCGGCCATGGCAGCGCCGGCGGATAGCAGAAATGCCACGCAAGCTATGAAGGTTCGCGGACCTGCGAAAAGGCGGGACGTGATGTGCATCTCAGACAAACTCACTGCTGGGCATGATCGGGATAGCCGAGACCATGGCGAGTGAATACGGCACCCCGGTGGCCTCGAAATCCTGATTTGAAGGTACAGCATTTGATGGACTTCGCGTCAAATGCTCAGCCAGGATCAATCCGTTGTGGCCGGATTGCTTCAGGGCCTCCCGCGAGGCGGCTCAGGTCCGCAAGATCTGCGGTGCAAGTTCCTTGAGGCCGAGTGCGGCGGCCACCTGATCCACGTCCGATTGCATCAGGCGCGGCGCCATGGCCACGAGCACGGAGCGCGCGCGATCAGGATGAACCAGGATAAGTTCGTGCCGAACGCCCGAAAGCGACGCCCGCAGATACGGAGCAAGTCCAAGAAAGTCCGCCACGGGAGCACTCCAGAAGGACGATCGACCAAACGCACGATCCGCGACGGTGACGCGGCCGGCGGTGATTTCTACACTGCGGCTGCGGGTTAGCGTGTCGAGCAACCGGTAGATCGGAAATCCAAGCAGAATGAGCCAGAACGCCAATCCTGCGCAAATCTGCACAATGGCAAGCGGGCGGGTCGCAGCGGCTTCCCGCAGTCCCTGATCGGCCAAAGCCGCGGTCGCCACCAGATAGAACGGCGACAGCAGGATCGCGGCAAAGCCGAGGAGGAGAGCCAGCAGCACCCCGGTGGTGCGCCGCGCCGGGAACTGATCGATGCGAACGCTGGCAACGGTGAAATCGGGCATCGACGGCGTCATGCTGTCGATCGCGGCAATGCGCATGGATTGGTCTCCGGAGGGCAAACACGCAGGGGATAAAATTAGGCTCTGCAACTTAACGTCCGTAATCTTGATGCTGGGTTAAGCTGTGTCCGGACGCTGTTCCCTTTGGGACAACTCGCAGGTAAATGCCGGTTTGGGCTTGACGGACATAAACATATCTTTATGTCTACTCTGGAAACCCGGAGATCGCGGTGACCGAAGCTCTGCCCATGTCTGACCTCGTCGCGGCGCTCAAAGCCGCCGCCGAGCCCACGCGCTTACGCATCCTGCTTCTGCTGTCGCGCGGCGAACTCTCCGTGAAGGACCTGACGCAGGTCCTGGGCCAGAGCCAGCCCCGGCTGTCGCGTCATTTGAAGCTTTTGACCGAGGCGGGGCTCATCGAACGGTTCCGGGACGGCAGCTGGGTCTATTTCCACGTCTCCGACCGTACCGCCGGCGGGCACTTGGCGCGCCGTCTTATTGCTGCCGTGGAAAGTCACGATGCCGTCGCCCGCCGCGATCGCGAACGTCTCGAAACCTTGAAGCGCGATCGCGAGCAGGTGGCTCAAGCCTATTTCAGAACGCACGCCGCCGATTGGGACCGCATCCGCAGTCTCTACGTTCCCGAAGCCGCTGTTGAAAAAGCAATGCTGGAGGCGTTGGGCTCGGGTCCGTTCCGATTGCTCGTCGATCTCGGCACCGGCACCGGCCGCATCCTGGAACTCTTTACGGGACGCTATGAGCGCGGCCTCGGCTTCGATCTCAATCAGTCGATGCTCGCCTACGCGGAGAGCAAGCTGTCGGCCGCGGGCCACCACAACACGGAAGTCCGCCACGGTGATCTCTATGACCTGACCCTCCAAGACGGTGTCGCGGACGCCGTGGTGATGCATCAGGTCCTGCACTTCCTCGCCGAACCGGGCGCGGCCATCGCCGAGGCCGCACGCATTCTCGCGCCGGGCGGCAAGCTCCTCATCGTCGACTTCGCGCCCCACGATCTCGAGTTCCTGCGTGACGATCATGCCCACAAGCGTCTCGGCATCGGCGCGGATACGATCGAACAATGGACGGCTGCCGCCGGTCTCGACCTCAAGCGCTCCGAGCTCATGGCGCGCGAAGGCGGGTCCGATCAACCGGCACTCACGGTATCTCTCTGGGTCGCAGAGCAGCCCGGCACGTTACTTTCAAATGCAACCAAGAGAGCGGGCACGACGGCCCGCCAGATCGAGGAGGCCCGCTGATGGTCGAGGGCAAGGAACGCAAGAGCCGATTGTTGGGCGCCGGCGAAATCGCCGTCTCATTCGAATTCTTCCCGCCCAAGACGGAGAAGATGGAAGAGCAACTCTGGTCGTCGATCACGCGCTTGGCGCCGCTGGCACCCGAGTTCGTCTCGGTGACTTATGGGGCCGGGGGCACGACGCGCGAGCGCACGCACGCCACCGTCGAACGCATCGTCAAAGAAACCGATCTGCGCCCCGCCGCGCATCTGACCTGCGTCGATGCCACGCGCGAGGAAGTTGACGCCGTCGCGCAAGCCTATTGGAACGCAGGCGTGCGCCACATCGTGGCGCTGCGCGGCGATCCTGCGTCCGGTGCCGGCCAGCGGTACGAACCCCATCCCGGCGGCTATGTGAAAGCGGCTGAACTCGTTGCAGGCATCAAGAAGATCGCCAACTTCGAGATCTCCGTCGCCGGCTATCCCGAAAAGCATCCCGAGAGCCCCACGCTCCAGGCCGACATGGACAACCTGAAGGCGAAGGTCGATGCCGGCGCCGACCGCATCATCACGCAGTTCGGCTTCGATAACGCGCACTACCTGCGCTTCCTCGAACGTGCCCGCGCCGCCGGCATCTGGATTCCGATCACGCCCGGCATCGTGCCGATTCACAACTTCCGTCAGGTCGCTGGCTTCGCAATTCGCGCGGGTGCAACCGTTCCCGCCTGGCTCGCGCGCCGCTTTGAAGGCCTTGATAACGATCCCGAGACGACCAAGCTGGTGGCCGCCGCGGTCGCGACCGAACAGGTGATGCAGCTCGTCGACGAAGGCATCAAGACCTTCCACTTCTATACGCTGAACCGCGCCGATCTCGTCTACGCGATCTGCCATCTGCTCGGATTACGCCCCCTGAAAACGGCCCCGCTCGAAGACCGCCGCATCATGATCGCGTGACGAGTATCCCCTCTCGTCACCGACACGATAAAATGAGCGAAAGACTTGAGTTTTTTTCCGAAAGAAAAGACCATGAAGCGCCTTCCAAGTTACGCCGCCCTCGAAAGGGCTGCCGCCGAGCGCATACTCATCATCGACGGCGCCATGGGCACGATGATCCAGCGCCACAAGCCGACCGAGGAAACGTATCGCGGCGAGCGCTTTGCGGATTGGCACCAGGACGTGAAGGGCAACAACGAACTGTTGTCGCTGACGCAGCCGAAAATCATCCAGGACATCCACGAGCAATATTTCGCCGCCGGCGCCGACATCGCTGAAACGAATACGTTTGGCGCCCAGGTCGTCTCGCAGGCCGACTACGGCATGCAGGAGCTATCGTATGAGATGAACGTCGCCAGCGCCCAGCTGGCGCGCAAGGCTGCCGATGCCTGGACGAAGAAGACGCCCGACAAGCCCCGCTTCGTCGCCGGCGCCATCGGCCCGACCAACCTGACCGCTTCGATTTCCCCGAAGGTTGACGATCCGAGCTTTCGCCGCATCACATTCGACCAGCTGCGCGAAGCCTACAAGGAGCAGGTGCGCGGCCTGATCGACGGCGGCTCCGACATCATCCTGATCGAAACCATCTTCGACACGCTGAACGCCAAGGCGGCGGGCTACGCCACGCTCGAAATTTTCGACGAGAAGGGCCTCGAACTGCCGATCATGATCTCCGGCACCATCACCGACGAAGCCGGCCGCACGCTCTCCGGCCAGACGCCGACGGCGTTCTGGTATTCGATGCGCCATCTGCGGCCGTTCTCGATCGGCCTCAACTGCGCGCTGGGGGCGGAGAAGATGCGCCCGCACATTGCTGAACTCGCGAGGTCGCCGACACGCGCATCTCCGCCTATCCGAACGCCGGCCTGCCGAACGCCATGGGCGAATACGACGAGACCGCCGCACGAGATGGCGTGCAAGATCGAACCGTGGGCGCACGACGGCCTCGTCAACATCGTCGGCGGCTGCTGCGGCTCCACGCCCGACCACATCGCCCACATCGCCGAACACGTGAAATCATTCCCACCGCGCAAGATCCCCAAGGCTCGAACCGCAAGATGCGCCTCTCCGGCCTCGAACCGTTTGTCGCTGGCTAATCGAAAAGAACAATACAGAAAATGACATCCGCCTCCGCAGCACAGTCTTTCATCAACGTCGGCGAGCGCACGAACGTCACGGGCTCGGCGAAATTTCGCAAGCTGATCGAGGCGGGCGACTATCAGGCCGCGCTCGCCGTCGCGCGCCAGCAGGTCGAGAGCGGCGCCCAGATCATCGACGTCAACATGGACGAAGGCCTGCTCGATTCAGAGAAGGCGATGACGACGTTCCTCAACCTGATCGCATCCGAGCCCGACATCTCGCGCGTGCCGGTCATGATCGATAGCTCCAAGTGGACGCGTCATCGAAGCCGGCCTGAAGTGCGTGCAGGGCAAGGCCGATCGTCAACTCGATCTCGATGAAGGAAGGCGAGGGCCAGTTCCTCGAGCAGGCGCGCAAGGTGCTGCGCTACGGCGCCGCCGTCGTCGTCATGGCGTTCGACGAGCAGGGCCAGGCCGACACCATCGAGCGCAAGGTGTCGATCTGCGAGCGCGCCTACAAGCTGCTGACCGAGACGTCGGCTTCCCGCCCGAAGACATCATCTTCGATCCCAACATCTTCGCGGTCGCGACCGGCATCGAGGAGCACAACAACTACGGCATCGCCTTCATCGAGGCGACGCGCCAGATCAAGGAGAAGATGCCGCTGGTGCACATTTCCGGCGGCGTCTCGAACCTCTCGTTCTCCTTCCGCGGCAACGAGCCCGTGCGCGAGGCGATGCACTCGGTGTTCCTCTACCACGCCATCCAGGCCGGCATGGACATGGGCATCGTCAACGCGGGTCAGCTCGCGGTCTACGACGACATCCCCGCCGAACTGCGCGAGCTGTGCGAGGACGTGGTTCTCAACCGCCGCGACGATGCCACCGATCGCCTGCTCGACGCGGCCCCTCGCTTCAAGGGCGACGGCGCCAAGAAGGTCGAGAAGGATCTTGCGTGGCGCGATGCGCCGGTCGAAGAGCGCCTCACGCATGCGCTCGTCCACGGCATCACCGACTTCATCGAGGCCGACACCGAGGAAGCGCGCGCAGAAGGCGGAGAAGCCGCTGCACGTGATCGAAGGCCCGCTGATGGCCGGGCATGAACGTGGTCGGCGACCTGTTCGGCGCGGGCAAGATGTTCCTGCCGCAGGTGGTGAAGTCCGCGCGCGTCATGAAGCAGGCGGTCGCCTATCTGCAGCCCTACCTCGAAGCGGAAAAGAAGGCGTCGGGCCTCGACGCGACGCCGCCGCTGCCGGCAAGATCGTGATGGCGACGGTGAAGGGCGACGTGCACGACATCGGCAAGAACATCGTCGGCGTCGTGCTCCAGTGCAACAACTACGAGGTGATCGATCTCGGCGTCATGGTGCCGGCAGCGAAGATCCTCGAGACGGCCAAGCGCGAGAAGGCCGACATCATCGGCCTCTCCGGCCTGATCACGCCGTCACTCGACGAGATGTGCTTTGTCGCCGCCGAAATGGAGCGCGAAGGGCTTCAACATGCCGCTGCTGATCGGCGGCGCCACGACGAGCCGCGTCCATACCGCCGTGAAGATCGCACCCAACTACCAGCGCGGGCAGGCGGTCTATGTGCTCGACGCCAGCCGCGCCGTCGGCGTGGTCTCGAACCTGCTGTCGGAAACCGAGCAGCGACGGGTTACGTCGCCAACATCCGCGCCGAATACGTCAAGGTCGCGCGAGGCCCATCTCGCCAACGAGGCCAAGAAGAAGCGCATCACGCTCGCCGCTGCGCGCGCCAACCGCTATCAAGATCGACTGGAAAGCCTACACGCCGCCCAAGCCCACGTTCATGGGCCCGCGCGCATTCCCGTCCTACGACCTCGCCGAACTCGTGCCCTACATCGACTGGACGCCCTTCTTCCAGACCTGGGAACTGGCCGGCCGCTACCCGCAGATCCTGTACGACAACAAGGTCGGCGCGGAAGCCAAGAAGCTGTTCGACGATGCGCAGGAGATGCTGAAGCGGCTCGTCGCCGAGAAATGGCTGACGGCGAACGGCGTGATCGGCTTCTGGCCGGCCAACAGCGTCGGCGACGACATCGAGCTCTTCACCGGCGAACCGCGCCACACGAAGCTCGCGACGCTGCACACGCTGCGCCAGCAGATCGCCCGCGATCCCTCGCGCGATCGCGCCCACACCGCGCTCGCCGATTTCATCGCGCCGAAGGAGACGGGCTTGCCGACTACATCGGCGGCTTCGCCGTCACCGACGGGCATCGGCGAGGAGGAGGCGCTCGAAGAAGTACATCAAGGCAAGACCGACGACTACGGCCGCATCATGCTGAAGGCGCTGGCCGACCGTCTGGCGGAAGCCTTCGCCGAGCGCATGCACGAGCGCGTGCGCACGCGAGCTCTGGGGCTATGCCAAGGACGAAACGCTCACGCCGGACGAGCTGATCCTGGAAAAATATCACGGCATCCGCCCGGCGCCCGGCTATCCGGCCCAGCCCGACCACACCGAGAAGGCGACGCTCTGGACGCTCCTGGACGTGCCGCGCAACGACCGGCATCAAGCTGACCGAGAGCTACGCCATGTGGCCCGGCGCTTCGGTCTCGGGCCTCTATTTCGCCCATCCGCGAGAGCCATTATTTCGGCGTCGGCAAGATCGAGCGCGATCAGGTCGAGGACTACGCCCGCCGCAAGGGCTGGACGGTGGAAGAGGCCGAGCGCTGGCTGGCGCCGGTGCTCAACTACGACGTCAGTGCGGCTCGCGCGAAGGTCGCCTAAGTCGCCCGCGCGAAGGTGGCATGAACAGGTTTCTCAGCGCGTCTGCCGAGGCCGTTGTTTTCACGTCATATCGGTCATGATACCGTCCGGCCGGGGCGGGACCGGTCAGCGGTCGCGTGACGGAAATGGGGGACGACATGCTGGGACGACTGGTGCTGCTGCTGTTGCAGATCGCGGGGGGCTATTTTCTCGGCAAGATCGCGATGGGATACATTCCCATCCGCGGTGATCTGTCGATCTTCGTCTATGCGGTCGTCGTGTCGGTGATCATCTTCCTCATCGGCATCGTGGCCTCTCAAATTATCAAAGACGTCGGCATGCCGCACAGCGGCACGCTTTCCTCGTCGCTCGTGCTCGCGCTCATCTTCGCGCTGATCTGGACATTCATACCGCCGCTCGTTCCGGACCTGCCGTGGAACAAGGTGCCGGCTCAGTGGGCGGTTCTGATCGGCGCGGTGCTGGGCTATTTCGCCAAGCGGTAGCAGCCGCATCGACAGTCCTGAAAAGCGAAAAGCGCGGGGAGAGGGCTCCCGCGCTTTTCTTTATGGGCGTTGCACTTTGCAAGGGTAACGCGTCTTGGCGCGCTTCACACATACCCGAAGCAGATGGCCGCAATGAAGCCGAACGACAAACAAGCGGCCAGTACGTTGAGCGGGGTTGCGATGCCCATGTTGCCTCCCTAGACGTTTGCGTCGCCGGGTCAGAACGCGCCGGTCACGCAGCTTGTTCCGAGCCCTTTGCTTCTTTTTGTTGTGCAGGCGAGGCCGCCTGCCAGCCGCAAACGTAGTGAGCGACATCGCCCGGCTGCAACCAAAAACGATTCCGCACCGCAGCAGGTGGAGCTAGCAAGAGAACCGCCGCTTGAGGTGGATCAAGCGCTCCGCGCGAGGGTGGATGCGCGATGCGACGCCCGTTGCTATCTACGGGCCGGCGACTGAAGTGCTGCAATGAGAGCGGTTTGAGCGCTGCCGGGTCGCAGACAAGAGGCAGGTCGGTGCTAGCTCGGAGCCCCCGTCTTGAACTCCGGCACGCCTTTCGCACCGCCACATCGAATTTTCGTGAGCACGCCCCGGGACCGCTCAGAGCCGCCGCCGCAGCAGGACTTCCGCCGTGCCGGGTGCGACGAGATCGACGATTTCGCCGGTCCGCTCGAAGCCGTTCACTTCGTAGAACCGCAACGCGTCCGCGTTGAATGTGGAGGCGAGCACCCACACGTTCTGCTCGCCATGGCGCTTGGCTTCGTGCGCCAGCCACGCCAGGAACGTGCTTCCGAACCGGCGCTTTTGATATTCGGGCAAAATGCCGAGGAACTGCACGTAGGGTCCGCGCAACCAGTTGAGCCGGATGCCCACCGCTCCCCCGACCTCGTTGCCCGCCATGATGGCGTAGCGCGGTGCACTTCTTTCCAGTGTTCCGAGATAGCCCGAGAGTGCGTCCGCCTTGTACCCGAGCCGAGCCCAGGGATCGATCGCTGCAAACACCGGCCCCAGCCGCTGCGGCTCGCCCGGCGGCAGGGCGCGCAACGAGATCTCGCCCCGTCCGCCTCCGAACAGATCCGTATCGTAACGTTCAACGGGAGGGGGCGGTTGGCTCATGCGTTGTCTCCGCGGACTTGTTCTCTGGTTTGGGCGGCCGCGGGTTGAAGAACGTGTCGTACTTGTCTGTATCACCGGGCCGAGTGTCGTAGCACGTGGCGGAGATTTCAGGCGTTCCTTGGGCGAGAAGCTCGGAGACGGTAACAAATTCGTAGCCCTGGGCTTTCATCTGCGGGACGGCGATGGCAAGCGCCTCCGCCGTATGAAAGCCGCGGCCGTTGCCATGGCCGATGATGATGGCCCCGGGTTTGGCGCGCAGCATCGCGTTCGCGATCGCCTGCGCCGATTGTGCCGGAACCGGATCGCCCATCGACAAATTCCACTGAATTGCCAGCAAACCCGCATCATTTACGGCATCAAGCGACGCTTGATTGCAGGCGCCGAACGGAAAGCGAAAGAGCCCCACGCGCGGCGGAATGGTCGCCAAACTATCGTCTCCGCGCACACATTGCGCATTTGCAAGCGCGGCACGCTGCAGTTCGTATGCGCGTTGCGGCCCTTCGATTTCCTCTTTCAGAGCATTGCCGCTGAGAAGCCGCAGGTTGCGATGCGCTTCCGCATGATTGCCGATCTCGAACAGCGGATCGGCCATCAGCTGTCGCGTGCGTTCGGAGTGCGACCGCATCCACTTGCCGCCCGAAAAGAACGTCGCTTTAAGTCCGTTCGCGCGCAAATAATCGACAAGCGCCGCGTCATAGCCCGTCACTTCGCCGGGCAATTCGCACATGTCGAACGTGAGCGCGACGAGCTTCTTGCCCGGCGGTAGCTTCACGCGCCGGATCGCGCCACGCCAGTCTTTCGGCACCGGTGCATGAGGCGCCAGCGTCATCGCGGCCGGCGGCTGATCGTACGCGTGAATGCCCTTGGTGATCTTCTTCTCCTCCACCGACCCCGACAGCGCCGCCGGCGACCAGCAGCGATCGCGCAACGCCGTCCGGTCCGCAGCAAGCGCTGGTGCGGCCAGCAGACCGGCAAAGAACACGGCGGCGGGGGCGCGAAAGATCACGTCAGTGTCCTTTGAACATGGGCTTGCGCTTTTCGCCGAAAGCCTTGCGACCCTCCGCATAATCCGCACTCTCGAAGCACGCCTTCACCAGCGCTTCCAGCCGCGCGATGTCGGCCGTCTCCGGCTTGAGCGAGAGTTCGTCTATGGCAGCCTTGGCGGCCCGTATCGTCATCGGGGCGTTGGCGGCGATCGTGTCCGCAAGCGTCCGGGTCTCGTCGTCGAGCGCCGCCGCCGGATGGACGCGGTTGACGAACCCCATCGGCAGCGCCTCGGCGGCGCTGAACCGGCGGCCGGTAAAGAGGAGTTCCTTCACCGACGCCGGGGGAGCGAGCGTCAGCAGCGTGCGCACCCAACGGGGATGATAGCCGAGCCCGAGCCTGGCCGCGGGGATCGCAAACGTCGCCGCATCGTTCGCAAGTCTGAGATCGCAGCACGCGGCGATCCCGAGCCCACCGCCCAGACAGAAGCCCTCGATCATCGCTAGCGTCGGCTTGTTGGCCCCAAGCAACGCCTCGAACGCCGCATGATTGAGCGCGTCATAGACTGTCGCCGCGTCACCGGTTCGCGCGCTGTCGAACTCGGAAATGTCGGCACCCGCCGAAAACGCCTTGCCGCCCGCGCCTTTCAGCACGATGACGCGGACGGCCGGATCGCCTCGGCTTCGGTCACCAGGCGCGGAATGGCCGCCCACATCGCCGACGTCAGCGCGTTCAGCCGGGCCGGATTGTCGAGGATCAGATAGGCGATCCCGCCCTCCCGCTCGAGCCTCAAGTCCGGTGCCTTTTCGTCAGCCATGACGCGTCCCTCTGATACGGGCGGAAGCCTTGGCTTCTACGTGCGGGGACCGGGGGTGACAACCGGCCCTCTGGTCGCGAGGTCCACCGCAAGTCCGGGTATGCCCTGCAACGCGAACCCACGAGTAATTCCATTCGTTCGTCCGGAGGTTTAGATTGACGCCCGGGGCGTCGCCGGATACCCGGTTGCCCCCATCGTCGACGTCGCGACGCCCGGCCAACGAGCTCAAGGACTTAACCGCCTCATGTCCGCCTCCCGACCCCAGAAAGCCGATGGCGCACCGCCTCATGGCGGCGCAAAGCCGAAGTCGAAGGCGGCGGGCCACCTTACGTCGGCCGATCCGGTGTGGGAGCAGGTCCAGCGTGAAGCCGAAGCCGCCATGGCTGGCGAGGCGGCGCTGACGGGCTTCGTTTTTGCCACCGTCGTCAATCATTCGCGTCTGGAAGATGCGATCGCCCACCGCGTCGCCCAGCGGCTCAACCATTCCGATGTCGACGCAGGCTTGATCCTGCAGACATTCCAGGACGTGCTCGACAGCCAGCCTGATCTGTCACTGGCGATCCGCGCCGATCTGGCCGCCGTCTATGATCGCGACCCGGCCTGCACCCGCTATCTCGAGCCGCTGCTGTTCTTCAAAGGCTTCCACGCGCTCGTCACTCACCGCTTCGCGCATGAGCTCTGGCGTCAAGGCCGCAAGGATTTCGCGCTTTATCTGCAGAGCCAGTCGTCGAAGATTTTCTCGACCGACATCCATCCCGCAGCCCGCTTCGGACGCGGAATCATGCTCGATCACGCCACCGGCTTCGTCGTCGGTGAAACGGCGGTCGTGGGCGACAACTGCTCCTTCCTGCATGCGGTCACACTCGGCGGCAGCGGCAAGGTGACGGGCGACCGGCATCCCAAGATCGGCGCGGGCGTGCTGATTGGCGCGGGCGCCAAGGTGCTCGGTAATATCCATGTCGGCAATTGCGCCCTGGTCGCCGCCGGCAGCGTCGTGCTGCAGGACGTGCCGCCGAACATGACTGTTGCCGGGGTGCCGGCCCGCGTGGTCGGCCCCGTCAGTTGCGCCGAGCCCGCCCGCTCCATGGATCAGATGCTGCGAACGGCGCCGAATTACCTGGGTCCAGACGACTACAGCATGCTCTGAGGCGCGCATCGTCCGCGCCTTCCACGCTCACAGATACAACCGGAGAAGCCACGTGAAGAAAGAAGAAATCGCGAAGGTCGAGGCCTTCCTTCGCAAGACGTTCGGCACCAAGAACCTGTCGGTGCGCGCCCGCCCGAAGAAGGATGACAGCGCGGAAGTCTATATCGGTGATGATTTTGTCGCCGTACTCTTCCGTGAAGACGAGGACGGCGAGGTGTCCTACCAATTCCAGATGGCCATCCTGGACGTCGATCTCGAAGAAGCCTGAGCGCGTGCCCGGGGGTAGAGATGACGATTTACCGGCTCGCAGATGCGCGTGTCCTCATGCCCGGCGATGGCCGCGCGTGGGTGGCGCCGAATGCGGTGGCGCTGGGCAAAGTGGAGTTGTGCGAAGATGCAAGCGTCTGGTTTGGAGCCGTTCTGCGCGGCGACAACGAGCTGATCCGCGTCGGCGCCCGCTCGAACGTGCAGGACGGATGCGTGCTGCACACCGACCCGGGCTTTCCCCTCGACATCGGTGACGACTGCACCATCGGCCATATGGTCATGCTGCATGGCTGCACCATTGGCAGCGGCAGCCTGATCGGCATCGGCTCTATTGTGCTGAATGGCGCCAGGATCGGTGAGGGCTCCCTCGTCGGCGCCAATACGCTGATCACCGAAGGCAAAGAATTTCCGCCGCGATCGATGATCCTCGGGTCACCCGGCAAGGTCGTGCGGCAGTTGTCGGAAGAAGAAAGCGAGCGCTTGAAGACCAGCGCCGGACGCTATGTCGCCAACTGGAAGCGCTACGTCGCAGCCCTGACGCCCCAGGACTGAGATCTGTCGATTAGAAAAATGAGAACCGGACGCGTCCCGCGCCCGGTTCTTGTTATGGGCATCTTGTTATGAGCATCTGGCGTAAGCTCAGCGATCGTTCTGCACGCCAGCGAGTGCAGATGGCGCACCGGCATCCTGCGGATCGAGCGACACCCACACCTTCGGATCGAGATATGACTGGCGCATCACGAACTGATAGCTGGAGCGCGACCACAGTCGGACATCGTCGCTCTTGTTGTCGAGCACGAAATCACCCTGGCTCGTGCGCGCGGTGAGAACCGCGTGACCCTCGCCCTTTTCATCGCGCACGACGGTCAGCAGCAGCGAACTCGATGGCCAGCCGCGTCCGATGAGAATTTTCTGCTTGAGCAGCGCATAATCTTCGCAATCGCCCTTATCGCCAGGCAGGGTCCAATACTCGCTGATGCCGTAGATCTCATTGTCCGTCGCCGGCTCCACCGACCGGTTGACGAGGCGGTTCACCTCGTCGAGGTCGCTGAGGCTTTCCGGCGTGGCTTCGAAGCGGCCACCGTTCCCGCGCTGGATGCAGTATTGCGGGTTCTGCTCGCAAAAGCGCACGAATCCGTAGGGGGCCTGCGAGGATCCGAAGACCCGCATATAGGCGGTTCGTTCCGACAACGCGGGCAACGCCACCGGATCGGCCGCGGCCTGGGTGGCGAGAGTGGCGCCTAACGCAGCGCCAGCGACGATGACTGATACGCACTTCATGCGAAAACCCCGTACTAACAACGCTACACTAGCGTAAAATCCTCGTTGTCCCCTGAATGCGAAGCCCAGCATTTGATCAAACTTTTATCTTTCTGCCGCGCCCGCTTTTCCTGCACGTACCCGCGTGTTCCTTATGCTCTCGCCGTCACGTGAAATGCCGCCGCAAAGCCTCGGGTTCCTGGATGTCGACGAACTGAACACCGATCCCATGTTCGTGGTGGCGCATGACGCGCCCGCGCAACCGCCCGAGCATCAAGCTGCTTCCGATCGGCGGCCGCATTTCCATCCGAAGTGAAGCGCCCGAAATCGACACGTCGACGACTTCGCAGTCGAGTGTTTCGCCCGTATCGAGCACAACCGTCTTGGTCTGATCGGCAACGGAAAACCGCTCGTGCCGGCGCTGCTCGATACCGCTCAGCACGTCGCGGTTGAGGAGCCAGGTCAGTTGCGCGGCAAGCTTCTCCCGCTTGCGGGCGGTCATCTTGAACTGCATGGCAAAGCCGCCCTCGAAGACCCGCACGACGCTGCCCTCCAGCCCGCCGATATGATCGAAATAGACGACGATGCGTTCGCCATCATCAACGGCAACCGGCGAACTGATGGCTGCGCCGCCAACAGATATGTCGTTCAATTTGCAGGGATATTCATGTCGATTTGCCCGCATGAAGCGGCCGAGCAACGTGATGGCGACACGCTTGTGGCGGCGCTTATCCGTCGCTGGCTTAGCTCCAAGGACAGCCGTCTCCTTGAGCGCTTGGAAGGCGGTAGACATGCGTCTTGGACCCGATAGCAATCTGCGTCAGACCTGCCCTGGATCCGATCAAACACAACGATCGTGCGCAGATCCGGGCAGTCTCACGGTGACTATGGGGCGGAGCTTCTTAATGAAGGCCTAAAAGGTCCTCGAAAGTGGGACAGGCCGTGGATTGAAAAGTGCCGACGCAGTTTGCTCGGCGCGGATTATCAGGACTCGGGCAAAGCTGGCCCGGTGTCGCTGAGACCACCGTCGAAGACGCGAAATTGGCGCCGGTCGGAGCGCACGATACGCGATTGGCGCACGCGCGGCAGAAACGGCGTCTGGCGATCGTCGATCTCCTCGGTCGCCACGACGAACGTATGCGGATGGCCGTCGGGCCAAATGATCTCGTCGGCCAACAGATGCATGGCATGAAGCGGCTCGAAACCGAGCCACGACGGCACCTCCAGCGGGGTTACGACGCCGAGGAACCGATCCGCACAAACCTGCCCATGGATCAGCGGCAGGATGAGGATCTCGACCCGGAGAGACTTTCCCGAAGCCGTCTCGGCTTCCGCCATGAGCAGGACGACCCCGCCCTGCACCGAAATGGTGTTGAGCCGCGACCGCAGCGTGCTGATGTCCTGGGCATTCCAGGCGGCCAGGAAGTTGTGTCCGCGGAACTCCTTCTTGAAGCGTTCGCACAAGCGCGTTCCCGCCAGCCGGTAAGGGAAGGTGCCCGCATCGTGACGCTCCAGAATAAACGTATCCGGCAGCGCGTCGCCAAGACAGGCCGGCTCGATCTCGAACCGGCGCGGTGCGAGGCGGCTGCCGCGCAGGCGGTTCCAGTAGTCGTACAGATGCTGGCTGGTCTTGTGTCTCATTCTGACCATCGATCGTACACGACCCGCCAGGGCCGAGGGTTATTGGGACGTCGGCAAGGCCGAAGCCGTCCGCGTTAACGCCTCGATCGCAGCTTTTGTGCCAGCGGCGATGTAAGCGCAGGGCCTGCCACCTTGACCGGACGTCCGTTTAGGGTTGCCGCCCGAGGCCGCGCCCGCCATCGTGGCGCTTGTCGCAGCGCGGTACCGGCCGCCCCGGGGCCGCACGAGGAGGGCAATCTTGGCAAATTTGCATGATGACGGCCGGCATGACTTGGGCGATCGCTGGCCGGATGGCACCCCGCCCGCTGCCAGCCCGCCGCCGCGCGAGCCGATCTTCAACATTCCGCCCATGGTGCTCAGTCTGCTGGCGATCATGCTGGCGGTGATGGCTTATCGGCTGACGCTGGACGAGAATGCCGACACGCACTTCGTCCTGCTGATGGCCCTGATCCCGGGCCGCCTCAGCGGCTATGCCGCCGAACTACCGGGTGGGATAGCGGCGATCTACACGCAATTCGTAACCCACATGTTCGTCCACGGCGATGCGATGCACCTCGCATTCAACGGCGCCTCCCTGCTCGCATTTGCAGGCGCACTGGAAAAACGCATAGGCGCAATCCGGCTTTTACTCTTTTTCCTCGTTTGCGGTTTCGCGGGTGCAATAACTTTCATAGCGATCAATCCCGGATTACTCGCACCCATGATTGGAGCATCGGGCGCGATTGCGGGAATGATGGGCGGTGTGATGCGCTTCTTTTTCAGTGCCATGGATCAGGGTGGCGGCCTGCGCCGCCTGAACGAGGACCCGCGCTCAGTACCCCTGAAATCTCTCTCTGCTGCGCTGCGAGATCGACGTCTGCAGATCGTGACGGCATCGTTCATCGTGATGAATCTGGCTGCGATGATCGGCTTCGGTGACATGAATGCAAACAACGCGATTGCCTGGGAGGCGCACATCGGCGGCTATATCGCCGGACTTTTTCTATTCGGACTTTTCGATATTGCACCGCGTCATGAAGATGTCCCCCAATTCCCGGCGGAATGAGGCTTGAAACGTGCGACAATCTAGACCACCATTCATTCTACCTTTAGAGAGTGTCGCGTTGTCCCGGGATCATTGGACGGCACGGCCCGAGCCGCTTCAGTCTTCCAACCGAAGCAAGGTTCGCCGCCGCGCAGCTCAGGAACTCCTCTTCGTCAACGAACGGCATCAGACGGGAGAAGACACCATGAACGTCGCAACCATTCTCAAAGCCAAGGGTCGCTCTGTCACAACGGCACGGCCGGATCACACGCTTCAGGAAGTTGTAGCGAAACTGGCCGCGCGCAAGATCGGCGCCGTGGTCGTCGTGGGTGATAACGGCGCGGTGGACGGCATTATCTCTGAGCGCGACGTGATCCGCGCCATCGCCGAGCGCGGCGTCGCTGCACTGGAGATGCCCGCGTCCCGCTTCATGACGCGCGATGTCATCACCTGCAGCGAGACGAGTTTGGTCGACGAGACCATGGAAATGATGACGGCCGGCCGTTTCCGCCATCTCCCCGTTGTCGAGGATGGCTCCCTCGTCGGCATCATTTCGATTGGTGACGTGGTCAAGAACCACGTGGCAACGGTGGAAATGGAAGTGTCCGCAATGCGCAGTTATCTGGCGACCGGCTGAGTTGCGATGTGCTGACGGTGGGGAACCAACGTCGCAGGATTTCGAGAATGTGAATAAGGCTGGCCGCATCGTGCGCCAGCCTTATTCTATTTTATCGCAAGTTCACGCGAGTTGAACGCCAAACCGCGCATCCACATCACGGCGAAGTTTCAGTTCCCGAGCGATGTCTTCGGCTTCGCGCTTGGCAGCGCTTTCGCCGCGCTGAATGAGTTCGTCCGCACGATGGAAATCAAACAGGCCGATGCCTTGCAGGCGCGGGCTGATCAGCGCATCGGGCGGATCACCGGCCAGCCGCGACCGCGCAATCCGATCCTGTACGATGTTGAGCGCATCCACCATCACAGTCGATATACCTGGCACATCCTCGCCGCGGCCGAACAGCTGCCGCGTCAACAGCCAGCGTGCGCCCACGCCCGACTTGTCCTTGGAAACCATCTCTTCGCGCGCTTCGGCGTCCTCGGTCTCCGCGTGATCGACGATGGCGTTGGCTGCAGCCGAGCGGCTGGAGATATCGTAATTGAGGTTCACCGCGATGACATAGCGGGCGCCGAGAGCGCGGCAAACCGAGACGGGAATGGGGTTGACCAGCGCGCCGTCGAACAGCCATCGGCCATCGATCTTCACCGGCTTGAAAATACCGGGCAGCGCATAGGACGCGCGGATCGCATCGACGAGCCGTCCGCGCGACAGCCACACTTCATGTCCGGAACCGATTTCAGTCGCCACGGCTGTGAAGCGCCGGTCGAGATCCTCGATACGCCGGTCGCTCAGATGCCGCTCCAGCCGATCGCAAAGCTTCTGCCCTGAGATGAGGCCGGTGCCCGCGAGGTTGAAATCGAGATAACCGAATACGCGCCGCTTCGTCAGGCTGCGTGCGAAGTCTTCCAGTTCATCGAGTTGACCGGCGAGATGACACCCACCGACCACGGCGCCCATCGATGTGCCAACGATGATGTCCGGCTTGATGCCGGCTGCAATGAGGGCGCGCAGAACGCCGATGTGAGCCCAGCCCCGCGCCGCTCCGCCCCCCAATGCCAAACCGATCTTTGCGACTGCCATGTGCGTGCTCCGACCGCTTGCGTCGAGGAGAGGAAAGCAACCCCCGTGCCGCGTGCGCCCAAGAATGCCTGATCAGCGTGCCAGGAGGACGTTAAGGTCGCCCTAGGAGATTGGTAAAATCATTACTCCCGAGTGTTACGAAAACGTATGAAACCTCTGAAATGAGTGAATGCTGCGTTGCGTTTCGATGCTGCAATGCGTGACCGGACGAAGTTACCCGCGCTTGAGGCGCGTTGAACCCGGCTCTCCCACGGGCACAATGCGATAAAAGCAGGAACGCTCGCCGGTGTGACACGCCACACCCACGCCCTTGATGCGAACCTTCATCCACAACGCATCCTGATCGCAATCGACTCGCAATTCGACGATCTCGAGTAGATTGCCGCTTTCCTCGCCCTTCTTCCAGATTTTCGCGCGCGAGCGGCTCCAGAAATGCGCGATACCCGTATCGATCGTCAGGCGCAGTGCCTCGGCATTCATCCAAGCGAACATCAAGACGTCGCCCGTCACCGCATCGGTCACGATTGCCGCCACCAGCCCCTGGCCATCGAACCGCGGGGATAACGCCAGCCCCTGTTCGATGTCGGCTTCGGTCGTAGTCGTAGGAGTTGTCGCGGGCATGGTGCCGTCCGGTTTGAATGCGCCTATATGTATAACCCGGTTCGCCGACCCCGGGGACCGCAATGGAGCGTGCATGGCCGACCTGGATGACATCTACAACACGAGAATCCTCGAACTCGCAGCCGCGATCCCGCACACCGGCCGCCTGTCCGCGCCGGCCGGCCACGGAGAAGCACATTCGAAGCTGTGCGGCTCCACGATCTCTGTCGATGTCGCTCTCGATCCGGACGGGGACGTGGTCACCGCATTTGCCCAGAACGTCAAAGCTTGCCTGCTCGGCCAGGCCGCAGCTGCCATCGTCGGTCGGGAAATTATCGGCACGCCCGTCGCCGAGATCCGCGCGGTCGGCGAGAGCATGCGCCGGATGCTCAAGGACAACGGCCCCGCGCCGACAGGGCGCTGGGCTGATCTCGGCTTGCTTGAGCCTGTACGCGACTATCGCCACCGGCATGCCTCGACGCTGCTGATCTTCGACGCCATCGAGCGCGCGGTGGCCGATGCGCAAGGTCGCGATGCGCCTCATCGCCAGGCGGTCTAAGTTACGGGCGAGGCCCGCATGCCCTCGCACAGATGCAGAGGGGAGGGGAGAACCATGCCCGTAATCCGCGATCCCCGGAGCGTTCCGGCCCGGCGCACGACGATCTATCCGGCACCCTTCGACAAAGGCTTCGACAAGCGCGCCAAGCGGGCGCTGACCGAGGCGCTGGGTCTGACGCAGTTCGGTGTCAACCTCACGACCTTGGAGCCCGGCGGCCAGTCCGCCCACCGCCATTGGCACGCAGCGGAAGACGAAGCGATCGTGGTCCTGGAAGGCACGTTGACGCTCGTGACCGACGAAGGCGAGCAAATCTTGACCGCCGGTATGATGGCGGGATTTCCGGCCGGCTCGGCCAACGGACACCACCTCGTCAATCGCGGCCCCCAGCCCGGCACCTATCTGGAAATCGGCACCCGCGCGCGCGACGATGACGTGATGTATTCGGATATCGACCTGCAGGCCACGAAGCGCGATGGCCAATTTCGCTTCAGCCGCAAATCCGGGGAGCCACTAGCGTGACCATTGCGCGGACGCTGCTGAAGGCACCCGTTCACCTCTACCGGGCGACGCTGAAGCCGTGGATGGGCATGGAGTGCCGCCACATGCCGAGTTGCTCCGAGTATGCGCTGGAGGCGATCGACCGCAACGGCGCCTGGAAAGGCTTCTGGCTGATGGTCTCGCGGATCGCCCGATGCCACCCGTGGGGCACGCACGGCTACGATCCCGTCCCAGATCTCACCCGCGAGCGTCATCCCTTCGCCCCCTGGCGCTACGGCCGCTGGCACAAGGGTGCCTGATCCTGCGAGGCGGCCGGCTCCGCACAGCGGAGACGTCGCTCGATCAAGCGGCGGCAGCGGCGGGAGCCGCGGCAGCAAGCGCCAGCGCGGCGGCGGCCGAGGCTGCGGCCACGTCTTGCGCCAAACCGATGGCAGCCCCCAGGCGCTGGGCTTCGGCCGGGGCATAGGTTGTCTCGGTGCCCAGTTCGACGACCGTTTGCGTGAAATCGACGAACGCATCGAACGCGCGGCAGGCGATGTATTCGAAGGCCTTCATCTCCCACACCGAGGTGGCTTGGAAGAGCTGCGCTGCAAGCATGGTCTTGACCGTGATTTCCGGGCAGGCATCGTTCTTGATGAGGGCTGCAACGTGTGGAGCGAGCGTCGGCGACGGCAGCGGTGTGCCGGCCGGAAATCCCATCGAATAAGCCGACCGCTTGAAAAGGTTCTCGGTGCCGAAGCTCTCCTCGAGCTTCGCCTTCAGGGCAGGATCGACGATGGCCAGGACCTGAATGCACGGCCGGTTGCGGCCTTGCACCACGACCATGCCCTTGCGAATGAGTAGCTTCGGCGGCTGCATGCGCTGATCCCCAGTTCCGGAAGCGACGGAATCCGCCCTTCCGGTGAAGGGGAATTTAAGCCGGGAGAGGTGAAGGAAGCCGTTCGCGAGTGGATAAAATTTTATCGATCGCCCGCGGTGTCGGGCAAATTCCCGTCATTCGGCGGGCTGGACGACACGGGATGGAGCCTGGGTCCGCACCGGCAACTCCAGTTCGCTCAACGGCACCGATATCGAAACTTTCAACCCGTCACGCTCGACGGTGCGCGTGATGGTGCCGCCCAGCGACTTGACCATGGCATCGATGAGCTTCGTTCCAAAGCCCCCGGATGTGGGTGCTTTGGGAGCGTCGGGGCCCCCTTTTTCCACCCACCAGAAATCGAGTTTCTCTCCAACCCTCAGCCACGTGATCAGCACGCGGCCATCCGGACGACCCAGGGCACCATATTTGACGGCGTTCGTCGCCAGTTCGTGCACGATCAGCGCCCAGGCTCGGGCATGCCGTGCCGGCAGAACGATATCAGAGCCGGTGGCGATGACCCGCTCGGTGCCATAGGGGCTGAGTTCACTGTTAAGGATCGCTTGTAATCGTTCGCCGGCGCCCGTGTCTTCCATCAACAGCGCGTCCGCCGAGAGCAGTGTTGCTAGCCGTCCGTTGATGGTGGCAGCGGCCTGCGGATCGCTCCTCAGCGAATTGTCGACGATCGTTTTGGCAACCGCGACGCTGTTGCGACTGCGATGGCGGACCTCTTCAAGCAGTAAATCCCGGAACGACTTCTCCTCCCGCAATTCGTGCACCGCGTTCCGATAGCCGTTCGAAAGCCAGATCAGCAGACCCGAACTCAGACCGAATAGGACGAGGTTCAGAACTGTGGCCGGTGCTTTCGAAGCGAACGATAAGGGAGGCGGCAAGAACAGAAACCAAACCGCAATAACGGACAGCACGAGCGCAAGTATGCCCGCGCGATATCCGGACAAAAGCGTTGCAACAACCACGGCTGGGTAGAACAAAGCGAAGTAGAGAACGCCCTGTTCGAACAGGCCGAGCGTGAACCGAAGCAATGTGGACAAGGCAACGAGACCGATGGTGGCGGCATAGCCGCGCCAACCGGTTATGGAGTATGCGAGCACGTCATCCTCCTCCCAGTGCCGTCAAAGTTTACTGGATGAACTCATTAATGAAAAGCGATGGTTAGTGCAGAGAGTTAAACCGTGCTCCAGCCATACTGCAAAGCCAGGGATCAGCCGCTCGTGGACGCCCATCGGCCCGTGTCGCGCATCGTCTCTTCGCTCCGGTGCATCGCCCGCGCGATGTCGTAGCCTCGGCTTTAACGGCAACCGCCAAATAGAGTTCGAGCTGTTTTGTAAGTCGGCTGAGCGAAGCTAAAATGGCCACCGGGATGTGCCGGCTATTCCGGCCGGCTTCGGGAGGATGTCATGGAATTCGATTATCTGATTGCCGCCGGCGTGCTGCTGGCGACGGCGGCCACCGACGCGGCCTACGTCATGTTCACATCCGCGGTCGTATCGAAGCGCGCGCTCGCCGCCGCCAACTGGAGCAGCGCCTGGTACATGCTCTCCTCGTTCGCTGTCATCAGCTACACGAGCAACTACATCTATGTGGCATTCGCCGTTGTCGGCTCCTGGATCGGCGCCTATCTGACGCTCAAATTCTACCACCGCGAGCCGGCCAATCCGCCCGGCCCCCTGAAGCCGACGGTGTGATGAACACGGATCTTTGGGGAAGTTCACGGATCGCTGGTCGCATCGGCCGCCGCCAGCGCCAAGTACGCAAAAATTGACAGAAGGACTGACCTAAAGGGCACACATCACATCATTCGCAGAACTGCGGTGCGTGATTTCTTTTCAATCACCCACGCAGCATCGTATTCACAAGTCATTCTGCTTTTTTATTGGGGCGAATGCGATGCACAGGATTTTAAAGTTGCCGTTATCGGCAACAGTTTCGGTTGTGATTGCGTTGGCTGTCTCAAGTTCAAGCCATGCGGAGGAAGATCTTAGACAAGCAGCACAGAATCCCGTGGCCAGCTTGATCAGCGTCCCTATCCAGAACAACACGAACTTCAATACGGGGCAGCTAGACGAGACGCAGAACATCACGAACCTCCAGCCTGTCATCCCCATTAAGCTCGACGCGGAGTGGAATCTCATCACGCGCTGGATTGTGCCGATCATTTACCAGCCACCGCTGTTTGACGGCGATAGCTCCGATTTTGGCCTCGGCGACTTGAACCCGTCTTTCTTCCTCTCTCCGAAAGCACCGACGCCGATTGCACCGGGGGTCGGGTTAGTTTGGGGCGTGGGACCAGCTTTGTCGCTTCCTACCGCGACGGATGATCGCCTTGGCAGCGAGAAATGGTCGGCAGGCCCATCGCTCGTCGCTTTGCTTCTGTCCAAGCAGGTCGTGACGGGGTTTCTTATCAACAATCTCTGGTCATTCGCGGGCGATGACAATCGGGCTGAAGTCAATGCCATGACCCTGCAGCCGTTCTTCAACTACAATTTGCCGGAAGGCTGGTATCTCACCACCAGCCCGCTCATCACGGCCAATTGGGAAGCTTCAAGCGACCAACGCTGGACCATTCCGGTCGGCGGCGGCGTTGGCCGTCTGTTCAAGATCGGCCATCAGCCGGTGAACGCCCAGATCAGCGCCTACTACAACGTGGAAAAGCCCGAGTTCGCTGGTTCGGACTGGCAGTTGCGTGCGCAGATGCAGTTCCTGTTTCCGACTAAATAGGACGTCAGGCGGCGTGTTTTCTCCCGCTCCTTGACATCGTGCCCGCGACGGCCCCATGAAGCCGCAACGACACATGTCTTACGCCGCACTTGTTCGCGGCGAGTGAGCAACAGGAGAGAAAGATGACCGACGTCACCTTGACGTTTCCGGACGGCGCGCAACGCAAGATTGCCAAGGGTACATCCGGTTTCGAGGTCGCCAAGTCGATCTCTCCGTCGCTGGCCAAGCGCACCGTCGCCATGCAGCTCGACGGCGTGCTGGCCGACCTCGCCGATCCCATCAACGCCGACGCCACGATCAAGTTCGTCTCCCGCACTGATCCCGCCGCGCTGGAACTCATCCGCCACGACGCCGCGCACGTGATGGCGGAAGCCGTGCAGGCCTTGTGGCCGGGCACGCAGGTGACGATCGGCCCGGTCATCGAGAACGGCTTCTACTACGATTTCGCCAAGGCCGAGCCGTTCCTGCCCGAAGACATCGGCAAGATCGAAAAGAAGATGCGCGAGATCATCGCCAGGAATGCGCCCTTCACCAAGGAAGTGTGGTCGCGCGACAAGGCGAAGGACACGTTCCGCCAAGATGGGCGAGCGCTTCAAGGTCGAGCTGGTCGACGCGATCCCCGCCGGCCAGGACCTCAAGATCTACAGGCAGGGCGACTGGTTCGACCTCTGCCGCGGTCCGCACATGACCTCGACGGGCACAGATCGGCAAGGCGTTCAAGCTGATGAAGTTCGCGGGCGCCTACTGGCGCGGCGACAGCACGCAGGCCGCAGCTGCAGCGCATCTACGGCACCGCCTGGGCGACGCGAGGAGGAGCTTGAGGCCTATCTGACGCAGCTCGAGGAGGCGGAGAAGCGCGACCACCGGAAGCTCGGCCGCGAGATGGACCTGTTCCATTTCCAGGAGGAGGCGCCGGGCACCGTGTTCTGGCACCCAAGGGCTGGACGCTGTTCCAGACGCTGATCGGCTACATGCGCCGCGCGCAGCAGCGCGCCGGCTATATCGAGGTCAACTCGCCCGACATGATGGAGCAGCACTTCTGGGAGCTCTCCGGCCACTGGGAGAACTACGGCGAGAACATGTTCACGACCACGACTGCCGGACGAGCGCGTGTTCTGCTGCAAGCCGATGAACTGCCCCGGCCACGTGCAGATCTTCAAGCACGGCCTCAAGAGCTATCGCGACCTGCCGTTGAAGATCGCCGAGTTCGGCAAGGTGCACCGCTACGAGCCGTCGGGCGCGCTGCACGGCATGATGCGCGTGCGCCACTTCACGCAGGACGACGCGCACATCTTCATGCACCGAGGACCAGATCATGGAGGAGTGCCTCAAGATCAACGATCTGATGCTCGTCGATCTACAAGGACTTCGGCTTCGAGGACATCCTCATCAAGCTCTCGACGCGGCCCGAGAAGCGCGTCGGCGTCCGACGAGCTGTGGGACAAGGCCGAAGACGGCGCTGGGCGCGTGCTCGACGAGGTCAAGCGGCGCTCGAACGGCCGCATCAAGACCGCGATCAAGCCGGGCGAGGGCGCGTTCTACGGGCCGAAGCTCGAATACACGCTGAGCGACGCGATCGGCCGCGAATGGCAGTGCGGCACCACGCAGGTGGACTTCAACCTGCCGGCGCGCTTCGGCGCGTTCTACATCGACGAGCACTCGCGAGAAGAAGACGCCGGTGATGATCCACCGCGCCATGTTCGGCTCGCTCGAGCGCTTCACCGGCATCCTGATCGAGAACTTCGCCGGGCACTTCCCGCTCTGGCTCGCGCCCTTGCAGGTCGTGGTCGCACCGATCACGAGCGACGCCGACGCTTACGCGCATGAAGTCGTGGCCGCGTTGCAAGGCCGCCGGCCTGCGCGTCGAAGCCGATCTGCGCAACGAGAAGATCAGCTACAAGGTGCGCGAGCACTCGCTCGCCAAGGTGCCGGTGATCCTCGCCGTCGGCAAGCGCGAGGCGGAGGAGCGCAACGTCTCCATCCGCCGCCTCGGCAGCCAGGAGCAGACGGTGATGGCGCTCGACGAAGCCGTGGCCAGCCTGAAAGACGAAGCGACGCCTCCGGATTTGAGATGAACACCACCCCACCGCTGTCATCCCGGGCCTTGTGCCCGGGACCCATCGGGCAGCAGGCTGCTTGCATGATTGCGCGCACAGCTTCTTCATCTCGTCATTGAGGCGTAGGCCGGAACCTAGTCAACGGGTCGCTCGAAGAACGGCGCGACGGATGGTGCGGACAGTGCAGCGCATCCGGGCACATACTGCACGTGGCGACTTGTCTGGGTCCCGGCCTTCGCCGGGATGACGTTTGAGGGTGGGCGAGGTTCGTGACACGGACGATTAGTCGCCGCCCCCCCCCTAAATCTCCCCCTTCAGGCCCTTCTCGAAATACTTATGGATCACCTTGTCCTGGTTCTCGAGCAGCCAGTCGATCGAGGGTTCGCTGCACATGGCTTTGGTGATCGCCAGCGTCGTCGCCTTGCGGTGGATCTCGAACAGGATCTTGTGATCGAGACTGGTGTCGGTCGCGACGGACGGATTGAGCCACACCGAGACGATGATGCCGAGGTCGTTGGCCTTGTCGCGCGGAATGACGCCCGAGCGCACGCTGTCGAGCACGCCCATCGCGGTGGCGTATTGCACCGTGCCCATCAGGATGCTGGTGTAACGCTCGTTATCGACGGACACTTTGGACACACAAATCGTCGGCGGCCGCACCATCACATCGGTGTTGAGCAGCGCCAGCACGCGCGAATGCCCGACGACCTGATTGCCGAGCAGGTTCGCGAACGCCGTACCCATCGGGCCGTCCATTTCGCCGATGGCGACTTCGGGTTCTGCCGCAGTTCCCGGCGGTCCGCCGGCCACGAGGCTTTCACCGATGCGCATGATGATCCGATCGCTCATTGTCGCTCCTTGATGGGCATGCCACACGGCCCGCCGGGAGCGTTACGCTATCACGCGCGCCAGTCGATGGTGAACACGACAGCCCCCTCACAACCCATAAATAAACCGCACCAAGCCGTCCGGATCCTCGCTCCAGCACGAACGCTTCCCAATCCGACATCAGCCCCGTGAGAAGAGATATGATCCCGAGCAGCGGCGTCACGGTTCCCAGTGCGAAGGCGAACATGACCGTCGCCGCATAGCCGATCGACTGCCCCTGCGCGGCCAGCGCAATCGCAGCACCTAAAGTCGGGCCGACGCAAGGCGTCCGACACCGCGCCGAGGATCGCGCCGAGCACAAACTGCCCGCTCAATCCATCGGGGGAATACTCGGAGACCCGCGTCTGCAGCCCGCCGGTCGCCACTGACGCCGCCACCGCAAATCGCTGCGGCTAAAGCGTCTCGATCACACTATCACGCCAGATGCGAGCGCAGCACCCAGGCGGCTTTGTCATGGGCTTCGATGCGGCCGTTCATGATATCGGCCGTGGCATAGATCCCCGACAGCACGCTGGCGCCGCGGAGGAACGGCGCAAGCGGGCAATCGCAAATGCGCCGGCACAAATTAACTTGAGAAAGCGCGCCAGCCACGGTGGTAACGCGGTCGGAGAATAAGGGTTCCCGGCGCCAAGAGAACCGGATCAGGTTGAGCGCTCGGCCACGAGCCCGGCATGGTTCAATGACGAATTCGAATATGTCGGGTGCCTTCTCGGATTCGAATTGAGCAGCACCCCTGTCTCCAATATTTCACGCACGCGACAGGGCAGGGTCGATTATAAATGACACATGACCGTCAAGCCCTACAGCTACCGCAATGATCCCGCTGTGCCCGCCTTCGACGACAGCGCGCCCATCATCATATTCGATGGCCTGTGCGTGCTGTGTTCGTCGGGCGTACAGTTCATGCTGGCACGCGATCCGGGAGGGTCGACGCGCTTCGCCGCCATTCAGGATCCAGTGCCGCGCGCGCTCTACCGGCATTATGGGCTGGATGCCGAACGCTTCGACACATTCATGGTGCTCGCTGAGGGCGCACCGCTGGTGAAGTGGCAGGGCGTGCTCGCCGCCGGACGCACGATGCCGCCCCCATGGAGCTGGCTGGCCACCCTCGGACGGCTGGTCCCCAACGCCATCGGAGATCGCATTTACGATTGGGTCCAGCGCAACCGGATCGGCTGGTTCGGTTCGCGCAAGACGTGCTTCATGCCCTCGCCATCGCTCCGTCGGCGCATGCTGTCTGAAACGCGCTCCGCTGCCTAAGCCGGGTTCGTGACGGGCGGCTTGGCCGTCTCGCCCAGGCATAAAGACCGACACCGGCGAGAACCAGCGCGGAACCGATCGCATCGGCAAGCGTGAACGGCTCGCCCAAGATCCACACCGCCAGCGTGATGGTGACGACCGGCGAAACGGTGGAAATCATCGACACCGCCGCACTCGAAATGCGCGCAAGGCCGGCGTTGATCAGGAAGGTCGGCAGAACCGTGGCGACGATCGCGCAGCCCGCCGAAAGCCATAAAAACCTAGGGCTCGCAGCGAAGTTGCCGCCGCTGACCACCGCCTGATGCGCGATGCAGAAAAATGACGCCGAGGCGAGCGCGATGGACGTGAACAGCGCGCTGCCGATCGGGGCCATGAAGCGTTTGGCGTAGATCTGGTGCAGGGCGAACGAGATCGCGGCGCCAAGAACGAGGAGCGTGCCGATGACGGTGTCGCGTCCGCCTTCCGGCAGGTCGACCAGGAATACGATACCGAGCCCGGTGTACGTCACGGCGGCGGCGAAAAGGCCGAACACTGTCACGCGCTCTCCGTACAGCATCGCCCCGAGAAACATGACGAACAGCGGATATGTGAAGAGCACGAGCCGCTCGAGTTGCGCGGTGATGAACATCAGCCCCGCGAAATCGAATTGCGAGGCAACGTAGTAGCCGAGGAACCCGACGAATGCTGCGCGCCCGATCTGATCCCATGTCGGCGGCGGCTCACCACGCTCGCGCCGCTGCACCCATGCCCACCAGCCGATGGCAGTGAAAACGGGCAGGGAGAAGATCATGCGGTAGGCCAGCATCAGCGCCGCGTCGGTCTGATCTTGATAGGCAAGCTTGATGAAAATCGCTTTAGTGGAGAAGAAGGCGGCTCCGAGTGCTGCAAACACGATGCCGGCGAGGGCGTGACGGGCGGGCATCGGGGACAGCCTGGGACAGGACGGAGGGAAATATCCTCTTGCCCCAGGCTGGCCGCCGCGTCACCGCGGCGGATTGAGGCCTCAGCCGCGCGGGATGTCCCGCGGCGGCAGCAGATCGCTGTTCTCCTGCGCGATGGCGACGGCCTCATGCTTTTGCGGCGCATCGACCGGCGGCTCATCCGGCTTACGATTTGGATCGACCGGAGCTTCGGCGGGTCGGCCGACGCCCGGTGCCGGAGGGGCGATTTTGTCCACGGGTTGGCGGCGCGGATCATCTCCCGGTGCTTCCACGCCTGGATTTTCAGGCCGGGTTCGCGGCGGTGCGGTGCTCGTCATGGCGGCACTCCTTCTTGCGTTCCTTCTGATGGAAACGCGCAAATGGCTGCGGCGTTCCGCACGCCTTACAGGCCGTGGATCAATGCCGCGGCCCAGGCCCACCGAAATACTGCGCCAGCTCTGCATCGATGCGCTGGGCGGCCTGCCGCCAATCGCCCGCACGCCCGGCAACCGGGGGCTCGACGGTAATCACCGCCTCTTCAACCGCAGCATCGGCTGTCTGCGGCTCGTGAGGTCCATTCGCGGCGTGACCGTTGATGACGGGGGGCGAGGGGTCGAGTGCCGAAATCTGCTCGCGAACAGGCTCGCGGGTGGGCAGAACACACAGCCGCTGCGCGAGCAGCTGCAGCTCCGAGACGATCGCTTCACGGCGGAGTTCGTGCAGCATCGTCACGCTGCGAACTTCCTTGAGCAGCTGATCATCAGCGCGACGGATGGCTTCGGAGAGATCGCGCACGAGATCGAGTTCGTGGCGGGAGGTTTCGTTAAGGCGGCCCAAAAGGTCGTGGACGTTCTGCGGCAGTGCGCTCATCGCGTGTCCCTCGTGTCGTCTTGCAGTCCGCCCCTTGGGATCGGAAATCGCCTAATTCCAATGGCCGAAAAGTGTTCGCGAGAGGGATGCCTGCGAGCATAAGGCACGGTCGATCGAGAGCTGAATGCGGATCGTCAGCGGCCGCTCAGCGCCAACCGGAACTTCGATGTGGCCACGAGCGACGCACCCGGTTTGACAGCGCCGTCACCCGGTTTCTTGATCGACGGATAGGCAGCTGAAAGCGCCGCGAGCGCTTCGCGGGCCGCTGCTGCCGCCTCCGGCTGTCCAGCATCGAGGTGCGCCAGAATTTTCGCTGACCGCGCCTTCGCAGCTTCGAGAAATCCGTAGCCATCCAGGTACGCGTCCCCTGAGCTGTCGCGAAGCGCCTTTGCGTACTGCAGAGCCGCACGGTCGAGAAGATCGGCGAACACCGCCGTCTTGATTTCGATCGTCACCTTTCCAGGTGCCTTGGCTTCCGCAGCGTCGAGTGCCGCAAATACGGCATTGGCTGCTGCATTCACCTCCGCAACCGGCGCCTTCGACAGGGCCAGATCGCCCGTCTTCTGCATCAGGTCGTCGAACTCCGGAACGCCGAGTGTCGTCAGTGCCGGCTCCAAATCCACATAGGCTTCGCTTCTTGCGTGCGCGAACATTTCGGTGCCGGCGAGCGTGTCGCCCGCGGCATAGCTCGCAAGCCCAGCGATGTAGTGCGCGCGCATGACATCGAGACCGACGAGGTAGACCGTCGGGTCGGTCGCAGCCTTGCTGGCATCAAACCCGGCCTCGCCGCCTTCTCCGCCTTCGCCGCCCTCTCCGCCTTCACCACCTTGCGCCAAAATGAGCAGGCTGGGCGTCGCAGGATCGTGGGCGGCGGCAATGCCGGTAACGGTGTCCGGAAGATGGGGCGCAGCAAACGCACCGGACGCTGGCACGAGCGCGCCGGCCACCGTAAGAGAGGTCCACAGACGGCGTGTTTTGCGCGTGGTCACAGAATATCCAATCGGAAGCTTGATCGACGATGTTGGTTCATATCCCGAACGTGCTCGATCCCGCAACGCTGGCGGACGTCCTCAGCTTGACGCAGGCCCTCGATTGGGGACCCGGCGCGGCGACGGCCGGCTGGCATGCCCGCGAGGTGAAGAACAACACCCAGGCGCTTGCCGGTCCCGTCTTGGACCGGGTGCGAGCCACCATCACGGCGGCACTCGAAAAGAACGATGTCGTCCGCTCGATGGCGCTGCCGCGCCGGATTTTCCCGCCCCTGGTCTCCAAGTGCAGAGCCGGCGAAGGCTACGGCACGCACGTCGATGATGCCGTGATCGGCGGGACGCTCGGCCTGCGCAGCGACCTCTCGGTCACGGTGTTCCTCTCTGATCCGGGGGGCTATGACGGTGGCGAACTGGTTGTGGAAAGCCTGGCCGGCGCAGACGCGGCGAAGGCCTCGGCAGGCGATGCCGTGCTCTATCCTTCGACAACCCTGCACCGTGTGGAACCGGTCACGCGCGGCGAAAGGCTCGTCGCCGTTACGTGGATAGAAAGCCAGGTGCGTGATGCGGGCCGCCGCGAAATCCTGTTCGATCTCGACCGTGCGCGCCGCACGATCTTCGAACGCGAAGGCAAGTCGGCCACGTTCGACCTCGTGACGAAGTCCTACTCGAATCTCCTGCGGCGCTGGGCCGAATGAGAGGTCACTGGTTTTCGTAGCGCTGTTTCAACTCTTTCGTGCGCTGCTCCGTCTTTTCGGTTTTGCAGCCCAGGATGTCGCCCGTCGCGCCGGTGCCATTGGTCCAGAACATGGCGACGTGGCCATCGCATTCCGCGTCTCGAAACGTGACCCAGGCGCGCTGCGACGCACGCAGGGCGGTCTCCCACGACTTGGCGTCCCACGGCGGATCGCTCGCAAACCCCGGAATTGCGGCGAGCGCCTTCTGATAGGTCGCGTTCAACTCCGTGTCGGCCCTGGAAAATTCGGCCGCGGCGCACCGGTTCATCTGCTCGGTTGACAGCGCTTCGGCGCAGTCGGCCGGCGCTGCTTCCTCCGCCCAAGCCGTCCCTACAGCGGCTGCTGAGAAGAGCATAGACAACGCGACCGACCTGAAAAGCATGAGACCCCCAACTGAATTCCACCCGACCCCGCACTTTAGGGTCACAGCGCAGGTGCCGCCAAGAGGCCCGCAGTGCCGGTACGGCGAAGTCACAGGAAAGCTGGCGCGGGGTCCTTGTGGCGGTCGAACCAGGGCGCTAAAGGCCTGCATGACAGTTTTATGACACGCCGCCGCACAGAGCGGAGCACGGCCACTCCGGGGAAGCGATCCATGGCCAAGTCAGCACGTTTTGCGGTCGGTTCCCTCTTTGGGCCATCGCGCAGTGACCGTCTGGTTGAACTCTTCAAAGATTTGTCACGCACCGCGCTCGACTGCGCCGCGCTTTTCAGGGCCACCAAGGGCCGTGATGCCAAGGGCATCATAGAGATCGAAAACAAAGCCGACCGCATCGTCGAACAGATCCACGAGCTGCTCGACAACTCCTTCATCATGCGCTTCGACATTCCCGACAGCATGAAACTCACCGACACCCTCGACGATGTCGTCGATGGCATGCGCAAAGTGGCCTTGCATCTGGAAGCCTACGCGCCGTTCGTCTCCGAACTGTCGCCCGATGCGATGGAGGTGTTCGCGCTGGGCGAAGAGATGCTGCACGACATCGACGGCCTGATCGACATGATGGCCGGCCCGCGTCTATCGCTCGCCAAGGTGCGCGAAGTCACCAATCGCATCGATGCCGCCGAAGTCGAAGGCTGACAAGCTCGTGGCTGCGAAGGAGCGCTTGCTCGTGGCCGAGTATGCGGCCCCCGGCGCCAACGCGATCGGCTTCATCGCCACGCACCAGCTGTTTCATCTCCTCGAGCAGATGACCGACGACGCCAACCATTGCGCCAACACGGTGCTCTCGCTCGCCCGCAAGGAAGCCTGAGATGGAGGCCATCACGCTGGGCCTCGCGATCGCGATCTTTGCTGTACTCGTCGCTGAATTCGTCAACGGCTGGACCGACGCGCCGAACGCGATCGCAACCGTTGTCTCCACCGGGGTCATGACACCGCGCACGGCGATTGCGATGGCCGTCGTTCTCAACACCGTTGGCGCGATGGCGGGAACGGCAGTGGCGACGACCGTAGGCAAGGGCATTGTCGAGCCCGCAGCACTGACGGTTCCGGCAATCACCGCAGCCATGTGCGCGATCATCGCGTGGGGAACGCTCGCCGCCAAGATCGGCATGCCGGTCTCCAAGTCGCACGCCCTGCTCGCCGGACTGGCCGGAGCGGCCTACGAGGGCGGCGGCTTCGCGGCCCTGCAGTGGAACGGCTGGGCGAAGGTTGGGATCGGCATGGTGCTGTCCATCGGCCTCGGGATGCTGGGCGCGTTGCTGCTCGGCTGGCTGATCATCCGCGCCGCCGGCAACTCCAAGCCCGCGCGCGCCAAGCGACTGTTCGATCGCATGCAGATGCTGACCGCCGGAGCCATGGCTTTCACGCACGGCATGAACGATGGCCAGAAATTCATGGGTGTTCTGGCGCTGACGCTTTTCGCCGGCGGAGCGATCGAGGAATTCCATATTCCCGGATGGGTTGTGCTGGTGTGCGCGCTGACGATGGGAATTGGCACCGCGGCCGGCGGCTGGCGGATCATCGAAACGGTGGGCGCCAAGATGACGAAGCTCACGTCCTGGCAGGGTTTCGCCGCGACCAGTGCCGCCTCGGCGACGATCTTCGGCGCCTCGATCTACGGCATCCCACTCTCGACAACGCACACGATCACGAGCGCCATCGTCGGCGTCGGAGCTTCGCGCCGCCTCTCCGATGTGCGCTGGCGCGTTCTGCAACGCATCGTCACGGCTTGGGTGCTGACGTTCCCGTGCTGCTTCCTGCTCGCTTACGCGGCGGCGTACGTGGCCAATACTCTCTGGTCGAGTTGAGCCGCGGCGGGCAGCGTCAACCCAAATTTAACCATCTCGCGCAAATCGTAGTCCGGCCGCAGTTTGTAGATCGCCGCGAGGCCATGCCGAGTTCAGTACTCCGTCGCACGCCGACCCGACCGGCGCCCGCTCTCCCATTATGTTCGCTCTCCGCCCCGGCGCTCAAGCGCGGCCGGCCGGAAGATCCCGTGCTCGTTCCGCTTCAGTGCTTACGCCCCACACAGGGCGCGGTGGGCATGAAGGCCGTCGCCGCCAAGCGCGAGAAAGTCGAACGCCGGACCGACAGCCGCAAAGCCATCACGCGGTATCTTGAGAAGCGTCCGATCCCTGCCGTGCGCGGACCCGGAAATGACTACTACATCATCGACCATCATCACCTCAGCATGGCCCTGCACCAAAGCGAGGTCACGGAGGCCTTCGTGCGCGTCATCGGCGATCTGTCTCGCTTGCCGAGGGCGGAATTCTGGCGGCGTATGGCCGAACGCGGGTGCCTCCATCCCTACGATCATCATGGCGAGCGCATTCACCCCTCAGCGCTTCCTGCCGCAATCGCGCACATGAAGCGCGATCCCTATCGTGACCTGGCATGGTCCGTCCGCGAGGGCGGAGGCTTCATCAAATCCGAACGACCGTATGGCGAATTCCGATGGGCGCAGTTTTTCCGCTGCCGCATTCCACGCACATCCGTTCTGCGCGATTTCGAGCATGCCCACGACCGGGCAATGATGCTCGCGCGTTCTGAAGCGGCATCGCACCTTCCGGGCTTCATCGGGATCGAGGTTTGAAACGTCAGCCCCGGCCGCGATAGCCGGCGACGCCCTGATCGGGCAGCCAGACGCCGGCCGGCAACTCACCGCGCTGCCAGAACACGTCGATCGGCATGCCGCCGCGCGGATACCAGTAGCCGCCGATCCGGAGAAAATGCGGATCGAGTAACTCCGCGATGCGCTTGCCGATGGCGACCGTGCAGTCCTCGTGGAACGCGCCGTGGTTGCGAAACGACCCAAGATAGAGCTTCAGCGACTTGCTCTCGACGAGCCACTGCTTGGGCACGTAGTCGATCATCAGATGCGCGAAGTCCGGCTGGCCCGTGACGGGACACAGCGACGTGAACTCCGGCTGCGTAAAGCGCGCGACATAGAGCGTATCGGGATGCGGGTTCGGCACGCGTTCGAGCACCGCCGTCTCGGGGCTGGCCGGCATCGGCGTCTGCTGGCCCAGTTGCGTGACCGGCGGTGCCTCGCGTCCCATGGTTCTACTCCGCCGCCCGGCGCGGCGATGCGCTGCGGACCGTTATAGATGCAGCCCTCGTGGCAGCTGTCGCGATGCACTTCGATTTGCGCAAGGCCGGGCACCTTGTTGTCGATGCCGGTCCCAGATCCACATGGCGATGCGTTCGAGCGTCGGCGCGGAAAGCCCCTCGACGTCGTTCAGCATGCGATGGTCGAGCGCGTCCTGGCAGTCGGCCAGCGCCGCCGACAGATCGTCGAAATGGAACACGACACCGGTGTCTGCGCCGGGTTCGCCGTCGATCCAGACGCGCGCGCGGAACGAATGCCCGTGGATACGGGAATTCGGATGCCCCGGGGGCGCGGACGGCAGGTAATGGGCCGCCTCGAACAGGAAATCGCGGTAGATGCGCATGGGGGAGGGAATAGGGGGGATGCGGGGGACATGCAAGGCCCGCCCGCGTCACGGTAAACCCGTCGCACCGCTGACGAAATCACGGAATGCCGAGGATCTTGTGGGTCTGGACCGAGAGCCGCCACGGTGAGTTCGCCTTGCAGTAGGCGATTGCGGCCTCGGTGTTGGCCGCCCGCGCCGGACCGTCCATGGGCTGTAAGAAGCGGTGCTCGAACTCCAGATCCAGGTATTGCGCCGGATCGACGCCCGCCTGCGGATAGACGAGCTTCAGTTCATCGCCCCACTGCTGTACGAGCGGCTGCCCTGCTTTCGGGCTGACGCAGACCCAATCGATATCCTCAGGCACCGCGAGCGTGCCGTTGGTCTCGATGGCGATCGAAAACCCGCGCCCATGCAGCGCGTCGATCAGGTCCTGGTCCACCTGCAGCATGGGCTCACCGCCGGTCAACACGACCATGGCCGGCCCGTGACTGGCTGTGACCACTGCGCGGCACGCCCGTGCCAAGGCGTCAGCGGTCGCGAACTTACCGCCGCCCACGCCGTCCGTACCGACGAAATCGGTATCGCAGAAGCGGCACTGCGCGGTCGCCCGGTCCTCTTCCCGCCCCGACCAAAGATTGCAGCCGGCAAAGCGGCAGAACACCGCCGGCGTCCCGGCATTCGCACCCTCGCCCTGCAGCGTGTAGAAGATTTCCTTGACCTGATACATGTGCCCACACGTAGCCTGCAGCGTGGCGGTGTCAAGATCGGGGGATGAAGGGTCATGCAGGCGAAGGCGCGCACTTACCGGTACTTCGACGTGGTCATGGTCGCCTTCGTCGTGGTGCTCGTCTGCTCCAACCTGATCGGACCAGCGAAAGCGGCGCAACTCGACCTGCCGCTGATCGGCGCCGTGACCTTCGGCGCCGGCGTCCTGTTCTTCCCCATTTCCTATATCTTCGGCGACATCCTGACCGAGGTGTACGGCTATGCCCGCGCTCGCCGCGTGATCTGGACGGGCTTTGCGGCACTTGCTGTTCGCAGCCGTCATGGCAGCCGTCATCGTGGCATTACCCCCGGCGCCCACCTGGGAAAACCAGAAGGTTTACGAGATCGCGTTCGGCAACACCTGGCGCATCGCCGGCGCCTCGATGATCGCCTACTTCTGTGGCGAGTTCGTCAACTCGTTCGTGCTGGCCAAGATGAAGGTGGCGACCGGCGGCCGCTACATGCGCACGCGCTTCGTGGCCTCCACCGTCGCGGGCGAAGCGGTGGACAGTTCCCTGTTCTATCCCCTCGCGTTCTGGAACTCCGGCATCATGCCGAACGACCTCGTGATGACGCTTGTCATCTCTCAGTTCGTGACCAAGACCCTTGTTGAGATCGCCTTCCTGCCGCTCACGACGCGCATTGTGACGGCGCTCAAGAATGCCGAGCAGGAAGACCACTACGACCGCGACACCGATTTCAATCCGTTCACGCTGAAGGAGTGAACGAGCCCGCGCTTGTCGATGAGTTCGAAGGCGGTGCGCACGCCTGCGGGCTTGTCGGGAAGGCGGCCATCGATGGGAAACAGCGAAGCCAAGACCGCAAGCGCGGCGCTCGTATGAATAAGGTGGCGGGCCGATGTCTGACAGAAACAACGCATGGCACACTCCCGTTTCAAGGGATGTGCGTATTGTCGGGCAATTCACTGGATCTGTCGGTTCCGCGCGGCACAAACGTGTAATCTTTACCCATTGTTGACCACGTCCCGTAGCCAGAGGCTTACGACTTGCGGTGTACACCCTTTGGATCGCGGGCAGCGGGCGACGGGCTATGCAGAACTTCAATTTTACTCAGCACCTCACCATCAAGAACATCTTTATCGCCATCGTGGCGCTCAACATCTTGAGCGCCATGTCGACAACGCGCCTCGGCGGGACGTTTCACGAAACCGCCAGGCCGAGTGCCCGAACGTTGCCGCAAGCCGCCAAGGTTCCGGCAACTGATCCGGCCCTGATCGCCCATATGGTTCCAGGCGAAGCCTTGCCGGCGCAGGCCGAGGTGCCCGCGGTTCGGCCCCGCCCGGTGTGGCAGAAGCCCGTGCAGGCCAAGCCGCAACCACAACGGGTGACACCCAGCAGTCCGCCGAGTGTCAGCTGGATCATGCTGCTGTCGATTGGCGCATGGCCCTCTATGTGCGTTACCTGATGAGCCGGGCCGTGCAGCACGCGGCTGGTCAGGTGGTCAATGTCGCCAAACAGGTGGCGAGCGCTGTAGCGGAATCAAAGCCGGCGCGTTAAATACATCTGCAAAGCCACCGATGCCCCGCCAGACCAGCCAGCAGTCCACACAGCAGCCCCCGACAAAAACTCCTGTGCAGCAGAAGGCGCCGCAACCGCGCAAGAGTACGGTCGTCCGTCCCTCCCGCTGGCCGTTCGCGGCTTAAGCCGGGGTCTCGGCCACAGCTTTCCAGCGCTCATAACCCTTTGCGCGCAATTCGCATGCAGGACACGTTCCGCAGCCATAACCCCACGCGTGCCGCTGCGAGCGGTCGCCGAGATAGCACGTGTGCGAATGCTCGATCACGATATCGACGAGCGCCGCGCCGCCGATCTCTTCGGCCAGCGCCCACGTCCCCGCCTTGTCGATGGACATGAGCGGTGTCTCGATCCGGAACGGATAGTCGAGCCCGAGCGAGAGCGCGTCGCGCATCGCCGTCATCGTCGCCTGACGGCAATCGGGATAGCCGGAGTAATCCGTTTCGCACATGCCGCCAACGAGTGTGCCAATCCCGCGCCGGTAGGCGAGCGCCGCGGCATAGGTGAGGAACAGAAGGTTGCGACCCGGCACGAACGTGTTCGGCAGCCCGCTCTCTTGAAACGCGATCTTGCGTTCTCGCGTGAGAGCCGTCTCCGACAGCCGCCCAAGTTCCGGCAGCGCGATCATGGTGTCGGGACCGAGCCGCCGCCCCCAATCGTCCAGCTTCGAAATCGCCTCGCGAATGACGCCGCGCTGGGCCAACTCCACCTCGTGCCGCTGGCCGTAGAGGAAGCCCACCGTCTCCACCAGCGTGAACCGCTCCAGTGCCCACGCGAGACAGACGGTCGAATCCTGTCCGCCGGAAAACAAAACGAGGGCGGACGTTTCACTCAACGGACCATCTCCTTGGACTTTGGTGCAACAAACACGGGCCAGCCGGCTGCGAGACTGCCCGTCCGGGTAGGACAAGGTCGCCCCGCGGGGCTTTGCGGCCGTCACATGCGAAGGCTACAACCCGGCGCAGATTCACGCGAGGGGGAATGGACTTGGGCGTCCTTCTGCCTCGACTACAGATAGGACATGCCATGACCGCCATCGTCGACATCATCGGCCGCGAAATCCTCGACAGCCGCGGCAACCCCACCGTCGAGGTCGACGTCGTGCTCGAAGACGGCTCCATGGGCCGCGCCGCCGTGCCCTCGGGCGCCTCGACCGGCGCGCACGAGGCCGTCGAACTGCGCGACGGCGACAAGTCCCGCTACCTCGGCAAGGGCGTGCTGAAGGCCGTCGACGCCGTCAACGGCGAGATCTTCGACGCCATCGTCGGCATGGACGCGGAAGACCAGCGCGGCATCGACGCCGCCATGATCGAGCTCGACGGCACGCCCAACAAGGCGCGCCTCGGCGCCAACGCCATCCTCGGCGTGTCGCTGGCGGTGGCCAAGGCCGCAGCGGCGGCATCGCGACCTGCCGCTCTACCGCTATGTCGGCGGCGCCAACGCGCACGTGCTGCCGGTGCCGATGATGAACATCATCAACGGCGGCGCGCATGCCGACAACCCGATCGACATCCAGGAATTCATGATCATGCCGGTCGGCGCCGACGACCTGCGCCGAAGCCATGCGCATGGGCGCGGAGATCTTCCACACCCTGAAGAAGGCGCTGCAGGACGCCGGCCACAACACCGACGTCGGCGACGAGGGCGGCTTCGCGCCGAACCTGCAAGAGCGCCGACGAGGCGCTGGGCTTCATCATGAAGGCGATCGAGAAGGCCGGCTACAAGCCGGGCGAGGACGTCATGCTCGGCGCTCGATTGCGCCGCGACCGAGTACTTCAAGGACGGCAAGTACGTGCTGGAAGGCGAGGGCAAGATCGCTCGACGCCGACGGCAATGGCCGAGTACCTGGCCGACCTCGTCGCGCGCTATCCCGATCGTCTCGATCGAGGACGGCATGGCCGAAGACGACTGGGCCGGCTGGAAGGCGCTGACCGACACGCTCGGCGACAAGGTGCCAGCTCGTCGGCGACGATCTGTTCGTCACCAACACCGAGCGCCTGCGCCGAGGGCATCGCGAAGGGCGTCGCCAACTCGATCCTGGTCAAGGTCAACCAGATCGGCTCGCTGACCGAGACGCTGGACGCCGTCGATATGGCGCAGCGCGCCGGCTACACCGCGGTGATGTCGCACCGCTCGGGCGAGACCGAGGATTCCACCATCGCCGATCTCGCCGTGGCCACCAACTGCGGCCAGATCAAGACCGGCTCGCTGTCGCGCTCGGACCGGCTCGCCAAGTACAACCAGCTGATCCGCATCGAAGGCGAGCTCGGCGCCGTCGCCAGCTACGCCGGCCGCAGCATTCTGAAGGCGAAGGTGGCCTAATCGACCTCCCGGTTAAACCGCACCTAACCTTCGATGCTGGATAAAATCGGACGAGGCTTTACTTCGCTTTAAGTGGTTGCGCGTTAGAACTCTCTTGTTCCCGGTTTGAAAGTTACTGCGTAGCCACGAACATCTGAGTGTCGCGTACAACCGATGTATGATTGGCGATCGAGGTTCCGACAGGTTCTTGTGCTGCTTTCGAGCCTGTGCGCGACAGCCTACTTCACCCATCACGCAATGCATGGACGGCATGGTCTCGAGGCGCGCTCGGCGCTGATCGAGCGGGCGGATCTTCTCGAATTCGAGATCCGCAGTCTCGAGACTGTGCGCGCCCGGCTTCGCCACGACGTGGCGCTGCTGACCCTCGACAAGCCCGATCCCGACCTTGTCGAAGAGATCGCCCGCGATGTTCTGGGTTATGTTCAACCGAACGATCGCGTCATCGTCACGCGCTAAGCCGCTGCTGCCGAACTGCAAGCCCCCGCGCAACCACGAAATTTCGCTTTGACCGGGTTGCGATCCGCGGCGGCCTGCCGCAGTATCCCGCTCGATCCGGCCACCCAATTGAGCCGGGCAGGGGAAATGCCCGACGTGACGATCGCCACGAGACCAGCCCCCGGTGTCGCCGCACCGGACGAGAGAGAACGCTCGCTGTTCTCCACGATGCTGCGCCTGCGCCGCTTCGAGGAGAAGGCTGGCATGCTCTATGCGCTCGGCACGCTCGGCACGCCCTGTCCGCTCGGCATCGGTCGTGAGGCGGCGTTCGCGGCCATTGCGGCAACCATTCCTCCCGGCGATATCGTCGTGGCCTTACGGAGTTCTCCTGCTCTCGAACTGGCATTCGGTACGGCCACGGGAACGGCGTTTCAGCGGCTGCTGCCAACACCGCCCGAGAACGAGCCCGAGCAGTGCCTCATGCGCGAACCGGGTGAGGGGCTGCGACACGCAACCCGCGAAGCGGCGCTTGCGCTTGCGGCGCAGCGGCCGGAAGCAGTCGTGCTCATCGCAACGAGCGCCGACGATCTGGCGCCTGCGCTCCACAATCTGCCGAACCGCGTGTTGCCGGTGATGATCGTGTCGACGGATCGCAAACCCAACTCGTGGTCGCATCTGGCCCCATGGTCCGTGCGTGAATGCGACGGGGCCGACGCCATCGGACTGTGCGAAGCGATTTCTACCGTGCGCAGAGATCTGGCGGCCGGACAGTCCCGTGCGGCCTTGGCCATTCTGACGCCGCCCTACATCGGCCACGCGCGCGGACGCGCACCCACGCGGCGCGACGCACCCGATCCGATCGCCCTATGCCGCCATCGTCTGCTCACCGCGGGCCGCCTCGACGAGGCCGGCGTCACCGCTCTCGAAGCCGCTGTCCGCGATGAGATCGCCGCCGCAGGGCGCGCCATCGCATTGGCCTGCACATGATGAGCCCGCGGTCCACACACCCCAAACCTGCTCGTAAGGCTCCAACGCATCACGGCGCGCTTCGGTCGACCACGCCGAACGACGAGAGTGCAGAGCCGCCGGTGGCCCTTCTGCTTTGGGGTCCCGCAGACGAACTCCGCATCAACCCGCAGCATCCCGCCGCCTGGCCTGCCCGGTTTGTTTATGCGCTGGCAATTCCTTTGTTCATCGCGCGCAATGCTGCCGAAATCGCCTACGCTTGGTGGATCTCGCGCAAAGAGCGGGCCGTGCTGCGCCGCCGCGGTCTCCTCTGACGCCCAAAGCGTGGCCGATCGGCCGCTGATCCACAGATTCGGCCGCCCCGCTCTCCTTCATCAACCGTTCAATCGGCCCGGTTGGCTTTCACTTCGGTCAGTGCCGGGCCTAGAAGGCCAGAGGAAGAAGACGCAACTCAGCGCCACCGAGGGAACCCGCCATGACCAATAGCGCCAAGACCAGCAGATCGATCAAACTTGCGCTCGCCGCCGTAGGCGCACTCTCCGCCGCCGGCTGCGCCGATGGCTCGACAGGCTTACTCTCAACGGCGTCGGTCGGGTCCTCGGCGACAGCCGCCGCAACGAAGGCGGATCCCGCATGCGTCGCTCTGAACGCTCGCATCAACACTCTTCGCCTTGAAGGTGTGGCCGAGCGTGTCGAGAAGGCGTCGGAGGGCAAGGCCAAATCCGTTTCCATCAAGCGCGAGTCGCTTGTGAAGATGACCGAACTCGACAAGGCGAATGCGGATTTCCAGGCCAAGTGCGCGCTGCCGCTGCCTGCTTCGGCCGCCGTTGCTCCCGCAACTCCCGCCGCGGCGGTCGCAAGCGCAAGCACGGTCAAGCCCGCAGCCAAAACCGCTGCAACGGCAGCGGCCACCGCAGCCAAGCCGCAATAGTCCGCCCCGGCGGCCGGCTCCGCGTCAGCGGAGTCGCCAAGCGCACTAAAAAAGACACGAACGGTAGCCAACCTCCCGCAGTGAGCATTGGATGTGCAGCATCCGTGTCACAGACCAACAGCCCATTGTTGTCCGGGGGTTGCGGCGGTGCGGAGCGTGTGTGAGACACGAGGCTGATGAGTTTGATCCGCGAAGGCGGAAACGGGGCGCGGTTCGGAGGGCGATGGTGTCGAGGGCAGGGGTGAGCGCGGGGCGGCGCGCACGGTCGATCGCCGTGGCGAGCATGACGATACTTGCAGCAGGTTGTGCCGGTGGAGGCGGGTCTGGTGATCCCGGCGCAAAGTCGCTGCCGGCGGGTGAGACGTGCCAGTCGCTTCGCGGCCAACTCGACCGGTTGCTGGCCCGCGGCGTGCAGCCCAAGGTCGAAGCCCTGAGCGCGGGCCGCAGTCTTTCGGCCAAGGATCGTGCCGACGCCGAAGCGTACAACCGCATCCTCAATCAGTATCTGGGCGCCCGCTGCCACGTCTAAGTTGCGACGACTCTAGCAATTGGAAAAAGGCTCAATGGAGTATCTGCAGAACCCCTGGGTCGTGATGGTGATCAACGGCCTCATCGCCGGATGGCTGGCGGGTCTGCTCCTTGGCGGCGGCGGTTTGATCCGCAACCTTTTCGTGGGTATCATCGGCGCCTTCCTCGCCGGCGTATTGATAAAGGCGGGTCTTTTGACGCTGCCGTTCACGACCGGATTTCAGCTTGGCGACCAGATCATCGTGTCGACCGTCGGAGCAATTCTGGTAGTCATCATCGCGCGCGTGATCGCCCGCTGACGGAGCGGAGCGCGCGCTCCAAACGCCGGAGTTCCGGGTGCCTCGTTTCAATAATGTCCGCACCGTGCCGTTCTCATCCGACGAGATGTTCGCGCTCGTCGCCGACGTCGAGAAATATCCGCTCTTCGTGCCGCTGTGCGAGAGCCTCGTCGTCCATACCCGCGAACAGCTTCCCGACGGAAGTGGGCTGATCACGGCGACCATGGGCATCGGCTACAAGGCAATTCGCGAGAAATTCACAACCGCCGTGACGCTCGACCCTGCCGCGCGCGCCATCGTCGTCCGCCACAAGAACGGCCCGTTCCGCAAACTGGAGAATAATTGGGTGTTCACACCGCGGGCCGAGACCGCGTGCGACGTGGCGTTTGCCATCGATTATGAGTTCAGTTCACCCATGCTCGCGGTGCTGATGGGCGCGGTCTTCGACACGGCATTCCGAAAGTTCGCGGCAGCCTTTGAAACGCGCGCCGGTGAAGTCTACGGCCAACGCGCGCCCGTATCGTCAGCAGTATCCTCAGGCTGAACCTTCGCAACGTCCCGACCACCCATCCGGCCGGCCCCAGAGCGGCGGAGTCGGATGGCGCAATACAGATGACAACCCCATGACGGACATAGGTCTTTACATGGGGGGCGTTGGCCTTATGTCCGCGACACGCACGGCGGGAACACTCGCACGGCGCTTCTGGTTTTATCTCGCTGGAGGTCCCGCCCGTGATGGAACGCTTCACTTCCGCTGCAGCCCTTGTCGCCGCCAAGATGCCCGAACGTCCGGTGCTGGCCGCCCGCCCCCATGCCGCCGGGCGCGCAGCGCGCTGGTTTCTCGACAACTTCCCCGGTGAAGTGGCCTACGCCTACAAGGCGAACACTCGGTGTTCCTGATCGGCGCGCTCTACGGCGCCGGCATCCGCCATTTCGACGTCGCCTCGACTGCCCGAGTGGAGGACGCCGCCACCATCCCGGCGCGCACCTGCATTTCATGCATCCGGTGAAGTCGCGCGCGGCGATCCGCACGGCCTACCGCGAGTACGGCATCCGCTCGCTTCTCGCTCGACAGCGAGGACGAACTGAAGAAGATCGTCGAGGAGACGGCGGGGCCGCCGGGCCGCGGACCTCGAGTTGTTCGTGCGCATCGCCGTGCCGCCAAGAACAGCCGCGTGCCGCTCGAGCGCAAGTTCGGCATTACCGGCGCAGAAGGCGGCGCGGCTGCTGGTCAAGACGCGGCAGGTGGCGGACGAGCTCGGCATCACCTTCCACGTCGGCTCGCAGACGACGACGCCGGACGCCTATACCTATGCGCTGGCGGAAGTGCGGCAAGCTGATCGTCAAGGCGGGCGTGGTGGTCGATCGACTCGATGTCGGCGGCGGATTTCCCGTCGCTCTACCCGGGCAGCGAGCCGGCGCCGTCTGTCGAGCTTCATCGAGCACGATCCGCGAAGGCGTCGAAAAGCTGCCGGTGCGCGAGGACGTGCGCCTCATGTGCGAGCCCGGCCGCGCGCTCGTCGCGGAGGCCGAGAGCCTGATCGTGCGCGTCGAGGCCCGCCGCGGCAACGATCTCTTCATCAACGACGGCGGCTACGGCGCGCTGTTCGATGCCGCGCATCTGAACTGGGTCTTCCCGGCCCAGCTCGTTTCAGCCGCGAGCCGGCCAAGGGCGAAGGCACGGAAGCTTTCGAGCTCTGGGGGCCGACGTGCGACTCGATCGACCACATGAAGGGGCCGTTCGTGCTGCCCGCCGGCGATCAAGGAAGGCGACTACATCGAGATCGGCAACGTCGGCGCCTACGGCCGCGCCATCGCCGGCGAGTTCAACGGCTACGGCAAATATGACGAAGTCATCCTCGACGACGAGCCGATGATGTCGCTTTATGGCGCCGATCAGCTGAGCCGTGCTGCGTCTCAACGCTGACGCATAAGCGCTTCAACGCCCCTCTCCACAACGCATCGGCCGCGTCCCCTGGGTGCGTCACCCGAATCACGCCACCGCTTATGCTCAATTCAGCATGCGCAGGAGTGCACCATGGCGGTGGTTTTCAATTTGTTGGCAAAGCTGCGCAAAGGACCTGCGTCCACTGCTGGCGCGGCGTTACCGGCCGAACAGGATGAGCCGCGCTCGCCTCGTCAGATGATTGCCGGCTGCGAATACGAACTGCGCCGGATGCGGCGGGACATGCAGGCGGCTTGGGTGGTGCGCGCGGTGCCGGAAACGGTCCCGGCCGTGCGGGAGCCCTTCGTGCTCGGAGCCCGGCTGCGCAACGACGACTTCCGCGCCAAGCTCGCCGCCACGACGGGTTCGCGCGCCACGGAAACGGCGAGCGGCACGGGATAAGTCTTGGCCACCGCGTCCCCGCACCTGTAGTCATCAAGGCGGAAAGGACGCTTCAGGCCATGACCCGCATCCGCCTCCGCATCGATTTCGACGGCGAACGCTACATCGGCCACGGCCGCATCGAGCTGCTCGAACTCATCGGCCGGCACGGCTCGATCAGCAAGGCCGCTCAGGCGATGGGCATGAGCTACAAGCGGGCCTGGTATCTGATCGACGGCTTCAACAGGATGTTTCGCGAACCACTGATCGATCGGCAGCACGGCGGCAGAGGAGGCGGTTCGGCGACGCTGACACCTTTCGGTGAGCGCGTGGTGTCGGAATATAGAGCCATGGAAGCGAAGGCGCTCGAGGTGTTCGCCGGTCCGGTAGGATTGTTCGAGGAGAAGCTCGCAAAATCCACCGAGCCGCACCGCAAATCGAGACAACCGGCGCGCCGCGCGCCCTGATCCTCACTCCACAGTTTCTGATCCAACCACCCGGCCCCGCTCGATTTTGATGATGCGGTTCGCCAGCCGTTGCGCCTCGTCGCGCGCGTGCGTGACGTAGAGCATCGGCACGCCGAATTCGTCCCGCACGGTCTCGATCAGCGGAAGGATGGTCTGCCGCTTTTCCTCGTCGAGCCCCGAGAGCGGCTCGTCCATCAGCAAAAGGCGCGGCGACGACAATAGCGCCCGCGCCAGCGCAACGCGGCTTTTCTCGCCTCCCGACAGCCGCGCCGGTCGCCTGTCGACGAGCGCGCGAATGCCGAGCACGTCGATCACATGCTCCCGCGGCAACCCATTTTTGTGCCGGGCAAACCAGCCTCCGAACGCGAGGTTCTGCGCCACCGTCAGATGCGGAAAAAGTTGCGCGTCCTGGAAAACGAGCCCGATCCGGCGTTTGTGCGGCGGCACGAAAACGCGCGCGGCGGTATCCGTTACGACCTCGTCACACACGGCGATGCATCCGCGTTCGGGCCGCATCAGACCCGCAACGAGATGCAGGATCGTCGTCTTGCCGGCCCCTGAGGGACCGAAGAGAACCGTGATCCCGGGACCGGCGGAGAAATCCGCGTCGAGTACGAACTCGCCCAACGTGACGGCGCAGCGGACGTCGAGAACACCGGACATGCTCATTGAAATACCGACGTGCGCTTCAACAGCCGCTGGCTCAGGGCTTCCGATGCAATAACGGCCGCGAGGGCGATGATCACCAGACGACGGCGAGCCGTATGGTTCCGGCATCGCCACCCGGCGCCTGCGTGTAGGAATGGATGGCCAAAGCAATGGTCTGCGTCTCGCCGGGGATGTTCGACACGAAGGTTATGGTTGCACCGAATTCGCCGAGTGCTTTTGCAAATCCCAAAATAATCCCGACCAGAATGCCTGGGGCAGCCAACGGCAGCGTCACCGTGAAAAAGGTGGCGAGCGGCCCCGCACCGAGCGTCGAAGCCGCCTTCTCCAGCCGCCGGTCGATGATCTCGAACGACAGCCGGATCGCGCGCAGCATCAGCGGAAATGCCATCACCGCCGCCGCCAATGCCGCGCCCGTCCAGCGGAAGGAAAATGTGATCCCGAGCCAGTCATAGAGGAAGCCGCCGATGGGACCTTGCCGCCCGAAGGACACCAGCAGCAGGTAACCCGTCACGACCGGCGGCAGCACGAGCGGCAGATGCAGCAGCCCATTGAGCAGCGTCTTGCCCGGAAACGACCAGCGCGCGAGTGCATACCCGGCGAGAATGGCGACCGGCAGCGATGCGAGCGTCGCCGCGATCGCGACCTTCATGCTGAGGCCGATGGCCGTCCATTCCTCAGGCGTGAAATCGAACACGCGAACCGCTCCTCATTTCGGCAATCCGAACCCTTGCGCTGCAAATACGGCGCGTCCCTCCGGCGATGTCAGCCGCGCGATCAAGCGCTTGGCTTCGTCCGGCGATGCGGAAGCCTTCGTCACCGCAGCCGGATAGACGATCGGCGGGTGGGAAGCGACGGGAAAGGTCGCGACGACCCGCACGCTCGCCTCGGCTTTTGCATCCGACCCATACACGATGCCGAGCGGGGCCTCGCCGCGCGAAACCAGCATCAGGGCCGCCCGAACATTGTCCGACTGAGCGAGCTTGCCTTCGACCCCGGCCCAGGCGTTCAAGGACTCAAGGGCCGCTTTGGCGTATTTGCCTGCGGGGACAGCCTTCACGTCGGCAACGGCAAGCCGCCCCTCGCCGAGGATGGCCGCGAGATCCACGCCGGATTTCAAGTCAACGGCGACGGTGCTGGCAGCGGGTGCGATCAGCACGAGCGTGTTCGTGGCAACGATGGTTCGCGTCTCCGGCGCGATGAGATCCTTGCCAATAAGGTAATTCATCCAGTCTTCATCGGCGCTGATGAAGACGTCGGCCGGAGCGCCCTGTTCGATCTGCCTGGCGAGCGCAGACGATGCGGCCAGCGCCACCACCGGCTTCGGTTCGCCTTGGGCTTTGATGGCTTCACCCGTCGCGTCGAGCACGTTCTTGAGGCTTGCGGCGGCGAACACTGTCACCGGCTTCGCGCTAGTCTTTGTCTCGGCGCGCGACACGGCAGGCACTGCGAGCATAGGCACGGCGGCGGCGAGGAGCACGGCGAACGAACGCAGCGTCGATATGAAAGGCAGCATGGACACCCCAGGGGTTATAGTCGACCGGATATATCGCGTCGCGCCGTCACCGTCGAAGAAAAATCGGTCTCCAGCACCGGCAATTTAAAGTTGAGCTCGATTTACGACCTGGAGATAAATCCGTGGCACACCGGAGGACGGGGCGGGGCCGGCACATTTGGGCAGGCCAGAGGCGGGCTCGCATTCGAGGCGGGATGGCAATGAACACCAAAGGCATCATACTCGCGGGTGGCAGCGGCACGCGCCTTTATCCGCTGACCTATGCGATCTCCAAGCAGCTGCTGCCGGTCTATGACAAGCCGATGATCTACTATCCGCTGTCGGTCCTGATGTTGGCCGGCATCCGCGACATCCTCATCATCACAACCCCGCACGATCAGCCTCTCTTCCAGCGACTCCTCGGGGACGGGTCACCCCTTGGCATCTCGATCAGCTACGCCGTGCAACCGCGCCCGGAAGGTCTAGCGCAAGCCTTCATCATCGGCGCCGACTTCATTGGTGATGATCCCGCAGCCCTCGTGCTCGGGGATAACATTTTCCACGGCCACGGACTGCCCGAACTGCTTGCCCAGGCTGTCCAGCAGAAAACCGGCGCCAGCGTATTTGCATACGAAGTGGCCGACCCCGAACGCTACGGCGTAGTCGCCTTCGACGCACAAGGCCGCGCCACGTCGATCGAGGAAAAACCGCTTCTGCCCAAATCGAATTACGCGGTGACCGGGCTCTACTTCTACGACAACGATGTCGTCGGCATCGCCCGTGGCATCAAGCCGTCGTCCCGCGGCGAACTCGAAATCACCAGCATCAACCAGGCGTACCTGGAAGCCGGCAAACTCAATGTCATCAAGATGGGCCGAGGCTTCGCTTGGCTCGACACCGGAACCTTTGACAGCTTGCTCGCAGCCGGCGAATTCGTCTCCACGCTCGAACAGCGCCAGAGCCTGAAGATCTGCTGCCCTGAGGAGATCGCGTTGCGTCAGGGTTTCACGACCCTGGAACAGATGAACCCCTGGCTGGACCGCCTCGGCAAATCCGCCTACGGCGCCTACATCCGCCGCATCGCGTCGCGTCTGGATTAAGTCGAATGGTGGGCGGTGCAGGGATTGAACCTGCGACCCCACCCGTGTGAAGGGTGTGCTCTACCGCTGAGCTAACCGCCCGGCCACCACGTCGTTTGGCGCAACCGCGAGGACACGGGGCCATCCGGGAGGCGCCGTTATGGAGAGCGTGCGCCGGGGTGTCAAGCGGGGGCCGGGGACGCTCGCCGTCACCGCGCCCGCCGCAGCACGAAGCGGAACACACCGCCATCTTGGCCTTCCTCGACGAGGTCGTGACCGGTCGTCCTGGCGAACACGGCAAAGTCTTCCCGTGAACCCGGATCGGTCGCCAGAACTTCCAGCGTCCCCCCGATCGGCACGCCCCCGATCGCCTTTTTGGCTTTCAGGATCGGCAGGGGACAGGTGAGCCCCCGCGTGTCGAGCGTCTTGTCGGCCATGAATCAATTTCCCGCACCAGATCCCAGATGGCGTCTCACATACACTCAGCTATTAGATTGAACGACTTAGGCGCTCAAGCGGAGCCCTTGCCCGCAGCTCTCAGCCAATGTCAAGCTGGCGCCACTTTGCCGCTGATTCTCCGATGGATGCTTGCGTTGAGGATTTGGTTTCTGGGGCGAAGCGGATAGGGTGCGCGCCGGGGGGCCGGCATCCGAACGCAAAGAACAAAATCGGGCGGCCCAGAGGGGAAAATTGCTATGGCATCCGGGGACGCGCCGCGCCGCTCGTTTCTGTTCTCGTTCGGGATCGACAAGCTAGGCCTCGTTGCGCTGAAAGCGCCCCGCCTGTCCGCCCTCCTGATCGCACTTATGACTGTCGCCGCCGTTTTCGGCGTCATGAGCTTGCGCGTCGACGACAGCCTCTCGGAACTCTTCCGTACCGACACCCAGGAATTCCGCCAGTACGAGGACATCGACCGTCGCTTTCCCTCCAGCGAATATGACGTACTCATTGCCGTGGATGGCAAAGGACTGCTGACGCGGTCAGGCCTCATCGCATTGCAGAATGCCATCGTCGAACTGCAGTTGACCGACGGCGTCGGCGGGCTCGTTTCCATGCTGTCGGCGCGCGCCAAGCCCGACGCGACCGGCTATGCCGCTCCCGTGGTGCCCGATGTATTGCCGGAAGAGGGTCCCGCGTTCGACGCCATGCTCGCCGAGTTGAAGTCGAACGACATCGTCAAAGGCAAGTTCATCTCCGAAGACGGCGAACTCGCCTTGATCGTCATCTCGCTCGACCGCAAGGCGGTGCAGGAGCAGTCGGCGCGCACGATCATCGGCGGCATCCAGTCCGTCGTCGATAAGGAACTGGTAGGCACCGGTTTGGCTGCCAAGCTCACTGGGGCGCCGGTGATGCAACTCGAGATCCGCAACGCGGTGGAACGCGACCGCTTTATTTATAACGGCCTTGGCTTCCTCGCGGGCCTCGTCGTCGCATTCCTTTTCTTCCGCCGCATCTCGCTGACGCTCATTGCCGTCCTCGGTCCGACCATCGCCATTCTCTGGACACTCGGCGTGCTCGGCGGCCTCGACTACCGCCTGAACCTGTTCGTCAACGTCATCACGCCGCTGATCCTCGTGTCGGGGTTCTCCGACAGCATGCATCTCGTGTTCGCCATTCGGCGCGACATCCTCGCCGGCGTGCCGCGCATCGACGCGGCAAGAAACGCCGTCCGCGACGTGGCTCCCGCCTGCCTGCTGACGGCCATGAACGCCGGCCTCGCGCTGCTCTCGTTCCAGTTCGCCGACAGTGCCCTGATCCGTACCTTCGGACAGGCAGCGCTCCTTGCCGTGGCGATTTCCTACATCGCCGTGGCCGTCGTGGTGCCGACGCTGGCCGCCCTTCTGATCCAGCCTGAAACGGAGACCGTCCCCGATATCAAAGAGCATGACACCGGCGGCGTCGGCGTGCTGCAGCGTATGACGGAACGCACGATCGCGTTCGTGATTTCATTCCCGTTGCTGTTTACCACGCTGGGTTTGATTGCCGTGGTCGCCACCGGCTGGGCCTATTCGCAGCTCACGCCGATGTACCGCCTTGCCGATCAGGTGCCGGACAAGGAGCAGGCGCTCGCCGCCACCGCCAAACTCGATCAGAAGCTCACCGGCGCCAATCCCGTGCACGTGATGATCCAGTGGAACAAGGACAGCGGCATCGGGCTCTATGACGTGGCCACACTCTCGGTCATCGCCCGCGCGCATGACGTGTTGGAGACGGAAGCGGGCCTCGGCAACGTCTGGTCGCTGGAGAGCCTGCGCCGCTGGCTCGCCGAAGCCGGCGACGCCAAGGTCGAAACGATCAAGAGCTACGTCGATATCCTGCCCAAGCACCTCGTGCACCGCTTCATCGACGAGAGCGAGAGCGCCGTGCTCGTCACCGCGCGTCTGCCCGACATCGATGCCAGCCAGATTCTTCCCATCGTGGAAAAGATCGACAAGGCGCTCGAGCCGATCCGCAAGGAGAACGCGGCCTATCAGATCAGCGTGACCGGCCTGCCGGCGATCGCCGCGCGCAATTCCGCCAAGCTCATCAGCGAAATGAATTGGGGCCTCGTCGGCGACATCTTCGTCATCTTCATCTTCCTCGGCATCGCACTACGGTCGGTGATGGCGGGCGTGGCGAGCGCGCTTCCGTCCCTGTTCCCGATCTTCGCCACCGGCGCGCTGCTCTGGGCAACCGGGCAGGGAATGCAGTTCGCGTCCATCATGGCGCTCACAGTTGCCTTCTCGCTGGCAATCGACTCGACGATCCACTTCCTCAATCGCTTCCGACTGGAAGAGGAGCGCATCGGTCCCGGACCGAACTCCGCGCACGAGGCGCTGATGGCGACCGCGCACCACATCGGCCCCGCAGTCGTTCTGACGACGATCGTGCTGGCACTCGGGCTCGGCGTCACGATGCTCTCGCACCTGCCGTCCCTGCGCCTGTTCGGCCAACTCGCCGGCATCTGCCTCGTCGCCTCCCTCATCGGTCAGCTCGTCATCCTCCCCGCGACCATCGCTCTCTTCCGCCGCTATTTTCCGCTCAGGGCCTGATTTCCGGAATGCTTACCACGGCCTGAAGTAGATGGCGCCGCGATCCCAGCTGCGAAAGGGATACCCCTGGCGGGAGATGTGTGGATAGCCGTCGAAGCTCGTCGAATAGTAGTACGGAGAGTCGAGGTAATAAGGACGATAGAGGTGGCGTTGGTAGACCCATGACCGGCGATTGCGCCACGAGCGCGGGCTGGAAGCGCGGCGATATTCCCGTTGTCTCTTGTGCACCTTCATCACCGCGCTCGAGTGAATCGTCGCGGAATTTGTCGACAGAGCCATGGCGTCGAGCGGCGCGGCGTTGGCTGGCGCGGCAAACGCAACCAAGCCCATGAGTGCGGCGGCAGCGGGGACAGTACTCGGTTTCATGCCCATCTCCTCGATTGACGAAAGCAGACGTCCTCCGTGACATTCAGTTTGCGCGCGTCGCTCCGACCGTTGCAAGCCAAAACACCTCCCGAGCACCGCTGTGACTTCTTGCGCTTTAATGCATAACCTGACGCGTCCAGAACTGTGACGGAGCCCAAGAATATGCTCGTCACAAGCCAATAGGCCGGCTCCGCGCAGCGGAGTTGGGTGGCGCAAAATGTAACGAGGCGGCGGGGCGCAGCGGTGCTGCGGTCTTCCGCATGGGTATCTAGAATGGTGGCGCCGTGGCGCCCCGCCTTACGGGCTTCAGTCTGGGCTCGCTCTTACCCCAGCTTACTGTTTCCCCTTTTCACCGGCACATCATCCGGGACCCATCCTTACGGCGGGCAGTTGAAATCGACGCCGGAAGGGTTGGCTGCGTATGCCGCGTGGTCCTTCCGCGCCCGTCCCCGCATCGCGCTATTCGAACGCCTCCGGACGGCGCCCTCGTGTGATGCGGGTGAGGGGAGGATACGGGAGGTCGAATGGGCGGGGATAAGTTGAGGCGATGAATTTCGCATTGCAAAGTAAGCCGACGTCGGGCGCTCGATCACAAATGGAGCGCGGACGATGACCAAAGACAGCCGCAAGATCTCTTCTGAAGTCGCGCTCGTCTTCGTTTGCGCCAATCTGCGCCAAGCGACGGGGTCACGAGGGGAAGCACAACCAAGCGCCTAAGCAGGTTTTGGGTGTTGTCACTTTGCACGCCGTCTGCGAGGAGCGACACGTCGTTGTACTCGAGCCGTCTTCGCACTTCATGTGGACAGGGCCCTTGCCCACGCGGCCTTGCCCATAGATGATGTTTGCAAGTCCGTTCTTCGCAAAGAGCTCTGCGATATCGTGGGTCACAGCTTCCCCGACCGCTCCGACTGTGACGCAGTCGGCCCGAGCCGTCGCCGAAAGTGCGCACATCACCGCCGTGGCGGCTAAGCCGAGTTTCAAAGAACGCATTTGCCCCTCCGAAAGATGATCGATCCCGGTCTGGAAACTAGTTGAGCGCGGGACCTTCGACAACGGTTCGGCCTGCTGCAAGCTAGGTTATCCCGCAAGGAACCCGAAAGCGTGCCGCATTTGCAACGGATCCGGCGGCCCGTCGTGCCCGGTGTCACCTCACTTCGGAATGACCGCTTCTGTATAAAACTGGCCGAACCGATTGCCCCCTGTTCCCGCCGTAACAGCGCCGCCCCGCGGCCCGCCCTACAGTCCTCCCATCGAGACTGAAACGGCCGAGGAACGGCCTCCAAAAAAGGGGACATCCCATGCTCAAGACCCTCACCAAGCCCGCCGCTCTGGTCCTGGTACTCGCAGCCGGAGCGCTCGCAACCGCCCCCGCCGAAGCCGGCGGCCGCGGCAAGGAATACTTCTCCCAGACCTACGTCACGGATAGGCCGATGCACGGCTACGAAGGCCGCGCCGGTGACTACTACTGCAGCTACGTCCGCATCCCCGTGCACAAGATGATCAACGGCCGCATGAAGGTCGTCGCCTGGACGCTGCAGCAGAACTGCTACTGATCGATCTTACCCCCCGCCGCTTCTCCCAAGCACGGCCGGCCCCGGATGGCTTGAAGCGTCCGGGGCCGATCTGTGTCTCAAGACTTGCCGAGGGTGGAGACTACGCAGTCGATGAGTTCGATCATATCGTTGGTGGCGAGCTGAGCGCCGCGTCGCTTGGCTTCGACGCGGAATTCCGGCCGGTCTTCACTGGAGAAAATAAAGAACGGGACCGTGCGTCCGCTGCCGCGCAACTGCTCCAGCAGGTCATAGCCCGCTCGCATGTTGTCACCCCGGCCCATGTCCGAGATCACGAGATCGAATGTGCGCGTTTCCATCGCGCCGATGGCCGCTTGCGTACTCGTCACCTGCACGACGTCGAGCAGCAGTTTGCGCAGCGCTCGCATGGCGAGTTCATTGTTCGCCGGATTGTCGTCGACCCAGAGAATGGAGCGGCCGATAAGGTGATCGGTCATTTGCGGATCGAACGCGCGCTCCATCGTCGAACGCAGGCGGCCCATGTCGATGCCGCCGTCGCCGGTCTTGGATTGCCAGTTGCGCGCGGCGAGCGCCGCGGCCGTCATCGCCTCTTCCTGCAACTGAACACGCAACGGGCCGACGTTCACGCTGCGAATGCCGCCGCGCCGCCATGCTCGCCAGAGCAGGATACCGCCGAGGCTCCAGCCCAGAATGTTGATCACCGCGCTCAACGCTTCGGCCGCATCGAACATCGAGCGGTTCTCGGCGACGTAGGTCAAAAAAGCTTCGGCGAAATCGGGCACGTCCTCACCAATCCTGCCGCCATAGCGGCAACGCCATCGCGCCGTTCGGGATCGTGACAGTTCCGCGCTTGTCGATGCCGCCGTTGACGCCGAGTTCACCGGCGAACTTGTTCACGATGTCGGCCTTGAGACCGACACTCGCCTCGCCCGCGAATTGCAGTGCATATTCGAACCGGCCGACCGCCAGCCGCACGATCTGGAACTGATTGCGGTTCTGATCGCCCTTCGGGTTGGCCGAGCCCAGACACTTGCGCCTGAGCGCAATGAGCTTGGCCTCGTCGTATTCGTAAACCGTCCCTGTGAACGTGAGGTTCACGCCGGTGACGTACTGGCCCTTGAACGCGGCGTTGAGAATATTCGCCCAGCCTGCTGACAGCCCGAACGACTTCTGATCGTGGGAGGTGAAGGCGGCGCCGTCGAGGACTTGGGCAAACCCGTCCTCGTCGAACTTGGCGCGGCAGCGCACCATGTTCACCTTCAACAGGCGATCTCCGGTTCGCTGCCATGTGCGCTTGTCGAGATACCCGCGCGCGATGGTGCCGGGCGTGTAATACGCGAGCGGCGGCGACATGCGGATGACGTTGAGATTGTCGAAAATGGAATCGGCGGCGGCTTGCCCCGTGGACCCGAGTAAAATCGCAAAAACGAAACGCAACCGGCGCATGACATCTCCCCGCACACAACGGCGGCAATCTACCCGGTCAGCTGGGGGAGGGAGAAGCAGGTCCAGGCGGCACACGTGCGAATGCACCGCCCGATGTGACCGCAATACAGCAGTCACAGATCATCGCGCGCAGACTACCACGCACGGCGGCCGGCTCCCCGGCAGGGAGGGCGCACCGAGCGCCACTAAAGAGGAAACTCGCGCCGCGCCGGCCCGACGTAAAGCTGCCGCGGACGGCCGATGCGCTGTTCCGGGTCCTCGATCATCTCGCGCCACTGGGCAATCCAGCCAACAGTTCGGGCGACAGCAAAAAGGACCGTGAACATTTCAACCGGGAAGCCGATCGCCCGCAGCGTGATGCCCGAGTAGAAATCGATGTTCGGATAGAGCTTCTTGGACACGAAATATTCGTCCTGCAGCGCGATCCGCTCCAGCTCCATGGCCACCTTCAGCAGCGGATCGTCGCGCTTATCGAGCGCATCGAGCACCTCGTGACAGGTCTTCTGCATTACCTTCGCGCGCGGATCATAGTTTTTATAAACGCGATGCCCAAAGCCCATCAGACGGAAGCCGGACGACTTGTCCTTCGCTTTCGCGATGTATTCCGGGATGCGTTCGACCGACCCGATTTCCGACAGCATGGTGAGAGCGGCTTCGTTCGCGCCGCCGTGCGCCGGACCCCACAGGCACGCGATGCCCGAGGCGATGCAGGCGAACGGGTTGGCACCCGACGAACCGGCCAGCCGCACCGTCGAGGTCGAAGCGTTCTGCTCGTGGTCTGCGTGCAGGATGAAGATGCGGTCGAGCGCACGCGCCACCACCGGATTGACGATGTAGGGCTCGCACGGCACCGCGAAGCACATCTGCAAAAAGTTCGACGTGTAGTCGAGATCGTTGCGCGGATAGATGAAGGGATGCCCGATCGAATACTTGTAGGCCATCGCTGCGATGGTCGGCATTTTCGCGATCATGCGGTTCGTCGCGATGCGCCGGTGCTCGGGGTTCGTGATGTCGGTGGAGTCGTGATAGAACGCCGACAGGGCGCCCACCACACCGACCATGACCGCCATCGGATGCGCGTCACGGCGAAAGCCGGTGTAGAAGCGCGTCATCTGCTCGTGCACCATCGTGTGGTTGGTGATGGTACGGCGAAACTCGCGGAACTGCTCGTTGGTCGGCAGTTCGCCATTGAGCAGCAGATAGCAGGTGGCGAGGAAGTTCGAATTTTCGGCGATCTGCTCGATCGGGTAGCCGCGATAGAGCAGCTCGCCCTTGTCACCGTCGATGAACGTGATCTTCGACGCGCAATTGGCGGTCGAAGTGAACCCCGGATCGTAGGAAAAGCACCCCGTGTCCTTGTAGAGCTTGCCGATATCCATGACCGACGGCCCGATGGTACCGTGGCGGAGCGGAAAATCGGTCGGCTTGCCCTGGTAGGCCAGCGTCGCGACGTCGTCGCTGGTGCCCGGAGTGGGGGGCTGCTCCTGGATGGTCATGGGTGGTCTCTCCTTCAGCCGTCTAGAATAGGCCCGGCCGCGGCTCGAGGGCGGCAATGCTGCACTGCGCAACACCATATCGCGACTGCACATGGTTGGCCAATGCTGCCTAAGGCCTAACCCTGCCCGGATTTCAGGCGTTCTGTCGCCATTCAGCTCAGGCTGCGTAGTCGCGCAGCCGGGCCAGGGCCTCGTCACGGCCAAGCACGGCCATCACGTCGAACACCGGCGGAGAGACGGTGCGCCCGGTGAGTGCCGCGCGCAACGGCTGCGCCACTTTTCCGAGTTTCGCTCCGGTTGCCTCCGCGTGATTGCGTACGGCGGTTTCCAGATCGATGGCCGTCCAGGTGGACGACGCTTCGAGCTGAGGCAGGAGCCCACCGATGAGCGCCTTTGCCTCGGCATCGATCAGCTTTGCCGCCTTTTCATCCAAAGCCAGCGGCCGCTCTGCGACAAGATAAAGCGCACCCGCGATCAATTCGGCCAGCGTCTTCGCCCGCTCCTTCAACGACGGGATCGCGGCCGCCAACCGGTCCCAGCCCTTGGACTCGAACCTGGCGGCGAGATCCGAACCCGTCCTCACGTTTGGCAGCACAGCGCCGACCTCGCGCGCAAGCGCGATGTCGGAACGGGGCGGCGCCTTGGGATCGACCGGCAGCGCCGCCAGCGCCACAAAATCCAAATGAGGCATCATCTGCCGGATGCGGCGCACGAGTTCGTCCGTGTCGGCTTGCCGGATGTAGTGCGCGTTGAGATCATCGAGCTTCTTGAAGTCGAACCGTGACGCGCTCTTGTTGATGTCGTTGATGTCGAACCATTCGACGAGCTGTTCGGTCGACATGATCTCGTCGTCACCGTGGCTCCAGCCGAGGCGCACGAGATAATTGCGCAGGGCAACGGGCAAGTACCCCATCGAGCGGTAGTCCTCGACACCTTGGGCACCGTGCCGCTTCGACAGCTTCGCCCCGTCCGCACCGTGAATGAGCGGCACGTGCGCCCACACGGGAACGCGCCAGCCCATGGCGTTATAGATCTGCGTCTGCCGGGCCGCGTTCGTCAGATGATCGACGCCGCGAACCACGTGCGTGATGCCCATGTCGTGGTCATCGACGACGACGGCGAGATTGTAGGTCGGGTTGCCGTCCGAACGCAGGATGATGAGATCGTCGAGGTCCTTGTTGGCGAAGGTGACACGTCCCTGGCAGCGGTCATCCACGATCGTTTCGCCCTCACGTGGCGCTTTCAGCCGGATCGTGTACGGCGCGCCCGCGGGCGCTTCCGCCGGATCGCGCTCACGCCACGGCGAGCGGATGGTCAGCGGTCGCTTCTCCGCTTCCGCCGACTTGCGCATCTCGTCGAGTTCCGCGGCGGTGAGATAGCAGCGGTAGGCGTTGCCGGACGCAAGTAACGCTTCAGCCACCTCGCGATGTCGCGGCGCCTGTTCGAATTGCGAGACGGGCTCGCCTTCCCAATCGAGTTCCAGCCAGGTCAAGCCATCCAGAATAGCCGCGACCGCCGCCGGGTTGTTGCGCTCCCGGTCGGTGTCTTCGATACGCAAGAGAAAACGGCCGCCCCGCCCCTTGGCATAAAGCCAATTGAACAAAGCGGTGCGGCCGCCGCCGATGTGCAGGTAACCGGTGGGGGAGGGCGCAAACCGGACAACGGGTTTGCCGCTCTCAGTCGTTGTGCTCATGAGCGTCTTCGTTTGATCAGGATCTGTGGGATGATGCCCCCCTGTAGCACACGCATTGCAGGCGGTTAAAGGGCGATGTCGGGGGGCGGGAACGAGGCCCTGGGGACCACCCAGGCCACCAAACCGGCGGCGGAAGGCGATCCCGCCGCCCGCGCGCGTCCGCTTGGCTCTGCCGCGGCGCTGCGCCGGTGGCTCGGTTCGCGCGTCGCAGCACCACTGGCGGCGGGATTGGCCGGTCAACTCGCGCAGGAGCGACCTCGCTTCGTCAATTGGCTGCCGGTGCTGTTCGGTCTGGGCATCTGGGCATATTTCGCGCTGGGGGTGGAACCCTCCCGCGCCGCAGCCCTGCTTGCGCTGATCACCGGTCTGGTGCTCGCCGGGCTGGTCCGTGCGGAAAGCGACCTGCGCCTCTTCGCAATGGCGATCATCATGGCCGGCGCGGGCTTTGCCGTTGCAAAAATGCGCACCGAAAGTGTGGCCGCACCGGTGCTCGAGCGCACGCTGCGCGCCGTCCAGGTCACCGGCATCCTCGAGCGGCGCGAACCACACGCAAGGCGCGGCGAACGGCTGACACTCCGGTTGGTGTCGATTGCAGACGTGGAAGCGGATCGCATGCCGCAGCGCGCGCATTCGCGTCATGTCGCCGGCAGGCGACATCAAGCCGGGTGATGCGCTGCAAATGACCGCGTCGCTGTCTCCGCCCTCCGCGCCGGCACTTCCCGGCGGCCACGACTTTGCACGCGCGGCATACTACGAGCGCATCGGCGCCGTGGGCTTCGCACTGAAACCACCACAAAAAGTGACGCTTGCAGACTTGGCCGAACCCGATCTGGCGCTGCGCATCCGAGCCGCGGTCGAAGATCTGCGCCAGGATATCGGACGGCGCATCGAGGCCGCGCTTCCCGGAGAACGCGGTGCACTCGCCGCAGCCCTCATCACAGGTGAACGCGGCGGCATCTCGCAGGAGACAACGGACGCCTATCGCGACAGCGGTCTCGTCCACATTCTCTCGATTTCCGGCTTGCACATGGCGATCATGGCGGGCGCCGTGTTTGCACTTCTGCGCTTTGCACTGGCGACAGTCCCGGTGCTGGCGCTGACGCAACCGATCAAGAAATGGGCTGCTGCCGGAGGCGCCCTTGGCGCAATCCTGTATTTCGCGATTTCAGGCGGCTCAGCGGCGACGCTGCGGTCCGCAATCATGATGGTCGTCATGTTTCTCGCCATCATGCTGGGCCGCCCCGCAATCGCGATGCGCAACGTCGCCATTGCCGCCCTTCTGATCCTCATCGTCTACCCCGAAAGCCTTTTGGATGTCGGCTTCCAGATGTCGTTCGCCGCCGTCGCTGCCCTTGTCGCAGCTTATGAAGCAATACGGGGCCACTTCGATCGCAGCGGCATAACGCCGGGACCCGTAATGCGCGCGGGGCTGTTCCTTGGCGGCATCCTGTTTTCGACGCTGATCGCCGGCTTCGCAGTGACGCCGTTGTCCGTCTATCACTTTCACGCCATGCAGCATTACGCCCCGCTGGCCAATCTGATCGCCGTGCCCGTCTGCAATCTCCTCGTCATGCCGGCCGCACTGGCGACACTGGTGGCACTGCCGTTCGGCCTCGAAGCCGCCCCCTCTGGCTGATGGGCATCGGCATCGATGTGATGGGATGGACAGCGCGCTTCGTGGCCGCACTGCCGGGTGCCGTAACCCACGTCGCACAGGTCCCGGACGTCGCGTTTGCGTGCGCACTGATGGGTGGGCTCTGGCTCGTCTTGTGGCACAAGCGCTGGCGGCTCGCCGGGATACCGCTGATCCTTGCAGGTTTGGCGCTTGCCCCCACGGCCGAGCGGGCCGATGTGCTGATCGGGCGCGAAGGCGCTCTGGTCGCGGTGCGCGGCGAAGACGGGCTGCTGGCGGCGCATGCCGAACGGCCCTCCACCTTTGAACTGAAGCGCTGGCTCGAAAACGATGGTGACGCGCGCGATCCCAAGACTGTGCGCAAGGACCGTGCGTTCCGTTGCGATGCTCTGGGTTGCGTGTCTCAGTCCGGCGATCCGCTGATCGTCGTCTCCCGCCATCCGGGAGGCGCTGCGGACGACTGCGAACGGGCCGGTGTGCTTGTCGTGACGGGAACACGACCGCCACTTTGTACTGGTCCGGCCCAGGTCATGGACCGAGCGAGCCTGAGAGCCTCCGGGACAGTTGCGCTCTACCGCACGCCCGAGGGAAATTTTCGAAGCGAAACCGTAGCGCAAGCACGAGGTCTGCGTCCGTGGTCGATGCCGCCCGCGCAACGGCGTCCGCGCGGCTCCGGAGACACCACGCTTGGCACCCAAGCTGACGGTTCCAGAGAACAGCGTCGACATCAGCCGCTACGCAGCCCCAAGAGCGGTCGCCGACGCGTTCGAGGTACCACCGGACTTGCGTCCCGAAGTGGAAGACGACGAACCATAAGCAGCCTCAGTATTTGCGGATGAGACCGACGAGCCGCCCCTGTATATCGACCTGATCGGGACGGAAGATGCGGGTTTCGTAGGCCGGGTTGGCGGCTTCGAGCGCAATCGTCGAGCCTTTTTTGCGCAAGCGCTTGAGCGTCGCCTCCTCCTTTTCGACGAGGGCCACGACGATGTCGCCGTTCTCCGCCGAATGGCAACGCCGGATGATGACCGTATCGCCGTCGTGGATGCCGGCCTCGATCATGGAATCGCCCTTCACTTCGAGCGCGTAATGCTCGCCCGACCCGAGCATGTCCGGAGGGCAGGTAATGTCGTTGGAGTGGTTCTGAATGGCGCTGATCGGTACGCCCGCAGCAATCCGACCCATGAGCGGCACCGATGCGATGCGGGAATTTGCGAAATAGGATGGCGGCGGCGCCTCGGCCGGCCGTTTGTCGCCCTCGATGACGCTGAACCCTCGCCGCGGCGGCTCAGGTGTGGCGGCAAGGGTCGTCACCGTGTTCTCCGGAAGTTTGATGACCTCGATGGCCCGCGCACGGTGCGGCAGGCGGCGGATGAACCCCCTCTCGACGAGCGCCGTGATGAGGCGGTGGATACCCGATTTGGACTTGAGGTCCAGCGCATCGCGCATTTCATCGAACGACGGAGGGACACCCTCGTCCTGCATCCGGGCATGGATGAACAGCAGAAGCTCTTTCTGTTTCTGGGTCAGCATGGCAGCGTTCAGGTGCTCCGGGTTAGGGCCGCGGGGTACGCGCGGCGGGCACACTTGCATGGACAAATCACGAACGTACCCTAGCTGTTCCCGTCCCGTTCCACAAGCCCCCTGCCGGCGACGCCGCAAATCCACGGGAAGAACCCGGTCCGCGCGCTGTCAATGTGCGTGTTTCACGGGCTATAAGACGCCATGAACAAGCCTGATCCTCTGCGTCCCGCTTCGGTCGTGAAAGCCGGAAGCGTGACCTTTGCCAATGATGCGCCGATCGCGATTCTTCGCCGGCCCCTGCCAGATGGAGAGCCGCGCGCATGCGCTGGAGATGGCGTCCGCGCTGAAGGAGATCGCCGGCCGGCTCGGCATCGGGCTCGTCTACAAGTCCTCGTTCGACAAGGCCAACCGCACCAGCGCTGTCGCGGCAAGCGCGGCATCGGCCTCGACGCGGCGCTGCCGATCTTCGCCGAGATCCGCGAGAGCTTGGGCCTGCCCGTCGTCACCGACGTGCACGAAGCCGGGCAGTGCGCCGCGCGTCGCGCCGGTCGTCGACGTGCTGCAGATCCCGGCCTTCCTGTGCCGCCAGACCGATCTGCTGATCGCCGCCGCCGAAACCGGCCGCGTCGTCAACATCAAGAAGGGCCAGTTCCTCGCGCCCTGGGACATGAAGAACGTCGTCGCCAAGGTCGCCGGCAGCGGGCAACCCGAACGTGCTGCTGACCGAGCGCGGCGCCTCTTTCGGCTACAACACGCTGGTCGCCGACATGCGCGGCGCTGCCGATCATGGCCGAGACCGGCGCGCCGGTGATCTTCGACGCGACCCATTCGGTGCAGCAGCCGGGCGGGCAGGGCACGTCGTCGGGCGGCGAGCGCGATTCGTGCCGGTGCTGGCGCGGGCCGCGGTGGCGGTCGGCGTCGCCGGCGTGTTCATCGAGACCCATCGAGGACCCCGACCACGCGCCGTCGGACGGTCCCAACATGGTGCCGCTGCGCCGAGTTCGAAGGGCTGGTGCGGAGCTGATGGCGATCGACGCGCGTGGTCAAAAAACAGAAACGCGCGCGATCCTGAGGGACCGGCGCGCGCTTCCGCTCACAGACGTATTGGGGACAAGATCGCAGCACCGGGCCGAACCTCCGGAACCGCGTACAAACGTGGCCGGATCGCTATTCGCCGGCGAGGAAGAGAGCCGCGGTGTGGATGACGCGGGAGTAGCCCTGATCATAGGCGGCGGACGGCGTGGCGTGATGGTAGGCAGCCGTCGCGCAGATGCCATCGGCGCAAAAGGCGTTTGGTTCGTGGGCAACAGCGTTGAGCGCGGCGGTGCTCGTCACAGTGACGAGCAGGCCAAAGGTATAGATGCACGCGAGCGCACCGATGGTCCGAAGAATGCTGTCGATGGACATGGCTGGACCTCGCTTTGGGCGGAACGAGAGAAGAATACGTCCAGGAACGCAGCACGAGAGGGAAGCATCGCGCCGGGCCTGCACCCGTTCACCATGCCGTAACAGAGGTTAACAGAATCCTTAAGGTTAGCGAATGGTGAACCGCGCAAGGTCCAGCCGGAGCGCAAACAAAAAACCACCGGTTGTCATCCGGTGGCTTCTGCAGTGATGCGAGAGCACGAGAGACGGGAACTACATCCCAGCCAACGGCTGCAGCAGGCGGGCGAACACGCCCGTAAAGCGCGGCTTGGCGTCCGAGGCGGCGAGGCAGATACAGCCGTACGTCTCGTCAGCGATCGGGCGATGCTCCACGTCGTCGCCCATGTCGGCGACGTCACCCTTGCGATACGTACCAAACTCGTCCGAGTAGGCGCCGTCGAGAATCAGCGTCGAGCTCCGTCCCGCCGTGTCCATGCTCGGGCAACCGCGTGCCGGGCGCCACCTTCAGAAGACGAAGGTCTCCCTTCGCATCGGCCGACAATGGCAGCGGATAATGCCAGATGCCCGGAGCGGCCCTACGCCAGGGCACATCGTCGAAACGGCCTTCGAGTGCCGCCTTCAAAGCCGACGGCATCTCGGGCATTTCGGTTTCAGCCAACGTCGCCTCGCCGGCGCGCATGGCAACGACCGGTGCATCGCGGGTGACCGGTTCCGGTTTAAGGCTCTCGAAGAGCGCCTCACCGATGAGGGCATGCCTCTTGAGTTCTGTGCGGCAGCGCGGGCAGACGGACAGATGCGAGGAAACAACCGCGGCCAACGCTTCCGGCTGACTGCCGGCCGCGCAGCTCATGAGGGTCGAATCATCGAGATGGTGATTGATCTTCATTGTCTTAACGAATGTCCTCGACTGCTTCTTTCACCTTCTGGTACGCGAGCCTCATACGCGACTTGACAGTACCGAGCGGCAATCCCAGCCGCTCTGCGATTTCACTGTGTGACAACCCCTCTACATACGAGAGGGTGACAACTTCGGACTGGTCCGGCGGTAGCGTTGCAAGCACGGAGCGAACTTTGTCGCGGCGTTCCTTTTCCGTGACCTCCTCTTCGGGGTCGGGCGCGTCGGACGCTTCCTCGTCCCGGTTCTCCGGCAGAGGCTGCCAGGACACTTCGCGGCGCAGACGATCGATTCGCAGGTTGCGGGCGATCGTGAAGATCCACGTGGTCGCGCTGCCCTTCTCGTCGGAATAGAGCTGGGCCTTGCGCCAAACGGTCAGCAGGGTTTCCTGTGCGAGGTCCTCAGCCGTCGTCGCGTCGGCTCCCTGGCGCATCATGTAGGATTTGACGCGCGGGCCGTAGAGTTCGAACAGCTTTCGGAATGCCTCGACATCCCGGCTTTGGGCAACTTTCTGCAGGAGGTCGGACATGGTCCTCGGTATCATGACGGGGTACGGGCGCCGAGTGGCACGCGCGTTCTCCAAGACCTGGACCATAGCTTAACCTCGCTTCCGATGCCAAACTTACGGCGGGGCTAAGGTTCCGGATCAGATCGGACCTTCGAGGGAGGCGCATGCAGGACGTACAACTGAGCTCGATCGCGGTGTTGCTCGCAGCCGTCGCCATCGCCGCCCCCATCGCGCGAACCCTCGGAATTGGCACGGTTCTGGGCTATCTGGCTGCCGGCGCGTTGGTCGGCCCTTTCGGTCTGGGCGGTCTTTTCTCGACCGGCGAGGCCAAGGAAATTCTGCACCTGGCCGAATTTGGCGTCGTCCTGCTGCTCTTTCTCATCGGCCTCGAGTTGCGGCCGCGCCGCCTCTGGGCGATGCGCGGCGCGATCTTTGGCTTGGGCGGCGCGCAGGTGGCGATCAGCGCGCTGCTGCTGGCCGCGATCGCGATCGCCTTCGCGTTGCCCTGGAAGAGCGCCTTGTTCATGGGCCTGGCTCTCGCACTCTCGTCCACGGCCTTCGCGCTGCAGGTGATGGAAGAGAACGGCGAACTCAACACCAAACACGGACGCCTCGGTTTCGCGGTGCTGCTGTTTCAGGATCTGGCCGCCATTCCGCTGATCGCACTCGCGCCGCTGTTCGCCGTCGCCTTCGTCGCCGATGCGCCGCAGGTTGATTTTTTCGCTGCCGGCAAAGACCATCGGGGTCATCATCGCGGTGGCCGGCATCGGATGGTTGACCCTGGATGTCTTCGTCCGCCTCGTCGCGATGACGCGCGTGCGCGAAGCGATGACGGCGGCGGCCCTGCTCACGGTCGTGACGGCGGCCGCGATCATGCAGTGGGCCGGCGTGTCGGCCTCGCTCGGCGCCTTCATCGCCGGCGCGCTCCTGGCTGAGAGCTCCTATCGACACCAACTCGAAGCCGATATCCAGCCATTCGAAGGATTGCTGCTCGGCCTTTTCTTCACCGCCATCGGCATGTCGCTCGACCTCGACCTGCTCGTGGCGAAATGGAAGGAAGTGCTGCTGTTCGCGGGCGTCCTCGTCGCCGTGAAATCGATCGTGCTCTACGGTCTCGGCCGCTGGCAGGGTTTGAACGGCCGCGGCGCCAGGCGCCTGGGTCTTTCACTCAGCCAGGGTGGCGAATTTGCCTTCGTGCTCTTTGCGGCGGGCTTCAGCGCCGGCGTGCTGACGCGAGACACGCAGTCGCTGCTCGTCCTCGTCGTCACCGTCTCGATGGCGGCAACACCATTGCTCTTGCTGCTCGACGGCCGCCTCACAGGCAAAGCATCGCCCGCCCAGGCCTTCGACGCGCTGCCCGAAAACACCGCACACGTGGTCATCGCCGGTTTCGGTCGCTACGGCCAGATCGTCGCCCGCATCCTGCGTGCGCGCAAAATCCCGTTCACCGCCCTCGACATCAGCGCCGAGCAGGTGGAACTCGTCAAACGCTTCGGCTCGGAAGCCTTCTTCGGCGATGCCAGCCGCCCCGACATTCTCGAAGCGGCCAAGATCGGCGACGCCCGCGCCTTCGTCCTCGCCATCGACGATGTGGAGGCGTCTCTCAAAACGGCGGAGTTCGTAACGTCGCGCTGGCCGAAGGTGCCGATCTACGCCCGCGCGCGAAACCGCAATCACGCCCACCGCTATCTCGATCTCGGCGTCACCCTCATCCAGCGCGAAACGTTCCTCTCCGCGCTCGAGACGACGAAGCAGCTCTGAAAGGCCTGGGCGACACCGAACGCGAAGCCGAACGCACGGTCTCGACCTTCCGCGCCCACGACGAACGCCGCCTCGCCGAGGACTACAAGCATTATACCGACATGGAGAAGATGCAGGCGAAGGCTCGTTCGGATGCCGCAACGCTTGGAAAACCTCTTCGAAGAAGACGCCCGCGAGACCGAAGCCGCGGCCGCCGCAGCGAAAGCGGCGGAGTGAGATGGCGTGGGCACGCTCTCACCGTCATCCCGGCGTGCGCGAGCGAAGCGGAGCCGGCCGGGACCCAGACAAGCGACAGCGAAATGAGTGTTGCGGCATCGACCACAGCCGAGGACACGGACGCGATGTTCTTTCCGCTCGCCGTTGACTAGGTCCCGGCCGTCCATGCGCGGCATGGCTCTGCAATGACGCCGGGATGACGGTGAATGGAGGAGAGCCGGGGCGTCGACGATTTCGCATACTGGATGGCGTTCATCGCAGCCCCCGTCCGTCATGTCAAAATCATGGCGAAACGTCCGTTGCATCAGACCTTTAATTCTTTTTCATCTCCGATCCGCTTCGCCTGCGCGCCGCGTTGGAAGCCTTGTCGTGTTCAATCACGCCCCACCACCCGCCTGCGGAGTGTGGGCAAACACGCGCCACCACCCGCCTGCGGAGTGTGGGCAAACACATGAGGTCTCCCCAATGAAGTTTGTGAAGTCCATTGCCGCGGCTGCGGTGCTTGCGATGTCGGCGGTCTCCGCGAATGCTGCCAACATCGTCGAGACGGCCAAGAGCGCCGGTCAGTTCAACACGCTGCTGACGGCTGCCAAGGCCGCCGGTCTCGTGCCGGCTTTGAAGAGCAAAGGCCCGCTGACGGTGTTCGCTCCGACCGATGCTGCCTTCGCCAAGCTGCCGAAGGGTACGGTGGAATCCCTGCTTCGCCCCGAAAACAAGCACAAGCTCGCTGCCATTCTGAAGTATCACGTGGTGGCCGGTGAAATCGAAGCGGCTGACATCAAGCCCGGCCGCTCGCACGTCAAGACGCTGAACGGCAAGTCCGTGACGGTGAAGAAGCACGGCGGCGTGACGATCAATGGCGCCCGCGTGGTCGCCGCCGACGTCAACGCCTCCAACGGCGTCATTCACGTCATCAACCGCGTCCTCATACCATAATGACGCGGGGGCTGGTCCACGCAGGGGCCGCCTCCCGTTATACTGTGATCGCGGGGTTGATCCGGCAGGGATCGGCCTTCGCAATCTGACGAAGAGAAGCCAAATCTTCAGCAAGATGGGGGCGCCCTGGGGAACTGGGGCGCCCTTTTGCACCTTATGCTGGGGTCAGTGCGCTAGACGCGCCCGCCTGCCGCCGCTAAACCTGCCCCCGCCGGCGGGAAAGATGTCCTCCGGACGAGGACTAAGGGGTTCGGGCGAATGGCGGATACGAAGACGGCGGTCAGCACTCGCGACATGGCGAACGCCATCCGCGTGCTTGTCCATGGACGCGGTGCAGAAGGCGAACTCGGGCCATCCCGGCATGCCGATGGGCATGGCCGATGTGGCGACCGTGCTGTTCTCCGAGCACCTGCGCTTCGATCCGACCGATCCCACGTGGCCCGACCGCGACCGCTTCGTGCTCTCGGCCGGCCACGGCTCGATGCTGCTGTATTCGCTCCTCTATCTCACCGGCTATCCCGGCATGACGATCGAGGAATTGAAGAACTTCCGCCAACTCGGCTCCAAGACCGCCGGCCATCCCGAATACGGCCACGCCGCGGGTATCGAAACGACGACAGGCCCGCTCGGCCAGGGCCTCGCCAATGCCGTCGGCATGGCGCTCGCCGAACGCATGCTGGCCGCCCGCCACGGCGGCGGACGTCGTCGATCACCACACGTATGTCATCGCAGGCGACGGCTGCCTTATGGAAGGCATCAGTCACGAGGCGATCTCGCTCGCCGGACACTTGAAGCTCGGCAAGCTCATCGTCTTCTGGGACGACAATTCGATCTCCATCGACGGCGCGACCAACCTTTCGGTATCGGACGACCAGTTGAAGCGCTTCGAAGCCTCGAACTGGAACACCGTCGCCATCGACGGCCACGACCCGGCGCAGATCTCAGCGGCCATCAAGAAAGCCAAGGCCGACCCGTCGAAGCCATGGCTGATCGCCGCCCGTACCATCATCGGCTACGGCGCGCCGACCAAGCAGGGCACCAAGGACACTCACGGCAGCCCGTTGGGCGCGGAAGAAATCGACCGCACCCGCGCAGCCCTCGGCTGGACGGCACCGCCGTTCGAAATCCCCGACGATATTCTCGCCGCCTGGCGCGCAGTCGGTGCCAAGGGTCACAAGCTCGGCGCCAAGTGGCGCGCCAAAGCCGCGACGTTCAACGGCGAGCACGATCTCCACGTCGATGATGCAGCCCTTGTGGCCGCCATCGAAACCGCCAAAAAGCAATTCGAAGCCGATACCGCCAAGCGCGCATCACGCGTCTGGTCGCAGATGACGCTCGAGCATCTGATCCCGGCTGTCCCAGAACTGGTTGGCGGCTCGGCCGACCTGACGCCGTCCAACGGCACCAAGACCTCGCACTACAAGCCCGTCTCGCCCGGCAAATACGACGGCAATTATATTCACTTCGGGGTCCGCGAACACGGCATGGCGGCCGCCATGAACGGCATCGCATTGCACGGCGGCCTGATCCCGTTCGGCGCGACGTTCCTCGTCTTTACCGATTACTGCCGTCCCTCGATCCGCCTCTCGGCTCTGATGGGCATCCGCTCGATCTACGTCATGACGCACGATTCCATCGGCGTCGGCGAAGACGGCCCCACGCATCAGCCCGTCGAACATCTGGCGGCGTTGCGCGCGATCCCGGGTCTGCAGGTGCTGCGTCCGGCCGACGCTATCGAGACGGCGGAAGCCTGGCACATCGCACTTGCCTCCAACAACCGCCCGACGGTAATGGCGCTGACACGCGATGCCGTGCCGACCAAACTGCGCGCCGGCGCTATCGAAGAAAACCTCTCCGCCAAAGGCGCGTACCTGGTGAGCGGCAATGAGAAGCGCGACGTGACGCTGCTCGCCACCGGCTCGGAAGTGGCCATCGCCGTCGAAGCAGCGGCTCTGCTGGCAAAAGACGGCATCAGCGCCGCCGTCGTCTCGATGCCCTCGTTCGAATTGTTCCGCGAGCAGCCGGGTGCTTATCAGGACAGCGTGCTGGGCCACGGCCCTCGCATCGCCGTCGAGGCCGCCATCGCGCAGGGCTGGCACGAGTGGCTGCGGCCGGGTGATCGCTTCATAGGTATGACCGGCTTCGGCGCTTCCGCGCCCGCCAAGAAACTCTACGAGCATTTCGGCATTACGCCTGTGAAGGTAGCCGAAGCCGCCAAGGCGAGCCTGAAGTCCTGAGACGAGACACGTGCCGCTTCCGGCCGGCTCCCCGCAGGGGAGTCGGAAGCGGCAAATCTAAAGAGCAGAGCGAGCGATGAACCTCGACAATCTGAAAACGACCGACGGCATCGACGTCGCCGGCAAGCGCGTCCTCTACCGCGCCGACCTGAACGTGCCGACGAAGGACGGCGCGGTCACCGATGCCACCCGTCTGGAACGCGTGGTGCCCGGGCTGAAGGCGCTGGCCGCGCGCGGCGCCAAGGTCATCGTCCTCTCCCACTTCGGCCGTCCGAAGGCCGGGCCCGACAAGGAGAATTCGCTCGCCTCGGTCGCCGCCGCACTGGGCGGGCTTTTGCAGCGCCATGTGTCGCTGGCCGGCGACTGCATCGGCCAGCACGCCCACACGATCGTGGATGCCATGAAGCCCGGCGACATCTGCGTGCTTGAAAACACTCGCTTCCATAAGGGCGAGGAAAAGAACGATCCCGAGTTCACCAAGCAGTTGGCCGAACTCGGCGACATCTTCGTCAACGACGCCTTCTCCGCCGCCCACCGCGCGCACGCCTCCACCGAAGGCCTGACGCATCATCTGCCGTCGTATGCCGGCCCGCTGATGATGGAAGAGATCAACGCGCTGAAGTCGGCGCTCGAAGTGCCAAAGCGCCCCACGGCCGCGGTCGTCGGCGGCGCCAAGGTTTCGACCAAGATCCCGATCTTGACCAACCTCGTCGCCAAGGTCGACAAACTCATCATCGGCGGCGGCATGGCAAACACGTTCCTGCAGTCGCTCGGAGTGCAGGTCGCGCAGTCGCTCGCCGAACCCGAATTCCATTCCACCGCACGCGAGATCATGGCCGAAGCCAAAACGCACGGATGCGAGATCGTGCTGCCGACGGACGCCGTCATTGCCCGCGAGTTCAAGGCAGGTGCCGCCACCGAGACGGTCGACATCCACAAGGTGCCGATCGACGCGATGATCCTCGACATCGGTCCGGCATCGATCGCCAAGATGACAGCGCATCTGCGCCAGTGCCGCACGCTGCTCTGGAACGGCCCGATGGGCGCGTTCGAGATCGCGCCTTTCGGCGAAGGCACGTTCGCGCTCGCGCGCGAGGCGGCGAAGCTGACACGCGAGGGCAACCTGCTGTCGATCGCCGGCGGCGGCGATACGGTGGCCGCTCTCAACGCTGCCGGCGTGACGGGTGATTTCTCCTATGTTTCGACGGCCGGCGGCGCCTTCCTCGAATGGCTGGAAGGCAACGAATTGCCGGGCGTGGCGGCGCTCGCCCGGTGACCCGCATCCGCGCCGTTGTTTTCGATCTCGACGGAACGCTGATCGATAGCGTCCCCGACATCGCAGCGGCGCTCAATCGCTGTCTGGCGAACGAAGGCCGCGCGACTTTGGCGGAGGACGGCGTTGCCAGGCTCGTCGGCGGCGGCGCCCGCGAACTCGTCGCCCGAGCGTTAGGGGCTGCAACTCCAGCCGCAGATGTGGACCGCGTTCTGACGGATTTTCTGGCCCTCTACGAAGCCGACCCCGTGCGGCTCACCCGGCTCTACTGCGGCGCGCGCGTCCTGCTCGATGCCCTCCGTGACGCTTCCGTGCCCCTCGCCATCTGCACCAACAAGCCCCAGCCGCTGACGCATCTGATCCTCGACCGGCTGGATCTCGCGTCCTACTTTGCCGTCGTCTGGGGCGGCGATACAGGCAAGCCGCTCAAACCGGACGCGGCTTGCCTGCGTACCGTCTGCGAGCAGCTTGGCGTCACACCCGCCGAAACGCTCATGGTCGGCGACAGCCACACCGATATCGAAGCGGCGCGCGCGTCGGGTTGCCCCTCGATCGTCGTCGCCCACGGCTACGAGCAGCGGCCACTCGACACTCTGCGGGCGGATGCGGTGGTTCCGGGGCTGGCCGAGGCCGGTCTCGAAATCGCTCGCCGGATGGGCGATGAGACGTCGAGGTTGCGCCGTCCAGCCTGACGCCTAAGCTGACTGCTGAACCCAAACGTGAAAGTCTCGACCCCTCATGTTCGCCGAAGCCCATCTTTACCCCGGTGTCGCGCTCGCAGGCTTGGTGAGCTTTCTTTCGCCATGCGTGCTGCCCCTGGTGCCGCCTTACCTGGGCTACATCGGCGGCACGACCATCGACGGCCTGACGGCGGAGAAGGGGCTTGAAAATCGCGTCTGGCGCCGCGTGGTCATCGCGTCGGTCTTCTTCGTACTGGGCTTCACCACCGTCTTCATTGCGCTAGGTGCAACAGCCTCGGCGCTGGGCCAGTTCGTGCAGGAGTACCGGGCACAGCTCGGCTACGTGGCGGGCGTGATCATCATCCTTTTCGGCCTGCACTTCCTCGGCCTCCTGCGCATTCCGCTGCTCTACTCCGAAAAGCGCGTTCACGCCGACGTCGAGGGCGCCAGTTTCGCGGGCGCCTACGTCCTGGGACTTGCCTTTGCGTTTGGCTGGACACCGTGCATCGGCCCCATCCTGGCAACGGTGCTGGCGCTCGCCGCCAATGCGGACAGCCTCGGCGCAGGCGTCCGCCTGCTTGCCGTCTATTCGTTGGGGCTCGGTGTTCCGTTCGTGCTCGCAGCCGTCGCGATCCGTCCGTTCCTCTCGTTCATGAACCGCTTCAAGCGGCACCTTGGATTGATGGAAAAAATCATGGGCGCGCTGCTTGTGTTGACGGGCATCGCCTTCCTCAACGTGTTCGACTGGTTCTCCATCAACGCCTTCGGCCAGTGGATGATCGAAACATTCCCCGGCCTCTCGACGTTGGAGGAAAGGCTGACGCCGTCCGATCTCCAGCGCGAGATCATGAACCAGCGTCCGGCACCCTGAGCCGAGCGGAGGTCCCCATGACGACACCGCTGCCCAAAACGCCCATCGCGCTCTCGATTGCCGGCTCCGACCCCTCGGGTGGCGCCGGCATCCAGGCCGACCTCAAAACGTTCTCCGCCCTCGGCGTCTATGGAACGACCATCATCACCGCGCTGACCGCGCAGAACACGCAAGGCGTGACGGGTGTCCATGCGGTGCCGCCCGACTTCATCGGCCTGCAGGCCGACACCCTGGCCGCCGACATCGAGGTCACCGCCGTCAAGACCGGAATGCTCGGCGATGCGATCACGGTCGCAACCGTCGTCGGCATATTGCAGAAGCACGAGTTCGGTCCGGTCGTCGTGGACCCGGTCATGGTCGCGACCAGCGGTGATGTGCTGCTCGCACCGGACGCCATTGCCGCCGTGCGCAACCTCCTCGTGCCGCTGGCCACGCTGATAACGCCCAACCTGCACGAAGCGGCAAAGCTGCTGGGAGACCATGTCGCGACCACCGTCGAAGAGATGGAATCTCAAGCCCAGCGTCTCGTCGCCCGCGGCGCACACGCCGCGCTCGTCAAAGGTGGACACGCCACCGGCGACATGGCGATCGACGTGCTTGTGACGCCGTACGGAATTACCCACCACGCCGCGCCTCGTATCGAGACCAGGAACACCCACGGCACGGGCTGCACACTCTCGGCCGCCATCACGGCCGAACTTGCCAAGGGCGAGACACGCCTCGACACGGCTGTCGCCCGGGCAAAAGACTATCTCTCGCAAGCCCTCGACGCTGGTCGCTTACTCAACGTTGGCCATGGCTGCGGACCTGTTGATCACCTTCACGTTTTCCGCCGCTGATCGGCCACGAGAACGTCGGCCAGTCTGCTCCAAGTGTGATCGATCCGCATCATTTCAGACCTTGGATTTGCCTGTGTGGTGCGCACTCACTTGCGGCTGCCAAAAGTTTCTGCAACCTTCCACCCGCTGACGAGATCTCGGGGGAGCTGTCTCGTCGGGGGGGAGAGCCGCGAAGCGATCAGGGACGCTGCCGCTGGCTCCAAGAGAAAACCGGTCCGGACCATCCGGGCCGGTTTTTTCGTTTTTGGCGTAAGAATTCATTCCGTTTGCGCAAGTCACTCCACCGCAACACCGCAGCGCAATAACCTCGGCGCTGCTGGGGTTCTTGGCATGCAGCCGTTGAGGACGCGGCACGCAGCCGCTTAACTCTGATCAATTCCGCAAAGCCGGAAATCGATCGGGGGTTACGCATGCGAGCAAAAGATCGAATGAGGCGGACGGCGCGCACGGTTTGCGCCTCGGCTCTTGCCTTCGCAATGACAGCCGGAGCGGCAACTGCAGGCGGCTTCGACGTGCGCGAGCAGTCGGCGCTATTTCAAGGGATGTCTTTCGCCGGCGCCGCCGCAGGCGGCACCTCGCTTGCCTCGATGTTCTGGAACCCCGCCGCCGCCGGCTACTCCGGTCAGGGCCTGACATTCGACTCCAGCCTTTCGCTGATCATCCCGCAGGCTGATGTGACGGTGGAAGAAGTCGACCTCGGTGGAGGACCGGTGCCAGTGGGCCTAACGCCGTTCGGCGCGCTCGACACATCGGTCGACGTCGGCCGCGATGCCGTCGTTCCCGCGAGTTACATGGCTTACCGTTACAGCAGCGATCTCGTGTTCGCCATGAGCATCAACTCGCAGTTTGGTCTGGGCACGAAGCCTGATAATCCGGTCTGGGCCGGTGATGTCTTGGGCCGCTCATCCAAGCTCTTCAGCGTGAATGCCGCGCCGACCATTGCATATCAAATCGCACCGGGCGTGCAGATCGGCGCCGGTGTCCAGATCCAATATATGGATCTGATGCATTTCAAGTTCGCCAACTCGGCTTTACCCGGAGCTCCAAGTGCCACACTCGAAGGCACGGACTGGGGTTTTGGCTATACGCTAGGCGTCAACGTCAATCCCGCCCCGGGGACATCCATTGGCATCGGCTTCCGGTCGTCGATTGAACAAAATCTCGACGGCACGATCCGCGGCCTTGCGGCACCCCCAGGAGCCATATTACCGATAGGCGCAAACCTCGAACTGCCTGAGAAAGTCACGGGCAGTATCACGCAAGCCGTCATGCCAGGCGTTCGTTTGCACGGCACAGTTGAGTGGACGAACTGGAGCAGGCTTCAGGACGTGCCGATCGACGGGTTCCCTGCAACCTTGGCTTTTGGCTGGGAAGACGGCTGGTATTTCGCTCTTGGAGGCGAGTACGACTACAGCGAGGAGCTGACGTTGCGCTCCGGCTTCGGCTACGAAATCTCGCCCGTTCAAGACCCGGAAGCCCGGCTTGTCCAGCTTCCGGACAACGACCGTTATTGGCTGAGCGCCGGTGGCACCTACGTCGCTGGCGACCTGTTCGGCTTGCTCAAAGATGCCAAGATCGACTTCGCTTACACCCATATTTTCGTGGAAGACGGCGATTTCGCGCGCGTTCCGGCGGCTGGTGCTCCGATACCATTCACCGGCTCAGTCGAAGCCTCCGTCGATATCATCTCCGTGGGCATTCGCTCGTCGTTCTGATCGCCCGGCGTTCCTTTTCACGCTACAGAGGGCCGGCCATGCGCCGGCCCTTTTGCTTGGGCCGCCACTGGAACAGGGCAGGCGCACGCTTGACAGATCACCGCATGCAACACGATCGCTTACCCGACACCGGCGCCGACTATGGTCAGCGCGTGGCGCTCTATTTCGCGGCCATGTTCGTGATCTACGGCGTGCTGATCCCCTTCCTTCCCGTCTGGCTCGATGGCCGCGGCCTCACAGCGAATGAGGTCGCCATCGTCACTGCGGTCCCCTTCATCCTCCGCCTCGCGGTTACACCCTCCGTCGCAATAATCGCCGACCGCCTCGGCGCGCACCGCCTCTTCATCATCGCCTCGGCCTGGGCAGCCCTCACAGCCTGCCTCCTGCTCGGCGGCATGAACGGCTTCTGGCCGATCCTCGCCGTCGCTGCCCCCTTGTCACTCGCCGCGGCAACGATGATGCCGCTCGTCGAAGCGATCGCAGTCAAAGGTGTGCGCATCTATTCCCTCGACTATGGCCGCATGCGCCTGTGGGGCTCGCTCTCGTTCGTCGTCGTGGGATTGATCGTCGGCGCATGGATCGATCGCAGCGGTCCGGAAGCAGCCCTCTGGATCATGATCGCCGGAACGGTGCTCACGGTTGCCGCCGCCCACGCACTGCCGCATCCGCCGCCGGTGGTGCAAGAGGAGGAGAGCGCAACGCAGCCCGCTCGCCGCAACGTCACGCGCGAAGTCATGCGGCTCTTTTCACTTCCCGTTTTTCTCGCGTTCTTATTCGCCGCCAGCGCGGCGCAGGCTTCGCATGCGCTGTTCTACACCTTCGGCGCGCTCCATTTGCGCGCACAGGGCATCTCCGGTGCCTGGATCGGCGCGCTGTGGGCCATCGGCGTGCTGGCCGAAGTGGCGCTGTTCGCGGTCGCAGGCTCCCGCTTCCGCCACCTGAAACCCGAAACCCTGCTGGCCGTGGGCGCGGCCGCGGCCATCCTGCGCTGGACGGTGATGACGATCGATCCGCCGCTGGCGATCCTGGTCCCGTTGCAACTGCTGCACGCGCTCACCTACGGGGCGACGCATCTGGGCGCGATCCTGTTCGTCGCCCGCGCGGTACCCGATGACGTGTCGGGAACCGTGCAGGCTCTCTACGCGACGTTTGCATCGGGGGTGGCCATGGGCATCGCGACCTGGGCCTCGGGGCCGCTGTTCAACGCCTATGCCGGCGGTGCGTATGCGGCAATGGCCGCCATCGCCGCCGTCTCGCTGGGGGCCGCGCTCGTCATTCGGGCCCGCTGGAACGGCGGCACGCTCTAGCCGTCAACCCCACAGCGCACGATCCGGCGGCTCGATGATCCCGTCGCGAATGGTGATTCCCGGAACACGGTCGTGCGCAAGCAACAGCGGACCGTCGAGATCGACCCAGCGGGCATACTGCGCCACCAGCATCGCGGGCGCCACGCCGAGCGAAGTCGAGACCATGGAGCCGGCCATGATGTCGAGACCCGCCGCGCGCGCCGCATCCGCCATGGCCAGCGCCTCGGTCAGCCCGCCCGCCTTGTCGAGCTTGATGTTGACGGCATCGTAGCGATCGACGAGCGCGGTGATGTCGGAGGCGACATGTGCGCTCTCGTCCGCGCACACTGGGACCGGCCGGACCCGCATGCCGAGCGCGGCGTCCGCGTTTGCGGGCAAGGGTTGCTCGATGGTTTCGAAATTGCACTCCGCCGCGACGTCGAGGAGGGGATCGAGCAGATCGGACGTCCAGGCTTCGTTGGCGTCGCCGACCAGACGCGCGTCGGGCCGTGCCGCACGCACCGCCCGCATGCGGGCATCGTCTCCTGTGCCGCCGAGTTTCAACTTGAGAAGGCGCAAATGGGGCACCCGCCGCGCCGCCACCGCCATCGCCTCCGGTGTGTCGAGGCTCAGCGTGAAGCAGGTCTCGCGCGCTCCGGGCTCGGGCCGCCGCAACAGGACGGACACGGGCACTCCGGCGAGCTTCGCTTCCAGATCGAACAAGGCACAGTCGAGTGCATTGCGCGCGGCACCGGGCGGCAGCACGCGCAGCAGATCCCCGTGAGACTGGGGCGGACCCGATGCTTCGATAGCCGCAGCAGTCGCTTCCGGCGTTTCTCCGTAGCGCGCATAGGGCACACACTCGCCGCGACCTTCGACGCCGCCCTGTGCGAGCGTCACGATCACCACGCGCGCTTCCGTCTTGGCGCCGCGCGCGATGACGAACGGCTGCGCGAGCGGCCAGGATTCGATCGTGACGCGAAGCGTGCGCTGGGAGGGCATGTAAAGGATCCGGTGGCTCGACCGGCGATCAGGTCAACCGGCCGGTGGCATGAGCAAGGAACAGGTAAACGCGGCCGGAATCCGACAGGATATGGCTCTGCGTCGTCCGACCGGAGGGATCGCGTGCATCGAGTTCGCGCCGGATCCGCTCGAAGTCCTCCAGATAGCGCCCGAGCGTCGCTTGCAGGCCGGGATCCGAGGGCAGCCGCCGCGTAATCTCGTCGAAGGCTTGCCGCCCTTCGGCAGAATAAAGCCCGCGCGAGAGAACATTGCGATGACCAGCATTGATGCGCGACCAGAGCGCCGATGTGGTCGCCTGATCGAGCGCGCGCGACACGACATCGATATCGAGCCGGAATGTCGCCGGCGGCGGAGCGGCGCCCCCGGGCGGCTGCTGGGGTCGAGCCGCAGCTTGATCTTCATCGCGCGAGGCACGCGCCAGGAGATCACCGAGTGACCAGCCTTCGCGGCCGCTGTCGGCCTGAGAAGCCCGCGATAGCTGCGACAGTGCCGCGGGTTGGGCCGGCTGAGGCGAATAGGGTGGTGCGGCCGACTGCGGGAACGAAGCCGACGGCGGGGGCAGGGCGGCGGGCGGGGCAGACGCTGCCGGCGCGCCGACGGGACGCGTAACATCGCGCGCCTGCATCGTGCGCTGGGTGAGGCTCGCCAGCGTGTCGAGTGCCTTCAACTGGTCCGACAGGGCTCGCCGCATCTGATCGGCGTTGTCGCGGGTGGCGAGTGGCAACTGGTCGAGCTGATCTTTGAGGCGGGCTTGCTCGGCGGCGATCTCGGCCGCCGTCCGCGCCGCCCGCTGGCGCACCTCGTCGGCGGTCTGGTCGACGCGCGACGACAAGCTGTCGAGATCGCGCGTGACACTGGAGGAGACCGTGGCGAAGCGATTGCGCAATTCATCGAGCCGGCGCGCGCTTTCCACATCCGTTTCCGACTTCAGGCGTTCCAGGTCGGCGAGAGCGTTGCGGCGCGTCGTTTCCGCCTGCAGCCGGATCTCCTCGGCTGCCGTGCGGGCCTTGAGTTCCGCATCCGACAGCGAGCCCTCGATGGTCGAAGAATAGCCCTGCACGAAGCGGCCGAACTCTTCCGCTTTGCCCGACAGGCTGTCGAGCGTCTGCGACAGTGCCGCATGCCGCGTTTGAAGCGTCGAGTCGATCTTGTAGTTGACGGTCTCCAGAGCGTTGGCCGCGCGCATGATCGTCTGGCCCTGGTTCTCGAACCGGTTCGTCACGGAGTTGATCTGGCCGAGCAGATTTTCCGAAACCGAGCGCAGCATCTCCGACTGACCGGCAAGGCCCTCGATCGCCTTGAGCGACTGGCGCGTGATGTTTTCGGACGAACGGCGCACCGCGCTGATTCCGGCAACGAGCTGCTCGTCGAGATCGTGTGTCTGGCGCTGGATCGTTTCGCTGAAGACACGGGCGTGGTTGTCGAGCGCCGACGTGAGCGCCTGCGAGCGCTCGGTCACGGCGTAGTCGATCGCCTGCGTCGAGCGCTGGATAGACTGATCGAACAACGTCAGACGCTCGCTGAATGCAGTGTCGAGTGCCCGAGTGCGCTCGATGAGCTGGGTGTCGAGGATCTGCGCGCGGTTTGCAAGCGAACTGTCCAGCGCCCGCGCATATTCCTCGAAAACGGCTTGCAGGTTCTGTGTCCGCCCGTCGAGCGAGGTATTCAAATTTTCCAGGTAATCGTGGAAAGCATTCTGGATCGTCTCGGTCCGGGCACTCAGCGCGTCGGCGAGCGCCGACGTATAGCCGACGAGAACCGTTTGCATGTCCTCGGTGCGCTGGCTGAGCGTCGTTTCCAGCCGGTCTGCGCTGGCGCCTACTGCGGTTTCGAGCGAGGTCAGGTTCTCACCCGCGCTCTGAATGATCGTGGCGAGCTTGATCTGCTGGTTGGACAGCCGGTCGATGAGTTGCGGGATTTCGGTACCGAGCGACCGCAGCGTGTCGGTGACGCGTTCAGAAGTGCCCAGCAGCGCGCCGCGCTCTCCCGACAGTTCTTGAATGAGCCCGCGGATCTTGCGTTCGTTTTCTTCGTATGAACGCTCGAGGGCGGCGACTTCGTTGTGCACCAGCGCTTCGAGTTCGCCCGCACGCCCGAGTGCCCGCGACACGGCATCGTTCATGAACGAAACCTGCCGCCGCACGGCCTGACCCAGCGAGGCGATCGATTGTTCGGCCATGCGATCGGGCTCGGCGAGCCGGATGGCGACCTCGGTCATCGTGGACGAGCGCAGGCGCAACTCTTCCGCCCGCCAAGCGAGCAGCGCCAGGAACCACATCACGGCGATCGGAACGACGAGCGCCGCGAGAAACAGAAACGTCGCCGGATCCGCCAGGATGGCGCTGAGACCGAGACCCTCGCCGGCCTTGGCGGAAAAGACCATCCAGCCGAATGCGGCAGTGATCGCAGTCCACACGCCGCTTGCGATCAGCGCGTAGCGAAAGGGCGCGCCGTCGGGCTTCTGGTCGAGCGCGTAAATCAAACCGCCGATCGAGGGCACGTCATCATTCGCCGCGACCTGACCGCGCGAAGGACCGGCCGGACGGCGGCGCGCGGCGCGGCGCGGCGCCGGCTCGGCCTCACCATCCGCCGGCGAGACCGAGGAGGGGGGCGGCAACGCCGGGGGCGGTGAAGCAGCTTTCGATTTGCGGCTCTTGCCCTCGGATTTGGGCAGCGGCGGGGGCAGGGGGGAAGGTGCGTCGGCGGCAAGTGGTGAACCCGGGTCCGACGTGACCGGATCGCCTGTCGTCAGCGGCGGTGGCAGCGGCAAGCCCGGTGGCACTCGCGATGCTGGATTATCCTGCGCCATCGTACTGTTGGTCCCCGAGCGCCTGTGCGGCGCTTCCCCTTTGGCACAGATAGCGCAATTCGACGTGCGCCCTCAAATCCGAATTGTCGGTACGCACCGCTCAATTCGACGCTCCGTTAACGGCAGACCTGTGTTTCTACCCCTGCTTCTGGGCCACAAAAAGAAGCCGTCCCGGCCTGCGACGGCAGCACAAAGTTTATTCACCGTCCGAGCAATTCGCCGTAAGTCTTTACATCTGTTTACAGACCCGATGTCATTTTGATGCCGTTGACCTCCAGTCGGAGAAACGGAGTGAGGCATGATGTTCGACAGCGGTGAAGTGCAGCGCAGTGACGTTCCGGCCGGCGGTCATGTCGACCGGGTGCCGCCTTATGCGATCGATCATGACCATTTGCGCCGGTACACCATGGGGGATCAGCAACTCGAACTGGAGGTTCTGGACCTGTTTGCCGGCGAACTCCCCAAAACTCTCGCGTCCCTGCGCACCGCCCGAACCGACCTGGACTGGAAGATCGCGGCCCACACACTGAAAGGCTCTGCCCGCGCAGTGGGAGCCTGGCGGATCGCCGCCGCGGCGGTCGCTGCGGAGAAGAGCGCCGCGATCGTGTATGATCCGATCGGCAAAGCAGAAGCTGTGGCCGCCTGCGAACTGGCGGCAAGGGACGCCATCGCCTACATCCGGGGTATCGCCGTCTCGGCCTGACCACCAAAGGTCCTGAGGATCGACGTGACGATGACGCCGGGCGTTGCGCTGCCGAACGGCCTTGAATTCAATTCGAGCGGCGTCTAAGGCCATGCGGCGAACCTGGACGGGGCGCGCGCAAAAAGCGGTGCATGGCGACCCCTGGGAAGCCCACCTGCATTTTCATCAGAGGCGAGATGGTCAAGATCACGTTCATCCAGCCCGACGGTACGGCCCAAACCGTGACCGCGGAAGAGGGGCTCACTGTCATGGAAGCCGCGAAGATGGCGGACGTTCCAGGCATCGAGGCGGAGTGTGGCGGCGCCTGCGCATGCGCCACCTGCCACGTGTACGTCGATCCGTCCTGGCGGGAGAAAACCGGCGCGCCCTCTGATATGGAGGAAGACATGCTCGACTTCGCATTCGACGTTCGCGAAGAGAGCCGCCTCTGCTGCCAGATCAAGGTGTCATCCGCGCTCGATGGCCTTGTGCTGCGCGTCCCCGCAAAGCAGTTCTGACGCGGCCCTGTACTTGCCCGTACTTGCCCGTACTTTAAGGATAACAGCCGGCAATGACCGCCATGGAACGTCCCGAAGGATCAGGCCCGATCGAGACCGATGTCGTCATCATCGGTGCGGGACCTTGCGGTCTCTTCGCCGTGTTCGAGCTCGGGCTGCTGGATCTTAAGTGTCACGTCGTCGACATCCTCGGCAAGCCTGGCGGCCAATGCTCGGAACTCTACCCCGAGAAGCCGATCTACGATGTTCCGGCATTGCCTATTGTCACCGGGCAGGAACTGACCGACCGGCTCCTGGAGCAGATCAAGCCGTTCAACCCTGTCTTCCACTTCGGCGAACGCATCGATGGCCTTGTGCGCCAGGATGATGGTCGTTTCCTTCTCACAACCGATGCCGGCAAACACTTCCTCACCAAGGTCGTCGTGATTGCGGCCGGCGGAGGATCGTTCACGCCCAAGCGTCCACCGCTCGACGGCATCGAGGCCTACGAAGGCACGTCGGTCTTCTATTCCGTGCGGCGCATGGACGATTTCCGCGGCAAGGACGTCCTGATCGTCGGCGGCGGCGACAGCGCCCTCGACTGGACGCTGAATTTGCAGCCCGTCGCCCGCAGCCTCACCCTCCTGCATCGTCGCGACGAATTCCGCGGCGCACCCCATTCCGTCAACGAAATGCGCCGCCTCGTCGGCGAGGGGACTGTACGCCTGATGATCGGTCAGGTGACGGCCCTGCATGGCGAGGCCGGCACCTTGACCGGTGCCACGGTGAAGACAGCGGCCGGCGAGGAATTGATCGCCGTCGATGCGATGCTTCCGTTCTTCGGCCTCACGATGAAGCTTGGGCCCATCGCGGATTGGGGCCTCAATCTGCACGAGAACCTCGTCCCCGTGGACACCGAGAAGTTCGCAACGAGCGAAAAGGGCATCTTCGCCATCGGTGATATCAATACCTACCCGGGCAAGCTGAAGCTCATCCTGTCGGGCTTCCATGAGGCCGCTCTCATGGCGCAGGCGGCGCAGAAGATCGTCTATCCCGACAAGAAGGTCGTGTTCCAGTACACGACGTCGTCATCGAGCCTGCAGAAGAAACTGGGCGTCAAGTAACACCCGCACGATCGCTGACCATGAGCGCGGCGCCGACAAGCGTCGTCAGATGCCGGCGCACCGCCATCGGCAAGTGCTCGTGCAATGCTTTCGCCGCCGGCCTCAGACGGGCCAGATACGCCGACGTGTACACCTTGCCTTTGAAATTCAGCGCCAGTGCATAGTCGCTGACGTCAACCATCCGATCGGCCCACTCCGACTTGTAAGCCGCCCCCGGAGCGAGGAGATCGAACGTCGCCATGCCAGCCTGATACGCCCGGCGGATGCTGTCTTCCATCAGAAGCGATCCGGCACCCGTCTTTTCAAACCGCGCATCATAGGCGATGAGATGCACAGCTATGCGGTCCTTGCATCGGATCGCGATCTCGATCGCTGCCACGTCGCCATTCGAGCGGACGAAACCGATCTCAACTCCCGACTCGGGACCATCGCCGGAGGCGCAGTCGCGGAAAAAACCTTCCGTCCGCGTGTCGGAGATCGCCGCGGAAACAAGACCCCGCTGACGCAACCAATCCCGCTTCAAGTGAACCGCGCGGCCCGCCACATCGGAGGCTTCCGCTCCCGCGTCCAGGCGGACAAACGATGTCGCCCCCGTCTCCTGCAGGCGCCGCATTTGACGTTTCCGATTTTTGCGCGCCGATTTCGGATAGCGCTGCTCGAAAACAGAATAGTCCCGTGGGCCTTCGAAGTTCAGGTGCGGAGCCTGCTGCGTTTCTGTCGTAAGCGCCCCGCGCTCACGCAGCAGAGGGGCGAGCGCAGCATCCGAGCGCACCTTGCGCAGATGCAGAACATCGACCCCTGTTCTGGCCAGCACATAATCGAACGCGGTCTCCAGATCGGATGGTGCGTCAGGTCCACTCTCGATCAGCACGTCGCCGTATTGGCTGACCGGATCCCCCATGAACGTCAGCGCGGAGAGACCATTACTGGTCGCGACAACAAAGGGACAAACGAGAACGAGGATACCATTGCGCCGCCCGGCCACGATGGCGAGCGACAGTTTGCGATCATCTGGCGAAAGAAAGTGATGGCACCAGTGCCAGAGCCACCCGAACGACTGGAACACCTGTTCGGAACGGCCAGCACGTCGAAACAGGGCCGTCCACTCCGCCTCCAAAGCGTCGAAGGCTGCACGGGTGTCGACGAATTCAAGCGTCAAAGCGCAAGCAACGTCATCGGCCGCCCCAGCCGTCAGCGCATCCCTGTGCCGCGCCGGTACAACCTGGGTCGCCCGGGCAACGGGGGCCGTTCCAAACGTGGACGGCGGGACGAGCGACAAAGCGGTCATGGGCACATGCCTTGGTTGCGGTGGCCAGTGAATGGGGTCTCCGCAGCAAGGGCGATGCCATAATGTAAACGGCGGCACTCTTGCAGTGCCGCCGTCGAACAGATCAGCAAATGAAAGGTTAAGTCTGCGACCAGCCCATCAGCCGCCGAGAGCGTCGGTTTGCTTCTCCCACCAGTCCCCGGAGCCGAACTTGGGTCCGCCGTCCTGAGCACCACCCCAGTTCGAGAACCAGCCCGGCTCTTCCGCCTGCTTCTTGGCAACGACGGGCGTGTAATCGCCGGCAAGATGACGGGTGAGTTGCGTCTTGATGTCAGCCGTTTTCTCCGGCGAGCAGTAGTTGGCTTGTCCGGCCACGGCCTTCGCGACGCCGTTGTAGGCCGTATCGTACACCTTCTCGATCCGAGCAATGTCCGTCGGCGCAACCGTTGCCGCTTCGTTGGCGAGGAAGTTGGTGCGCAGTTTGACGGGATCGAAGTTATAGCCGCACTTCACGGCGCGCGCGGACGTTGAGCCGACTTGGAAGGCCCGCGAGGTCGGGTCGCCGGCCGGCGCTGCCGGTGCTCCCGGCGCAACGGCGGCCGTTGGATTGGCCTGACCGTCCCCTAACAGGGCACCGGTCGAAACCCCCGACGAACTGGAGCAGCCGCCCAAAGTGAGCGCGCTCAACACGATCAAAAGTCGCCCAGACATGTCCCGAAGCCCCGAATCCCACAGCTCGACCCCGGTATTGGAACCGAACTACCCCCAACGTCAATCGCACGCCCCCATTGCGGCGGGGAGAAGGCGAACTCCTTAACGCAACAGTGTCCGGATTGCCTGATCGAGCCCTTCGAGGGTCAACGGATACATCCGTCCCTCCATCAGTTTCTGCATGATGCCGATGGACGGTGTCCAATTCCAATGCTGTTCGGGGATCGGATTGAGCCACACCGCATGCGGGTAGGTCGCCAGCGCCCGCGAGATCCAGACGTGGCCGGCCTCCTCGTTCATGTGCTCCACCGACCCGCCCGGATGCGTGATCTCATACGGGCTCATCGAGGCATCGCCCACGAAGATGATCTTATAGTCCGACGGATAGGTGTGCAGCACGTCCCACGTGGGAATCGTCTCGGTCCAGCGGCGGGCATTGTCCCGCCACAGGCGCTCGTAGAGGCAATTGTGAAAATAGTAGTATTCGAGGTGCTTGAATTCGGTGCGCGCCGCCGAAAAGAGTTCTTCAACGCCCTTGATGTGCCAGTCCATCGACCCGCCGACGTCGAAGAACATCAGAACCTTCACGGCATTGCGCCGTTCCGGGCGCATGTGGATGTCGAGATGGCCTTTCTCAGCCGTGCCGCGGATGGTGCCCGCCAGATCGAACTCGTCGGCAGCCCCCGTGCGTGCGAACTGACGCAACCGCCGCAGCGCGACCTTGATGTTGCGCGTGCCCAATTCCACGTCGCCCGCCAGATCCTTGAACTCGCGCTTGTCCCAGACCTTGATGGCGCGGCCGTGCCGGCTCTCGTGCTGGCCGATGCGGATTCCCGCCGGATTGTACCCATAGGCGCCAAAGGGTGACGTGCCACCCGTGCCGATCCACTTGTTGCCGCCCTGGTGGCGCTCTTTCTGCTCCTGGAGCCGCTGGCGCAGCGTCTCCATGATTTTCTCCCAGCCGCCCAGTTCGTCGATCTTGGCTTTCTCTTCGTCGGTGAGATAGAGCGCCGCGACCGCCCGCAGCCATTCGTCGGGAATGTCGGCCTCGATCGCCTCGCTCATCAGGTCGAGACCCTTGAACACATGCCCGAACACCTGATCGAACCGATCGAAGTGCCGCTCGTCCTTGATCAGCGTGAGCCGTGCGAGGTAATAAAAATCCTCGACCTTACCGTTGGCGCACCCGGCTTCCATGGCCTCAAGCAGCGCCAGATACTCCTTCACGGAGATCGGCAGCTTCGCAGACCGCAATTCAGCAAAAAACTTTGTCAGCATGGCGCGATTGTAGAAACCGGAACGCCTGCTGAGAAGGGCCGTGAGGCTCCTGAGGCAAGATTACCGGCACTCCAAACAGGAAGAAGGCCGCCCGTCGCCAGGCGGCCTTCAACCAGATGGGAGATCTGTCAGCTTAGAAGTTGATCAGACCACCGATGCCGACGTAGTCGAAGTCCTCAAGTCATCGTGCCAACTCGAACGAAGCCGGATCGACCGTCGCATCGAGCTGAGGTTACGATACTTGATCCAAACCGACATAGCGGCAGCATCAACTTCCTGAACAACGCCAAGACCCCAAACATCCAGTTCATCGGATGAACCGATCATCAGCCGACACGGAGCATTGACCGGGTGGACACGACTATAGCCAGTGACCGCACCGCGGCACCGTCGGCACGTTCAGGTACTCACCGTAGAACACGGTCGCACCGAGATGGTTGAACTTCGTCCGAAGACCACCCTTGAAGTACCAAGTGTCGAGATCATCAGGACGCCAGGCAGCATTAGTCGATGTCGAGCTGGATATCACCGTAGTTGACCAACCAAACGAGCCCGGTAGCAACGTGCTGAACGTAAGCACCCGAACTGGAAGTACTCGACGTCAGGAGCACTGTTCGCCAGTAGCCAGCCGTTGTACCACCGCTGGATTCCACCGGTGACCTCGTTATAGGCAGCGGCAGCAGCGAGCTTGAAGCCATGGTGTTCGCCGGCGTAACGGCCAGCGATATCCCACATATCATCTTCGCCCCAAGAGGCCGACTGACAGAGAAGCCACCGAACGTCGGCGAAGTCATAGCGGACAACATTCTGCGTCAAGCCGTTGCAGTCACCCCAGGCACCGCCCTCGACGCAACGCCACCGAGCAGAGCCCCAGGAGGTATTGAGCGTAAGCCACCATCAGACGTTCGGATGCGAACGAAGCTGTTGACGTCGAACGCCACCCAGTTGGCGGGAACGAGCGAGCCCGAACCGTCGACGAGGATCGCCGTGTTGTCCGAAGCCTGGGACTGCTTGCCGACGCCAATCTTACCGAGCGTGTCCGACTTGACGAACCAGTAAGACTGCAGCGTCTGAACGCCGCTAACGTCGCCGAACCAGTGCAGCCGGCCCAGTCCGGGTTGTTCTGGATTCTGGTCGTCAGACCATCAGAGCTGATGGCTTCGATCTGCAGCACGTAACCAGCCGACCAGCCGGGCGAGATCTGAGCCGAGCCCGTGAACTTCACGTGGCTGCCCAGCGTCGTGCCGAGGTCGTGGACGTAGGTGTTGCTCTCGAAACCATCATCCCAGAAGGTGATCTGCTGGCCGACCCAACCGGAGACCGTCAGCGAGACCTTGCGGTTGCCCTTGCGAGCGGTGGTGGCTTCGAGTTCAGCGATGCGCTCTTCGAGGTCTGCGCAGCAATTGCCGCCGAGGTCGGCAGCGTTAGCGCTGGTTGCGAGACCGCCTGCGAGCAGGCCGGCCGCCACCAGGGCGCTCAGGCTATAGTTCTTCATGGAGCTTCTCCCAATCTGCGTTGGCATCTTCGAAGGCGGACGCCCTACTTTTTCGATACGCAAACTGAAAACCGCGCTCTCAGACAGGAACGGCACATCGATCGATATGTGACCCGCCGTTACTCGCGAAACTCTGTGATTCCCTCCTGCGCAACAATGATGCATTCGCGATGTGGCAGCGACTGCGGCTGTTGTGTGGCGATAGCGCCACGGATCATCACGCGCACCCTTGCAAAACAAACACTTGCGCAGGGCATCAGGGCGCATGGCCGGTGTGGGCATCCCTGTTGATGACGCGATTTATGATCAATCGACGAGGACCAGTGCCGATTTTCGCAGCACGCAAGGGCCCAAATTTGAACGCGAGTCATCCGTTCCGGGGTCGCTTTTGAATCGAAATCCGAATTCACCGGGCCGCGAGAGCCGGACGCACCCGCCATATATAGAGAGAACTGGGGACGAGCCGGCGAGCGAGCAAAAGGAGTGGGGCTGGAATCGTGGCCGCGCACCGCGCCAGCGATTGAGCGACGGACTGAAGCCTTCCAGACCGCGCTTGCGCGCAAGAAGCAAAAAAATCGCCCCCGGTCTTGGACCGGAGGCGAGAGAGTCGTGTGTGATCGATCAGTTGTCGAGGAAACTTCTGAGCTTCCGGCTGCGGCTCGGGTGCTTGAGCTTGCGCAAGGCTTTCGCTTCGATCTGACGGATGCGTTCGCGCGTCACGGAGAACTGCTGGCCGACTTCTTCCAGCGTGTGGTCGGTATTCATGCCAATGCCGAATCGCATGCGCAGCACGCGCTCCTCGCGCGGCGTGAGCGAGGCCAGGACCCGCGTCGTCGTTTCGCGCAGATTCGACTGGATCGCCGCATCGATCGGCAGCACGGCATTACGGTCTTCGATGAAGTCGCCGAGATGGCTGTCTTCCTCGTCACCAATGGGCGTCTCGAGCGAAATCGGCTCCTTGGCGATCTTGAGAACCTTGCGCACCTTTTCGAGCGGCATCGCGAGCTTTTCGGCCAGTTCCTCCGGCGTCGGCTCGCGACCGATTTCGTGCAGCATTTGCCGCGACGTGCGCACGATCTTGTTGATCGTCTCGATCATGTGCACGGGGATACGGATGGTGCGCGCCTGATCCGCGATCGAACGCGTAATGGCCTGACGGATCCACCACGTGGCGTACGTCGAGAACTTGTAGCCACGGCGGTACTCGAACTTGTCGACGGCCTTCATGAGGCCGATGTTGCCTTCCTGGATGAGATCGAGGAACTGCAGGCCACGATTCGTGTACTTTTTAGCGATCGAGATCACGAGGCGAAGGTTGGCCTCCACCATTTCCTTCTTCGCCTGCCGGGCCTCGCGCTCGCCTTTTTGAACCGCTTTGACGATGCGCCGGAACTCGGGGATTTCGAGACCCGTCTCGGTCGCAAGGTTATGGATGTCGCCGCGGATGCGCTCGATGTTCGGCCGCTCCTGCTTGACGAGGTTCGTCCACTTCTTGCCCTTGGTCGAAATCTTCTCGATCCAGGTCTGGTCGAGTTCGTTGCCGAAGTACTCGTCGATGAAGTCCTGCCGTCCGACGCCATAGCTGTCGGCCAGACGCATGAGGCGGCCTTCGAACCCGACGAGGCGCTTGTTGATCGCGTAAAGCTGTTCGACGAGGCTCTCGATACGGGCGTTGTTCAACGACAGTGACTTCACATCGACGATGATTTCGTCGCGGATTTTCTCATACGCCTTCTGCTGCTGACGCGAGCCTTGTTCGCCGGCAACCTGCTGTTCCAGCTTCTTGTCCTGCTGCTTGCGCAGTTTCTTGTAGGTGTTGGCGATGCGGTCGAAGGTCTCCAGAACCTTCGGCTTCAATTCCGCTTCCATCGCTGCGAGCGACAGAGCGTTTTCGAAATCTTCCTCATCGTCGGCCATGTCGCTGCCAGGAGCGGCAGGCGCGGCGGGATCGGGGCCAGCTTCCCCATCCACGACCTCTTCACCGGGAGCCGGCGCCTTGGCTTCCGGACCCTCGTAGGTCGCCTCGAGATCGATGATGTCGCGGAGCAGGATCTTGCCGTCGTTCAGTTCCTGCATCCAGATGATGATGGCCTGGAAGGTGAGGGGGCTTTCGCACAAGCCCGCGATCATGGCTTCGCGGCCGGCTTCGATGCGCTTGGCGATCGCGATTTCGCCTTCGCGCGACAGCAGTTCGACCGAACCCATCTCGCGCAGGTACATGCGGACGGGATCGTCCGTGCGCTCGGTCGGCTCGGCGCGCGTCTCGGTCTTGACGAGGGCCGTCGTCGCCGTAAGTGCACGTCCGCCGCCGTCTTCGTCGTCGGCGGCGTCATCGACCGCTTCTGCACCCTCCTCGGCCTCTTCCTGATCGACGACATTGATGCCCATGTCGGACAGCATCGCCATCGTGTCTTCGATCTGCTCCGAAGACACCTCCTCGGAGGGCAGCACGGCGTTCAACTCGTCATAGGTGACGTAGCCGCGAGCCTTCGCCGTTTTCAGCAGGCGCTTGACAGCAGCGTCCGAGAGATCAAGCAGCGGGCTGTCGCGCTCGGGTGCGTCGCCCGAAGGCTCGTCCGTCCGGGGCGCGGCTGCCGGTGCGGCGCGCTTTGGGGCGGCGTTGGTCTTGGTCTGCGGTGCGCGGCTCATAGGGTCTCGCCTCTTGGGAGGGCTCTAACAACGAAAGTGCGATACGAAGCGGCGGTCATATCCTCGGTAAGGACTGTAAAGGCCGGCCCGTCTTCGACAGGGCACAGCCAAGGTCTCCGGGACAATGAGCGCGCGTTCCCCTCATACCGCTGCGGCATCTTCTGTGGTCTGATCCAGGCCCTCGGGGCGCGCCAAGCGTTCAAGCTCGGCTTGAAGTTCGCAGATGCGCTGAAAGGCATCTTCGTTGCGATCCTCATGCCAAGCACGCTCCGCGCTTTCGAGCGCCGCCTTCAACCCGACTTGCCGTTCATGCAGCGCGAGGGCGTGGCGCCAGCCAGCTTCCACCTCGGCGTGCCCGGCATTGGGCTCGGCGAACCTGTCGCATTTGTGCGTTACCGAACGATCGACGAGGTCCAAAACCCCACCGAACCCAGTTTGATCCAAATGGGATCGCAACCCTGGGCTGTCAAGAGAATTGTCAAGTGAAACCGCTGCAAGGATGGCATCCCGCAACCGGGAAAGCACAGGGGCGGTAAAAGTGACCTCAGAAAGCCTCTCGGCAACGGCCGTGGCCAGCCACGAATGATTGATAAGTGTTCGGATGAGCAGCAACTCCCGATAGTTGGGCCGGGTCTTGTCGCCCGAGGCGAGGGAACTGTTGAGCAGACTGGACGACGGCAGGGCGTGAATGGGTGGTCCTCCGGCGGCGGAAAAGGCACCCGGACCCCGCTGGACACCGAACCCACCGGTGCGGGCGCCGAAGCCCGGCCGTCCAGTCCGACCAAATCCACCCGCCGGCATGCCACGAAAGTTGGCTGCGGGCCGACCAGCCGGCGCGGGCTGACGTCCAAACCCCGTCTCTCGCGACGGGCGGAACGGCGCCGTCGCCCGATCATGACCCCATGCGGACTGCAGCCGCCGCCGCATGTCCTGTTCATAATGTGAGCGCACGGCCCCATCCTCGATCCGTGCCGTCAAGATCCGGATCTGCTGTTCCAATCGTGCCCGGCGCTCCGGCGTCGACCAATCGTCCTGCGCCCATTCACGGTCGAACAGCACCTGCGCCAGCGGCTGCGCGGAGGTGAGGGCTGCTTCCATCGCCTCGGGGCCCTGCTGGCGAACGAGATCGTCCGGATCAAGGCCGTCGGGTAGAAAAGCAAAGCGGACGCTCATGCCGGGCTTCAGCATCGGAAGCACCGTGTCGATTGCCCGGTACGCCGCTTTCTTGCCCGCACTGTCGCCGTCGAAACAAAGGATCGGCTCGGGTGTCATGCGCCAAAGAAGCCCGACCTGCTCGGGCGTCAGTGCGGTGCCCAGCGGCGCGACGCTTTCGGCAAAGCCGCCCTCGGTCAGCGCCACGACATCCATGTAGCCTTCAACGGCGATCACACGCTCTTTGTCGTGCGCCACGGCCCGCGCCTGATGCGCGTTGTAGAGATTATGCCCTTTGTGAAAGAGCGGCGTTTCCGGCGAATTCAGGTACTTCGCCGGTGCGTCCGGATCGAGCGCGCGGCCTCCAAAGGCGATCGTGCGACCTTTCCAGTCCGCGATCGGGAACATGACGCGGTGCCGGAATCGATCGTAGGGCTCGCGGATATCCTCGCCCGAGATCAGCATCCCCGACAGCGCCTGCTCTTCGGCCGAAAAGCCGAGCTTCGTCAGATGCTCTTTGAGCGCGGTGCGGGAGTTGGGGGCATAGCCGAGCCGGAACGACTTGATCGTCTCCCGCCTCAGACCGCGCTTTTCTATCAGATATCGTCGCGCGTCCGCCCCGCCTGAAGCGGCCAACTGCTCTTCAAAGAACGCGACCGACGCTTCGAGCACGGCCGACAGCCGCTGGTGCTGATCGTAAACTTCCCTGTCGCGCACCTCGGGCTTGGGCAGCGTGACGCCGGCCTCGGCTGCCAGCCGCTCGACCGCTTCTGGAAAGGTCAATCCCTCTGTCTTGATCAGAAACGTGAAAATGTCGCCATGCTCGCCCGACGCGAAGCAATGGTAGAACCCCTTGTGATCGTTGACGAAGAACGAGGGCGTCTTCTCCATCTTGAAGGGCGACAGCCCGGACCACTCGCGGCCCTTCTTTTTAAGCGCAACTTTGCGCCCCACCACCTGACTCACGGGCAGGCGGGCTCGGATCTCGTCGAGCAGGTGAGGCGAAAATCGCATGATGCTCCCGTGCCGGGGGGACATGACCCAGCACCCACGGGACGCTAAGTGATTCGCCGTCCCATCCTGCCCAAAGACAGCCACAACCCCCATGATTCACAGCGCTGCCGTCTTTACTTCAACGCCTCCTTCAGCATGGCGCTCGCTTTGCTGAAGTCCATCGAACCCGTGAAGCGCTCTTTGAGAGCAGCCATGACGCGGCCCATGTCCTTGAGACCCTTGGCATTCAACTCCAGCGACAAGCTCCGTCACAGCCGCCCGCATCTCGTCTTCGCTCATCTGCTGCGGCAGATACGCTTCGATAACGGCGATTTCCTCGACTTCCTGATCGGCGAGGTCGTCACGGCCGGCCTTGCGGTAAATCTCGATACTCTCGCGCCGCTGTTTGATCATCTTTTGCAGCAGCGCCAGGATATCCTGGTCCAAGATCTTATCCCGGCCGGTCGCCTGCCCCTGCTCGTCCACGTGCGCGCTGAGATCGCGGTCCTTGATGGCCGCCGTGATCAGCCGAAGCGTCGCCAGACGCCGCTTGTCGCCGGATTTCATCGCCGTCTTGATGTCGTCGTTGATCCGGGTGCGCATGGCTCTAATCCTCAAATTCGGAGGGCGGTGTGTAGGATTAAGTCCCGCATCCGGCAAGCGACACCTTTGACAAACGCCTGAGGCGGCCACCGACAGGTGCGGCAAGGTGACGGCTCCGGTGTGGCGACAGTGACCTTTGTAATCCCGGTGCGTTCCTTGATTTCGCAGAGCGCTTCCCCTAGGGTCCGGCCGAATTTCAAGGGTCTCCGGCCTCCGGTCTGGGTACGCTCGCGCGTCACCCGGCTTCCAGCATGGCCGCAGGCACCCCAACTCCTGAGCCCGACCCCGTGAGGCCCCGATGACGTCGCCAACGCCCGCGCCCTGGACCGAAATTTCGACCACCGCGCGGCTCGTGCTCGCCGACGGCACCGTCATCGAGGGGCACGGGCTCGGCGCCACCGGCACGGCTGTCGGCGAGGTCTGCTTCAACACGGCGATGACCGGCTATCAGGAAATCCTGACCGATCCCTCCTATGCCGGCCAGATCATCACCTTCACGTTTCCCCATATCGGCAACGTCGGCACCAATGTCGAGGATACCGAAACGTCCAATCTGGCCTCCCGATCCGGCGTCCGCGGCTGCGTGCTGCGCGCCGCCATCACGGAGCCATCCAACTACCGCGCGGCCGAACATTTCGACCGGTGGCTGAAGGCGCGCGGCATCATCGCCATCGCGGGCATCGACACGCGCGCGCTGACCGCCCTGATCCGCGAAAAGGGCATGCCCAACGGCGTCATCGCGCACGACCCGTCGGGCCGCTTCGATCATCGCCAAGCTGAAGGCCGAGGCCGCGGCCTGGCCGGGTCTCGTCGGCATGGACCTCGTGCCCGACGTGACCAGCGGCCAGAGCTACACCTGGGACGAGATGCGCTGGGTGTGGGACAAGGGCTATCCCCGCAACGAGAAGCCCGAGTTCCACGTCGTCGCCCTCGACTACGGCCTGAAGCGCAACATCCTGCGCTGCCTCGCCAACGCCGGTTGCAAGGTAACGGTGATGCCCGCCAAGACGACAGCGGAAGACATCCTCGCGCGCAAGCCGGATGGCGTGTTCCTGTCCAACGGTCCCGGCGATCCGGCCGCAACCGGCAAATACGCCGTCCCGGAAATCAAGAAGCTCGTCGCCAGCGGCAAGCCCGTGTTCGGCATTTGCCTCGGCCACCAGATGCTGGGCCTCGCCCTCGGGGCCACGACGAAAAAGATGCACCAGGGCCACCACGGCGCCAATCATCCCGTCAAGGACTTCACGACCAACAAGGTCGAGATCGTGTCCATGAACCACGGCTTCGCCGTCGATCGCGACACGCTGCCCGCCGGCGTGGTCGAAACGCACGTCTCGCTGTTCGACGGCTCCAATTGCGGTTTGGCGCTCGAAGGCCAGCCGGTCTTTTCCGTGCAGCACCACCCCGAAGCTTCGCCCGGACCGCAGGACAGCCACTATCTGTTCAACCGGTTTGCAAACTTCATGCGCTCTCAGAAAGGGACGGCCCCCGTCAAGGAGCGGTGATCCGCGCGGGGCGCTCCAGCAGTAGTGCTGGCATGAGATATTCGAAGTCGCTCTCGCTCGCTGGCATTGCCGCTTTTATCGCAACCCTGGCATTTATATCTCCGCCAGCCCCGCTGGCCGATGTCAAAGCCCACCCACTCTGCAAGGCCGTTCTGACCTATTCAGCGGTGGACAGCTGTCTCGTCTATGACACTGGCCGGACGACAGGCACACCCGCACTTTCGACACCGGAAGATGCACAGGACCTCGTCAAGGCGCTTCCACTCCCGAACGATCTTGACGTGCTGGTGCTTGGTGAGGCGCACGACAATCCACATCACCACAAGCTGCGCACGAAGATCGTGACGGCGAAGGCTAAAGCGATCGTGATGGAGCAGTTGCGCGCCGACCAGGAAGCCGGCGTCGCCGCATTCAATAAATTCAATCGCCAAGCCGCGCGTCCGGCAACGCTCGATGACTTCAAAGAGAAAGTCGATTGGGCGACGGGCGGCTGGGACAAGTACCCCATCGACCCGCTGCTCGAAGCGGTGATCGCGACCCGTGCACCGATCTATGCCGGCGATCCGCCGCGCGACACGATCCGCAAGGTCGCCAAGGAAGGGCCCGGTGCGCTGACCGAAGCGGATCGCACGCGCCTCGCGCTCGATAAGCCGCTCGGAGACAAGATCGACGCCATTTCCGCAGAAGAGATCGAGGCCTCCCATTGTGGCATGCTGCCGAAGGCGGCGATCCCGCGCATGGCTCTTGCCCAGCGCTACCGGGATGCTCACATCGCCGATGCAACCTTGAAGGCCGTGGACGAGCACGGTGGCGCCGTTCTGCTCACCGGCAACAATCACGCCCTCTTGGACCGCGGCGTGCCCTGGTACATCCGCGCGCGAGCACCCGATAAGAAGGTCGTGTCCATCGTACTGGTTGAAGTCGAGGACGGCAAAACCGACCCGGCCGCCTACGTCCCGCGCGATCCCGACGGCAACCCCGCAGCCGACTACCTCATCTTTACCCCGTCAATCACGCGCGACGACCCCTGCAAGGCGTTCGGGAAATAAACGCCAACGGCGCGGTAAACCTTTCCCAGATTTAAGGACAGCCCGCTGCGGGACCCGCGTATAAGAGCGCAAAATTCGAATAATTGGGAGGTTACCTCGACCATGCGCGCTGTTGTTCTGTCCTTCGCTGCTCTCGCTGCCGCCGCCATGCCGGCCGTCGCCGACGACAAATGCAAAGGTGAAGTCGAGGCCGCCTTCGTCAAGCAGCGCGCGCAGCCCGCCTTTCGCACCGTCGCCACCGCGCAGACCCTGAACGGGCCGCTGGTCCGCACCATCGATTTCGTCGCTCCCGAGGCGATCTACAACAAGATCGAAAGTCCGACCGAGGAAGCCCCGGTCGAGACCATCGGCATCGGCAAGTGGGCCTGGGCCAACACCGAAGGCGGCTGGGAGGAGCAGCCCCCGCACAACGCGCAGGTCGTGACCCAAGAGCGCGAAGCCTACAAGGTGCCGCCGAAGGCCGCCGCAGACTTCTCCTGCCTCGGCAAGGTCCAGTACGAGGGCAAGGAATTCATCGGCTATGGCACGGCGGTCGCCAAGGATACCGACGGGATGGATGTCGTCACGACCGTTTACGTGGCGCCCGGCACCGGATTGCCCGCGTTCTACGTGACCAAATCGGCGAAGTCCGAGGGGCCGGCAAAGTTTGTCGCCGTCTATTCCTATGAGGGCATCACGATCACCCCGCCGACGGAACTGCTGGCCGGCTCCGAACCCGCCGCAGACAAGAAATAACGCCACTGCGCCCTTGATACAGACGGCGCGCGCACGCGGCCGATGGAGTATGCAAAATGACACGTTTTCTTCGCGGCACCGTTGCCGCGCTGGCGATCGCAGTATCGTCCCCGGCCGCGTTCGCAGACTGCAGTCTTGAGGTCAATCAGGCTTTCACGCGCCAGAGCAATTCAGAAATGGTGCGCAAGGAAATGAACCTCATCGGTGAGCAGGGCCCGTTCACCATGACGGTCGAATACGTCAAGCCCGACCGCATGCGCCAGGTTGTGAAAACGGTCATCGAACCGGACAAGGCCACGGAAACGGTGCTTATTGGAACCGAAGCCTGGACCAAAGAGGGTCGGTGCCGAATGGCAGAAGCTTGATCCGACGACCACCGAGCAGATGGTCAACTTCTTCAAGAGCACGTTTGCGAACGTGGGCCAGAATGTCGGGCTGTTCGAGTGCATGGGCACCGAGACGGTCCAAGGTAAGCAGGTCCGCGCGTACAAGGGTGTGGACGAACCGAAACAGAAGACACCCGAGCAGCTCGAAGCTGAAAAGCGCGGAGAAGCGCCCGCCGAGGAGCCCAAGAACGAAGCGCTGCGCGTGATCTATCTGGACACCGCGACGGGGCTTCCAGCCCGCATCGTTTTTGCCCGCGAAGGCATGCTCGACAAACCGATTTTCCAGGAAACCTACAGCTACCCGGTTGACCTCAAGATCGAGAAGCCGGCAGCCAAGCCCTGAGCCGCGTCTTTGTGAGCCCGACTGACATCATTGAGCCCGGCCCGAAGCAAAAGGGCCGGGCTTTTTCGCGGGGAGGGATGTTCGCGCCCGCAGCTTTCGCCTTGACGGATGAGCCCGTAACCCTGATGCACGCGAGCCGCCCCGCTCCCGCGCGCGTTCCGTCGCGGCCTATAGCCAAACCATTTGCGCTGCAATAAGAGTTGGCCCCGCCATGCCCAAACGCACAGACATCAACATCGATCCTCATCATCGGCGCCGGGCCCGATCGTCATCGGCCAGGCCTGCGAGTTCGACTATTCCGGCACCCAGGCCTGCAAGGCGCTGAAGGCCGAGGGCTACCGGATCGTCCTGGTCAATTCCAATCCGGCGACGATCATGACCGATCCGGAGCTGGCCGACGCGACCTATATCGAGCCGATCACGCCGGAGATCGTCGCCAAGATCATCGCGCAGAAGCGACGGCACGCCCGACGCAAGCTCGTCCTGCTGCCGACCATGGGCGGCCAGACCGCGCTCAACACCGCGCTGGCGCTGCGAGAAGCATGGGCGTGCTCGCAGAGATTCGACGTCGAGATGATCGGCGCCAAGGCCGAAGCCATCGACAAGGCCGAGGACCGCGAGCTGTTCCGCGAGGCGATGGACCGAAGATCGGGCCTGCGCAGACGCCCGCAGCTCGCAATGCATGGCGCACAGACCATGACCGCAGGCGGCTGGCCGAGGCGCTGCGAGCTCGATCGATCGGCCTGCCGGCGATCATCCGCCCGTCCTTCACCTGGGCGGCACCGGCGGCGGCATCGCCTACAACCGCGAGGAATTCATCGAGATCGTCGAGCGCGGCCTCGACGCCTCGCCGACCAGCGAGGTGCTGATCGAGGAGAGCGTGCTCGGCTGGAAAGAGTTCGAGATGGAGGTGGTCCGCGACAAGGCGGACAACTGCATCATCATCTGCTCGATCGAGAACATCGATCCGATGGGCGTGCACACCGGCGATTCGATCACCGTCGCGCCGGCGCTGACGCTGACCGACAAGGAATACCAGATCATGCGCGACGCCTCGCTCGCGGTGCTGCGCGAGATCGGCGTCGAGACCGGCGGCTCGAACGTGCAGTTCGCGGTCAATCCGGCGGACGGCCGCCTGGTCGTCATCGAGATGAACCCGCGCGTGTCGCGCTCCTCGGCGCTGGCGTCGAAGGCCACCGGCTTCCCGATCGCCAAGGTCGCGGCCAAGCTCGCCGTCGGCTACACGCTCGACGAGATCGACAACGACATCACCGGCGGCGCGACGCCGGCCTCGTTCGAGCCGACCATCGACTACGTCGTCACCAAGATCCCGCGCTTCGCCTTCGAGAAGTTCCCCGGCGCCGACTCCGACGCTGACCACCGTCGATGAAGTCGGTCGGCGAGGCGATGGCGATCGGCCGCACCTTCGCCGAGAGCCTGCAGAAGGCGCTGCGCTCGCTGGAGACCGGCCTCACCGGCCTCGACGACGTCGACGATCGAGGGCCTCGGGCCAGGGCGACGACAAGAACGTCGATCCGCGCCGCGCTCGGCACGCCCGACGCCGGACCGGCTGCTCAAGGTCGCGCAGGCGCTGCGGCTCGGCGTCGACGACGAGCAGATCCACGCGTCGTGCAAGATCGATCCGTGGTTCCTCGCGCAGATCTGCAGGAGATCGTCGACACGGAGGCGCGAGTCAAGGCGCACGGGCCTGCCGACAGTCGGCGCGACAGCTGCGCAGCCTCAAGGCGATGGGCTTCTCCGATGCGCGGCTCGCCAAGCTCGCCGGCAAGACCGAAGCCGAGGTGCGCGCGCCAGCGCCACGACGCTCGGCGTGCGGCCGGTGTTCAAGCGCATCGACACCTGCGCGGCCGAGTTCGCCTCGCCGACCGCCTACATGTATTCGACCTACGAGACCGGCCTGTTCGCCGGAGCGCCGTGCCGACGAGGCCGCAGCCGTCCGACACGCGAGAAGGTCATGATCCTCGGCGGCGGTCCGAACCGCATCGGCCAGGGCATCGAGTTCGACTACTGCTGCTGCCACGCCTGCTTCGCGCTGCACCGAGCCGGCTACGAGACCATCATGGTCAACTGCAACCCGGAGACCGTCTCGACCGACTACGACACCTCCGACCGGCTCTATTTCGAGCCGCTGACCGCCGAGGACGTGCTCGAGATCATCCGCACCGAGCAGCACGAACGGCACGCTGCAGGGCGTCATCGTGCAGTTCGGCGGCCAGACGCCGCTGAAGCTCGCGCAGCGCGCTGGAGGAGGCCGGCGTGCCGATCCTCGGCACCTCGCCCGACGCCATCGACCTCGCCGAGGACCGCGACCGCTTCAAGGCGCTGCTCGACAAGCTCGGCCTGAAGCAGCCGGAGAGCGGCATCGCCGCATCGCCCGAGCGAGGCGCGCGCGGTCGCCGACCGGATCGGCTATCCCGGTGGTGATCCGCCCGTCCTACGTGCTGGGCGGCCGCGCCATGGAGATCGTCCACGACGGCGCCGAGATCGACCGCTACGTCACGCGCCTGTCGGCGACGCTCGACCGGCCCGTCGCGAACTGGTCGTCTCGGCGACAAGCGCCCGCTGCTGATCGACCGCTATCTGACCGATGCCGTCGAAGTCGACGTCGACTGCCTGTGCGACGGCAAGGACATCTTCATCGCCGGCATCATGGAGCACATCGAGGAAGCCGGCATCCACTCCGGCGACTAGCGCCTGCTCGCTGCCGCCGCATTCGCTCGACGCCGACGATCATCGCCGAGCTCGAGCGGCAGACGCGCGAGCTGGCGCTGGCGCTCGAACGTCGTCGGCCTGATGAACGTGCAGTACGCGATCAAGGACGGCGAGATCTACGTCCTCGAGGTCAACCCGCGCGCCTCGCGCACGGTGCCGTTCGTCGCCAAGGTGATCGGCATGCCGGTCGCCGGGATCGCCGCGCGGATCATGGCCGGCGAGACGCTCGCCGAGCTTCGGCCTGAAGCCGCCGAAGCTCGACCATATCGCGCGTCAAGGAGGCGGTGTTCCCGTTCGCCCGCTTCCCCGGCGTCGACCCGGTGCTCGGCCCGGAGATGCGCTCGACCGGCGAGGTGATGGGCATCGACCGCGACTTCGCGATGGCCTTCGCCAAGAGCCAGCTCGGCGCCGGGCAGCGCTGCCGACGTGCCGGCACCGTCTTCGTCTCGGTCACGCGACACCGACAAGGACCAGCATCCTCGGCGCCGATGCGCGAGCTCGTCGACCTGGGCTTCCGGATCGTCGCGACCCGCGGCACCCAGCGCCATCTCGAGGCCCACGGCATCCCGTGCGAGAACGTCAACAAGGTGCTGGAAGGCCGCCCGCACATCGTCGACGCCATGAAGAACGGCGAAGTTCGCTTGGTGTTCAACACCACCGAGGGCGCCAAGGCGCTGGCCGACAGCAAGGACATCCGCCGCACGGCCTTGCTTAACCATATCCCCTATTATACAACGTTGGCGGGGGCGGTCGCGGTGACGCAAGGCGATCAAGGCATCGAAGGCGCGATATCGCTGAAGGTTGCCCCGCTGCAGAGCTACGCGTACGCGGCAACCTGAGACTGAATTCGTCGCGCACTGTCCACGGGTGCGACAAACCGGCCGCGCGCCGAGCTGGAGATACTCCGTCGGCGAGTGAGTCGACTCAGCAATTGCGTTAGACCGAGGCGCCGGCTCCGGCGAGCCACGGACAATCGAGGAGAAGTTGGAGATGGCGATGGAACGGGTGCCGATGACCATCGAGGGCTTCAAGAAGTCTCGAGGCCGAGCTGCATCGTCTGAAAGCCGAGGAACGCCCGCGCATCATCCAGGCGATCTCGGAGGCGCGCGCGCACGGCGATCTCTCTGAGAATGCCGAGTATCACGCCGCCAAGGAAGCGCAGGGCCTGAACGAGGCCAAGGTCGCGGAACTCGAGGACAAGCTGTCCCGTGCCGAAGTCATCGACCCGGCCAAGCTGTCGGGCGACACCGTCAAGTTCGGCGCCACCGTGACGCTGTCGACGAGGACACCGGCGAGAAGGTCAAGTACAAGATCGTCGGCGATATGGAAGCCAACGTGCGCGAAGGCAAGATCTCGATCTCCTCGCCCGATCGCGCGCGCCCTGATCGGCAAGGCCAAGGGCGAGACCGCCGAGGTGACGACGCCCAAGGGCTCGCGGTCCTACGAGATCCTCAAGGTCGAGTGGAAGTAGCCGGCGCGCTACCGGCAGGTCCGCGCAATCTGCGGGCCGGAGAAACTGCACCATGACCGTGTCCGACGCGTCCCCTGGGTCTCCTGCAAACGGGGCGCCGCCGTCCGATCGTGCCTTCGATTACCCCGGATATCGGCTGTACTGGGTCGCGCGCTTCCTGCTCGTGTTCGCGATCCAGGTGTTGAGCGTCTCCGTCGGCTGGCAGATCTACGATCAGACCCGCGATCCCTTTCTTCTAGGGCTCGTTGGCCTTGTGCAATTCCTGCCCGCGCCCATTCTCGTCCTCGTCACCGGATCCGTGGCCGATCGTTTCAACCGCCGCATGATCATGGCGACGTGCATGGCGGTGGAAGCCGTCTGCGCCTTGGCGCTCCTCACGATCCTGCATCAAGGACTGTCGGCAATCTGGCCGGTTTATGCCGTGCTCCTCGTCTTCGGTATCGCCCGCGCTTTCATGGGTCCCGCCGTGCAATCCCTGATAGCGAATCTGGTCCCGCAGACAGCCCTTGCCAACGCCATCGCACTCAACTCTTCGAGCTTTCAGGTCGCGACCATCGTCGGCCCCGTCGCTGGCGGACTGCTCTACGGCGTCTCGTCGGAACTCGCGTATTCGGTCTCGATCCTGTTCTTTCTCAGTGCCGGCGTGCTGACGCTCCTGATCCCGAAACCCGAGCAGCGGCAGTCGTCGCAGCCGGTCACGACGGAGGCGCTCTTCGCCGGCTTTCGCTACATCTGGAGCCAGCCGATTGTGCTCGGTGCGCTGTCCCTGGACATGATCGCCGTCATGCTGGGCGGGGCAATGGCGCTACTGCCGGTCTTTGCCCGCGATATCTTGGACGTCGGTCCTTGGGGACTGGGCGCGCTGCGGTCGTCCGTCGGCGTCGGCGCCCTTCTGATGAGCCTTTGGCTCGTCAACAATCCCGTCCGCGATCACGCGGGCCTGACAATGTTCGTAGCGGTTGCCGTCTATGGCCTTGCCATTATCGTTTTCGGCATGTCGACGCTCGTATGGCTGTCAGTTCTGATGCTGGCAATCATGGGGGCCGCCGATATGGTCAGTGTCTTCATCCGCCAGACCCTGATCCAGCTGAAGACGCCGGACGAACTGCGGGGCCGCGTCAGCGCCGTCAACATGACCTTCATCGGCGCGTCGAATGAGTTGGGCGAATTCCGCGCCGGCAGCATGGCCGCCGGCTTCGGCGCCGTTCCCGCTGTCGTGATCGGCGGCGCTGGTGCGCTCCTCACAGCTGCCCTCTGGGCCCGCCTCTTCCCGGATCTGCGCAACGTCCGCCACCTCGACCGGATGGACTAGATCATTCGGGCGCAACCGGCACGCCCGGCGCGAGTTTGGCGCGGCGGATCGCAAGTGTCGTCTTTACGCTCGCCACGTTCGGAACCGCGGTCAGATCTTTCAGAATGAAATCCTGAAACGACGTGAGGTCGCGCGCTACGCACCTCAGGATGTAATCGCTCTCGCCAGAGAGCATGTAGGCCTCGCGGACGATCGGCCAACCCAGGATGCGGTTTTCGAAGGTGCGCAGATCCGCTTCGGACTGATTGTGCAACCCCACCATCGCGAAGGCCGTCAATTCGAATCCGAGCGCCCGCTCGTCGATGAGAGCGGTGTAACCCGTGATAACCCCCGTCTCCTCCAAAGCCCGCACCCGCCGCAGGCACGGAGGCGCGGACAATCCGACTTTGCCCGCCAGGGCCACGTTGGTGAGCGATCCGTCGGCCATGAGTTCCTTCAGGATGCGCCAGTCGGTGCTGTCGAGTTTTCTGGTCATCGGGGGAATCGCTGGAAGGGAGCCAGCCCGATTATGTCTCTCAACGGCGGTCAGGGGAAACAAAATGACCGTAATCTCTCGGCCCTCCCCGCTGGACAGATCGCCGGGAAAAGCCGCAGGTTGCGGCCATGGCGACTGAAACCTCTCTCGAAACCCCCAAAAAAAACCGCCCGCTCGCCGGCGCCCGCTGCTGGATCATCAGCGAGGCTAAGGCCGGCATGGACACCCAGACACGCGGTCTCGCGGAGGCGCTGGGCGTCGATTACGAGATGAAGCGCGTGACGCTGGAGGGCGTCAAGAAGTGGACGGCGCCCTGGGGCCGCGTGCCCAAGAGCGCCGGCTTCGGCGAGCCTGGATCTCATTTCTGTCCGCCTTGGCCCGTCCTCGTCATCGCCACCGGCCGCGCAGCCATTCCCTACGTGAAGGAATTGCGCCGCCGCGCTGGACCTAGCGTTTTCACCGTCGTGCTGCTCGATCCGCAGACGGGACCGAAAACGGCTGATTTGATCTGGGTGCCCGAGCACGATCGGCGCCGCGGCCCCAACGTCTTTACGACGCCGACGTCACCGCACGGCTTTTCGCCGGAACGCATCGCGGATCTGCGTGCGAGTGTCGCGTCCGAAATCGCAGCACTGCCGCATCCGCGCATCGCCGTGTTGCTCGGTGGCAAAAATGGATCGTATCAGTTCAGCGACGCCGACGACCGGCGGCTGCAGGCGTCTCTACAGTCGATCGCCAAACTCGGCGCATCATTCATGATCACGCCGTCGCGCCGAACCCATCCGCGTCTCGTTGAAATCACGGACGCCGCGACCCGCAACGCCCCACGCATTTTGTGGGACGGCACCGGCGACAATCCGTATCCCGGCTTCTTTGCTCACGCCGATGCGTTCATCGTCACCGCCGACAGCGTCAACATGACGGGCGAGTGCTGCGCCACCGGGCGGCCCGTATATGTGTTCCACCCCACGGGTGGGAAGCCCAAGTTTCAGCGCTTCCACGCTAAGCTGGAGGCGCTTCATGCAACGCGCCGCTTGCCCGAAACCGTTGATCGTCTGCCCGCCTGGACCTACGCCCCCATGGACGCGACCGGCCTGATCGCCCGCGAAATCGAACGCCGCTGGCTCAAGCGCTGCGCCTGGCTTCCACCCCAACCATGATGAGCGCTTTGGCTGGCTGCGCGGGAGCGCAGTCGCAATGCGCCCATTACTCAGAGCGCCGCGCCGCCAAATTCATCGACGACCTTGCACGGGATCGCCTTGGCAGCGAGTGCCTTGCACATCTTCTTCGCATCCGCTGCCGACTTCACCGGGCCGGCCATCAGATTGTAGACCACGGCGCCATTGTCGACGGACAGAGAGTAGCGCGGCTCCAGGTTCTTGAGCTTGTCGGCGTGCGTTTCAGACAGCAGGTTCCAGCTCAGCCGCAGGCTGTCGATCGATGAGCCAGACGCGATCTGCACGCCGACGGGCTTTGCCGCCGGTGTCACGACCGGTGCAGCAAATGGCGGTGGTTCGGCGGGGGCTGCTGCCGGCGTCGCAGCAGGTGCGGGCGCTGCCTGAGGAACGGGCTTTACGCTGCCGGTCTCGAGCGCGGGCTTGGAATTCAAGACTTTCGCATCGGCGATTGATCTGGCCGCAGCGCCTGACGGGACGACGGCCGACGGTGAGGGAGCAGCATCGGCTCGCGGCGACATCGGCCCGTTGACCGGTGCGCTGTCGAGGCGCAGTGCCGGGGGCGGCGATGCCGCCTCGGAGGCTGGCAACGGTGCGGTTACCGGAGCGCCCAGTGCCGCGAGGCGTTCGAAGATGACCTTCTGCTGTGAGGCCGCCTCGCCGACCATGGAGCGCACACTCGCCACATCGCGGCGAAGCCCGTCGACCTCTCCGCGCAACGTCTCGATTTCGGCGACGGCAGCGCCACCGCTGTCGATGCGGGCAACAAGATCCGGACGCAAGAGGACGACCGAGAGGTAGGCTACGGCCGTGGCCGCCGCGACACCCCAAGCCATGCTCCCGAGGGAGAGACCCCCGCGCCGCGCCGCCCGTACCGTACGCCCGCCTCCCGGATGTATTTCGAACGCAGGCGGAAAGGCCGCGCCCATCGAACCATCGAAATTGACTTCGGCGGCCGGTTGAACAGGCGCAGCGTTCGATCCGGGACCTGCGGCGAAGCCGGGCGGCAACGGGGGCGGCATGGGGGGGAAGGGGCTGTGCGACTGAGACATGCTCTAAAACCCTCGACGAATTCGGACTTTCCCGGATTGCTGCGTGAGTCGTGTGGGAGGGTCAACGCGCGGCAGAGGGGCTGTTTGGTGTACCTGTGGACGACGGCAGACCGGCAACGGAAGTGCGGTTTTGCCTACAAGTCCAGAGTGCGGAACACGTCCGACCGCGAGACGAGCCGGCCCGAATCCGGGCAAGGTCCGGCTTTGAAGCATCACGTCGCCTTTCGCCGGTCACGGGTGCGCGCTACGAGCTAGGTATGGTCCTTGCACCAGTGAGCCGGAATGTCCGGCAACGGAGCAATTTCCGTCGACAATCAAGAAGGTTCAAGAACTCCCATCATGGCCACCGCAGCGCCGCTGATCGTCATTCTCGCCGCCGGCAAGGGCACGCGCATGAAGTCCGCGATGCCGAAGGTGCTCCACAATGTGGCGGGCCGCTCCATGCTCGGCCACGTTCTGGCGTTGGCTGAGAGCGTTGAAGGCGCTGCCATCGCGGTGGTCGTCGGCCCCGGCCAGGACGAGGTCCGGACCGAGGTCGCACGCCTGGCACCCGCCGCCCAGGTCTTCGTGCAGGAGAACCAGTCCGGCACCGCCGATGCCGTGCTCGCCGCCCGCCCGGCCCTGCAAGGCCATAGCGGGGACGTCATCGTCCTCTACGCCGATACGCCCCTTATCGAACCGACGACCCTGGCATCACTGCGCTCCGCCCTCGACGGGGGAGCCGGTGTCGCCGTTCTCGGCTTTGAAGCCAAAGACCCGACGGGTTATGGCCGCCTCATCACGGTCGGCGAGAGCACATTGCTCGCCATCCGCGAGCACAAGGATTCCAGCCCTGAGGAACGCAAGATCACGCTCTGCAATTCAGGCGTCTTGGCCTTCCGCCTCCCCGATCTCCTCGGCGTGCTGGGCCGCATCGGCAACGCCAACGCGAAAGGCGAGTACTACCTGACCGACGCCGTTGAGATTGCCCGTGCCGACGCAGTGCGCGCCGCCGTTGTTCGCACGCCGGAAGATGAAGTGCTGGGTGTCAACTCGCGCAGCCAGCTCGCCGTCGCTGAACGCATCTGGCAGGACCGCGCGCGTCAAGTCGCCATGGACAACGGCGCGACACTGACCGCCCCCGAGACGGTGTTCTTCAGCTACGACACCGTCATTGGCCGCGATGTCATCATTGAACCGAACGTCGTGTTCGGGCCCGGCGTCACCATCGCGGATGGCGCTGAAATCAAAGCGTTCTGCCACATCGAAGGCGCCAGCATCGGCGCCAACGCGCGCATTGGTCCCTACGCGCGCCTGCGCCCCGGCGCGGCGCTTGGCGTCGGCGTTCATATCGGCAACTTCGTCGAGGTAAAGAACGTCGCGGTGGGCGATGGTGCAAAAGCCAACCATCTCTCCTACCTTGGCGACGGATCGGTCGGAGCAGGCGCAAACATCGGCGCCGGGACGATCTTCTGCAACTATGATGGCTTCATCAAACACAAGACCGAGGTCGGGGAGGGGGCGTTCATCGGTTCGAATGCGTCGCTCGTCGCTCCGATCAAGATCGGTAACGGTGCCTACGTCGGCTCCGGTAGCGTAATCACCAAAGACGTTGCCCCGGGTGCGCTGGCGCTGGAACGGTCGGGCCAGGAAGAACGGCCGGAATGGGCCGCGAAGTTCCGCACCGTGATGGCGCGCCGCAAGGCCGCGAAATCGTGAGGCATGATCGGCGCGATGTGACCCGAACCAGAGTTTGATTTGTCGCCAACCGCGACGCACGACGTAGTCGAAAAGCAATTCAAAGGACGATAGGGACATCTGCCATGTGTGGCATCGTCGGAATTCTCGCCAATAAGCCCGTTGCGATCGATTTGGTCGACGCCTTGCGCCGCCTCGAGTACCGCGGCTACGACAGCGCCGGCGTCGCCACACTCGAAAACGGGCACCTCGACCGCCGCCGCGCCGAAGGTAAGCTGCGCAATCTCGAAACGCGGCTCCACGAACAGCCGCTGCAGGGTCACGTCGGCATCGGTCACACGCGCTGGGCGACACACGGCCGTCCCACGGAACGCAACGCCCATCCGCACATGAGCGCCAAGGTCGGCGTCGTGCACAACGGCATCATCGAGAACTATCGCGAGCTCAAAGCCGAACTCACAGCCCGCGGTCACGTTTTCGAGACCGACACCGACACTGAAGCCGTCGTCCACCTCGTCACCGACGAACTCGACAAGGGCCTTGATCCGATAGCCGCCACCAAAGCCGCTCTCGCCAAGCTCCAGGGCGCCTTCGCGCTCGGCATCATCTTCGCCGGCCACGATGACCTGATGATCGCCGCCCGCAAGGGCTCGCCGCTCGCGATCGGCTACGGCACAGGCGAGGTGTATCTCGGCTCCGACGCCATCGCGCTCGCACCGTTCACCGACACGATCACCTATCTCGATGAGGGCGACTGGGCCGTCATGCGTCGCTCCGGTGTTGAAATCTACGACGAGCACGGCAAACGCGTCGATCGCCCGAAGATCAAATCCGTCGCCAGCGCGCTCCTGGTCGACAAGGGCAATCACCGCCACTTCATGGCGAAGGAAATCCACGAGCAGCCCGAAGTCGTGAGCCATACGCTCGCGAACTACCTCGACATGGGCGCCGGCACCATCGCGTTTCCCGATCTCGGCATTGATCTCGCCACCATCCCGCGCGTGACGATCTCGGCGTGCGGCACGGCGTACTACGCCGGCCTCGTCGGCAAGTACTGGATCGAGCGTTACGCCCGCGTTCCGGTCGAAATCGATATCGCCTCCGAATTTCGCTACCGTGAGGCACCCCTCGTCGATGGCGGCCTTGCGGTGTTCGTCTCACAGTCGGGCGAAACCGCCGACACGCTGGCGACGCTCCGCTACTGTAAGGCCGGCGGCCAGCGCATCGTCTCCATCGTCAATGTGCGCACGTCATCGATCGCTCGCGAAAGCCACGCCGTGCTGCCGACGCTGGCCGGCCCCGAAATTGGCGTCGCCTCCACGAAGGCGTTCTCCTGCCAGCTCTCCGCACTGGCTTGCCTCGCCATCGCCATCGGCCGCGCCAAGGGCACGATCACGCCCGAGAAAGAAGCCGAACTGGTCAAGGCGTTTGCTCGAGGTGCCGCGCCTCATGTCGTCGATGCTGCATCACGAGCAGCAGTACGAAGAACTCGCGCAGTACCTGTCGAAAGCCCGCGACGTGCTCTTCCTCGGCCGCGGCATCAACTATCCCCTCGCGCTCGAGGGCGCGCTGAAGCTGAAAGAGATCTCCTACATCCACGCCGAAGGTTACGCTGCGGGTGAACTCAAGCACGGGCCCATCGCGCTCATCGACGAGAACGTCCCTGTCATCGTTGTCGCGCCCGACGACGACCTTTTTGATAAGACCGTTTCCAACATGCAGGAGGTCGCCGCCCGCGGCGGCCAGATCATTCTTATCTCCGATGCCCCGGCTGAGAAGTGCGGCTGCAAGTTGGTTGCCCACATCAAAGTTCCGAAGGGACAGGACTTCGCCAATCCGCTGCTTTATGCGGTGCCGATCCAACTCATCGCGTACCACACCGCCGTCGTCATGGGCACCGACGTGGACCAGCCGCGCAACCTCGCCAAGTCGGTCACGGTGGAGTGATCCCCCGTTGCACTCAGCGTTAACTGTGACCGGGGCGAGAAGGCTGTCGATAGCTTGGGGAGGACCTGTGCGGATCGTGCCCCAGAATTGCCACCACATGGCGCTTGACATACAAGGTCGATCGTTACGTCAGTCGTGTTCAGCGTGCCAAGCCGTGATCGGGGGATAACAGGACGTATGCACGCCAAGCGATTTTGCTCGCCGCCTGTTGCGCGGTCGCGGTCATGGCCGCGCCGTTGCAGTCGCATGCGCAGAACGTCCCCACGGCCCCGGCCGCCGAAAAGAAGCCCGCCGCAAGCGGTGTCAAATCCTATGAGGCGGGCGCCAAGGCCTTCGAAGCCGGTAAGTATGGGCCCGCCATCCAGTCGCTCTCGACGGCACTTTCGATGGGTGGCCTGTCGAGCCAGCAGATGGCGAAGGCGCTGTATTATCGCGGCGCGGCCTACCGCAAGACCGGCAAGAGCGCACAAGCGATCTCAGATCTGACCTCCGCGGTCTGGCTCAAGAATGGCCTCAGTGACGCCGATCGCGCCGCCGCGATGGAGCAGCGCCAGGCGGCTTACCAGGAAGCGGGCCTGGGTACGGCAACGCCGATCGGGGCACCTCCGCTCGACGCTCCAGCCGCCGTCGCCTCATCGGCCCCGCCCGTGCAAGCCAAGCCACCGCCGACGCCTGCCGCCGCGCCCGCCGACAGCGCAACCTCCTCTTGGAGTGCCAGCAACGAGAAGAGCGCGGCCGAGGCGTCCGTACCCAATCTCTCGACGCCTTCGGGGGGCTACGCCACGCTATCGTCACCCGAAGCGCCCTCGCTCTCCGCACTACCGCAAGGCGATGCCGCGGCACCGTCGGCGTCGCCCCCGCTTGCCAACGTCGGCTCCGCCATCAGCAATGCCGGCAGCGCCGTCACCGGATTCTTCGGTGGCATGTTCGGCAGTGGTAACAGCGCCACCGCCGATCCATCGACCAATGTTGCGACGGCCACGGCGCCGTCTGCACAGCCGCCACCGCCCTCACCATCTGTCGGCTGGGATTCCGGCACGAGCGTAGTCACCGCCCCAGCGAAAGCGGATGGCAAATCGGCCGCAAAGAAAAAGACCGCGGCGGTGGATACCGCGCGCAACACCGCAGCCGGCAAGTATCGCCTGCAAGTCGGAATCGTGCGCTCGCGCGATGAAGCCGAGCAGATCACGGCCAGATTGCGGGCCGAACACGCGCAGGCCATAGGCACAGCCGCGCCCGCGATCGACGAGATTACGTTCGGCAACGGTACATTTTATCGCGTCCAGGTCGGACCCTACGCAAGCGCGGCCGAGCCCGGCCAATTCTGCACGGCACTGAGGCCCAAAGGCTACGACTGCCTTGTCGTCACGAAGTGATCCCGCAGGCAGACCGTTGACGCGGCACGGCGTCCACCGCACCATGTTCGGATGAGCCGGGACCCCAACACTGATGAGCAACCGGAGCCATCCGCCGCCGATGGCGAGGCCGTCCTTGCGGAGGGCCTGAAACGTCTAGCGCACGACGACCCCGTCGTACCGCTTCGCTTAGGCGCGCGCCTGCGCAACTACTTCCTCACCGGTATCATCATCGTTGGTCCCGTCGCAGTGACGGTCTACCTGATCAAGTGGTTCATCGAGTTCGCCGACGACTATGTGAAGCCGCTGATCCCGTCGATGTACCTGCCCGAGACCTATTTGCCGTTCGCCGTCCCGGGTATCGGCGTTCTCTTCGGCATCATCGGGTTGACGCTCATCGGCTTTTTCGGCGCCAACCTCCTTGGCCGCTCCCTCATCTCGGGCGGTGAAATGGTACTCGACCGGATGCCGATCGTGCGCAACGTCTATCGCGCGCTGAAGCAGATTTTCGAAAGCGCGGTTACGGCGACCGATAAGAAACGTGCGTTCCAGAAGGTGGGCCTGATCGAATTTCCCTCAAAGGGGCTCTGGTCGATCGTCTTCGTCACGGGCGAGGCTGGAGGCGAGATCGCAGCCGCCGAGCCGGGTGGTGAAACCGACCTCGTCACCGTTTTCATGCCGACGGGCATCGTTCCACCGACGGGCTTCATCTGCTTCGTGCCGCGCCGGGATGTGACGCTCCTCCAGATGACCGTGGAAGACGCAGCCAAGGTCGTGATCTCCGCCGGCATGGTCATGCCTGACCAGCAGGCTCGCCTGCGCAAACTCGCCGACGCCGCCCGGCCCAAGCCTTAAGCCGCCCGGAACAGCCGTACGGCTTCGTCGCACTCGAACAGATAAAGCAGCGTGCGCAGCGCTCGGCCACGCGGACCGGTGAGCGACGGGTCCCGATCGAGGATCATCCGAGCGTCGTCTCGCGCGGCTGCGAGCAGCATCGGAAAATTCGGCACGTCAGCGATGCGAAATTCCGGCAGACCGCTTTGCCGCGCGCCCAGAACTTCGCCGCCGCCGCGCAACTCCAGATCCTTCTCCGCGATCAGGAATCCGTCCTCGGTGGCTTCCATCATCGCGAGTCGCGCCTTGGCCGTCTCGCCCAAGCGGCTGCGCGAAAAGCAGCATGCAGAAACTCTCGCGCGATCCCCGTCCCACGCGTCCGCGCAACTGATGCAGCTGCGCCAGTCCGAACCGCTCTGCGTGCTCGATCACCATGATGTTGGCGTTAGGCACGTTGACGCCGACTTCGATCACCGTCGTCGCCACCAGGATCTTGAGCTCGTTCTTGGCAAACGCCGCCATCGTCGCGTCCTTCGCCGCCGACGTCATTGCGCCGTGCAGCAGCCCGACCGTCTCACCGAAAATCTGCTTCAAGTGCGCGTGGCGCTCTTCCGCCGCCGCAAGCTCGCTCAACTCCGAACTCTCGATCAGCGGACACACCCAGTAGACCTGCGCACCCTCCGCCAGCTGCACACGGATGCGATCGATGAGTTTCTCCATCGCGTCTGTCGGCACGGCCTTGGTGACGATGGGTTTGCGGCCGGCCGGCTTCTCGGTGAGTTTCGAAACGTCCAGATCGCCGTAGTGCGTCATCAGCAGCGTGCGCGGGATCGGCGTCGCCGTCATCACGAGCATGTTGGCGCCGCCTTCGCCGCCCTTCATCTGCAACGCGAGCCGTTGGTGCACGCCGAAGCGGTGCTGCTCGTCGATCACCGCGAACGCCAGATCATGGAACACCACGTCATCCTGGAACAGCGCGTGTGTGCCGATGAGGAGATCGATTTCGCCGTCCCGCAGCGCCTGCAAAAGATGCTCGCGCGGCTTGCCCTTCTCGCGCCCGGTCAATAGCCCGATGCGCAAGCCCGGCCTGCTTCCGCAAGCGGTGCGATCGTCTCCAGATGCTGCCGCGCCAGCACTTCCGTCGGCGCCATCAGCGCGGCCTGCGCGCCGGCTTCGACGGCAATCGCCATCGCCATCAGCGCGACCACCGTCTTGCCCGAGCCGACATCGCCCTGCAGCAGTCGCAGCATGCGGTTCGGTGCGGCCATGTCGGCTGCAATGTCGGCAAGCGCCGTCTTCTGCGAATTGGTGAGAGCGAACGGCAGGGCCTTGATGATGCGCGCGCGGATGCGCCCGTCGCCCCGAACCGGCCGCCCGCGCTGCGCCTTGAAACTCTGCCGCACGATACCGAGCGCCAATTGTTCGGCGAGCAATTCATCGTAACGCGAGCCGCTGCCAAGCCGGCGACGACGGTGAAACATCGCCCGCATCGTCCGGCATGGTGCGACGCGATGCATGGCCTCGCTGAACCCGCGCCACCCGCGGGCTTTCAGCCAAGCCGGGTCCTGCCACTCGGGGAACGCGCCAACGCGTTCGACCGCCTGCCGCGCGGCTTTTAGCACCACCTTTGCGGTCAGCCCGGCCGTCAGCGGATAGACCGGTTCCAGCAACGGCAGGTCGGCGCGGCGGTCTTCGGCGACGATGTAGTCGGGATGCGCCATCTGCAGAGTGTCGCCGTACTTTTCGGCCCGGCCGGAGATGTAGCGGATCTCTCCGACCGGCAACTGCCGCTCGACGAAACTTGGCTCCGCGCGAAAGAAAATGAGGTCCAGGCGGCCGGTCTCATCCTCGGTGGAGACCTTATAGGGCGCCTTGGTGTTGCCCCGCGGCGGCGCCTTGTGCTTCAGGACACGCACCTTGAGCGTCACGATCGTCCCCGGCACCGCATCCGCGACCGAGGGCTCCGCCCGCCGGTCCACCACACCCGTCGGCATGTGCCACAGAAGATCCAGTACCCGCGGTTCGCGAACCCCGGCGGAAGTTTCAACGCCTTTTTCATGAGCACGGCCAACCGGGGGCCGATGCCCTTAAGCGTCTCCACAGGCGCGAACAAAGGTGTGAGATCGTTGGGCCGCATGAGGCTCCGGATACCTTCGGATCGGTGCGCGGGGGCGAGCGGAGGGTCAAACCGCGGATTGGCGTGTGGAACAGTCTGCGCGAAGGCGCGGCAAATCATTCGCCGGCGGCCGGCGGGCTTCGGCTGGTCTAGCCCTAACCTCGCCCGAGCGCTATAGAACCGCCTTGCCGCCGTTGCCCCGTGCATCCACCGGCGGAGCAAACCCATGGAAGCCGAACGCGTCAAGCGTTCTCCTGGAAAACCCACAAGGACGCCCCGCCCTTCATGGAGCACCCCATCTCGGCCGATGATCTCGATGTCCGCCGCCGCCGGGCACTTTGGCGCGCAACCCACCGCGGCACCAAGGAACTCGATATTCTGATCGGGACTTATGCCGGTGCGCGGCTCGGTAGCATGGATGCGGCTGAACTGACGCGCTTCGAAGATTTTCTGACCCAGCAGGAGACGGAGCTTCAGGCGCTGTTGCTCTCGCCTGCGGCCGCCCATGACGTGCCACATGCCGATATCGTCAACGCAGTCCGTGCCTTCCACGGCATGCCGTCCGCCTGACGAGACTTTTGAGCCCGAGACATGACCGCCAAGCACGACACCATTTTATGCGGCGTTCCCGAAGGCCTCGACGCCCTCGTGCTGGCCGATCTCGTCGCAGGAGGCCGGCAGCGCTGCCGGGCCGGGCCTCCATCTGCACATCGCGCGCGACGACCGCCGCACGGAGGAGATCGAAAACGCGCTGAAGTTCTTCGCCCCGAAGGTGAAGATCATTTCGTTTCCCGCCTGGGACACGGTGCCCTACGACCGCGTCGGCCCGAACGCCGACATCGTCGCCAAGCGCATCACGGCGCTCGCCAAGCTCGCCATCGGCGGGCGCAAGGACCCGACGATCGTCCTGACGACGGTCAACGCGGTGCTGCAGAGGGTGCCGCCGCGGCTGTTCATCAAGAACGCCATGAAGATCCTGGCGCCCGGCCAGCGCATCGACATGGGCGAACTGATCCGCCGCCTGTCGCTCGCCGGCTACACGCGCTCGTCCACGGTCATGGAGCCGGGCGAATATGCCGTGCGCGGCGGCATTCTCGATCTCTTCCCGCCCGGCCGCTCAGACGCCGGTCCGTCTCGATTTCTTCGGCGACACGCTGGAGAGCATCAAGTCGTTCGATACCGAGACCCAGCGCACGCTGAAGCCGGTGCCAGAAGCTCGTTCTGATGCCGGATCAGCGAGGTCGCCTTCGGAGAAGCAGCCGATCGCACTATTCCGCCGCCGCTATGTCGAGATGTTCGGCGGCGCGACCGGCGACGATCCGCTGTACGAGGCGGTGAGCGCCGGCCGCCGCTATCCAGGGCCAGGAGCATTGGCTGCCGTTGTTCCACGAGAGGCTCGAGACGCTCTTCGACTACGTGCCCGGCGCGAAGGTGTCGTTCGATCACCATGCCGAAGACGTGGTCAAAGCAGCGCTTCGAGCAGATCAGGCGAACATTACGAGGCCCGCGTCGAAGGACTCGAGACGAAGAGCTTCGGCGCCGACCCTACAAGCCCGTGCCGCCCGGACCAGATGTTCCTCGACGCCAAAGCCTGGGGGCAAGCGCTCGGCGGCCACGAGATCGTGCGCCTCACGCCGTTTGAGCAGACCGAAGGTCCGCACGTGCGATCGATGCACGCCAAGAAGGGCAAAAGCTTCGCAGCTCGAACGCCAGAACCCGGACATCAACGTCTTCGATGCCGTCGTCGCTCACATCCGCGCGCTGCAGATCGGCAAGCGCCGCGTGATCGTCGCCACCTGGACGCCCGGCGCGCGCGAACGGCTTCGCCAGCCTGCTGGCCGACCACGGCCTGAAGGACGTGCGCAAGGTCGACAGCTACGCCGAAGCGCTGGCCCTGCCGGGCGACATCGACAGCGCTTGGCGTGCTCGGCATCGAAGACGGCTTCGAGACGCCGACTCTCGCCGTCATCGGCGAACAGGACATCCTGGGCGACCGCCTGGTGCGGCCGCGCCGCAAGCACAAGCGCGCCGCCAGACGTTCTCACCGAGGCGACCAGCCTCTCCGTCGGGCGATCTCGTCGTGCATGTCGACCACGGCATCGGCCGCTTCGTCGGCCTGAAGACGATCACGGCGCTGGGCGCGCCGCACGACTGCCTCGAACTCATCTATGCCGGCGGCGACAAGCTGTACCTGCCGGTCGAGAACATCGAACTGCTGTCGCGCTACGGCTCGGACGAAGGCGATGCGCCAACTCGACAGGCTCGGCGGCGGCGCCTGGCAGTCGCGCAAGGCCCAGCCTCAAGAAGCGCATCCGCGAGATCGCCAGCGAGCTGATCAAGATCGCAGCGCTGCGCCAGCTGAACGAAGCGCCCGCCGTCTCGCCGCCAGCCGGCGCCTACGACGAATTCGTCGCGCGCTTTCCCTATGAGGAGACCGAGGACCAGGCGGCCAGCATCGACGCCGTGCTCGACGATCTCGCCTCCGGCCGGCCGATGGACCGGCTGGTCTGCGGCGACGTCGGCTTCGGCAAGACCGAGGTGGCGCTGCGCGCCGCCTTCGTCGCCGCCCTGAACGGCATGCAGGTCGCGGTGGTGGTGCCGACGACGCTGCTCGCGCGCCAGCACTTCAAGACCTTCTCCGAGCGCTTCCAGGGGCTGCCGGTCAAGGTCGCGCAGGCCTCGCGCCTGGTTCCGGCCAAGGAACTGACCGAGGTGAAGGCCGGGCTCGAAGGACGGCAACGATCGACATCGTCGTCGGCACGCACGCGCTGCTCGGCAAGGCGATCGAGTTCAAGCGCCTCGGCCTGCTCATCGTCGACGAGGAGCAGCACTTCGGCGTCACCCACAAGGAGCGGCTGAAGAAGCTGCGCGAGGACGTCCACGTGCTGACGCTGTCCGCGACGCCGATCCCGCGCACGCTGCAACTGGCGCTGACCGGCGTGCGCGAACTGTCGCTCATCACCACGCCGCCGGTCGACCGCCTCGCGGTGCGCACCTTCATCTCGCCGTTCGATCCGGTCATCATCGCGCGAGGCGCTGCTGCGCGAACGCTATCGCGGCGGCCAGAGCTTCTATGTCGTGCCCGCGCATCGACGACCTCGCCGAGGTGGCCGAATTCCTGCGCGAAGCCGTGCCGGAGCTGAAGGTCGCGCCGCGCCCACGGCCAGATGCCGCCGACCGAGCTCGAGGACGTCATGACGGCGTTCTACGAGGGCAAGTACGACATCCTGCTGTCGACCACGATCGTCGAGTCCGGCCTCGACATTCCCAACGCCAACACCCTGATCGTCCACCGCGCCGACATGTTCGGCCTCGGCGCAGCTCTATCAGCTGCGCGGCCGCGTCGGCCGCTCCAAGACGCCGCGCCTATGCCTAGTTCACGATGCCGCCCAACCGCAGTCTCACCGAAGGCGCCGAGAAGCGGCTCAAGGTGCTGCAGTCGCTCGATACGCTCGGCGCCGGCTTCTAGCTGGCATCCACGATCTCGACATCCGCGGCGCCGGCAATCTGCTCGGCGAGGAACAGTCCGGCCACATCCGCGAAGTCGGCTTCGAGCTCTACCAGTCGATGCTGGAGGAGGCGGTCGCGCGCCTGAAGGGCGGCGATCTGGGAGAAGCCGCCGGACAAGTGGTCCCCGCAGATCACCCTCGGCATGCCGGTGCTGATCCCGGAAGCCTACGTCGCCGACCTGCAGCTGCGCCTCGGCCTCTACCGCCGCCTGTCGTCGCTCGAAACCCGCGCCGAGATCGACGGCTTCGCCGCCGAGCTGATCGACCGCTTCGGCGAACTGCCCGACGAGGTGCGCTACCTGCTCGACGTCATGGAGATCAAGGGGCTCTGCCGCGCCGCCAATATCGCCAAGGTCGATGCCGGCCCGAAGGGCGCGGTCGTCGCCTTCCGCAACAACGACTTCGCCAACGCCGCCGGCCTCGCGCAGTTCCTGCAAACCGAACGCGCGCGCGCCAAAATGCAGCCCGACCACAAACTCGTCTTCCGCGGCGATTTCGAAACCGCCTCCGATCGCATCAAAGGCGTCCGCCAGCTCGTCGCCTCGCTCGCCCGCATCGCCGCCGACTCCAAAAAAGCTGCTTGAACCAAAGTGAGCCGCTTCACTTCCCCCTCTCCCCATTGCCCTTGCAATGGGGAGAGGGTCGGAGTAGCGCGGCTTCAGGCCTTAGACATTGGCCCAAACGTCTTCTGCAACTCGCTCCTCTTCACCTTCCCATTCGGCGTCCGCGGCAAGGCATCCACGACCACGATCTCGCGCGGGCATTTGTATTGCGCGAGCCGTTCCTTCGCGAATGTGAGCACGCTGCCCGCATCCACCGTATGCCCCGGCTTGGCGACGAGAAACGCCCCGATCACCGTCACGCCTTCGCGGGGTGAGATCTCCGCGCAGGCGACCTCCGCCACATCCGGATGCTGCGCGATCGCGGTTTCAACTTCCAAAGGTGAAACTCGATAGCCGAGCGCCTTCATCACGTCGTTGGCGCGGCCCTGGTGGAAGATGTAGCCGTCCGCATCGATGATCGCGAGATCGCCGCCGAGGAACCACGCGCCGCGATAGACCTCCGCCTCTTCGTCCGCACGGTTCCAGTAGCCGAGCATCAGCCCCGGATCGGACCGGTGCACGGCCAGCAACCCTTCCTCACCCGCCGGCAGCGGTTCCGTCCCGCCCTCGACCGGCAGCACAGCGACACGACGCCCCGGTTGAGCGCGCCCCGGTGACCCCTCTTTGCGCACCATGCCCGGACACGTCGAGACATACGTCGAGATCTCGCTCATCCCCAACGCTTCGTAGAGTTCAGTGCCCGTGCGCGCGTGCCAATCGCCGAAGAGCGACGGGGCGGGGGCCTCGCCCGCAATCAACCCATGCCGAAGCTTGCCGAGTTTCAACGACCCCGGCGGCGCATATTTCAGGATTTGCCGGAACAGTCCCGGCACGGCGGCGAAGATCGTCGCACCCGTCTTCGCGATCACGGCAGGCCAGATCTCCGGCGTCTTCTCGCCGACGTAGATCGTGCTTGTCACGCCATTCGCCCACGGGTCGATCAACCCCGTGCCGAGCGTGTAGGTCCAGTTGAACGCACCCGCGTGCAGCATCACATCATCGGGCCGGATGCCGTACCAGCCCTGATACGTTCGCGACCGCCCCAGCGCCACGCGGTGGGCGTGCACGACGCCCTTCGGCCGCGCCGTCGTGCCGGACGTGTAGAGCAGATACGCAGGATCCTCCGCGCGCGTGTCGGCATAGGTGCCGCGCCGCGCATAATGGATCATGTCGCGCACTTGCCGTTCTTCCAGCACCGTCACATCAGCCGGAATGTCGCCGCGCGGCAGATGCGGGGCGAGCGCCACCGCACGCGGCGAGCTATCACTCATCAGGAAATCGGCTTCCGCCGCCGTCAGCTGGCTCGACGTCGCAACCGCGATGAGTCCCGCCGCGATCGCACCGAAATAGAGGATCGGATACGTGCTCGTGTTGTCGAGCCGGATGAGAATACGGTCGCCCGGCTTCAGTCCGCGATCCTCCAGCGCCGCCGCGACCCGCAACACCGCATCTTCCATCTGTGCGAACGTCCACGTCTCCAGCGGCGGCGTTTGCGGATCGGGATCATCGACGACAACGAGGGCCGGCTTGTCCGGCAGCCGCTCTGCCTGCTGAGCGAGGCAGTAGCGCGCCATGTTGAAGCGCTCGGGGATGACGAGGGGCGGCAGGGCGACGGTCATGGGATCGGACGGTTGAAAAGCGGATGGTTCGGCCTACTTCTGCCCGTCAATCCACCACGTGTCGAGATTGTATCCCCACAAGGAGAACGTTTTCGGCCCCTGGACCTGCTTCCAGTTGGCCACCCATTGCCGGGAGGCATGGAACAACGGGATGACGTAGTGCCCCGACAGCAGCACGCGATCGAGCGCGCGCACGGCCGCAGTAAAATCATCGTCCCCCTCTGCGACGAGCAGCCGGTTGATCATGGCATCCACCGCCGGGTTCTTTACGCCCACGAAGTTGAACGATCCGGGGACGTCGGCGTTGCGGCTATCCCACCGGAACACCTGCTCGTTTCCCGGCGACAGCGACGATGGCCAGGCGGTCTGGATCATGTCGTAGTCATAGTCCTTCAGCCGCGACTGATACTGCGAACTGTCGACAACGCGCAGCCGCGCCGCAATCCCAAGTTTGGCAAGATCCGAAACGTAGCTGGCGATCAGCCGCTGCTGCACGCTGGAGCCCGCGAGGATCTCGAAACCGAGCGGCTCCCGCGTGTCCTTATGAACGAGCCGACCGCTATCGATCACATATCCGGCTTCGCTGAAGAGCCGGAACGCCTCGCGCGCATTCTCGCGATTGTGCCCCGTGCCGTCGCTGACCGGCATCCGGTAGCGCCCCTCCATCACCTCGGGAAGTACCGCGTCCGGAAACGGCGCCAGAAGTTCCCGCTCGCGCACGTCGGCGGGCCTGCCGGCAGAGGAGAGGTACGACCGCTCGAAGAAGCTCTCCGTGCGCTTATAGAGCCCGTGGTAGAGCGTCTTGTTCACCCACTCGAAGTTGAACAGCAGCAGAAGCCCGCGCCGAACGCGCGGATCTTGAAACACCGGCCGCCGGATATTGAAGGCCAGCGCCGACATGCCTGCCGGCAACCCCGTCTCGATTTCACGCGTCAAAATCCGGCCGTCGCGCCTGGCTGGAATGTCATAGCCCGACGCCCACAGCTTCGGATCGTCTTCGGTACGCACGTCCAGAACGCCCGACTTGAAGGCCTCGAACTGCACACTCATGTCACGAAAATATTCGTAGCGGATCTCGTCGAAATTGAACCGTCCGCGGTTGACCGGTAGATCGCGCCCCCAGTACTCGGGATTGCGCTTGTATGTGATCGAGCGTCCCGGATCGACGGCGGCGATGGTGTAGGGACCCGACCCCACGATCGGCGCCAACGTGGTGCGCTCGAACGTCTCCGGCGTCAGAAGATGCTTCGGCAAAACCGGCATCGACGCCATGATGAGCGGCATTTCCCGATCGCCGCTGGCGTCGAACACGAAGCGCACGGCCATGTCCGACACGCGCTCCGTGCGCACGACTTTCTTGTAGGAATTGCGATGGTTCGGGCGACCCCGCTCGCGCAGCGTCTCCATCGAAAAAATCACGTCGTCGGCGGTGATCGGTTTGCCGTCCGAGAACCGAGCCGCGGGATCGAGGTGAAACGTCACCGACGACCGGTCTGCCGGCATCTCCACGGTCTGGGCCACGAGGCCGTACATCGTGAACGGCTCGTCGAACCCGCGCGCCATCAGCGTCTCGTAAACCCACTCGCGAACTCCTGCGACCGGTTCACCGCGGATGATGAGTGGGTTGAGCGTGTCGAACGACCCCGTCTGCCCAAGAACGACGCGCCCGCCCTTCGGCGCACTGGGGTCGGCGTAATTGAAATGGGTGAACCCTGCCGGGTACTTTGGCGTACCGTGCATCGCGATTGCATGCGCACCCGGCCCGGCAAAGGCGGGAGCGGACAGCGCAGAGCAAGTGATGGCCAGGATTGCGTGCGCCGCACCGCGCAACACGAAGCGCAAGAATGAGCACGGCTGCAAGCGCGGCCAGTGGCGCGGCATGAGATCTCCGGATTTGTGAGCGGCGGCCGCGCAAGGAAGCTGAGCACCGCCGAGTATAGGAGCTTTTAGCATAATCAAGGCATGTGGTTAGCCGTTTCGCCAGTGGCGACAGTAGTGAGCAAACGCGACCGATCCGTGGCCGGTTTGCAACGTGCCAACCGTTACCGCTGTGCACGACAAGGGGCTGGTTCGACCGGTCACGGGATTGCCGCAATCCGAGCCTTACTGCCCCACGGCTGGCGCAAGGGCGCTGGAGGGTGTGCAGGCTCGACGAAACGTCGGTCGGACCAGTGTCCCGACGACCCTGAAGAAAGCGCGCCATAGAGGGGTGGAGCCGGTCGAACCGGCTCAGAGAGAAAGGTCGAATTATCCATGGCACACACGGAAAAGTTTGGTTTGTCTGCCTTGAGCGCGCTCGCCGCTGCTCTGGCCATAGTGGGCACGCCCGTCCTCGCGCAGGATAAGCCTGCCGCGGCGCCGGCAGCCGCGCCTGCCAAACCCGCAGCTGGTGCCGCTGCTCCGGCCGCGGGTGCAGCCGCCGCCGCTGCAAACAAAAGCGCCTGGGTCAAACTGTGTGAGAAGACGCCTCTCGTGAAGAAGGGCGCCGACGGCAAGGACCTGAAGGAAGAGAAAGATATCTGCCTGACCCATCACGAGCGCCTCGACGGCAACTCGGGAATGGTGCTCGTCTCCGCCGCGATCCGTGAAGTTGAAGGCCAGGACAAGAAGCATCTCATGATCATGGTGCCGCTTGGGATGGCGCTGCCACCGGGCCTGCGCGCTGCCGTTTACACCAAGGACCAGTGGGCAAAGATCGCCAAGAACGAGAAGGTCGATGACAAGGAACTGAAGCCGGTCGATCTGAAGTATTCGCTTTGCCATGCTTCGGGCTGCACGGCTGAAATCGAAGCCGACGCCGCCATCGTGGATCAGATGAAGGTAGGTGGCGGCTTGATGGTCGTCGCCATGAACGCGGCCGCGCAGCCGATCGGGTTCCCCGTTCCACTGGACGGCTTCACCGAAGCGTTCGCCGGCAAGCCGATCGATAATGCGGAATACAAAAAAGCGCGCGGCCAGCTGATGGCGCAGATCCGCGACCGCCAGAAGGCCGCGATCGAGAAATTCAAAGCCGAGCAGATGAAGAACCTTCCGACCGACGGTCCGGGCGCACCCCCGACCACGACCGGTTCAGCTCCGGCAAAGCCTGCCGACAAGAAGTAAGCTGTCACAAGCGTCAAAAAGAAAACCGCCCGGTGTTTTCACACCGGGCGGTTTTTCGTTTGATCGAAAAGGCAGATGTCTGACCCCCGCCGCCAAAAACGGAAACGGTCTCAGTTCAGCATGGACATGAAGACCGCACGGTAGCGCCCGTCCTCTTCCTCGATGAAGTAGTCCAAAATCTGCGGATGTCGCACCGGCGCGCCGGTCGTGTCAGGCAGCAGGTTCTGCTCCGACACGTACGCGATGTACTCGGTCTCCGCGTTCTCGGCGAGCAGGTGGTAGAACGGTTGGTTCTTCTTCGGGCGCATCTGTTCCGGGATCGACAGCCACCACTCTTCCGTGTTGGCGAATACCGGATCGATGTCGAACACAACACCGCGAAACGGATATAACTTGTGCCGCACGACATCGCCGACAGCGAAGCGTGCGGACGACACGGTCGAGGCCCGCTTGCCCATCGCCCTGCGGCGCAGGCGTGGCCGGGCGACCGGCGCGTCCGCCCGGGCAACGGCTTTCTTGGCTTTGCCTGCCGCCGCAGGAGCCGGCGGCGTTTTGGCGGCCACCTTTTGCCCAGGCGCCACCTTCGACTTCAGACGGGCCTTGATCTTGGCCGCTGCCTTTACTGAAGACGGCTTCGCCTCAGGCGCTCGGTCGGTTGCCGGTTTTGCCGCCGCTTTTGCGGGTTTAGCTTTGGATTCGGATCGACGTTTGTCACTCATAGCTCGATTACGCTCCACCCGCGCGGCGCGTGTCAAGGGACGGCGGCCCTTATCCTTCACGGTGCGGTTACGAGACATTAAAAACCATACGCAGTGGCCCGTTCCGGGTCCTTCGACGCCACGAGCCGCGCCAGATCCACGATCACCTTGGCCTGCTTCCAGGTGGCGTCATCCTGCATCTTCCCATCGATCATGACGGCGCCCGTCCCATCCGGCATCGCCTCGAGGATTTTGCGCGCGAACGCCACTTCCTTCGGGTCCGGAGAGAACACGCGCTTGGCGATCTCGATCTGCGAGGGATGCAGCGACCAGGCACCGAGACAGCCTTGCAGGTACGCGTTGCGGAATTGCGCTTCGCATGCGGCGCCGTCCGCGAAATCCCCGAACGGACCGTAGAACGGCTTCAACCCGTAAGAGAGACAGGCATCGACCATCTTGCCGACGGTGTAGTGCCACAGATCCTGCTGATAGTGCGCGCGCGGACCACCATCCTTCGACGGATCGGCCAGGACGCCATAATCAGGATGCCCACCACCGACGCGCGTCGTCTTCATGCCGCGCGAGGCGGCAAGGTCTGCCGGACCAAGGCTCATGCCGTGCATGCGCGGCGAAGCAGCCGCGATCGCTTCGACGTTCTTCACGCCTTCCGCCGTCTCGAGAATGGCGTGGATCAGGATCGGCCGGGTGACCTTGTACTTGGCCTCGAGTTGGGCAAGCAGCTGGTCGAGATAATGGATGTCCCACGGCCCCTCGACCTTCGGCAGCATGATCACATCCACCTTGTTGCCGGCGTGCTTCACGATTTCGGTGACATCGTCCAGCATCCACGGTGAGTTGAGGCAGTTGATGCGAGTCCAAAGTCCCGTCTGTCCGAAGTCGAACTCGTTGGCCATGGAGATGAACCCGGCCCGTGCCTGTTCCTTCTCGCCGACAGCGATGGCGTCCTCCAGGTTGCCCAGGACCACATCGACCTGTTTGATGGTCTCCTTCAGCTTGGCCCGGATCTTCTCGTTGTGCGGCGGAATGAAATGGATCATGCGCTCGATGCGCACCGGCAGAGCGCGGTATGGCTCGGGTGCGCCGATGGCGAGCGGTGCAAAATGCTTGGCGGGCGTGCGCGTAACGCTCATGGCGATAGAGGACCTCAAAAGTGACGATTGCGGATGGCGGCAATTGGAGATGCGCGGCGCACATTAGGCTGGACCCGACGACTGTCAATCCGGGCCCCATGGCTCGGGCGGCTGATGCCTGCGGCACGGTTGCTACGAGTTGGCTAAGTTGCCGGCAATGCCTAGAACGCGCGGGCGTTTAAGGCGGGGACAGACGAGGTCGCGTGGCAGAAGCCGAGACATTCCAGCGCAGGCAAAGGCCGCTCCGTCAGGGTGCGGCCATTGCAGGTGTCTTTGCAATGCTGTTCGCCGGCAACGCCTCCGCCGAGGCTCCATCACTGTATCAGGCAGCCGGCGGCGAACTCATCGCCAAGGCCAGCGCCAAACCGGTTCGCAAAAAATCAAAGCCGGTCGCTGCGGCATCCGTTTCCGCCGCGCCCCCGGCCAAGGTGATGACCCGCGACGAAATTCTGGCCGTCGATCCGGCCATTCTCAAACGGCTCGGCCGTCACATCGTCATCGGTTATCACAGTCCCGCGACGGTGAAGGCCCTCGTGGAGAAGAAGGCGATTGCCGGCATCTTCATCACCGATCACAACGTCCGCCGCCGCTCGGCTGCTGATATCCGCGCCGAGATCGATGCGCTGCAGGCCATTCGTTCACGCCAGGGTCTGCCGCCGCTCATCATCGCAGCCGACCAGGAGGGCGGCGCCGTCTCCCGTCTCACGCCGCCACTCGCCCGTCAGCCGAGTTTGGCCCGCGTTGTCACTGCGGTGAAGCCCGGCGAAGATATGAAGGCGGCCGTCGTTGCCTACGCCCGCAAGCAAGCCGCCGAACTCCAGCGCATCGGCGTAAACCTGAATTTCTCGCCTGTCGTCGACCTGAAGATGGACCCGAAACGGCGCAGCGACGGTGAAACTCAACTGCGCTTTCGCGCTCTCTCCGCCGATCCGCGCGTGGTCAGCGACGCGGCGGGCTTGTATTGTGACACGCTGGCTGAAACGGGAATCTACTGCACCATCAAACACTTTCCAGGGCTCGGTCGCGTCACGCTCGACACCCATCGCCACGCCGGCGACATCAAGGCCCCCGTCATCGAACTCAATGGCGCCGACTGGGTGCCGTTTCGTGATCTCATGGGCAAGCCGCATGTCGTAACCATGCTGGCCCATGTGCGCCTGCGCGACCTCGATGCCACGAAGCCGGCCTCGTTCTCCACGCCCGTGATCGACGGTTTGATCCGCACCGAATGGAAGCACGAAGGCCTGCTCATCACCGACGATTTTTCGATGGGCGCCGTCACGCGATCGAAAGAAGGCATTGGCGCAGCTGCGGTCGCAGCGCTCAACGCCGGCGCAGACCTCATTCTCGTGTCGTTCAGCGACAAGCATCTCGATACCGTGTTGTCGGCGCTGATCGAGGCCGACAAGACGGGAGCACTGGATGCAACGATCCGCGCGGCCAGCCGCCGACGCCTGAAAAATGTGCCCGCTGGCGCACGCTCCGATCCCGCTGCCGGAGAAAAAGCCGGCGGCCCCTGCCGGATCCGCCGCCGTGCCCGCCTCCGCCGCCAAAGCCACCGCTCCGTGAGTTCAACTCCAGCGGCGGTTCGACCACATCCACTGCTCCGGCGTCTCCCGCACCCACGCTTCGAACTGAAGCTGCATTTCGGTCATGATGGTGCGAATGTCATCTGAAGTGTTTGCCGTGCGCGGCACGCGCAGTTCCTTGATCTCGACCACAAAGCGGCTTTCGTTGCCGACGCGGCGGCAGCACGACATCCACATCCGGCTGCCGACGCGGCGCGCGATCATGGCGCCGATCGCCTGCGTCTGCGCGGGGTGTCCGAAAAAAGGTACGGCAATCCCGGTCCGATCGTAGAGATCGCACACGAGGCCCAAGCGTCCACCTTTGCGCACGAAATCGTTCAGAATGCGCGCCGTCTTCTGGTCGTCGCCGTGGTCACCCTCCACCCGGCCGCGCCCGAACAATCCGCCGGGATAAAGATCGCGCCGCAGGTAGCGCAGATATCGATCCACGTATGGATTGTTCACCGAACGATAGACGGCGGCTGGGTTGGCGTTGGCGATGACGAAGGGCCAGATCGCGAGTTCCCAATTGCCCATATGCAGCGACACGCCGATGGCCGGACCGAGCTTGTCCTTGTAACGGCGGAATACGTGTTCGGGAGAGATCGCAATGCGGCGACGGTCCGCGATGAGCTTGTCGATCTGGATCGTCTCGACCATCACCCGGCCGAGGTTTTCCCAATGCGCCAGGCAGATCGCGAGCCGCTCCGCATCGGTCTTCTCTGGGAAGGCGAGTTTGAGATTGTCGAGCGCCCGCTCGTGCCGCTTTGGACTGAAGATGGGAGCGAGCCGCCGCCACCACCATGCCGAAAACCGCGCCGCCATGTCGAGCGGAAGCAAACGGAACGGCCCGGTGATGAGACGTAGCGCGATCAGTTCGAGACGAAATTGCAAATCGCGGAGCGGCGACAGTTCGGCGGTCATGCGAGCCTCATGCGGGGGCTCTGACCATCCGTCAAGCGGGAGACACCGAGCCTGCGGTCGCAGGCCCCGCCCGCAGGACATCAATTCCGCCGCTGCGCATGAGCGCGGGGACGTAGGCCGTCGGCTGCACACCTTCTTTCACGACCATGCGGCGCAAGCGGTCGACATTGTTCAGCACATGCAACCCGAAGCCGCGCACAATATGCACGGGCAGATAGGGCGATAACAGCGTGCGATTGAGGAGATCGATGGCCGTGATGCGGCCATTGACGTCGGGCGCGCGCAGCGCACTGTAGCGGTCCGTGACGGCCGACCCGCCAGGATCGCGCCCTGCGCCGACAGCGTCGCTGACGCAATCGACGAGCGTGGCAGCGTCGCGCAATCCGAGGTTCAAACCCTGCGCGCCGATCGGCGGGATCACGTGCCCCAACTCGCCGACGAGTGCCACCCGGTTGCGTCCGAACACGTCCGGCGTCAGCCCACTCAGCGGAAACTTGGCCCGCGGACCGATCTCGCCGACGGTTCCCAGAAGTCCGCCGAGCCGCACCTCGACAGCGCGACGGAATTCGGTCTCCGAGAGACCGCTCAGCCGTTCCGCCTCCGCTGGCTCCTCCACCCACACCAGCGAGGAGCACCGGCCCGGCATCGGCACCGTCGTGAAAGGACCCACGGCGCGATGGAACTCCGTGGAGATGCCGTCGTGGGGCCGCTGATGAGAAAACCACGTCACCAACGCGACCTGCGGATAACTCCATGTCTTGACCGTGATGCCGGCGGCCTCCCGCGTAGGGGATTTGCGCCCATCGGCGGCAACTGCCAGAGGTGCGCTGAGTTCAGTTCCCTCGCCAAGTGTCACCGCCACCCGGCCCTGCCCGATGCGAACCACCCGTGCGCCGGATGTCGTGACCACGGTAATGCCCGCCGTCGCGGCAATGCGAGCCGAGAGGGCGTCAACGAGGGCGTCGTTGGGAACATTGAAGCCAAACGCCTCGAGCCCCGCTTCGTGCGCGTGGAAATTGACCTCTGGCGCGCGAAACAAACGGCCGGTGTCATCGATCAGCCGGATCGTCTTCAGCGGTGCACATGTATCCTGCAGTTCGCCCCAGATACCAAGGTTCCGCAAGAATTCGATCGAACCCGCGAAGAGGGCGGCCGTCCGCCGGTCACGGTCGAACCCGCCGGGCCGGTGGGGCCCGGCCGCAAGCGTGACGGGAATGTCCGCGGCCGAAAGAGCAAGCGCGGTCGCAAGACCCGCGGGACCGCCGCCAACGACGATGACAGACGTTTCAGCCGAGGCGGTGCTCATGGAATCGGTTCAATCTGGATGCGCTGCAGTGTTGAACAGTAGCGGGGCCGCCGGCCGGTCGCCAGATACTCATTGATACGGTTGTGGCCCCTCCCGATGTATGGGTTCACAATTGATGTTGGCAATGATCAACGCGGGATCTCCTGTCGCGCACCTGTCATAAATCAGTCATGGAACTGTTACAATTCAGCGACTTAGTTGTAATTGCGCCACCTGAGATATTCGCAAAACTGTCAAACGGTCCGAGCTTGTTTACTGCGTTCGATCATTGAGTCTACGTGGGGATGCATTCAACGGCACGCGCTAGCGGGGGCTGAGCGGCCGGAGACCGGATGCACCATTTCTAAGGCTTCGCAATAGCGGGCCGAGCCTCAAGGGGGACTGAGTATGACGAGCGGTTTGAAGTTGGGTACGGCGGTCTTCGCCCTGCTCGCAGGCGTGGGTTTCGGCGCGATGCCGGTTCCGCCGCCGACTTGGGCGGCGATTGCTGCGCGGATCTCGAGGAACGCATCGCCGAACTGGAAGCAACCACGGCGCGCAAGGGCAACCGTAAGGTCAAGCTCGAAGTGTCGGGCCACGTCAACGAAGCCCTTTTGATCTGGGACGACGGCGACGAGAGTCCAACGCTGGCGTTTACACCAACGACAACTCACGCTCCCGCTTCCGCTTCAAAGGCGATCGCAAAAATCAACGAGATTGGAAGGCCGGCTACCTCCTCGAAATCGGCGTTCGCGGCGCCAACTCAAAGCGCTTCAACCAGGAAAATCTGGACGGTTGTCGATCCGTGACGACCCGAACCAGAACCTAGCGTCCCGTCTGGCAATCCGGCTCCACGACGAACAACTGCGGCCTCGATCTCCGCCACAGCATCTGGTACGTCGACAGCAAGAAGTTCGGCCGCGTCTGGGTCGGCTTGACGGGCGGCGCGGGCGAAAGCGTCACCGAAATCAACCTCGCCGACACCAAAGACATTGCAAAGTATTCAGACATCGAAGACTCTGGTCTCGGCCTTTACACGCGCACCGGCGATGGCATTCGCGTCGCAAACCAGAGCTCCACGTCGGGCCGTACCGGCTTGCAGTGGCGTCAGCTCATCCGTGGCGGCGGCGACCAGCCCGGCGAAGGCCGCCGTTGGAATCATGGTGTCGCTATGACACGCCCGAAATCGCTGGCTTCACCGGCACGGTCAACTGGGGTGAAGACGATACATGGGAAATGGGCCTGCGCTATAAGGACGACGAAGTTCTGCCGGCTTCAAGATGGCCGCTGGCGTTTGCGCTATGGTGAAAACAGCGAAGGACCAATCAACTCGGCTCAATCCCGATTCTGTGCCGGGCTTCCAGTGCCTCGGTAATAACCTGAACGGCAACCGCCCGCTACGGCATCGCCTGATACGCGCTGCAGCCAATACGGCGGCTCGGTCAGCATCATGCACGAAGACACCGGCATCTACGGTAACTTCGCGGCAGGTCTGATGGAAGACGAAGCATTGGAAACCGACACCTGGCTTCAACGCCAGCTAGACGGCATCGAGACCGAAAGCTACTTTTATGCTTTCGAAGCGGGCATCGAGCACAAGTGGCACTCGCTCGGCAAAACCACCCTCTACGGCCAGTATTACCGCAACGAAGGTGGTTCGCAGGATCGTGGCGTTGGCACTGTCGCGACGATTGCACTTGGAATGATCCAAACAATACTGATAACGCCGGCGGATGTGTGTCCAGTATTGGCTGACATCTTTCCTCGGAAATCACGTCTTACGGCGTGGTGTCATCCAGGCGATCGATGCAGCTGCGATGCATGTCTACGTCACCTACCGTCACTACAGAGGTGAAGTGACGGTAACAACTCGGCTGGAATCGTCCGACGCTTGGAACTTGACGACCTCGACGTTGGTAATGGTCGGCGGCATCATCAGGTTCTAATTCGCCAATCTCACACCCGTCGAATTGGGAGGGCCGCTCGGGCGGCCCTCTTTTCTGTTCGAAAACACTTATTTATGTTGATCACCAATTGACGTGTGGCCTCTATGCCACATGACGAAGAAACAACACCCCTGGTACAATCCTTCAGGCGGCCTTAACAGGTGCCGTCCCATCCTTGTTTTCGACAGGTGTGAGCGTCATTGTCCGGATCAAGAGTCGTCCGGAGCGGGGTTTTGCGGACCATGAAGTTGAGACACGTAATTGGCCTATCGGCCGTGCTGTTGGGCGCAGCACTGCCGGCGATGGCTTTCCAGGAACAGACCGTGGGTGGCGCGCCTCAGGCGCAGCCATCGCAGCCCGATGCTGCCCCCCAACCGGGTTCGGGCGCCAAACCGGCTGAAATGCAGTTGACCCCTGAGGAGGCGCAGAAGCCGTCCGAGGGAACTGAGGTGCGCATTCCCGGCCTCGGTAAACTTGGCGTCCTTCCCAAAATGGATTTCGGTCTTGAGCTCCTCTACGGAGCCAATGAATCCCGTCCCGTCACGCCCGACCCGCAGGATCAGTCGGATGATCTGCAGATCCGCGGAAGCGTGAAGCACAACTTCTGACACGGCCTTTCTGCAGTGTCCGCGCCTTGAACGGGAGCCCCACGGCTCCCGTTTTTATTTGGCCGTCCTGCATTCGCCGCCGTCTCTAGAAAAAGCATGCAACGACGCCCGCAACCATCAGGCATATGCCGGCGATGATCGTCACGCCAGCCAACCACTTTTCGCCCGAGGTCGGCGGCGCAGGGGAAGGCGGCGGAGGCGGTATCCATTCCAATCGCGAAAGCATGGCTGTCGGTCCCGATTGGCCCACCGCCGACCTGAGCCGGCAGGCGCCGGGCTGATCGTCAAACAACACCACCTCGACGCAATGGTTGCCGACGCGCGCATCCGATCTCGTGCGGAACCAAACTCGGATGAGCCGGTTGTCCATGCACACCCAACGGCAATCCGAGGCTTTCATGATGCGTGGACATTCAAGACGGGCGGCCACCTTCCGTCTCGCATTTGCGGCGCCGCTGGCACTCGTTCCGGCCGTCGCCGTCGCACAGGAAACTCCATCGACCTCAGGCGATCCCGTCGGAACATTGATGATGTTCACTCTCGGCGTTGGTCTGGCCATCGGTGTGCTTCTTCTCGCCAACTTTCTTCGCAAGCGATCCAATCGCGACGCTATGAGGAGTACCAACAATGAATAATCTACCCATTGGTCGCCCCACCGGCTCCGGGCCTATGCCGAATGCCGGACCTGGCTACCCACCCGGTACGGACCGCTCGATTCCCCCACGGTCAGATCTCGGCGGTGATCGCGCATCTGAATCGACGACCTTACGCGCTCGCGTGGATAGCCGCCCGGTCGGACTGGGCTCGATTATCAGCCTTTTTGTGGGTCTGATGTTCGTGTTCATTCTCGCTGCGGCCGTGGCGCAATTCGCCGTCCGTGGCGATCGCCAGCAAGCCGGCGAAGCGCCACCCGCGCCGGCGGTGACGCAAGATCAAGCCCCGGCCAAGCCATCTCCGCCCGCCGACGGCAATCCTGCTGGCAGCACATCGCGCGATGCCGTGACGCCCTGATCGATCGGCTTCAGAATAACAACCCCGCGATGCTCTCATCGCGGGGTTGCCCTATGCCGTGGCGGTTGAGAGTGTCGGCTTGAAACACCCCGGGGAGCGTGATCCGATCGCGCGTTCGACATGGCACAGCGGCCGGAACCCGAGCGGCACTTGCTGGTTGATGAAATCACCGTGCGCGAGAGCAAGAAGCCGGAGCACGGAAAAAAGTTAACCTCAGGAAACGCCCGCCATGAAAACTTTGAAAGACCTGTTCGTGCACACTCTCCAGGACGTTTACTACGCGGAGCAGAGGATCATGGAGTTGCTGCCGATGATGATTGAAAAGGCAGAGACCCACGAACTGCGCAACGTTCTCAAAGCGCATCTTGCCGAAACCGAGAAGCAGATCCAGCGCCTCGATGAAGTTTTCGAACTCGTCGATGAAACGCCAACGACCGAAGAATGCGAGGCCGTCGATGCCCTTCTCGAGGAAGCCGAAGACGTGATGAGTGAGATTGATGACAAGGCGGTTATGGACGCCGGCATCATCGCAGCCGGTCAGGCCGTCGAGCACTACGAGATCGCTCGCTACGGTACGCTGATCGCCTGGGCCGATCAGATTGGCCTCAGTCAGGCAAAGGGTCTCCTGGAACAGACACTCGAAGAAGAAAAGCGCGCGGACAAGCTTCTGACCGAAGTGGCACTCCAGAACGTCAACCGCCAGGCTGCCGAATAAAACATGACCGCCGCTGATGAAAATCAGCGGCGGTCATTATGTCGGGGGCTGTGTTCAGGACGCTTGGCAGTCACAACGCGCCACGATACTCATTTCCCCCGCGCCTCCTTCTTGGTGTAGCCCGATCGTTTGCTCTTGGCGGCGCTCTTCGGACGTGAGCGCGCGGACGCCTTCCCGCCACCTTTTCCCGAGGCCTTCGTGTTTCCGCCCGCTTGCTCCAGGCTCTTTCGCAGAACATCGAGCAGATTGACGACGTTGGTCGGCTTGGGCTCGTCGGGCCGCATGACCGGGAGCGATTTCGTCTTGCCCGATAATAGAGCCGCAAGCGTTTCCTCGTACCGGTCTTTGTAGCCAGCGATATCGAACGGCTTGCGCTTCTGCCTCATGATATGAGCTGCAAGCTCCATCATTTCAGAGTTGAGCTTGACCTCCTCGATGCCTTCGAACGCGGTGTCGGCGTCGCGCAGCTCATCCTGGAAATGCAGCGTCGATGCAAGGATGCCCTTCTCAAACGGTTCCAGCAGAATGATGCGCTCGCGCCGTGCGAGAACAGCCCGGCTCAAGGCGACCAGCTTCTGATCTTTCAAGCTGTCGCGAATGACCGCGAATGCCTCCTGCGCCACGCGTCCATCGGGCACGAGATAATAGGGCGTATCGCGATACCGGACATCGACTTCCTTTGCTTCCGCGAAGGTGTCGATATCAATGGTATGCGTTGCCTCCAGTGGAATTTTCTCGAGCTCCTCGTCTTCGACGAGAATGTGCTCGTCTTTGGCAATCTCATAGCCCTTCACCTGATCGTCAGGCTCGACGACATCGCCCGTATCAGCGTCGATGTACTGTCGCTTTACCCGGTGGCCCGTTGAGCGGTTGAGGGTATGGAACCGCGTGCGGTAAGACGAGGTCAACGCCGGATACATGTTCACGGCGCACGAGACGAGGGAGAGCTTCAGATAGCCCTTCCATTGCGGACGGGGTGCCACGGGGTACGCTCCTGACGATAGGCGGGCAGCAACGACGGCCCGCCGGATCCACATGACGAAGACGTGCTCGCCGTCTCCAGCGCGATCCGCCAGAGCCGCTTGATCACGAATTGCCCGAAGAACACGCGCCGAAGCCTGAAGTTCCCGAGCATGATTTCCTGACATACCCGGCGATCCCGATCGCCCGGGAGAGCCGCTCGACGAACCTGAACTGAAGCGCAGCATCGGTCATTATGGGTTCCGCTGATCCAATGACAGCTGTTGGGCGATTTCAAACGGGCAGCGCCACCGCACGACCCGCCATCGCGGCTCGACGCTCAGCGTTGTAATCTTCCTACGACGGCGCGCGACGACCAATCGGCACCGAACTCATCAACATTGACCATCCCGAGCGTGCGAGCGAGACGCACTCGCGCCCTGTTCACACGGCTTTTTACGGTGCCGATGGCACAGCCTGTAATCGAAGCCGCTTCCTCGTAAGAGTAGCCTTCGGCCCCAACAAGAATCAGAGCCTCGCGTTGATCGACAGGGAGAGCTAGCAGTGCCCTTTTGAACTCAATCATGTCCATATGGCTGGGCTGATTAGGCGAGACGCAGCGCGCATCGGTAATCTTGCCGGGGTCTAGAACTTCGCGCCGGGACCGGCGATACTGCGAATAGTAGGTATTGCGCAGGATAGTGAAAAGCCAAGCCTTGAAATTTGTGCCTGGATGAAAAAGATTTTGATGTGACCACGCCTTCAATAAAGTTTCCTGCACCAGATCGTTGGCCGTCGTGACGTTTCCAGAGAGGGCCACGGCGAAAGCCCGAAGTCTGGGCATCGCAACGACAAGTTCGTCGGCGAAGCAAAACGGGGACCGCTCTGTCATTTTTTTTGCTCCTTTTGCCTGAATTGTTCAATGAGGCGGAGCAAGCGATCCGGCATGGGCTGATCAACGACATCGGCATAGTACTCGCGGAGCAACTGCCCAAGTTCGCCGTGATATCGGTGGCGCAGATAAATCGGCTCCGGAGATTCCGTCGAGCGATCCTCTGACCTCTGAACACCGCTGCCCTGACGCTTCTCGGGACGAGCCGGATTTGCCATGACCCCACACTCCTTTTTATTTTTTGCGATTCACGCCCTGAAACGCAGTCGCCAGCAACGCCGACGAAGGCATTCGGTTCCACGCGGGAACCGCAGCCACCAGCAGCCGTTAACTTCAAGATGGTTTGGGCAATAGTGCCGGCCGCGTGCGTGGCGTGATGAGTAAAGGACTGTATCGAGATGACGCCGGAACAGCTGCTTCCGCACCTGCCCCATTTGCGGCGCTACGCGCGGCTGCTCACCGGCGAACAACCAGCCGGCGATGCGATGGTCGAACGCATGCTGGAGTGCCTCCTCGCGAGCCGCGGCACAACTGAAGCGATCGATACTGGTTCTCTTCGGACGGCCCTCTATCGATCACTTGTGACGGTTCTCTCCGAGCACGGAGAAGCCGTGGCTCCCATATCGTGCAAAGACGTTATCGATGAGCGGCTGATGGCCATGAACCCGCTTGCCCGCGAAGTGTTCCTCCTCGTGAACGTGGAACAATTCTCGCTCGCCGAAGCCGCCGAAGTTCTCGATATGACACCCGCGGAGGTGGCGCATCATTTGGAAGCCGCGGGCAGCGATATCGCCCGCCAAATCGCAACAAACGTGCTGATTATCGAAGACGAACCCCTGATCGCACTCGCGATTGAGACCATCGTCAAAGACATGGGTCATGCTGTGATCGGTGTCGCTCATACCAGGACTGAAGCTCTGTCGATGGTGGCCCGCGAAAAACCCGGACTTATTTTGGCAGATATCCAACTTGCGGACGGGAGCTCTGGCATCGACGCTGTCAGTGAGATCGTCGCCGCCGATATGACGCCGGCCATCTTCATCACCGCGTTTCCCGAAAGGGTGCTCACCGGCATGAAGCCCGAACCGGCCTTCCTCATTGCCAAACCGTTCCAAGCCGAACAGGTCCGAGCCATCGTGAGTTAAACCCTGTTTGTCCGCGGTTGAAACGCAGCGCATGCGCCAAACACCAAAACAAGTTTCTGGAGAGCTCAATGATGACGATACACAATTCGCAAAATCCGAAAGAAGAAGTCGCCACCCGGCAAGGCACGAAGCAGCGCATGAATATGCGCGTCTTGGCCACATCAATGGTTCTGATCGCGATCATCTTCGCTGGACTTTACGTCATGTTCCTGACCGCGCCGCACAGCGAAAACCAAGGAACTTCCCCCGACCAAACGCGACACGAGAGCAGTCAACAACCGGGCCCGTCAGACGCCTCTCGGCAAACGTCGGAGCCACAGCCTGCAACTCCGGCGCCCTAGTGCCAGCCCGCCGCATCGGGCGGGTGTAACGAGCTATCATCAGCAGAGGCCGCTGGTCATCGTCGGATATCGTCATGGCTGCAGAACGAAAATGTGCGCACCGCTCCAGTTGCGCGCACACAAAAGATTAGGGATTGTCATCGTCGCGGCGCGGTCCGCTGGTACGAGCGCCGGCCGATCTAGCGCTGCCGCCACCTCCCGACCCTGTCTTGCCGCCGCCTTCTTGTCCTCCCTTACGTCCGGCCTCCGCAGCAAGTCCACGATCGCGCGAAAAACTACGGTCTTCCGCAGCCACACTCTGTCCGCCCTTGCGCCCTGCTTGAGCGGCCAACTCATGGTTCTGCGAAAAGCTTCTTTTTTCCGGCGGCACGCTTTCGCCACCCTTGCGCGCGATCTCACGTTGCTTCGCTCCATCCATCGCAGCAAAGCCCCGTCCGGAACCAGTACGCTGGTTCTTCTCAGCCATTTCACCTCTCCTCGAATGTCACTTGGTTTCAGAACCCACGGACTGGGGTTCTGGCGATTGAACCGGCACGCCGAGAGATCGTTCCAGCGATGGCGCAATTCGTGATCGCTACGCCTTTCGTCCTGATGGAGCTTGGCTGTCGCCCACCGCCAGCTCGCGGCCCACTACTGTCGCGACGTCGCCCGACACGTTGCAGAAGAACCCATGGCAACTACGCTGGTCACGCTCGAATTCAATTGGCCGCGTTTGCCTGTGGCCCGGCCATCACGCGCCAGATGGCATTTCCGACATCGTCGGTGACAAGCAGCGCCTTGCTTCGATCGAACGCCACACTGACCGGGCGGCCGAGCGCCTCGCCGTCGCTGTTGAGAAAGCCTGCAAGTACGTCGCGAAGTTCGCCCTTCGGCTCACAACCGGCGAACGAGACGAAGACGATTTTGTAGCCCGAGTGGGGATTGCGGTTCCATGACCCGTGCTGCGCAATGAAGGCGCCTTTACCGAACCGCGCCGGCCATCCCTGACCGTCATGAAAGGCAAGCCCCAGCGACGCGGTGTGCGCCCCAAGCGCATAGTCGGGCATGATCGCCTTCCCGACCAGATCCGGCCGCTGCGGCGACACGCGCTCATCGACATGCGTTCCGTAATAACTGTAGGGCCAGCCGTAAAAGCCACCCTCGGTAACTTTGGTCAGGTAGTCCGGAACCAGGTCGCTGCCCAGTTCGTCGCGCTCGTTCACGACGGTCCAAAGTGTCTTGGTGTCCGGCTCCCATGCCATACCGACAGGGTTGCGCAAGCCGGTCGCAAACGGACGATAGCTCTTCGCTGCAATGTCGATTTGGAGAATAGCAGCCCGGTCCTTCTCCATGTCCATGCCGTTTTCGGCGATATTGCTGTTCGAGCCGACACCGACATACAGATACTTGCCGTCCTCGCTTGCGATCAGGCTCTTGGTCCAGTGATGATTGAGGGGGCCTCCGGGAAGATCGACGATCTTCTCGGGCTTCGTCTCGATCAGCAATGCCCCGGGCTGATAAGGAAATGCTACCACGCTGTCGGCGTTGGCGACATACAACGTGTTCCCGACCAACGCGAGGCCGAACGGTGAGTTGAGCCCGTCGATATAATTCGAGCGCAGTTCCGCGATGCCATCTCCGTCCTTATCCCGTAGGAGGACGACCTTGTTCGGACTTGGCACACCCGCCCCGGCGCGGTCCATCATCATTTGCATGACAAACCCGCGAATACCCTGGCTCTTCTCCTTTGGCGGGGCGTTGCTTTCCGCAACGAGCACGTCGCCGTTGGGCAGAACGAGGATCGATCGCGGATGATTGAGGCCACGTGCGAACGCACTAACCGTGAGTCCATCCGCCGCGATCGGAAGTTGACCGTCCGGCCATCCTTTGGCAGGCGCCACGTTGACCGTGGGGATCATAGTCTTCGCAGGTTTCGCTATTGTTGGATTAGATCCCACATCAGCGCCCTTCGGCAGCGAACTTTCTTCGCCGCATCCTGCTATCAGCGCGATTGCCCCGCCCAATGCGAGCCGCCGGAGGGATTTCTTGGACATGATCATTTTTCCCGCTGTCGTGAAACTGATCTGGAAGGGAGCATGGGAAAGAAAAATTACAACCGCACATCGCCGTGTTCGCCAAGGTCGGGCGGCCTGCCCGTCACGTTGGCGATGATCATCTTCACGCCGGCCGACAACGCGTTGTCGCCGTCCCAGTACTCGCCTGCATCAGGTCGCAGAACCAGCACGCACACCGCCGGATCGGCCCGTCCGTTCGGCCAAAAGGCCTGCGCTCCCGGATTCCAAAGCCGTTCGACCAACGCTCGATCGAACGAGACGGAGCCACGGACAGCAAGAGAAACATATCGGTGGCCATCCGCAAATGTGAGCAACGCCTGAGGATCGGCCTGAATGTCACGCGCGGCATCTGTGGTATCTTCAGTCATGATGTAAACAAGCCCTTCGTCTGGCTTCACGATGTGCGACATCGGGCGCCCGCTCAACACACCGCTGTGCGATCTTGTTACCAGCATCGCGGCTGGAAACCGCGCGATCAGATCCCACACTTTTGCGCGCACGTCGTTCGGCGTTGCCTGTTCAGCCATAACGCTACCTTCTTGTAAAATGAGCGACTGGAACGTCCCAAACGGACGAGAATTCCGCACCGAAATCGTCCGTGCGCGGGACGGCTATCACTAAGTGGCGTCCGTCTTCGCCCTCAATGGTCCGTGCCGGAATCGTCAGTGATACCCCGACAGTTCGAGCGCGACGGAAGCATTCCTCATCATGGAACGGGAAGCGCCCTCATCCGTTGATCAGCACCGGACCTGCGCGCAACGGATTTGCCCATCGGCAGATCGGGCCCGGGTTCGTGTGAGTTTCTTCAGATGCCAACAAAGGAGTGCATGGCATGGCAACGACCACCTATGGAGGTTCGGCGAGCGATCTGTCCGAACGCGCGGCTGGCCTCAGCGATGCCGCGAGCCGTCAGATGGACCGCACGCTCGACAGCGCCGAAACCTTGGCGCGCAACGCAGCCGAACAGGGGCGGCAAGTGATGTCGTCCGTGGACCGTACTGTTCGCGAACAGCCGATGCTGACGTTGGCAGCCGTCGCCGCAGCCGGCCTGGTCATCGGTGCACTCTGGAAAATGGATCGCCGCCGCTGGTGATACCAGGCGATCCTGTGTGCACAATGAAACGCCGGAGTGGTTTGTCTCCACTCCGGCTCTTTTCCCAAAAGCACTAGTGCGCCGCCGCTCGCGACGCGCCAATCCCAGTCTCTGATCGGACATACTGCGCCTCGAACGCAGCTCTCTCAGCATCAGCCGTCTGGCTGCGATCGGTGATCGAGAAAAGCCAGATTCCGCCGAACGCGATCGCCATCGAGAACAGCGCCGGATTATCATAAGGAAATAATGCCGAGCCGGCGGGATATCCGAGCGTCTTCTCCCACACCGACGGGCTGAGCACGACCATCACGGTTGCGCTGATGAGGCCAAGAAAGCCGCCGATGAACGCACCTCTCGTCGTCGTACCCCTCCAGAAAATGCTCATGGCAAGAACGGGGAAATTGCAACTGGCCGCAATGGCGAACGCAAGCCCGACCATGAAGGCGACGTTCTGATTTTCGAATACGTATCCCAGAAAGATCGCGAAGCATCCGATCACAACCGCAGCAATGCGCGACAGCCGGATCTCCTGATGCTCGTTGACCTGCCCACGGGCGATCACGGAGGCATAGAGATCGTGACTGACCGCAGTCGCGCCCGCGAGTGTCAACCCTGCCACAACCGCAAGAATGGTAGCGAATGCGACGGCGGAAATAAAACCAAGGAACAGCGACCCGCCGACCGCCTGTGACAGGTGCACGGCTGACATATTGCCTGAGCCGATCATGTCGGCCGGCGAATAGCTTCCGTTCGCCGCCGGCAGCGCGCCGGCCTTGAAGTAGGCCGGGTCCTGCAACAGGAGAGTGATCGCACCGAAGCCGATGATGAATGTGAGGACATAGAAGTAGCCGATGAAGCCCGTGGCGTAGAACACGCTCTTGCGCGCCGCTTTCGCATCCGCCACCGTGAAGAACCGCATCAGGATGTGCGGCAGTCCCGCCGTCCCGAACATCAGCGCCAGTCCAAGGGAGAGGGTGGATATCGGGTCTTTGACGAGCGCGCCCGGACCCATGATTGCCGCGCCGCCCGGATGCACCTCGGTCGCCCGCTGGAACATGGCCTCCGGCGAGAAGTTAAATTTGGCGAGCACCATCAGCGCCATGAAGGTCGCCCCTCCGAGCAGCATGCAGGCCTTGATGATCTGCACCCAGGTCGTTGCGACCATGCCTCCGAAGGCCACATAGGTGATCATCAACAGCCCGACGATGATCACGGCATAGAGGTAGTCGAGACCGAACAACATCTGGATCAGTTTGCCGGCCCCCACCATCTGCGCGATCAGATAGAACGCCACCACCACGAGCGTCCCCGTCGCTGACAGAATGCGGATGGGCGTCGGTTGCAAGCGGAACGCCGCCACATCCGCGAATGTGAACTTGCCCAGATTGCGCAGCCGTTCGGCGATGAGGAACAGGACGATTGGCCAGCCCACGAGCCAGCCGACGGAGTAGATGAGCCCGTCGTAGCCGTTGGCGAAGACGAGCCCGGAAATGCCCAGGAACGAGGCCGCAGACATGTAGTCCCCGGCAATCGCCAGCCCGTTCTGGAAGCCGGTGATCCCGCCACCCGCCGCGTAGAAGTCCGCAGCCGACTTGGTCCGCCCCGCAGCCCACTTGGTGATCCCGAGCGTCGCGAGCACGAAGATCATGAACATGACGATCGCTTCGGGATTGAGGTCCGACTTGCCGGCGACGTTGATGCTGTCTGCCAGTGCCGTCGTCGCCGACGCGCCGAGAATTGCAAGCACCCCTGAAACCAGGGTGAGGAAAAGCACCGTCATGCACGGTGCCTTTCAATGATCTCTTTCGTCAGGTCATCGAACGTCGTGTTGGCCCGCGCGACATAGATGCCGGTCAGCACGAATGCAGACACGATCACACCAATGCCAACCGGAATTCCGACGGTGGTCACGCCGCCGTCGAGCGATTGCGACAGCAATCCGGGAAAGTACGCGATCGTGAGCACGAACCCGAAATAGATGACGATCATCAGACCGGACAGGAACCAGGCCAGCCGGGCCCGCCGACGCACGAGGTCGTGAAAGCGCGGATCGGATCGCACCCGGCGAATAAAATCGTCGTGCTCCTCGGACATTGGCGCCGGTCTCCCCCAGTATGGAGTTTCCCCCAGGTATGCAGATCGTCGTAGCCGCTGTCGCCATCCGGCACCGCCGTGGCGCGTCACCTTATAGCGTTTCGCCCACCATAAAAGAGGTCCGGCATCGCCCGAGCGTCAGGTGTCCAGCTGCCGTGTGGCGAAGCTGAAAGCGGCGACGGAATTGAGGCGGCGCCGGCCCGCTCCGGCGAAATATAAAGCCCCTTGTTAGGGATAAAACGGACTACGCAGGCGCCCGCCATTCCGATATGACAGTTCCATGACACAAGGCCCGGGCGACCTCGTGTCTCGATCCCCGTCCCCAACGCGCCCCGCAACCGGAACTAATGGCTGATCGAACAGTCGTTCACCCGCGATCACTGATCGAGGCCCAGCCGCCGCACGCCGTCGGGCGCTGGCAGCTAGGGTGGCGCGCCGTCGGCATCATCACCCTTCTCGCTGTCATCGGAGTTGGCGACTACTTCCGCCGTTTTGAAGGGTCCGGCTGGCACCTCGCTTATGTCTGGAGCGCCTCGCTCTTCATCGTCTTTGCGATCGTATCCCTGACCCGCCGTCTGCTGGTTGCGACCGTCTTCGTGACCCTGCTCGTCACCATCGTCGTCCACGCGGCGGCCGCCAAGCATCAGGCCATGAACATGTCAGTTCATGCCTATGACCTCGTGTTCTATTTATCGTCCACGTCCACGCTGTCCTTCCTCTGGGCATCCTATCGCGCGCAATTGATCCTGCTGCTGGCAGCTTTGGCCTTGTTCGCCCTCGCCCTTGTTGCCGCCTACGCATTGGACACGACGCGCATTCGCCGCCGCGTGGCCGTTCCGCTGATGATCGCGTTCGCCGTCATCACCGGCTGGACGGCAGGGATGAAGGGCGAGCGCCGCCATACCCAGCAATACTGGGAGGACCTCGTCGTCTCGACCTTCTACTCCTCCATGCCCGAAACCATAGAGACCCTGTGGCGCGGCCAGCTCATCGACGCCGCCGACGCCGCCCCCGGACCCCTGTTCACAGTTCCCGCCACTTGCTCCACCGCTCACAAACGGCCGCACATCCTCCTGATCCACCAGGAGTTTGTCGTTCCGCCAGAATATTTCCCGCAACTCGGCTACGACAAGCGTATCGACGCTATGTTCCGCTCCGGTGACGGCTCGCTGCGCAAGATGCGCGTGGAGACCTACGGCGGCGCGTCCTGGCTGACGGAATTCTCGATCCTCGCGGGCGTATCGACCTATTCGTTCGGCGGCATGCGCCCCTTCGTCCAATCACTGATGGCGGGCCGTGTCCACGACACGCTGCCTGAGGCCCTCGCGCGCTGCGGCTACCGCAACACCGTGATCTACCCCCTCGACCAGAACTTCGTCTCCAACGGCAAGTTTTATAAAGCCGCCGGGATGCCCGAGATCTTCGACAAGAAGGCGCAAGGAGCCAAGACCGCCAGCGAACGCGACCATTTTTACTACGGCACGTTGCTGAACCTGCTCTCATCTCACATCCAGTCGAGCGATCAGCCGCTGTTTTCGTACCTCATAACCATGTCGGCGCATGGTCCCTACCTGGCGCCCTACCATCCCGAGGTCGACGTACCCGGCGGTGCACCCGGCACTCTTCCGGAAATGAACGAGTACCTGCGCCGCCTCTCCATGGCGCGCATCGACCTGGAAGAACTCAAGCGCCAACTCGCTGTCCGGTTTCCCGGCGAACCGATCCTGCTGGTCCAGTACGGCGACCATCAACCGATCGCTACCCGGCACTACCTCGGCTACGGCAACGTCAATTTCGCCGAAGATGTCGCCATTTCGCGGGAGTCGCCCGGCTTCCTGACCTACTACAGCGTCGAGGGGATCAATTATCCGACACCCCGCCTGCCCGATCTCGATGTGCTCGATGTGCCCTACCTCAGCACGGTGATCCTGCAATCGGCCGGCGTGCCGCTCTCCGACAGCTATTTGGAACGCCGCCGCCTTATGAATTTATGCAACGGCCGCTATGACGGCTGCCAGCAGCCCGGCGCTATGCTGACCTTCCACCGCCGCCTGATCGACAGTGGCCTCGTCGAAGCCCGCTAAATCATAAAACGTTAGTTGAAGCCTGCGGAACGCCGCGGTGCCGGCTAACCGAATGGCCTGCCGACCGGCCAGCTGAAGTCGGACATTTTGGCGGCGATCGATGAGGGTCGCGGCCAAACAGCTGCACCCAGGCCGCTGGCGGTGGACGCAGTCTGGCGCGAACTGGTCTCAGTGTCTGATTAGGCCAAAATCGCCCAATTGCTGGTTTTTTGACGCGATTAACACGGGCGAAATTGCGCCAACCTCGCCTACCGCCACAGAATTTGTCGCAAAAACCATTGGTTACGTCGCCACCCGCCACAAAGACCGTCAAAAATAACACGTGCCAAACAGGTGCCCGACAGGCGCCGATCAGAAGCCAAACGCGCGCCAAACGGGTGCCTATCAGGTCGCCAAACAGGCGCCATGCACGCGCCACGTCAGTCCAAGCCCAGCCGGCTGAGACCACGTCGTGCCTGTCCCGGGCACGACTTTTATTGCGACCCTCTTGCGAGCTTCTTTCTCAGGCTGTATATCAACCCTAATCAAAACTTCTTTTCGGAGCATGGGTTGTGAGCAACGTCACTTACCGGCGGGGCAGGTCGAATGGGCGCTCTGGCGCGCGTTCACGCTCGCGCGCAGCCCTGGCGACGTGCCGCCTCCGATCTTCAAGACCCGGATCAAGCGCCTGCTCGACCTCGACCGGGATCTCGACGTCTCTGGGTTCGGCGCCGCGCCACCCAGCGCCTTTGCATTCGTTGAACCCTCAGAAGGCGGCAGCGGCACCGAGGCCGAGTACGCCGCATTTGATGCCTTCTGCCTGGCCTTGGCCCTGGATCTGCTCGACGTCGGCTTCAAGCAAGGCGAGATCGTCTATCTGATGCGCCACCTGCGCGAGACCCTTGAGGACTGGTACCCGGATCTCCTGAGCCGGCCCTCACTCATCGACCGCCAACGGCACCTTGCCAAACACCATCCCAAACTGCCCGTCACCGTGCCTGGCGGCGGAAAGGCGCCGCTCGCCGACGCCCGCGTGTTCCTAATCCTCAACCGCATCGAGATGACGGAGGTCCTGGCGCCGGCCCAGCCGCGTGGCAAGGCCAGCCAACCGGTCTTTCTCGAGCCGGAGGTCTGCGAAGGCATCACCAAGCTGACGGCCCATCTGGACGACCTCATGCCGTTACGCCGCCGGACCGTCATCACGCTTGAAATCACCGCGGTCGCCCAGGCGGTCCGGACCTTCCTGGACGCCGCCCCCCTCGTCCCGCGTGGACGGCCGCGGCGTTCAAACTGAGCAGAGGAGGACAGTCGCCGACCACGATCTGATTTTTGCAACCCTTTCTCGGGTTGGTTTTAGTAGCGCACCCTCTGGAAGGGGCGCACAGGCAGAAGAGGAGTACGCGTATCATGGACGACAATGACGAGAATGGCCGCGACGCGCATGGCCGCTGGAAGAAGGGGCACTGCCCGAACCTGAACGGCCGGCCGCGCAAGAAGACGCCGATCAGCGAGGCCGACGTCTACCATTTCAAGAAACGCTGGTCGACGCGATGATTGGCGGGAAGCCGACACAGACGACCCGGCATGCCCTGCTCTTGCAGAAGATGTTTGAGCAGGCCCTGAAGGGCAGCGTCCTGATCCAGCGCAAGCTCTTCGAGCGGTTCGAAAAGTCCGATGACACGATCGTAGAGGCCGAGCTCGAGCTCCGGCAGCTGGGCCGCCAGATCCTCGCTCATCACGACAAGACCGGCGCGATCGACGAGAAACTCTACGACGAATACAGCCAGCTCTACGCCCTGCTGCGCGGTCGGCCGCACTATGAGGCCGTGAACGAGCCTGAGCGCCGAGCCCGGGATCGGAAGAAACCGACCCCCATCAGGCCGACCTGGCGCAAGGGCCCGAAGCCTCAAGCCGTCCTCGACCTCGAGGCGGAGTGGGCGGCCGCCGAAGCCGCCGAGAAGGCCGCAAAGGCCAAAAGAGAAGAAGACGGAGGGGTCCGATGAGCGCTGATCCCACCCCCACCCCCTCTCACCTCGAAGGAGTTCAGAACATGACCTTGATCGATCACGATCGAATTGAGCGCCTCGCCCCCGAAGTGCTCAAGCCCTACGCGGGCAATGCCCGCACCCATTCCAAGAAGCAGATCCGCCAGATCGCCCAGTCGATCGAGCGGTTCGGGTTTACGAACCCGGTCCTCATCGACGAGGCGAACGGCATCATGGCCGGTCACGGCCGCGTGCTGGCCGCGCAAGCGATCGGACTGACCGAAGTGCGTGCCTTCGCCTCGCGCATCTCTCCGAA
>CAVQMH010000002.1:0-68647 GCA_963713575.1 uncultured Alphaproteobacteria bacterium
CATGTACGGCACAACCGCGCCGGCGCTCCGCGACGTCGGCACCGAATCCCGCGATCCGGATAACCGCTGACACGCATCAGCGCGCACGCCACGACCCTTCGGCATCGGACTTCGCCTCGTGTAGCATGAGACGCGTCGGTTACTCCCCGGCCCGACCTCCGATACCCTGAAAGGGTCTGCACATGAGCCGCCTTCCCGTCCACCCGGAAAATCACCTCGTCGATCGCATCGGTTGGCTGCGAGCCGCCGTGCTCGGCGCCAATGACGGTATCGTGTCCACGGCGAGCCTTATCGTCGGCGTCGCGGCGGCTTCGCCCAATACGAGCGACGTTCTGCTCGCCGGTGTTGCCGGCCTCGTCGCCGGCGCGATGTCGATGGCGGCCGGTGAATACGTGTCGGTCAGTTCGCAGTCCGATACGGAAACCGCCGACCTCGCCCGCGAGCGCGCCGAACTCGCCACCCAGCCTGCATCTGAACGTCAGGAACTGGCGGACATCTACGTCAAACGCGGCCTCGACCCCGCTCTTGCGCTGCAAGTCGCCGATCAGCTGATGGCAAAGGACGCACTCGGAGCCCACGCCCGCGATGAACTCGGCATCTCCGAAGTAACCGCCGCCCGACCCATCCAAGCTGCGCTCACCTCGGCCGCCACCTTCTCCGTCGGCGCCGCCCTGCCGCTGGCCATGGTCTTCATCTCGCCCGCCGACAAGCTGGTCTACACAGTGTCTGCTGCAGCGCTTCTCTTCCTGGCCCTACTCGGCGCGGTCGGCGCCCGGGCTGGCGGCGCCAATATCGCCCGCGCAACACTCCGCGTCGGCTTCTGGGGCGCCTTTGCCATGGGCCTCACTGCCGCCATCGGAGCCATGCTCGGCAAAGCGGTATGAACCTCTTATCCCTCCGCCGCATCCAGGGTCAGCGAAAGCCGAAATAGCGCACCGCCTGCAACGAGAGGGCCGCTAGTTTCCGAGGAAATTGTAAACCGCTCCAGCACCGCGGTCAGCTGATCCATGTCCACCGGCTTTGCCAGCACGTCGATTCCGCCAAACCGGGTGTCGGACCTGTCGATACGTGCGCCCGTCACCAGCACGAACGGAATACGGCGCAACTTCAAATCGGCAATCAGGTCGCGACAATCCCCGTCCGCAAGATGGAAATCGACGAGAGCGAAATCGGGCGACACCGTACGCAGCAGCGCCAATCCGCCTTCGACAGTCGTCGCGACGCCCGCCACACGATGTCCAAGCTCGACGAGCTCGTCCTCCAGCATCATTGAGATCAGCAACTCATCCTCGACGAGCAATACGTAAGCCATGCGTGACCGCCAGGTCACTACACATCGCACTTTTTTATTCGACTTCAATTGGATCAGTGAGGGAAGTGCATCACGCACATTATGTTGCGACTGTCCGCTTTGGAACCCAATTAGGGGCCGTGCGTTTCTTCCCGTAAGGACGATTTGTTAGCCCTTTTTCTGGGGCTAGGGTGGAGTGTGATGAACCGCGAGCGCGAAGAACGGCTTCAGATTATGTTGACGATGGACGAACTGCGCGCCGTCGATGACTTCAGATACAAAACGCGCATGCCGAGCCGTGCCGCCGCCGTCCGGGAACTCTTGAATCGCGGATTGCGCGCAATCGAGAGTGGCGTGGCGAGCCCCAGTTCTCGATCCAAAGATTTTGGCGTGCTCGACATAGCGAATGGCAGCAGCTTCGAATCTAAAGCCACGGGGCCCGCGCTGGCACCGGATGGCAAGTTGCCAAAGCGTATCCGCGACTGAGAGATGGACGCTGGCTGCGTCCCCCCGTTCACCGCAACTCGACCCACACTGGCACGTGGTCCGAAGGCTTCTCCCAGCCGCGTGTGAAGCGATCGACACCCGCACTTTGCAGCCGGTCCGCGGCCTGCGGCGACAGCAGAATGTGATCGATGCGAATGCCGTCGTCCTTTTGCCAGGCACCCGCCTGATAATCCCAGAAGGTATAGACGCCAGGCCCTGGATGGCAGGCGCGGATGGCGTCGGTCAATCCGAGCGCTTCGATCCGGCGCAGCATGGCGCGGCTCTCCGGTTGAAACAGGGCATCGCTCGTCCACGCGGCGGGACGCTTGGCATCAACCGCCTCCGGGATCACGTTGTAATCCCCCGCCAGCACCACCGGCATCTCGCTCTTCATCAATTTGCGGGCCTGCTTGTCGAGACGATCCATCCAGGCCAGTTTGTAGGAAAACTTTTCGGTCCCGATCGGATTTCCATTCGGCAGGTAGAGCGAGGCAAACCGGATCGCGAGTTCCCCATCGATGATCGTCGCCTCGATGTAGCGCGATTGCTCGTCTCCATCCCCGCCGGGCAGTCCGCGGGTCACATCTTCCATCGGCAGGCGCGACAGGATCGCAACCCCGTTGAACCCCTTCTGCCCGTGCGTGGCGACGTTGTAGCCGAGGTCCTCGAACGCTTCGCGCGGAAAGCCCTCATCGACCGATTTGATCTCCTGGAACCCGATCACGTCGGGCTTGGTCTCGCGCAGATACGTCAGCGCAAGCTCGAGCCGCGCCTTCACGCCGTTGATGTTCCAGGTGACGACTTTCATGAACGGCGCGAACTTCGGTCCAAAAAGGCTCTAGAGCGAAAAGCTCGTGCCACATCCGCACGACGATGTCGCCTGCGGATTGCGGATCTGGAACGATGCGCCGATGAGATCGTCGACGAAATCGATCTCCGATCCCGAAAGGTATTCGAGCGACACCGGATCGATCAGTACCTTCGCCCCGTCGCGCTCGATGACAATGTCGTCGGGCGCGGCATCCCGGGTCAGGTCGTAGCGATACTGGAAGCCGGAGCAGCCGCCGCCTTCCACAGCCACACGGAGCATGGTGCCAGCAGGCTCTCCGGCGACGATTTCGGCGATCCGGCGGGCGGCCGGCGCGGTAACGATGACGGACGGTTCGCTCATGGGTTTCCCGGGGTTCAGACGCCGCGCTGGGCTTCGGCATTGCCAAGGCGCTGGCATTGCGTTCAAGAGCAAGATAGGGACGCGGGGCCCCCTGTCAAATAGGCCCTCGAAAACACTGTGGACGGTAGAACCTGGATGACCACCGCGCCGAACGCCAGCTCTCGAGCCTCAGACTTCGGCGCGGATCTGCAACCCGGCGAGCGGTCGCCCGGACCCTATGCCGCCGGCGCCATCCCGTCCCGCGGTCGCCGCTTCTCCGAACCGGGCTGCCCGACCCGCAGCCCCTTCCAGCGCGACCGTGACCGCATTCTGCACGCCACCGCCTTCCGCCGTCTCACCCACAAAACGCAGGTCTTCCTCTACCATGAGGGCGACCACTACCGGACACGCCTCACCCACAGTCTGGAAGTGGCGCAGATCGCGCGCACCATCGCGCGCCAACTCCGCCTCGATGAAGACCTCGCCGAAGCGCTCGCCCTCGCCCATGATCTCGGCCACCCCCCGTTCGGCCACGCAGGTGAACGCGCGCTCGACGTGGCGATGGCGGAACATGGCGGCTTCGACCACAACGCCCAGAGCCTGCGCGTCGTGACGGCGCTCGAACGCAAGTACCTCAGGTTCGACGGCCTCAATCTCACCTGGGAAACGCTTGAAGGCCTCGCCAAGCACAACGGCCCGCTCACGAACGAAAAGGGTGCGGCCGTTCTGAAAGTCATTCGGCCCATTGAAGCTTGGCGAACTCTTGAACCTGAAAGCTGGCCCGGCAGTGAAGCGCAGGTCGCAGCCCTTTCCGACGACATTGCCTATCTCACCCACGACGTGGACGATGGTCTGCGCGCCGGACTGCTTTCGCTTGCAAGCTTGACGGACGTACCTTTCGTCGGTGCATTTGCCTCCGCTGTGATTGCTGAAGGGGAGCGAGTCGATAAGAGCCGCGCCGTGTTCGAAGTAACCCGCCGCATGATCACCGCGCTGATCCGCGACGTCGTGCTCGAAAGTCGCAAGGAACTCGCCACGATCGCGCCCGGTTCACCGGATGCCATCCGCACCGCCGGCCGCCGTGTGATCCGCTTCTCCGCCCCGATGTGGGCCGACCTGAAAGCTCTGCGTGCTGTTCTCTTCGATCGCGTTTACCGCCATCCCCGCGTCCTGCGCGTCATGACCGCCGCCGAAGGGATCGTCCGTGATTTGTTCACATGCTATGCCGATCCCAACCACCGCACCGCGCTGCCTGAAGTCCTGGCAGGCGATCAGCGAGCGTTTAGGACCTCGCCAACGCGCGCGCCTTGCCGCCGACTATCTGGCCGGCCAGACGGACCGCTATGCCATTGCCGAACATCGCCGCCTGTTTGCCGAAACCCCGGAATTGCGATAGACGCGGCCAAACTCATCACGACCGAATTCCGTCAGGACAAGCCCGTAATGAACGTCTTCACTCACGTCGAAGCCAAGATCGCGGCCGTGCTCGCCGATCTGAAGGTGGAAGGTCTGATCCCGCGCGACGTGGCGCTGCCGCATATCGAAGTCGAAACGCCGCGCGACACGACCCACGGCGATCTGGCCTCCAACGTCGCGATGGCGCTGTCGAAGCCGGCAGGCATGAAGCCCCGCGACCTCGCCGAAGCCCTCAAGGCGAAGCTCGAAAGCGATCCTGAAATCACATCCGTCGCCGTCGCCGGTCCCGGCTTCCTCAACCTGACGATGACGCCCGCGTTCTGGCAGCAACTCATCACGTCGATCGTCACAGATGGCGCTGCCTACGGCCGCGGCGTGCCGAAACCTGATGGCGTCAACGTCGAATACGTCTCCGCCAACCCCACCGGCCCCATGCACGTCGGCCACTGCCGCGGTGCGGTGTTCGGTGACGCGCTCGCCAATCTGCTCGCCTTCTCCGGCTATGAAGTCACGCGCGAGTATTACATCAACGATGCCGGCGGTCAGGTCGATGTGCTCGCCCGCTCCGCTCACCTGCGCTATCGCGAAGCGCTGGGCGAACGGATCGGCGACATTCCCGAAGGCCTTTATCCCGGCGATTACTTGAAGCCCATCGGCGCGGTGCTTGCGGAAAAGTACGGCGATAAGTTCGTCGGCAAACCTGAAGCGGAATGGCTCGCACTGTTCCGTGACGAAGCCATCGCCGCCATGCTCGTCATGATCAAGGACGATCTCGCAGCCTTGAACATTCGCCACGATGTGTTCGTCTCGGAAGCGTCGCTGTCGCGCGGCGGTGTCGATCAGGTGAGAGCTGCCATCGACGCTTTGCGCAAGAAGGACCTCATCTACGAGGGCCGTCTCGCCAAGCCTCTCGGCCACGACGACGAGGAATGGGAAGACCGCGAGCAGACGCTCTTCAAATCGACCGAATTCGGCGACGATATGGATCGCGCGCTGCAGAAGTCGGACGGCAGTTACACCTATTTTGCCGGCGACATCGCCTACCACTTCGACAAGATCTGCCGTGGCTTTCCGCACCTGATCAACGTCTTCGGCGCCGATCATATTGGCTACATTCCGCGCATGTTGGCAGCCGTTGCCGCTCTCGCCGGAGGCGCGCTCGAACGCGACCAGAAGGGCAAACTGAAATCCTGGCGAACGCGCGGCGGCACGACGGACCTCGACATCAAGGTCGTGCAGCTCGTCAAACTTTATAAAGGCGGCGAGCCGTTCAAGATGTCGAAGCGCGCGGGCACCTTCGTCACTCTACGCGACGTCGTCGATGAGGTTGGGCGCGACCCGGTCCGCTTCATGATGCTCTATCGCAAGGAACTCGAGCCGCTCGACTTCGACTTCGCGAAAGTCACCGAGCAATCGAAGGACAATCCAGTATTCTACGTGCAGTACGCGCATGCCCGGGCATCGAGCGTGTTTCGCAACGTCGCCGAACAGTTGCCCTCACTGGATATTTCGAGGGCGTCGCTCGCCAAAGCTGACTTGTCGCAGCTGACGGATCCCGCCGAGTTCGATCTTGTCCGCAAACTCGCCCATTTTCCGCGCTTGATCGCCACCGCCGCCGACGCCCGCGAACCCCACCGCCTGGCCTTCTATCTCTATGATCTGGCTTCTGCTTTTCATGGTCTATGGACGCGCGGCAATGATTTGCCACATTTGCGTTTTATCCAGGCTAAAGACGGGGGCCTGACGATCGCGCGGTGTGCGCTCGTCGATGCAACGCGTGCGGTGATATCCTCAGGTCTTGGAGTTCTCGGGGTCGAGGCCCCGGAAACCATGCGCTAGATTTGGCCGTAACGCCAATTCGAGCAGGGTCTTCAAACTCCATAGGTATGGGGCTGCGGGCCTCAAGCTGAAGGAATGAACGTAATGTCCCGCTCCGACAGTCCACAAGCACCCCCGGGAGGATGGCCGGCGCAGCGTCCGCAAGGCGGTGCCAATCCTCAGGGTGCCCGTCCGCAGCAGGGCGAATATGATCTGGCCGGTTGGACGCAGGGTCTCGGCGGTGCGCCGCTGCCCAACCCGAGGCCCCCGCAGCCCGCCGCGCAACAAGGCTACGTGGCTCAACCGCCGGCCGGATATGGCCACCAGGACCCGGGCTACCAGTGGGGTGCCGATCCCCGCGCCCCTCAGGCCCCGCAGTTCGATCCGTACGTGCCGGCAACCCAGCCGTCGCGTCGCCCGGCCGCCCCCGAACCGTTTGCGAGTGCTCAGCCCGCCGCCCCATATGCCCCGCAGCAGCCCGCGGGTTATGGCAGCAGCTACGGCTACCAGCCCGAACCCGCTCCTGCGCCTGCGTTACGCGGCGCGCAGTATGATCAGTGGGCCGCCGCACCTGCCCCTGCACCGTCGGCCGATCCGCGCGGCTACGATCTGGCGAGCTACATGCCGCCGCAGGGCCGCACGCAGCCGCCCCAGCCCGCCCCCGATTATGGCCAGCTCACCGCCGATCTGGCGACGCATCCCCAGCCCGGCTACGCCGACTGGGGTCATCAGTCGGGCTATCAGCAGCCACCCCCGGGCTACGCGGGTCAGCAAGGTTATGATGCCCACGGGTATGCCCAGCCGGGTTATGATCACCAGGCCTACGCCGACCCGAACGCTCAAGGCTACGACGAAGACAACGACTACGAACCCGAACAGCCCGTCCGCTCCCGCAAGTGGTTAACGGTCGCCGGAGCCCTGGTCGGCGCCATCGTCGTCGGCGGCGGTCTGACCTATGCCTACCAGACCTTGCTCGGTGACAGCACAGGCGGTCCCACACCCGTCGTGAAGAGCGCCGAAGGCCCGTCGAAGGTCAAGCCATCCGAACCCGGCGGCAAACAGTTCGCCAACACCGACAGCAAGCTGCTCGGCCGCCTCGGCGACGGCGGCGACAGTTCCGCATCGCATCCGCGTCCGAAGGAGACGGCGCCGGCGCGCGCAAAGTTCAAACGCTCGTCGTTGGCCGCGATGGCGCGATCCAAGCTCCGTCCGCCGCGCAGCCTCCCTCTCCCGCATCCGTTCCGGGCTTATCGGTTCCCGTTCCCGGCATGACGCTCGTCGACGTGCCGACGCCAGGTGCGCCCGCCGCTCCGAAGCCGCAGCCTATCGTCGTGCAGCCTCCGGCTCCGCCGCCGGCCCAGCCCTTGCAGGTGGCCTCGAACGATCCGCGACCCGAACCCGTGATGCCGAAGTCGATCAACACGGCCATCGAACAATCGGCGCCCGCGCCGGTCGCCGAAAAGCCAAAGCCTGCGCCCAAGCCGATAACGAAGACCGCAGCGATCCCCGAGAGCGCTACGGCTCCCGCTCCCGCCGCATCGAAGCCCTCCGGTCTCGGCTACGTCGCCGTGCTCGCCTCGGTGCCAGCGTCCGGTACGAGCCGTATTGATGCGCTCCAGCAGTTCGCCGATTTGCAGCAGCGCTTCGGTGGCATCCTGCAGAACAAGACGCCCGACGTGACGGAAGCCAACCTCGGCGAAAAAGGCAAGTATCACCGGCTTGTCGTGGGCCCACCCGGTTCCAAGGACGGTGCAAACTCGGTTTGCTCGCAGCTGAAAACCGCTGGCTATGCGAGCTGCTGGGTCATGGCCTACTGAAGATATTCGTAATGGATACGGAAGGCCGCGGCACCCATCCGCGGCCTTTTGCTTATGAAGCGACCCATTGAAGCGAGCAACGCGATGCAACGCCGAGCGCTTATCACCGGTCTCGAAGGCACGGTCCTGACCGCCGGCGAATCGCGCTTTCTGAGCCAAGCGCGCCCACTCGGGATCATCCTGTTCGCGCGCAATTGCGAGAGCCACGCCCAAATCCGCCGCCTCGTCGCGGATGCGCTGTCTGCGATCGAGTTCGGATGAAACGCTCGTTCTCATCGACCAGGAAGGCGGCCGCGTGCAACGCCTGCGTCCCCCTCTCGGCCGCGCTCTGCCGCCTGCGGCCGCCTACGCCCGGCGCTATGAAACGAGCGATGCCGACGGCGCTTGCGTCGCCGCCGAAGCCGCCGCCCGCCTCGTTGCCCGCGATCTGCTCGAACTTGGTATCAACACCAACTGCACCCCCGTCCTTGACCTTCCCGTCCCTGGCGCCCACGCCATCATCGGCGACCGCGCCTTTGGTACGTCTGTGGAGCAAGTCGTTCGCCTCGGCCGGGCGGTAGCGAAGGGCTTCATCGCCGGCGGCGTCTTACCGGTCATCAAGCACATCCCCGGCCACGGCCGCGCGACCAAGGACAGCCATCTCGACCTGCCCGTGGTCGAAACCCCGCGACCGGAGCTGTCCGTCACAGACTTCGCCCCGTTCAAGGCCCTGGCCTACATTCCCGCCGCGATGAGCGCCCACGTTGTATTCAGCGACATCGACCCGGACAATCCAGCCAGCACCTCGGCCAAGGTCACGTCCGAAATCATCCGCGGCGAGATCGGCTACGATGGCCTGCTCATGAGCGACGATCTCGGTATGCACGCCCTGAAAGGCACCGTGCGCGAGCGCGCGGAAGCAGTGATTTGGGCGGGCTCAGATGTCGCCTTGCACTGCTCCGGCATCCTAGCTGAGATGGAGGAGGCGGCAAACGGCGTGCCCGACCTCACCGGAGCCGCCCTGCGCCGGGCAAACCTCGCGCTGGCAGTCTTGAAAAACAGAGAGGTTTTCGACGTCGCATCGGCGGAATGCCAACTGGCTGAGGTGATGACGAGCCATACCCACCGTTCTGAATCAGTATAGACTCCGGCATGCCGCTCCAGGTGGCGGCCACCTGAAGGAACCATATGGGCGACGAGCCGTCAGAGTCGCGTGAGATAGCCGGTTGGGAACTCCCCGACCCGGAGAATGCGCCGTCGGCTGCCGAAGCCTTCATCGTCGATGTCGAAGGGTTTGAAGGGCCGCTCGACTTGTTGCTGGCGCTCGCCCGCACGCAGAAAGTCGACCTCGCCCACATCTCTGTCCTTGGGCTCGTCGAGCAGTACCTCACCTTCATCAACGAAGCGCAGCGCCTGAAGCTTGAACTCGCCGGCGATTATCTCGTCATGGCGGCCTGGCTCGCGTTCCTGAAATCGCGCCTCCTGTTGCCGAAGGAAAAGACGCAAGACGGCCAGGAGACTGCGGAAGAGATGGCGCAGAAGCTCGCCTTCCGCCTCGCGCGCCTCGAAGCCATGCGCAACGCCATGGCGCAGCTGATGACGCGCAAGCGTCTCGGCCGCGACGTGTTTGCGCGCGGGATGCCCGAAGGTGTTAAGACCGTGCGCGACACCGAATGGACCGCGCAGATCTACGACCTCTTGAAAGCCTACGCCGATCAGCGCCGCCGCACTGTCAAAGTCTCACACGTCGTCAAGGCGCGCAAAGTCTGGTCCATCAAGGAAGCGCGAACGCGGCTGGAAAAGCTCGTCGGCGAAAGCGTTGCAGGCTCGTGGACGCAACTCGACCTCTTCATGCACCACTACCTGCCCGAAACCGCACCCGCCGAAGAGACGAAGACCGTAATCGCAAGCTCTTTTGGTGCCACCCTTGAGATGGCACGCGAAGGGTATCTGGAATTGCAGCAGGAGGCGCCGTTCGCGCCGCTCTTCGTGCGCAAGCGCGGCGACGGCTCTGCGTGGCAGCGGATCGGCTGAAGAGTAAGGCGTTCTGGAGATCAATGAAGGACGGGAAGAAAAAAATGACACCGCCCCGGCTCAAGCTCGTGTCGAACAACGAGAGCATGGAGCGCGACGCCGACTTCGAGGATCCGCTCGCAGCCGAAGCTCGCGAACTCGCTGCCGCCCTCGGCGACGTGCAGCTCGGCATTGGACCCGCCCCCGACTTTGGCGAAGGCGATCTGCGGCAGCAGATGGAGAACGTCCGCATTGCGGAAGCACTTCTCTTTGCCGCGTCTGAACCGCTTGACGAAGCGACCATTGCCGAAAGCCTGCCCAAGGGCACCGAAGTCGCCGCTATCCTTGCCGAGTTGAAAGAGCAGTACAGCGGCCGCGGCGTAACCCTTGTCAAGACCGCCGGCAAGTGGGCCATGCGCACCGCCGAAGACCTGTCCTGGCTGCTGGAAAAGCACGCCCACGAGGAGCGCAGGCTGTCGAAGGCGGCTCTCGAGACACTCGCCATCATCGCCTACCACCAGCCGGTCACCCGGGCCGAAATCGAGGAGATCCGCGGCGTGTCCACATCGGGCGGCACGCTCGACATCCTGTTGGAGTCCGGCTGGGTCCGCCCGCGCGGCCGCCGCCGCGCCCCGGGCAAGCCGATCACCTATGGCACCACGGACGCCTTTCTCGCCCACTTCGGCCTCGACAGCGTCAAGGACCTGCCGGGACTTGCCGATCTCAAAGCTCAAGGCCTTCTCGACAGCAATCTGCCGCCCGGGTTCTCAGTCCCGAGCCCCACCGACGTCGCAGCCCTGATGCCGGACGAACTTCCCCTCGACTTTGCCGACGAGGAAGAAGAGACCGTTCAGGCTGAAATGGAGCTCGACTTGCCCGAAGAGGACGAGCCCGATAAGCCGGAGCCGGGCACCCCCGAAGGCGCCTGATCCGGAGCGCGAGACCGCACTCGCGCGCCGTTGCGAAAGACAAACAGTGAGCGCGAGTTCTCCCGATATCGACGGCCGCGGTACGTCACAGCCCGCCGCCACCGGCACACCTCGGCGTGCGGCAGCGACATTCGCCGCAAGCCTGTCGTTCGAGAACATCGAGCGCCGCTTCGGCGAAACCTTCGCCCTGCACGATGTCTCGATCTCCATCGCGCCCGGCGAGGTCGTTTGCCTTCTGGGACCATCTGGCTGCGGCAAGACCACACTTCTCCGTCTTGCCGCCGGCATCGAACGCCCCACCGCCGGCCGCGTCCTCATCAACGGCCAGGAAGTCGCCGGGCCCTCGCGCTTCGTCCCGCCCGAGGAACGCAGCGTTGGGCTGATGTTCCAGGATTTCGCACTTTTTCCTCATCTCACGATCATCGAGAACGTCGCCTTCGGCCTGAAGGCCCTGCCACGCAAAGAGGCCGAGCGCGAAGCCCGCGCCATGCTCACGCGCGTCGGCCTCGCCCACATGAGCGACGCTTATCCGCATATCCTGTCGGGCGGACAGCAGCAGCGCGTGGCGCTCGCCCGCGCCATTGTTCCGCGTCCTGCCGTGCTTCTCATGGACGAACCCTTCTCCGGCCTCGATGTGCAGCTGCGCGACAGCATGTTGGAAGAGACGTTGGCGCTTCTGCGCGAGACCCGCGCCACCGCCATGATCGTCACGCATCACCCCGAAGAGGCCATGCGGCTGGCAGACCGCATCGCCGTTCTGCGCCAGGGTCGCGTGGTCCAAATGGGGACGGCAGAGGACCTGTACGATCACCCGACGGAGCTGTTTGTCGCCCGTCTCTTTTCCGAGATTAACGAGATCGCCTACCGCGCCAAGGCCGGCGTCATCGATACGCCGATCGGCCGTGTAGCCGCACCCGGCGTGGCCGAGGGCCACATGGCCATCCTCGGGCTGCGCGAACGCGGCATTCGCGTCACCGAGCCGGGCAGGGGGTTGCCGGGACGCATCCTGCACGCCAAGTTCTTAGGTGATATCGCGCTCTTGGAGGTTGGTGTGCAGGGCTTCGACGCACCGCTCCGGGTGCGGACGCACGAAGGCCGGACGCGGCCGAAGGGTAGCGAAGTGGGCATCGAAGTGGATATCAGCCGTGCACTTGTTTTTCCTGCCCCCGCCGAGGGCTAGGCAACCTTACCGATATGTCAGGGGCGTCCGGCATTGCCCAGGTGTCACCAGTTTGCGATAACACCTCTCGATTGTGACACGCAGCGCGGTCGCCAAAAGGATTACCAAAGTCATGGGTCTCTCAACCACACATCTGCTGCTGCTGCTGCTCGTCGTCGTGCTGCTGTTCGGAAGCGGTAAGATCTCGACGCTGATGGGCGACGTGGCCAAGGGCATCAAGAGCTTCAAGAAGGGCATGCAGGAAGACGAGACGCCTGAGCCCTCCCGTGAAGTCCCCCGCACGCTCGAACATGAAGCACGTGCCAACGAAACCCGCCGCGACACGACGAAGAGCGGCTGAACCGCGCCTGCGGGCCGAGGCGGGCTGAAGAGATGTTCGAGATCAGCTGGAGCGAGCTCCTGATCCTCGCCGTGGTGGTCCTCATATTCGTGGGCCCCAAGGACCTGCCTGTGTTCTTCAACACGCTCGGCAAATACGCCGGTGCGCTCCGCCGGCAGGCGAACGAGTTCAAGCGCCACTTCGAAGACGCCATGCGCGAAGCGGAAATGGACAACCTGCGCAAAGAACTGGACGGCATGCGCCAGGAGTTCGCCAAGTCCACCTATGACGCCGAACGCGCCGTCAGTGACACCGTGAAAGCTGCGGACGCATCTGTAAGCGCCGCACAAGCCGCCGTGGAGGCGCCCCCGCCAACACCCGAACTCACCCCTCCGCCGGAAAAGCTGGAACTGCCCGCGCCCGAACCCACAGCGGCCCCCGCCCCGCTCCCCGTATCAAAGCCGGGAGCGTGACGCCATGCAGGAGCGCGTGCCCGAGGGCCAGGACGAGATCGACGCCTCCAAGGCGCCGCTGATGGATCACCTGATCGAACTGCGATCCCGCCTCATCTGGGCGGTAGCCGCGTTCTTCGTGACATTCCTGCTTTGCTTCACCGTCGCAAGCCACATCTATCAGATCCTCGTTTGGCCCTATGTCTGGGTCTCCGGCCAGGATCACGTGCGCCTGATCGCGACGCACTTCCTCGAGCAGATTTTCACGCACTTGAAGCTGGCCATGTTCGGCGCGGCTTTCCTCTCGTTTCCTGTCGTCGCCACACAAATCTATAAATTCGTCGCGCCCGGCCTCTACAAGAACGAGCGACAAGCCTTCTTGCCCTATTTGATCGCGACGCCGTTCTTCTTCGTGCTCGGTGCCGCCGTCGTCTACTTCGTCGCCATGCCGATCCTGATCAAGTTCTCGATCGGGCTCGCCGCAACCTCCTCCTCCGAAGGTCCCGCCACCATCGAACTGATGCCCAAGGTGTCGGAGTATCTTTCGCTCATCATGACGTTGATCTTCGGTTTCGGTATCTGCTTCCAGCTGCCAGTGGTGCTCACGCTTCTGGCTCGCGCCGGTATCGTCACAGCGGCAGCCCTGCGCGCGGGCCGCCGCTATGCCATCGTGGCGATCTTCGCTGTCGCCGCCATATTGACTCCGCCGGACGCGCTCAGCATGTTGATCATGGCTCTGCCTACCATTCTGCTCTATGAACTCTCGATTTACGCCGTCGCGCGTGCAGAAACGCAGGCCGCCCCGGCTTCCGGTCAACCTGCCGAAAAGTAGAACCGCGCAAATCGCAGGCGGCGTCTTGGACGCTGGACCCTGTTCCGGCCGGGGCCTATAGACGGTCGCAGAACCGACCGACGAAGAGGCCTCCCGTGCACGATATCAAATGGATACGAGACAACGCCGCAGCCTTCGATGGCGCCTTGAAGCGCCGCGGGCTCGAGCCGCTGTCGGCATCCCTCATCGGAATCGACGACAAACGCCGCGCGATCCTGACCGCACTTCAGGAAGCCCAGGCCCGCCGCAACGCCGCCTCCAAGGACATCGGCAAGGCGAAGGCTTCGAAGGACGAGGCCACCGCCGCCAAGCTGATGGAAGAAGTCGCCGCTCTCAAGGACAGCATCGCCACGGGCGAAGACGACGAGCGCGCGATCAACGCCGAACTCGAAGCGGCCCTCGCCATCATCCCGAACCTGCCGCGCGACGACGTTCCCGACGGCAAGGATGAGCAAGACAACAAGGAAGTCCGCAAAGTCGGCACGCCAAAAGAGTACGGCTTCACACCCAAGCAGCACTTCGAATTGGGCGAAGCTCTCGGCCTCATGGATTTCGACACCGCCGGCAAAGTCTCCGGCGCGCGCTTCGTGTTCCTCAAAGGCGCACTCGCCCGCCTCGAACGCGCGATTGCCAGCTTCATGCTCGACAACCACACGTCTCCGGCCGGCGACAATCACGGTGGTTACACCGAAGTGAACCCACCGCTGCTCGTGAAAGATCAAGCCGCCTACGGCACCGGCAACCTGCCAAAGTTCAAGAATGACTTGTTCATGGTTCGGCGCGACGTCATGAGCGACGAGGCGCCGAAAATGATACCGCAACCCGATGGAACAATAATTGCGGAAATCAAAACTGCTCCGCGCGAAAACCTTTGGCTCATTCCCACCGCCGAAGTCTCACTGACAAATCTGGTCCGCGATCAGATCCTCGACGAAGACAAGCTGCCGATGCGCGTCACGGCGTGGACGCCGTGCTTCCGTTCTGAAGCCGGTGCGGCGGGACGCGACACGCGCGGCATGATCCGCCAGCACCAGTTCTCCAAGGTCGAACTCGTCTCCATCACGACGCCGGAAAAGAGCCTGGAAGAACACGAGCGCATGACCGCCTGCGCCGAAGGCATCCTGAAATCACTCGGCCTGCCGTTCCGCACGGTCCTGCTTTGCACCGGCGACATGGGTTTCGCCTCCCAGAAAACCTATGACATCGAAGTCTGGCTGCCCGGGCAGAACGCCTACCGTGAGATTTCCTCCTGCTCCGTCTGCGGCGATTTCCAGGCCCGCCGCATGGGTGCGCGTTACCGCCCCAAGGGCTCGAAAGAGGTCCGCTTCGTCCATACATTGAATGGATCGGGCCTTGCGGTCGGCCGTACACTGGTCGCAGTCTTGGAGAATTATCAGCAGGAAGACGGCTCCATCCTGATCCCCGACGCACTGCGCCCGTACATGGGTGGACTGGATCGAATTTCGAAGGCGTAAGAAATCCCCTCTCCCCGTCCTTCACGGGGAGAGGGTTAGGGTGAGGGGCAGCCGCTTGTTCTGAGCGCTGCCCGTCACCCCAACCTCAGAGACAGAATGCGAATTCTCATCACCAACGACGACGGCGCAGGCGCACACGGGCTGACCGTGCTGCACGCCATCGCGCGCGAACTGTCGGACGACATCTGGATCGTCGCGCCTGAAATGAACCAGTCCGGTGCATCCCATGCGCTCACATTGCAAGTCCCGCTGCGCTACCGCGAGATTGGTGAACGTGCGTTCGCCGTTCGCGGCACGCCGGCCGATTGCGTGATCATGGGCGTGCGCCACGTCCTCAAAGACAAAGCGCCAGACCTCATCCTCTCCGGCATCAATCACGGCGCCAACCTCGCCGAAGATGTCGCCTATTCCGGCACCATCGCCGGCGCCATGGAAGGGACCCTCATCGGCATCCGTTCCATTGCCATGAGCCTCACGCTCGGCTTCGACAAGGAAGGTCTCCAGCACTGGAAGACGCCGATGACCTACGGCCCAGAAATCGTCGAACGCCTGATGGCGCAAGACTGGCCGCAAGGCGTTCTGATGAACGTGAACTACCCCGACCTCGCGCCCGATGCCGTGAGCGAAATCCGCCTCACGCGCCAGGGCCGCCGCGATCAGGGCCTGGATATCGAAGCCCGCCGTGATCCCTGGGGCGACGCCTATTTCTGGTTCGCCTTCGACCGCCGCAAATCCGATCCGCCGGAAGGCACCGACCTGCGCGCCATCGCCGACGGTGCGATCTCCATCACACCTCTATCGATGGACCTCACTCACCACGCCATGCGCGAACAACTGTCGGCCCACTTTTCCGATCCGATCGGCAGCGCCAAACCGCTTAAGAGCGCGCGCTGATCCATCTTCGACGTTATGTCGTCAGTTCGGCGCAATTTCTCCGTTCTCAACGCACAATCGATCGCTACGAGCAGAAGATGAACCCGATCCTGGAGGTCGGCGCGATGTCGGGGAGAGCCAAGCTCTTCGAGGGGCATCGCGCGGGGGGCCTCAAGAGGGTCGGATCGGGTTCAGCTTTCCTGGCATCACCGGGTGGGCATCTTCAAAAAGTGGGCACCTGCGGCGGCCGTTAAGGCCCCATTAACCGGTTAACGGTTAATGGATCGTAGGTTGTGAGGTGCGTACCATGTCCAGTCTCCTGCGTTCCGGGTCCTCCGGCCGCCGTTTTATCGGCAGCCGTCTACCAGTCATCACCGCCATCGCAGCGCTCGCTGCCGGCGGCTGCAGCGCCGATATCGCGCGCTTCGATTTTCCAGCTTCTGCAAACTTCAACGATCCGCAAACCGGCGCCATCGCTCCGTCCGAGCGATCGGCCTTGGGTGCCGATCCGATCGCGAGCCCGCCGCCCGCCGCGGAGGCCTACTCGCCCCCGCCGGCGCAAAAGAGCATCGAGGTAGCGACCCTTCCGCCACCTATTTCCGAACCCGCACCTGCCGCAACGGCACGCGCCATGCCCCCGCCGGCGACTTCGTTTGCCCCGCCGCCCGTCGCCGCCGAAGAACGCGGCCAGGAAATTGAAGTCCAGCGCGGCGATACGCTCTACGGCATCTCCAAACGGCACGACGTCTCGCTGAACGAACTCATGCGCGTGAATGGCCTCACGTCGCCGTCGCTGAAGCCCGGCCAGAAGCTCGCTTTGCCGTCCGGCAAGGTCGCAGCCCGTCCGCGTCCTGCTGCTCCGGCGACCGTCGCGGCCGCACCTCCGCCTGCGGACTGGACCGGCTCCTACACGATCAAGGCCGGCGACAGTCTCTATAACGTGGCCCGACAGAATCGAGTGAAGCTCGACGACCTGCAGCGCTACAATGGCATCGCCGACGTTCGCCGCGTGAAGCCGGGCACGGTACTCAAGGTCCCAGGCGTCGCCGGCGCCGTGCTTGCTGAAGCGTCATCCACCCCGTCATCGGCACCCGTGTTGACGCCGCCGCCGGCTCAGCCGCCGGTTACCGCCAACGTTCCCCCGCTGTCGATGGAGCCGGCTGCTCCTTCGGCGACGCCGAAGATCTTGAATTCGGGTGCTGGCGAAGAAAAGAAAGTCGCAGCTCTCGATGCCGGCACGGCCGCCGCAGTTGCTGGGCCCGCGTCCGGCTCGGTCGCGGATGGCAAATTACGCTGGCCGGTGAAGGGCCGCGTCATCGCAGGCTACGGTCCGCGAAACGACGGCACACACAACGACGGCATCAATATCTCCGTACCCATGGGCACCGATGTGCATGCCGCAGAGAATGGCGCCGTCGCCTATGCCGGCAGCGAACTCAAGGGCTATGGCAACCTCATCCTCGTGCGTCATGACAACGGGCTTGTCACCGCCTACGCCCACGCCAGCGAAATCCTCGTCAAACGCGGCGATCGTGTCAGTCGCGGACAGGTGATCGCGAAAGCCGGCAAGACAGGCGCCGTCGATCAGCCCCAACTTCATTTCGAAGTGCGCCGCGATCAGACGCCGGTCGATCCGACGAGCTATCTCGAAAAAAACTGACGCGCCACGCATGGTGTCAAGACAGAAAGGGCCGCACCGAGGGTGTGGCCCTTTCTGTATCGATGCCGGTCAAGCGTGATCGAGCGCAATGCCGAGCCGTCCCGCCAGATCCTGAATGAACTGCCACGCCACGCGACCCGAGCGCGCGCCGCGCGTGGCGCTCCATTCCAGTGCCTCGCGTTCGATGTCGGTTGGATCCGCATCGAGCCCATAATATCGCGCATAATCCCGCACCATGCCGAGGTACTGTTCTTGCGTGCAATTGTGAAACCCGAGCCAAAGTCCGAAGCGATCCGAAAGCGAGACTTTCTCTTCCACCGCCTCGGCCGGATTGATTGCGGTGGAACGCTCGTTCTCGACCATGTCGCGCGGCATCAGATGCCGCCGGTTCGACGTCGCATAGAAAAGCACGTTCCGTGGCCGCCCTTCGATTCCGCCCTCGAGCACCGCCTTCAGTGATTTGTAGCTCGTGTCGTCGTTGTCGAACGAGAGGTCGTCGCAGAACACGATGAAGCGGAATGGTGCAGCCTTGAGCGCCGCAAGACAGCTCGGCAGCGTGGCGATGTCTTCGCGGTGGATCTCGACGAGCTTCAGCCGGTGCGTGTCTTCGGCGGTCACGTCCGCATGGACGGCTTTGACCAGGCTTGATTTGCCCATGCCGCGCGCGCCCCAGAGCAGCGCGTTGTTGGCGGGCAGCCCGCGCGCGAAGCGCTGGGTGTTGGCGAGTAGCTGGCCTGCCGCTAGATCAATGCCGGTGAGCAGGGCGAGCGGGATGCGATTGACCTTGGCAATCGGCTCGAACACTCCGGATACGCCCTGCCAGACGAACGCGTCAGCCACTGCAAAATTGACTGGGGCGGGCGCTGAAGGTGCCAGCCGATCCAGCGCATCGGCAACGCGAGACAGGAGCGCCACCAGATCACCATCCTGCGCCATAACTCCCATGTCGTTGATTCTCCGGTTTCTTTGTGTGATCGATGCCGGCCGCCGTTTGCGCCCCGGCCTCGGTTTTCGCCGATCCCGATCTGGTTGCAAAGCAGGCGACGAACACTATAGTCGCGCGAAATTTCCTTGGAGTGGCGGCAAGGTGGGGTTATCTGACCCCGCAGCGCTGCTTATTTGCTTTCCGCACGTGAAATGAGCCCGGCTCGACCAAGCCGGCGAAGAAGAGGACACGACCCCGAATGTTCATCGATCCCGCCTACGCGCAGGGCGCACCGGCAGCAGGTCCCGATCCCTTCACCGGCCTCCTGATTCCCATGCTGCTGATGGTCCTCATCTTCTACTTTCTCGTCATCCGACCGCAGTCGCAGCGCGCCGCGCAGCACAAGGAGATGGTTGAGAAGGTGCGCCGCGGCGATACCGTCGTCACGTCCGGCGGCATGGTCGGCAAAGTGACGAAGGTGTCGGAAGGCTCCGACGAAATCGAAGTCGAACTCTCCGACACGCTGCGTGTCCGCATCCTGCGCTCGACGCTGATGGATGTCCGCGCCAAGGGCGAGCCGGTGAAGGAAACGACTTGAAGTAGATCGCGCCGCCGGACAGAAGCCTCGTGCTTTGCGCTGGCGCAGGCGCGCCCACGACCAACAGAGTGACCCCTGATGCTTCACTTCGAACGCTGGAAAATCATCGCGATTCTTTTGACGTGCTTCACGGGGTTCATGTTCGCGCTGCCGAACTTCGTCTCCAAGGAGACGCTGGCGACGTGGCCGGATTTCATGCCCAAGCGTCAGATGCCGCTGGGTCTCGACCTGCGCGGCGGGGCTCATCTTCTATTGGCGCTCGACCAGGACGAGATCCGCAAGGACTGGCTGCAGGGCGTACAGGATGCTGCGCGCGCAAACCTGCGTGACGCAAAGATCGGCTTCTCCGCGATCGGCGTGGATGGCGGTTCGGTCAAAGTCACCCTTGTAAAGCCGGAAGATGCATCGCGCGCCGAGACCGAGTTGAAAAAGCTCGTGTCGCCCATAGGGAACGCCTTGCTCGGCACCGGAGGGAACGATCTCACGATTGCCAAGGTCGCCGACAACCAATTCACGATCACGCCGACGGCCCAAGGCTTCGACCAGCGCCTTACAAATGCGACAACCGCGTCGATCGAAACCATCAACCGCCGCGTCAATGCGCTGGGCACCGCTAAATCGACCGTCGTTCGCCAAGGTAAGGACCGTATTCTCGTCCAGTACCCCGGCCTCAGCGACACACGCCAGCTCAAGGACCTCATCGGGCAGACGGCAAAACTTTCGTTCCACGCCGTGCACCCGACGATCGGCCCCGAGGAGGCCCGTGCGACCCGCATACCCCTCGGCTTCAAGATTTATGCGAGCACTGACACCGCCGGCGGCGCGCCGGCCGAATACCTGATCCAGGAAACGGCCATCGTCCCCGGCGACGATCTTGAAGACGCCCAGCCGGGCTTCGACCAGCGCACGACAGAGCCGATCATCTCGTTCCGTTTCAACACGTCCGGCGCTCGCAAGTTCGGCAAGTACACGCAGGAAAATGTCGGCCGTCCCTTTGCAATCCTGCTCGACGACAAAGTCATCTCCGCCCCGGTCATTCGCGAGCCCATTCTGGGCGGCACCGGCCAGATCTCCGGCAGCTTCTCAGTCGAGACCGCCAACAATCTCGCCATCCAGCTTCGCTCGGGCGCGCTTCCGGCCAAGCTGACGGTCGTGGAGGAACGCACGGTCGGCCCGTCTCTCGGCGCCAACTCCATCGAAGCGGGCATGCGCGCGGGCCTCGTCGGGCTGGTCGCAACCGCCATCATGACGATCCTCGCCTACGGCACATTTGGCGTCTATGCCGTCATCGGCCTCATCGTCCACGGTATCCTCATCCTGGCGTTGATGTCGGCCATCGGTACGACACTGACGCTGCCGGGCATCGCCGGTTTCGTGCTGACGATTGCCATGGCTGTCGACGCGAACGTGCTGATTTACGAGCGTATCCGCGAAGAAATCCGTGCCGGAAAAACCGCAATAGCGGCCATCGATGGCGGCTTTCAGCGCGCGTTCGTGACTATTCTCGACAGCCAGCTGACGACGCTAGCTGCCGCTCTCATCATGTTCTGGCTCGGCTCCGGCCCGATCCGCGGCTTCGCCGTCACGCTCTCGCTCGGCATTGTGACCTCGGTCTTTGCGGCCGTCACCATTACGCGCCTCTTGGTGGCGATGTGGTTGAAGAACGCCAAGACAACCAAGAGCCGTACGCTCCAGATTCCGATCTAACAAGGACACTTAAATGTTCCTCGTTCCCGACTTCAAAGGCATCGACTTCTTTCCTCACGGCACGCGCTTGAACTTCATGAGGTTCAAGGATCTCTGCTTCTTCGCGTCTCTCGCAGCCATGGCGATTTCTCTGGCCCTTATCTTCACAAAGGGCTTCAACTATGGCGTCGATTTCAAAGGCGGCGCCATGATCGAGGTAAGGTCCAAATCAGGGCCGGCGGACTTGTCTTCGTTGCGCTCGAAAATCGGCGGCCTCGATCTTGGCGATGTTCAGATTCAGACCTTTGGTACGCCGGAAGATGTTTTGATCCGCATTGAAGAGCAGCCCGGTGGCGACGGGGCCCAGCAAGAAGCACTGAAGAAGGTGCAAGGCGTTCTAGGCGACGCCTACGAACAGCGCCGCGTGGAAATCGTCGGTCCCGCTGTCTCAAGTGAGTTGCGCCGCACAGGCACTGTCGCCGTGCTGGTTTCAATCATCGCCATCATGGCCTACGTCTGGTTTCGGTTTGAATGGCAATTTGCCGTCGGCACGCTCGTCGCCCTTGCCCACGACGTGCTCGTCACGGCAGGCATCTTTTCGCTCTTCCAAATGGAATTCGATCTTGCGATCGTCGCCGCGCTTCTCACAATTCTCGGCTATTCGGTGAACGACACCGTCGTGGTCGCCGACCGCATTCGCGAGAATTTGCGCAAGTATAAGCGCATGGATCTGACCGAACTTCTCAACCTCTCGATCAATGAAACGCTCTCACGCACCATCCTCACCGGCGTCACCACCATCGCCGTGCTGATCGCGCTCTACTTCCTGGGCGGCGCGGTGATGCAGAACTTCACCTTCGCCATGCTTTTTGGCGTGATCATCGGCACCTATTCGTCGATCTTCATTGGCGCGCCGATTCTCGAATACCTCGGCGTGAAGCGTGAAACAGTCATCGGCTCGGAAGCAAAGTCCACGGGCTGATCGGCAGTGTGAACACAACGATGCGGGTGACCAATGCCCGACACCACGCCCCGCTATCCCGGCCGAGCGCAGATCGATGCGTATGGCAACGGCGGCTTCCGTTTCGCCGGAATGAGCCATCGCGGCTCGATCCTCTGTCTGCCCTCCGGCATTCTGGCCTGGGACGCGGCGACGATTGCAGACGTGACGCCAGACTTCATCCCCCTGCTGCAAGGGGAGGGTGCCACAGGCGGCGTTCTCCTGCTCGGTACCGGTCGCTCGCCCGTATTTCCCGATCCCATAATCTTAGGCGCGTTCCGTGACGCTGGGGTTTGGCTGGAAGTCATGGACACAGGCGCTGCCGCGCGCACCTACAACGTACTGCTGGCCGAGGAACGCGACGTGTCCGCAGCGCTCCTTGCGGTGGACTAGTCGATGGCTCTTCCCGCCTCAGCCGCCGACATCGAGCGCGCCGAAGTCGAACGTACCGCTCGAGAATTGGCCTACGACGATTACCTCGCGGCTCTCTTGGCACCACCTCGGTATCGCAATGATCTCATCACGCTCGCAGCAGTGTTCGGCGAACTCGCCCGCATCCCGCTCCAGGTGAGTGATGCGACACTGGGCGAAATCCGGCTGCAATGGTGGCGCGATGCGTTGGCCTCCGGTGCGCGATCTGGTCATCCCGTCGCCGACGCGGCGCTCGCACTGCAATCGCGCTTGCCCGTGCCGCTCACTGAACTGATCGCACCTGTCGTCGAGGCCCGCGCAGCGGAACTCTACGCCGAACCATTTCCGACCGCCGACGCCTTCGACGCCTACGTCATCGCACCTGAAAAGGCAGCGTTTGCCTTTCGCGCCGCGCTGCTTGCCGTGCCGCAAGATCCGTCGGGTGCTCAGCCGGATGCGGCAGCCCGCACGCTGGGGCTCGTTAGGGCATGCGTCCGCCTACCTTATCTGTTCGCCAAAGGGCGCTATCCGATCGATACCCAGCGGCTCGGCATGACTGGCGACGCAGATTCAGTCGATGAACACCGTTTGCGAGCGGCCATGTTGGACCTCATCAACGAAGCTGCAGCCGCGTGGAGCGCGCTTCGCCCGTCGTTACGGCGCATAAGTCCTGATGTCCGGCGCGTCATGGTGCCCGTCGCCCTTGCTGGGCCATATTTGCGGGCGATCCAGCATGCTGGACGCGACGTTCTGCGGGATGTCGCCGATCCCTCGCCGCTCGAGCGCACCACGAAACTTTGGCTCGCGGCGCGGCTCGGCCGCTTCTGACGGCTGGCGAATAGAATTGGAGAGATCGAATGCGGGGTAAGTGGTGGCGGCTGAGCGGTGCGGCGCTCGCGGCCCTGGTGTTGTCGTGGGACACCGGCATTGCCTATGCTCAAGACCCTTCGTCGGTGATCGAACGCACGCCGCTGGATGAGCCGGTAACCGAAGCCCCGGTTGAATCGACGCCCGCCCCAACTCCCGCCGTCAACGACGCCTACACGCCGCCCCCGTCCGCAGCAGATAGCGCCGCCTCGCCGACGACGACCGCTGCACCGGCTTCGGAAACGCTGCCGCCGCCCGCTGAAATCGCGCCCCCTGTTGCCGCAATCGAGTGGCGCGTCGACAACCCGTTCCGCTTCTTCAAGAGCGCTTCCGACACGGAAGTCCATCGCGCGACCTGGGTGTCGCTCGATGCCGCGAAGCGCGCGACACCGATCCTGGCCGCCGAACAGGAACTCAGCCAGCGCCACCCTGAGGGCTGGGCGGCCACGATGATCGACGACGTCTGCTGGAATGTGGCCCGCAATCGTTACGAGTGCGGAGAAGGAGCCGCCTACGTTGCTCCCGAGAGCCACAAAGTCCGTCTCAAGCTAGCCGGCGTCGAGGACCAGCGCGTCGATTGCACATGGCTCACAGCGCCGCTGTCGAAGTCCACAGAACGGGGCCAATCCGTGCGCCAGAAGTGCACTGAGGAAACCACACTCGAGATTCCCTACCCTGCGGGCGCGCGTGTCACCGTTGAAATCGGCGGCCGCGAAGTTGCGCGAACCGACGTGCAGGTGACCGATCTGCTGATCGCAGCCATGGGCGACAGCTTCGGCTCCGGCGAAGGCAATCCCGATGTGCCCGTGCGGTTCTCGCCCGAACGCACCGCGTCCTACGCCGCCAAAGATGCAAGCCTTTCCGGTCTGCCGGCCCGCGTCGGAGATTGGAAGCGCATCGGCGATAAGGTCTTCAATCAGCAAGGTGCGCGCTGGCTGGATACCGCCTGCCATCGTTCGCTTTATTCGCACCAGCTGCGTGCGGCACTTCAGATCGCAATCGAAGATCCTCATCGCGCGGTTACTTTCGTCGGCCTCTCCTGCTCCGGAGCGGAAGTCACGTGGGGTCTCTTTCTGCGCTACAAGGGCAACGAGTGGGTGCCCAATCCGCCCGATCTGTCGCAAATTTCGGCCCTGGCAGACGCTCAGTGCGGCCGTGAGACCGCCGATTTGATCGACATGCCGGAGGCCTATCACATCAACGGCTCCATTCCGGAATTGCGCGGCGGCCTCGTCTTGAAGAAATGCAAGCGTGAACTCGCGCGCAAGATCGACCTGCTGCTTGTCTCGATCGGGGGCAACGACATCGGCTTCGCGCGACTGGTGGCGAACACAGTCCTCGCCGACGACAGCACGCTGCGGCAGCTCGGCGGCTGGTTCGGCCAGATCCACGGCAATATGGAATCGAAGGCCCTGCTCGATCGTCTTGACGAGCGCTATAAGGCCCTCAATCGCGCAATTCACGGCATTCTCCACTTGCCCTGGCAAGAGAGTGACCGCGTGATCCTCACCGCTTACCCACCGCTCGCCGTGATGGGAGACGGCCGGCGCATCTGCCCGGACGGCAACGCCGGCATGGATGTCGCAGCGGATTTCTCGCTCAGCCAGAAGCGCGCAAAATCCAGTTCCGACCTCGCCGATCAGCTCCAGCGCGTCATGGCGCGCGGCGCACGCACGCACGGCTGGTCGTTTGCCACCGTGCATCGCAATGCGTTCGTCGGCCGCGGAATCTGCGCGGGCTTCACAGATAATGCTTTCTCAATCGCCGATGACCTGCGCGTGCCGCGTATGGTGGACAGTAAGTGGCAACCGTTCTCGCCGACGGAATACCGCGCCTACGCCCCGCGCCAGCGTTGGTTCCGAACGCCCAACGATGCGTTCATGACCGGCAATTTCCACGCAGCCGGCTCCGTGGCGACACGCGCCCTTGCGTTTCAAAGCTTGGCTCGCTTCCAGGTTCTTCTAGCGGCGACCTATTCCGGTGCATTCCATCCGACGGCCGAAGGCCATGCCGCGATTGCGGATTCGGTTGCCGAGAGGGCTCGAGCTGTTCTCAAAAAATATGGGCAGCAATCAACGGCTGCGTTGAAACCGTAAACGCCCGCCAAAAATGCGGGAAAGCGGACGGGGTTGGCGTCAGTCGGTCATCCGCCCCATTGCCCATATCAGCCCAGCCAGTGCTGGGAGGAAGACGGCAAGATAGGTGACGATGAGAAAGGCGCTATGGATCATATCCCCATAACGACGAACCCGACGCCGTAGATCATCAAACGAGAAGATTTCGTGATTTTCAGGCAGCTCGGATGTCTGGCAGCAAGCCCGTCTGCGGGTCCTTGAGCGCGTCGAGAACAATGCATGAAATCTTGACTGGGCTGAACCCGAAACTCGTATTCAGACGCATCGAGGCTGCAGCCTCGATGATCGACTGCACGGCGATGCTACCGTGCTCGGCGATCAGCTTCTGCATCCGGCGGGCTTTGCACACCGCGATCAAGCTACGCAGGCGGACCAAGGCTGCAATTTTGCGTTGCCGGTCACGCGGAAAGCGCTGCCAGAAAAACTGCTCGACGCGGCGAAAATCATCATCGCTCCATTCACCGGCCCGCGCGAGCACCATCACGTCGTCAGCGAGGACCTTCAGCGCGGTGGCGAGTTCGCGCACGGCAACGGTGGGCACATCCGTCGGGTCGATCGCGCCATACCCGGGCTGCGCCGCCGCCGCGTTGGTCGCCGTCTCCGGTGCTGCAATCTGAGAACTCATGATCTGGTCTCCGTACCCCGTAGTCGGTGCGCAGTTCCGCTCAAAGCTGACCGGTCAAGAGGGTAGCATTGCCAAGGTGTTGCGATTCGACAAGAACGTCGACACCGGCATGGGCAAGCTTTCCCCGACATTGTGGTCAACCAAAGCAGGTCGTCTGCGATGGAAGCATCGTGCCTTGAATGACGGACCCTTGCTGTTCCGCACGTCACAAAACCAAGCAAAGATACTACGTCTCTTGTGAGGCGAAAACTGTGTCGCCGTCGCCTCTGCGACATTAAAAACGTGGTTTATTTCCAGGTCCCGGTCAAAAATCTCACTATTCTGGACACGTTATGGTGAATGCCTGTGGTCGGCCCGTGTCATACGATTATTTGCGAAAAAAGGCGTCGACACGCATTCCAGGCAGCAGTGGCGAGGAACTGTCGAGATCGATGGTGACCTCTCGCACTTCAACATCATTGGCGCGCTTAGGCCCGCGTGGCCCGATGCGTGGCTGAGCCAAAGTCGGGGCCAGGCTCGCAACCGTTCCTTCGAACTCTTTGCCCGGAAAACTGAGCGAGCGAACAAAGATCTTCTGTCCCACCGTGATCTTTGAAATGTCACCCTCATCGACTTCGGCCTTGACGCGAATGCTCGACATATCGCCCATCACGATGAGCGGGGACTCCGGGCTTGGAGCCACGATCTCCCCCGACTTCGCATTGACCTGCAGGATCGTTCCCGTCTGCGGCGCACGAATACGCGTTTTGTCGAGCAGCGCCTCGGCCATCCGCACCTCTGTCCGCGCTGCGCTCACCGCGCTCTCCGCACTGCTGGGCGCCGGTAGATTGGATTTCGACTGCGCGCGGATGAATGCAAGCCGCTCACGCTCCAATCGCTCGTTCGCCTCCGTCAAACGCTTACGCGCCTCAGTTACGGCCTGGTCGGAACCACCGGACGTCCGCTTAGCGATGAGCGCTCCGTCGAGTTCGATGCGCGCACCGGTGACCGCACGCTCTGCGGAATAGATGGCGTCTTCGGCCTTACGCACATCCTCGCGGCCCGATGCGAAAGCCTTCTCGCGTTCTTCCCGCAGCGCTTCCGCCTGGGTTTCCGCCGATGTCAGCCGCGCACGCGCCTCCGCGTCGTCGAGCTGCACGAGCAGTTCGCCTTCCTCGACCTTTTCGTCCACAGCCGCGTGCACTTTGATGACGCGCCCGAGTATGCCCGTGCCGATGCGGATCTCACCCGACTTCGGCTCCACCCGTCCGGGGGCTGCCGCGATCCAGGAGATCTCCGCCTCCGGTGCCGCGCGCGCCGGCGCCTTATCCGCATCAATAAACTGATTGTACCCGAGGTAGCCGCCCACGGCTGCGATGCCGGCAAGGGCCAAAAGTCCAGGGTTGAATTTCATCGCACGGGCTTCCTTCTGGTCGTGATCTGCAATGGGTTCGGTTGAGCTGGCTTAGGCCGCGAGGCCCTTTGGCCGCTCATCGGCAACGATGCGGCCATCTTCGATGCGAATGATGCGGTCGGCATAGCTGAGCGTGCGGTGGTCGTGCGTCACGGCGAGAACGGCGCGCGAGGGGTCTTGGCCGACGCGGGCGAGAAGCTCCATCACTGCCTTGCCGTTCTCGCTGTCGAGGGCCGCCGTCGGCTCGTCCGCAAGGACCACCGCCGGATTGCCGGCAAGCGACCGGGCAATCGCAACGCGCTGTTTCTCGCCGCCGGAAAGCTTCGACGGAAAGGTATCGATGCGGTGCCCGAGACCCACGCCGATCAGCGCATCGCGGGCCGCCTTGTTCGGATCGCTGAGGCGTGCGCCACGCACGTCGAGCGCCATCAGCACATTCTCGTGCGCCGTCAGCGTCGGGAAGAGATTGTAGCCCTGGAATACGAAGCCCATGTTCCGGCGGCGCAAGTCCGCCAGTCCTTCCGCGGTCTTGCCGACGGCTTCCTCGTTGTTGATCGTAAGCTGTCCGCTGGTCGCGGTGAGAATGCATCCCAGGATCGAAAGGAATGTCGTCTTTCCCGATCCCGATGGCCCCATCAGGAGCGTGAGTTCGCCCGGATAGAGATCGAGGTCGACACCCTTCAGGATCGTGAGGTCGCCGGCCCCGGTCGCAATCGTTTTGGTGATCGCGCGCGCGCGGACGATGACAGGACGATCAGCAGACATGATTTATGTTCCTTCAGACGAGACGTCCGGTATCGAGGGCACCGTGACTGATTTGCGCCCTGCGCGCTGTTCCTCGTGGCACACGGTTGCGACTCGAATGCGAGCGCAGGCCGAACCTTACACGTGAAAAAACCCCGGGAGCAGAGCGCCGGGGGAGTTGGATGAAGATGTGCGCGGCGGAGCGCCTCGGCTCCGCCGGGGATGTCTGCGGTTCTAGCAGCCGACCGTGATCGTCACGCCGACAGCGGGGATGTAGCGGCGGCATTCGCCGGCCGTCTCAGTCGATCCTGTTTCCGTCACGGCTTCAGTCTCGGGCATTGTCGTGGTCGATGCCGGCGCGACTTCGGTCTGAGCGGTCGCTGTTTCGGGCTGAGCCGTGGTGGCCTCAGTCGAGGGAGCCAGCGTCGCGGCGCCGGAGTCGAGCGGGGTTTCGTCCGTCACAACCGGCGGCACCGTATCGGTGGCGGCGGCGACCTTGGCTTCCTTCTCAGCGGCGCGGCGGGCATCGGCCTTTGCTTCCGCGACGGCGTGGGCTTTCGCTTCTGCACGGGCCCGAGCTTCAGCCTTGGCGCGAGCCTGCGCCTCGGCTTTGGCCCGCGCCCTGGCACGAGCTTCGGCGGCGGCCCGGCTGTGCTTGGCCTCATACGCACGCTGCTTTTCGTGATTGGCGGCAGCCGCCATGGCGCCGACAGCCAGGACGCCGAGGCCAATTCCAAGGCCGACGCCCCGGCCGGCTTCGGCAGCGGTGGTGGTAACGGCCATTGAGGCGGCGACGAGGGTGGCGGCGACTGCGGTTGTGAATTTGCGGGTCATGGCACTCTCCATCAGACTGACGTTTTGGTTGGGCGCTGGGACTGTTTCTGATGTCCCGCCGGCCGATGAGAAGGAGTATGCCCGGGCGCTACCCGAACGGCTGTTCCGCTCGTTACACGTTCGAAGAATTAGGCAAAGAATTGAAAGTGCAGGATTATTAGTTCAGGCTGCCGCACGACAGCGCAGACTTGGTCCAGCGATCCGCCCGAGAAAACCGAGCGTCCGCTCCAGAACCTCGTCGCGCTGCCGGTCGACCGTGATGAGGTGATAGCTATCTTCAAGCACCACCAAGTCCACCCGTCCCGGCAGGGCTGTCTGGAGGTATGTTGCGTTCGAGAGGTCGGCGTAATCGTCCTCCCGCGGATGCAGCATCAACACGGGAGCCCTGATCCGCGCGATCTCCGGCAACACGGCGTTGACCAGCCTCTGCCGCTCGAGAACCGCAATGCCCGGAGTCGCGAACGGCACGGCAGGTGCGCCTGGCACCGCCAAGGCGCACTTGATGAAAGTACGCAGCCGCTCATCCTTGATCCCGAAGTCTGGCGGCGCTGAAAAGCGGAAAAAGCTTGCAAGCCAGCGGCTTGGTACCAGTCGGAAAAGATTGGCATACCAAGGCACGCGCCGGCCATTGAGCCACAGCGTCGGCGAGTAGAGCGCAAGCCCCGACACCTTTTCAGGATGGCGCGCCGCGAGCATCAGGCCGAGCACGGCCCCCGTCGATAGTCCGCCGACAACCACCCGATCGCACTGCTCCGACAACTCGAGCAGTGCCGCTTCCGCGCTTCGATACCAGTCCTGCCAGCAGGTTGCCGAGAGGTCGGCCTCGCTCCCGCAATGGCCGGCAAGCGCTGGGCAACGAACCACGTATCCGGCACGCGCCAGTCCGCTGGCGATGAAGCGCATCTCGGTCGGTGAACCGCACAGTCCATGAACCAGCAGTACGCCTGTCTTGCCGCCGGGCTCGGGAACTGAAGGCTCAACCTGAACGCGCATCGAAACGCTCCTTCACTATCGTGAAAGACCGTACGGATTGTCCGCAGCGCTCGCTGTTCCAGGGGGCACAAAAGCGAGGCAAGCCAACGGCCACCTACGAAATTGCCTCCGCGAGCAGCCCTGCGCGCAGCGGTCGCTTGACAGCACCCGGCCTACCTGATGAAGATTTCTCTGTCCGATGTGGGGCCTTGAACCCCAAAGTTTGGAGCGACCCGTGACCCATACGCTCGCGCCCCAGGGCGCTCAATTGCCGGCGCCTTTCGCACACGTCTCGGCCCCGCTTGGAGGGCCGTCCTCATGATCGTCTGTTCTTGCGCGTATGTGACCGATCGGGATCTCGAGCAAGCTGTGCTCGAAGTCATGAGCCAGCCCAACGCTCCGTTGCCCACACCTGGTGTTATCTATCGGCATTTGCAGAAGAAAATGCAGTGCTGCGGATGCGCTCCGCTGGCGGCAGAAACCATCTACGCCAAGATGGAAGATCTCGAGAATCGTGGCCTTATTTGCCCCTGCGCCTGCGCGACGGTTAAGACTCGGATGAAGGAAATCATGTCTCCACCGGAGCGCCGCGTCAGCCGCACATTGCGTGAATCGCCGCGCGCCCTGCCGCAGTCCGCGACCGCCCGCCAAAAAGTGACGGGGTCATCCGGTTCGTCTTTTTAATCGTTCTAAAATATGAGACGTTAGGCGCTGGGCCAGTTGAAGGCCTCGGTGACACTGACGTAGCGTGTCACCTTTTAACAATCCCGAAAACTGCACAAGCATCGAGGAGATCGACCCCATGAAGGGCAAGGGCAATAAGGAAATCATCGACATCCTCAACGAGTCCTTGAAGCTCGAACTCGGTGCCGTGAACCAGTATTGGCTGCACTACCGCCTGCTCGACAACTGGGGCTACAAGAAGCTGGCGAAGAAAGAGCGCGCCGAGTCGATCGAAGAGATGGTTCACGCGGACAAGATCATCGACCGCATCATCTATCTCGATGGCTTTCCCAATCTCCAGTACGTCGCGCCTCTGATGATCGGTGAGAACATCAAGGAAGTTCTGGAATGCGACTTGAAGGGCGAGAAAATCGCTCTGGACACGTATGCGCGTGGCCGCGACATCTGCCGCAAGCACGAAGATTACGTCACCATGGGCATCTTCGAAGAACTGCTGAAGGACGAGGAAGGTCACCACGATTTCCTCGAAACACAGCTTGATCTCCTCGCCCGCATCGGCGTCGAGAACTATGGCCTGCTCAATTCGCAGTCCGCCGATAAGGACGACTGACGCTCACTCGAAATATGCGTCATCCGGACCCGGCCGCCTCTCGGAGATGCGCGTCCGTGGACGGTCCGGCGGCAAATCCGGAAGAACGATCCTGGGCTGGGCGCGAATAATGCGCCCGGCCCTTTTTGTCTCCGGCATTTGGATGATGCCATGGAGCAGCAGCGGTCGCACGTCGCGGACGATGCGTTTCTCCCGCCGACGCCTCGGCGCCTCGGCACCTTTCGCCAGAACCAGCGCCAGCAGACCAAAACCAACGATGTAAGGAACAGCCGTTACATTCTCGCCCGCGAACAGAATGATCAGCGAAAGACCGAGCGCGAACAAATTGAGCGGTCTTGCCGACACAGACGCCGCACGAATAAGAGCCCGCAGCCTCAGGGTCGCGAGGCCATCTTTCGAACGGACAAACCGCACCTTGCGCCGGCCGAAGTGAGGCCAGACGAGGCGAACCGCATCAAGGCTCTGCCGGAGTCTCATGGCGCGTTCTCCCGCGGAGCGGCCATCGCGCCCCAAATGATGGCCATCAATGTGTAAAAGCTGCGCCAGTGATCACTATCGATGATCCAGCCCTCCAGCGCGGTCGCGACGAAAGCGGAATACGCAATGATGAAGAGGGGCCGCCAAGCAGTGGCTTGCATCGCATGCCGGAAGCCCAGAACCAGCGTCAGCCCGACGACGATCCAGTACGCCCCGCCGCCGATCCAGCCCGCGTTGAGCACGATGCTGAGAAAGACGTTGTGCACTTCCTCATGGTGATAGACCGGCGTGAACTGTTGCGCCCCGATGCCGAGCGGGTTGGAGAGAATGAGATCGATCGCCTTTTCCTGCCCTCCGAACCGTCCATCGGGCCCGACGTCATAGCTCTGGGTCAGGCTTGCGCGCTGCGACAGGAGGCTTGCGACGCTGTCGAATTGAAGCGCCACAAGCACCGCGCCTGCCGCGATCAGCGCCCCAATCGCTGACAGGGTAAGGATACGCACGCGCTGTCCCTGCCCAGGGGCCGTCACGAATGCGAGCCAGACGTAGAGGCCGGCAGCGAGCGCAAGGTTCACCCACGCGCCGCGCGAGAAACTCAACAGAACCGCAACCGCAAAAAACCCGGCGCCCAAGAGCGGCATCAGCGCTTTCATGGGCGTCCGCGTGATCGCCAGATGCAAACAGTAGAGGAACGGCGGCACCAGGAAGGGTCCGAAAACGTTCGGGTCTTTGAAGGTGCCGGCGACGCGATCGAACTTCGTAAACGTCTCGTAGGCGCCGGGCAGCGCATGTGTGTAGCCGGCCAATCCCGTACCGGCGGCGATGAGGGCGGCAAACATCCATGCGGAAAGAATGAGCTTCGTGTGGGCGATCGGCCGTCTCGCAACGAACGCCGCAATCACGAACGAGACCAGATAGAGGAACAACGAAACCGTCGAATGTGTCAGCGAGTCGGCCATATCGCGAGAAAGCGTCGAAGCAAGGTATGCGCCTGCCGCTGCCACGAGCCAGATGCTGAGGTAGGTGAGAAGCAGCGGCGAGACGAGTACGAGACCGACGGCCGGGAGCAGGATCAAAAGCCCCGCGGAAAGAACGTCGACCGGCGCGGGCTCAGAGAAGACCACGCCGCTCGTGGCGAACGTCAGCCATACGGCCGCCAGCGCCAGAGCATGCACTGCGCTCTTGCCAGAAGCGGATGCGCGGCCCGAGGCAGAAGCGTCCAGATACGGGAAAGGATGTGCCGCAATAGTCATGAAAGCCAGGCTCCGGTGGATCTACCGGAGTGAGTTGCAAATGGCAGGCCGAACGCGGATCTAAGCGTGCCTCGCGCGCATCAATGTAAAAAGGTTTTGCGAACGCGAACGGCCGGACCATAAGCCAACGGAACCGGCCGCCGAATTGAACAAGAGGCAGGTCTCAGTACGCGTTCTCAGTCTTGAGCAAAGAGGACGGCGTCTTGAGCAGAATGAAGAGATCGAACAGCACAGACCAGTTCTCGATGTAGTAGAGGTCGTGCTCGACGCGCTTCAGGATCTTCTCTTCCGTATCCGTCTCGCCCCGCCAGCCGTTGATCTGCGCCCAACCCGTAATGCCGGGCTTCACTTTGTGCCGCGCGAAGTATCCGTCGACCACCTCGCCATAGAGCCGGTTATCGGCCTTGGCAGACACCGCGTGCGGGCGCGGCCCGACAAGGGACAGGTTGCCAACCAGAACATTGAATAACTGGGGCAACTCATCGAGGCTCGTCGTGCGGATGAAGCGGCCGACTTTGGTCACACGGGGATCGTCTTTCGTCACGAGCTTCGTAGCTGCCGCATCACAGCAATTGGTATACATCGAGCGAAACTTGTAGACTTCGATCAGCTCATTGTTGAAGCCGTATCGCTTCTGCTTGAACAGCACCGGACCGCGGCTATCGAGGCGAATAGCCAGCGCAACCGCCGCCATCACCGGCGCGAGCAGAATGAGCGCCAACCCTGCGATCGTCTTGTCGAAGATCCACTTGGAAACGGTGCCCCAATCGGCGATCGGCTTGTCGTAAAGGTCGATCATCGCGACCGAGCCGACGTGACTGTACGTCTTGGGTGAAAACCGGATGGACGTCGCCCGCGCCGGCAGTTTGATGTCGGCCGGAAGTACGGAAAGTTTCTTTACGATCTCAGACAAGCGGTGTTCGGCCGAGAACGGCAGCGCCACGATGACGAGATCGATGCGGCTGTCGCGCCCGAGCGCCAACAGATCGGCAAGGCCGCCGAGCCGTGGATATCCGGCAATCTCGCGCGGTGCACGCCCTTCTTCGTCACGGTCGTCGAAGAGTCCCGAGATTCGAATATCGACACCGGCATCTTCTTCGAGATGGCGGATCACCTCTTCGGAGACAGGCCCCGCTCCGTATATGACGGCGCGGCGATACAGGCGGCCTTCACGCGCCCATGCGCGCACGAAATGGGTGAGTGCCGCGCGGCCTGCCACTAGCCCGACGCCCCCGGTGAGGTACCACACAGCCAGCCAAACGCGGGAATATTCCTGCGCAGCTTTCATGAACACGAGGCCGGAGCCGATGATGGCGAGCGTGATCGTCCAACCCAGAAGCACCCGCGGCAGCTGACCAATGAAAGACGAAAAGCGTGCCGGATCGTAAAGGCGCAGAAACTGAAACACGCCGACGATCACGGCGGTCGAGAAGGCGAGCAGCAGCGCGTAATCCGCATCTCGCGTCACGATCGGCTCGCTCACATATGAAAGTGCGATCACGAGGCCGACGATCGCGACGATCGCCCCATCCATGATCCGAACCGCACCGGTCACGACGCGTTGGGAGACCAGGGCACCCTCGTCTGAGCGCCAACTTGCCGACAACGGCGGCAGGCGGGGCAGTTCTATAAGGGCGGCGGTGGACATAAAGAGAACCTGAGGGTCGATACTGCGGTTCCCCCGCCCCAAGCATCCAGCGTGCCACAGGGGACACCCGCCCTCTCTCCGGAACCCCGCGTCGTCAGCGCAGTAAACAAAAGATTAACGCGCGGAGACCGCGGCATAGAAATCTAGGATGTCGGCTGTCATCCGGGTGACTGTAAACTTTGCCCGGACGTTTGCGTTGAGCCGCGCCGCTCGTTCGCGCGCCACGTCTGGTTCCTGCAGAATTGAACGCATCAGATGGGCGAGCGCCGCATCGTCCCCCGCCGGGACCAGCAGCGTATCCGTTCCCGCAACGATCTCCGGAATGCCGCCCACATTGGTTGCCGCCAGCGGCAAACCCGCCGCTGCGCCTTCCAGGACGACATACGGGAAACTCTCTTTCAGAGATGGCACCACGAGCGCGCGCCCGAGCGCAAAGGCCGCCGCGGCCGGCATCGCCCCGGGAAAGCGCACGACACCGTCGAGACCAAGCTCGGTCGCCAGCGCCTTGAATTGCTCGCCATGCGGACCCGACCCGACGATGACCGCGCGCGCCGGCATTTCGTCGTTCAGCCGCCGCAACGCGCGCAGCAAAACATCGACGCCCTTCAGATCCCGCAACTCGCCAATGAACACGAAGTCGGCTGCATCTGCTGACGATGCATGTGGTGTGAAATCAGCCGGCTGCAAACCGTTGGGCACCACCCGCTCCGGCGTCGGCAGGCGCCCGACTTTTTCCGCGAATGTCCGCCGCGCAAAATCGCTCTCGAACACGATCCCGCTTGTCAGACCGGCAAGGATCTTCTCCAGTCTCAGATAAACCCGGCCCTCCAGCGACCCGGCCGGAAAGTTCAACGTACCGCCATGCGGCGTGTAGAAAACCTTCAGTTTTTTCCCGTCGCGTCCGCTCGCCATTCGTCCTGCCAACCGTGCGTACGCACCACCCTTAGCGCCATGGCCATGCAACACGTCGACCCCGATCCATCCCGCATGGGCCGCCACCGCCCGCGCAGCGTTGAGATCGCCCAGACCAGGTTTGCGACCCATGGGCACGCGTTCGAGGCCGAGTGAAAGTTTGGGTTGAATGGCCGCAAAGCGCCGGTCCGTCAGCGCATCACACGCATTTGCATCCGCGAGGATTCCGACCTCGTGTCCCTGGTCCGCCTGTTCTCCGGCCAAATCCAGAACATGCCGGAACAGGCCGCCGACCGGTGCGCGCATGCAATGCAGGATACGAAAGCGCTGGGTCACGGAGCAGTCGGTGGTTGAACGATTGAGTAGTTAGAAGAACCGCTCGTACACGAAAACAGTATCACCCGGCTTAATGACATAGTCGGCGGGTGCGATGATCTGCTCGACGAAACCGTTGGTGCGCCGGGTCACGCGGAACTGTCGGGTCGAGCCGCGCTCCGACAAACCGCCGGCAATGGCCACAGCCGTTTCGACGGTCATGCCCGAGACATAGGGGTACTGCCCCGCCGTCTTGACCTCACCGTGAATGAAGAATGGACGGTTTTGCTGAATGTCGACGGTTACCTGAGGATCGCGCACGAACTCGCTGCCGAGCCGTGCGGTGATCGAGGACTCCAAATCCCGCGTGGTCAGCCCGCGCGCCCTGACGGTGCCGATGAGCGGTACGGTAATCTTGCCTTCATGGTCGACGGTATAGCCGCGCGAGAGGTTGGGTTGGCCGTAAACGAACACGCGCAGTTTGTCGCCGGTGTCGAGCAGGTAAGGCCCGTCCGCATCCGCGACCGCCTGCGGTCCCCCACCAAATCCAGCCGGCACCACCGGCGGTTCGCCGTAGGCGACGGTCTCCGACACAGCGATCTGCGGCATTTCGGATGCGGCATCTGCCGGCACCATCGAGCTCAAATCCGGCATCGGCACCGTGAAATCGGAGGAACTTGCGCAACCTGAGAGAAGCAAGGCGCTGGCGATCCAGATCGAGCACGAGAGATTGGATTTCACGCAAGCAAGCATAAGGAAACGTCCGTTCACACCACGACACACGGTCCCTGGTGTACCCGGCCGAGGTTAATAAACGCTCACCATCTGTCTTTTTCCGGCACGATTAAGAGATTGCTTACCGCTACACCGCTTTAATCCGATCGGTACCAATCGCCCCGCACACCGGGCGGTCATCATTCGCGGTTGTCAGAACGCCATGTCCAATGCCTCGCCCGACAATATTGAACTGAGCGCCGTCATCGCCGCCATCAAGCGGCGGGTGCCGAGGCTCCTTGTGCTGTCCGCCTTGGCAGGTGCGCTGACGTTCGTTGGTCTCACGCAGGTGGCGCCGCGTTACCAATCTGAAGCTGAACTGGTCGTCTCGGCAAAAGGCATGGTCGATCCGTTCCAATCGCCGCGCAAGGACGGCACAAGCTCGGACTCTGTGACCGTGCGCATGGACAAGGAAGCTGTGAACACGCACGTGCGCGCGCTCCGCTCTCCGGAATTGGGCTCGAGCATCGCCGCCGAACTCAAGCTTTCCGAACGTCCCGAATTCAATCCCGCCCTGGGGCCAGTGGACACGTTCGATCGCATCCTGCGTCTCACTGGCATCGGTGCGCCGCGCCCTGGCGAGAGCGAGCAGGACCGCGTCCTGAACCGCTTTTATGATCGCCTCGAAATCTATTCACCAAAGGAAAGTCGCGCGATCGCCATTCGCTTCACGTCGCACGATCCTGACCTCGCCGCCGAAATTCCCAACGCTCTCGCCGAAGCCTATCGCCGGACGCTCGCCGAACAGTCGATTTTCGAGACAGATGAGGTCCAACAGGCGCTGGCGCCGAAGATCGAGAAGCTGAAGGTCGAACTCTCTGAAGCCGAGGCTGCCGTCGAGACATTCCGGGGTGAGGCCGATATCTTCAAAGGTGGCCAGCAGTCGACGAGCCTCAACGAGCAGCAACTGGCCGAACTGACCGCCGAACTCTCGCGCGCCCGGTCCGTAAAGAGCGATGTCAAGTCACGCATCGGCGCAGCCCGTGAAATGTTGAAGTCGGGCAGTGGCGACGCTATTCCCGAGGTGCAGCGCTCGCCGCTGATCCAGGCAGTTGTGCAGCAGCGCGTGCGTCTCGAACGGCAGATTTCCGAGTTATCGGCCTCACTCCTTCCCGGTCATCCGCGCATGCAGCAGCTCAACGCGGATCTGGCAGGCTTGAAAAAGCAGATCAGCGCCGAAGTCGCAAAGGTTGTCGACAGCCTAGAAAAGGAAGCCAAGGTCGCAAGCCTGCGCGTCGAGGCAGTCCAAAAAGACATCGCCAACGTCAAGATCCGCGTGGTCGATACCGGCCCCGACGAAGTGAAACTGCGCCAGTTACAAACGGAGGCTCAGTCGAAGCGCGCCGAACTCGAGCGGTTGCAATCCCAATTCGAAGCCAATCGCGCGAAGGCCGACAGCCGCGCCGTACCGATCGAGGCCAAGATCGTGAGCCGGGCTCGTGCCGCAAGCGTCCCCGTCTTCCCGCGCAAAGGTGCATTCGCCGCGCTCGCTGCATTCGCCACTCTCTTGCTGGGGCTTGCCTTCACCATCACCCGCGCCCTGATTGCTGGCGCACGGCCCGCAACAGCACAGGCCGCAAATCCAGTAGCCAAGGCCCGCTCTGCGACGCGCGCCGAACCGAGCCTTGCCCCGTCGCATGAACTGACGATGCAGCGATCACCCGCGCGCCCCAGGCTCGAAGTCGAAGATGAACTCGCGGATTTGTCGGATTCGGTGCCCGCGCCAACCACATCCTTGCGCGATGCTGTGCCAAACCCTGAACCAGAGACCGCTTCACTGGAACCGGCGCCACTGACCGACGCCGACGTTGTCCGCGTCGGGACCATCGGTGCCCTCGCACGCCGCGTTTGTACACAAGCCGACGGCGGCGGATACCGCACGCTCGTTGCGGGCGAAACCGACATGATGGGCATTAGCAGCCACGCCATCGAACTGGCGAAAGCTCTCACCGAATTCGGTCAGAGCGTGATCCTGTTGGATTGGGCGCCGGAAGGTGACGGCATTGCCCATGCCCTGTCGCTTCCGTCCGGTCCAGGCCTCGCGGAACTCTTGCACGGCGGAGCAACCTTCGAGCAGATCATTCGTCGGATTCCGGGCAGTGAGGCGCATGTCATCGGCGCCGGCACATTCGAAGATGGCGATGCGTCCGCGCTTGATCCCGATCGTCTCAATCTGGTGCTCGATGCGCTGGACGAAGCATATGACCAAGTCATCATCGCTGGACGCAATGAACCTGCCCGCAACTTTTTCGAAGCTATCGAAGGCCGAGTTGATTGCGGCGTGCTGGTCGCAGATCCCGGCCGTGTCGGTTCGGTCCTCCGCAATCCGCCCGGCAGCTATTTAGGCTTTGAAGTCGCCGAGATCGATCTTGTCCGCTATGACCGCCAGATCGTCGCGGCAACGGGCCAGCGGATCGTCAGGACAGGCCGCAGCGGCCCAGCCGCGGCAGCGGGCTGAACAGCTCTGTTAACCCGGCATTAACCGCACCGTTTTGTAGGCCGGGCGACACATGTCTCATTCCATCTAGCATGGAGATTGCATCGCCCGGGTCGTTCTACTGCGCCACCGGGGCAGGATGAACCAGCTTGGAACGAACTCGATCGCGATGAGCCGCAAAACGACATCCCTGATCAAAGCAGCGCTATCGGCCATGCACTACGCAAGGGCCGACGCAATGCTTGCCCCGCTCACCGCGGGCGCCGGGGTGATCTTTACGCTCCACCACGTTCAACCGGAACCGCCCCAGGCTTTTGAACCAAACCGCATTCTCAAGATCACCCCGAAATTTCTCCAAGATGTCCTTGTCGAGGTTCAATCGGCGGGCTTCGACGTCATTTCTCTCGACGATGTGCCCGCTCACCTCGTGGGCACCACGTCGCAGCGCCCGTTCGCCTGCTTCACTTTTGACGACGGCTACCGCGACAATCGCGACTACGCCCTGCCGGTCTTCCGCAAGCTCAACCTACCGTTCACGATATTCGTCCCTGCCGACTTTCCATCGGGCAAGGCAGACCTCTGGTGGCTGGTGCTGGAGGAGATCATCCGCACGGGCCGACGTCATCAAGGTCACGCTCAACGGAGCACGGCGCCAGTTCGAATGTACGAGGGTGCAGGCCAAGGAGAACGCCTTTCACGAGATCTATTGGACCCTGCGCGAGATGCAGGAGGACGACGCACGCGCGCTGGTCGCATCACTGGCGCTTCAGCATGGTGTCGATGGCCGCGCGCTCGCCGACCGCCTGCTCATGACTTGGGACGAGATCCGCGAGATGGCGGCTGATCCGCTCGTCACATTCGGCGCGCACACGAAGGGCCACTATGCTCTCGCCAAGTTGCCGGAAGATCGCGCCCGGACAGAGATGACCGAAAGTATCGCCGCGCTCGAGAGGGAACTTGGCCGCCCCTGCCGCCACTTCAGCTTCCCTTATGGTGACCCCACCGCCGCCGGCGAGCGAGAGTTCCGACTTGCAGCCGAAGCCGGCATGCACACCGCCGTCACGACCCGCAAAGGCCTTATTCACACCCGCCACCAGAACCGTCTCACGGCTCTGCCCCGTCTGTCGCTCAACGGCGACTATCAGGATACGCGCCTTGTCAGGGTGCTCATGTCCGGCGCGCCGTTCGCTTTGCGCGATGTCGTCAAACGCCTGACGGGAGCGCCCGCGGCAGCCTAACTCATCGGCCAGGAATTAAGACTTCTGCATCCATTTGATGATCCATCCGGCCGGGAGCACCCAAAGCAGGCCAGCCGTGACGTAGTAGATCAACTCTACCGTCTTGTTCGCCTCGTTGACCTGCAGAATGATTGCGGCAGCCATTGCCAGCAGCGAATAGACGGCGATCACGATCAGCAGCAGGATTGCGCCGACGAGTTTTCGAGTGCGGGGGAGCATGCGCGGTCCTGGCTGGAGGAAACGGTTCCATTACTATGGTGCCGCCGATGGATCGGATTGCCGAACACCGGTTGAAGCGGCTATCAGAAGCTCAAACGAAGTCAAGGCGAGGTGATGAGAATGGTGCAGGCGGCCATGACGGCAGGGCACACGAATGCGGACCGGACAGTTCGAGCGTGGCTTCTGTCGGTTGCCTTCCTCGTTCTATGCATGATCGTGGTCGGGGGCGCCACGCGCCTCACCGATAGCGGCCTCTCGATCACGGAATGGAAGCCCATCCTTGGAGCGATCCCACCGCTCACGGAAGCCCATTGGCTCGAAGCGCTCGAAAAGTACCGCCAGATCCCTGAGTACCATCTCGTCAACAAGGGCATGTCGCTCGACGAGTTCAAGTTCATCTACTGGTGGGAATGGGGTCATCGTTTCCTCGGCCGTATCATCGGCCTCGCCTTTGCTGTGCCGCTCGCGCTCTTTGCCTGGCGAGGCATGCTCCGTCCGGGCGCACTGCCCAAGTACTTGGGCGTACTAGCACTGGGTGGTGTTCAAGGCGCGATCGGCTGGTACATGGTCTCCTCCGGCCTCGTCGATCGCGTGGATGTCAGCCACTACCGCCTCGCCCTACATCTCTCCGTCGCCTTTCTGATCCTCGGCCTGCTGGTCTGGCTCGCAATGGATCTCAGTGATGAGCGCGTACAGGTTCGCGCAGCTGAATTGCCTGCAAACGCGGGCACGCTCGCACTGTTTGTCGTTGTGATCGTCTATGCCCAGGTTGCACTCGGTGCGTTCGTCGCCGGTTTGAAGGCCGGCCTCGCCTACAACACTTGGCCGCTCATGAACGGGCAGGTCATTCCGGACGATCTGCTTTCGATGTCGCCATGGGCCACGAACTTCGTCGAAAACGCAACGACAGTGCAGTTCAACCATCGCCTCGTTGCCTATATCGTCGTCGTGCTCGGATGCTGGCACTGCATGTCGATCCTGCGCTCCGGCGTCGGCGGGACCATCCGAACGTCGGCGACCCTGCTGGCGAGCGGGCTGCTCGCGCAGATGGCGCTCGGCATCATCACACTTCTCCATGCCGTCCCGATCGGCCTTGGCATTGCGCACCAGGGTTTCGCAGCCGTCGTCCTGGCCATCTCCGTGCGCCACCTCTGGCTTATTCGCAACGCCACGGCCTAGCTTGCCATGACCTCACCTGCAGCCTGCCTTGACGTAATTCGTCATCCCTCGTATGTAACCGATCCGTTAAATAACCGGTAAGTTAAATGGATCCCTCTGAGCGAAACGTTCTCAGCCCTCGCAGACCCCACACGCCGCGGCTATCGTTGCGCGCCTGGCACGCGGCGAAGCCGCCGTCGGTGAACTTGCAAAGCCGTTCGATGTTTCGCTCCCGGCCATCTCCCGGCACCTGAAAGTGCTGGAACGTGCGGGCCTTATCGAGCGCGGCCGCGAAGCCCAGTGGCGCCCCTGCCGCCTCGAAGCCAACCGGTTGCAGGAGATCGACCGCTGGCTCGGACCCTACCGCCGCTTCTGGGACGAAAGCTTCGACCGTCTCGAAACTTATCTCACCACGCTGCAGGCCAAAGCCGAGCCAGAGCCCACCCGCAAGCAAGCCGTGAAGACTGCCAAGCCCGCGCGCGCAAGCCGGAAAGCCCACCAAAAAAGGGAGTTGAGTGCAATGCAGGACAAGCCCTCGAAGCAAAAGCCCATCGGATCGCGAAATCGTAATCGAGCGCACGCTGAAGGCCCCGCGAGATCTGGTCTTCTCAGCCTTCACCGATAAGACCCAAATCAGCGAATGGTGGGGCCCGCACGGTTTCACCACCACGACATCGGAGATGGACCTTCGCCCCGGCGGTAACTGGTGCTTCACGATGCACGGGCCGGACGGCACCGATTATCCCAACACGATCACCTATCTTGAGATCGATCCGCCACACCGCCTCGTCTACGAGCATGGCGAACCCGCGGGACTGCACGATCCGTTCAAAGTAGCGGTCACGTTCGACGAGGTCGAAGGCGGGACCCACGTGACGCTGCGCATGCTCTGCGCAACGGCCGAGTTCAAAGACAATATGGCTAAGTTCGGCGCGATCGAGGGTGGCCAACAGACGCTGCAGCGTCTTGCGACGGTCACGGCCGTGCAGCAGGCGGAGGCTTCAAAGCGAGCCTTCGTCGTCGAGCGCACGTTCGACGCGCCCCGTGATCTCGTATGGCAGGCGTGGACGAAAGCCGAGCACATGGCCGGCTGGTGGGGTCCGAAAGGCTGCACGCTCGGCATAAAGTCCTTCGACCTCTGGCCCGGTGGGATATGCCACTGACGACATGACCTTCTCGACCGGCGCCCGGATGTTCGGCCGCTTCCTCATGCGCGAAATCGTGACAAACCGCCGCCTCATCTTCCTCAGCGGTTTCGCCACCGAAGGCGGGTCGATCGCGCGTGCGCCATTTAGCGAGACCTGGCCGCTGGAGACCGAGAGAGTCTGTCGCCTTCGAAGATGCTGGCAGCGGTAAGAAACACACGTTCGCCTGTCAGCTCGTCCCTTTGGCGCACGCCCGGAAGAGCAAGCCGACTTCGAACGCATGTACGCATCCATGGAGCAGGGCTACGGCGGCACCTTCAACCAGTTGGACGATTACCTCAGTCGCATGCGCGCCGCGCAGGCTTAAGCCAGCCCGAGCATCAGCTTGATGTTTTGAACAGCGGCGCCGGCGGCACCCTTACCGAGGTTGTCGAGGCGTGCGACCAGCAGCGCATGGTTCCACGACGGTTTGCCGAAAACGAAAAGCTCGAGACCGTCGCTGCCGTTCAAAGCCTCCGGTTCCAGACGTGAAAGCTTGGCGGCGGCCCCCTCGATGACGCGCACCGTCCTGGAGCCCGAATAGTGCCGCGCCAGTGCGGCTTCGAGGTCCGCAACGGCTGGTTTGCCTGGCAGCGTGTCGAGATGCAGCGGGATCGACACCAGCATGCCCTGGCGGAAATTGCCCACCGAAGGAACGAAGATCGGCCGGCGAGTTAGTCCTGTATAGGCCATCAACTCCGGTACGTGCTTGTGCTCGAGGCCGAGCGCGTACAATTCAAAACTGGGTGCCGTCTGCGCCGGTTCGTACGTCTCGATCATTGTCTTGCCCCCGCCGGAATATCCCGAAACGGCGTTGACCGAAATCGGGTAATCAGCAGGAACGATTCCGGCGGCCACCAGCGGATGGAGCAGTGCGATAGCGCCCGTGGGATAGCACCCAGGGTTGGCGACGAGCGCCGCCTCGCGGATCTTGCCGCCCTGATCCTTGTCGAGTTCTGCAAAACCATAAACCCAACCGGTCGAGACGCGGTGCGCGGTCGAAGCATCGACGATCTTCGGCGCCTCCCCGCCAAGGCTGCGGGCCAGCGTCACGGCGTCCTTTGCCGCGTCGTCCGGCAGACACAGCACGACAAGATCGGCCTCGGCCATCAGAGCCTTGCGAGCATCCGCATCCTTGCGCTTGTCCGGCGCGATCGAAAGCACGCGGATCGCGCTCTCGCCGGCCAGCCGCTCGCGGATTTGCAGGCCGGTCGTGCCGGCTTCACCGTCGATGAATACAGCCTTCACCATGGCAGCCTCAGCCCCTGAGCCCCAACCGGTGGAGAATGCCCTGCCAGATCGTCTCCGAACAACCGACGCCGTAGGCCGCGCAAGCGATCTGGTGGCTATCGCGATAGATCATGTCGAGTGCGACGTAGAGAATGATGATGAGGCCGACCCATGCGATCCAGGGATACTTGTGCAGCAGCTTGGCGATGTACGTCGAGGCCACGGCCATCAGGATGATCGCCACGGCCAGACCGATCACGAGCACCAGGGTCGATTCACCAGCCGCACCGGCGACCGCGAGTACGTTGTCGAGTGACATCGAGAGGTCGGCGAGAATGATGGTCCACAGCGCCGACCAGAACGGAACCTCACTGCCCGTCGTCGTTGTGTTGGCGAGACCAGCCTCGACCTCCTCGATCGAGTGCTCGTCTCCATCCGTGATTTGACGGTACATCTTCCAGCACACGAACAGGAGCAGCAGCCCGCCCGCGAGCGTGAGCCCGATGACCTGCAGCATTTGCTGCGCAACAGCCGAGAACATGATGCGCAGGACGACCGCGCCGGCGATGCCCCAAAAAATAACCTTTGCGCGCATCGAAGGATGCACCTTCGACGCCGCCATGCCGACGACAATGGCGTTATCACCCGCGAGCGTCAGGTCGATAAGCAGGATGTTGAACAAGGCAACCCAGTGCGTCCGCCACCAGTCGGGGGACAGCAGGAGACCGATGTCGGTGATGACGGTCTCGATCATTTCCATTGCGTGAATTCTCCGGTGGGGTCCGCGCCATCGTATTGCAGCCATAGGCGAAGTTGATTGCTGCCGCTATGTGGCACCCCGCGCCGTCGTGGGCAAGCACGGCCGAGGTTGAAACAGAAACAGCCCGCTCTGGAAAGAGCAGGCTGTTTTCAAATGCGTCCGTGCGCGAATTAGCGCTTCGAGAACTGGAAGCTACGGCGAGCCTTCATGCGGCCGTACTTCTTGCGCTCGACAGTGCGGCTGTCGCGGGTCAGGAAGCCACCCTTCTTCAGAATGCCGCGCAGTTCCGGCTCGAAGTAGGTCAGCGCCTTGGAAATGCCGTGACGAACGGCACCGGCCTGACCGGAGAGACCGCCGCCGGCAACCGTGACGCGAATGTCGTACTGGGTCAAACGGCTGGCTGCGTTCAGCGGCTGCTTCAGCAGCATCTGCAGCACGGGACGGGCGAAGTACTTCGTGTAGTCCTTTTCATTCACCGTGATCACGCCTTTGCCGGGCTTGATCCAGACGCGGGCAACCGCGTCCTTGCGCTTGCCCGTCGCATAGGCGCGGCCAAGTTTGTCGAGCTTCTGGACATGGACAGGCGCCTCGGCGGGCGCTGCGGTCTTGATCGCGCCGAGATCACTCAGCGACTTTGCTTCGGTTGCCATTTTACTCAGGCCCTCGAGTTCTTGCGGTTGAGCGACGCGAAGTCGAGCTTCGTCGGGTTTTGAGCTATGTGCGGATGCTCGGAGCCCTTGTAGACGCGCAGGTTGCGCATCAGCTGCCGCTGCAGCGGACCGCGCTTCAGCATGCGCTCGACGGCCTTGGTGATGATGCGCTCGGGGAACTTGCCTTCGAGCAGGCGCTTCGGCGTCGTTTCCTTGATGCCCCCGGGGTAGCCGGTGTGGCGGTAGTAGAGTTTGTCTTCGGTCTTGTTGCCGGTGAAGACGACCTTCTCGGCGTTGACGACGATGACATTGTCACCGCAATCGACGTGCGGCGTGTAAATGGCTTTGTGTTTGCCCTTGAGACGCGTGGCGATGAGGGCGGCGAGACGGCCGACGACGAGACCGTCGGCGTCGATCACGATCCAACCCTTTTCCACCTCGCCCGTCTTGGCGACGTAGGTTTTCATGGTTTCAGGTTCCAGCCTGGAGAGTTCGGAGGCGCACTTGCGAGCGCATGCGGGCCTGTCGCCCGGACGAGCCAGCAATTACGGGAGGTTCGCACAATCGTCAAGGGGAACTCGCGCCAACTGAGGCGTCAAACCTACACAAAACACCGAAAAATCGGCCATTTCTTATTCATGGTAATATAATACCCTACAAAAGGTAACATGGTACCAAAAGTAACGGGGGTGTGGGTGGGGGAACGAGATCGGTCTCCGCCTCGTTGGCCCAACATCCTTAATGCGGACGCACTCGTGGGTCATCAGACGCGACGCAATCCGTATGTTAAACGGCGTTCGTCCTATCGTCTCGGAGCACATCCATGATCCCGTCCCGCCCAACCTCCATCATCAGCCGCACCGTTGCGATCGCCGTGGCGCTCCTTGCGGTCGCCACAGTATTGCCCGGCCCGCTGGCGGCGCAGGAAATTGAGGAACTGAAGCAGATCGAACTGACCGAAAAGCAGGTGGCCGGCTTCATCGCAGCTCAGAAGGATCTGCAGCCTTTATCCAGTAAATTGCTGGAAGGAGGCGACAAGCCCGATGACGCGCTGAAGGGTGAACTCGACGGCATCGCCAAGAAGCACGGATTCGAGTCGTTCCTGGATATGGAAACGGTCGGGGCCAATATTTCGATCGTGCTCGATGGCCTCGACCGTAAAACAGGTGCCTACACCGACCCGGTCGAAAAGATGAAACTCGAACTCGAGAACATTAAAGCCGATGCGTCGATCCCTGAAGACGACAAGAAACTCGTCATAGAGGATCTGAACCAGGAGATCGCGGCCGCCAAGCCCCTCCAGTTCCAAAGCAACATCGAGGTCGTGAAGAAATTCCAGCCCGAGCTTGAAAAGCTCACTGTCGACGGCGCCGGTGAGAGCCAGCCGGAAGATGGCGCCGCGCCAGCAAAGCCCGAAGAAAAGAAGTAACATCAGGGAGCGGATATGAACGCTGAAGCGCCTGTGTTCCGACCGCCGGTCCGCTGTGAGCGGCCGGAGCCCGGCGTCGCGGTTCTATGTCTCGATCGCCCCGATCAGCGCAACAGCCTCTCTGTTGCGCTGATGGCTTCTCTGCGCGGCGAACTCGCAACGCTCGGCAACGACCCGGCCATCTCCGTTATCGTACTCGCCGCCGAAGGCCCCGTCTTCTGCGCGGGCCACGACCTGAAGGAATTGACGGCCCACCGCAGCGACCCCGATGGCGGCGGCATCTTCTTTGCTGAAACGATGGCGCGCTGTTGCGAACTCATGCAGGCCATCGTCGGCTGCCCCAAGCCGGTGATCGCAGCTGTTCAAGGATTAGCCACTGCCGCCGGATGCCAGCTCGTCGCCACCTGCGATCTCGCCGTCGCCGAAGATGACAGCCGCTTTGCTACGCCCGGCGTCAATATCGGCTTGTTCTGCTCCACCCCCATGGTCGCGCTCTCGCGCAATGTCCCCCGCAAGCGGGCCATGGAGATGCTGCTGCTCGGTGAAATGATGGGCGCTCAGGAAGCCGCCGAATACGGGCTTGTCAATCGCGTCGTGGCGAAAGGAGAAAGCTTCGCAGCCGCCATGGAAATGGCCCGCACCATCGCGTCCAAGTCACCGCTCACCGTCGCCATCGGCAAGCACGCGTTCTATGCCCAGATCGAAATGCCATTGGCCGACGCCTACGACTACGCCGCCAAGGTAATGGTCGAGAACATGCTCAAGGCCGACGCCGCCGAAGGCATCGGCGCGTTCCTCGAAAAGCGCACTCCGGTTTGGAAGGGCTGCTGACGATGACATTCGCAAACCCCACCGACGCGGAAATCGCCACGCTGTTGCGGTCAGCGCGCGTCTTCGCCGTCGTAGGCGCGTCACCCAAACCCGACCGTCCAGTCCATGGCGTCATGGAGCGCCTGATCGCAAACGGCTATAGGGTCGTGCCCATCAATCCCGGTCAGGCCGGCAGCGAGATTCTCGGTCAGAAGGTCTATGCCTCGCTCGCCGATATGCCCGCCCCAGCCGATATCGTCGATGTCTTTCGCGCCTCGGATGCCGCGCTCGCTGTTGTCGAAGACGCCATCGGGCAGAAAGATCGCCTCGGACTCAAAGCCGTCTGGATGCAAATGGGCGTCATCAACGAAGATGCCGCGCAACGAGCGCACGATGCCGGCCTCACAGTCGTCATGGATCGCTGTCCGAAGATCGAGCTCGGCCGTCTCGGCATCACTCGGGGTTGACAAGGAAGTCCGTCGCGACGGACGTGTCCGAACTGCCGCCGGCAAACACCTTGAACGGCGCGGCCTCGACGAAATAGCGCCCTTCGTCATCGTGGAATCCAAGGTCCTGTGCTGCCAGCCGGAACCGCAGCGTGCGCGCTTCCCCCGGCTTCAGCGTCACCTTCTCGAACGCGCGAAGTTCCTTGACCGGCCGCGCACGGCTGGCCACCAGCTGCCGTGTATAAAGCTGCACGACTTCGCTGCCCGTCCGCGATCCGGTGTTGCGCACCGTCACCTCGACAGCGATCGCGCCTTTCGTCGTCATCTTCGGTTCCGAAAGCACCAGCGCGTCATATGCGAACGTCGTGTAGGAGAGCCCGTGCCCAAACGGGTAGAGCGGCGTATGGGCCTCGTCGATATATCCCGTCGTGTAGCGGCTCCCCGTCCACGGGCGCCCCGTTGGCAGCGCATTATAGGCGATGGGAATTTGCCCCTCCGAGCGTGGGAATGTCATCGGCAGCTTGCCGGAAGGCGCCGTCTCACCCGTTAGCACCTCGGCCAACGCAGCGCGGCCCTCGGTGCCCGGATGCCATGCGATCAGGATCGCCGCTGCCTGCTTGTCGGCCTTGGCCAGCACTAGCGGACGCCCCGTCTCGACGACCAGCACGATCGGCTTGCCCGTCGCGGCCAGTTCGTCCAGCAACTCCTGTTGCCGCCCCGAGAGCCCCAGGTTTGTGCGCGACACACCTTCGCCCTGAACTTCGCAATCCTCGATGACATTGTAGACGACGACGTCCGAGCGCTTCGCCGCCGCGATAGCCCCAGCCTTGTCGGCAAACTCACGCCCGCACGGGTCCGCGAATGCCGGCGCATAATGGAGGGCCTGCCCCCGCCGCAGTTTCTTCTCCAGCGCCTGACGCAGCGTCTCGGTGTTCGGCTTCGAATGCCCCGCCGGTCCCCACCACGAATGATCGTGCTGCGCGCTGTCTGCTGTCGCGCCGATGAGGGCAATCGACCGCGTGGCCGTCGTCAGCGGCAACGCCGACTTGTCATTCTTGAGCAGAACGAAACTTTCCCGCGCCACGGTGCGTGCACTCTGGCGAACCTCGGTTTCATCCACGCCACGCGGCAGCGCCTCGAAGTCTGCTGCCGTTTGCCCAAATAGCCCCAGCCGATACTTTACCCGCAGAACACGCCGCACCGCCTCGTCCACGTCGCCAACTTTAATTCGCCCGTCGCGCACGGCCTTCGCCAGGTATAAATCGTAGCCGCCGCTCGCCATGTCGAAGTCGATGCCGGCGCGGAAGGCGAGCACGCTGGCCTCCTCCAGGTCCCGCGCCACCCCGTGGTTGACGAGTTCGCCGATCGCCACGAAGTCGCTGGTCACGAAGCCATCGAATCCGAGTTGCGGTCTTCAACAGGTCCGTCACGAGCGTCCGGTTCATTGTCACGGGCACACCGTTGATGGTGTTGAACGACGCCATCACCGTCTCGCTCCCGGCGTTCAGCGCGGCCTTGAACGGCGGTAGGTATCGGTCCATCAGTTCGGGTATCGAGATCTCGGTGCCGGTGTAGTCGCGCCCGCCCTCCGGCGCGCCGTACCCGACGAAATGTTTGACCGACGTTGCAAGTCCGCCGCGCCGGTAGCCCGACACCCGCGCCGCGGCAAACGCCGATCCCAGGAGCGCATCCTCACCTGCGCCCTCGATGACCCGTCCCCACCGCGGATCGCGCGACACGTCCACCATTGGCGCGAACGTCCAGTTGACGCCCACGGCACGCGCTTCCCGCGCCACCTCATAGGACGCCCGCTCGGCCAATTCCGGCCGCCACGTCGCCGCCCACGCCAGCGGCGGCGGAAAAGTAATCTTCAAGGCATAAATGGCATCGATCGCGAACAACATTGGAATGCCGAGCCGCGATTGCCGCGCAGCCTCCGCGAACGGACGAATGAACTTCGGATCGACGACATTGAGCATCGCCCCGATCTCACCGCGCCGCACGGCTTCGATCTGCGGCGCATGCGGGAAGGCGAGAGATGGGAAATGCAACTGTCCGACCTTCTCCTCCAGCGTCATTCGGCGGAGCAACGTTTCGACAGCGGCTTCAACAGCCTCGTCCGCCCGCGGTCCGTCTTTTCGGACGGGATTGGCCGCAGCGGGCAGGAGGGCGGTCATGAATAGGGTGAGGGCGAGGAGAACGCGCATGCTTCCGGGGAGGATCTTTGATGAATGTCTATCGATCTGCCGCATGATTGTGTCGGCGTCACGGTCCAGAAAGCGAGCACGCCCCGGCGCCTGAGACAACCCGCCATCGGCCGCAGGCGGGAGCCCGCGTCAACTTCGCCACAAGCCCACCGTTTACGCCGCGCCTTACAGGCTCTAAGGGCTTGCAGAGGCGTCCGCCACAGAGCAGAACCATAGTCTACTTGTCACCGGCTGCCTGTGAGGGTGCCATGCGTCCCGGCACTATCATATCCAGACCTCGTGCCGCCGCGGCGGCCTCGCGGGAGCGGCCTTCGGCATGGCCGGTGAACCAATGGCCCACACCACGGCCCGAAAGATCAGCATGTCCACCGGGGAACTCTCGTCCGTGAAACTCGAGATCGACTGGTCGGTGCAAACCGTGCTGCCGATCGAGTTCGGCGGCACCGAGGTCGCCCTCGAGGCCCATGCCTACCAGGGCCGCGAACCCGACACCCAGGCCGTAGCGCTGGTTCATCGCAAGGAGGCCGCCGCCGACACCGTCCCCGTCGTGCGCTTGCACTCGGGCTGCGTCACGGGCGACGTCTTCCATTCCCTCCGCTGCGATTGCCATGCCCAGTTGAAGGCTGCCCTCGGCCGCATTACTTCCGAACCGCTCGGCGTTCTCATTTATCTGCCCTACCAGGAAGGCCGCGGCATCGGCCTCTTCCGCAAGATTAAAGCCTACGCTCTCCAGGATCAGGGCCTCGACACTGTCGACGCCAATCTCGAACAGGGCCAGCCGATCGACGCCCGCGACTACGCCTTCGCCGGCGAGATCCTGAAAGACCTCGGGCTCACCAGCGTCCGCCTGATGACCAACAACCCGGACAAGATCGAAGCCCTCAGCTCAGCCGGCATCGAAGTCGTCGAACGCATCCCCGTGGTCATCAACCCAAGCGCCCACAACAAGGCCTACCTTGAGACGAAGCGGAAGCGCCTCGCGCACGAACTTTAAGGCATCGGGCGGACAGCGGTGCTCTGAGCAACGGTGCGGTCATCGGACAAGAAAGCGAACCCGAAATTGCTCCTCGGGTTCGCCTGCGATCAGTGCATTCTCGAAATGTAGCGGGAGCGCGACACGCGTAACCGTCACGACCTATTTCACCGGAGCTTCCATCGGAGTGAGTTCGACAGCGATCTTGGCCGTCTTGGCCTGCTCTTCCTTCGGCATCGAGATCAAGCCCTTGTCGACGAGATAGCCGTCCTCACCGATTGCCTTGTCCGAAACGAATTCCGCAAGAAACTCCTTCATGCCCGGGATCACGCCGACATGGGCCTTCTTGACGTAAATGTAGAGCGCGCGCGAAGCGGGATAGGAGCCGTTCGCGATGTTGTCGTAGGTCGGTTCGACGCCGCCGATCAGCACGGGCTTGATCTTGTCCTTGTTCTCTTCGAGGAATGAAAATCCGAAGATGCCGATCGCGTTCGGATTGTTTTCGATCTTCTGCACGATCAGGTTGTCGTTCTCGCCGGCTTCGACATAAGCGCCGTCCTGGCGTATAGACTTCCAGACCTTTTCATAATCCTTTGTGCCGTTTTTCTCGTCCGCATCCTTCATTTCGCGGTACCCGCCGAATCCTTTCGCGGCCTTTTCCATGATGAGTTCGAGGAAGGCGTCGCGCGTGCCCGAGGTCGGCGGGGGACCAAGAACCTCGATCTTCGTCTCAGGCAGCAACGGATCGACACTTTGCCAAGTTTTGTGGGGATTTGGGATGAAATTCAAGTTTTCGTCATGAATGTCCTTGGCGAGCGCCAGGAAGATTTCCTCCGGCATCAGGCCGAACTCGGGAGCGTTCTTGGCGTGGGCGAGCACGATGCCGTCCAGACCGATTTTGATCTCAATAATGTCCTTGACGCCATTTGCCTGGCAGAGCTCGAATTCAGCTTTTTTCATCGGCCGCGAAGCGTTCGTGACATCGGGAGTTGTGTCGCCGACGCCGGCGCAAAACAGCTTCATGCCGCCGCCCGTGCCGGTCGATTCCACGACTGGCGTCTTGCCACCCGACTTGCCGAACTGCTCAGCGACCGCGGAAGTGAACGGATAGACAGTCGACGAACCGACGACGCGGATTTCGTCACGCGCATAAACTGCGGTGGACAGTGAGGATGTGACTGCGATTACAACCGCAGCCAGCGTCAAACAATTCGTTGAATTATGTGTCATGGGGCCTCGAAGACTTCACCAGGTTGTGGCCGGCGAGCGCTCTTCTTCCGGCCAACTTTCGCGCTCAACCGCGCTTCTAGCGACCCCGAACAAAGCTATTATGACGGATGTATGCCTAGGTGGATTGTCATACGGATGTAATTCCGATTGCGCAGAAGCATGCCCGAGCTTGCGGGTTGGCTAGAGCCGCAACCAGCGGCTCTTCCGTTTCAGTTCACAAGGGGCATGACTATGATCAAACCTATCGCACTCGCAGCAATCTTCGGTCTTTCGTTGGCATCAAGCGCTTTCGCCGACTGCGTAGTAAACATCAACCGAACGGCCTGCCCTGGCAAGGAGACCGAGTCCTATAGCAAGTGCGGTGGCTCGAAGTCGTGCGACAAGGACGAGAGCGCGTCCACGGAAGCGGCCTGCATCGCCGCCGCGAAGGCGAACTGCCCGAATTCGCGCCTGGATATCACCAAGTCGAAGGTCGTGAAGGCGCGGTTCAATGGCAAGCAGCTGAAGGGCCCCTACGGCGGCAGCTTCTGCGCCCCCAACCGTCCCGACTTCAACAAGTGCGGCAAGTCGTAAGATCTGACGAGGTCTTCAACGAGCCGAACGTAGGCGGAGGCGGGGTCCAACCCGGCCTCCGCCTTGCGTGTATCAAATCGTAAAGTTTAGCGGCTAGCCATGAAGCATCGGATTGTTGCGCGCGGTGCGAGCCTGAACTCTACGCCTTCTCCTTCGGCACCGTGAACCCGCCCTCCGCCACCATGCGTGCGAACAAGCCGTTCCCCTGGGCGAGGTCCACGAAGCGGCCCGTCTCCACGATGCGGCCCTTGTCCATTACGTAAATCCGGTCTGCGTTCGCCACCGTCGAAAGCCGGTGTGCGATGACGAAAGTCGTCCGGTTCTCGCGCAGCCGGTCGAGCGCGCGTTTGATCTTGGCTTCCGTCTCAGCGTCGAGCGCGCTCGTCGCCTCGTCCAGGATGAGGATCGGCGCATCCTTCAGGATCGCCCGCGCCACCGCCAGCCGCTGCCGCTCGCCGCCCGACAGCGAGGCCCCGCGCTCGCCGATGACGAACTGATACCCGCCCGGCTTCGCCATGATGAACTCGTGCGCCTCCGCCAGCCGGCACGCCCGCTCGATGTCGGCATCCGTTGCGTCCGGCCGCCCGACGCGCACGTTCTCCGCGATCGATCGGTTGAACAGCCCTGCATCCTGGAACACCACCGCAATCGCGTGCCGCAGCGAATTCAGGGTCACATCGGAAATGTCGTGCCCCTCGACGACAATGCGTCCCGCCTCGGGAGCGCGCAGGCGCTGGAGCAATGACAGCGTCGTCGTCTTGCCCGATCCCGTAGGCCCGACCAGCGCCACCGTTTCGCCCGGCGCAGCATGGAGATTGATCCCGAAAACTCCCTGTGCGCTCTCTGCGAACCGGAACGTCACGTCTTCGTAGCGCACGTCTCCCGCAACGGCCGGCAGAGCGATCGCACCCGGCTTCTCCGGAATGGCATCCGGCTCATCGACGAGCGCGAAGAACGTCCGCAGTGTCGGCGCCTGCCGGTTGAGGCTCATCACGAAGCCCGAGATCTGATCGAGCTTGCCGATCATCAGCCCCGCGAAACCAACGAAGCTCACGATCTCGCCGACGGTCATTTCGCCCCGCCCCGCCAGCACCGCACCGATCGAAAATACCGCCACCATCGTGATCGTCGCCGCCGCCCGCTGCAGCACCGTCAGGATGCCCCACCACGTCAGCACAGGATACTGCGCGTTGAGCAGGTTCCCCATCAGCGCGCGCATCGCGTCGGCTTCCGCGGCAAGCCGCGTGTAGCTCTGCACCACCGTCACGTTGCCGATCACATCGCCGACGCGTCCCGACACCTGAGAATGATACTGCTCGACCGCCGCCTGCCCCGATCGCGTCTTGCGCATCACGAGCAGGTTCATGAGCACATACGACACCGCGAGCGTTCCCAGAATCAGCGCCATTCGCCAGTCCATCGAGATCGCCGTCGGAACCAGCAGCAGAATGCTCGTGATCGCCGTCAACTGTTCTCGCATGGCGCTGAGCCACAGCCAGAACAGCCCATCGGTCCCCGAGACGATCGCTCGTACCACTGCGCCCGATCCACGCTCCGCATGATAGCTGAGCGGCAGCGTGATCGCCCGCTCGAAGGCATCCGCCATGGCCGCCAGCCGCCGCCGGTGTGCCAGTCGGTCGGCAATAACCGCCACCACGACACTGGCCCCGATACCGAACAGCCCCAGCCCCGCCCAAAGTGCGATCAGTGGAAACGCCCCGCTGCCCTTCGACAGCGCATCGACCACGCGCCCGAACAATATGGGCTCCGCCAACTGAATGGTTCCGATGACGACGCTGGCCGCTGCCAGCGTGATCGCAAGTCTCCGTTCAGTTGCGAGCAAGCCCGAGCGCGCGCTTGATAAACCTGCGGCAGGGTCAGAACGGGCGGCGCAGTCTTTTGCATGAAAATCGATCCGGCAATATCAGGGCGGCAGAGCAACAAGATCCGTCTGGCTGATCTCCAACGTCGCGCGCGGCCGTGCGAGCCACGCATCGATCATTTTGTCATGGCCCTTGGCGACGATGCGCTGGGCTTCCGCGAGTTCGGTTTGCACAGCCCGGATCAGCGGCGCCTCCGCCGCGCGCAAATGCAGCGGGCTCGCGCCTTCGATCACCGAATAATCCGACAGCCGCAACTGCTCGGCAAGTTCGTTCGCCGCCTGCGGGCCCATCGCCTCGCCGTGGCCCGCATCGCGCATCAACTGACGATGCAGCGCCGCGGTGAAAGCACCGTCCGCCGCGTGATGCGGCTGCAATTTCAAGCGGCCGTCGTACACCAACCGCGCGTGCATCACCGAACGCCGGTCGGCAAGGAAAGCAACCAACTTGCGGATAACGACTGCCGGATACCGCATCAGATCCTCGTCGATCACGACGAGTGACGGCGGCGGCTCTGCCAGCGCACCGCCCGCCGCCACCACATCGTGATGCTTGAATCGCACCGAAAGTTTCAGACCCTGCCGCTCGATGAACAGCCCGTCGTCGGTCGGCCGCGCGGCCGGCGCCCATCGCGTCAGGTGATCGCGCGCCAGAGCCTCTTCCGCAGCGTCCCGCGCATAGAGCGTCCAAGCCTGATCCTGCGCCAGGATCGGCGCCAGCGCCCGTACCGTCGCGCCCGTCCCTGCGTGCAGATCGAGCACATCGAGCGAAACCCGTCCCTCGAACCAGCCCGACAGAGCATCCGACACGTCGGAGTTCTTGGCGCGCCGGTCCACCGTCTCCTTCAGGAGTTGCAAAGCGGTTGTTCGGAACAGCATGCGCCTCACCAATCCAACAAGGCAGTGGCCGCGACCGCCGGCGGCGACCCCGCACCCAATGCGCGGGCAAGCTTCTCCGGATCGACGGTCGCGCCCGTCATGGTCTCCGCGCGATGAATACCCGACGTCACGAACAGCGCGTCCACGCCGGCACCTTCCGCCGACTTCAGGTCCGTCCGGATGGCATCTCCAATCGCGAGAATACGCGATTTCGGAATATCGGCCTGACGGATCGCCTGAGCCTTCGCATGCGCCGTTTCATAGGCGGATGGGTGCGGCTTGCCGGCCCAGAACACCTCGCCGCCGAGAGCCGCGTAGGCTTCCCCGAGCGCGCCCGCGCACACGAAATGCTTACCCCCGACATCAACCACCAGATCGGGATTGGCGCACACGAACGGCAGCCCGAGGTCGCGCCCGCCTTCGAGCACGCCCGCGTAATCCGCCACCGTCTCGGTCCGGTCATCGTTCAGGCCGGTGCACACGATCGCCTGCGCGTCGTGAAGCGGCACCATCGCCGCCGTCAACCTTTCCATGAACGCCGCATCGCGGTCACGCGGTCCGATGGCATAGACGGCTTCATATTTCTTCTGCGCCACATGCTCGAGCGCAATCGCCCCCGACGACACGATCTCGTCGTAGCTTTGCGGATCGACCTTCTTGTCGGCGAGCATGCGCGCGACGCGATACGCCGGCACCGGCGCATTCGAAACGAGCACCACGGTCCCACCCTTGCGCCGAAACGCCGTCAGTGCCCGCACCGCGCCTGGATAAGCCTGGAAGCCGTCGTGAATGACGCCCCAGACATCGCAGAACAGCACATCGTAGCGCGCCAGCAGATCGCGCGCCTGGGTGATGATCGGGGGAGGGGAGGTAGTGGTCATGGAATGGCGGCGATCCGGATCGAAGCGGCTGGACCCGGAATGAATGGCCCAAGCGAATGTGCCTACCGGCTTATCCGCCTGGAAACAAGCGGCGCAAGGGTCGCGCACTGGCCTCCGGCCTCTGATCCGTCTTCATTTCCGATTCTTAATCAGCGGCTTGGCGGTCGCCTCTTGAAACCTTCCGCCGTTTCATTATGTCGCTCCCCGGAAATCAGCGCACCGGGTGGGGAGCCTCGCGCCAAAGGTCTGGTGGAGAGGTCTCCGGCTGTCCGGCCGCTCGTTTGTCAACGAGAACGCGGAGGACGCCATGGGCGCGCTCATCGAAGCCCACCAACTGCGCAAGACTTTCGGGGATATCACCGCCGTCGACGGCATCAGCCTCAACGTCGCCCGCGGCGAAGTCCTCGGCTTTCTCGGCCCCAATGGCGCCGGTAAATCCACGACAATGAAGATGATCACGGGCTTCCTCGAGCCCGACAGCGGGCGCGCCGTCATCTGCGGTCACGACGTGCAGGAAGCCCCGAAGCTCGCCAAATCGCAAGCTCGGTTACGTGCCCGAAGGCGCGCCGTCCTATTCCGAAATGACGACGCGCGCGTTCCTCGATTTCATCGCCGAAATCCGCGGCTATCGCGGCGGCGAGATCGCCAAGCGCATGGATGCCGCCGTTAAAAAGACCCGGCTCGCCCCCGTCCTCGACCAAACGATCGAAACGCTCTCGAAAGGCTACAAGCGCCGCGTCGGCCTCGCGCAGGCAATCCTCCACGATCCGCCCGTCCTCGTGATGGACGAGCCCACTGACGGCCTCGACCCCAACCAGAAGCACCACGTCCGCGAACTCATCAAGACAATGGCCGCCGAGAAGGCGATCATTATCTCAACCCACATTCTTGAAGAAGTCGAAGCCGTCTGCACCCGCGCTGTCGTCATCAATCGCGGCACGATCGTCGCCGACGGCACCGCCGAAGACCCGCTCCACCGCATCCGTTACCACGGCGCTGTCTCGATCCGTGTCCCCACTGAGCGCTCCGACGCCGCTATTCGTCTTTTGCAGGCACCAAAGTACGTCGCCGTCGTCGAAACGCTGGGCAATGCGAACGGCCACATTCACATCCGTGCTCTCCCGCGGGAGGGCGCATTGGAAACCGCCGATGTCGCCGCCATGCTGCGTGCGCAGCCGACAGCGGCTACAAGCCCGCCATCGAATTCCGAGGCGACGGGAGCAAGGTTTGGATCCGTATCACCGCCACCGGCACCGATGCGTCGAAAGCCGAACTCAAAGACATTTCGACCCGCACCGCCGGCTGGGAGTTCGAAGTGCCTCAAACCGAACTCAACGCCGTCCTCGTGAAGCTGTCCGATCTCATCGAAGACGCGCCGGCCTAAGCCCGATTTGGGGGTAAGCGACCCGACGGCAGGGCGCGCAAAGTACGCGCCCTTTTTTGTTTGGAGATGTCCCGGCATCGAAAGGGGCCGAATTCGGTTCCGGTTTGATTAACCAACCGACAGAATTGAGCGAGGGAAGATCCACCAGTTGCGCGATACTTGATCAAATCGATGTGGCGGAAAGGCACGCATGATAGGCACGCTCAGCCGTTCGTGGGTAACGATACCTTTGTGCGCTAGCTTGGTATTTGCTCCAGTGAAAAGGCGAGATCGCGGACCGTATCGCTAAGCGAACCTTACGAGCAATTTCGAACAGTCGGGATAACGCGCAAGAATGAATAGGCTCCAGAAATCCGCAGGCTTTCAATTTAGAGGCACATGTTTAGCACAAAAAGAATTCTTGCCGCACGCGCGCGACGGGGGCATTACCTGTAATGATTGTCGCCGTCATTGCGTCGTTGATGACGGCTGCGATCGCGGCAGCCGGAGAAACGTCGACGGACATGCGTCACTACAGGCTCGCCCCGGGCGACCGCATTGTCGTCACCGTCTTTGGGCAAGCTGACCTCTCGGGCCAGTTCTCGGTTGACGGAACAGGTAACATCCTGCTGCCGCTCGTGGGCACACTCGAAGTGATGAACCTGTCGGTGTTGGAATGTCAGGATCGCATTACCGCACTACTACAGGATGGCATACTTCAGCGCCCCGTGGTCAACGTCGGCATGGCCGAAGTCCGTCCCATCAGCGTCATGGGCGACGTGCGCAGCCCGGGCGTCTATCCGTTCCGCTTTGGAAACATCGTGAAGGGCGCCATTGCCCAGGCCGGGGGCTATGGCCTTCTCGAACAGTTCCCGGGCGCCGCAACGACGGAATTTCTGGCGGCCGACGAGCGCGTAAAAGTGCTAACGGAGGAGCGCCGCCTTTTGCTCATTCGCAAGGCGCGGCTGGAAGCTCAGATCAACGGAAGCAAATCGTTCAAAGCGCCGCTGTCGGACGAAGAGCTGAACGATCCCGAAATCAAGAAGCTTATCAGTCAGGAACAAGACATCTTTGTTCCGATTTTGCCGGCTTCCAAAAGCAGCTCGACATGATCCTCTCGCAGAAGCCGCAGTTCAAATCGGAAGGCGACGCCATCGATGGGCAGATCGCATCCGGTGAAAAGCAGTTGGAAATCGTCCGGAAACAAATGCAGGAATACAATCAGCTTATCGATAAAGGCCTTGGTCGCACCAACGCCATGGTCGAAATCCAGCTCGGCGAGGCCAATATCCTCACAAGCAACTACCGGCTGAAGGCAGACCAGTTCCGGGTCCGCAATCAGATCGTCATGCTCGACATCCAGCTCGTGGATTACGAGAACACGTACAAGCGCCGACTGCAGGCGGACTTACAGGTTGTGCAACAGCGTCTGCGCGAGATCGACGTGGCTCTGCCTTCGGCAAATCAGTCGCGCGAACTCAGAGCTCAGTTGAGCGGCAAAGCGGTAGAAGGAACGGTGCGGGTCATCTCATCACCCGCTTCCAGAACGGCAAAGTGTCCACCTTAGAGGTCGCGGACACGGCGCTACTGGAGCCGGTGATCATCGAGGTGAAGAATGCGCCGGTTGCTGCCGTCAAGCCACTGGCAATGCCCGAAGCATTCATACTGCCACCCCAATCGCAAGCGGCATCGGCGTCCAGGCTAATGCGGTAAGATAGAGCGGTATTCGGCAGACAAGGACCTCGGGAGGAACTGTGAACCAAGCGGCGGCAATGACGGGTTGCCTCGCCCGGACCTCCCGGTTGACGGCCGGAGGGATCCCTTTCGAAGTTTGCGTAGCCGATCTCGATCAGCAAGACGTCGCCTTCGCAGCCTCGATGCTATCTGATGAAGAACGGAATCCGGCCAACCGGTTCGTTTCTCCCAGGGATACCTCTCGCTACATCGCCGGTCGTGGTCTCCTCCGCTATCTGCTTGCGGAGCGTTTGAGCATGCCGGCAGTGCTGATCGAACTTGCAACAAGCCCATACGGCAAGCCCGTGGCCGCGGCGGCAGAAGCGTCGTCTTTGCGTTTGAACGTGGCTGATTGAAGCACGTGTTCATCGCCGGCTTCGCGGAAGGACACCATATCGGCGTGGATGTCGAGTTGCTTAATCTCCGCGTCGACAGGGAGCAAGTCGCGAGGTCGTTTTTCAGTCCGGCGGAATGGGAAGACTACGCCGCGCTTGATCCCTCCGAACGACCTCGTGGGTTTGTAAACGGCTGGACCCGCAAAGAGGCCTTCATGAAGGCCATCGGCCTGGGGTTGCACTGCGACTTGCGTTCCTTCGACGTCAATCTCGAACCGAAGTGCAAGGCTCAAATCCTGCGCGCCCCCAAGGGTTATGGCAGCCCCGCCGACTGGACGCTGCACACGTTCGAACCTTTCCCGCACTACATCGGGGCCGTCGCCCTGGACCGTCGCCAGGTCAGCCGCACCGAAATCAAAATCAACGGAGGGCCCGGCCCAGTCGACTTATTCGCGAACGAATTAAACGCAAACGCCGCTCAGAAAACGGATACGGCATTTAACCCTGTATTTGGGGGTTCTTATCGCGGACTATCGCCAATTCCGGATTAAGTGACTGCGTTCAAAAGCTTACCTTTCGCGCGCGGGTTTAGCCTCAAGCGCGCTTTTTTTTGGTGAACCCATGACTGTTGCCGCCGAGAATTCCTATACGATTTATCGAGTTGCGGCGAACGCCAGTAATGAAGTGCAGCGCCTCCGTGCTCAAGTGGATTTGTCTTGCTGAAAGAGTTGCGGTGCCTGCAACAATTCGGCCTCCGTGATGGAATGCAGGTCCTCGAATGCGGTAGCGGACCTGGCTATTACATCGAGAAGCTTTTGAAAAGCATTTCCCACGCTGCACGCAATGGGCGTTGAGATCGATCCTTACCTTGTCGACAGAAGCAAGGATGTGCTTGCGCCGTTCGGAACAGGCCGTCATCGGATCGTTGAAGGGTCCATTCTGGATATTCCCTTCAAGGATGGCTCTTTCGATTTCGTCATCGCTCGACTGGTTCTCGAACACCTTCCCGATCCGGTGGCGGCCGCGCTTGAGATGCGCCGTGTCCTAAAGACGGGGGGCAAGGTCGTCGTTGTTGATAACGATTTCGACATGCATCTGAAATCCTACCCAAGATTCCGGAACTGCGCGATCTGTATGAAGCATATTGCGCCTGCCGGACGTCGCAGGGCGGCATCTATTGGTGACGCTAGGTGAAGCGGGTTTCGCAAACATCGATCTGGAACTCGTCGTGGCCCATAATCGCATTGTCGGTGACCAGTCGTTCCTGAAATCGGAAGGTTCGGGCATTCCGGCACAGTTGGTGAAGGATGGTTTCCTCTCGCGCGACGTCGTGGACCGTTTGAGCATCGGTTGGCATAAGGCTCTGCAGCGGCCGGATCATTCTTTTGTTCGCCAATTGTACGTTGCAGTGGGTGAGAAGTCTGCTGCAGAAAAGTGGTCGGACGACCTTGGGCATGAGCCGCACCAAGCCAAAGGCCGGGCCGATCTCGGCACGGTCGTGACGTTGACGGAACCGTCCGACAATCCGGTGTTGGTGCAGTGCTACCTGCGCGATCGTATCGCTGAACTCCTCGCCATTCCGTCGAACGACGTGCCGATGGATCGACCGCTCATCGACCTCGGTATGGATTCGATCTCGGCCGTGGATCTCGTTGATCTCGTGGCCGGTAAGTTCAGCCATACGCTCGCCCCATCCGACATTTTGGAAGCGCAAAGCATCGATGCACTCGCCGCGAAGCTCCAGGCGGAGCTCGCGACGAGCGCAAGCATTCAAGCGAAGGCATCGAAGACCGAGTGGATCGAGGGCGAACTGTGACGTTGCACGGTATTCTCGATGAGGCAGTTCGTCGCCAGATTGTTCTGTGGGTCGAAGACGGTCGTCTGCGCTACAAATGTCCGGACGGCGCGCTGACGCCCGACCTCCAGCAGCTCATTGTCTCTCACAAGAGCGCGCTCATTTCGCATCTCGCCAATGCGGAGAGCAGAGGAAGCGCAGATAGTGCCCTCTCCCAAAATCAGCTGGCTCTGTGGTTTGAGTATCAGAAAGCGCCGGCAAGCGCCGCCTACAACGTGGCATTCGTGGCGCGCATTCGGTCCGCCGTGGACATCGCAAAGCTTGAGCATGCAATCCAATGCGTGGTCGATCGTCATGCAATGCTCCGGTCGACCTACCTCGCCAGCGGTGGCGTTCCCAAAATGCGATTTTCGCGCTCACAGCTGGTGCGACTGCAGCGGCACGATGCAAGTACACTCTCTCATTCCCAGCTTCGGAGCGCCGTTCGCGAGGCCTACGCTCGGCCATTTGATCTCGAAAACGGGCCAGTGATCCGCGCGGATCTGTTCCACGTCTCCGCGACCGACTGTGTCTGGCTATTGAATGTTCATCATATTGCGATAGATGCGTGGTCACTCAACGTGATCGTTAGCGAAATCGTCGACAGGTATTCAAATGTGCACGCCGGAGACCAGGGAAACCCGCTCGACTACCGGGACTTCACAACGCGGCAAAAACAGCTGCTGGCCAGTGCGCCGGGAGTTGAGCATCTTCGCTATTGGACCGGACGACTGGCTGACTTGCCTGCGGAGCTAGATCTCCCGGTCGACAAAGTTGCAGCGCCGGCCCGCGCGGGTGATGGATACACGCATCACTTTCGGCTGCCAGCTGACCTTCACGCACTGGTAGAAGCGCGCGCGAAAGAGACCGGCGCGACCACCTACACCTTTCTTCTGGCGGCATTCGAAGTGATTCTGATGCGTTATACGGGAGAGACCGACCTTGTGATCGCCGCGCCGATGACGTGTAGGGCAACAGCGGACGATCGAGCCGTCGGCTGCTGCATCAACACCGTTCTATTGCGGGATCGCGTTTTGCAAGATGTGGCCTTTTCCGGCCATCTGATGCAGACACGGCAAACAGTTGCCGAGGCCTTGGCGCATCGCAGTTGTCCTCTGCCCGTCGTGGTAAAGGGATTGGGACCCACCCGCTCGGCGTCCCGAGCTCCCATCTTCCGCGTAATGTTCAATTTGCTGAACAGAAAGACGCTGGGGTCGATCACCGACTTCTTGTACCGCTCCGAGACGGGCATTGCCCCGGACGAGATCTACGGCATCGGCAGTCTGCAACTGCAACCTTTTCCTTTGAGCCAAGGCGAGGGCCAGTGCGACCTGCATTTGGAAATCATTGATACCGGCCAGGGGTTCAATGCGGCCTTGCGAGGAGCGGCTAACGCCTTTCTGCCTGATACACTCGAGCGGCTGGCGAAGAACTCAGGAGACTCTGTTGCGCGCAATAGTCGTAAATATGGAGACAACGTGCAGCCGGCTGCCCGTTCTGTCTGAAACAGAGCGGCGATTGGTGGAGATGGAGTGGAACGCATCCGCTGTTGACTACCCGCGCGAGTCCACTGTCGTCGAGCTGTTTGAAGCCCAAGTGCACCGCAACGCCGAAAAAGCCGCTGTCAGCTGCAGTGGCGAGCATTGGACTATGCACAGCTCAACGCGCATGCCGATCATCTAGCGGCGTGGTTACAAAAGATGGGAGTTGGCGACGGTGATCGCGTGGGCGTTTGCATGTCCCGCTCACTCGATCTTGTGGCAGCGGTTCTAGGTGTGATGAAGGCTGGTGCGGCCTACGTGCCGCTCGATCCGTCCTTCCCCGTGGCCCGGCTGACCTTCATGCTTGAGGACGCAGGTGCCAAGGCAGTTGTGACGCAGTCCCGGATCGACACTAACTTAAAGTTGAGCGCAAAGGTTCCGATCGTCGCGATGGACGACCCAGCGTATCGCGATGCTTCGTTCGAGCCAACTTGCCGCCCCACCAAAACGGGCAATTTAGCCTATGTGATGTACACGTCCGGGTCGACCGGGAATCCCAAAGGTGTCGAGGTTTTGCATAGCGGTCTGGTGAACTTTCTGGTCTCAATGGCGCGCGAGCCCGGGTTGTCTTCCGCCGATCGCCTGCTTTCTGTCACAACCATTTCTTTCGACATCTCGACCCTGGAGCTGTTTCTCCCGCTTGTGACGGGAGCCGAGGTTCGGCTCGCGCTGTCTGAAGAAATCATCGACGGACGCAAACTTCGTAGCGTGCTGGAGAACGAGGTCGTCACGGTCTTACAGGCCACCCCACCTACGTGGAGAATGCTGCTCGACGCGGGTTGGACGCGGGGTGAGGGCCTGAAAGCTCTCTGTGGCGGCGAGGCGCTCCCTACTGATTTGGCGGAGAGGATCCTCGCAACCGGCGCCGAACTTTGGAACATGTACGGCCCGACGGAGACCACGGTGTGGTCTGCCACGCTGCGGATCGTCAAGGATGGCGGTGGCATTCGCATCGGACGGCCCATTGCGAATACTCAGCTCTACGTCGTCGATCGGCAGACCGAACTGTGCCCGATCGGCGTTCCCGGTGAACTTCTGATCGGCGGCGACGGTGTTGCCCGCGGCTACTTCAATCGCCCGGATCTCACTGCGGAGCGGTTCCTAAAAAACCCATTCTCAATGGCTCTTGGGCGTGTTTATCGTACCGGCGATCTTGTTCGGCGTCTGCCGGATGGCACGATCGCATTTTTGGGGCGCATGGACCATCAGGTGAAGGTACGCGGCTATCGCATCGAGCTGGGAGAGATCGAGGCCGTCCTTATTGCGCAGTCGGGAATTGCGCAGGCGGTTGTCTCCGTCTCCGTCGCCGATACGGATAACGCTCGTCTTATCGGCTATATTGTGCCCAAGACGGGCACGGTTCCGATCATTGAGGATGTGCGACGCGCCATTGCAGAGAGGCTCCCGGAATACATGGTGCCGGCCACCTTTGTCGTTCTCGAGGCGTTTCCGCTCACTCCAAATGGAAAGCTTGACCGCAGGGCGCTCCCCGCACCTGACCAGTGCCGGCCTGCCACGACGACTTATGCCCAGCCATCCGCAGGACCGGAATCTCGGATCGCCGAGATCTGGAAGGAGTTGCTGCGGCTCCCCCTCGCTGGCGTTCACGACAACTTCTTTGACAGCGGCGGCCACTCCCTGCTGCTTGTCCGGCTGGCATCGCAACTAGAGGCGGCATTCGGCCGGACTGTGTCCGTTGTCGATCTACTAGACAATACGACGATCGCAAAGCAGGCCCAGCTTTTTGCCGCCACTCAGCCCACCAACGATGCCATTCGCCTGGCGCGCGACCGAGCCGCGAAGCAGAGATCGCAGATTGCTCGATTGCCGACCAAGGCGAGCTGAACCAAATCAAGAGGGGACGTTCAACCAGCTTGCATTTGCGCATACGTCATTGAGCGGCACCCGGATCAAGGCACAAAATATGCGTAGAGGACGCTGAGCGCGTTCATTTCGGCACTCAAACCAAGCCAGTTCGTTCCACTGTGAACCCAAGACATTCTATAGCATAGACAATACATGAACATCGAACATCTATGTCATTTCGAGATTCAAGATTTCTATTGCTCCGCACGTTGCGGGAGCACGCTAGAATTGAAGGGTACCAACGTTGGACCAATCGACACCTGCATTGATGGCGCCCGACGGGAGGTGTTTAGATGAGTACGCAGAACACCACGTCGCAAGAGTGTGTGGCCATCATTGGGATGGCGGGCCGCTTTCCGGGTGCAAAGAACATCGATGAGTTCTGGTCGAACCTCGTTAACGGGATCGACAGCATCACGCACTTCACCGACGATGAACTGGAGCCATCGCGCCTCGAGCACTGGGCATCAGGTCTCTACCGAACTATGTCAAGGCGCGCGGCCTCCTTGAGGATGCCACAAGTTCGACGCAGCTTTCTTCGGCGTAACACCGAAGGAGGCGGCACTCCTCGACCCTCAACATCGGTTGTTTCTTGAAGTGGCGTGGGCGGCTTTGGAGAGTGCCGGCTATGCCCCGTCATCCTATCGCGGGTCAATCGGCGTTTGGGCCGGTATGAACCCGTCGACATATTTGTGGGAGAATATTATCCCGCCAGGATGTCGTTCACCAGAGCGGCATGTTTCCGCTCATTCTAAACAACGACAAGGACTATTTGGCGACACGGATTTCATACAAACTCGACCTTCGCGGACCGAGTGTGAATGTGCAATCGGCGTGTTCTACCGGTCTGGTGGTCGTCGAAAATGCCTTTCACGCATTGCTCGGTTATCAGTGTGATATCGCAATCGCGGGAGTCGCCTCGATTAGTGTGCCCCAGCGTCGCGGCTATCTGTATCAGGAAGGCGCGATTGGCTCGCGCGATGGGACCTGCCGGCCCTTTGACGCTCAGGCATCCGGCACAGTGTTCAGCGATGGCGTTGGTGCCGTTGCGCTGAAGCGTCTGAGCGACGCCCTCGCAGACGGCGACGCAATCTATGCCGTGATCAAGGGAGCCGCACTCACCAACGATGGGGCCCGCAAACTCGGTTACACAGCCCCAAGTGTGGATGGCCAAGCCGAAGCCATCGCCATGGCTCAAGCCTTCGCGAGCGTCGAACCGGAAAGCATCTCAATACATCGAGGCGCACGGGACGGCGACGCCACCGGGCGACCCCATCGAAATAGCTGCGCTGACAAAGGCGTTTCGCGAGGGGACGAGCAAGAAGAATTTCTGCGCGATCGGTTCAGTGAAAGGCAACATCGGCCATCTCGATGCAGCCGCCGGCATAGCTGGTCTGATTAAGGCGGCACTGGCCCTGCACTACAAGAAGATCCCGCCGAGCCTCCATTTCTTCACCCCCAATCCACAGATCGATTTGAATTTAAGCCCGTTCTTTGTCAACAACGTCTTGCGCGATTGGGAGGCGGGCCCCACGCCCCGCCGCGCCGGCGTAACATCGCTCGGGATCGGCGGCACGAACGCCCACCTCATCCTTGAGCAGGCGCCGGACGCGGCGCCGACAACGACGGCTCGGGCGGAGCAGATCCTGGTCCTGTCGGCAAAATCTGCGGCATCGCTGGCAGAAGCCGCGGCGGACTAGGGCGGTATCTGCGTGCCCATCCAAATCTGCCGCTACACGATGTGGCCTACACGCTCCAGGAAGGCCGAGAAGTCTTTCCACACAGATTGGCGGTTGTCGCGCGAACAGCGCAAGAAGCAGCCGACGCTCTCGAGGGTACGGGCTCGCGGATCATCTCGGCCATCTGCGATCGTAAGGATACGCCTGTCGTCTAAATGTCCCCGGGCAAGGGTCGCAGACCCTCGGCATGGCCGAGGATCTTTACAAGACCGAGCCCGTCTTCCGTGCGGCATTGGACGAATGCGCCAAAGGAATGATGCCGCAATTCGGTATGGATATAAGAACGTTACTTTATCCTGAGGTTCGCAACGAGGCCGCCGAGCTGAAACTGACGGACACCGAAAACACGCAGCCGGTACTTTTCGCCATTGAATACGCGCTGGCAAAGCTCCTGATGTCTTGGGGCATCGAGCCGAGCGGCATGATCGGGCATAGCCTCGGTGAGTATACCGCGGCGCGCATTGCCGGCGTCATAACTGGCGAAAATGTCGGCATTGTCTGCACCCGGGCGCGCGTGATGCAGCAGCAGGAACGCGGCGCGATGGTGTCTATCCGTATGAGTGCGGACAAGCTATCACCATTCTTGGGCCGGGATTTGGCGATTGCGGCATACAACGCGCCGGAATTACGGTGGTCTCCGGCAGACGGAAGCGATTGGGGTACTGAATACCGTCCTCGCCGACCGCGGTATCGCGCACAAGCAGCTTGCCACTTCGCATGCCTTCCATTCGCCGATGATGGACGGAGCTGTTGAGACTTATCGTAAGTTGCTTGAGGCCGTCGGCTCAGCAAGCCAAGCCTGAAATGGATTTCCTGCGTATCGGGCGACTGGATCACCGACGATGAGGCGATCTCGCCGTGGTACTGGGCCGCGCAAATTCGCGAGCCGGTTTGCTTCTCGGATGGGTTAAAGCGTCTTTTGGCAAACGGCGACCAGCTGTTCCTCGAAGTGGGACCAGGCAGCGCCCTCACTACGTCGTCCGGCAGCATGGCGAATGGTCGGTGGCCGAGCGTGTCCTGATGACGCTAGGCAATGACCGCAACGCAGCCGTGGTTTCGATGCTCGAAACCGTCGCCCGTCTTTGGACGCAAGGGGCGCGCATCGACTGGACGGCACTGCGTGCGCACGAACGGCGGCAGCGCATTGCCTTACCAACCTATGCGTTCGAACGAAAACGCCATTGGATCGAGGCCGAAACGAGCTGGGCCTCCACCGATCGTCCCGTGGCGATCGTCGGTCCCGAAAGGGCGGCAGGCCTAGCGGTCACGTTGTCAGATCAAAGCGCAGCAATCGTCGCGTCAACCCCGCGAGGCGGCACCGAGAAGGCGAAGCTTATTGCTCTACTCTCCGATCTTTCCGGCATTGCGCAGAAGGACATCGATGAACGCGCGACAGTTCTTGATATGGGGCTTGACTCGCTGTTGTTGACTCAGGTGTCGACCGCGATCGAAAGGCAATTCAATATATCCGTGAGCTTGCCGCAACTGCAGCAATACAT
>CAVQMH010000003.1:0-77748 GCA_963713575.1 uncultured Alphaproteobacteria bacterium
CGCCCGGAAAGCATCATCCCGGCCTCGTCCAGCACTCGTTCGGCTGGCCGCTCGGCAACCGCACCGGCGGCGGCTCCTTCGTTTATCACTACGGCGAAAACCTCGTCTCGGTCGGTTTCGTCGTTCACCTGAACTACGAAAACCCCTACCTCTCGCCCTACGACGAATTCCAGCGGTTCAAGACCCACCCCGCCATCCGCGAAACCTTCGAAGGCGGCAAGCGCATCGCCTATGGCGCCCGGGCCATCACCGAAGGCGGCTGGCAATCCCTGCCCAAGCTCACCTTCCCTGGCGGTGTACTGCTCGGCTGCTCCGCCGGCATGGTCAACGTGCCCCGCATCAAGGGCAGCCACAACGCCATGCTGTCCGGCATCGAAGCCGCCGAGGCCGCGTTCAAAGCCCTCGGCACGACCGTGCCCACGACGAACTCACGAGCTACGAGACCGCCGTCCGCGACGGGGCCATCGGCGCAGACCTGAAAGGGTCCGCAATGTCGAAGCCGCATGTGGTCGCGCTTCGGCACGGCCCTCGGCATTCCGCTCGGCGGAATCGATATGTGGCTGCGCACGATTTTCGCCGGCTGGTCGCCCTTCGGTCACCTGGGGCCATGGCAAGTCCGACGCTGCCTCGATCAAACCCGCAGCCGATTTCGAACCCATCGCCTATCCCAAGCCCGACGGCGTCCTGACATTCGACAAGCTGACGAGCGTCGCGTTCTCGGCCACGAACCACGAGGAAGACCAGCCGGTCCACCTCAAGCTCACCGATCCGACGATCCCGATCGCGATCAACCTGCCCCACGTAGGCCGAACCCGCCCAGCGCTATTGCCCAGCCGGCGTCTATGAAATTGTCCGCGACGACAAAGGCACGCCCCGGTTCCAGATCAACGCGCAGAACTGCGTCCACTGCAAAACCTGCGATATCAAGGACCCCAGCCAGAACATCACCTGGGTTTGCCCCGAAGGTGGCGGCGGGCCCAACTACGCGGGATGTAATCAGAGGTCTCGCAACCCCTTACCGTTACGCCACCTTCAAAACCAAACATGAAGGTGGCGGCGGGCCAACTACGCCGGGATCTAATCAGAGATCTCGCAACCCCTTACCGTTACGCCACCTTCAAAACCAAACATGAAGGTGGCGGCGGGCCCAACTACGCCGGGATGTAATCAGAGATCTCGCAACCCCTACATTTAGCGTCGGGAACGCGCAGCGCCGGGTCGTCTGTTACTTCGGCGCTTCGGCGGAGGGCGGCGCCTCGGGCGCGGCGGCTCCCGCGTCGTCAACAGGTTGTTCGTCGGGCGGTACGACCGGCGCTTCACCGGCCGACGGCTCACCCTCGACCGGCGCATCTTCCGCAGACGGCTCGCCCACACTCTCCCCCGCCGCCGGTTCGTCCTGCGCAATCATCCGCTCACCGGCGATCGACATCGGCTCTTCGCCGAGTTCCAGCGCGTTTGCGGGACCCGCCAAGCCCCATGGGGCCATCGCTACAATCATTGCGATGATCGGCACTCGCATGGGCGCAATCATCAAAGCGAGCAGGGCGCGAAGCATGACGTTTGCTCCAATGAAGGATGAACGAGTGGCCGACGTTTCACCGAACGGAGCCACCGTAAGACTACCCGAGACGGCATTCCAGGTTGAGCCTTTTCGACGCCCTTTGATCAGACAGGGTAAAAACTCCACATATGTTCTTCACGTCTGTCGCCAAGCTGCCGCAGACTTTGCTAGAATTGGCCTCGGAGTCGTGCGCACATCCCGCGCAAGATACCGCGGCAAAAGGAAAATGCCTCCATGCGCTCACGATCGGCCCGCTTCCTCGCCCACTCTTCGCTCCGCGGCGTGATCATCGCAGCGCTGCTGACGGTGGGACCGCCGGCCGTTATGGCGGAGACAGATGATCCAGCGTCGGATCTTTCACAGACGCTGTCCGGCAGTTACTTGGCAGGCCGCTTCGCTCGGTCCGAGAACGACACCGACAATGCCGCCCGCTTCTACTCGAACGCCCTTGTCTTCGATCCCTCCAGCGACATGCTCTATGAGCAGGCCTTGCTGGCGGAAGCGTCGCAAGGCGCCTGGGATCGCGCGATGCGGCTGTCGCAGAGCCTCGTCAAGATGGAACCCGACCACCGCATGGCCCAGATGTTTCTCGGGCTCGGTGCCTTCCGCAATGGCGACTGGTCGGCGGCCGAAAAGAATTTCCGCGCCTCCGCCTCTGGCCCTATCGGCGAACTGACGAGTTCACTCGCGACCGCCTGGATCCTGCTGGCCGAGAAAAAGCCCTCCGAGGCACTCGATCTCCTCGTCGTGCCGCGTCAGGCCGAATGGGCCCAGTTCTATCTTCGCTACCACCGGGCCCTCATTGCCGATGTCGCCGGCCGCAGCAGCGAAGCCCATCAGACCTTCGACAAGATCTTCAAACAGGACGGTCGTACCCTGCGCACCGCGTTGGCCTATACGCGCAGCCTCGCCAACGCCGGCAACATCAAGGGCGCTCAAGCGATCCTGAAGCAGCATATCGAGAAGTCGCAGGGTGAAGGCCACACGCTGGCCCGCGCCTTGTCGCGCGAACTGCAAGCGCCCAACCCGAAAATCTCGCTGCTCGTGTCGAGCCCATCAGAGGGTCTCGCCGAAGTCTTCTATGGCCTCGGTAAATCGCTCATTGGCGAAGGCGCTGTCGGCGTCGGCATCGTCTATCTGCAGATGGCGCTTTACCTCGAGCCCCAGCACCCCTTCGCGCTCGCGGCACTCGCCAATGCTTTTGAGGCAAACCGCCAGTACGCCGAGGCCATCGCCACATATGATCGCATTCCGAAAGGTTCACCGCTTGAACCGGCGATCGAAATCCGCAAGGCCTTCAACCTCAATTCGCTCGAAAAACCTGATGAAGCCCGCGCGGTTCTCGAGCGCCTGTTGAACCTCGACGACACCGCCAAAGCAGCGCCGGCCCCGGCCGCATCCCTAGCTCCGGTCGCCGGCTCACCCGCTTTCGCTGCCATTGATCTGAAAAACGATGTTCTCCGCCTCGGCTCCAGCGGCGACGCGGTCCGCGAGGTACAGGCCGCGCTGGAGCGTCTCGGTATCGCGCTCGGTGGCCCGGCCGATGGCCGCTTTGGCGTTGCGACCCGCCGCGCTGTTCGGGAATTCCAGACTAAAAATGGTATCCGCGCTGATGGTGTCGTTGGCCAGGAAACCGCCAACGCGATTCTCGCCAAGGCCAATGCCGCTGGTGACGCGAACGTCGCCGCACAGACCGTGCCGATGCAGCCGCCAGGCGCTCTCGACTTGAGCGAACGGCTGCAGGCACTCGATGCACTCGGCAACATTCTGCGCTCGCGCAAGCTCTACGCCGACGCCGTCGATATCTACAATCGCGCCATCGCTATCATTCCAAAGCCGGATCGTCGCCATTGGGTTTACTTCTACGCCCGTGGCACATCCTACGAGCGCCTGAAGAACTGGCCGCCCGCCGAGGCCGACCTCAAGACGGCACTCGACCTCTACCCTGATCAACCGCTGGTCCTCAATTACCTCGGTTATTCGTGGGTCGACCAGGGCATCAACCTCGATCAAGGTATGAAACTGATCGAACGCGCGGTCGCCGTGAAGCCCGACGACGGCTACATCGTCGACAGTCTTGGCTGGGCCCACTACAAGCGCGGCAATTACGCAGAAGCCGTTCGCTACCTCGAACGCGCTGTCGAACTTCGCCCCGACGATGCCGTCCTCAACGACCACCTCGGCGATGCCCTCTGGAAAGTCGGCCGCGAACGCGAAGCCAAATTCCAGTGGGAACAGTCACTGTCCCTGAATCCCGAGCCCGAGGATGCTCTGAAAACGCGCCGCAAGCTCGAAGAGGGCCTTGTGGTCATCGAGCACAAAACGCCGAAGCTTGCGACTGGAGATACCGCCGCCGCGGCCGACAAGCCGTCGACGACCCCGTAATGCCGGCCGTCACGGAAAAGGCGCGTGCGAAAATCAATCTTACGCTCACAGTCCTCGGACGCCGGTCGGATGGCTATCACGCACTCCTGAGCCTCGTCGCATTTGCCGATGTTGCCGATGTCGTGACGCTTGACCCCGGCGCCGCTACCAGGGTCACGGTCGCCGGCCCCTTCGCCGACGCCATCGCCGGAGAGAACCTCGTCGAAACGGCTCTTCGGGTCGTCTCCGAAGTCCTCCCGGGATTCGAAATCGGCCACGTCACACTTGATAAACAACTGCCCGTGGCGTCGGGCATCGGAGGCGGTTCGGCAGATGCTGCAGCCGTACTTCGCGCCATCCGCACGGCCCACCCGCAAGCGACCGCCGCTGTCGATTGGATCGCCATCGCCCGCCGTCTCGGTGCCGACGTGCCGGTGTGCTTCGCCGATCGCGCCGTCTGGATGAGTGCAGCCGGCGAACACTTGCATGAGCTTGCCTCGCCGCTGCCAAAGCTTCACGCCGTACTCGTCAATCCGCGAGCACCCGTCCCAGCCGACAAGACCGCGCGCGTCTTCCGCGCGCTTGGTGCGCCGCCCATCACCGGCTCTGGCGACGGAGGCGCCACCGCTCGCCCGGCCATTCCCGATCGCGCTGAATTGTTGGCCCTTATGCAGCGCGCCGGCAACGATCTTGAAGCGCCTGCAACAGCGGTTGTCCCCCAGGTTCAAGATGTACTGGCCGCCTTGGAGTTCCTGCCCCGGCGCGGAAATCGCCCTGCTGTCCGGCGCCGGCCCAACCTGCTTTGCGGTATTTCCCGCGGCGGCATCGGCGGCCGCGGCCGCCGCATCACTGGCCGCGGCTCACCCGTCCTGGTGGATCGTACCAACCGTCATCGGCTGACCGCTGTGCGCCAGCTTCAATGCCCGCGATTGACGGAGAAGGCGATCACCTCTTCCATCGCCGACTTGTGTGCGCTTTCGGGGAAGATCGCGAGTGCGTCACGGGCGATTGCGCCGTAGGCGCGCGCCCGCTCCATCGTGGCTTCCAGCGCTTTGTGCTTTTTCATCAGCCCGATTGCGTGCTCGAGATCGTCGTCTCGGATGTCGCCTTCCACGATAGTGCGATTCCAGAACGCCCGCTCCGTGTCGTTGCCGCGGCGGAAAGACAGGATCAGCGGCAGCGTGATCTTGCCTTCGCGGAAATCATCGCCGACCGACTTGCCGAGCTTGCGGCTATCGCCGGAATAGTCGAGTGCGTCGTCGACGAGTTGGAACGCCAGCCCGAGGTTTTTGCCGTAGGACCGCATCGCCGCCTGCTCTTCCGCAGGACGTTTTGCAATCGCCGCCCCCACTTCAGCCGCAGCCAGAGAACAGTGCGGCCGTCTTGGCGTTGATGATCGCCAGATACTCGTCCTCGGTCGTCGACGTGTTCTTCGCCGCCGCCAGCTGCATCACTTCGCCTTCGGCGATCACCGCGGCCGCATTCGAAAGGATCTTCAAGACCTGCATGTTGCCGACTTCGACCAGCATGCGGAATGCTTGTCCGAGCAGGAAATCGCCAACCAGAACGCTTGCCTGATTGCCCCAGATGAGACGCGCTGTCTTGCGCCGCGCCGTGCGTCGCTTTCATCCACGACATCGTCGTGCAGCAGCGTCGCCGTGTGCATGAATTCGATCGCCGACGCCGTGCGAATGTGGCCGTTTCCCGCGTAACCGCACATCTTGGCTGAAGCGAGTGCCAGCATGGGCCTGAGCCGCTTGCCGCCCGACTCGATCAGATGATGTGCCAGCTCCGGAATGAGATCGACATCAGAAACAGCTTTGTCGAGGATGATGCGATTGATCGCCTCCATGTCCTCGTTGACGAGCTGGAGCAGCGGCTCCAAGCTCTCGTTCGCGGACCTGGCCTCATCGAAGGGGACAACGACACCCACAGGCTCATCCTCTCAAGTTTTGCCGCGTTTGCTATAGCGGCTTCCACTTTGCATATTCTTCGGCACTTTGCCGCACAAGACGGCCTTTTTTGGAGAGGAAAAAAGTCGATGCGGGAGCTTATGCGGATCAACGATCCTGTGCTGATCAGCTACGTCGATGCCCTCCTGCGCGGCGCCGGCTTGGAACCCGTCTTTCTCGACCGCAATATGAGTGTGCTGGAGGGTTCGCTCGGCATCTTGCCCTGCCGTGTCCTGGTGGATGAAACCGACTGGGACACCGCCCGCCGACTGATCGTTAATGCCGATCTCGGCCAGTGGATCATCGAAGAGGCGGGATCATGACCTCGCTCGGCAACCCGCACATGTCGTCCAGCGCGGACACCCCACCTCACGCCCCGGTCACCGACGATGCATTCCTTGGCGACCGCTTGTATATCCTTCAGCCGACCTCCGGTTATCGGGCCGGGATCGATGCGGTCCTTCTCGCAGCCTCGGTCCCGGATGAGCCCGGCGAGCCCACGATCCTGGACTGCGGCTCCGGTGTCGGCACCGTGGGTCTCTGCGTTGCCGTGCGCTGCCCTGACGCCCGCGTCACCCTGGTCGAACGCGAACCGGTCCTCATCGACCTCGCCCGCCGCAACATCGACCGCAACGGTCTCCAGTCTCGCGTATCGATTATATCCGGCGATGTGACCTCGCCAGCCCAACAACCCGAAGCGCCACCACTGCCGCCGGAATGCTTCGATCACGTCCTTGCCAATCCGCCCTATCATGACGACACTGGCGGCACACAAGCCCGCGACCCCTTGAAGCGCGCCTCGCACGCCATGCCGGCGCACGCACTCGACGCCTGGGTCCGCTTTGCCGCCCGTGTGTGCCGCCCCGGCGGTCGCGTGACCCTCATTCACAAAGCGGATGCCCTGCCTGCCCTGCTCGCGGCGCTCCAGGACCGCTTCGGCGCGATAGCCGTCACACCCATTCACCCGTATGCGGATAAACCTGCGGGGCGCGTCCTCGTGTCGGGCATCAAAGGCAGCCGTGCACCGCTCGAATTGCGCCCGCCCGTCGTACTCCATGAACAAGGCGGCGGCTTCACGCCATATGTCGGCCGGATTCTCCGTCAGGGTGCCCCACTCACGTCGTCTCGAACTTAAGGATTGCTCACCAACATGTGGCCTTTCACGCGCACGCCCGTCGTTCCCGTCCTGCGCCTCAGCGGCGCCATCGGCATGGCTACGCCGCTCCGTCCCGGGCTCTCGATCGCGACCCTCGCCGAACCGCTGCAAAAAGCGTTCGAGATGTCGAAAACTCCCGCGGTCGCGCTGATCGTCAACTCCCCCGGCGGCTCCGCCGTGCAATCGAGCCTGATCCTCAAACGCATCCGTGCGCTCGCTGACGAGTTCGAGAAAAAAGTCCATGTGTTCCTGGAGGATGTCGCGGCCTCGGGCGGCTACTACATCGCCATCGGTGGCGACGAGATCTACGCCGAACCCTCATCCATCGTGGGCTCCATCGGCGTTATCTCGTCCGGCTTCGGCTTCGTCGAAGCCATCGACAAGCTCGGCATCCAGCGCCGCGTCTATACCGCCGGCCGGTCGAAAGCCATCCTCGATCCTTTCCTTCCCGAAAAGCCCGAAGACATCGAGCGCCTCTCCGCCCTGCAGCGTGACGCGCACGACGTTTTCATCGGGGCGGTAAAGGAGCGCCGCGCCGGCAAGCTGAAAGGCACCGACGGCGAACTCTTTTCCGGCGCGTTTTGGAGCGGCAAGCAGGCCCTCGAATTCGGCCTCATCGACGGCATCTCCGACATCCGCACGCGCATGCGCGAACTCTACGGCGACGATGTAAAACTGAAGGTGGTCCCCACGGACCGGCCGGGTCTCCTCTCCCGTTTGCGCCGCACGCCATCACTCGACAGTCTCGCATCATTGACCACCCGTGACGCCACACTCACGGATGAACTTCTCTCCACCCTGGAGACAAGAGCCCTCTGGGCGCGCTATGGTCTGTGACGCACCAGCGATCGCTGGAAGGAGGCTCCCACATGCCCCCCGTCTTCTTTGCTCTGGCTGCCGCCGCCGGCTTTTTTGCCGCCGCACGCGCCATCGCGTCCATGATCGGCAGCGCCCCGCCCGACCCGCTGCAGCCGGGCGACCGTCACGCCCAGACCACAGCCAGCGACTCGGCTCGCGATCTCGGCAAACTTGAATGGGATGCGACTGCCGGCGTCTACCGCCCCAAAACGTAATCCCCGCACAGAGCGGCCGGTTCCGCGTCAGCGGAGTCGCCAAGTGCAATTTTCACGTGCAATCATAAAGCCAACAAAGCGATCCCGAGAAACACGAGCACGTTCAAAAGCGACGACACATTGATGTCGCCGGCTTCCTTCACGCGGACCGTTCGCACCACTTCGCGCACCTCCACGCGAGGCCCGCCCGCCGGCCCGGTCTCGCGTTGCCGCGCCCAGTTCCACACAAAGCGTCCGAACGTCGAGACACGCGCGGCGATTTCCGCCGGCGCCCGCTGCCATCCGTACTTGTAGAAAAAGATGATGCCCACGAGCACCGCGATCTGCGCAATCGTCGAGACCCAGCCACCGAGCAGAAACCACAGCAGCGACCAAGCGACCGACAGCACGCTCGCAACCGCCCACCACATCCAGGCCAGAATATCCACGTCGGCGCTCTCTCATTCTGCATCACGGCTGCTGGCCGCCATATCGCGTGACGGCGTGGCCGAAATACGTATATTGCCCTCAAAACGGCGCAACCGCATACATGAGCAATTGTAATGTCGACCAAATCCGGCACCGTCCTGCGCCCTCGCGAGGCCTTCCAGGATCTCATCCTTACGCTGCAGCAGTTCTGGGGCCAGCAGGGCTGCGTCGTCCTCCAGCCCTATGACATGGAAGTCGGCGCCGGTACATTCCACCCCGCCACGACGCTGCGCGCGCTCGGCCCCCGTCCCTGGCGCGCCTGCTACGTCCAGCCCTCGCGCCGGCCGAAAGATGGCCGCTACGGTGAAAACCCCAATCGCCTCCAGCACTATTACCAGTTCCAGGTGATCATGAAGCCATCGCCGGAGAACATCCTCGATCTCTACCTGCAAAGCCTCGACGCCATCGGCATCGACACCAAGGTCAACGACATCCGGTTCGTCGAAGACGATTGGGAAAGCCCCACACTGGGCGCCTGGGGGCTCGGCTGGGAGGTCTGGTGCAACGGCATGGAGGTGACGCAGTTCACGTATTTCCAGCAGGTCGGCGGCTATGATTGCTCCCCGGTCGCGGGCGAAATCACCTATGGCCTCGAGCGGCTGGCCATGTACGTGCAGGGCGTTGATCGCGTCTACGACTTGAACTTCAACGGACAAACTGGCGACCGCAAACTCTCCTACGGAGACGTCTTCCTGCAGGCCGAGCGCGAATACTCACGCTATAATTTCGAACACGCCGACACCGCCATGCTTCTGCAGCACTTCAAGGACGCAGAAACCGAATGCCAGTCGCTGCTTGAAAAAGGGCGCGGCGACGACGGCCACCTGCTGGCGCTCCCCGCCTACGACCAGTGCATCAAGGCAAGCCACGTCTTCAATTTGCTCGATGCCCGCGGCGTCATATCCGTGACTGAGCGCCAGAGCTACATCCTGCGCGTGCGCGAACTGGCTAAAGCCTGTTGCGGCGCATGGCTCGCCACCGACGGCGGCCGAGCCGCCGCCTTGAGTGACGCTGCTGATTTACGCCTCGTGCTTTAAGCCGGCGAGATACGTGGTAATCAGATTATCGACCAGCGGCCCTGCGCCCTCGCTTTTGGCGATCGCAAGCTTATCCGCCGTCGCCAGTGACGTGATCCCATGCACGCCCGCCCACAGCACCTGAGCCGTTCGCTTGACGAGCTCCGGCTGACTATTCGGCATCAGAGGCGCGATCGCAGTCTCCACACGCTGCATGATTCCATCGATCTTCTGCTGGTACCACGCCGGCACCTCCCGGCCCGCCGGCAGATGATGCTCGAACAGCAGGTTCCAGAGTTTCGGCTTGTCGCTGGTGTACTTGATGTACACACGGCCCAAAGCCAGAGCCTTCTCCTTCGGTGATCCGACCGACAGAACGTGATCGAGTTCCACCGCGAGGCCGTCGATCAAGCGACCCTCGATCGTCAGAATAAGATCATCGAGATTCTCGAACACGTTGTAGAGCGTGCCGGGAGAATACCCGATGCGGCGCGCGACTTCCCGCGCCGATAAACTGGCCAACCCGCCCTCGCTGATAAGGGCTGTGGATGCCTCGAGGATAAGCTCACGCAGCTCCTCTGCCGTATGCGACGAACGACGTCCCATGTGTAAATCTTCACCCTGAAATCGAAATTAAAAAACGTAAAGGCATTGCCTGAGGATTTGCGATGCTGTCCGTGGAATATAAGTCTTATGATTCATCGGCAACGCAGTTCACACAACATACAAAAACGGCCGGACATTGTGTCCGGCCGATGTCAGTCATATATTATACAGAGTTCAATTTATTCGCAGGACGGAGTGGGAGTGCAATCGGGCTGAGGCAGTGTCGTGTCGGCTTCGAAGCTGACGCATCCTGATCGAGGCGCCAGAACGGCGCGATCTTTCCACGTCTTTGGCGAGAGAATTCCTTGCGCGATGAGCGGCGTATAACCGTACTCGCCCTCCACGATGATCGCAGTCCCCTGAGACTCCAGGAGATCTTGCGTCAGACCGGTGTACGGGTCGCACACGTCCTTGGGCGAGATTTCATTCGAGCCGAACGATGGCCTATTTGATTTGTCGGCATACAGATAGATGAGGTTGCGATCATCTTCCGAGGCACGCACGGGATACACATGCAGCTTGAGCGTGCTGACGCCCCACACACCCATCACGTGCTCGACGATGCCGTAAATACCTGTCCGCTTTCCGGATGCATTGAGGCCGTCGAGATCTTCCTTCTTCAAAACTTCTTCGCGAGAAATGAGGTCGGCAACCAAAGCTGTGACCTGGCCGAACCGCCGGTCAATGGAAACTGCACGGGTAATTTCCACCACACCGACAAGCATGATGAGCAGCACCGGAGCGATGAGACCAAACTCGACGGCGGCGATCCCGCTCTTATCGCGAACGAACGAGCGGCGGCGGGGCGATGTGAAGGTGCAGTCGAACATGATGTCCTCGGACAAAGCTAAGTCGGGGATACGATCTTCTGAATTCACTCGTACGGTTCGGTGCGGAACGTCGCGACTGATTGGATGAGCGAACCTCCGCTCACCAGCGGCACGCCATCCGCAGGCCGCATCATCATGTATCGCAGGTAGGGGAACGTGATCGGCAATTGCCAATCGTAGCAAACCGTGACGAGCACGACCTGCTCGGACCCACCCGAGGAATCGGCCAGAGCTGCGGTCATATTCGACTGCGGAGTCATCTGTCCGTTCGTGGCGCAATCTCTCGGCGAAATGTCCGCCCAGTTGGTGGCGCTTTGCACATGGACATAGATTTGGTTGCAGTTGTTCTCGACGTAATATCCACCGGACTCGCAAACCAGCTCTTTGAAGTTCTGCAGGGTCATGCCGGCACGCTGCGCCTCGCCCGTGCGAATTTTGCGCGCTGCGGTCTCCACGGCGTTATCGAGCGAGTTGACGGTGAAGAACTGCAAGCCCGCCGCCATGATGCCGAGCACAAACAACATGAACGGAAAGGCGACAAAACCGAATTCGACGGCCGTCACACCTTGCGCGTTGGCGCGAAAACGGCGTGCGAAATCTGCAGCTCGCTGCAAAATGACTCGATCAACACCCGGCAACACCATGACGTCCCCACTGCTGTCGCATTCATCGCACTCGCCTCGAATGGGCACAGGCGGCGATCACGCAGTAAAGCAAAGCCAGATAAACATGGGCCCAAACCGGGCTTACGACTTTTATTCAAAATCAGCGAAAATTGTCCGGCGCCAGGCAACCATTCGTTAATTGTCCCATCGCGCAAAAAGAAAAAGCCCCCGTTGGGAGGCTTCCTCGCATCTGACACTGTCTGAAAGAGACAAAGGCCGAGCGGACCTGAACGGTCCATAGCTTATTACTGACCGGCCTGTCCGCCGCCGCCGCTGGATTCCGAGCCAGACTCGGAGAATTTGGTTTTGGTCGACGAACTCTGAACGACTTGATTGAAGTAAGTCGTTTCATCGCCGATCGTGATGGTCGGCGCACAGGTCGGCGTGCAGCTGAACGATTGCCGTTGACCCGCGCGGCTCACATTGACGATGCCCCGCTCATCCCGTTCCACCACCACGCGCTGATCCTGGATGACGTTCTTCTCGGCATCGAGCGCAATGATGTTGGTGATGCCGAACGTCTTGCCGGTAATGACGAGCATATTGCCCGACTGAACCGACACGTCGGCGATCGATGGGTTGCCGATGATGATCTCGGACACGGCGCGCGGCATCCTGAGCAGTTGCGACTGGTCATAGCGAACAACCAGGTCATCCGCAGCCTGTGCTGGCGCCGTGGTACCGCCGAACACCATGATTGGCAGCGCCACGAGGGGCGCAAAAACGGCCCGGCCCCGTAGAATGACTTCCCGCTTCATCGCGTGACCCCTTCACTTCGGAAACAACGCGCTGATTAGGTCAGCAAATAGTGAAAGAAGTGCAAACGACTGTACCGTCCGCGGTCGAATTGATCAGCACTCGCCGTGAACTTGGAGCACGGATCTGGCCGGGATCAGCAAAAGGTCGCCGACAAGCCTTCAAAAGTCTCGGACCCGGCACAACGCGAAAGAGTGTTCGCCAAACACAATGCTGGTGGAAACGCCCCACCAGCGCCCTCTCAGGCTTAGTCCGCAAAGTTTTGAACACGGACAACTACAGCCCACCTAAATCTTAAGTCCGCCAAAGCGAGGAAAAACAATTTATTAGCCACACCTAAGGCCAAAATTCGAAGTAAAACCACGTATTTACGCAATATTATGTAGATGAATACTTTGCTATTATTCAGTAAATCATGTTTGATGCGAATTGTTGACTGAAGATTTACAGACACGAATTAAGTATTGATGCGCCCCCATCGCGCTTTTACCTGAGTTTAATACATGGCGCTGTAGATTAGCTTCAGTTCAGACGCACGGGCCGAACCCCAGCAATGAACTGTATCGAACTTTTCACAGTGGATTGGGAGACTTCCAACATGACGATCTTTTCTCGCTTCCTGAAGGACGAATCGGGCGCCACGGCGATCGAATACGGCCTCATCGCCGCTCTCGTCGGCGTTGCCCTCATCGTTGCCCTCGGCAACCTCGAAGACGGCCTGTCGACGCTCTTCAACTCGATCGGCACCACGCTGTCGGGCGCTGTCTAAGCTGCGCATCTTCCTCGCAAGTGGAAGACCAGCATTCGCAAGCAGAACCCACCGCCGCAGGGCGGTGGGTTTTGTTTTTCCCGACGCCGGCGGAGCGCAAACTCCCATGCATCCATGGAAGAGGTGCGATTCATTAGAGTTGGAATTTCGTAAAATTGAACCCACCCAAACCTGACGTGGGGTTCACGTCACTTTAAGACGCTAGTGTCATTCTGAACGTTAGAAATCAAGCTCGTCAGCAGGCCAGCCACTCTGCCGATGAAACGCCATAGCCGGAATGAAATCGCGATGAAAATGCTGATCGACTTTCTGAACGACGAAAGCGGCGCAACGGCCATTGAATACGGCCTCATCTGCGCGATCATGAGCGTTGGCGTCGTGGGCGGCATTTCCTCGTACGGCGCCGACGTGACGAAGCTGTTCGACGACATCTACAATGCCTTCATGGACACCTTCTAAACCAGCAAGCGAAAACAGAACTCGACCCTACGCCGCGCCGAAGTTGGCGATGAAGCGCTCGTAGATCTTTGTCAGCTGCTCCAAATCCTGAAGCGCCACGCGTTCATCCACCTGATGGATCGTGCGATTGACGAGCCCGAATTCCACGACTGGGCAGTAATCCTTGATAAATCGCGCATCCGAAGTCCCGCCCGATGTGGACAGCTTCGGGATGCGGCCGGTCTCCGCGTGCACCGCCGCCCGCAGCGTCTCGACGAGAGGGCCCTCCTCGGTGAGGAACACATCGCCCGTCCCCGCGAACGAAACGTCGTACTTGGCGCCCGTCGCCAGCGCTGCCGCATCACACTGCAGCCGCACCCACTCCTCGATCGTGGCCCGACGCCAGATATCGTTGTAGCGGATATTGAACGTCGCCCTCGCGAACGACGGAATGACGTTCGATGCCGTATTCGGCACCGTCACCACCGTCACCTGACAGTTGGATGGCTCGAAATGCCGCGTTCCCTCGTCGATGCGCGTTCCTGTCAGCCGCGTGATGAAATGCGCGAGCTTCGGCACCGGGTTGTCGGCGCGCTGCGGATAAGCCGCATGTCCCTGCACACCGTGCACCACGAGTTCGCCCGTCACCGACCCGCGCCGCCCGATCTTGATCTCGTCGCCCAGCGCCTCGGGGTTTGACGGCTCGCCGACGATGGCTGCATCCAGCGTCTCGCCCCGCTCCTCCAGCCATTGCAGCACCTTCACGGTGCCGTTGATCGAAGGCCCTTCTTCATCGCCTGTAATCAGCAGCGACAGCGAACCCACGTCCTCGCCGGCTGCAATCCGCCGGGCCGCTGCCGCGATGAAACACGCGATCGCGCCCTTCATGTCCACGGCGCCGCGACCGTAGAGAACCCCGTCCCGGATCACCGCGCCGAAGGGATCGCTGGTCCAGGCATCGAGATCCCCGGGCGGCACCACGTCGGTATGCCCGGCAAAACACAAGTTCGGCCCCGCCGTCCCGCGCCGCGCATAAAGGTTGTCGATATCCGGCGTCCCCGGCTCATGAAACACCACCCGGTCGCAGACAAATCCCAGCGGTTCCAGCACCGACTGCAGCAGCGTCAGCGCCCCGCCCTCGTCTGGCGTAACGCTGCGGCACTGGATCAGCGCCCGTGCAAGATCGACGGGATCGGTCACATGAAGAGTCATGGGGTTCGGCCGCTGCGCAAAAACAATAAAGGCGGCCGAACCTATCGGCTAAGCGGCAGCAGGGAAAGCTTTCCGCATCCGATCACCTTCAGATGAAAGTTGCAGATCATAGACAGAAACGGGATCGCCGCTCAATCTCGCGTCCGACGTCCGAATGCCGGTCCTTTGCTCCGCCGATCCACAGCGGCCCCGCGCCGCTCTACAGCGACAGCCGCGCCCCCCTGTTGGCGCCGGTCCGGCAAAGTCGTAGCCCGCCGCTCGTTGTCGGCTGATTGTGCACCCGACTGTCGTTGCCGGATTGCCTCCTGGATGGCGGCTTCCGCTGCAGCCAGCGCCGGCGTCAAAGGCTCGGGATCGTCGAACTCAGAGGGTGCCACCGCCCCTGTCGTCTCGAGCTTCTCGATGAAAGTTCTCAAAATTCCCACGGATGGGCCCCCGGAAGAATGCAATTGGTTCCCTTGGAGGTGGCGAGCGCTCCCAGGGAATATATGTGATTGTTTGTCCTCAATCTCTCAACAGATCATTAATACTGGTCTTCGAACGCGTCTTTTCGTCGACGCGCTTCACAATCACCGCGCAATAAAGGTTCGGACCCGGCTCCCCGTTCGGCAGCGGCTTGCCCGGCATCGTGCCCGACACCACGACCGAATACGGCGGCACCTTGCCGAACATCCGCTCCCCCGTCGCGCGGTCGATGATCGTCGTCGATGCGCCGAGATACACGCCCATCGACAGCACCGACCCCTCGCCCACCTGCACGCCTTCGGCCACTTCCGCTCGCGCACCGATGAAGCAGTTGTCCTCGATGATGACGGGGCCCGCCTGCAACGGCTCCAGCACTCCGCCGATTCCGGCACCGCCCGAGATATGGCAATTCTTGCCGATCTGCGCGCACGAACCGACAGTCGCCCATGTATCCACCATCGTACCCGAACCCACGTAGGCGCCCAGATTGACGAACGACGGCAAAAGCACTGCTCCCGGCGCGATGTAAGCCGACTTGCGCACGTAGGCGCCGGGCAGCACGCGAAACCCGCCGGTCTTGAAATCGTCCGCCGTCCAGCCTTCGAACTTCGGCGCCACCTTGTCCCAGTAGAATGATCCCGCCGGCCCGCCGGCGATCAGACCCATGTCGTTCAGCCGGAACGACAACAGCACGGCCTTCTTGAGCCACTGGTTTACGACCCAGCCGCCGTCGCCCTTCTCCGCCACCCGCGCCTCGCCTTTGTCGAGCAGTTCGAGCGCCCTATCAACGGCATCGCGCACCTCGCCCTTGGTGCCGCTGTTGATCCCGTCGCGGGCCTCCCAGGCAGCTTCGATCGTCTTTTGCAGGTCTGCGTGCGCCATGTCGGGAAGTCCTTGGAAAGATGTGGGGCTTTAGTTGACTGGCCGCCTTGTGCCGCCCCACCCCCCACCTGTCAACGCCCAGCCCCTCCAGCTGCAAACCATCACCCGATGTGCCGGCGGTTCTCTTCCCCCTTGCGTTGGGGAGAGGATCGGGGCGAGGCCTCTGGTCATTGGGCCATCCCAAACGAAGCCCCCTACAGATCGAGTTTTCCCGAACTCACTCATTCCAAACGCCCGCGAATCCCATCACTCTGCAGCCGGATCAAACGTGATCCGGACGGCCCGTGCGGGGCCGCCGCAAACCGAACACGGGGGTTCCCATGGCAAAGAGTGCGAGCACGAGTAAGAAAGTGGCCTCATCCGCCGCGAAGGTTCTCAACAGCAAATCCGCCACCAAGGCTCAAAAGTCGGTCGCAGCCTCGGCGCTGACGCAGCGCGGCTCGACCGAAAAGACGAGCGCCAAGGTCGCCTCGTCCGCGTCCAAGATTTTGACCAGCAAGACGGCATCGAAGGCCGCCAAATCGGCCGCTGCCTCGGCCCTCGCCCAGAAAAAGAAGTAATCACTCTCCGCATTCGGGTCGCGCACCTCCAAACGTCTTCGATCCACGATCGAAGACGTTTTCTTTTGCTCGATTACTTGAGGGCGTCCGCCACCAGCTTCTTCGCCGCCGCACTATCCCACTCCGCCGGCCCTGGCAGACGGCCCAGTTCCTTCCCGTCCCTGCCGATCAAAATGGTTGTCGGCATGCCCACCGCGCGCAGCCCGTTGCCGGCCTTCATGGTCTGATCGATGTAGAGCGTCAGGTTCTGTACCTTGATCTCGTCGAAGAATTTCCGCGCCGCATCCCGCCCCGCACGGTCGAGGCTCAACGCCACGACCTCGAACTGATCCGAGCCCAATTCCTTCTGCAGCCGGTCGAGCGACGGCATCTCATGCCGGCATGGCACGCACCACGTTGCCCACAGGTTCAACAGGATCGCTTTTCCTTTGAAATCGGCGAGCGTTTTCTTCGCCCCCATCTCATCCTCGAACGAGATTTCGGCCACGTCCACGGGCGGGTTCTTGCGCACGAAGGCCACCAGATCGCCGCCACCGGACGGATCTCCCGTCTCCGCCGCCGCCTCGGCACCAGACCCCGAGAGGCCCGCCGCCGCGACCTTATCGTTGTCAGGCCCGCCCCGCGTGACGTATACCGCCGCAAACCCCATGGCCGCCGCCGCGAGCGCCGCGCCGATCAAGCCGAACCGCGTGCCGGCCGGTCCGCGGCCGTTGTTGTCAGTCATCTAACCAACCTTTTCAGCGATCAGGCTCAGGGAGCCCAAAGTGTCCAGCGAATCCAACAAAATGTGGGGCGGCCGGTTCGCCATGTCCCCGGCCAAGATCATGGAGGAGATAAATGCCTCCATCGGGTTCGACAAGGCGCTGGCCCCGCAAGATATCCGCGGCTCCAAGGCACACGCGGCCATGTTAGCCGACGCCGGCATCATAACGAAATCGGACGCGGAAGCGATCATCGCCGGCCTCGACGCCGTCGCAGCCGAGATTGCCGCCGGAACTTTCGAGTTCAAGCGCTCGCTGGAAGACGTGCACATGAACGTCGAGAGCCGTCTCAAGGAGATCACCGGAACGCCGGCCGGCCGCCTGCACACGGCCCGCTCGCGCAACGATCAGGTCGCGACCGACTTCCGCCTCTGGGTCCGCGACCAGATTGATGGCATCGACGAAGCCCTGAAGGCGTTGCAACTGGCGCTGGCCCGGAAGGCCGTCACGCACGCCGCCACTGTCATGCCGGGCTTCACACACTTGCAGCCCGCCCAGCCCGTAACCTTCGGCCATCACTTGCTGGCCTACGTTGAAATGTTCGCGCGCGACCGCGGCCGCTTCGCTGACGCCCGCAAACGGTTGAACGAAAGCCCGCTCGGCTCCGCCGCGCTCGCCGGTACGTCATTTCCCATCGATCGTCATAAAACAGCAGCCGCGCTCGGCTTCGATCGCCCGATGTCGAACTCTCTCGATGGCGTGTCGGATCGCGATTTCGCATTGGAAACGCTCGCCGCAGCGACGATCTCGGCCGTGCATCTCTCCCGGCTCTCGGAAGAAATTGTGATTTGGATGACGCCGCAGTTCGGCTTCATCACGCTCACCGATAAGTTCACGACCGGTTCGTCGATCATGCCGCAGAAGCGCAATCCCGACGCCGCCGAACTCTCGCGCGCCAAGGTCGGCCGCATCGCGGGCGCGTTCCAAAGCTTGGTCGTAGTGATGAAGGGCCTTCCACTCGCCTATTCGAAGGACATGCAGGAAGACAAGGAAGTCACCTTCGACGCCATCGCCTCCCTCAAATTGGCGCTCGCCGCCATGACCGGCATGGTCGGCGACCTCGAACCCGTGGCCGGGACCATGCGGGCCGCCGCAGGACGGGGCTATTCCACCGCCACCGATCTCGCCGATTGGCTCGTGCGCGAGCTTAAAATGCCCTTTCGCGACGCCCACCATGTTACCGGCAGCATCGTCAAACTAGCCGAAACCCGCGGTATTGATCTCGAAGCACTGCCGTTGGACGCCATGCAGGGCGTCGAGCCACGCATCACGAAAGACATCTACAGCGTTCTTTCCGTTGAGAATTCCGTGAAAAGCCGCACCAGCCATGGGGGAACTGCGCCACAGAACGTCCGCAAAATGGCGGAAGGCTGGCTGGCGTGCTTGGAAACGCCACAAAAGACCGGCTAAAAGAAAGCTCCGGTTCAAGATGTTAGGCGCCCTGATGTTGAAGCCCCTCGCCCGACTGTCGATCGCCTGCGCGCTCGCCGCGTCTGTCGCCGGCTGCGGAATCAAGGGCGGCCTGGAAGCTCCCCAGGCCAAGGAAACGGCCTCGGCCGAAAGCGGCCAGGGCAAGCCCGAAGGCGCCGCCGCCAAGCCCCACCAGGGCTTCATCCTCGACGGTCTTCTGCGCTAATCGCGCGTCGCCCGGATCACGTCCACCCGCACCGTCTCGAATGGCTGGCATGGCGGCAAAGCCGGCACCCGGCGCGCGTCCACATTGACGGTCCACCCCGCTGATCTGAGATCATCGACGAACCGCCCGGCGTGCGTCCGCGCCGGATCGGTCAAAATCGCCTGCCCCCCGGGCCGCACCGTGCGCCCGAGAACGCGCAAGATATCCCCGTACAGCGCCGGTTCGTAAAGAATATCCGCGCCGATCACGAGGTCGTATCGGTTCTCGTCCCGCCAGTCGGTCCAGTCCCCGAACCGCTGTTGGATCCCCATGACGCCGTTCGCCCGCGCGTTGCGCCGGGAAAGCGCCAGCGCCTCGATGCAATAATCCGTCTGAATAACTCCCGCCCCCCGCGCCGCCGCTACAATGCCCCCCAGCCCCGCTCCGGCCCCCAACTCCAGCACCGTCCCCGAAACCGACAACGACAACAACTCGACAACGACATCCCCCATCACCACCCCCGCTTCCCAAAGCAGGAGTCCGAATGGAAACACCTCGAGGTTCCCCGCCGCCGCGAGCAACCGGTCCTGATCCCGCACCGCCTCGATCGCAAACGCGCGGTCAGCAATCTCGATGGTCATGGTTTCCAGCGGAAGCAGACCCAGCCGTCGGTCAGCCGTGGCGATGAGGTCTTCGAAAGTGGCCAAGGTTTCGCCGTCTCCAGCATTGCGCAAAGTGGGATCCACCCCGTATAGCTCGCACGCCTTACCGCGTGCAGCGGCCGGCTCCGCCAAGCAGAGCTCTGCGCGCAATCATAACCGGACCGCCGCCTTCCATGCATCATTTCGCCTACAGCAACGGATCTCTCCACGCCGAAGGTGTTGATCTGCGCACCATCGCCGCCGAAGTCGGAACGCCGTTCTATTGCTATTCGAGTGCCACCATCGAGCGACACTACGAGGTGCTCACGCAGGCCTTTGAGGGACAGGATCATCTCGTCTGCTTTGCAGTGAAGGCGAACTCGAACCAGGCCGTTCTCGCCACCCTCGCCCGCCTCGGCGCGGGCATGGACGTCGTCTCCGAAGGCGAGCTGCGCCGCGCCCGCGCCGCCGGTGTCCCTGCTGATCGCATCATCTTCGCCGGCGTCGGCAAGACGCGCGCCGAAATGGCCTACGCGCTGAAGGAAGGCATCCTTGGCTTCAACGTCGAAAGCGCCCCCGAACTCGATCAGCTCAGCGAAGTCGCATCCTCACTTGGGCTTACGGCCTCGATTGCCATTCGCGTTAATCCCGATGTCGATGCGAAAACCCACGCCAAGATCTCCACCGGCAAATCAGAAAACAAGTTCGGCGTGCCTTTCCTCGATGCGCCCGCCCTCTACGAGCGCGCGCGAAAGCTACCCGGCATCGCCATCTCCGGCATCCACATGCACATTGGCAGCCAGATCACGGAGCTCGGGCCGTTCCGCGACGCCTTCACGCTGATGCGCGAGATGGTGCTCGACCTGAAAGCGCGGGGCATCACGCTGAAGCACCTCGACATCGGCGGCGGTCTCGGCGTGCCCTACCGCGCCGACAACGAGTGGCCGCCGCATCCAGACGAATATGCCCGCGTCGTCAAGGAAACGCTCGGCGATCTGCGCCTCAAGATCGTCATGGAACCCGGCCGCATGATCATCGGCAACGCCGGCATCCTCGTCACGCGCGTCATCTATGTGAAGCAAGGCCAGGGCCGCCAGTTCACGATTGTCGATGCCGCCATGAACGATCTCATCCGTCCGACGCTCTATGAAGCCCATCATGACGTCTGGCCCATCGCCGAACCCCTAGGCGTGCACGATCTCGTCGCACAGGATCTCGTCGGCCCCGTCTGCGAAACGGGCGATTATCTGGCGCTCGATCGTCCGCTTCCCGCCTTCAAACCCGATGACCTCATCGCGATCATGACCGCCGGAGCATACGGCGCCGTCATGTCGTCGAGCTACAACACCCGCCCCCTCATCCCCGAAATCCTGGTCCACGGCGAAACCTACGCGGTCATCCGCCCCCGCCCCACCTATGACGATCTCATCGGCCAGGACCGGTTACCTCCCTGGCTCACGCCCGCAAAAATCTGACCCTCCCGTGCCTGTGAATTGCCTCGCGAAAGCAGCAACCAACCGGGAACGGCTGACCGGTTTTTAATGATCCCGGTCAAGCGGACCGTGCTAGCTTTTCCGCATGGCAAACACCGCTCCTCAGCACCCGGCGCAAAGCTCAACCCAGAACCCAGCCTTCGAGGCCAAGATCCGCAGAGCCCGGTGGGCCGTCGTTGCGGAACAGGCATGGCTGCGCGTATGGGTTCTTTTCGCGATCGCCGCGGTCTTCTTGTTGATGTCGATGACCGGTGTCTGGTCGCTACTCGACCCAATCACGCACAAAATCGTGCTGGGGATCTTCGCCGGCGCGCTCGTCGGCTGGCTCGTCTATCTCTTCCAAATCCGTTTTCCCTCGCGCGATGAAGCCATACGCCGGATCGAGGCCGTCTCCGGAATCCCGCATCGCCCCGCCACCTCCTACGAAGACACGCTGACGGCGTCCGCAGCCGATCCCGCAACGCAGGCGATCTGGTCCGCGCATCGTCAGCGCATGGCCGACCTCATCAAGAAGCTGCGCCCCGGCCGTCCCGAACCGCGCACATATCGCTTCGACCCCTTCGCACTGCGCGCGCTGACCGTGCTCGGCGTGGCACTCGGTTTGGCCTTTACCGGCAAAGGCGCGTTCGAGAGCGTCGCCGATGCCTTCCGCTTCGACAACCGCACCGCACTCACAGATCAGCGTCTTGACGCGTGGTTGACCCCACCCGCCTACACTGGCCGCCCGCCGCTGATGCTCGTCGACGGCTCAGCACCGAAAGGCGCAACGCCCACATCAACGACCGGAGCTGAAACGAACGGTGAACCCAAACCTCTCGAAGTTCCCGAGAAGAGCCTTTTGATCGTGCGCGCAAGCGGCACGCCCAAACGACCCCTTGCTCTGGAAGTGTGGCCGGCTGGTGCCAAGGAATCCTTGCCGCTCATCGAGCCGAAAGCCGACGCAAATCCCGCCGCCGGCGTGACCGAGGTGCGCACCGAAGTCACAACCTCCGCCACCGTTAAGGCCGTGTCCGGCCGCGAAGTGCTCGCGACGTGGCCGATCCGCATGATCCCCGACAATCCGCCGGGCATCGCACTGACAAAGAACCCCGAGCGCACCAACAAGGGCGCGATGAAGCTCACCTACTTCGTCCAGGACGACTACGGCGTCGCCTCGGCCGAAGTGAAGTTCACCCGCGTCAAAGATAAGGAAAACGGCGATCCCTCGACCGCCTGGGCGAAACCCGAAGAACTGACCGGCCCGCGCCCGCCGTTCTCGCGCCCACCGCACCTGTCTTTGCGCCTTCCCTCGACAAATCCGAAGTCCGGCGAAGCCTTCACGTACCACGAGATTGGATCGCATCCCTGGGCGGGTCAAAAGGTAATGATGACGCTCGAGGCGAAGGACGTCGGCGGCAAGACCGGCCGCTCGCCGGCGACTGAAATCGTGCTGCCGGAGCGGCCCTTCACCAAGCCGCTCGCCCGCGCCCTGATCGAACAACGCAAACTTCTCATCGCAGACCCGCGCTATTCCGATCACGTGTTGAAGGCGCTGATGGCGCTGACGATGGCGCCCGAAGGTTTCATCGATGATACCCGCGTGTACCTTCCGCTGCGTGCCACCGTTCACCGGCTCGGCGGCCGCAAGATCACACGTGAAGTGCTGGACGAATCCATCGATCAGCTCTGGTACACCGCGCTCCGCATTGAAGACGGCGATCTGTCCGAGGCCGAAAAGAACCTGCGCGATATCCAGGACCGGCTCGCCAAGGCGCTCGAGGACGGCGCCTCTGACGAGGAGATCCGCAAACTCATGCAGGAACTGCGTCAGGCTTTTCAGGAATACGCGCAGGAAATGCAGAAGCAGAACGGCGACCAGCAGCAGCAACAGTCGGGCAACAACAAGGACCAGCAACAACTCTCCGCCGAAGACCTCGACCGCATGATGCGCGAGATGGAGCAGATGGCGGAGAATGGCCTGCGCGATCAGGCCAAGGATATGCTGGCGCAGATGCGCGATCTTATGGAGCGCCTGCAGCAAGGCCAGCAGAATGCCGAACAGCAGCGCCAGAATAAGGAGATGGCCGAGCAGCTGAAGAAGCTTGGCGAGGCCGTCGGCGAACAGCAGTCGATCATGGACGATACGTTCGAGGAAAGTAAGCAGCAGCAGCAGGGCCAGGGCGGTCAGCAGATGCGGCAGACGCAGCCCGGCCAGAAGGGCAAGCCCGGCCAGGGCATGCAAGCCGATCGCAGTGGGCAAAGCGGCCAGGGTGACGACCAGGGCGACATGGGTCTGCGCGAGCGCGGCACTGATGAGGGCCAGGGCCAGGCCGGCGGCCAGCAATCCCGCGAGCAGCTCGCCCAGCGTCAGGCTCAGTTGCGCGAAAAGATCGATCAGATGCGCCGCGACATGCAGCAGAAGGGCCTCGGCGAAGACGAGAAACTTGGTGCCGCATCCGAAGCTATGGACAAGGCCGAGGACGCCTTGCGCGAAGGCGATCTCGACGAAGCGAGCGAGCAGCAATCGCAAGCGTTGCAGGAAATGCGTGAAGGCGCCGAACAGATGGCGCAGCAAATGCAGCAGAACGGCAACCAGCAAGCGGGCGAGAACGGCGATAACTCGCGCGATCCCATGGGCCGCCCACAGCGTTCACAGGGCCCCGATCAAGGCCGATCCGTGAAGGTACCCGATCAGATCGATATCCAGCGCGCGCGAGAGGTGCTGGAAGAATTGCGCAAACGCGCCGGCGATGCGCAACGCCCGCAGCTTGAACTGGATTACATCGACCGCCTGCTTCGCTGGTACTGAGGTAACTCCGCTGAAGCTTGCGATCCGATCATGGACCGACAGGCAGTCGCACACCGAGTCCGCCGATGATCTCGTGGCTCGTGTAACGCGTGGCTGCCCAGCCGTCGCGAGGTTCGATACCGTTCCACCAGTCGCTGAACTGACGCCAGACGTCGGTGAAGAGAATGTCACCGTCGCGACCGGTGAGTGGCATCCGGTAATCCGCGAGCGTGAACTTATACTCCAGGAAATAGCTCATGCGCGGCAGCCGGAATTCCAGACCGATGATCGCCTGACCGACTGGTCCCGCCATTTGATACTCGTATGTGCGCGACGGATCGCTCGCCACATGCACTTCCGAATGCGGCAACGACACGCCGGCACCGAGCCCCACATAGGGCGAGAGCCGGAAGGTGAATGATGGCAACCGCAGCAGCCCGTTGAGCGTCAGCATATTGTGTCCGTGGCTCGCTTCGAGCTTCCGGAATACCTCGCCGATCAGCGCCTTCTCGGGTGCTGGCTGGCCGTTGAGCGTACCTTCGAAAGTGGCTTGCTGCTCACGGTTCGAGATCGCTTTCGAATGCGTGAAATCCAGCATTGACCCCGTGCGGCCTTCCCCGAACCACCGCAGAACCCGCACGCCGTAGTAGATCGGATTTATGAACGGCTTGCCCTCCCACTCCACCTCCTTGACTGTGAAATCGCCTCCGGGCTTCGTGAACCTGACGTCGCTCGGATAGGTGTAGGGAGACCCGCCGTAAGCGGCGACCATCCATTCCGATCGCGGCGCAACACGCGCGGGATCAGCCGCCTCACCGCCGGCCTTCGCACTGCTATCGGCCGGGTCCTTCGCGAGCACAGTGCTGTCCTCTGCCGTCGTATTCGCCACCATGATGACGAGTGCGACCGCCGCCACAGAACTCAAAGCAGCATCCACCGCGCGAACAAGCGTTGTGCGGCTGGGAACTCCAAATTGATTGAGAACGCCGACATCGACGCGCAGTGCTTTCATCAGCATATCCCCCATCGGCGACACCCCGGTCCCTGGCCGCTGGTGGAATCCAGCTGCCTCGGCAATTCCGCCCCTTGTTCCATGTCTGGTTAGACCAGCGGTTGACCCGGGTCAAAAGACGACGGTGCAACCCGTCGCGCGCCCACAACTTTCCGACACTACTGCGGCTTTTCCGACAGTCGCGCCAGCATAGCCGCAACAGCTCGGATCTGCGGCGCTTCACGGGTCAGGAAGTCCCGGCCCGTATAGCCCCACCAGTCCCAGCACCCCTGCGGATTGGATCCCGTCGCAACTGTCTGCGGAAAGAGAACGACGAGCCTGTTCGTATCCGCCCACCGTGCAAAGCCCGTCTGCTCCACGAAGGCCTCGCCGACCGTCTCGCGATTCTGCGCGCACCCATGATACGCCACATGCACCCGGCAACCGCCGCCACGGCATTGCTCCGGGATGTAAACGATGCCGGTGTCCGCCATGCCCGATGTCGTGCGATCGCCGCCGTATGCGCGCTGATCGAACGCGATGAACTGCCCCGACACCGTCTGCGCCGGAGGCGCAACGGCCCCCAGGAGATGCGTCAGAAGATCTTTCACCTGATCGTAGTCACAATCGACGATGTACGGCTGATCCGAGGTCGAGCATGTGGCGCCCTCTGATTCGGTGACGAACGCATGCCCCGCAGGCAGGTCGGATACGAAGCGAATGTTCGCCTCGGGCACCCCGAGCCGCCGATAAAACTCTGCCGCACTGGCGACGATCGCCGGATAAACCGTGCGATCATTCGTCCCGGAAAAGAGATAGACGCGATCGGTCACGGCATCCTCGACCGGATCGATCGCGCCGTCTGCCGCGCGCTCCCTCGCCTTATCGGCAAGCAGCGCGGCATTGGGAACGCCCCACGCCGCCATCGAATTCTGCATACAGCCGGAGATCGCCTTCGTCGCATTCAGCATCGTTTCGAACGGGCCGACGACCATTCCCGAGAAGGCGCTCTCCGCGCAACCGTAGGGTCCGCCCGCAATGATGGCCGCACCCGTGACCGTCTTCGCGTGTGCCATCTGGAATTGCCCCGCCATGTAGGCGCCGGACGAAATTCCCGAAACCGTCGTCTGGTCGCCCACAGTCCCGAGCGGCGGCAGAGCACCGGTCTCTTCACCTGAACATGCTGCCACGGCTGCACATGCAGCAATGGCGAAAAGAGTAGAACCGCGAAAGCCCATTCATTATTCCTTCAAATGCACCGCGGCCAGTTCGCAGCAGCGCAGTACGGGCGCGCCACGAACGACACGTCTCGCCCTGCGGGTCGAGCCGTTACCTCAGACGGACAGTAACGCGATCGGCGCGGCCATTGGCATCGATCACCTGCAGCTTGACGAAACCTTTGCCCGGAGGTGTCCACGCCACCTCGCGATCGGTCCCATCTACCGCCATCGGCGCGCCGTCTACCAGCCATGTCAGCGGCAGCGCGCCACCTTCGGCCTTGAGCACAACAGGCTCGTCCGCTTCCCGTTCCGCAAGATCGAGTTCGGACCGGTCGGGCGGGAATGCAATCATCGGCGGCTTGTCGAGGAACGGACCTGCGGGTGCCTCGTCATCCGACCCGTCACGAAACCGCTTTAGCGGCGGCGGCAGATCGGACCCCGCCCGCTTGATGACCCCTGCCGGCGGCGCCTTCAGCGGCGTGCGCTTCTCGGCAATCCGCTGGAACGCGTCAAACAGGATCGGCGCCGCCGCTAACCGCCCCATCAACCCAGGTACCGACGCGCCATCCGGCCGCCCGACCCAAACGGCAATCGTGTGCTTGCCGTCAAAGCCCACCGCCCACGCATCGCGATAGCCGTATGACGTACCGGTCTTGTACGCGAGCTTGCCGCCGCGCGCATTTAAGGGTGCCGGCGCATCTTTCAAGATATCACCCACATACCAGGCAGCGACCGGCGACAGCAGCCGCGTCTTCGCGGCCTCGCGTCCTGACGTCAGGCGCATCTTGAGGCTCTCGCCGTCCCGCCGCCATGTCAGCGGCACGGGCTCTCCGCCGCGCGCAATGGCAACGTACAACTGCGTCAGATCCTGCAAGCGCATGCCGATTCCGCCGAGCGCCACAGCCAGCGACGGCACCGACTCCGGCGGCAACTCCGTCTTCACGCCAGCGCGGTCAAGACGCGCCGTCATCTTTCCCGGACCAACCGCTGCAAGCATCTTCACCGCCGGCACGTTGAGCGACAGACCCAGCGCTTCGCGCACCGTTACCGTGCCGTGAAACTCCTCATCGAAGTTTTCCGGCCGGTAACTGCCAAACCGTGTCGGCTTGTCCTCGATCAGCGTCTCGGGATGCGCGAGACCCGCCTCGAACGCGAGCCCGTAAATCAGAGGCTTTAGCGTCGATCCGGGCGAGCGAACCGCCTGCACCATGTCGATGGCGCCCGCGCGGTTGGCATCTAAATAGCCGGCAGAACCGACGTAAGCCAGCACCTCGCCCGTCGCGTTGTCCACCGCCATCATTGCCGACGACAGCTTGTCGCCCAGCAGCTTGGTCTGCTCGGCAGCCAATGTCTCCAGAGACGATTGCAACTCCCGGTCGAGCGTCAACCGATGCACCGCGACGTCGTGCTTGCCCGCAACCTCGCTCTCCGACAGATGCGGTGCGAACTTTGGAAACGCCCGCCGCCCTTTCGGCACCGCTTCATCCTTCGCCCGGTCCCGCTCAGCCGCCGAGATCGCGCCCACCTCTTCCGCCCTGTCGAGCACGCGGTTGCGTGCCCTGAGGGCAGCCTGCCAATTCCGGTCCGGCCGCCGCGCTTCTGGAGACTGAGGCAAAGCGACAAGCAGCGCTGCCTCGCCAATTGAAAGCCGCTTGGGTTCCTTGCCGAAGTACGCCAGCGACGCAGCCCTTACACCCTCGATATTTCCACCGAACGGCGCCAGCCGCAGATAGAGCCGCAGGATATCCGTCTTGGAAAGTTCATCTTCCAGCTGCAGCGCGCGCACCATCTGGCGCAACTTGCCCTTGGCGTCCTTGCCATGCCGTCCTTCGAGCAGCCGGGCCACCTGCATCGTCAGCGTCGATCCGCCGGAGACGAGCCGGCCATGACGCACCGCCTGATACACCGCGCGCACCATACCCACAGGATCAACGCCGCCATGATCCTCGAAACGGCGATCCTCGAAGGCCTTCAAGATAGCGAAATAGCGCGGGTCGATATCTTCAGGCTCCACCGGCATCCGCCAACGGCCATCTGGCGTCGTGAAGGCGCGCAGCAGCTGACCGTTACGGTCGATCACCGTCGTCGACAGCCCTTCGGCATTTTCAAGCGGCGGCGGCCCCAAATGCACCTTGGCGGCCTCGACGGCAGCGAACGCCACCGTCGAGAGCACCAGAGCTGCAATCACAACCCACTTCACCGAGCGCATCGTTCTCACTTCTTCTTCGTGTCCGATGTGACCGTCAGGCGGCCCGCATCCGTGCGCGCATACCGTTCCGGCCGGTACATATCCTCTATCGTGGCCGCCGGATGCACGAACGTCCCAGGCGTGACAGCGCGCACGATGTAGGCCACCGCCGCCGACGCCTTTGCCTGTGACACCGGAGCAGGTGCGCTGTCTGCTCCGCCCTCGCCTTCACCGCCGTCACCGCTTGCTGCAGGCTTCGCCGACAGATCGAACGCCGCCACGAACCGGTCGTCACGGAACTCCGTGTGCTGCGGCTTCAGCGTGTCCTTCAGCCACTCCAGGTTCGAAATGTCGCCACCCTCCACGAGACGGGGGTTGTCGATCTCGAGCCCTGAAGGCAGTCGATCTACCAGCAGCACCCGACCATGCGCCTCGTCGCTCTCGATCTTCACCACCGCAACAAGCCGCTCGTTCTGTGCAAGCTCGGCCACCCCTCCGGTTGCGCTCGCCAGATCGACCGGCTCTCCGTCGAGCGTGAAGTAGCTGCGCCCAATCGTGAAGCCCTTCGCCGCCGCCGGTTCCGGCTCCAGCGACGAACCGATCACGGTCACCACCGCATCGACGCCGGTCTCACCGTTGTTGGTGATCACGACGCCCGCTTCGACTTCCTCAGACGATAGTCCACGCACGATCGAGCCTTCGACAGCCCCACCGTTGATCGCGAGCTTCGTACCCTTGAGATCCTCGCCGAGTGCATGCGCGGCGAGCAGCATCCAGGCCTGTTCTTGCGTCGAGGTGTACTGCCGCGCCTGATAGGCTTTCGCGATCACATTGACGAGCTTTGGAGCCTCCTGCTTGTAAAGCCCAGTTTCCATCGCAAGCGTCACCAGCGCGGCGCCGTCTCTCAGACCCGAACCAAAGTCGTTGCGTGCGAGCATGACCGGTGACTTCTCGTCGGCCCCGTCCAGAGCCGCCTTGAACACACGTTCAGCACGCGGCTTGTCACCCAGCATGGACAGCGCCGCACCGAGCTGCGCCTTCGACAGCACCGTCTGGAACTGATCGAGCTTCTCATCCGCGAAGTAGCGCAACTCGCCTACAGGTGCTCGGCCGTTGCGGGCCAGAACATAAAGAGCGTAGGCGCGCGATTCCGCCGAGTTGGCATTGTCCTGGGCATTAGCGACGAAGTTCTGCAGCCGGTCGAGCGCCAACCCAAAGGGAACCGGACGAACGGTATAACCCGCCTCTTTAGCTCTCGTCAGGAAGTCCGTCACATACGCCGTCAGCCAGAGATCGACATCGGTCGGACCCCAGACGCCGAACGCGCCCGTGCTGTCCTGCATTTCGAACACCCGATCGACGGCCTTCTGCACGCGCTCTTTCAGTTCCCTGTCCGGCGCAATGCCGATCTGTTCAGCCACCGCATTGGCATAGACCAGAGGCAGGGCCCGAGAGACGGTCTGCTCTGCACAACCATACGGATACCGGTCGAGCGAGGTTAGAAGACCAGGAACGTCGAGCGTTGCCGCCGGCCCCACGCTCACGTTCACCCGCGTCCGGCTCTTGATGAGCCCCGCCAACAGATCCTTGCCGAGCGTGATCTTGCCGCCCTTTGCCGCCAGCGCACTCACCGTCGTACGCTTGATGTCGCCCGCCGGCGGTTTCACGTCGAACGTCAAGCGCCGGCGCACATCAATGCCATCAGGACCCGTCACGGCAACTTCGTAAGTCTGCAAACCGACTTCTTTCGGCTTCAGCGTGAGGTGTTCGCTGTTGCGCTCGCCAGCCTTCAGCGGCAGCGGACGCGACAGCAGACTCTGCGGTCCCCCCTGTGAAGCATCGAGCGGCAACTGCGACACGGCCATGAGATAATTGCCCGCAGCACCATCGACATTGTGCACCGACAGATCGACGATTGCTTCATCGCCGAGAGTCATGAACCGCGGCGCCGAAACAGTCAGCGCAACAGCATCCCGCACGATGACATCCGACGTGCCGTGGCCGACTTTGTCCTTCGACCACGCCACCGCCATGACGCGCACCGTGCCGTTGAAATCCGGCAGCGCGAACTCCACCTTCGCCGTGCCATCCGCTCCGACCTTCACGATGCCCGAGAACAGCGCCACCGTTTCCTCGACCGGAGGCGAACCCTTGATGCCATCCTCCTCCATGCCGTCGCCACCGGAACGCATTTTACCGCGTTCCGCACGCATGCCATCGATCAGGCGGCCATAGAAGTCGCGGATCTCAAGCGAAAGTTTACGCTGCGCGTGGAAGTGCGTCTCCGGAGCTGGCGACTGGAACTTCGTCAGGTTGAGGATGCCCACGTCCACGGCCGCCACGGTGATCCGCGCCTCTTCCCCGGCCGCAAGTCCCTCCACCTTCACGGGGATCACGAGCCCGTCGCCCGATTTGACCTTTGCCTCACCCGGCAATGACACCTTGAGCGACCGCGCCGACTGATCGACACCGATCCACTTGATGCCGATCGCCCGGCTCGGCATGCGCTTCGCCTGTTCATCCATCGGTCGGTAAAGCAGCGCAGTGGCGTAGGCACCGGGACCCCAGTCGTCACCGACCGTGAGATCCACCTCGCCGCCGCCCTTCGCGATATCGACCTCCTTCGACGTCACGAGACCGTTGCCAAGGATCGTGACGAGCGCCTTGCCGCCCTGCTTGGAGGCAATCCGCAACTTCGCCGTCTCTCCCGGCTTGTAGCTGGCCTTGTCGAGCGCGACGTCGAGCATTTCCGGGCTCTCCGCGGCTCCTGCCGCCGCATACCAGCCCGAGTTGAACGTCATCTTCGTGGACGGACCGCCGGCATCGACCGAACGCACTTCCAGCTGATAACGCCCATACTCGACATCGGACTCGACCTTCGCAGGAGCCTCAGCCAGCGTATCAAGAGTACCGCTCGCCACCTTGCGCCGGATCGTCTGCGTCTCGTACGTCCACGCGCCGTCGCGGCTGTACCACTGCCACGACGTCTCGAGGCGCACGAGTTCCCACACGAGGCCCGCTTCCGCCGTGCGATGACCGGCGCTGTCCAGCGTCATCACCTCGAACGACGCCTGCTCGCCTTCACCCGGACCGCTGTCCTTGAACAGCGGCTTCACACCAATCCGGCGCTGCTTCAGATCCACCGGCAGCACAACCGCCCGCTCGATCGACCGCCCGGAGACCTCGCGCAATCGCACGATGATATTCGCTTCCAGCGGACGCGCGGTCTTCTCGACCGCCGGCAGGGCGACGGAAAGCGTTGCCTTACCGTCCGCATCAGTATCGGGAAGTTGTTCCAGCGGCTGACGAACAGGATTGATCAGTTCGTCCGCATTGCCGAACTTGTAGCCGGGATATGCCTCCAGCTCTTTGGGCGACGCACGCACCACGATCTCGCCTTCGACGGAGAGATCGGCGGCGGGCGGGCCATAAAGGTAGCGCCCACTGATGACGATCGGCTTCGGCGCATCGACCGCAATCGGACCCTTCTCCGGCTCCAATGTCAGATCAAGTCGCTCCGGTACATAATCCTCGACCAGGAATGACACTTGCGCCAGCGCATCGGCCTTTGGATCAGCGTGCACCTTCGCACGCCACGTTCCCGTCATCACGCCGCCGCCCAGCGGGATGCGAACGGTTCGCCCACCGAGTCCCTCGTCCGCCAGCGGATAGCGCGCATATTCGACGCCATCGGGACGAGTAAGAATAATGGTCACCGGGAGCGTTGAAGCAAGTCCGGCCGCATCGCGGACGAGCGCAGTCACATTGACGTCTTCGCCCGGACGATAGACGCCACGTTCCGTATAGGCGAACGCATCGATCGGTCCCGGGGCATCGCGACCCTTCACGCCGCGGTCCGACAGATCGAACGCATTCGCTGTCAAATCGAGAAACGCGTATTCGCCCTCACCCGTCTCCGCGACGAGCACCGCCGGCTGCAATCCACCCTCGCCGCGTGCAAGACCCGCCTCGAAGCGCACATACCCATTCGCATCTGACTTCGCCGTGCCGAGCACCTCATTGTTGCGCGCAACGAGCTTCACATTTGCCCCGGCTACCGCCGTCGTATCCGCCAGCGATCGCACGAACGCATGCACGCCGCTATCGCCGGAAAATGCTGTCAGGCCGAGATCCGAAACGATGAACCACTGCGTCGAGAGGCTGTTCCAGTTCTCCGTCGAGCCATCCGCGGGCTTGGCGATCATCGCATATGCGCCAGCCTTCAATTGCCCGATCGTGTCGCTCACCGGGAAGGCCGTGACGACCTCCTCGTTCAGTTTCTGCGCGACATCCATTTCGCCCGCGTAAACCTTCTCACCCGTCCGATCGCGCAGCGTCTCGACGTCGTAGCCATAGAGCTGTCGATCGAGTTCGCCGTTGCCGATCACATTCGCAAGACTGCGATCGCCGACGCGATAGACCTCGACGGCAACCCGGTCCGTATTGATGCTGACCACGGGAATACCCTGCTGGCCGCGGCTCGGTAGAACGTAGCTCTTGCCCGTGAACCGCACGGACGCCTTGCGATCCGGCACGTACACAGCCAGCGCAATCTTCTTCTCGATCAATTCCTTGGTCTCGGACGGCAATCCGTCACGGATCTGGATCTCGTAGCGCTGACCATACGTCAGCCCCTCGATGCAGAGCTGCGAACCCTCCGCCGTCACGTTCTCCGGGTCCTTGCCGTCCACCGACACGAACTTCGCGAAATCGATGTCGCCACGGCTCAAGTTCTCAGAGAACACCGCGCACACGCGCGGACGCAGCGATTCGGTGTCCGTCTTGTAGTCCGTCATGCGGAAGCCGTGCTCCGCGCGCAGCTTCTCGTAGTCCGCACGCACCGCCGACGCTTCAGCCAGTTCGAGGCTAATTCGGTAGGCATCGATTGCGGGACGCCAGTAGGCGCGCCGCTGCATGGCCTCGCCAAGCACAGCCAGCGCCTCGGCCTGCCGGCTCTTGTCCGTTGCAAGCTCATAAGCCCGGTACGCTGCTCCCGACGCGTTGACGGGGAGATCGTAGCGCTCGCTCGAATTCTCGTCCGTCACCTTGATCGCGAGTAGCGCCCTGGCGAGCCCGAGCCAGCTTTCTGAACTCTTGGGATCGGCAGACACCGCCGTCGCGTAGTTGCGCGATGCCGCGCGCGCATCACTCTCCATTTGCTTCGCCGCCGCGAGCCGGAGATCGGCGGCCGCTTTGCCACCCGGCTTCCAGGTCTCCCGTACATACTTTTCATATCGCGTCGCATCTTCCGCGACCCCCTGATGGGCAAAACGCGAAGCGGCGGTCGCAGACCACGGTCCGGCCATCACGGCAAACAGGAGAAGCAGGAAAGCGCTGAAGAGGCGCATGACGTCACCTTTGCAAAAAGCAGCGAGCGATCACTCGCAAGCACGGATTGAACCGTGGCGATCATTGACTGTCCCCAGGCTCGGGTGAAGCCCAACACCCGCGAGCGGCCAGACGGCGGCGGCATTGCTCAACTTATCCCAACTTACCGCCTTTTACCGCCCCCCTCACCCACCGCGCCGTGCGGCCGGCCCCCCCACAGGCGAGGCCCGCAGCGCCAAACAAAAAGAGGCGGGTCCCTCGAGACCCGCCCCCATCCGCACCGGGAATTCGCAAATATCAGTGGCGCGTCGAAACCACCGGCGCCGTTTCGCCCTCGGCGATGGCTCCGATCGAAACTTCGACGGGAGAAGCGACGGCCACCAGTGCCGGGGCGGCTGCAACCGGATCGGATTTGCCAGAACCCGTGAATAGCCAGACGCGATCAAACGAGCGATGCGCCACTGCGGCCGTCTCGGCACAATCCCCGCTGTAGATTTCGAAGGCATCCCGCTTCGTAGGCTCACGGCGCATGCAGTCACCGATCCAGGCCACGCGGTCACCGACGGCGAGTTGCTCATGCGCGTCGAGCAGTCGGGCATCGCAAGCACAGCGCGAAGGCACACCGGCGAGCAGGGCGTTGACCGCGGGGCTGGCGGGTTCATCCATGACGACGATGGCGCGCATCCGCAGACCTGCCGCGCGGATCGCATCAGCATGAGCGGCCAGCGCCTTCAAAACAGGGCTTTCGTGAGAGCGCGCGAGGACCGTAAGCCCGAGACCGGACACATCGCACGGAGCGGCGTTGGCAAGCAGTTCGGCGATGAACGCCGTCAGCCGGGCCTCCTTCTCCTCCTTGCGTACGACGTGCATCCGGGGCGGGGTGAAGGTTCGCATGGGCTCTGCTTCCTAATTTCACCCCCTTAGCCGGGCGTTGGACCCGCACAGCCGGAGGTCTGTGGTTGTGGTGCCTAATCTGCGACGGAACACGTTAAGCAACCGTTGCGAAGCGTGCCGTTTCGATCGATCGAGACACACGTCAAATCTCGGCTTCAGGCTCGCGGAAGTGCCGGTCGCAACCGAACCGCGATGCTCGCCGCTCCGTCCGCATCTCCATCATCAAAATCGCTGAGATCATTGACCGCCAAGTCATCTTGCTGATCGTCCGTGGACGGCTTTAATGCCGCCTCCATGGCATCGTCAGACCTTTCGATGGCAGCCAAAGCCTCGACCGGATGAAGCGCTTTGGCGAGCGCCCCCTCAGTCGAAAAAAGTGTTACGGGAAGTGTGGCCTGGCTCACCGGCACCCGGAACGTCGCCGTCTCGCGCCGCATCACGATGTCGACCATGCCATCGGACGGCTGCGTCTCGCCCCCGGCCTCGAAACGCAAAGGCATCGGAGCCGGCGCGGTCGGCACCTCGACGGCAGCTTGCGGCGGCACGGCGGCACTCACCGGAGACCGCGGTCGCACCGGCAGGGAAACGACGGTCGGCGCAGCGTCAGCGGCTGCGTCGGCTCGCTCCTCTACCATTGGCGCCGGACGTGAAACGGGGGCAGTATTGGAATTGGCCGCCCGCACTTCGATATCGGCGTCCCGCTCGGGCCTGAGCGAAAGCTCGTCCCGAGCAGCCCGTGCATACGGTCCGTGCCCGGCGGCAAACTCTGGATCGACCGAGGAACCATCCAACCCTGCGACCACAGGCTCCGGCCGTATCCGGTCGCGAGCGACCCTCCCCGGATTCGCTTTGCCAACAGCCGCCACATCATGCGCCTCAGCCGCACGCTGCTCCTCGGCCCGCTTCGCAGCGCCCATCACAGCGCCCAGGATGATCTCCTGCCACGCACCGTCACGGAAACGGTAGATCCGGAACGCCCGGCACCCGGAGAACTTGCTCCCCTGCCGCGCGAGCTTCTTCTGCACCACGGACGTCGTGAGAAACGGACTGTGCACGCGCGCGAAAATGCGCTCCTTCTCGAAACTCGTGAACAAATTAGCGAGCAGATGCGCCTCGTTCTGCAACTCCTGCGCATCCTGCGAACCATAGGTCGCGTAGGGACCCGGTGTTCCGCTGGGCGGCCGACGCCCCATGTTGTAGGGCGCATCGAGCGGCACCGCGACGTAGTACACGCCGCTCCAGTCGAACACTACGTGCCGGAACACCTCGAACGTCTGCCGGACATCTGCGTCGCGGTGAATATCATTGAATCGCGATAGAATGGTGCTGACCGGACTGCGTTCCGCCGCCTGCATTCGCGGCATCAAACCACCCAGTCGGTTGGCCGGACGACCCATGGAGACGAGCAACAGACAAATGTCCACGAACAGCGCGACTGCGAGCGGCACGTAATCCCGCTTGGAAAGGCCCACCGTATCCACGTCCGGCACGCGCTGCGACGCCCCACCTTCGACCGACTGCACCGCCTTCTGCTGCAACTCGCGCAGCTCATCCGCCGATGGCGGCATCTTGAACGACAACGCGCCGAAGAACGTCGCCGTCAAACGGCGAAAAGCTTCGATCGTCGCCTCAGATCCTTCAACGGCGGCGATCTTCGGCTTCTCCAGTTCCGGCAGCTGATCGATCGCCTTCACCGCGCCCCGCAGCGCACCTTGCAGTTGCGCGTCCGGGCAAATGAACCCGCCCTTCTTGGGATCACCGAACGTCGATTGCTCCCCGCGATCGGCCAATTCCGTCCGCAACTGCCGCAACTGCGGATCCGTACGGAACGCATTGAACCCCGTCACCGTCATATCGAGTTTGCGCGAGAGTGCCTTCATGAACTCGTTGCGCGTGCCGGTTTTGGCGTCCACCGTCGAAGGATCGCCGTTCACGATTTTCAGAAGGTCCCCGTCGAGAGCCGACAACTCGCCTTTGACCGCAGTCGCGCGCTCCTTCACGAAATCGGACGCAAACGAAAACCGCGCCGCATCATCCTCGCGCAGTTTCCGCCGCGGCCCGTCTCCCGGCCGGCTGTTGGGGCACGACGTCCCCTTCGACCTCTCCAATTCTGCTTTTTCAGATGACAGGGTCGATAGCTTCACGAGCGTGCTTTGCAGCTGATCGAGGCGTGTCGCCGCCGCATTGAGCGAGCCTTGCACTTGACCTACGGCCGACTCCGCAGACCGAGACGCCTCTGACCGGCTTTCCAGAACCTTCCAGTAAAATCCAAAACCAAATCCGACCGAAATTAACGTCAGGAACACATACCCGCCCGCATAAACGACCTTCGTGAAAAACGGGATGGGCGCGAACATCTGGTCAAGCAGCCAGATGATCATCGTCATCAGCATCCCGACGGAAAAGGCGATGATGGCCTTATGAATGAGCGGCAGGTCACCCATATTGGCTTCGATGAGTTCCAGCATGCCGACGTAGGTCGCAACCCACGAAAGAATGCCGAGACCGGCAATCAGAACGACTTTCTTGATGTCACGTTTCTCTGCCGGGTCACGGCTTTGCTCGGGCTGGCCACGTTGGCCCGTAGCATACGGCAACCCCGAAAGCCTCCGCGACCGCGCAGTATCCGCACCCGACTGAAACACCATTTCCGGCCTCGAACTCGCACCGCAACTGAAACGCGAGCGTGATCTTTAGGCGTCCTTCTTGTCGCGACGGGGATCAAATGATGGCGGGCCGGCGGCTTGTCCCGGACTTCCCCGTGGCGCCACATTTGCCTTTCCAGATCCGCCCCCTGGCAGGACCGTGCCGCTCGTGCTTTACCGGATATCGACCGGCGAGTGGCGCCGCGGATGGGAGCATGCACCGATGGTGAAGAGCGACAAACCGGGCAAGGCGGGGGAAAAAGCAAAGCCGCCGAAGTCTGCTAAACATCCGATTGCCGGTTTCGACATCAACGATCCGGAAATCCCACAAGCGCTAGCCGATGCGGCTATGGCTTCGGGAGGATACCCTTACGACGCCAAGGTGAAACGCAAGGCCTATGAAGAAGAACTGACGCCGCTTCAGATCGAATTGCTGAAATTTCAAGCCCACATCGAAAAGTCGGGCGAGCGTGTCGTTATCCTCTTTGAGGGGCGCGACACATCCGGCAAGGGCGGCGCCATCTCCACCATTCTGGAGCGGATCAATCCCCGCCACGCTCGTGCCGTGGCTCTTTCGAAGCCGACAGACGCAGAGCGCGGCCAGTGGTACTTCCAGCGCTACATCCAGCACCTGCCGACCGCCGGCGACATGGTCCTCTTCGACCGCTCCTGGTACAATCGCGCCGGCGTCGAACGCGTCATGGGCTTCTGCACGCCCGAGCAGCACGCAAGCTTCCTCCGCGATGCACCGGAATTCGAGGGCCTTCTCGTTCGTGACGGCATCAAACTTCTGAAGTTCTATCTCGACTGTCGGGCGTGAAATGCAGCTCATCCGTTTCCACGAACGCAAGCACAATCCCCTGAAGCGCTGGAAACTGACCGACATCGATCTCGCCGCCATCGACCAATGGGATTCGTACAGCGACGCCGAAACGGAAATGTTTCGCTTCACCGACACCGCTGACTGCCCCTGGACCGTCGTTCGCGCCAACGATCAGCGCCGCATGCGGCTTGAGGTCATCCGCAAAATTCTGTACCCTCCTGCCTATAAAGGCCGCGACGCCAGTGTCGCCACGCCGCCCGACCCGAAAATCATAGGATCAGGCCTCGAGTTTCTGCGGCCAACAGGTGCACCCACCTGATTCGCACGCTGCCGCAGCCGTGATGCGCACGGTGTTACCGACCCCGACAGCCGCGAAGCCACCAATCCTTTGAGTTACCGCCGAACTCGGGTATTGGCTCAGACGAACGGCAACTCAACGGGGAATGGCCCATGATCGACAAAACCTCGCTGGTCGTTTGGATGACGACCCTGACCATCGGCGTCGCTCTTCGATTTTTTCGACTGGGGCCGCGAACCCGGAACACTACATGGCCGTCACCGCGCTGATCAGCTTCGCCATCGCCGCAATCGGCATCCGCGAAATCATTTCGCTCGATAAGCAGGGCGCATCGATCAGTGCCGTCTCGGCCTCGACCGCACGCTACATGGGCCTTGTCTATGCCTGGGGTGCTCTGGCCCTCTTCGTCACTTATTTTTTCATCTTGCCGGAATGGCACGAGTGGCCGGTCTTCTGCGCTGCGTTCGCCGTCGTGGCCGCCGTCAGCTTGTTGTTTGCCGCCACCATGTCGAACGATGCCGAACGCGGCAAAGACGATCCGACACTTCTCAAGATTGGGCGCATTCTCACCATCGTCCAGTTCGCCGGAACGATCGTCGCCATCATCGGCCTGATGATCGATCCCGATAAGCAGTTTCTCAATCCCGAACGCCGGGATTGGGCCGCACAGACCGTGTTCCTGTTCGGCGCCATCGCTCTGGCAGCCATCAGCGCAGCCGCCCTCTTCTACACGCGCGACCGCACACCCGCGGCCTGATGGTCATAGACGAGAACCAGACATGTCCCTTCAGCCCGTGATCGCGAGTGTTGTCGTCGCCCTCATGCTGAGCGCCGGGGCAATGACCTACGGCGTCGCGACGAACGCGACACTCATCACCGTCTTTGCCGCAATGCTCTACGCGTTCTTTGTTTTGATCGTCGCGTGGCGTGTAAACCGTCCAGCGTGGTTCGCGACGGGGGAAAACCGGTCTGACATTCTTTTCCACACCATGCGCCGCAATACGCGCCTGGCGGCGCTCGTGTACGCTTGGGGCGCGGCAGCGTTCTTCGCTATCTACGGCTTGACGGGCATCCGCTGGCAGCACGGCTTCCAATACGGAGCCGGCGCCGCTCTGATTGCCGGGCTCTATTGTATTATGTGCACCGGTTGGGCGGCGAGGGCGACAACACGCCACCCGCGCCCGCGTTGACCATCCTGCATGGGCTGGCTGTTTCGGCGGGGCTGGTGTTTCTCATCGGTTCGAACAAACTCGCGACACCAAAAGGCGACTGGCCCGCAAACTACATCTTCCTCTTCGGCGGCCTCGCCATTGTCGGGCTGTGCTACTTCGCCTTTATCACCCAGTTCAGGCTCCGCAAAACCTGACCTTCGCTACTTCTGACACACGGGACAGTAGAAGGTCGATCGCCCCGCCTGCGTGATACGGCGGATCATCCCGACACAGCCGGGCTTTCGGCACGCCTCGCCCTCGCGGTCATAAACAGCGTGTCGATCTTGGAATGCACCCGCCCGTCCATCCGGCTGCCGGTAATCGCGCAAGGTCGAGCCACCAGCCTCGACAGCCTCCGTCAGCACCTGCCGAATGGCCGGCACCAGCCGCACACTTCGGTCCGTGGGCCTACCTCCGCGTCCGGCAAGCGTCCCAGCGCGACGGCGCGGTGACAGCCCGGCGCGGAACAAGGCCTCGCACACATAGATGTTGCCAAGGCCCGCGATGTTGCGCTGATCCATCAGGAAGGCCTTGAGATCAGCCCGCCGCCCCGCCGCCCGCTTCGCCAGCAACGCCGCGTCAAGCTCGTTCCCCAGCGGCTCCACGCCCAGTGCGCGGAACAGCGCATGCGTTTCGAGTTCGGCTTCAGCCTCGAGCAGCATGTATCCAAACCGCCGCGGATCATTGTAGGTGACCCGCAGTCCGCCGGACGTTTCCAGGACGACATGGTCGTGCTGCGGCAGATGCCCTGTCTCATACACATAATCGCCGACGACGGCCCCGCAGTCCGTGTCCTCACCTGGACCCGCCAGAATGAACCGTCCGGTCATGCCGAGATGAACGATCAGCACGTCCCGGCTATCGAGCATCAGCTGCAAATACTTGGCTCGCCGCTGCACCCCTGTGACCGCCCGCCCCGTGAGCCGCTCGGCAAAATGCTCCGGAAACGGAAACCGCAAATCGGCTCGCCGCACTTCGACGCGCGCGAGTGTCTGTCCGACGAGCACGCGCTCCAAACTCCGGCGGACAGTTTCGACTTCCGGCAACTCCGGCATGATGCACTCGCCATTGTGGGCCTGACCCGACGTGTCAAACGGCCTCGCTAAAGTCAACGCAGCCCTGGACTTCCGCCTCTGGTCTGGCGACAACGGACCCATGGCAACACCAACTGAAGCGTCCGGGCCATCGGAAAATGGCCAACTCGCAGCCGATCCGATAGCGGTCGACATCCTGCGCGGGACCTCTCGCATGCTCGTCGATGCCGGCTTGACCCCGCTGCCGGAATTCACGTTGCCGAGCGGTCGCCGCGCCGACATTGCCGCCCTCGACCGCGATGGCACCATCACCATCGTCGAGATAAAGTCGAGCGTGGCGGACTTCCGCTCCGACCAGAAGTGGCCGGAATACGCCGAGTATTGCGACCGTTTCTTTTTTGCAGTGAAGCCTGATTTTCCGCGCGAAATATTGCCGGGTGACTGTGGCCTGATCCTCGCCGACCGCTATGGCGCCGAAATCTTGCGCCCCGCCCAGGAAAGCCCGTCCCTCCCTGCGGCGCGACGCAAGGTCCTGACCTTACGTTTCGCCCGCGTTGCGGCCCTCAGGCTGGCAGCCGTAGCGGACCCAGCCGTGAGAAGCCGATCGGAGGCCAGCGACATTTAAGGCGACTACTTGGGCGCGCGCTTGGCGAGGATCCGCTGCAACGTCCGGCGATGCATGTTGAGCCGCCGTGCCGTCTCCGAGACGTTCCGGTTGCACAATTCATAGACGCGCTGGATGTGCTCCCAACGCACCCGGTCCGCCGACATCGGGTTTTCCGGCGGCGGCGCTTTGGAATTGGGCGGAGCAAGCAGGGCGTCGGTTACGTCGTCTGCGTCGGCCGGCTTGGCGAGATAATCCACCGCACCGAGCTTCACGGCTGTCACCGCGGTAGCGATATTCCCATATCCCGTCAGCACGATGATCCGTGCATTCGGGCGCACCCGCGTCAGCTCGGCAATGACGTCGAGGCCGTTACCGTCCTCCAGACGCAGATCGATGACCGCGAAAGCCGGCGGGCTCTGGCGCACCAGATCGATCCCCTCCGAGACCGTAAACGCGCTGCGGACCAGGAATCCTCGCTGCTCCATGGCGCGCACCATGCGCTGCAAAAAAGCCCGGTCGTCGTCGACGATGATCAAAGAGCGATCTTCGGGCAGTTCGTCGGGTTTGAATGACAGATCTTCAGTCACGGGGTCCTCCACGTGCGGCAAACTATAGTCTTGCCTCCGACTTGCCAAGGGCAAACCGGCGAGAAACGCACACCCGTGGATTGGTAAATGATTAACGGTCGTAGACTTCGACCGTAGCCGACCGGACTTGAGGGCGCGGCAACGCCGTCCCGGGGCCCGATCGCTCGGCCCCAGCCTCGAACGCTTCTCTCGGCCAGACGAGCCTCACGATCGCCCCCGACTGCGGCGCCTGCTTGTTTTCCAGCGAAACGCGCGCCCCCGAGCGCTCGAGCAGGGTCTTGGCAATGAAGAACCCGAGCCCCAGACCACCGGCTTTACTGGCTGATTTGCGCGTCCCTGCCGGACGCGAGGTCACGTAGGGCTCGCCCAGCGAATCGATGATCTCAGGCGCGAAGCCCGGACCGTCGTCCGTGAGCGTGACCGACACGTTGCTTTGATCCCACTCGCCGGTCAGATCGACCCGGCCTTGCGAAAAATCGACGGCATTTTCGATCAGGTTGCCGAGGCCATAGAGCACCCCCGGCCGCCGCGCGGCGAGCGGTTGGTCCTGCACCGTCCCCGCTGTCCCGCTCGCCGGATGCACGAAGATGTGAATCGGCTTGCCATCGTTCATGTACGGCGCCGCAGCTTCCTCGAGCATCTCCTGAAGAGAAATGGTGCCGTGCAGCGGATCCTGTTCGGTTGGGTGCTTTGTCAGTTTCTGCAAGATCTCGCGGCAGCGCAGCGCCTGCTGACGCAACAGCTCCACATCTTCCGCCAGTGCACTGTCCCGCGGCAAGCCCGCCTGCATTTCCTTGGTCACGAGAACGATGGTCGACAGCGGCGTTCCCAGTTCATGCGCCGCCGCAGCAGCCAAACCGTCGAGCGCATGGAGCTTCTGTTCCCGCGCCAGAACAAGTTCCGTTGCCGTCAGCGCCGCCGACATCAACTTGCTCTCCCGCGTCAGCCGCCGCGCATAGAGCGCCATGAACAGCATGGTTGAGATGACCGCGGTCACGATGCCGAGATCGTAGAGAAATGGGTGTTCGAGCGGCTGCGACGGATACCAAGGCAGCGGGTGGTAGATCAACGTTAGCAAAATGGCCGCGGCCGCCGCCAGCAACGCCAGTACCATCGTATGCCGGGGCGGCAGCGTCGCCGCCGACACGGTTACAGGAACGACGAGCAGCATGGTGAAAGGGTTCTGCACCCCGCCGGTAAAGTACAGAAGCGCCGCCAGCTGCAGGATGTCGTAGGCGAGCAGCGCGGTGGCCAATCGCGCGGACAGACGATGCCGCGCCGGAAACCGGACCGCGAGAAATACATTGAGCCATGCCGAGCACGCGGTAAGAAACAAGCACCAGCCGACCGGCAGCCGGAACTCGAAAACGAGCGCGACGACAGCAATGGCCGCCAACTGACCGAGCACACCCAACCAGCGCAAACGCACGATCGTTTGCAGACGAAGCTGGCTGTCCTCGTCACTCGTCTGCCACAGCCGGCTCAGGATTGATTGCTCGGACGACACGCCTCAGAGGGTCCTTTTCGCGGCGGGCTCACGAGCCGGCCGATAGTGCGTTCACAACCATACGGTCGCGGACGTTGCAAGTCCGCACCCACACCGCTATCTCGGCACCCGGGCGGGTTTGGGTCAAGTTATCTTGACCTGTGTTGACAAGGGGACGGTTTTTGCAGTGCAAGACCGAATTCGGGTCGGTCGCCTCTCAGGGAGACATTCACTATGCCGTCGAAACTGCTCATCGCCCTCGCGCTTGGTCTCGTCGCTGGTGCCGGTGCTGCATATGTGACGCTGAATGTCCCTGCCGGAACGCAGGGCCAGGGCCAATCCACAACCGGACGCGTTTCAATCGGCGGCCCTTTCAGCCTGGTCGACACCACTGGCCAGCGCCGCACAGAAAAAGATTATGCCGGCAAACCGATGCTGGTCTTCTTCGGCTTCACGAATTGCCCCGACATATGTCCTTCCGGTCTGCAAACCCTGACCGTCGCGCTCGACAAACTCGGCGAAAAGGCAGACCGCCTGACACCGCTCTTCATAACCATCGATCCGGAACGCGACACGCCGCAGTCCCTGGCCGCCTACATGAAGAGCTTTCACCCGCGGATTCAAGGCTTGACTGGCACCCCCGACGAAGTGAACGCCGCTATCAAAGCCTATCGCGTCTATGCCGTGAAAGTCCCCGACGAAAACGACCCAACGCGCTACAACGTCGATCACAGCTCGTTTTTTTATCTCATGAATTCTAACGGTGAGTACGTGAAGCATTTTCCGCACTCGACCGAAGCCAACGCGCTCGCAGACGCTATTGCTGCAGCTCTGTGATCAGTCGAGCGATCAGTTTTTTATAGTGCATCCTTGAGTGCGGCCAATCGCCGATGACACCGCGATGCCACACTCTGAGCGCACGCACCCGTTTCAAAAAAAAATACTACTCGCCCACATGGCACTGAACTTGGTAGGTGTCTCTCTGAACGAACGCATGGTGCGGCACCATGCGCTGCAGATCGCACAACACGATTGACGAAAGCAGAAGAACAGCTTCGTATCGTGTTGTGATCGGGATCAAGGCGCAGAGCCGGCTCTGCCACTCACATCGTGCGGAAGTTCCGTTCATTCGAGGACGTACATGCGGAAGACCAAAGCGCCTCACGTGACGACGCTCTCCAAGCGTGAGACCGATCGCATCGGCGCACCTGTCGAAGTCCGGCACCATCCGGCGGCACGCCGCCTCACGCTTCGCGTCAGCCGTACGCGCCGCGCCGTTATTGTCACCCTGCCGGTCCAATGCGGTATCGAGGAAGCGGGCTCCTTCCTTACTCGCAATCTCGACTGGGTCCGCGAGCGTCTCGATAGCTTGCCCGAGCCTATACCCTTCCGCGACGGCATGCTCGTGCCCGTGCGCGGCACCGCGCATCGGGTTGTCATGCCAGGTGAGTTGCCACGCCGGCGCGTCGTGCGCCGCCTCGACGCCCATCCCTTCCCGGAACTGCATGCTCCCGGTGAGAGAGCAGCCGCTGCAAAGCGATTGCAGCAATGGTTCACCCACGAAGCTAAGTCGGATCTTGAAGGGCGTATCGCTTGGCACGCAGATCGCCTCGGCGTGAGGCCCGGCCGGCTCACCATTCGCGATCAGACGAGCCGCTGGGGCTCCTGCTCGACGACGGGCGCATTGTCATTTTCGTGGCGCCTCGTGCTCGCCCCTCCCGCCGTTCTCGACTACGTGGCAGCGCACGAAGTAGCGCACCTGCGGGAAATGAATCACGGTCCCTGCTTCTGGGCACTGGTGCGCAAGACGTGCCCAGGAATGGACGAAGCCAAGCGCTGGCTCCGCATCTATGGCATGGATCTGCACCGCTATGGCGTCGAAGCCGGCGATTGACGGCTCACCGCGCCAACGCTCCCAGACCTGCACCCAACGACATCATTCCTGGCAAGGGGTTCGGAGCACGCGGCTGACCGATCGCCGGTGCATTCCCATCGATCCGCGGGCCCACGGGCGTCTGCGCAAGTCTGTCTTCCGTCTCGGGCAACCCGGCCAGCGCCCGCGCGATGAAATCTTCGTCGATACGGGTTGTGGGAAAGAGATCGGCTCCGGCGCGCTTATCGTTCTTCGCCTTGGGCTTGGCATTCGGCGGCACCTTCATCGGCATCTGCCACGGCAGCAGTTCCGGAGGAGCCACGCTCTCGCTTGCATAAATGCCGTTCGCATCTGCGCCATCCGGCTCACCGGACGCATTCGTTCCCGCGAGCGGCAGGCTCTCTTTGCCCACATGCGCCTGCGCCATCACGCGGTGCCAAATCAGCGCCGGAAGATTGCCGCCCGTCGCCTTCCGCATCGGCTCGCCGTTATCGTTTCCTGTCCACACCCCGCCCGTAAAGTGGGCGGTGTACCCGATGAACCAGGCGTCACGAAAATCCTGGCTCGTTCCCGTTTTGCCGGCGGTCGCATGCGCAGCAAGTCCCGCGCGCTTTCCGGTACCGCTTTCGACCACGGTCTGCAGCATCCCATTCAACGCTGCCACCGACCCCTGAGCCACGACGAGATCGGCCGAAAGCGCCGGCCGCGCGTACAGCACCCGCCCCGTACTCGACCGGATGCGCCGGATGATATGTGGTTCCACCACAGACCCGCCTGATGCGAATGCCCCATATGCTCCAGTCAGATCCAGCAGCGAAACTTCCGACGTCCCAAGCGCCAGCGACGGTTCCGTCCTTAGTGGCGCCTCGATACCAACCTTGGTGGCGAGTGCTACGACCTTATCTGGACCGACATCCATCATCAGCCGTACAGCCACCGTATTTACCGACTGCGCCAGCGCCTGCCGCAACGTAATCGCTCCACCGAAACGTCCATTGTCGTTCTTGGGCGACCACCCCTCTAGATTGAAGGGGAGATCATAGGCCACGCTGTCGGGCGTATAGCCCTTCTCCAGCGCCGCGAGATAAACGAACGGCTTGAATGCGGAGCCAGGCTGCCGCATCGCCTTCACTGCCCGATTGAACTGGCTTTCGGCATACGACCGCCCGCCGACCAAAGCCCGCACGCCGCCGCTCGTATCGAGCACCACCACCGCCGCCTGACTGGCTTCGAGCGCAACGCCCTCCTCCGCGATCGCCTCCGCGACCACCGACGAAGCATGCCGCTGCAGATCGCGATCGATCGTCGTATCGACGATGAATTCGCCGTTTCCGCCCCCAAGCGCATCCGGCATCCGATCCAAAACATAGTCGATGGCATAGTCGGCAGCCTGGCGCTCCTGATCGCGCCGGACATTGGCAAACACCATCCGCTTCGACCGCGCCATCTGCTCTTCCGCAGCCGAAATGAACCCGGCGTCGTGCATCTTCGCCAGCACGCTATGGCTGCGGATGAGCGCCAATTTAGGGCTCGAAGTCGGTGCAAAGCGCGACGGCGCCTTGAGCAATCCGGCGATCACGGCCGCCTCTGCCAAAGTCAAAGCCCGTGCTGATTTGTCGAAATACCTTTGTGCGGCGGCCTCGATACCGTAAGCCCCGCCGCCGAAATATACCCGATTGAGGTAGAGTTCGAGGATCTCCTCCTTGCTGAGTTCGAGTTCGAGCCACAGCGCGAGCACGACCTCTTCGATTTTGCGGCCGAGGGTCCGCTCCGGCGAAAGAAAAAGATTTTTCGCCAGCTGCTGAGTCAGCGTCGATCCGCCTTGCACGAAGCGGCCGGATCGCAGGTTCACGAACACGGCCCGCATCAGGCCCGCCGGATCGAAGCCCCAGTGCGTCCAGAACCGCCGGTCTTCGGTCGCGATCACAGCATCGATGACCCTTTTGGTAGAAGGTCGAGCGGGATATAGTCGTGTGCCGTACCACGTTCGGCGAGCACACTGCCGTCGCGCGCCAGAATGCGAGATCGGCTGGCCTGAAACGTCGGTCCTGAGCGACAGAGGATCGGGGATGGTAACGGTGTAGGCGACGAGCATGGTCACGAGCGCCAGCGAGGCGACGGCACATGCAATCATCGGCGGCAGCACGAGAAAGCGTGTTCGCGGGCTCATCCTGCGCAACGCCTTGCGGACCCGCCCCCGAAGACCACCCCTTTTTCCGCGCGAAGCCAAACGGAACAGCGCCGCGCCTGAGCGCCGCGCTTTGACGGCGCCGCGCACCATGCGGCCCTTCGCGCGACCCCGCTTAGACCCACCCATGACGTCTGATCCAGACACGACACCCGGCGCTCATTCGCAGTGGAACGGGCAGCCGGCATGACCCCGACCCCGTACACTAGGTGTTTGGATTTAAGACGCGGTTAACCACGCGGAGCAGCGCGCGACTACCCGCCCCCGCCGCATCGCGCTTGATCCTGCTCAAGGTAAGTGCCCGATTCTCGGCTGATCAATTCATGCATGCAGTCTCTGCTTTCCATCCCGGTCGCTTTGCGCAATCGTGCCGCTCAAAAGAGGCGTTGTGGTCTCCTGTCGGCGCTCGGCCTGATCCTGCTCTCATCCAATTTCCAACCGGCGTCCGCCGATCCGCTGGCGTCCTGCTCAGGCGCCGGCGACGCCGCCGCGCGCTTGTCCGCGTGCAGCGCCGTCGTCGCCGGCCGCTATCCACCGGCTGAGCGCGCCCGCGCCTACCGCATCCGCGGAGATATCCGCCTCACCGCCGGTGCCGCCGACGACGCCATCCGCGATTTCAACGAGGCCTTGACGCTCGATCCGGTCCAGCCGTCCGTGCTAGCCAGCCGTGCCAACGCCCTGCTGATCAAGGGCGAACCCGCAAAAGCCATATCCGATCTCGACGCCGCCATCCGCCTTGCACCTAATTCTCCGATCTATTGGAATACCCGCGGCTATGCCCGCCTCGTCCTCGGCCAGCCCGAACCTTCGATCGCGGACTTCTCCGAAGCGATCCGCCTGGCTCCGCGCGCCGTCAGCCCCAGAAACAACCGCGGGCTTGCGCGCATGAAGATCAATCAACCCGACGCCGCCATCGAGGGATTACACGGTCGCGATCGGCATGAACCCGATGTACGTCCGGGCGTATACCAACCGCGCCTACGCCTACGAATCCAAAGGCCTCAAGACCGAGGCTATAGCAGACTTCCGCCGCGCACTCGAAATCGACCGAACTCTCACCGCAGCCCGCTCAGGTCTGGAACGTCTCGGCGCCGGCGGCGCAACCGGAACAACCACTGGTCAGTTGATAAGCCAAGGCCGCAGTCTCGCGATCACGAAATGCGCGTGGTGTCATGCCACCGGAACGTCTGCGACAAGTCCGAACGCCAAAGCCCCTCCGTTCCGGACGATCGCGCAGCGCCACCCCATTCTCGCCCTGCGCGAACCGCTCACACGCAGCATCTCGGCACCCCACGACGAGATGCCAAATTTCGAATTGTCGCAAAGCGACATCGATAAGATCATCGCCTATATCGACAGCCTCGACAACGCAGACCAGTGATCTGAGGCTTCGGTGTCCGCAGCAAAGGAGCGAAACACATGCGCTACCCCTTCATCACCGCTGCCACCGCTGTTATTGCAGCACTCTCGGCCACGCCTGTGCACGCCGACAACATCGGCGATGCCAAACTCGGTCTCGCCTACGCGCAGGCAAATTGCGCCGGCTGCCATGCGATCCTCCACGGCGAGCCCGACTCTCCCAACCCGGATTCTCCGGCGTTCAAGGCCGTGGCCGATACTCCGGGCATCACACGTACGGCCTTGAGCGTGTTCTTGCAGTCCCCTCACCCGACCATGCCGAACCTGATCATCCCGCGTCAGGACGCCGACAATCTCATTTCTTACATTCTGAGCCTCAAAGGCGACGGTGCCAGCGCTCCTAAGTGATCGCGGCGCCGCACGACGAACACGTTGCAGCGTCAGGCGCCACCGGCCACCCGCACCGGCACAGCCGGTGTCCGGACGGCTGCACCCCGTGCCCGACCGCGACGCGCTCATCGAAGACGAAGCACGCCCCATCCCACAGGCTCTGCTCCGCCGGCACCTCTTCGAGATACTTCAGGATGCCGCCTTCGAGATGATAAACCTCGTCGAAGCCATGCGCCCGCAAGTACGCCGACGCCTTCTCACAGCGGATGCCGCCCGTGCAGAACATGGCAACCGTGCGATGCCGCAATGGATCGAGATTGGCAGTTACATAGTCCTTGAAGCCGGTAAACGCCCGCGTCTTCGGATCGACCGCGCCGCGGAATGTCCCGATCGCGACCTCGTAATCGTTTCGGGTATCGATCAGCAGCACGTCGTCCCGCGCGATCAGCGCATTCCAATCCTCGGGCTTCACGTAACAACCCGCGCGAATATTCGGATCAGCCTCTGGCGCCCCGAACGTGAGAACCTCCGGCTTTACCTTCACCTTCCAGCGCTGGAACGGCTGCGTCTCGGCCACGCTCTCCTTCGACACGAGCCCGGCAAATCGCGGATCGGCCCTGAGGTGCGCAAGAAGTGCACGCACTCCGGTATCCGGCCCCGCGATGGTCGCGTTGATCCCCTCCGGCGCAATGAGGATGGTGCCGCACAGCCCACCCTGCTCACCGAGCGCGGCCAACTCGGCCCGCAGAGCGTCGCAATCCGCGACGCGTGCAAACTTATAAAACGCTGAAACAGTGAAGGGCATGGCTCACGCCAACTACACGTCGAGGTTCTGCACGCTGAGCGCGTTGTCCTGAATGAACTCGCGCCGCGGCTCCACCACGTCGCCCATCAGCTTCGAGAAGATCTCGTCCGCTTCCGCCAGATCGCCGAGCTTCACCTGCAGCAGCGTCCGCGCATCCCGGTCGAGCGTCGTCTCCCAGAGCTGTTCCGGGTTCATTTCGCCCAGTCCTTTGTAGCGCTGGAGCGTCAGACCCTTGCGGCCCGCCTCATAGATCGCATCCAGCAAGCTGCGCGGACCGATGCACCGGGATCGTCTCGGATTTCCGCTTGAGTTTCGCCGGCTGCCCGTAAACCTCCGCCAGCAACTCCCGCCGCTCGTTGATCCGACGCGCATCCAACGATGAGATCAGCGCCCGCTCGAGCGTATGCGCTTCAGTCACGCCGCGCACCTGACGCCGCACGACGTAACCCTCGTTCCCGATGCGGCCTTCCCAGCCACCCTCGGTCTCTTCCGCCAGCTGGTCGAGCCGGCTGGCCAGCGCCTTGGCTGCTGCGTCCGCCCGCTCCTCCGTCTGCAACAGATCCGGATCAAGAAGTCCCATGATCGCCGCCTGCTCGACGATGCCGCGATTGTAACGCGAATGCAGCTGATCGATGAGGTTCATCACGATCCGCGCTTCCTTCACGACCTCGCGCAAGTCCTGCCCGCCACGCTCACCGTCGACGGTCAGCAGCGTCGTATCCTCCAGACCACTGTCGATCAGGTAATCCTCGAGCGCCCGCTGATCCTTGAGGTACGTGCTCGACTTGCCCCGCGCCACTTTGTAGAGCGGCGGCTGCGCGATATAGACATGCCCCTTCTCCACGAGCTCCGGCATCTGCCGATAGAAGAACGTCAGCAGCAGCGTGCGGATGTGTGCGCCGTCCACGTCGGCGTCGGTCATGATGATGATCTTGTGATACCGCAGCTTCGACGAGATCGAAGTCGTCGCGGATGCCTGTGCCGAGCGCACCGATGATGTTCGTCACCTGCTCCGACGACAGCATCTTGTCGATGCGCGCCCGCTCCACGTTGAGGATCTTGCCTCGGATCGGCAGCACCGCCTGATACTCGCGCTTGCGGCCTTGCTTGGCCGAACCACCGGCCGAGTCGCCCTCGACGATGAACATTTCGGTGTTGACGGGATCGCGATCCTGGCACTCGGCCAGCCCGCCCGGCAGCCGCAAGCCGTCCAGCGCACCCTTGCGCCGCGTTAACTCGCGCGCCTTGCGCGCAGCTTCTCGCGCCAGTGCCGCCTCGACGATCTTGCCGACGATCGTCTTGGCTTCCTTGGGGTGCTCTTCAAACCATGCCGCCAGCTGATCGCCGACCGTATTCTCGACGACCGGCTTCACTTCCGACGAGACGAGCTTGTCCTTTGTCTGCGACGAAAACTTCGGATCCGGCACCTTGACCGAAAGCACGCAGGTCAGCCCCTCGCGCGCGTCTTCGCCCGTGAGATCGACCTTTTCCTTTTTGGCGATGCCGCTCTCGTTCGCGTACTTGTTGATGACGCGCGTCAGGGCTGCGCGGAAGCCGGCCAGATGCGTGCCGCCATCGCGCTGCGGGATGTTGTTCGTGAAGCACAGCACGTTCTCGTGGTAGCTGTCGTTCCACCACAGCGCGACCTCGACGCCGATGCCGTCCTTTTCCGACCGGATCATCAGCGGCTCGGAGATCAGCGCCTGCTTTGACCGGTCGAGATAGCGCACGAACGCCGCCGTGCCGCCCTCGTAGTAGAACTCTTCGCGCTTCACGTCGGCGTGGCGCGCTGTCCGTCAGCACGACCTTCGCGCCGGAATTCAGGAACGCCAGTTCGCGCAGCCGGTGCTCGATCGTCGGGTAATCGAACTCGATCATTGTGAATGTGTTCGGCGACGGCAGGAACGTTACTTCTGTTCCGCGCTCTCCGTTCGCATCGCCGATCACCTTCAGCGGCGCCACGGCGACGCCATCGCGGAACTCGATGAGGTGTTCCTTGCCCTCGCGCCAGATGCGCGCCTTCAGCCACGTCGACAGCGCGTTGACGACCGACACGCCCACGCCGTGCAGACCACCCGAAACCTTGTACGAGTTCTGGTCGAATTTGCCGCCCGCGTGCAGTTCGGTGAAAACGATTTCCGCCGCCGACCGCTTCGGATCCTTATCGTCGTCGTTCTTGATGCCCGTCGGAATGCCGCGGCCATCGTCGCGCACGGTGCACGAGCCATCGGCATTGAGCGTCACCTGACACGACTTCGCGTGCCCGGCCAAAACCTCGTCGATCGCGTTATCGACGACTTCGTAAATCATGTGATGCAGGCCCGACCCATCGTCGGTATCGCCGATGTACATGCCCGGGCGCTTGCGTACCGCATCCAAGCCCTTCAGCATCTTGATGCTGTCGGCACCGTAATCGTCCACCGGCGGCTTTCGTGCGGGCTCCGCGCTCATTCGTGACCTGTCTTGAACTGTTGTTCTTAGAAGCGCGCGGACTATACCATGCGGGTCATCCGAAGGGCCAGAAAAGCGACCGGAAGGCGCCCACTATCCATAAGAAAAGTCTTATAGTTTTCAGTGGCTTGCGTGTGCCGCATTGTCGCGCCGTCAGCCCCGACAGATAAATCCCGCCCGCCCCTCGTCAACGGCCAGGAAACGAGCCCGTCCGCCGAGGGCCGAAAAGGCCTCCGCGTCGGTCCCTGTCATCCACGCCTGCGTCCCGATCGCCAGGATTTCCTGAAACAGCGCCGCCCGCCGCGCGGCATCCAGATGCGCCGTCACTTCGTCGAGCAGCAGGATCGGCGCCCGCCCGCCCTGACGCTCCGCCGTCAACTCCGCATGCGAGAGAACCAGACCCAGCAGCAGCGCCTTTTGCTCACCCGTCGAACACAGCCGCGCCGGCATCGCCTTGGGTCCGTGCGCCACCACGAGGTCCGACCGGTGCGGCCCCTCCAGCGTCCGCCCCGCCGCCCGGTCTCGCTCTCGCCCCGACCGCAGCGTCGCCGTGTATCGCTCCTCCACATCGAGCGCCGGCATCGACCCGAGATCGGCCTCCAGCGTCCCCTCGACCCCGATCACGGCCCACGGAAACGCTGAAGCCTGATCCCGCGCGCGCCGCCGTTCCGAAATCGTCCCGAGTGCCGCCGCCGCCTCCGCCCGCGCCGCCGCGATCGCGACCCCCGTTTCCGCCATCACGTCTTCCAAGCCTTGGAAGCGCGCGTTGTCGCGAACGTCGTCCGAAAGCAGCCGGTTGCGCTGCTGCATCGCGCGCTCGAACCGCGACGCCCGCCGCCCATGCTCGGCATCGAAACAGAGGATAAGCCGGTCGAGAAACCGCCGCCGCTCCGACCCCGGCCCCGTGAACAGACCGTCCATTGCCGGCGTCAGCCACGCCACTTCCACGTAATCGGCCAGCACGCCCGACCCCGGCTTTGACACCCCATCGATGCGCACGATGCGCCCCGTGGCGTTCTCCGCACCAGCCGCGATTCCGGTCCCGATATCGACGGCTCCGAGATCCGTATGCACCTTCGCCGCGACCGACCAGCTGCCGTCGCCAGACGCCCGCGCGATATCCGCATAAGCCGCCCGCCTCAACCCCTGTCCCGGAGCCAGCAGCGACACCGCTTCCAAAAGGTTCGTCTTGCCCGACCCGTTCGCACCCGCGAGCACGACAGGCTCCGGCCCGAGTTCGAGCGTCGCACGTTCATAATTGCGGAAATTGGTGAGCGCCAGCCGCTCGACCCAAAGCCGCGGAGCCGCGTCCGTCATCGTTCAACTTTCAGCCAGACGCACAGCGCGCGGGCAAATCGCTCACACCCGCATCGGCATCAACACGTACAGCGCGCCGTTGTCTTCGCTGTCTTTGATCATGGTCGGCGAGCCGGCATCGGCCAGCATGAAGCGCGCTTCTTCGCCCTCGACCTGGCTCGCGATGTCGAGCAGATACCGGGCATTGAAGCCGATTTCGATCGGAGCGGCATCATAAGTCACGCCGATCTCTTCCGTGGCGCTGCCGCCTTCCGGATTGTTCACCGACAGCACGAGCTTGTTCTTTGAGATCGCGAGCTTCACCGCCCGCCCGCGTTCGCTCGCAACGGTCGACACACGATCCACCGCCGCTGTGAAGATGTTGTTGGGCACCAGCATCTCCTTGTCGTTCGCCTGCGGAATGACGCGGCCATAATCGGGAAAGGTTCCGTCGATCAGCTTCGACGTCAGCGTCACCGAGCCGATCTCGAACCGCACCTTGGCCGCCGAAACCGAAATCCGCACGGGATCCGTCACCCCTTCGACGAGCCGTTGCAGTTCGTGCACGGTCTTGCGCGGTATGATCACACCCGGCATGCCGGCCGCACCCTTCGGCAGTTCCAGTTCGGCCTGCGCCAGACGGTGCCCGTCCGTCGCAACCGCGCGCAGCATCGGCTTCTTGTTCGTCTCCGCCGTGTGCAGAAAAATTCCGTTGAGGTAGTAGCGCGTCTCTTCCGTTGAAATCGCAAACCGCGTCTTGTCGATGATGCGCTTCAGTTCCGCCGCCGGTACCTCGAACGAATGCCCCAGATCGCCCGCCGCAATATCTGGAAAATCCTCCGGCCCGAGCGTCTGCAAGGCGAACCGCGCCTGTCCCGCCGAGAGCGTCAGCCGCTCCTTCTCCGCGTCGCGCTTCAATTCGATCTGCGCGCCGTCGGGCAGCTTGCGCACGATGTCGTGCAGCATGTGCGCGGGAACCGTCACCGCACCCGGTTGCGTCACGTCCGCCTTTGCTTCCTCGATGACCTCGCGCTCGAGATCGGTCGCTTTGAATTCCAGCCCCGCCGGTGACGCCTTCAGCAGCACGTTCGACAAGATCGGGATCGTCGTGCGCCGTTCGACGACGCTCGTGACATGCCCGAGCGCTCTCGACAGTTCGCCTTTTTCGATAACCAGACGCATGTCTTGCTTGCCCTTAGCCTTGCTGCAGTGGGAACACGTTTTAACATGATGGGGAGAAATCGGCGGCCGAAGGCCACCGCTAGCGCCACCCCTGTAAGCCCCCTCACATCGCCGGACGTGACCGGCCGGAACAATAGGGACCACGAACAAGGGATTCGCGGAAGGGCTGCAAAATGACCCGTTCTTCCGCCCCGTTCAAGTGCTGCGGGAACCCAGACCGGGCAAATCCCGACCCAGCCGCCCAAAACAGCCCTTGAAAAACAGGAGAAGGGGCCGCGTGACCGCGTCCCCATCTCCCTCCCCGCAAAGTCTTCGCCGCCCAGAGGATGGCGAAGCCGTCAGACCCGGTGGGCGTGGCCCTCTCCCCGCCCGGGTCGCCAGCCGGCGCTAATGCGCCAGCATCTTCTTCAGGTCCTCCAATTCATCTCGGAGACGCTGATTGCCATTGAGTTCGCCCTCGATCTTGCGGATCGCGTGCAGCACAGTTGTATGATCACGGTTGCCGAAGCGGCGGCCGATCTCCGGCAGCGACCGGGCGGTCAGCTGCTTGGCCAGCTACATGCCGATCTGGCGCGGCCAGACCACGGATCGGTGACGCCGCTGCGAGAGAAGGTCGCCCTTCGACACGCCGAAGTGCCGCGACACCACCCTTAGGATGTCCTCGATCTTGATCCGCCGCTGATCGCCGCCCGAATGCACCAGATCGCGAATAACGGTCTCGGCGATGTCCGGCGTCAGCGTACCGCGCACGTGCTGCCACGTCTGGTGCAGCCGGTTGACGGCACCTTCAAGTTCACGGCCGTTCTCGGTCAGCCGCTGCGCCAGCATCTCGAGGATCTCCCGCGAGAGTTCGAACGACGGATCGGTCAGCTTCTTCTCAGCCACCCGGCGATCGAGCACCTTCATGCGCAGATCTTCGTCGAAAGCCCCGATTTCCGTCACCAGACCGCGCTGCAGCCGCGACCGCATCCGCTCGTTGAGACGCTCGATGTGTCCCGGCGGGCGCGACGAGGCCACCACCACTTGCCGGCCGCCATCGAGCAGCGCGTTGATGATGTGCTCGAACTCTTGCTCCGTCTTCTCGCCCTGAAGAAATTCCAGGTCGTCGATCAGCAGCATGTTGACGTGACGGAAGCGCTCCTTGAACGCGAGCGGATCGGAGCTGCGCACAGCTTCAACGAACTCGTACCGGAACCGTTCGGCGGTCAGATAGAGCACGTTGGCCGAAGGCGACCGGCGGCGCACTTCCCATGCGATCGCCTGCAGGAGATGCGTTTTGCCGAGCCCGACTGAAGAGTGGAAGAACAGCGGATTGATGCCCGGCGACCCGCTCATCACCGTCTCGGCCGCCTGCACGGCAGCCGCATGTGCGAGCCGGTTGGGTGCGCCGACAATGAAGTTGTCGAAGGTATGATGCGGATAAAGGGGCGAACCTTCGACCCCGCCCGCAGGAACTCGTGACGGGGACGGTGCGATGTTGCCCCGCACCGGCGACGGCCGCGCACCTTGCTCCGGTGGCGACTGCGGTGTTCGATGATCGAGCATCGAGTGATCGTTGCGCTGCGGCTCGGCCGAGGCTGCGACAACGCGCAGGTTTTGCCCGCCCGGCTGCCGCAATTGAACGTCGACCCGCTCCGCGCCCTTGAATTCCAGGCGGCTACAGGCGAGCAGATCGTCGATGTAATGCGACTGTATCCAGTTGCGGAGGAACTTCACCGGCACCGACGCCGTCACCGTCTTGCCGTCGAAACCGTCGAAGTCGAGCGTCTTGAACCAGCTCGTGTAGATATCGTCACCGAGACGCGCTTTGAGGGCGGCATGAACCTTCTTGCCGCGCGGTTCCTCTGACGTTTTGAGAGCTTCCGACGTTTGCATTGTGCTACCCCGCACTTGAACCTATTCTTTCCTCGATCCAGGCATGGCTCCGCCGATTGCCGTTTGCCCTCGAGCAACGGCGGCTTCAAACCAGGATCTCTCAAAAGTCGGGTGCCTACCCTTGCACCCAAGGAAGGCCTGCAGCCTTCCAGCCGGCGACCTTCCCCCGATGACGGTTGGCGTCGGGGGGACCCTCGAAGCCTTCCGCCACATTGTGACACCGGTCGTATCCGGCCGATGTCATAGCCTCCGCCGCAGCGCGGCTTCTGGCTCCACTCCGGCAGATGAAGAACAAGTCGGTGTTCTTCCCCCTGCCGGCCTGCTCCAGCAATCCCGAGAGACGTTCAGAGAATGCCGGGTCCACCCGGCCATCCAGAGACTGCCACTCGAGAGTGACGACTTGCCGGCCAACACCCGAGAGGTCGGGCAGGCCAACGAACGTCCATTCTGCCTTCGTCCGCACGTCGATCAGAACGGCCGTCTTGTCGCTTTGCAGACGAGCCCAGGTATCTTCCACGGGCACATCATCAACGCTCAAAGCCGGAACTCCTTTCACAACGAAAATCAAAACCTTCGCACAAGAACCTGCTTTCGCCGGTCCGTTCGAACTTTCCTGCCGCACAGCCAAGAAAATCCGCCGCTAGATCGTCATCACGTAATAAGGCGCAGACTTCGAACATGGCCCGAACTGGCTTTTATCCGCCAATTGGACTGGAACGCTGACACCGATGACGATGAAACCCAGGACGCGGTACGCAATCAAAACAGGAGGCCGACGCACGCCAACAAAAACAAATCTCAACACGCGCCCCACAGGCGAGGCACAGGAAATTAATTATCGCTTAACCTCTCCGCACGCAAGGCTCCGAACCACCATCGCCGGCGTCAAATCACGCCTGATTTTACTGCATTTTTTAGGTGCCAGACTCTCAGAGTCAACGCCGCATTCGAATTCTGAATCCCATTGATAAAAAACCCGATTCCCAATTCGCACATCGTGCAACTTGATCAGACTCGCTTTTCACTCTCGCGCCTGCATTTTTCGTATGACCCTCGCCAGGGTCTAGCGGCCACCATCAACAACCTTGTCCACGAAGGGCCCGGGAATCCACGGGTTAGCGATGTTCAAAAAGCGAACCCCTTATCCTCACGGCGCTTCCTCTGTTGCGAACACGTCACAATAGGGACAATGAATTCTCATTCAACGCGCCACCCTGTTGACGCGGAGATCCGGGGCCTGTGCGCACGCTGAGCAAAACGCACGACAAAAAAACCGGGCGCGAAGGCCCGGTTTTTCACATTTCAAAACTGTCCGCGAAGCCTGTCGAAAGGCAGGCAGGCTTTACGCCATGCTCTTCACGCGCGCAGCCAAGCGCGAGACCTTACGGCTGGCGGTCTTCTTGTGGACGATGCCTTTCTGAGCCGTACGGGCGAGGATGGGCTCGACGGCCTTGAGGGCAGCAGCAGCCAAGGCCTTGTCGCCCGAGGCAATCGCTTCCTCGACGCCACGCACGCTCGATTTCAATCGCGTCCGGCGCGTTTTGTTACGCGCGGTGCGAGTGATCATCTGACGGGCGGCTTTCTTTGCCGAGGACGTATTAGCCATAGTGTTGAATTCCTTGCTTGTTTTGCTGTCCCGGCGGGTTGGCCCCGAACGTACCCCTGGTCTGGGGGCGCCGAGCCAATGCACCGGCCTAGTGACACTGCTGTTCAAATGAGGTTGCGCCCGGAACCGAAGGTCCGGGCGTTGCTTGGCGCGGTCTATAGCTTTTGGACCCTCAACGGTCAACGCCCATCGCGTCTGCTCCTGTCTCGACCCGCCAGGATTAACGAGTATCCGCCGCCCGCCTCGATTGCGCCAATTCCGTCCGCCATGCCACCTAGGCCCGGTCCGGGAACAGGCCTGCGGGGGGATAGATGCAACGGCTGTACAATCCGACCGGACACCCTCCGGCACATTCGCTGCGCCGGGCCGTTTATGAAACTATCGAAGTCGGTCGCGGCGACCAATTCCTCAGCCGCATCTTCGACGCGTCGATCCTCACGCTGATCCTGCTGAACGTCGCGGCCTTCGTCATGGAGACCGTGCCTGCGTACGGTGCCGCGTACGCCTCCGAGTTCGAAGCCTTCAACATCTTCTCCGTCGCAGTCTTCACAGTCGAATACCTTCTGCGCCTGTGGACCGCTGTCGAAGTCCCATTTCTGCGCCACTATCCGCCGTGGAAGGCCCGGCTGAAACTCGCCGTCACACCCGCACTCATCATCGATCTGCTCGCGATCCTGCCGTTCTATGTTCAGGCCGTCGTCGGCATGGATTTGCGCATCCTGCGGGTTCTGCGCCTGCTGCGCTTTCTGAAGCTGTCGCGCTATTCGCCCGCGTTGCACACGCTCTTGCGCGTTCTCTCGAACGAGCGCCGCTCGCTTCTCGGCGCAGGATTTTTGCTTGTCACCGCCCTGCTCTTTACCTCCTCCGGCATCTACCTCATCGAAAGCCATGCCCAGCCGGATAAGTTCGGCAGCATCCCGGCAAGCGCCTGGTGGGCGGTCGCAACACTCACCACTGTCGGCTACGGCGACGTCACGCCGATCACGCCGCTCGGGCGCATCTTCGGCAGCTTCGTCATGGTGGCGGGATTGTGCATCCTCGCACTGCCCGTCGCGATCATTTCAGCAGGATTTTCGCAGGAGGCGAGCCGGCGCGACTTCGTCGTCAACTGGTCGCTGATGTCGCGTATTCCATTGCTGGCCGAACTCGATGCCCGGGAAGTCGGCGAACTGATGCCACTTCTCCACGCCCACAACGTGCCACCGAGATCCGAAATTCTGCAGGCCGGCCTGCCGGCTCGCGCCATGTTCTTCGTTGCCTCCGGAAAAGTGCGAATGCAGCACCCTGAGGCCGAGGTCGTCTTCGAGGCGGGAGATTTCTTTGGCGCCACGGCAATGATCACCGCCGACGCACCGAGTGCGGCGTTCATCACGGCATCGAAGTGCCGGCTCCTGAAACTGCACGCCGAGGATTTCCACCGCCTGGAACTGGTCAACCCGCGCTTCGCCGACGAGATCCGCCGCCGCGCCGCCGACCCGGCCACCGTGTCACGCTGAATCGGGACTAGCCCGCAGCCGGACGCCCTGTGATTTTCCGCACGAGCACGGTGCAAAGCTTCGCGCCCACGACCGCCCCCGCGATGATTGCGATCAGCGGAATGAGCCCCGGCTCGATTGCGAGCATCGTCACCGCGTAAAAAGCAGCGAACGCGCCGCCTAGACCGCCGAGCGCCCCCAGCAGCGTCGACCAGATCGTCCCGTCCGCCAGCCCAATGAGCGCTCCGACGATGAGCCCCGGATAGACACTCGGCCAGAAATGATCGTCCATGATAAGCCCTCGCGCAGTCGATAGAGACACTCTATCGGCGCACGCACGCCGTCAGCGCCGTGATCGAAATCAAAGCCATTCAAGAAAGCGCACTGCCTGCGGCCGGAACGACACGCACGGCAACGACCGTTGCGTTGTCCTGATGCGGATCACGAACCGCCTCCACCGCGCGGATCAGCGCCTGCGCGACGGCTTTGGCGCCGTCTGCCGCATACGCCGAAACGATGCGCTCCACCTCGCTTTGCTCGAGCGTCTGCAGGCCGTCGCTTGCCAGGATCACGTAATCACCGGGCTCTACCGCCAGCGGCTTCTTCGAGATATCGACCAGATCGATATCATCACCCGTCACCGCAGAGCGCAGCATATGCCGCCGCGGATCGCGCCGGGCTTCCTCCACGCTGATGTGACCCGCCTCCGCCATCCGGTCGAGTTCGGGCGCGAGCGAATGATCCTCATTGAGAAGCGCGATCTCCCCGCGCCGATAAAGCATGAGCGGACTATCGCCCACAGACACCCACTGCGCCCCAGCCTTGGAGAAAACAACGCCCACCAGCGTCGACCCCATTCCCGAAAGCGCGGGGTTCTCGGTCACCTTTTCAGCGATGGCGTCATTGGCCGCCGACAAGGCCGAAATGAGCCGCGCGGTCGTGTCCGTCTCGACCGTACTTGCGAACAAATCGACAAACGTCTCACACACGGTACGGCTCGCCAGCGCGCCACCCGCATGTCCACCCATGCCATCGGCAAGAATGGCAACGAGCTCACGCGACGCGCCACCGCTGCCACCGGACGACAGGACGTCGTCTCCCGGCCAGAGCATGGCGCTGTCTTCCTGATAGCTGCGCGCTCCTTTCGTGGAGCAACTTGCACGGTCGAACACGATCATCCGCCAGAAAACCGGACCCTCTCAACCGGACCCTCAGAAGAACCAGAACCTGGAACTAGCCGTCGGCCAGGGCCGACCAGTCGAAATCAGGCCCGCAGAATGGCACGAATACGAGTTGCGTGCGCCCCATGGTGATCACGTCCATCGCCTGCAGCTCGACCGCGGCAGTCGGCCTGCGCTCATTCAACGAAACGACATTTGTTTTAGCAAGATTGGGCACGAACAGGAAGGAGCGGTCCGAGCTGTCGTAACGGATATAGGCCTGCTCTTCGCCGGAGATCGCGTCATCGCCGAAATCGATTGCGATGCGGTTCTGAGCCGACCGGCCCACAGTATTGTTCCCCTCGAAAATGGGGCGGTACTGGCCAATCCCTGGACCACCGACCACCACCAGCCATCCGACGACCGGGTCCGCCTCGAAGGCACCACGCTTCACCTGCTGCTTGCCGCGCACCAGGGACGTTCGCGCCGGCTCGTCTGTTGCCGGCGCCGCGCGCGAGGGAGAACGAAAGACCCGGGTCGTCGGCGGACGATCCGCCTCCGCCAGCGCATCATCGAGCGGCTTGGGCGCACTCTTCGCTTCACGCGCCGCATCGGCTGCCGAAGGGCTTGCAGCGGGAGAGACGGGTTCATTCGCGGCAGCGAGAGCTTCCGCGACCTGCGCTGCCATATCCGGCAGTGGCGGGACCGACGGGGCCAACGGCGCGATCGCACCTCCTGGAAGGGTGTTGTCACGTCCCGCAGCAGCCAACACATCCTTCAACGAGCCGAGAATGGAATTGCGGCCTTGCGGTCCGGCGGCAGCGCTCGACATGGGGGGCTCCTCGATTGGCCGTTGGAAAAAGTTATCTGCGAGCGAGCCATAACCGAAGTCGGGCTGCGCTCAACCGTCTGGCGGCCAATGCCTCACGCGTTTGCATGCGTGCGAGCAATTCGGCCTGCGAATGTCCGTTCTCCGTGCGTCGTGCGGCAGCTTCGTGGCACGATCTCGTCGCTCCCATGAAATATGCATCTTCGCAGCATTGCCCGAAGGGTTGCCACATTCCTGCTCCATAGCTGCCGCCACTCGATGTTCGGCGAGTCGCAGATGCTTTGCGGCACGCGCGTGGCGAAACCTCCGTCAGGACGCTCACTAGGACCGCGTTGCACCGCTCATGACCCACCTTATAGCCCTAAAGAGCGGAACGGAGCTCGTCGGCGACTTTCGCATCACTCGGGTGCTCGGCGCAGGCGGATTTGGCATCACCTATCTTGCCGACGAACTGGCGCTCGGCCGCGCTGTCACCATCAAGGAGTATTTCCCCGCCGACTTCGCCGTGCGCGGCGCCGCGCTCGAAGCCGTGCCGCGCTCGGAAAACTGCGCCGGTGATTACACGTGGGGTCTCGACCGCTTCATCGAAGAAGCTCAAACGCTCGCGCGTTTCAATCATCCCAACATCGTACGCGTCTATCGCTATTTCCGCGCCAACCAGACCGCCTACATGGTCCTCCACTTCGAAGAGGGCCAGAACCTGAAAGGCTGGCTGAAAAGCCTCGGCCGCGCGCCGCGCCAGAAGGAACTGGATAAGATCATCGGTCCTCTCCTGCTCGCGCTCGAGGAGATCCACAAAGCAGACTTCCTGCATCGCGACATCGCGCCCGACAACATCATGATCCGCAAGGATGGCGCGCCGGTTCTCATCGACTTCGGCTCCGCACGCGGCGAGATTGCAGCGCATTCGAAAACCGTGTCGGCGCTCGTGAAACCAGGCTACAGTCCCTACGAGCAGTATGCCGAAACCGGCAAACGTCAGGGCCCCTGGACCGACATCTACGCCCTCGGCGCCACGCTTTATCATGCGATCACCGGCAAGCGCCCGCCCGATGCGCCCTCGCGCATGGTCAAGGATGATTTCGTCCCCGCACGCGAAGCCGCCATCGGCGCCTATCGCGCCGGCTTCTTGAAAGCGATCGACAAAGCTCTCGCACTCCGCATCGAAGATCGCCCGCAGACGATAGCCGCCTGGCGCGGCGATCTACTGGCACCCGATCCCAAGCCTGCCTCCTGGCTCCAGCGCACCCTCAGTGCCGACGACAAACCCGCCCCCGCCATCGCCAAGGCCAAGCCGGTCGCAACGCCGATACCCGACGCGCCCGGCCCTCAAGGTGCACTGCTCGATTTCGTCGAAAACCTGAAGGACAAGAAAGGCTCACCCGGCAACGCGCCCGCAGCGGTTATAAAATCTAAGACCGCACCGCCGGCCGCGGCTACCGACACACCTCCAGGAAAGCCGGAAGCACCCGCCGCTGCAACGCGCAAGCTCGAAGACGCGGCTGCTCCGCCAAAGCTGCCGCGCATTCTGCAACGCAAATCCGGACCCGAGGCCAACGCCGCGCCGAACCCGGCTGCAAAGCCCGCCATTAAAATTCAGCCGCCGAAAATTTATCGCACACCGAAACCGAAGCGCATCGCGTCCTCTACGTGGGCCTGGACCCCGGTACTCTTCAAGCTTCTCATCGGTGTGGGCGTTGCCAGCGGCGCCGTCGCGCTGCAAGACCGCCTGCCGCAAATGGAAACGCGCAGCGCGACAATCACCTCCAACACGACCACCGGCTCGATCACCCCGCAACCCGTGCGCTTCACCACGCCGGTTGCGAAACTCACCGGTCACAGCGGTCCCGTGACCGCACTCTTCTATTCCGACGATGGCGCGTCCATCATCACCGCATCCAAAGACGCCACCGTGAAGGTCTGGACCGCGTCATCCGCCACACTGAAACGCACCATTGAGATGGACGACGGATTGGCCTCCGCCATGGCCGTCGCCGGCAACCGCCTGCTCACGGCCACGCCAACGGCAATGTCGTGCTGTGGGATTGGGAGCGGGCGGAAAAAATCGCCACCTACAAGCGCAATGACGCCGAGATCTGGTCGGTTACTTTCCTCGGCAGCGGCCAGCGCTTCGCTGCCGCAGGCCACGATTGGAAGATTGCCGTCTGGGACGCAGCGACCACGAGCGGGCCCTTCGGCGTGCTCGACGCACACGATAGCGCCGTGCAATCCCTCGCTTTCGGTACGTCAGGCTCGAAACCGATCCTCGCCTCGGGCAGCGCCGACAAAACCCTCAAGATCTGGAATTTTGAAACCCTGGACCGGGTCCGCACCTATCGTGGCCACCGCGATTAATCACGGCCGTCGCGCTGGCGGCTGGCGGCAAAGACATCGCCTCCGCCAGCCTTGATGGCAAGGTCCGCATCTGGTCGACGCGCTCCAATCGCCTGACACGCTCACTGTCGGGCCACGAAGGTCGCGCCAGCGCGCTTGCCTTCGCTCCTTCCGGAGACGTGCTCGCTTCCGGCGGCGCCGACGGCAAAATCCGTGTCTGGGATTTCAAGAAGACCCGCACGCCTCGCACGTTGCCCAGTCACGCCGGCGATATCGAAGCACTGGCCTTCTCACCCGATGGCCAGCATATCGCCTCGGCTGGCGACGACGGTCTCATCCGGATCTGGGACAATCCGTTGCAGAAGCCCGTCACCAATTGACCCGGCTTACTTGCAGTACCGCTGCCGGCCGTCACGCCCATGGCGCGCGAGATCAACGTGAAAATGGTCGTGATGAAATTTGTCTGAGTTGGGCCCGAGCACCGTCGTGAACTCTCCGCACGCGCCTTCATGGACCGCACGCAGAAACAATCTCTCCCGCTCCTCGCCCCACCATCCGCCCTTCACCGTCACGACGCGGCCGTCTGCCAGCGTGAATGACGATATATCGAGGGCGTTGGCATAACCATGCTCGGAGAGTTTGCCCCCGGATTGATTGTTCTGCGGACGGCATCCATACGACGCCGCCACCTTCATCTCGACCACAGGCACACCGAAATAGTATTCGGACGTCGGCTTGACGACGTGTGAAACCCAGCGCTCGACTTGCGGAATCATCGGACAGCGCAGCAATGCCGGGGGGCGCAGCGAAACACGCCCCTGGTCAGCGGCCGACATCTCGAATGGTCGTGCCGCACCGCAATAACTTGGACCACCCAGCGCCGATCGCGTTTGCAGGAAGGGTGACTGTCGCACCACACCGGCCGCCAGACAGGCGCTCTCTTCAGTTTCGCGCCACGGTTCATATTTGGCGGTGAAGTCAGGTCCGCCCGTGCTGCATCCCATGAGGATGAGCAGACCGGTGACCGACAGGATGAACAGGACGCCACGCAACGACATGGAATGGGACACTACGCCCCGATGGCTAACGAGCCGTGAACGGTCGATCGGAACTGAACGAATTTGCCAATCAGATCAGGCGGCCGTGAGCCGAAGCGGCGTCGGGATTAGGGCCGCTTCCGGATCGATTCGCGGCTTTCGAAACAGCGTCGGCGTCTCAATAGGTCTATTTAACTTGTCCACAGGATTTAGGAGGACAACGTACGATTGTCACGAACTCACGACAAAACGAGGCGTACGTTCCCCTTGTCGCAGGCAAGACAAAGCCCGACAGCAGGCAAAAGTCCCGGATTTCGGCCATCCTGTTGCGTATCGATGGCTGAGTGTGAGGCGTATCGAGACGAAGGTCTGCACGTTTGCGTTGTGTGTGTCGCGTAAGAGGCGCGAGAAGCTGGCTCTCTCCCCGATCCCGAGAGCCGAGTTCCCGCCAACCTCAAAACAGTAATGCGTCGTGTGTAAGCGTTGCGTTGGTGCGTATAGGCCCTGGCTCTTTTCCGCCGTCTCGACATTGCGAGATTCCCCCGAACGATGACGGCGAGGCCCTCTCTCGCCGGAGCTGGGGCCTAAATCCAGTCCTCTCTCGGCCGGCTTCCTCTCGCATAGCCGGCCAGGCTTTTTCGATGCCCAGCTGGCCCGCCAATGCTCACAAGTGAGCCGCGCCCTAGCTTCCCCTCTCTAGAAAATCCAGCACCGCCGTTTTGAAACTGCGATCCCCCACTGCTTTCATGTGATCGCGCCCGACAATCTCGAACGTCTCTGATCCTGGAATGAGGTCGGCCAAAATGTGCGCCGGCCCCGCGATCACATCGTTGGTTCCAACGGCAACGAGCGTCGGCGCTGAAATTCCACAAATCTCCTCGCGCGGCACCGGATCCCGAATCTGGCGCACACAAACCGCCAGCGCCTTGAGATCGCTTTTCGTTTGATCGGCAAACGCGCGAAACGTTCGCGCTGTCGGGTTCACGACGTCATCGACTGACGGCGCCAACAGCGCTTGCGCGATCGGCCCCGTGCCAGCCATCGCGCGCACCATGTTGTGGCCGAGCCCGCCAAGCACGAGCCGCCCGATCCGCTCCGGATGCGCGAGCGCCAGCGTCGCCGCAATGCGCGCGCCCATCGAATACCCGATCACATGCGCCTTGCCGATCCCGAGATAATCCATGAGCCGCCGCGCGTCCTCGGCCATGATCTCTCGGCTGTACCCCTCCGGCACATAGAGCTTCTCGCTCTGACCATGCCCCCGGTTGTCGATGGCCACGACCCGATATCCCGCATCGGCCAAATCCCGCACCCATGATGTCGCCACCCAGTTCATCTCGATGTTGGACGCGAACCCATGGACCAGCAGCACGGGGAGCGCGCGCGTGGCACCGTCATTCTGGTCGAGGTAGGCGAGGGTCACGCCATCGGATTGAAACATCGGCAAGTTGCGGCACTCCTGCTGTCGAACAACGCCGGAACCGGCAGTCCCGTGCGGCGGCCTGCCATGCGCCATCCCCTATCATTTCAACAGTCTAGCCGCTATGGTGCCGCCAATTCACCCACGCCCATCCATCAACGAGCCGAGAGACTGCCATGGCCGCACACTTCGTTCCCCACCTCGCGAACGACCAGGGCGCGGAAAAAATATTCGTCGGCGTCAAGGAATTGAACTGCATGGGCGCCCGCCCGCCATTTGATCATCCGCACGTCTTTCTCGACATGGGCTCGGACGGCCAGATCCTGTGCCCCTACTGCTCGACCCTCTTTGTCTATGATGCTCGCCTCGGCGAACACGAGACGGACCCCAAGGGCTGCCTTGCCGACGCTCACGCCGACACCGCAGCCTGATCGAACCCGGCGCGCGTGATGACAGACCGCGCCCTCAGCCAGCCATCCGCAAACTCCTGACATTCTGATCGCTGGCGCCGGCATCGCCGGCCTTGCCACAGCCCTGGCACTCGCGCGCACCGGCCGCCCCGTCACCCTCCTGGAAAAGCGCTCTGCACCATCCGAAGAAGGTGCCGGTATCCAGATCGGCCCCAACGGCATGCGCAGTCTCGACGCGCTTGGTGTGACACCGTTCCTCGAGGGCAAAATCGCCATGGCCCGAAGGCATCCGCGTCATGGATGGCCTCACCGGAAAACCGCTGACGACGTTCCCCCTCGGTCGCGATATCGCCTCGCGGCATGGCGCCCCTTACGGTGTCCTGCACCGGGGGGACCTGCACGACGCGCTTCGCTCCGCCGTCGCCGCCGTCCCGGACATCACGGTGCGCCACGGCGCCAGCGTCGTCGCAGCGAAATCCCTGCCAGACAGCGTGGCGGTCGAGTTGTCCGGCGGCGAAACGACGACCGGCGTACTCTTGATCGGCGCCGACGGCATCTGGTCAACCCTCCGCAAGACCATCATGGGTGCCGAACCCCTGACGTTCACCGGCAAATGCGCGATGCGCGCCGTCATCCCGAGCGATGCCGTTCCTTCCGGCATCTCCACCGCTGACACCACCATCTGGCTGAGACCTGCCGCGCACGTTGTGCATTACCCCGTTCGGGCCGGTCGCGAACTGGCCATCGTCGCAATCTTCGACGACCCTGCCCTCGGCGAAACCTGGTCGCAAATCGTCGATCCCGCGCTGGTCGCAGCCCGCAGTACGTCCTTTCCGCCGGCACTGCGCGAACTCTTGCTCAGGCCCGCGCAGTGGCGGCAATGGTCGCTCTACACTCCCGCGGCGCCGTTCCCCTGGATTGCAGACCGCATCGCATTGATCGGCGATGCCGCCCATCCGCCGCTGCCCTTCCTCGCTCAAGGCGGCGTCTTGGCGCTTGAAGACGCCATCGTTCTTGCAGAACTGCTGCGGTCCGTCTCGACGGATGATCTGCCGGCGCGCCTGCGCGACTTCGAACGCATCCGCCGCCCCCGCACCACGCGCGTCATGGAAGCCTCGGCGAAGAACGGCCGCGCCTATCACCTCGACGGCATGATGCGTCGCGCGCGCAACGCCGTCCTCACCGCGACGCCGCCCCATCTCTTCATGCGGCAGTACGATTGGCTCTACGGCTGGACCCTCGAAGACGCGCTCAAGAGCGCCAGAACTCAGGCCTGAACAGCACAAGCACCGTAAACAGTTCCAGTCGTCCCAGCATCATCTGAAACGACAGCGCCCATTTCGCGGCATCCGGCAGCGGCACGAAATTGCCCGCCGGACCGATGACGTCGCCCAGCCCCGGACCCACGTTACCCAGCGCCGTGGCGGAGGCCGACAGCGCGGTGACAAAATCGAGCCCCAACCCCGCGTAGATCACCGCGAAAAGCCCCACGACCGCGAAATAGATCGCAAGAAAAGCCACCACCGAGAACGGCACGTCCGCAGGCAGCCGCCGACCATTGTATGTCAGGGTCACGACCCGGTTCGGGCTGATGAGGTGCAGAAAATGACTGCGCGTCAGCATGTGCGCGATTTGCAGCCGGTAGATCTTGATCGCACCCGCCGTTGAACCCGAGCAGCCCCCGACGAAGGTCAGAAGGAAAAACACGCCGATCGCGAAGTTGCCCCACTTCGTATAGTCGTCGCTCATGAACCCGTGGTCGTGACGATTGATGTCACGTTGAATGATGACAGCGTCAGCGCATCGAAGAATGAAATGTTGCGCGTGAAGACGAGCCACAACGCCATGATCAAGCTGACGGAAGCTAGAAATCCAACAAACGCCCGCACCTGCACATCATTCCAGAGCGCCGTCTGATCGCCGCGCAATGTTTTGATGAACACGACAAACGGCATCGCGCCCAGGGCCATGAACATGGTCCCAGTCCAGTGGATCGCGGCACTGTCGTAATGCGCAAAGCTCGCGTCGTAGTTTGCAAATCCACCCGTTGCGACCGTGGAGAATGCGTGGCAGATCGCATCGAAGCCGGTCATACCGAACCAAGCGTAGAAGAATGCGCAAATCAGCACCAGCCCCATGAATACCGCTGCAATCGCAACCGTCAGCTCAAAGGCGCGCGGCAGCACCTTCTCTGATTTGTCCGAACTTTCCATCTGGAACAGCTGCATTCCGCCGACGCGCAGGAATGGAAGCATGATGATCGCCATCACGATAATCCCGAGGCCGCCAATTCCGCACAGCAAGGCCCGCCACAGCAGAATTCCGCGTGGCAGCTTTTCAAGGCCCGCTATCACGGTTGATCCGGTTGTCGTCAGGCCCGACATCGTTTCAAAATAGGCGTCCGTGTAGCAAAGCCCATGCCCCAGAAACGGGAGCGCTGCGAAAGCTGCGATGACGATCCACGCAGACGTGGTCAGCAGAAACCCTTCCTTCACGCCCATGCGCGGCGGGTTCTCGTCGTAGGCAAATAGAACCAGCAGCCCGCCCGCAAAGAAGGTCACCACCGACGAGGCGACGAAAGCTTCCCAACCTTCCTGGTTGTCGGCAAGATCGACGAGCGCCGGCAACAGCATCGCCGCCGCGATGGTGCACAGCATGAGGCCGATGGAAAAAAGGATGGGCCTGAGTTGTAGCAACGCGAATAATCCCCGCGTGTGCGCGGGTCCCCGACCGGTGTGATTGCCACACCAGTCCGGCCTCAGTGTTCGATTATTCGCAGGGTCCCGGTCAAGCCCGCGGAGAGGGTCCACGCCCATTCGTCATGACGGCTGTGGCCGGTTCTTACTGCTTGGTCCAACCGACCGACTTGCACAAAACACCGCCGAGCACGCATCCGCGCGTCTTCATCCGTTGGTCGGCAACGCTGATGTCGATCCGGTAGGTCAGGTTGCGCTGCGGATCAAAAGCCGTGCCCGACAATTTTCCACCCGCCTTCGGGCTGACGTTCATGACCAGCCGATCGCCCACTTTCTCGCCGCTCGTCCCGTCCTTCACCCAAGTATTGACGGCGCACATGGACGACCCGCAGGGATTGATCTTCACCTTGGCCAATCCATCGCCACGCTGCCAGGTGCCAGTCATCTTTTCAGGTGAAGCCACGGCATCGCCGGAGACCACCAGTCCGACGGCCAAAATTGTTGCCGATGCGACGCGCATGAACCACCCCACTGATCGATCTGCTTGATTGACCACGATGGAACGCACACCGATTGTCTTTGGATCTTTCGCAGATCATCACATCCCGAACACCGACCACCCGGTACGCTGCGCGATCCGCTCGAGTGCCTTCGTACCCAGAAGCGAATTGCCCTGTGCATTGAGCCCCGGTGACCAAACCGCGATCGATGCTTTCCCCGGCACCACCGCGAGAATACCGCCGCCGACACCGCTCTTCCCAGGAAAGCCGACCTTGAAGGCAAAATCACCCGAGCCGTCGTAGTGTCCGCAGGTCAGCATCAATGCACTGATGCGCCGCGCACGCTCTCGCGACACGACCGAAATTCCGCTACGCGGATCACGACCGCTATTGGCCAGAAAGAGCCCGGCCTGCGCCAGTTGCACGCAACTCATCTCGATCGCGCACTGATGGAAATAAACCCCAAGCGTCAGTTCCACCGGATTGTGGATGTTGCCGAAGGACCGCATGTAATTGGCCAGAGCGGCGTTGCGAAAACCGTGTTCCTGCTCCGAGCGCGCCACGGCCGGATCGATCGACACCGTCTCATCGTTCGCCGCCACACGAACGAAGCGCAGGATCTCGCCGATCGCCTCGCGCGGACGATGCCCCGCAAGGATCACATCTGAGACGACGATCGCACCCGCGTTGATGAAGGGATTGCGCGGAATGCCTTTTTCATGTTCGAGCTGGATGATGGAGTTGAACGCTGAACCGCTCGGCTCGCGCCCCACCCGCCGCCAAAGCGCATCGCCCACTTTGCCGAGCGCCAGCGCCAGCGCAAAAACCTTCGAAATGCTCTGGATCGAAAAGGCCTCATCGGCATCGCCCGCCGTGAAGCAGACGCCATCGAGACCCGCAATCGCGATCCCGAACTTATGGGGGTTCACCTTCGCCAGCTCAGGAATGTAGTCCGCAACCTTTCCCCGGTCCGTCTCCCCATCGAGCTCCGCGTGAACCTCGCGCGCCAAAACCTGCAGATCGACCATCCCGAGACGCCCCGCCCTGTGCAGCCACGTCACGACCCTACCCGCTCAACTCCCACACAGGTCCGCAACAGTTCGCCGCAATGCCTGAGCAAACTCGACTTCGGGCCAAAGGCCCGGGGAGCAACGCGACTGGGCAGCAAGCGCCGCCCATGCGGAGCGCCCCGCGGGCGCGTGAGCAAACTCCACTTCGGGTCAAAGGCCCGGGGCGCAACGCGACTTGGGCAGCGAGCGCCGCCCATGCGGAGCGCCCCGCGGGCGCGTGAGCTAACTCCACTTCGGGCCAAAGGCCCGGGGAGCAACGCGACCCACGGCCGCGGACGCGCCGCTGCGCCAACCGGGAGCTGCATCTGTGCAGCGGTCGAGGGCGCGTATAAAGATGGCGGCGTGGAGACCGATCAAGAAACCCGTATTCCTGGCACTCTTAGGCGCGCAGGGACCATGTTCTCTCAGACGAACCAGACTACGTAGAAACCGCAGGATCGATGCAAGTCTGCCTAGGACTGAAATCCATCTGCGAACAGAACTTCCAAACCCGAAACTTCCACCGCTTCATCGACAGGCTCCGTCCTCACGACCAGGACGCACAATGCGCCCTGAAAATCGTGCCAACGGACTCGGGTGTTAGGAGATAAAAGTAGTGACCGATTTCTCGCCGATCGGTCAAGCGATACGAGTGACCGTCAAATTTAGTCGTTCCGGGTAAGGCCAATCGAGTGACAGTCACAAATCACTTTCGCTCAGGAAGAGCCACTATGGCAACCGATAACCCGATACAGCTCACAAAAGCGGTCACTGACCACTTGGTGCTAAAGGCGCACCGCAAAGAAATTCGCATGTGAACAACCAACGTATCCACAATACCATCCCGTGAGAGGGCTGCCCGTCATTAGAACCGTTGACAGAAGCGCCTTGGCTAGTCGAGCCAACATCGTGTCTTCATATCGGTCGTGACGTAGAGGTCGGCTCCATTGCCGAGGCCCGTCATGGCGAGCGCTTCGTTGGCCGAAATACCGAGGGAAAAGAAATTCGGGTCGAATATCAACTCGGCGCCATCCCACACGGTAGAGTGATCATCGCCTGAGACGACCATCCAGGGTCGGCCGGGGAGCGCCAGCATGGCGAGTATCAGGTTTGGAAGTGCGAGCCTGTGGCACGCACCGAGGTGGACCAGCTGCGCATACTGTGGTTCACGGTAAGGCCATCGCTCAAAGCGCCAGGTGGTTGGGTGCTCAGGGATATCACCAGGGAGCGCACCGGCCGGGAACTCTTTGCCGTATGCTTCGCGGCAGAACGCGTTCATCTCTTCGTCGAGCACCGTGCGGTATCGCGGATCGTAGAGGTGGGGTTTGAGTTTGCGCCACCGGGTTTGAAAATTAAAATGCTTCATGCCCGGTGCGGCCTTGATCGGCCCGTCGGCTTTACTATCGGCCAAGTTCTCCAGTGCGGAGCAATACTCGGCTCTCACATTGGAGATGAGACGGTGAGCGTCGGCCGCGTCCTTGACGTCGCGGAGACGGTGTAAATTGTTGATAGCGTTGAACTCGTCTGTCATGGTGGCACTCTCACAAAACTCGCATGGAGAGCAACATAACAGAATAGCGCCCCGCCGTCAAGCGATGCGTTCATAGGAACGTATAACGTGAGAGTACCACGGCCTTAACAAAGCTGCAATGGAAAAATAATTGCTATGGTTAACGCCTTATATTGCGCATCGCACCACCAATTTAACAATGCGACGGCAACTAGTTTTTAATGGCAGTTGCACTGCGGTCGACAGCCGGTGACGGCTCAGCCTTTTTGTCGGGTTGAACGCCAACGGGTTCTCGGCGCTCCGCGTGTGTGCCTGCTCTCCACTGCGTCGAGGATGCCTTGCAGCTTCAGTGAAAGCCGAAATCGACGCTCTACTTACCGGAAGTGGAAACTCTCACGGTCGATGGCTCCAGTCGCAATAGCCGGCCGAAGTGTGTCGGGGCAATAATCCGCCCTACGCGTCGCACCATACGGGCGTCGCGAATGTGCAACCTCTACAGCATGACGGCAAACCGTAAGGTGATCCTTCGTCTGTTCCGGTCTCGCACAACCGCACTGCTGCAGTCGAACCGGCTATCTAGCTTCGCAGCGCACGCGTCGGTGTCTCTAGGCAAGAAAAGTCGATCAGCGTGTCCTCTTCGGCTTTCAGGGTGCAAAGCTGTCGACGCTCGGACGACGTCGGTAAGGCAGATGCTGACCCAGAACGAACTCGGGTCCGGTGCGCAACACGGTGGGGGAAGTAGCCGTCTGGATGGGCGCTTCGTTTGCTGTAGTGATGATTTCGACGAAAGCGCTCCTAAGTGAGGCGATTGTCCTGATAGTGCGATTTCGTTCGTCTTAGCGCGGGGTCAGCGATCCACCCTTTTGCCGCGGCGGGAACTGCTCCAGAGACTGATAATGCTCTCCGAGAATGTCTCTGATTTTGCCTCCGAGGAAAGCTTTTCGCATAGCGACCAAGTTCGACCGGTGCCCGTCACGCTGTTCGTACGGATCCATTCGCAGATTGAAAATCAGCGCGCTGTCGACGTAAGGGTCGAAGAAGCCATTGCGCGTCTTGAAATGTGACTTCCAGGGACCGAAGCGCAGGGCCGTCAACTGGCTCTCATTGTACATAATGACGTGGTCACGCTTCGAGGGTCCCTCGCCACGCCAGTGCGCCAGATTGTCGATGCCGTCGATTTTGACCTTATGGCTCTCAAGCAAATCCTTGCGCACATCAGCAACCCCAGCCGCGCGAGCGAGCGTCGTAAAGAGGTCCATATGGGTCTGGATACCGTTGGAGACCGAGCCCGGCTTGATGGCTGCCGGCCAGCGGATCAGCATCGGCACACGCACGCCGCCCTCCCAAGTGGTGGCCTTCTCTGAGCGGAAGGGCGTGGTGCCGCCATCGGGCCACCAGGCCGCCATCGCACCGTTGTCAGTCGTGAACATCACGATGGTATTCTCGCGCAGACCGGTCTCGTCGAGCTTCTTGAGGATTGCAGCGACTTGACGGTCGAGCTCGATCATGCCGGCGCCGTAGATATCGTCACCCGACGAGTAGGGCTGGGTGAGCAGTCGATTTTCGGGGCGTAAGTTCGTGTAGATGTGCATACGTGAAGGCGCGTGCCAGACGAAGAACGGTTCCTTCGCCTTGGCGGCCTCGTCGATAAAGCCGAGTGTCCGTGCAAGAAACTCGTCGTCGACCGTTTCCATCCGCTTGCGCGTTAGAGGCCCGGTATCGGTGCAACGCTGCTTGCCCCAGGCGCCGAAGCGCGCATCAGCGGGATCCGGATTATCCTGTGGTATGGCAACACAATCGAGTACGCCGCGGGGCAGATACTTCTCGTTGAAGGCCTTGTCCTTCGGCCAGTCAGGATCCTCTGGCTCGTCCTCGGAGTTGAGGTGGTAAAGATTGCCGAAGAACTGATCAAAGCCGTGAACGGTTGGCAGATGGTCGTTGCGGTCGCCGAGATGGTTCTTGCCGAACTGGCCGGTACGGTAGCCAAGGGGCTTGAGAACCTCAGCGAGCGTCGGATCCCGCTGGTCAAGTCCGATCGGCGAGCCGGGCAGCCCCACTGTCGTGAGCCCGGTGCGGATCGGCATCTGGCCGGTTATGAAAGCGGCGCGGCCGGGCGTGCAGGTTGGCTCGGAATAGTGATCGGTAAAGAGCATGCCCTCCTGCGCGATCCGGTCGATATTGGGTGTTGGTACCATCATCCCATGCGAATAGGCGCCGACATTGGTGATGCCGACGTCATCAGGCATGATCATGATGATGTTAGGCCGCTGCGACTGCTGGGCTGTCGCCCCATTCATCGGCGCTCCAGCTACAAGACCGGACGCTGCGGCGATCACGAGGCCTATACGGAACAATTGCACCATCGTGCTACTCCATTTCAATTCTCGACTGCCGAACCAAGGTACTGCTGCTTAGTACTTGACTGTGATCAGCACGCCGGCACCGAGCCAAGTTTCTTCTTGTATGCCAGGGAGATTGCGGATCCCGGCGCCAGGGATTGCCGCCGTTGCAAAAACAGCTCCGGTGATGTTTGGCGTAAAGACATGAGCCCATTCGCCATAGATCTCGTCAGCGAGATGCGGATCAGCGACGCCATTCACAAGAACCAGCCCCCCTTCGGTCGAGAACAGGGCGCGTGGCTTGCCCAAACTGAATTGGGCTGAAGAGCTCGTGGCGCGAAGGTATCGGATGTACTGCAATTTGAGGAAGTCCTGCGCAGACAGCACCGCTTGCAGCGTAACGCGGTGATGGACGGTGTTGGAGTTCAGGAAGATAGGACCCATTGGCGCCGAACCACCAGTTGTCCAGGCCGTTGCCGTAGAAGAGTGGGTCAAACCGTTCGTATCGGTCGGTGGTCGCGGGATCATCGCCGCTGAAGCTCGCAAACCATAACTGATGGCTGGCATAAGGGCAGCTGGTAAAGCGATAGCCGGCCTCACCATAGACAGCGTAAGCGCGCATGTTGATGTCCTCATTTCGCTCGGCCGCGAATTCGCCGCGAACCCAGGCATTGGAACCCCGAAGTTCGAGCCATCGATCTCAGCGAATCCCTGCAAGGGCCTCCAGTCCGTCGCGACCATTTTCAAAACCTGGGATGAAACCAGGTAAGGTCGAGCTAGGCAGCGGATAGAACTGCTCCGATTGCAGCACTTTCAGAGCCGACAGACCGATCCGCGACTTGGCGACCAGCGATACTGAATGACGCCTCCGGCAAGTTCGGTGCGCGTGTCATTGGATTCAAGTTCGTTAGGATTGAGATAGAAGCCTTCAAGGCTCAGGCCATCGAACGTGAATTTGGCGACAGTGGCATTAGTCCATGCCTCCGCTGCAAGATGCCAAGACCTCCACGCTCGAAACCATTGCCGGCCCCTTGCCAGATGAGCATGCCGGTCCCGACGCCATAGTTCTGTTGTCCCGCGGAGAAATCAGGTTCCATTGCCCCTGGCCATTTATTGTTCTCACGCCTGCAAAGGCATTCTCGAGGCTGGCGTCGCCTTTGTCTGTGATGTCGAAGAAATCCGTACCGAACGTCTGCGAGAATCCCAGACTAACGCCGCCATAAATCTGAATACCGGGCGAAACATCAATCGTTGCGTCGAAGCCCGGGTTCAAACCAGCCTTCGCCCCATGAGAGCTGATCTTCGAAGCGACAGTCGGATCAAGACTGGCCAATCCAAACCATGTTCCTGAATATGCATAGCCGCCAGCGACGGCCTCGATCCGTGCAGTGACTCGAATACCATTCGCATCGATCAGCGTGAGCGGATTGGGAGCGCTTGAAGACTGCGCCCATGCCATCGGAGGCAGCAGATAGCAAGACCCCATCACTGCGAGTGCCTTCAGCCGAGAACGTGCCACCATTCAGTCTCTCTCGCGCGCGGGAAGGTACGGCAGCCTCTCGTCCAGGCGCCCTTTTACATCGCGTCATCTCTCGACGCTCACTTGAGTGTATCGGGCTGAAAGGCTACCCGTATAGGTGCTTAGCGCCCAATCTCGGCGGACTGTCCCTGGGTGTGGCAAGAATGGCTGAGATCCGCGAGAAGGATATCCGCAGGAACTTCGGCCGCGTGTGGCTAGCTCATGTTGCAAGAATTCACCCGCTATCTCATTGAGTGCCGAAAGCACTTTCGTGGCGACCTCGATATGCTGCTATTGCTCGCGGTCATTGGTGACCGCACCTTCGTGGCCAGCAAGGTGCGGAAAGGCGAATGGCCGGCATAGTCCCAATGTGTATAGATGCCGGTGTGGCGAGGAATACACCGTCTGACTGATTGTCCTGTCCCAACCCATGTCGCTATTGATGCTGTGGACGGCTCCTCCACCGGCGCGGAAGCGCCATGGAATCGGTTGCCGATGAGGCGACCAGGATCCGGAGGAGCGCATTATCCAGACGGTCGCCGCCTTGGCCTCGATATCGCGAAGTCGGTTTTCCAGGTTCACGGCGTCGACGCGCAGGGCAGTGGTTGTTCGCCGGCAGTTAAAGCGTCGCTACGTCCTCGCATTCTTCCAGAAGCTGTCGCCATGCCTGGTCGGCATCGAGGCATGCGCCTCATCGCACCATTGGTCACGCGAACTCCAGGCACTCGGTCATCCCGTCCGGCTCATGCCTCCGGCCTACGTGAAGCCCTACGTCAAGCGGCCGAAGAATGACGCGACCGATGCAGAGGCAATCTGTGAGGCGGTCCGCGGCCGAGCATGCGCTTCGTTCCGATCAAAACGCCCGAGCAGCAGAGCGTGCCTGATGTTTCATCGTACGCGGCACCTCTTCATCCGTCAGCAGACTTCAGTGATCAACGCGATCCGGGCTCATCTTGCCGAGTTCGGGATCGTCGCACCTGTCGGACGCAACGGCGTGGAGGAGTTAATGTACGTCGTCGCAGAATGAAGGGACGAGCGCATTCCCGAGGTCGCGCGTGCGTCCTCGAGGCTCTGGGTGCGCTG
>CAVQMH010000004.1:0-39666 GCA_963713575.1 uncultured Alphaproteobacteria bacterium
TTCGTGAAACCGTCGATGAGTGCTTGCTCATGCTCACTCATGCGAGCCGGTAGATCGCTCGACACACCGACATAAAGTGTGCCGCGCGGCCTTGAAGCGAGAATGTAAACACAGGGACTCTTCATCGTGAACCGACAATAGGAGGCCCAAGCGCCCCTTGACGCCTACTCCGCCGCGTCCCGCTGCTCACCCTTTAGCGACGCCACCTTCTCTCGCTCCAGCGCCGCACGATCGCTCAGATCCGCGCGCTCGAGCACCGTCTCGTCCACATGCACAGCTTCCCGCGTCACCGGCGCGTGCTCCTTCAACAGCACCCCGAACGCGGTCGGCTTGCCTTCGGTCATGCGCCCATAAAGCCCTTCGACGATCTGCGCCTTCTCGGCATACTCCGCGTCCTGCAACAGCCGTTCATGGAAGCGGCGCAGCTTATAATGCGGCACCGTCGCCATCAGATGGTGGGGCTGGTGATACTCCATGCCCCACGGCAGCACGGCATAGCGGAACAGCGGCCCCGTCAGGATAACGCGAGAATTCGTGTAGCGCCCGCGATCCGCATTCCCATGCTGGATCCACTCGCGGAAAATCATGAACACGGGGAACGTCGTGAACAGCGGCACGACCCAGTAGAGGCCGTAGTACATCCACGCCTTCTCGTAGCCCGTGAGATCGATCGCCGTCAGCGATCCATAGACGATCGCCATGAACGACACCCGCGCGATCGAACCGATGCGGTGCGATACCACCGGCTCCACGCGGCCCGACGCGAACCAGTCTTCCGGGATCACGGCGTAGAACACAACCGTCGCCGCCCAGATCGCCAAGAACGTCCCCATCACGGCCGCCGCGCCGAAGCCCGCGAGCATCATCCCGATCAACACCGCCGGCACCAGACCGGCGAACAGAATACCAACCGACTGCGCCGCCGGATGCCCTGGCCGCTTCGGATCGCCGTAAGGGTTCTTGCCGAGACCCAGCGCGCTGTAGCGTGCCCGTGCCACCGTGTACTTCACGAGGTTCGGAATCCACAGCAGCCGAGCCAGCCCCTTCACCAGTTCCACATGCGTCAGCGGGAAATCAAGCCAATGCCCGCTCTCGTCCGCCTGCCCGAAGATCGGATCGCGCTCGGGATCGTTGACGAACTGATGATGCGCCATGTGATGCAGGCGATAATGATGCGTCGAGGTGTAGATCGGGAACCCAGCGAACCAGTCCGACGCGACTTCGTTCAGCGTGCGATTGGCAAACAGCTGGTAATGCGTGCCCTCATGGATCGCGCCGCCCAACTGATGCTGCGACGCGCCCATCACGATGATCGCCACGATCGCCAGCGGCAGGATCGCTTCCCACCCATAGCCCATCGCTCGCAACTGGCTCTCGCCCCAGATCGCCAGGAACAGCGTGCCCGCTATCACGAACCAGTTGAGCGCGAGATAGCGCCAGTTGGTCCAGTTATCGCGCGCCTTGAAGGCTTCCATTTCGCCGGGCGTGATGCGGCCCGCGCGATTGCGGCCAGCGTCGCGCGTCTCACGAGCGGTGGAAGCAACAAATTGTGTCACGATCAAACTCCAAATGCACCGCGACACCCGTCGCGCGCCGCCCGAAATGAGCCCCCGGACTTAAGTTTAGTATACGTCCCAGACGCCACATCGGCGCAGCCCTGCGACAAATAACTTGCGTCGCTAGGAGCAGAACGGACCAGTCAGCCCGGCGAGCGTTGATCCGAGCGAGCAATTCTGACGCTCATCACGCCGCCGCCCCCGTGCCCCCACGCGCCGAAAGCATCGTCTCCAGTCGGTTCCCGGCCGCCTTGTACGTCAGGATCTCCCGCGCGCGTTCAGCAATCTGCGCGCCAGCCTCCGCCGGCGGCAGCCCCCCGCTGTAGATGTTGGAAATCACGGAATACTCATAGCGCTGATCTCTGCCCGCTTCTGCAACGCGATACGCCATATACGCCGACAAACTGCGCGACGCGATCGCATCCCCGCCCGGCCTCTCACCAATGAGCGTGATGACGAGCTTTGGCGTCAGCGCATCTCCAATGTCCTCGGCAAGCTTGACCCGTCCATACGGCGCCAGGATGGGCTGCCCGACACCAAATCCATTCCTGGTTAACGCGGCCGTCAGCACGGGCAGCAACTCCGGAATGTTGTGATGCACCGCTTCCGCGCTGAGCCCGTCCGACACGACAATCTGCACATCCGCTGCTTCGGGCTTCAACTCCGCCCGCGCCGCCTCGGCAATACGCGCACCCTTCTCCGGATCGTTGAGATGCGCGGCCTTCGTTGCGGCCGACGTCGCCACGCGCCGGAACTCCACCCGTCCCAGATACTGCGGCTCCACCTCCGCGTAGATCGCCTCCCGCGCCACCGCCAGATTGGCCTTCACCGCCCGCGACACATGATCGGCCGGACGGGGCCCCGCATTCTCAAAGCCATACGCCGCCGGCACCTTCGCCACGAGTCGCCCGGAACGCCGCCTCGCTGTCGCAGAAAATCCGCGGGTTGCCCCAGTTCGGACCCCGCTCGATCTCCCCGTCCTCGTCTTCCGCAAGATCCCGCGCGACATCGCCCACGCCAGATACTCCGGCGCCGGCTTCAAGCCATGCACCTCGCGCATCGTCTGGTCGTCGTGGCCGGCGGTGTCGAAATAGGCGAGCATGCGATCGACGCCCAGATAGACGTCCATGAAATAGTTCGCGCCCGCAGCCGTCAGAAGCTCCGTCGCGATCTGCTGGCCCTCCATGGTGATCTCGGAATGCAGCGTATAGCAGGGCGCCATCCCCATCGGCAGGCCGAGCAGCTTGCCCATGAAATGATCCTGCAGGTTCGACACGATCATCTCGAAGTTGGTCGCGGTGCGTTTCCGGCCCGATGAAGCCGGTCACGTTGTTGACCATGAACGGATCGTAGCGCCGCGCGAGACCGTAGCAGAGCGCTTCCGTCGTCGTCATGTCGATGCCGTTGTGCTTGCCGTAGGTGAGTTCGCTGCCCTGCCCCGTCTCGAAATACATGAACTGCCGCGCGTGCGCTCCAAGCGGCCCCTTCGCCGCCATCAGTCCGATACGCCTCGTCGAGCACCTCGACCGTCACATCGAACTCTTCCGTGAGAGTGCGGTCCGTACCCGCCAGCGACTGGAACATGATCTCAACCGGCGCGCCTCGCTCCAGGCACGCCATCTGCGTCTTGACGTGCGACAGCACGCAGATCTGCGTCGGCGCGCCCGTCTCGCGCCGCAGCCGATCGAGATGACGCAGAATTTCGTCGATGTTGTCGACGGTATCGATCGCCGGGTTGAGCCCGATGAGCGCATCGCCCGCGCCCATCGACAGCCCCGTATAGACGAGCAGCCGTCATCGCCGTCAGATCGTCGGTCGGATGGTTGGGCTGCAAGCCGCGACGACAGCGTGCCGGCAAGACCCACCTCCGTTCGCGCCTTGCCGCTGCGCTTCAGCTTGCGCGCAGCGAAAATGAGTTCGTGCACATCCATCAGCTTGGCGATAGCCGCGGCCATCACGCCCGTCAGCCCGCGTCCGATCCGCTGTGCCTCGGCCGCCTTCGCCTTGCAGCAATTGATCTTTCACCGCCCCGCACGTCAGCAGCGCGAGGTCTGCGAATACACCGTGGTCGATGTCGTAGTTGACCCGCATCACATCGATCGACGCCGCCGCTGTCTCGACGTCAGCGGGTGGTCGTAGAGATGCTGCAACGTGAGCCCGGACAGGATTTTGCGCGCCGCCTCCCGCTCCACCTCATCCTTGGCGGCCAGCCCCGCCAGGCGCTCGCCCGCCTTGTCGTAATCCGCCGCCCCCAGGAGATGCTTCAAACCGCGGAACTGAAAGGCGCGGTCGAAAAGGACGATCCTGTACGTCTCGTCCGGCGCGGGCTGCGGAATACGGATTTGCGAGAGCGGGGTCAAAGGCATCGCGGCGCCTCTTCTCAATGCGCGCCGAGGCAGACCAGACAGCCGCCAGCGCTCCTTCTGAACGTGCGCGAGCTTAGCGGCTGTCCGCGGAACGGTCTTGCCAATTAGATGAGCAGTCCGCCTGTGTTTTCTTCACTACCACCGCGGGACCAGCGCATAGGACGCCAGTAGAACGATGATGATCGTCACCGGAATGAAGAGGATCGGCAATTGATCGGCGCCGCCTTGATAAAAGACGCGGGAGACCGTCAGCCCTGCCGACGCCCCAAGCATCCAGCCGATGACGACGCTGCCCACGAACCGCGCAAGGAAATCGATCATGTCGTGCTCCGCGCGGGGTTCAGCGACCGTGCTTCACATGACGATCTCGACCGGTCCATGGTTGTCGCAATGATCTCCATGCGGGTGATGCAAATGTCCATCAACGATATAGTCGACATGATCCCCGTGCGGGACCGCTTCGTGCCCGCATCCAGGACCGTGCACATGGCCCGCCGCGTGCCCTGCGCAGGTATGATCCGGCGTGCAGGCCTTCGGGTTGGTCGATGAAATCTCGATCGCGTGTTCATCCACGTGTCCGGCATGCATGTGATGCAGGTGGCCATCGTGCAGGTAGTCGACGTGATCACCGTGCTTCACAGCGGTATGGCCGCAGCCGGGTCCGTGCTGATGGGCGTGATGGGCGTGATGTGGAAGCTTGCAGTCTGTCATACGTGGTCTCCAGTCCAACGTGTCCACCATACCTGACATCTCTCCCAAAATCATTGATTTTTGTTGCTCTTTTCGCCCACTGCCGGTTCGTGGCAGGTTGCGATTACAAAATCAGGGGGATGAATTTCGATGGGCTGGCTGGATTTCTTGCAGGATCCCAAGCGCGTGGGATTGACCGTGTTGATCGCGCTCGGAGCCATCATTGCCGGCAAGATGGTTCACAACGTCTGGCCGAAAAACCAGAACCCCACGTTCTGGGGCTCATGGGTGGCAATCCTCCTCGTCGGCGCGCTTGCGTATCTCGGCGTGCCTGAGGCGGCCATCGTCGTCTGGGTCTTTATCGCAGTCGGTGTCGTCCTCGGCCTCGGCGCACTCGTCCTGTGAAGGAACGTTCCGTAGATCTCATCCTTTTATCGACCGTCACTGCGTGCCACTGTCCACGCAGGGACTGCAGAGGTAGGATGTGACATGAGCTGGCTCCCCGATGCCGATCCCAAACCCGGTGATCCCAAATCCTGCGATCTGATCGAGCAGGTGATCGTTCCGCGCGCCCGCGACCTCGGCGGCTTCGAGGTGCGCCGCGCGCTGCCCCGCCGCCGGCAACAGATGGTCGGCCCCTTCATCTTCTTCGACCAGATGGGCCCGGCCGAGTTCCTGCTCGGGCAAGGCATCGACGTGCGCCCGCATCCCCACATCGGCCTCGCCACCGTCACCTATCTGTTCGACGGCGAGATCATGCATCGCGACAGCCTTGGGCACCGCGCTGCCGATCAAGCCCGGCGAGCTGAACCTGATGACCGCCGGCCGCGGCATCGTCCATTCCGAACGCACCGCGCCCGAAGATGCAAAGCGACCGGCCCGCGCCTGTTCGGCATCCAGGCCTGGGTGGCGCTGCCGAAATCGCACGAGGAAAGCGCCGCCCGCCTTCGTCCATCACGCCGCCGACGAACTGCCGCGCATCGTGGGCGAGGGCAAGCGCGTGCGCCTCATCATGGGCTCGCTGTTACGGCGAAACCTCGCCCGCGCAATTTCCCGCACGATTGCTTCTACGCCGAAGCCGTCCTGGCACCCGGCGCCGTCCTGCCCCTCGATCCCGACTACGATGAGCGCGGCGTCTACATCGTCTCCGGCGAGATCGACATCGCCGGCGAAACGTTCGGCCCCGGCCGCCTGCTGGTCTTCCGCCCCGGCGACCGCATCTCCATCCTGGCGCGATCACGCAAGCCCGCCTGATGCTCGCTCGGCGGCGAGCCGATGGACGGTCCGCGCCACATCTGGTGGAACTTCGTCTCGTCGTCGAAGGACCGCATCGACCAGGCCAAGGCCGACTGGCGCCAAAGCCGCTTCGACACCGTCCCGGGCGACGCGAGCGAATTCATCCCGCTACCTGACTAAAGTGCGACACGCCCCTGCAACCTTTTCACGAGGAAACAATCAAATGCATACGAAGCGCATGATGACGTTCGCAGCGGCGATCTGCGTTTTCGCGATGCTGGCCTACCTGTTTGTCTTCGCCGACGCGACCGTCGTCGGGGTCGAGGAGCCCGGGACGGCAGCGACCACGCAATAGGGTGCGCCGTGCGGCCGGCTCCCCGACAGAGGAGTCACACGGCGCAATCGAAAGACATCCGCCCTTTCTCTATGGACGCAGCTGCCACAGCGGCGCCGTCACGCTCGAGCGCTTGAGTGGAGGCGAGGAAAAAGTTTATCCCCGCCCATTCGACCTCCCGTATCCTCGCTTCACCCGCATCACACGAGGGCGCTTTCCGGAGGCGTTTGGTCTGCGCGATGCGGGGACGGGCGCGGAAGGACCAATCGGCGACGCAGCCAACCCTTCCGGCGTCGATTTCAACTGCCCGCCGTAAGGATGGGTCCCGGATGACGTGCCGGTGAAAAGGGGAAACAGTAAGCTGGGGTAAGAGCGAGCCCAGACTGAAGCCCGTAAGGCGGGGCGCCACGGCGCCACCATTCTAATACCCATGCGGAAGACCGCAGCACCGCTGCGCCCCGCCGCCTCGTTACATTTTGCGCCACCCGACTCCGCTGCGCGGAGCCGGCCTGTCAGCGCGCCCACCCGCGCCCTCCGGCCGGCGGACCACCGGTCCACCCAACTCCCCGCTTGCAGCCGCGCCCTCCTGCGGACAACATGGGCTTGCAGCAACCAAGGCTTGTGCGCCGCATGAACTTGACCAATCAGGAAGCGATCTACGCCGGCACGCTCGGCGCGGCCATCGGCATCGTCTACACGTTGACCAGCACGACGTGGGGCGACGCGACGCTCGAAGATGTCGTGCTCCTCGACGTGCTGTCCGCGGCCTGTATCGGCGCGGTGGCGGGTATCCTCGCGTTTGCCCTGCGCCGGAACATATGAACCGGCCGCCATGGCTCCAGTAAATCTCGGCAATCGCCCGCCCACTGTTCAGCGCTACCCGTCGCAATGGTGGCCGTTCGGACGCAGACCAATCACCATGCCCACGGCGAAGCCGCCCGCCAGTTCCCGGCCACAGCCGCTGCCACGGCTTCGTCCCGACCCAGCGTCACAACCGGCTCAATCACCAGCACCGCCTCCCGTCACAGCGACGAACCGCAACCGCGCGGGTTGGCTCATTCGCGAAGCCATCGCACTCATCGGCATGGTAGGCGCCGCCCTCACGGTGCTCTCACAGCTGGCCTGGCACGTCCGGATGTCCCCGCCCTTCATGGACGCACTAGGATTATGGATGACCGTGAACTCTGACTTCTGGCTGTCCCACTATGATGAACTCGGGTTCTACCCCCACTCCCACGTTCAAGCCGCCATGTCGCTGGCGGTGTTCCTCACCCTGATCGGGCTGGGCGCGCGCGTCTCAGCCATCCTGTCGGGCACACCGCTCGCGCGCCGCTGGTCGCTGTTCGAAGGCATCACGTGGCCGAGCCTCGCCATCATGGGCATTCTCGGGATCGTCTTTCTTATCGGCCAAGACCCCGGTGCCGCGACGGCGACCTATGACGGCGCCGGCGGCAAGGAGACCGTCAAATTCCTCTTCGCCATCATCCTCGCCACGGGCTACGGCCTGGGCGATTACCTCGGTCAACGCGGCTTCCACACCCGTCTCTACCGCCTCGCAATCCTGTTGCTTCTCTTACTCGGCTTCAACCACTGGCTAATGATAAGCCCTTGATTTATATGGATCGAAATCCGAGCTCCGCAAGGGTGTGGCCCTGGCGCTGCTTGATCGCGGGCCCCATCCGTGCGACCTGACGGCCTGATCTTCACCATCAGATTCGGGCTCGCGCGCCCCCTGTTCGCGTCCGCCGCCGGGCCGGACCACTCTTCGCACGAAGACGGGAGACGCGCGCATGGCTCGATCACAAAGCGATCTCTTCGCCGACCTGGATACCGCCATGAACGACAAAGCCGCCCGCCGCAAATCGGGTGACGCCTCCGACAACTACACGGCTGCCGATATCGAGGTCCTCGAAGGCCTCGAACCCGTGCGCCGCCGTCCCGGCATGTACATCGGCGGCACGGACGAGAAGGCGCTGCACCACCTCTTCGCCGAAGTCATCGACAACTCCATGGACGAGGCCGTGGCCGGTCACGCGTCGTTCATCGAAGTGCGCCTCGACGCCGATGGCTTTCTCTCCGTCACCGACAACGGCCGCGGTATCCCCGTCGACCCGCACCCGAAGTATCCTAAGAAGAGCGCGCTCGAAGTCATCATGTGCACGCTCCATGCCGGCGGCAAGTTCGACGGCAAGGCGTACGCGACCTCGGGCGGCCTGCACGGCGTCGGCGTCTCCGTCGTGAATGCCTTGTCGGAAATCTGCGAAGTCGAAGTGGCCCGCGGCCAGCAGCTCTACCGCATGGTGTTCTCGCGCGGCACGCCGACGACGAAACTGGAAAAGCTCGGGCCCATCCACAACCGCCGCGGCACCAAGGTCCGCTTCAAGCCCGATGAAACGATTTTCGGCAAGGGCGCCCACTTCAAGCCCGCCCGCCTTCTCAAGATGGCACGCTCGAAAGCGTATCTGTTCGGTGGCGTCGAGATCCGCTGGAGCTGCGATCCGTCCCTGATCAAGGACGATACCCCCGCCGAGGCCGTCTTCCACTTCCCCGGCGGCCTGAAGGATTACCTCGCCTCCGAAATCGCCGGCCGCTCATACGTCACCAAAGACATCTTCGCCGGCAACATCGAGAAGGAAGGCAAACACGGCTCCGTCGAATGGGCCGTCGCCTGGATCTCCGACGAGGACGGCTTCTGCCGCTCGTACTGCAACACCATCCCCACCGGCGAAGGCGGCACGCACGAGAACGGCTTCCGCTCCGCATTGTCGAAGGCGCTGCGTGAATTCGGCGAGCGCGTCGGCAACAAGAAAGCCCAGCAGATCACTGCCGACGACGTCATGGGCACGGCCGCCGCCATGCTCTCCATCTTCATCCGCGAACCTGAATTCCAGGGCCAGACGAAAGACAAACTCGCCACTGTCGAAGCCGGCCGCATCGTCGAAAACGCCGTCAAGGACGCATTCGATCACTGGCTCACCGACAGCCCGCTACAGGGTACCAAACTGCTTGAGTGGACGATCGAACAGGCCGACGAACGCTTGAAGCGCCGCCGCGAAAAGGAAGTCTCGCGCCAGTCCGCCACGCGCAAGCTGCGCCTCCCCGGCAAGCTCGCCGATTGCTCGATCCAGCAGGCGGCCGGCACGGAAATCTTCATCGTCGAAGGCGATTCAGCCGGCGGCTCCGCAAAGAGCGCGCGCGATCGCGAAACGCAGGCGATCTATCCGCTCCGCGGCAAGATCCTCAACGTCGCCAACGCCACCTCCGCCAAGCTCGCCCAGAACGAAGCGTTGTCGAACCTGTTGCTCGCCCTCGGCGTCGGCACGGGATCGCGCTATCGCGACGAAGACCTGCGCTACGAGCGCGTCATCGTGATGACCGACGCCGACGTCGACGGCGCCCACATCGCCTCGCTGCTCATCACATTTTTCTACCAGGAGATGCCCACCCTCATCGAGAACGGCCATCTCTATCTCGCCGTGCCGCCGCTCTACAAAATCGCGCACAAGGCCGACGTCGCTTACGCCCGCACCGAAAAAGAGCGCGACGACCTCATCGCCACGCAGTTCAAGGGCAAGAAACCGGAAGTCACCCGCTTCAAGGGGCTTGGCGAAATGGATTTCAAGGACCTCAAGTCCACCACCATGGACCCGAAGAAGCGCCTCATGCTCAAGGTCGAGATCGCCGACGGCGACAAGTCCACCCTCAGCGACACGGTCAGCGCCCTGATGGGTTCCAAACCCGAAGCCCGTTTCCGCTTCATCCAGGACCGCGCCGCCTTCGCCAAGGATCTGGATATTTAGCTGGGCCTTAACCTCGCCGCGTCATTCCGGCCACGGAGCGGCTCTCGCGACGATGCACCGCCCGGGCTCCGACCCGATTTCCTTGCTTTCCAGGCCAGCTTGTGTCAGCAAGCATCACGCTCGAGCGCAGGGGATCAATTCATTGATCCATTTCGAGCTTTTTCGACGCCCTGGCTTTTAGCCTGATTACCGGCACCCAACTCCCCCTGCGCTTCGTTCGAACGTGAGCACTCGTGCAGCCTGATGCTGCGCGAGGAAACGCGCGCGTGGATCAATGACGCATCCGGAGTGAGACTTTTTTGGAAACGCTGCCCTTCGCTGAGCTCGGTCTCAGCCCCAAGGTTCTGGCCGCCGTCGAGGCGTCCGGATATTCGATCGCGACCCCTATCCAATCCGAGGCCATACCCGTCGCCATCAGCGGCCGTGACGTCCTCGGCATCGCCCAGACCGGCACCGGCAAAACCGCCGCCTTCACCCTGCCAATGATCACCCGCCTCGAGACCGGCCGCGCGCGCGCTCGCATGCCGCGCTCGCTGATCCTGGCGCCGACGCGCGAACTCGCCGCTCAGGTGGCGCAAGCCTTCGAGAAATACGGCGTCAATCACAAGCTCGACGTCGCCCTGCTCATCGGCGGCGTCTCGATGGACGACCAGGTCAAGAAACTCGACCGCGGCGTCGACGTGCTCATCGCGACACCCGGCCGCCTGCTCGACCATTTCGGGCGTGGCCGCATCATGTTGATGGGCGTCGAAATCCTCGTCATAGACGAGGCCGACCGCATGCTCGACATGGGATTTATCCCCGACATCGAGAAGATCTGTAAGCTTCTGCCACCACGCCGTCAGACGCTGTTCTTCTCCGCCACCATGCCGCCCGAGATCACCCGCCTCGTCCAGCAGTTCCTGAAGGATCCGGTTCGCATCGAAGTGGCCAAGCAGGCCACAACGGCGAAGACGATCACCCAGCGCTTCTGCTTCTGCCCGGCGAGCGAAGATTGGGCCAAGCGCGATATGCTGCGCAACCTGATCCGCTCGGAGACGATCCAGAACGGCATCATCTTCTGCAACCGCAAGCGCGACGTCGCGGTGCTGCACAAGTCGCTCGTCAAGCACGGCTTCAACGCCGGCGCCCTCCACGGCGACATGGATCAGCGCAGCCGCACGGAGACGCTCGACAAGTTCCGCGCCGGCGAAATCACCCTGCTGGCCGCCAGCGACGTTGCCGCCCGTGGCCTCGACATTCCCGAAGTCAGCCACGTCTTCAACTTCGATCTGCCCTGGCACTCGGAGGATTACGTCCACCGCATTGGCCGCACCGGCCGCGCCGGCCGTGAAGGAGCCGCATTCTCGATCGTCACGGTCGAGGATCTGAAGCTCCTCAAGGACATCCAGAAGATCACCGGCGACACGCCCGAGTGGGTCGGCCAACAACCAACGCCTGAAGACTTCGAAGACGCCGGCAAGCGCCGGAGAGGTCGTGGCGGAGCCGCGCAACGTGGCAGTCGTGGCGGAGCCGCGCAACGAGATGGACGTGGCGGAGCCGCACAGCGCGATGGCCGGGGTGGAAAGCCGCCGGCACGCGGGGGTGATCGCCGCCCTGAAAGCCGTCCAGAACAGCCGGAAGGCCGCAGCGGGGCACCCCGCGCGGAGGCCGCTGCCGTCCGTTCAGAACCGGACGCCCTCGGCACCGAACCGCGCCGCGAAGCCCAGTCCACCGAACATCGCGGCCGACGCGATCGCGGCCCCCGCCGGGAGCGTCCCGATCGTCACGAGCATCACGAGCGGGGGGAGCGCCAGCACCGGCCCGAACGTGTCGCGCGCGAAGCGGCGGAACAGCCTCGGATCGATGAACCGGTCGCCCGTCGCGAAGACCGTCCGCGTCCCGAGCGGCAGCCCGAGCACGGCAGCGAGCGTACAGGCGCACGCCGCGATCATCAGCGTTCGGAACCGCGCCCGCAGCCTGCCAACCGCGAACCCGGTCCCCGGACCGCACACGATCAGCGCCCCGCGCCGCGCACGGCAACCGTGTCGGCTTCGGCCGGCGGCTTTGCGGAAAATGTTCCCGCGTTTTTGAGAAAGCCAGCGCGTCCGGCCAAAGTCGGCAGCGAATAAAGATCGGCATCCAATGAAAATGCCGCGCAGTGCGTTTCGCACAGCGCGGCATTTTTCTGCCCCAGCCAGCAACCGAGGCCCGCACCCTTCACGGCTTCGATAGAGTGCTGGCCCAGGATGTCTAACCGCCAGACCTCGGGACTCGTTTTCGCAGGGCAATTCCTTCCGACGAAAACAACTGAAGTTCTAAATGTGTGGTGACGGATCTGTGGAGAAGTCTGGCCTGCCACAGCGCTTGTCCTCAGATTTCGATATTCTGCTCCTGTACGGATGGTTCCAATCAAGCGGCGACGACGCCGCGACCGCCGGACGCGTAACTGGTGCACCGCCATGCTGGCAAAATATCCCTTGGCCGATCTGCCGCTCCCCGCCGATGTGTCGGGCGCCCCGCGTACACAACGGCTCACAGAACCAGTCCAGCTCCCTGATGCGGATGTCTCAGAACTGATCCACCTCGCCCACGCCGTTCTCTTAAAATCGCCCAGCGACCTGGCTGCCCTTGCCCAAGCCGCACCTTCGATGCTTCCCAATTGGATCGACGCGTTCACTGCGCAGCGGGCACGCGCGGAAGCCGAAGCCAAGTTCTGGACCACCGCGATCGCCTACCTGATGGCGACGACGCCCGGATCGATCGCCAACGACGGCTGAGACAGCCGTTCAATCGCGGGCGGCATCCGCGCCCGTCGCCGCCTCGAGCTGCACGCTCTCACCGCAGCCGCAGGCGCTTTTCTGGTTCGGGTTTTTGAACACGAACTGGCTCGCCAGCTTGTCTGTCTTGAAGTCCATCTCAGTGCCAATGAGATAGAGGATTGCCGCCGGTTCGATGAGGACGCGCGCGCCGTCGACCTCGATGACCTCGTCAAGCCGGCCAACTTCGCTGGCCCAGGTCATGGTATATTCCATCCCCGCGCAGCCGCCCTTCTTCACGCCGATCTTAAGACCGGCGATGGCGTCGCCCTTGGACGCCATCAGCGAGCGGATGCGATCCGCGGCGGCGGGCGTCAGGGTCATCACCTGCGGCCGGGCGCGGCGAACGGGAGTTGGGGCGAGTTCAGTCATCTCTTGGCAGATCCAGGTTCAAGGCCTCGGGTGCGTCCTTCCAATATAGCAACCGTTCGCTGCGATTGCGAGGTCGGCCTATTCCAAGGCCTTACACCGGCTAGACGGGAGCCTTGCGGGGATTGGCGTCCCTGTTCCTGCGGTAACAGCGGTCGCGGAACCATCGGCGCATTCTGCCGCTGACAGACGCCGCCTTGCAGCCGTTGGAGCCCGCCATGATCCGCCGCCACGCCGTTCTCACCGCCCTCGCGCTCGCCTCAACCGCCTTTGCGCTTGGCCAGCCGGCTCAAGCCGGCAGCGGCGTGCGCCTCAATTTTGGCGGTCCCCTTGGCACCTTTGTCGCCACACCGACGCCCGGTTACGGTGGCAGCAGCGGCTATGCAACCGCCAGTCCCAAGGCCCACGCCGCAAAACGCGCTCCCATCGAATCCGCTGAACGCAGGAGATCAACGACCGCGCGCCAAGTCGTTCAGGTGCGCCACAGCGCCCCGTCGAATGCCCCGAAGGCGATACCGCTGACCACCAACGAAAATGCCGCTCCCGGCCTGCTCGGCCGCACACTGGCCATCGACAACCTGCCCCGCCCCGAAACGGTTCGCATTCTCTCCCCCACCGATACGATCATCGCCAGGGACGGTGCGGCGATTCAAACGGCAGCCGCCGCACCCGCCGCCAAATCATCCGCCAAGGTTGCAGCAACCGGCCCCGTGACGTGCCGCAAGTTTATCCCCGCCGTCGGCGTGACCGTTACAGTCGCTTGCGATTGAGCATCAGCGTAAAACTCGCGGCATAATCCGCCACGACGCGAATCGAACGGAAAAACACCTATGGCCGGCGCAGCCCCCCCCCCGAACGACCCGGCCCTCGCAGGCCCGGTCATCGGCGAGCTCTCTCCCAAAACCATCAAGATGGCGCCCAAGCTCGCGTACCGGAACCTATTCCACGACCGGCTGAGCCTCGTCGTTACGCTCGTCGGCATCGTGTTCTCGCTGATCCTCGTGGCCGTGCAGTGCGGCCTCTACATCGGTTCGGAACAGAAGATCGCCACCGTTATCGACAAGACGCCGGCCGACCTTTGGGTCGTCCCGTTCGGCACCAAGTCGTTTGACGATCCTTCGCTTCTCACCGGCCGCGAGAAATACAACGTACTCTCGACGCCCGGAGTGCAGGACGTCCAGGAAATGGTCGTCAGCTTTGCCAGCTGGCGCAAGCCCAGCGGCGGCAAGAAGGCATTCATTCTCGTCGGCCTCGATACCGAACGCGGCGTAAAGCCATGGAACATCATCGAAGGCAGCCCCGCGGAATTGCGCGCGCCGAACGCGTTGGCCGTCGATAAATCCTACTTGAAGGATCTCGGCATCGATGGCATCGGCGCCCACGCGGAAGTCAACCAGCAGCGCATCCAGATCGCGGCACTGACCGGCGGCATCCGCTCATTTACCACGCTACCCTATGGATTCACGAGCATCGCGAACGCGCGCAAGTTGATCGGCGCCGCACCTGAACAAGCGACCTATCAGCTTGTAAAGCTGGTGCCGGGCGCGGACATCGAAGAGGTCCGGGCGGCCCTGCAAAAGCGCATGCCAGATAACGAAATCCTCACCCACACCGAATTCCGCGATCGCTCGCTCAACTACTGGATGTTCAACACCGCCGCCGGCGCTGCTTTGATCGCCGGTGCCGCGCTTGGCGTCATCGTCGGCGTGGTCATTGTCGCTCAAACGCTCTACTCGAGCACCAAGGACCACCTGAACGAGTTCGCGACACTGCGCGCGCTTGGCGCATCCGCCAGCTACATCCACGCCGTCATTCTCATCCAGGCGGTGCTCTCCGCCGTGATCGGCTACATCGTCGGCTTCACCCTGACGATGTTGCTCATCAACGCGACGAAGAACTCGACGTTGAATATCGTCATGACGCCCAAACTCGCCTTCGCCCTGTTCCTGCTCACGCTCGGCATGTGCATTTTCGCAGCCATCTCCGCAATCTTCAAAGTGACCCGGATCGACCCAGCCGGCGTGTTCAGCCGCTGACCCGCCGCGTCCGGCCAGTTCCCCGAAGGAAGCGGCACCTAAGGAGCACGCCTGCGCTGAATGCGGCACGCCATGCGCGACAGATAAGGCCGGACGGGCAGAAAGCCGCGATAGGCAAGCTCGAGCAGCGGCGTCACGCCCGGCACGCGCGCGATCCGCGCCGCAAATCGCCACGACGGCAGCCGCTCCCAAATACGCGCAAAAGCCTCAGCACCCGACAAAAGCCGCCCGTCGCTCTCACGCACATGGAACCTTGCCATCGCCGCCTTGCGGTCGAGATCGGACGCGATCGAGACGCCGGGATCGGACACGTCGACGAAATCGATCGCCTCTGCTCCGCGCTGGCACTGGTAGTGGCCGATCTCCAACCGGCAAAGCGGACATGAACCATCGTAGTAAACGGTCAGATTGCGACCTGGCTCGGTCATGGCGGCGCGCTCCTGCGGAAGTCTCAGCACCATTACGAGCCGCGGCTTCAGATCGATCCGTCATGCAATGAGCGTCAGGAGCCCGGCAGCCTTATTCGGCGTATTCGGCTGGCTCCCTTGCAGCGAGTGGCGCCGGCAAGGGAGTGTGAAATTGGAGCCCCTGACGCGATCGAAAACTTAGCACAAGGCGCCCAATTTCTGTAGGGGCCACCGCGAGCACCGCACGGAACCACGTGCGTCCGTCCCGATCCATCCAACAGATCATGACGGGTGATCGTCTCGTTCTTCTCAGGTCAACCGCACGAGCCGAAGGACGATTAAAACATATTGAGTGCGAGCTGCGCTTCGTCCGACATTCGGCTCTTATCCCACGGCGGATCGAACGTGATCGTCGCCTTGCAACCGCTGACACCCGGCACGGCCGACACCGCGTTCTCAACCCAGATCGGCATCTCGCCCGCCACCGGACACCCCGGCGCCGTTAGCGTCATAAGGATCGACACCTGCCGGTCATCGGCAATATCGATGTTATAGATGAGACCGAGTTCAAAGATATCCGCGGGGATCTCTGGGTCATATACCGTCTTCAAAGCTTTCACGATCTCGGGCGTTAGTTCATCCAACTCTTCCTGCGACAGCGCCGAACCGTCCACCGGAGTTCCACCCTCGGCGACACTCGGCGCGCGCACAGGTTCGAGGTCCGCAGCGGGCAGCGCCACGTCCGCCCCAGCCGGCTCGGAATTTTGCGTCTTGATGTCGTCATCCATCATCATCATTCCCAGCGCACTCCGTCTCAAGCGAACAGATCGCGCGCCTTCTGCAACGCCGCGATCAGCACATCCACTTCAGCCTTGGTGTTGTACATCGCGAACGACGCCCGGCACGTCGCAGGCACGCCCAGCCGCGCCATCAGCGGCTGCGCGCAGTGATGTCCAGCCCGGATGGCCACACCCGATCGGTCAATGATGGTCGAAACATCATGTGGATGCAGACCGTCCACATTGAACGCCAGGATCGCCCCCTTGCCCGGCGCCTTTCCGTAAACCGTCAGCCACGGAAATTCGGCGAACCGCGCGTGCGCGTAGGCCGAGATCTCGTGCTCATGCGCGGCAATCGCGTCGCGCCCCACCTGCATCATGTAGGTGAGCGCGGCGCCGAGCCCGACGGTTTCCACGATCGCCGGCGTCCCCGCCTCGAATTTGTGCGGGGGCTGCGCGTACGTGATCTCGTCGACCGCGACCTTCTCGATCATCTCGCCCCCGCCCTGGTACGGCGGCATTGCATCGAGATGCTTCCGCTTGGCGTACAGCACTCCGATGCCGGAGGGCCCATAGAGCTTATGCCCCGTGGCAACATAGAAGTCGGCATCGAGATCCTGCACATCGATCGGCATGTGGACCGCCGCCTGGCTCCCATCCACCAGAACCGGAATGCCCTTGGCATGCGCGATCCGGATGATCTCCTTGATCGGCGTCACGGTGCCGAGCACATTCGACATGTGCGTGATGGCGACCATCTTCGTCTTGGGTCCCAAAAGTCGCTCGAATTCATCAAGCAGAAACTCGCCAGTGTCCGAGATCGGCGCCCACTTGAGAACCGCACCGCGCCGCTCGCGATGGAAATGCCACGGCACGATATTGGAGTGATGCTCCATGATCGACAGAACGATCTCATCGCCCTCGCCGATGACCATCCCGCCGAACGACGAGGCCACGATGTTGATGGCGTCCGTCGCATTGCGTGTGAAAATGATCTCCTCGACGGAGCCCGCGTTAAAGAACCGGCGCACCGTTTCGCGCGCATCCTCCATCCGGGCCGTCGCGGTATTGGAGAGGTAATGCAGTCCGCGGTGCACGTTCGCGTACTCGAAGCGATAGGCATGATCCATCGCCTCGATCACCGAAACCGGCTTCTGCGCGCTGGCGCCGTTGTCGAGATACACCAGCGGCTTGCCGTGGATCTCACGGAACAGGATCGGGAAATCCGCGCGCAGTCGCGCCACGTCGAATGTGCCGCCGGCCCAGTCCGTCTTCTCTGCGTGCAACTGGCGCGCTGCGTCGGCCATCTCGTCTTCTCCCCAGGCTCTCGGTCAGAGAACCGAACGTGTGTTATGCCGCGAGGCTGTCGCGAGCGATGCCGATCAGAGCGTCCCGCAGGCCCTCATGCTCGACCTTTTCGATCGCCTCGGCGATGAAGCTTTCGATCAGCATGCCACGTGCCACCGCCGTCGGAATGCCGCGTGATGTGCAATAAAACACGAGATCGGGATCTATTTCCGCCGCCGTCGAGCCATGCCCGCAGACCACGTCGTCAGCATAGATTTCCAGTTCCGGTTTGGAATCGAATTCCGCATCCGGCGACAGCATCAGAGCCTGCGCCATCTGCTTTCCGTCCGTCTTCTGCGCACCCGGCCGCACGATGACCTTGCCCTGGAAGACCGCGCGCGCCTGCCCGTCTAGGACCGCCTTGTAAAGTTCCCGGCTCGTGCAATGGGGAACGATGTGATCCACGATCAGGGAGCTGTCTGCATGTCCGCTGCCGTGCACCACGGATGCGCCACCGAAATCCAGCGTCGAATGCTGTCCCCTGAAATCCACGTTCAGCCCGTTACGCACGAGCCCCTCACCAAGGGTCAATTGAAACGGCTTGTAGGAAACGTTTGCGCCCAGCCGCACTTGCCAGTGCCCAAGGTGCGCCGAGCCCTTGTGCGCCTCCACGACCTTGATGTGCACCACTTCGGCCCCATCCGCGATGGAGATCTGCGTTACCGCGCTCGACTGGCGCGCCCCACCCGAAACCGGTGCCCGCTCGACCTCCACGAGCGTCACTTTTGCACCCTTGCCGACGCGAATGACGTGGCGGAGAACCGCCAGCCCATTGTCCCTAGCCGACGCAACGAGGACCACCGGAGCGGCGACCTCCGCACCATCTGCGATATCGATCACCGCGCCGTCCGTGAACAGCGCCGTATTCAGCAGCAGGTCGGCCGAGGCTGCGAGGCCCTCGTCGGCGAACGCGGTCTGAACCCATTCCGGCGCGATCGCCGTGCTGTCCGCAAGAAAAGCGTGACCGCCCGATGCAACCCCGCGCCCATCGACGAAGACCACGGCGTTGGCCGCAAACTCCGGCCCGAAATGCGAACCCAGCGCGTCTTGCGCCGCATCGGCAGCAACGTGTGATGCGCCACCGGTCACGAGCGGGAAGGCCTCTCGAAGGTTGGCCTTGAGGTCCGTGTACTTGAATTCCTCCACGCGACGGCTTGGCAATCCCTTCGACGCAAACGCCCCGATCGCTTCTCGCCGCAGTTCCGCAACGGAGTTACCCCCGGGCAAATGCGCGGCGTTATCTTCGAACGTCTTGAGGATCGCCTGCTCCGCTTTCGTCGTCAGCATCTGAACGGTCATGTTGCGTCGTGTCCCATCCGTACCGGGGAGTGTCCCGTCCATCCTCAGGCAGCCTTTCCGGTGTAATCAGCGTAGCCCGACTTTTCGAGTTCGAGCGCCAGATCCTTGCCGCCCGTTCTCTGGATGCGGCCATCCGCCAGCACATGCACCTTGTCCGGCACGATGTGGTTCAAAAGCCGCTGGTAATGCGTAATGACGAGCATGGCCCGGTCTGGCGACCGCAGAGCGTTGACGCCGTCCGACACCACCTTCAGCGCGTCGATGTCGAGACCGGAATCGGTCTCGTCGAGCACGCACAGCGACGGCTCGAGCATGGCCATCTGCAGAATTTCCGAACGCTTCTTTTCGCCACCCGAGAAGCCGACGTTGACCGGCCGCTTCAGCATCTCGAAATCGATATTGAGCTTCGCCGCCTTCTCCTTCACGACTTTGAGGAATTCGGGCGTCGAAAGCTCTGCCATTTCGCGGCGCTTGCGCACCGCGTTCGTGGCCGTGCGCAGGAACGTCAGCCCCGCGACGCCCGGAATTTCCATCGGATACTGGAATGCCAGGAACACGCCTTTCGCGGCCCGCTCGTCCGGCTCCATACCGATGATGCTTTCGCCGTTCCAGAGAATGTCGCCCTGGGTCACCTCGTAGCCTTCGCGGCCGGCGAGCACATAGGCGAGCGTCGATTTGCCCGACCCGTTAGGTCCCATGATCGCGTGCACTTCGCCCTTGGGCACGGTCAGCGTCAGACCCTTGAGGATCGCCTTGTCCTCATCCGCCAGCTTCACATGCAAGTTCTTGATCTCGAGCATCTCGTAAACTCCAAAGTCTTTGTTGAACCCCCTCTCCCCATCCTTCACGGGGAGAGGGTTGGGGTGAGGGGCAGCCACAAAACCGGCGCCGACCTCACCCGCATGTCGTCACCCCACGCTGCCTTCCAGCGAAATGCCGATCAGCTTCTGCGTCTCGGCCAGGAATTCCATCGGCAACTGCTGCAGCACGTCGCGCACGAACCCGTTCACGACCAGCGCCACTGCCTCCTCTTCCGACAGCCCGCGCTGCTGGCAGTAGAACAGCATGTCGTCGGAGATTTTCGAGGTCGTCGCCTCGTGCTCGAAGTGCGCCGACGAATTCTTCGCCTCGATGTAAGGCACCGTATGCGCCCCGCACTTGTCGCCGATCAGCAGGGAGTCGCAGTTGGTGAAGTTTCGCGCGCCCGTCGCCTTGCGATGCGCAGAGACGAGCCCGCGATAGGTGTTCTGCGAGTACCCGGCCGCGATGCCTTTGGAGATGATCCGGCTCGACGTATTCTTGCCCAGGTGGATCATCTTCGTGCCGCTGTCGACCTGCTGGTAGCCGTTCGACACCGCGATCGAGTAGAACTCGCCGCGCGAGTTGTCGCCGCGCAGGATGCAGCTGGGATATTTCCACGTGATCGCGGAGCCGGTCTCCACCTGCGTCCACGAGATCTTCGAGTTGCGTCCGCGGCAATCGCCGCGCTTGGTCACGAAGTTATAGATGCCGCCCTTGCCGTTCTTGTCGCCGGGATACCAGTTCTGAACCGTCGAATACTTGATCTCGGCATCGTCGAGCGCGACCAGTTCCACCACCGCCGCATGCAACTGGTTCTCGTCGCGCATCGGCGCCGTGCAGCCTTCGAGATACGACACGTACGAGCCCTTGTCGGCAATGATGAGCGTGCGCTCGAACTGGCCCGTCTTCTTCTCGTTGATGCGGAAGTAGGTCGAAAGCTCCATCGGGCAGCGCACGCCCTCCGGCACGTAAACGAACGAGCCGTCCGAGAACACCGCCGAGTTCAGCGCCGCATAATAGTTGTCCGACTGCGGCACGACCGAGCCGAGGTACTTCTTTACCAGCTCGGGATGCTCGCGCAGCGCCTCCGAGATCGAGCAGAAGATCACGCCGGCCTTGGCCAGCTCGTCCTTGAAGGTGGTGACGACCGACACGCTGTCGAACACGGCATCGACCGCCACGCGCGGCTTGTCGCTCTTCACGCCCGCAAGGATCTCCTGCTCCTGCAGCGGCACACCGAGGCGCTCGTACATTTTCAGAAGTTCCGGATCGACCTCATCGAGCGACTTCGGCCCTTCCGAGCTCTTCGGCGCGGCGTAGTAATAGAGATCCTGGAAATCGATCTTCGGATAGGTAACCTTCGCCCAGGTCGGCTCGGTCATCGCACGCCAACGGCGATAGGCCTCCAGCCGCCACTCCAGCATCCAGGCCGGTTCGCCCTTCTTCTCCGAGATGAAGCGCACGATATCTTCGTTGAGACCCTTGGGGCCTTCACCATCTCGATATCGGTCTCGAAACCGTACTTGTACTGGTCGACGTCGATCTTCTTGACCTGTTCGATCGTCTCTTGAACCGCTGGCATTTCGACCTCTTCTCCCGTACGCCCTCAAGGGGTGCGCCGTTAGCAACTCGATTTCAAACCTCAGGCAGCCATGGCCGGCCGCCCCGTTGCCGCGTTCCAAGCAGCGACAAACCTCTGCACGTCATCGGCCGTCGAACTTGGCCCAAGGCTGACCCGAATCGCGCCACGCGCGATATCCTGCACAACGCCCATCGCCTCGAGCACGTGGCTCGGTCCCACTTTGCCGGACGAGCAGGCAGCCCCAGCGCTTACCGCAATCCCGGCCAGATCGAGCTTGATCACGAGCGTTTCGGAAAGCTTGCCGGGCAGCGCGACAAGCGAGGTGTTCGGCAGCCGCTCCGCGTCTCTGGCAATCAAAACGCTTGCAGGATTTGTACGCATCAACTCCGCTTCCAGACCGTCGCGCAAGTCCCGCGATGCGGGACACATTTTCCAAGTCCCGGCGGGCCGCCTCGGCCGCGGCGCCGAAGCCGGCGATCGCGATGACGTTCTCCGTTCCAGCCCGGCGGCGCCGCTCCTGCCCGCCACCGGCGAGCAGCGCCTCGAGCGGCGTGCCATCGCGAACGACCAGCGCGCCGATGCCCTTCGGCCCGCCCATCTTGTGTGCCGACAGCGACATGAGCGACAGCCCCAGCGCACGAAAGTCGACTGCGATACGCCCCGTCGCCTGCACGGCATCCGAATGCACGACGACACCGAACGGCGCCAGCATAGCCACGAGTTCACCGACAGGCTGCACAACGCCCGTCTCGCCGTTCGCCAGCGCGAGGCTGGCGAATGCGGGCACATCGGAGGCCGGCAAAGCCGCAGCCCACGCTTCCACGCCGCTCAGATCCTGCACGCCGTCGGGCCGGCACGGCAGTTCGAGACGCGGCGCATGCGAGCGGCGAATCGGCGCCAGAACGGCGGAGTGTTCCGCGTTTCCAACCACCAGCGCACGCCACGGCCGCCCGCTGATGGCAATGGTGTTGGATTCCGTCGCCCCGCTCGTGAACACGACTTCACCGGGCCTCGCATTGACCAGAGCCGCGACCTGTTCGCGCGCAGCCTCCACGATCGCGCGCGCTGCCCGGCCCTCACCGTGCACCGACGACGGATTGCCGAACGCATCCATCGCGGCGAGCATCGCCTGACGCGCTTGCGGGCGCAGCGGCTCCGTCGCGTTGTGGTCGAGGTATGTGCGCGCACCCGTCATTCGGCGGCAAACCTTTCGCGCGGCGCGGACGTCTGCGAAGCCAAGCCGGCGCCGAAGCGCGGCCCGCCCTCGATGACGTCCTGCAAGGTGACGGACGAAAAGAACTGGGCAATGTGCGCGCCGAGGGCCTGCCACAGCCCATGCGTAATGCAGCGGGTCTCGCCAAGGCACCCGACGTCGCCTTCGCCGGAACACCGCGTCATGCGGGTCTCTTCTTCGACAGCCGTCAGAATGTCGGCGATGGAAATGTCGGCCGCGGCGCGTCCAAGCTTGTATCCACCGCTGCGCCCACGCGCGCTGACAACGAGTTCCGCCCGCCGCAGTCGCGCAAACAGTTGTTCGAGGTAGGCCAATGACAGCTTCTGCCGTTCGGCGATCGCCGCCAGCGCCATCGGCTCGCCTGCGCCCGGCTGACCTGAACCGTGACGCGCCAGGTCGGCCATCGCCATCACGGCATAGCGTCCTCGCGTCGTCAGTTCCATTGCCGCCCTCCCATGGCTCTTCCGAGTGGCCGCGCCGGTCGTCCAGGCGACCCCGGGCGTCACGGCACTTGCAATCGGGCACCTCTCTCGTGCTAAGAGGACCGCCCGCCGACCCCGGCTCTCAGCCGGTCCGGACCACTCTTTCGAAGAGTTCTAATCTCACCTGTTTATGGAAATTCCGAGCAACGAAGTCAAGTATTGCCCGGCGCACGCGACAACACGGCTCCGTGAGGGCTTTTTCCCGCGCTTGAACGGCCAGTTTTCGGAAATGGCAGGCAGCATCCCATCCCGGCCACCAGGCCGCCCGTAGCGATAGAACGAGGCCCAGAAGACCTATGCCTGAATTGATCATGAACGGGCCCGCCGGCCGGATCGAGGCGCGCTATCACCACGACCCCAAACCCGACAGCCCCATCGCCCTGATCCTGCATCCCCATCCGCAGTTCGGCGGCACGATGAACAATCAGGTCGTCTACTCGCTCTATTATACGTTCGCTGAGCGCGGCTTCTCGGTGCTGCGCTTCAATTTCCGCGGCGTCGGCCGCAGCCAGGGCTTCTGGGATGGCGGCCCAGGCGAACTCGCGGACGCGGCCTGCGCCCTCGACTGGCTCCAGATCGTCAAGCCCGACGCCAAGTACTGCTGGATCGCCGGCGTCTCGTTCGGCACCTGGATCGCCATGCAGCTTCTGATGCGCCGCCCGGAGATCGACGGTTTCATTTGCGTCGCCCCGCCCTCGAACCTGTACGACTTTTCGTTCCTCGCCCCGTGCCCGTCATCGGGCCTGATGATCAATGGTGACAAGGATCGCGTCGTGCCGACAGCGTCCGTTGCGGAATTGTCGACCAAGCTCAAGACCCAGCGCGGAATCAAGATCGACCACGAGATCATTCCCGGCGCGAACCACTTCTTCGAGAACAAGACTGAGGAACTTCAGACCGTCGTCGGCGGCTACCTCGATCGCCGTCTGCAGATGGCGGAGGAAGAATACGAAACCAAGAAAGCGCGCGAGCGCGAGCGCGAAGCCGAGCGCCAGCGGGAACGTGAGCGCGAGCGCAACGAGCCGCCGCCCGCCGTCACCGATGATGAATGAGTGCAAAAAGCCCCGCGTCAAAGCGGGGCTTTTTATGGGCCGCGCAACATTCGCGGTCCGGCCAATACGGCTCCAAGGCCCAGCGGCAGCGCACCGCCAAGTGCATGGCAATCCTCAACCGAACGCGCGCGGCGGCAGCGAAACCACACCGCCCGTCATGGGCTTCGGCACGCCCGTTGTCCCTGGATAGGTGATCGGCAGCCCCTTCAATGAGCGCACCGCGAGATAGCCCCACGCTTCCGCTTCCACCGCGTCGCCATCGAGCCCGACAGCCTCCGCCGGCGCAACTGCGTTCTGCACCAGCCCCGCGAGGCCGCTCATGATGGTGCGGTTCCGGCGACCGCCGCCAGCCACGATCCACAGCTGCGGCTCCTCTGGGAAATGCTCGCGTGCCCGCGCGATCGATGCCACCGTGAACGCGGCCAGCGTTGCCGCCCCGTCCTCGAGCGACATCCACTCCACCACGTCCCAAATGAACGCGTTTCGATCGAGCGACTTGGGCGGCGCGGCGGAGAAAAACGAATGCGACAGGCAGAAGCGCAGGACCGCCTCGTCCACCTTGCCGTCACCCGCGGTCATGCCGTCGCGATCATAGGCGACCCCCGCGCGCTTCATCATCCAGTCGTCGAGCAACGCATTGCCCGGCCCTGTGTCGAAAGCGATGAGCGTCTCGTCGCCCCCGATGTACGTGACATTGGCAACGCCGCCGATATTGACGACGGCAATGGGACGCTGCGCGATCCCCGCCACGAGTGCCCGGTGATACACTGGGACGAGTGGTGCGCCTTGCCCGCCCGCCTCCACGTCGCGCGCCCTCAGATCATGCACAACCGTGAGCCCGGTAAGCTCGGCCAGCAGCCCCCCATCCCCCAGTTGAACCGTGAGACCCTCGTCCGGCCGATGCAGAACCGTCTGACCATGAAAGCCCACCACTTCGATCTCCGCCCGGGGGATACCCTGGTGACGCACGAAGGCCGAAATTGCGGCGGCATGCAATTCTGTGAGCAGGATCTCCGTCACGGCCAGCGAACCCGGCCGCTCGGCCCGCGCCTTCAGGCCGCGCGCTTCCCCCATGGCCTGGCCGATGGCCGCCCTTTGTTCGGTGTTGTAGGGAAATGTCATTGCCGGACCGCGCGTCAGCACACCCTCGCCGTCCGTATCCACGAGTGCGACGGAAATACCGTCCATCGAAGTGCCGCTCATCAGACCCAGCGCGCGCATCGGCTTGCTCCCAACCCCGCCGTCATGCAATTTGCCGGGCGATTTGCGGCAATCCTACCGCACCCCGCGTGCCCACCCAACCCCGCCGTCCGAAACCTCGATCGAAAGCCGATGACCGAAACACCGAAAAGCCAGTTCCTGGCCACACTCACCGAGCGCGGCTTTATTCATCAGACCTCCGACTTTGCCGGCCTCGATGAGCTGGCGAGCGAAGGAAAGATCGTCGCCTATATCGGCTACGATTGCACGGCGCCCGTCGCTGCACGTCGGCATCGCTGGTGTCGATCATGATGCTGCACTGGCTGCAGCAGACCGGCAACAAGCCGATCGCGCTGATGGGCGGCGGCACCACGCGCGTCGGCGATCCCTCCGGCAAGGACGAGACGCGCAAGCTCCTGCTCCATCGAGGAGATCGACGCGAACAAGGACGGCATCAAGCAGGTCTTCGCCAAGTTCCTGACGTTCGGCGACGGGCGAGCACGACGCCGTCATGCTCGACAACGCCGAGTGGCTGACACCGCTGAACTACATCGAGTTCCTGCGCGACGTCGGCCGGCATTTCTCGGTCAACCGCATGCTGACGATGGATTCGGTCAAGCTCCGGCTCGAGCGCGAGCAGGAGCTGTCCTTCATCGAATTCAACTACATGATCCTGCAGGCCTACGACTTCGTCGAGCTGACGCGCCGCTACGGCTGCACGCTGCAGATGGGCGGCTCCGACCAGTGGGGCAACATCGTCACCGGCATCGATCTCGGCCGCCGCATGGGCACGCCGCAGCTGTACGCGCTGACCTGCCCGCTGCTCACGACGTCGTCGGGCGCCAAGATGGGCAAGACCGCCAGCGGCGCGGTCTGGCTCAACGAAGCGCAACTCGCCGCCTACGACTACTGGCAGTTCTGGCGCAACACCGAGGACGCCGACGTCGCCCGCTTCCTGAAGCTGTTCACCGCTGCTGCCGCTGGGCGAGATCGCGCGGCTCGCGGCGCTCGGGGCGCGGAGATCAACGAGGCCAAGAAGGTGCTGGCACGGAGGCCACCGCGCTCGTCCACGGCCGCGACAAGGCGCAGGCCGCCGCCGAGACGGCGCGCCAGACATTCGAGGAAGGCGCGCTCGCCGCCGATCTGCCGACGATCGAAATGTCGCGGCGAATTGGCGGCCGGCCTCGGCGTTCTGGCGCGTTCGTCAAGGCGGGCCTCGTCGCCTCCAACGGCGAGGCGCGGCGTCAGATCAAGGGCGGCGGCCTCAGGGTCAATGACGCCGCCGTAGTGGACGAGAAAGCGCAGCTTTCGGATCGCGATCTCACCAGCGATGGCGTCATCAAGCTCTCGCTCGGCAAAAAGAAGCACGTCCTGTTGAAGCCGGTTTGAACAGACCGGCTCTAGTTCTTCTTCGACGGCACGACGGTATCCGACGACCATCCATCGACCGTTTCTGGAGCTTCATACGCTCCGCCCGAACTGGAGGCGCGCACGCGCTTGTTCACCGGCATATCACCGGACGACGGTGCACGCGGCTGCACGTTGGTATTCGGGTTCGTCATCTGGAACATTTCGCGGAAGATGCCGGGCGCCACGAGCGATAGCGGATTGACTACGACGGACGGGTTCGCCATCGAGCCCTGAACCGCAAACGTGATGCCGAAGATGCCTTCCCCGCGCGGACCGCTCAGGATCTGGCCGAGCACCGGAATGCCGCCGAGCGCGTTGTTCAGTCCCTGCAACGGGATATACGTGCCGCCGAGGTTCACCTTCTGCGCCGTGTAGTCCACCTTGCCACGCAAGGTTGCGCCGAGCAGGGGTCCGCGCAGATAGCTGTCGTCGATGGCGAACTGTCCATAGCCGGCGTTGAATGGCAGCCGCATCCGATCGAACTCGAACACCTCGCGCACGACCTTGCGCTGCCCATATGTCGCCGCGCCGATCGCCGGCCCGTCACCCGCCGCGCTCGAAACGACCTCCGATACGATCGGATCCCCGAGCACTTTGAAGTCTTCTATGATCAGAACACCGGCCGTCTGACCCGCATCCTCGCCGTCGAGGAAAAGATCGATGCGCCCTCGCCCGCCCTGCATGTTCGGATAGAAACCGACAAGTCGCAGCGATTGGCCCGCATCCGTCGTGTCCGCAATGATCTTGCGCTTGCCGTTGGCCTCTGTCTGCAGGATGGCGATGAGTGCCTTTCCGCCATCGAGTTTACCGCGCGCATCCAGCGCTGACAGTTCGTCGCCCCGCTTCGACAACCGCATCGAAAAATTACGCAGACTGGTATCAGAGAACCCGAGCACCGTATCGAAATTGGCGGTGACGTCCACGCCGCCCTTCTTGGCGGCGACCTTTTGTGGAGCCGCAGCCCCCGACGTAAAGAGCGAACGGAAAAAATCCTTCCCATCGAACGTCGTGCCCGTCGCGCGCACGTCGAAGATATCGCGCGGCCCCCGCTTGCCGCTGACATGAAGCCGCGACACGGTGTTGAGAGATACCGCCGGGAAATCGAATTCCTGCAATTTCTGATCTGCCGAAAGTCCGATCCAGCCCTCCGCGGCGATTGCGTCACCGGTGACCTTGAAATTCCTGAGTTCTGTCTTGTGCACCGTCCCCGCAACGACATCAAATTCCAGCTTGGCCGGACGGTTGCGGGGCTTCTTCCATGCCAGCGGCGAAATCGAGAAATCGGCCGGCGTGAGATCAGCTGTCACTTTGACAGTGGACGTGTTGTCATCACTTGTACCCAACGCTACGGAAACCGGAACGTCGCCATCGATAAAGTCGCTGACGTCTATACCCAGCTGACGCCGGTCCGAGTTGTCGAGCGTCGCCGTCAGTGTCAGCGGCGATGTAACCGCCGGTAATCCAGCAGGGCTCTGCCGCCGCCAGTCGACCTTCGCCAGAACGCCGTTGAGAATGAGTTCTCCCTTAGCGGCTGCATCGTTGGCGCCGAGCACCACGTCAACAGCACCGCTTTGTACATTGATGATCCCGATCTTCTCCGTCGACTTCACGTCCGTGATCTTGGCCTTCCCCGTGAACACCACCGTATCGGCCTCGATCTCCGGCAGCAGCGGCAGGCGGACCACGAACTCGCCATCGAGCTTGCCCTGGATCTTGTCAGGCGGCACCGCCAGACCATCGGTTTTCATAAGCTGCAGTTGCTGCACGGCATCGAGAGCGGATCCGAGCGGTGCCTGCGTCTTGAAGGCCAGTTCAGCCTCGGCGATCGGCGCATCGATGTCCGCGACGCTGAACCGGCCCTGCTTCAGAGACACGCCCGCCTGCGGTCCCGTGGTCAGCGTGGCATCCGGGGTCGTAATCTCGAGAGCCTGATCGCGAACCGTCACGGCCACAGCTGCCGACGACAACGGCGGCCCGCCCTTGACCGGCTGCAGGGTCACGGACTCCCCGGTCAGGTCCAGAGCGAAACTCTCGGGCAATCCCTTGCGCCCCTTATGTGCCTCAGGTGGTGCAAAAGCCCCGCTTGCAAAGTGGATCGTGCCGGCCCGAAGAAGACCGGCGGTGAGATGATCGCCAAACCATTGCCGCGCGCGCGGCGCCATCATGCGCGGCCAAAGCGCCTTGACGACATCCGCGTTCGCAGGCCCGAACCGCCCATCGATCCTCGCGCCCGCCGTTGCACCGTCTCCGGCCACGACGTCTCCGGCCAAGACCATGCGGCCGCCGCCGGCCTCGACCGATACGTTGGCGAACTCGATCCGATTGAACTCGGGAACGAACCGGCCCGATACCGCAAAACTATCGAGCTTGACCGGCGCAACCTTGAATTCTTCCGCGGCAAGTGAGCCGGAAACACTGCGAATATCGAATGCCCAATGAGAATTGTTCGCGACCTTGGCATCGTGCAACACGACGCCCGTGAGGCTGACGGAGCTTTCCCCCCAGCGCACTGTCGATGGCGCCAGTGTCAGACGTTCGGTCGCCGGATCGTAGTTGAAATTGAACAGCCCCGCGTCGACCAGCATGGGCGCCGCCATCGCCGGACCGAAATCGATCAAACCCCGACTGACTTCAACCGCGACATCTGCCCCATTCAATTCCCCGGATGTTTTGAATCGGATCGCCGCGTCCGCGGCGGTCGGCATTTCGAGGGAACGCAGCAAGGCGAGATTGGGCAACGCTCGTCCCAGGACAGCCGGCACCAGATCCCGCACGGACGCCTTTAGCGTCAGCGTTCCCGTCTTCTCCGAAGTCCTCCGTCAGCAGCGACAGCGACCAAGGACCCCGTTCACTCTCGATGCGTGCCGCCACCGAGATGACGCTGTGGCGCCGCTTGTGATCGAGATCGATTGAGAGTTCGCCCACCTTCCAGCTGCTGCGGCGGCCTTCGTAGTCGACGTCGACGATGGCATTCCTGAACCCGATCTGGGAAAGACTGGCGGTGGCGTCCCGCTGCTGCCGGGCTTTTGCGGCATATTCCGAGATGACTCGCGCCAGATCGAGCCGCCGCAGCACGCTTGGCACCGCCGACGGCGATGATGGTTCCGGAGCCGGCGCAACCGTCACGCCGGTTTCGGACCCGGGCTCCGGTGGGTTTTCGTTCTCAGCTGGGGGCGTTTCCGTAAAACTTAAGGCCAGCCCATCCCGCGCGGAATAGCTGACCGAAACGCGAGGCTCGATAAGTTCGATCCGGGTCGGCTGAACATCCAACATTGCCAGCCGCGCCAAATCCATCCCGACCGCCGCCACCGGCGCAGATGCCACGACGCTTCCGTCCTCTTCGAACAGGCGCAGGTTGACGAGCTGAAATTCGATCGCGCCCGCCGGACTGCGTCGCAGCAGTGCGTCGTCCACTTTCGCCGACAGCCCGCGCAATCCTGCCGAGATCCCCCGTTCGATCGGCCCCGCCATGACTTTCAGAGATATGGGCCCCTGCAACAGCCGAACGTACATGACGATGACGGCCAATGCCGAAAGCAGCACGACGGGTGAGAGCCAGAGCAGCACACGACCGGCGATCCGCAAAGCGCGCGGCATCTGCTCGATATCGGGCCACCGACTGGAATCGGCCATGGGAGGTGTGACATTGCCTCGGGCACGTCCCGTGCGCGGTGCACCGGTTCGCGATCCAGGCTCCGTCCGTGTCGGCCTTTCCACTCCTATGGATCCCCCCTCGCGGCCCGGCGCGCCGAGTTCCTTGGAGACGGCCGCTCGCCGGCGGACTGACCCCGCGGCTGTGCTTGCCGGCTCCACCCAAACTCTCGGTAAGCTCGCGGAAAAACCCGCCGAATCAACTGTCTCTTGAACCGGGATCGGCTAAGTTCCGTTCAACCGCAAGTGCAAGTGAAAAAGCGACAAAAGAAAGGCATGCTTCAATGCTCGAAGACGGCGCGAAAGCTCCAGATTTTCAACTTCCCGCCGATGACGGTTCCGTCGTCAAACTGTCAAAACTGAAGGGCCAGGCTGTCGTCCTCTACTACTATCCGAAGGACGACACCTCCGGTTGCACGCGCGAAGCGAAGGATTTCACAGATCTCGCCCCGGCGTTCACCAAAGCCGGCGCCGTGATCTACGGCGTTTCGCCCGATAGTGTGAAAAGCCACGACAAATTTCGCTGCAAGTACGATCTCGCCGTCCGGCTTCTGTCAGACGAGGAAAAAGAGGTCGCGACCGCCTACGGCGTCTGGGTCGAAAAATCGATGTATGGGAAAAAATATATGGGCGTCGAGCGGTCCACCTTCCTGATCGATCCCAAGGGCAAGATTGCGAAGATCTGGCGAAAAGTCAGTGTGCCGGGCCACGCGGAGGATGTGCTGGCGGCGGTCAAAACTCTGAAAGTGTGACACCCGGCCGGTGCCGCCGCTGCAAAGACGGGCAATGCTCGCACAAGCTGCGAGCATCTGCCCTAAGTCCTTGCACTGCGTCATAGAATGCACCCAGCCCGCCGTGACCACCGTATATAATCGTGATACGCGATTGCAGAGACTCTGGAGAGACGTGTGATTATGGACGATGGACGCAGCGCGTAGGCAGTCTGTCGTCATAATGATGCGCTCATTGCATCTTACGGGTGGCCGTTCGGGGTAGCGTGGGTTGAGGGAGATGTTCGATGTTGCCGAATTTTCGTAAGCCGGACAGCGAAACCAAGTCAGGATTTGTGGCCGCGAACCAGCCGCCGATACTGCCTCAAACCGGCCCATCGGCCACACGCCCCATGGGGTCGACTCTGCGCAATTCGGAACGCGGCATCCCCTCCGTCATCGGCCCGGAGCTGCAAATCACCGGCAACCTCGTCTCGCGCGGTGAGGTCCAGATCGAAGGCGAGATCAACGGCGATATCCATGGCTCCCACGTACTTGTCGGCGAGCGCGCAACTGTCACCGGAGGCGTTGTCGCCGACGAGGTTGTCGTCCGCGGGCACGTCATGGGCTCCGTCCGCGGCAAGCGCGTGCTCCTCCAATCGACGAGCCGCGTCGAAGGCGACATCTACCACCTGACGCTTGCCATCGAGCAAGGCGCCTATTTTGAGGGTAAGTCGCGCCGCACTGACGACCCGACCGCAGGTTTCGGTTTCCCTGATCGCGCGCAGCAGCGTCCTGAACCTGTCATGGAAGCGACCACCCCTGATGCAGAAACACCTGCGGAGCCGATGACCGAACCGGGCTGACCAAGCGCAGGTTTCGAGCCTCTACGCCGGCAGGTCGCCCCTGCCGGAGTGTGTTTATGGGAAGCATCATTTTCGCTTGAACCGTCCGATTCGCACTTTGTTCCAAGCGCTTTGTTCTACATACGATCGGCTGTGAATAAGTCACGGAACATTCCGCTATTCTCCTTTAGATTCAGGAGTTCGATTGCAGAATGGAGCGTGTTGATTGCAGGTGGATTTCCAAACGACTGTCGTCGGCGGCGGGATCGTCGGACTCGCAGCAGCCGACGCCTGTGCATCGAACGGCGACACGCTCATTATCGAGCGGCACGGGCGCTTCGGACAGGAGACCACCACCCGCAATAGTGAGGTCGTACACGCCGGCCTGTACTATCCACAAGGCTCCTTGAAAGCCCGGCTCTGCGTGCAGGGCCGTCACTTGCTTCAGGCCTTCTGCGCCGAAACCGGCGTGCCCTATCTCACCCTCGGCAAGCTGGTGGTCGCATGCACCCCGGACGAGGTTGCCCAGCTGCAAGCTCTCGCCCTGCGAGCCGAATGCAACGGTGTCACAGATGTCCGGCTGCTGACCGCGGCTCACGCGCAAGGCATGGAACCCCAACTCACTTGCTGCGCCGCTCTACTCTCTCCCTCGACAGCGGTCATTGACAGCACGGGGCTGATGCTGGCCCTCGAGGCCCGCTTCATCGACCGCGGTGGCACCGTCGCCACCGCAACCACTGTCGTCGCGATCGAGCGGCTGAACCCCGGGTTTCGCGTGACCACGGTCAGCCACGGCTGTGAAGCGGCAGTCACGTGCCGCCACCTCGTCCTCGCCGGCGGCTTCAGCGCATCCCCTCTCGCACGGCTGATCACACCGCCGCTCCAGCGTGTACCCGTCACAACCTTCGCGAAGGGCCACTACTACGCGCTCACCGGCCCACACCCCTTCTCCCGGCTCGTCTATCCAATGCCGACCAACGCAGCTCTCGGGATCCACTACACTCTCACCACCGCCGGTGCGGCCAAGTTCGGTCCAGATGTCCAATGGTGCGAAGACCCGTCTCCCACGTTCGACGATCCGGACGGCAGCCGCCTTCGCACATTTGTGGCTGCGATCCGCCGCTACTGGCCAGCCGTCGAGGGCGAAAGGCTTATACCGGCCTACGCCGGTGTCCGCCCGAAACTCGCATCGTCAGCCGCGCAAGATTTTGCGATTGAAGGAGCCGAGCATCACGGCTGTGACGGGCTCATCGCCCTCTACGGCATCGAAAGCCCGGGATTGACCTCGAGCCTCGCCATTGGCCGCTTGATTGCAAACCAGTTGCACGCGGTGACCGCGTGAGCCCGCCCCCGGCTCAGGCCAAATCCCGCACCAGCATCACGATCTCCCGCCCATTCCAAACAACGGATCCCGCTTCCGCAAATCTCGCCGTCTCATAGAAGCGGACATTCCGCATTCCGCGACCTGTGAACACATGCACACCCGGAACACTCAGCGTTTGCACATGGTGACAGAATGCCTCGACGAGCGCGCGCCCAACACCTTGTCCCTGCCAAGGCGAGGCAAGATTGACATGCAATTGCGCCGGATAACGCGCCGTCAGGTGCGATAGCGCTTTGAAATATCCCAGATCGTCGAAGCGTGCGGCCAGGGCCGGATCGTCAATCGAACCGACGAGATAACCGGCAAGTGTTTCGCCGGGCAATCCCGCACCCGCCACCGCTAGAAACGCATGCTCCGCATCATGCGCGAGATATCGTCCAAGCCACCGCTCACGGAACGCGGCGCGGTCTTCGTCGGAGGCGAACGACTTCGTCCCACTTGCCTCGAAAAAGATCGCATCAAGCTGAGCCGCAAGCGAACGCGCGCGCGGCCGCGCCAGATAGGCTTCGATGGCGGGAACTGCTTGTGGGTCTTTGATCCTGTTGACAGTCAACACGGGTGCTCCCGAACAACGCACCACGCTAGCCCGTCACGGCGTGCACGGCCAGCCGGCGCACACGCCCAGTGGCAGCTTGAGGTAAGCCCCCGTCTGCGAAAGCTTCTGGTCAGGGCGGATGCCGGCCTCGTCGGGCGACTTCGGCGACGGCATACCCTCTTCGTCCGAAGTTGCGTCCGCGCCCGTCGCCGGGTGCGTCACCGGCCTCCAGCTATCGTCCACCGCGTTCGTTGGGGCTGCTGCGACGTGTCCAACACCCGCATCACTGCGGCCGTAGTTCGGGCTCCAAGGCGCAGTCGGATCATCGGGCATTCCGCGAATCCGGGCCGATGGCGGCGTTTGCGCCGGAAGACCATCGTCTTCGATCTCAACCTCCGCCGTAACGATGGGCGCCGGCGGAGGGGGTTCCGGCTGCAGCCAGGCGAACACCTGCGGACCGGCGGGTTGTTTGGAACTGGAGCAGGCGCCAAGCAGCGCCGCAAGCAACAGGGCGAGCACGGGCTGCAACAGCCCTCTGCCCGGCGCGCGAGCCTTCGCGCGATTGAACGCAGACATGAGACGCAAACCTCTGGCGATACGCAGACGAGCCGGAGGATGGCAGCCGACGGTTAAAGCGCTCCTAACGGCTGTTTCACCTCGCGCCGGGCCCCTACCGCGGTGACGCGAAGAGCCCGCTTCCGGCAAGTCCGTTGAAAGCCGCCTGTACCGCGATCGCGGCCAGCAGGATGCCGAAAACCCGCATCATCACGCGCTGCGCCGTCACGCCCAGTGCCCGCGACAACTCGTTCGAGAGCAGCAGAAGAAGTAGCGTCAGTCCCATAACTGCGGCCAACGCCGCCACCACACCCGCGTAGCGGATCGGATCGGCTTGTGTCCCTGCCGCCATGAGGATCACCGCACTCATGGCTCCCGGACCCGCCAGCAAAGGCGTCGCGATGGGGAAGATCGCAATGTCCTCTTTTTCGTGCGCCTCCTCGTCCTCGATCGGGGTCAATTTGAAAGCGCTCGTCGGGCGGGCAAAAATCATATCGAGTGCGATGACGAGCAGGATGATGCCGCCTGCCGTCTGCAAGGCCGGGATCCCGACGCCGAGCTGTTGTAGAAGCGGTCCGCCCGCAAACAGCGCACCAAACAGAATGATCGACGCGATACCCACCGCTCGCAGCGAAATGCGCGTGCGCTCCCCACGCTCCATCTGCGGCGTCAAAGCCGCAAAGATGACGGCTGCCTCGATCGGGCCGATAGTCGCGAAGAATGTCGTAAAGCTCGTGAAGAACGATGACAGCATACGTCCTACATAAGCGCTGCTGCAGCCATTAGGAAGTCGTGCGCGGTCGATCGAGTGGCCAGCCTGCGCGCATGTACTTCACAAACCACGCCGTGAAGATCTCTGGCGTCGCGTCGAATGCCGCGAGCAGTGCCTGCGGTGTCATCCAGCGGATGTCGCAAACCTCATCCGGATTGAGCGCCATTTCGCCGTCGAACGTGCCGCGGAACACGTGCACGTATTCGTGCTCCACGAGCCCTTGATCGAGTTCCGCGCGATACGTGATCGTTCCGAATTCCTCCAGCGGACAGGCAAACCCCATTTCTTCACCAAGGCGCCGCAGAGCAGCCCTGTCCACCTCCTCGCCGGGCCGCGGATGACCGCAGCAGGCGTTCGTCCAGAGCCCGCCCGAATGGTATTTGCCAAGCGCCCGGCGCTGCAGCAGCACTTCACCCGCCGAGTTCCATATGATGACGGAGAACGCCCGGTGCAGCGCGCCCTCCCGGTGGGCCGCCATTTTGCCGGCCGTTCCGGTCTGCCGATTGTCGGCATCGACCAGTACGACTTCTTCCGTCTCTGGCCGTTCATCGAGTTGCATCGGTCGTATGTCCCAAGGGTGTCAACCATGTCTGACACGCAAGTTTGTACCTGCCGCGACCCGCCTGCAAGCCGGACCTTCGCCATAAGCTGTCGAGGCGCCGTGAAAGCAGCTATAGATCGCCCGAGTTCAGCCAAAAGTCTTCAGATGATCGACAAACTCGAACTGCTCCTCGCCCTTTCGCGCGAACGCCATTTCGGGCGGGCGGCGGAAACCTGCGGCATCAGCCAGCCGACGTTGTCTTCGGCCGTGAAGAGCCTCGAGGATCAACTGGGCGTTTTGATCGTCGAACGCGGATCCCGCTTTCGCGGCTTCACGCCTGAAGGTGAGCGGGTGCTCGATTGGGCCCGCCGCATCGTCTCCGACGCCCGCACGATGCGGCAGGAAATCGACGGCCTCAAGCGCGGCCTCACAGGCACCCTGAAGCTCGGCGTCATTCCGACAGCACTTCCGTTCGTGCCCGACATGACGCTGCCCTTCATGGCAAAACACACAGGCCTCCACCTCTCGATCGTCTCCATGTCGACGGGCACGATCCTTTCCGGTCTCGACAACCTCGAGATCGACATCGGCATCACCTACATCGGCACCGAACTCGTCCAGCGCTTCCAGACGGTACCGCTCTACGCAGAGCATTACACCCTGCTCGTCGCCCCAGGCCATCCGCTCGCCGACCGAACGCAGATATCCTGGGCGGACGCGGGCCGCCTTCCACTTTGCCTGCTGACGGGCGATATGCAGAACCGCCGCATCATCGATCGACATTTGTCCGACGTGGGCGTCGAAATTCCGCCGATGCTGGAATCCAACTCCATGACGATGCTGCACGTGCACGTCCGATCCGGATTGTTTGCAACCATCGCCGCGCTTGGCACCGGTGATCGATTCGCAGCACCCATGGAACTGATCGCCATCCCAATCGTCGAACCGGCGGTCACTCACGAAATCGGCTTGGTCCTGAAGGCACGCGAACCGCATCCGCCGCATGTGTCGGCGTTCCTGGCCATGGCGCGCAAGTTTGCCCCTCCTTCAGCCTGAAAACTGTCGCGCAGCAGAAATCTGGGTGAAACGAAACCCCCACTCAGCTTGCCCGTCTGTGGGGAAGGCACCATATGCGCCTAGTCGGCAAATGACGACGCAGCCGCGCGACCGGTCTTGCAACCTCATTCCGGCATCTTCGCGATCCTTTCCGGCCTTCGGAACCGATCACCAACTGAGGAGATCGCATCATGTCTCAAATTGCCACGATAGCCTTGGCACTCATGCTGACCTATGCCGCGCCGTCGGCAACGATGAGCCAACAATCTCCCGACACCACGAACGACACGCAATCCCAGATGATGGGTCCAGGCAATATGGGTGCCCGCCACATGGGCCCAGGGCGCATGATGGGCGGCGGTATGGTGATGGACGATTGCCCTATAATGGGCCTGCAGAACGCGGTAACGCCCACCGATCGCCTCACCGCAATGAAGGATCGACTTGCGATCACCGACGCTCAGCAGAATGCTTGGAAAGATTACACGGAGAAAGTGACGAAGGTCCGGGAGAGCATGGGCGCGATGCGAGACCACATGCAGAAAATGCAAGCTGCCAAGTCGCCCGTTGACCGGCTCGATGCGCACATCACGGCGATGGAGGAGCGTCTCTCGATGATGAAGGACGTCAAACCCACGCTGCAAGCGCTGTACGATAGCTTCAGCGCAGACCAGAAGGCGAAGGCGGACAATTCCCTCTCTCCCATGGGTTGCATGATGTAATCGCTGCCCTTGGCGCCATGCGGTCTCATCGCGTAGACAGACCTCCAGCCGCACTGGAGTTCTGCCGCGCGATGTGCTCGATCCCGATACCTCGAATGACCAGCTCCCAGCGCTCCCGCATCGAACGGATCGCCACCTGCTACAAAGACCTCACCGGCCGCGACCTCGTGCCGAGCGCGGGCGACATCGCAGCCGCCCTGTGGTCGGCACCGATTGCCATCGTCGCCCACGGCACGGAGCCCGATCCAATCTTCTTTTTCGGCAACGCGACAGCCTTGCGCCTGTTCGAATGTGACTTCGCAGCGTTCACGCGCCTGCCGTCCCGCTATTCTGCAGAAGCGCTTCTGCGCGACGAGCGGGCCCGCCTTCTGGAACGCGTCACCCGAACCGGCATCATCGACGATTACGCCGGCATCCGGATCTCTGCCACCGGCAGCCGGTTCCGCATCAGCAATGCCAGTGTTTGGAACCTGACCGACAGCGCCGGAAATCCCGCCGGCCAAGCCGCCGCCTTCGCAGATTGGACCGCCATCGCTTGTTGACGCGGAGATGCGGTGAAAACGTCGAAGATTGCGGGAAAAATTGGTCGGAGCGAGAGGATTTGAACCTCCGACCCCCAGTCCCCCAGACTGGTGCGCTAACCAGGCTGCGCTACGCTCCGATGCGGCCCTTTTGCCCCGCCCTTGGAGCAAGGTCAACGCCGGAATTCAAACCGCTCTTCGGATGGACAAGAACTCGTCCAGCGCAGCGGGATCAGCGGGTAGAACCATGACCGTTGGCGGCGCCACGCCGCGGGGCAGGGCAACTGCTGCAAAGAGCCCTGGCCCGACATCAATATCATGCACGGTTAACTCATCGCCTTGACCTTGCATGGCGGCAACAACGGGCGTTCGAGCGCGCCCCCAGATACCGAAGTGTGACAACGTCCTCCCAATACCGCAACCGTTCGCCTTTCCCCAGGCTTCAAGTCGTGCCCACGCTTGGATGACCGCGATCTCTTCGTCGTCAGGCAGCGGCGCACCCTCGGCAACCCCATGCGCCGCGGCGATCACCGCTGCACGACGTCGTGCATCCAAGCGCACCGTCCTGAGCGGCTCGAGATCGACGCCAATCGACGCCACCCGTCCGAGACCGGCGAGCGCAACGGCCCTCGCGCCGCGGGCAGACCCGCCGAGCATCGGCGGCCCAAAAAACGTATGCGAGAGATTGAAGTCTCCGGCCAGACCCGCAAGCTTGGGCTTTCCATGTGGCCCCGCTTGAAACGGCTGAGCCGCAGCGTGCGCGAGAAACTGCGTGCAATCAGTCTGCGCAACGCCATGCGCGCCACTCTCCGCGGCCCGTCTAGCGTGTCGTATTCACCGGGAGGACCGATGGGATCACGCGCTTCGCATTCGGCGAGCGGCTTGGCAAGCGCATCGAGGTCGATGAGCCACAACGCGGCCGCCTCACCGCTCACGGTACGCTCCGCACGACACGTGCCGGCGGTTCGCACACACCAGCTTCATCCTTGCCGGGCGCGGGCCGCTTGCACCGGTGCACCCGCCGACACGACCTCTTCCCCGAGCAGGAGCCGTCGGCACGCCTCCAGTTCGATAATTGTGCTCTGCAGCAAAGTCTCGAGACTGACCGTCGCGGCGAGCGGACGCGCGGGGGCCAGACTTGCGCCTTTGCCATTCGCCTTGGCGATAACCTTGGCGGCATCTGTGCCGACGCCGTCAGCCTTTCCGGTCCGGCCGCGCGCACCGCCCTTGTCGGAACTGGCGACATGCGCAAATGCCTTCACCTGGTCCACGCCCTGTTCTCGCAGGATTTTCTGCACGCCCTTGATCGTGTAGCCCTCGGCGTGAAGCAGACGCCGTATGCCTTTCAACAGCTCCAGATCTTCCGGGCGGTAATAGCGCCGGCCGCCGCCCCGCTTCATCGGACGGATCTGCGGAAACTTAGCCTCCCAGAAGCGCAATACGTGCTTGGGCACGTCGAGGTCCGACGCCACTTCGCTGATTGTCCGGAAGGCTTCGGCCGCTTTCGCCATGGACACGGTCCCCCATCACTTCAATTGATGCTGCGCGTCACGGGCAGCGCGATCGTCATGCATGATAACGCGCGCGCGCCAGTTC
>CAVQMH010000005.1:0-37535 GCA_963713575.1 uncultured Alphaproteobacteria bacterium
TCACCCCACGATACCAACAATGATGTTACCGACGACCCCAAACCCGTAACCCTTGACGATAGTCCCGGCCAAAAAGCCTGCGACTGCGCCGATGAGTAACAAGATCAATAGAGCTTCAACCTGCATGGCCGTTCTCCTGGTGGTTATGAGCCATAATTGAGACGCAGCATCAGCGATGTGGACTGATGCTGCTTCGTCAAATCAACATCTACCCGATTATTTATTCTGAAAAGCAGATGCCTCACTCAGAGTGAAGATGCTGGCTGGCCATCGAGCGCTCAGCACGACGCAGCGCTACATTGAGGCTGACGCAGAAGCACAGAAGCGCGTTGTCGAACTGGTCTAAGGACATACACGCTCACACGCGGCGATGACTTATACTCAAAGACGTGCCGCGCTGCGAAGATCCCGCCACAATTGAATGTGTTGCGAGCCGCCTGCCGCAGGATTAGCCTCGTTACGTTTCTCATACAGGAGAGTTTACATGCGCAGAGTGTTTTGGGCAGTCGCTGGCTTGGTCATCGCCATTGGCTTGGCGATGTCGTCCGTCGGAACCGCGCAGGCAGCCCCAATTGGTCCCGCTGCAGCAGCAAGCCAAAATGTTGGTTCGCTCGCAACTCATGTCCATTGCAGAGCCTACCGTCACTGCCATCGTCGCTGCTGGTGGCGGAATGGCATTCGCCGCTGCGGTAACTTCTGCCATCGTTGCGGCTAGCCAAGGCGACAGTGCACCTTGGAATACGGACACCTGCGATTTACGGTGTCCGTAACCTCTCACTTTGGGGCCCTGCGTTGCGATGGACAAATGAAAACGGCGGTCCCAGGCACAAGGAACCGCCGTTCTCAACATCAACATCGCCTGGTAAGGGCGCCAGCTCAACACCAAGTTTTACTTACACGTGCAATCCACGTCTTTGGCACCTTGCGCTCCGCCGACACACGTCGCGGTCTTACCTTCAGGGCAACTCACTGAACACGATTGAAGGCGATCAGCGCTATTTGCCGAGCAGGTTCGGGTTGCGGCAGCAGGAGCTGGCTTAGCGGCGTCCTCTGCAGCAAAAGATAGTGTGCTGCAGCCTAGGGTAAGAGCGGTGATCGTGAGGAGCACTTTTACGCTGCGCATTGTTTTCTCCCAATGGTTTTTTTTAATCATCGTCACTCGCGAATTGCCCAGAAGCTCAAGCTAAGGGATCGCGAGCGTTGGGAGCATAGGCATTCAAGATCTCATTCGCTAGACGTAACGCAATTGAATGCCATCGTCTCGTCAGCCTTCCGCGACGATTTCCTGATCGCCGCCCAGCGCTCAAACTCATCAACTCGCCGCGTCAGACCGCATGACGAGCGAGCAAAAAAGTTTATAGGTGTTTATAGTTTTTAGCGCGCATACGTTGTAAATAGAATTTACATGTAAGCCGCTGATTTTGTTGAGAATTTGGTGGGTGATCACAGGCTCGAACTGTGGACCCGCTGATTAAGAGTCAGCTGCTCTACCAACTGAGCTAATCACCCACTCGCTGCTGGAGACGCATCGATCACGGCTCCAGAACGAAACGGGGTCCGTTGCCGGACCCGCGGGCGAGCATCTAGCACCCGCTGACGCCCCTGTCCAGTGCCCCGAGGGAGGTTCCAGGGACGAAATGCAAACTCCTGAAAGATGGGCCAAATAGCGCCTTTGGCAACGACGCCTCAAAGGCCCGCGGCTAAGGCCGGTGATGCCCGTTTCGCGTCCCCGCAGCCGAGAGAGCAAGCCCCAGCGCACCCATCAGGCTCAGCATCGACGTTCCCCCGTAGGACACGAACGGCATCGGCACGCCGACCACCGGCAGGAGGCCACTCACCATTGCCGCGTTGACCACGGCATAGAGCGAAAGCGTCAGCGCCGCCCCAGCGATCAGCAGCCGCGCAAAAATAGTCGGAGCCGCCGCCATCATCCGCCACAGCAAAAAGACGAGCGCCGCCTGCAGCCCAATCAGAACTGCCGCACCGGCGAACCCCCACTCCTCGGCAAACATCGTGAATATGAAGTCCGTGTGTTTCTCCGGCAGAAAATCGAGTTGGCTCTGCGTGCCCTGCATATAGCCCGTGCCGCTGAGCCCGCCGGCGCCCAGCGCGATCTTGGATTGCTGGATATGATACCCGGCCCCGAGCGGGTCCGATCCTGGATCGAGAAAAATTTCGATCCGCCGCCGCTGATAATCATGCAGCGCACCCCACAGAAATGGCGCAGCCGCTACAAGAGCAATCGCGCCGCCGGCAAAATATATCGCCCGCACACCAGCGAGAAACAAAAGCCCCAGACCGACCGTGCCATATAGCATCGCAGACCCGAGATCCGGTTGCCGCAGCGTGAACAGAACTGGCACGACGATCGCAGCGAGCGGCACCGTGACCCAGACCCAGTTCGAAACCCGCGCACGCGGCAGCCACTGATAGTAGGCAGCGAGCAGCAGAATGAGCGCGACCTTCATGAACTCCGCCGGCTGAAACGAGACCGGTCCGAGATCGAGCCACCGGCGCGCACCCAGCGCCTCGCTGCCAAGGAATGGAACAGACGCAAGCAACAGGAGCGCAACGGCATAGACCGGAACGGCAAGCCGCATCCACACGTGCAGCGGCACCGACAACATCGCGAGAATGGCGGCGACACCCGCCAGATATCGCAGACCGTGCCTCTCGGCCCATGGCTGGAAAGATCCACCCTCCACCGAATAAAGCGTCGCGACACCGATCGCCACCAGCGCCGAAACGATCGCGAGGATGGCCCAGTGCGCGAGCGTCAAACCACCGAGAACGGTCAAACCCCGCGTGCTGAGCGCCGTCCGCCTCATCGCACGCTTCCTGGTATTTCAACGGTGGCCAGCGCCGCCTCCGTGAGAATGATCCGGGAGATGTCGCGCACGAGCGGTGCGGCCGCCCGTCCGCCGCTGCCGCCATGCTCCACCACCAACGCGATCGCATACCGCGGCGCGGTCGCGGGAAAGAATGACACGAACAACGCGTGATCGCGCAGATCGTAGCGCTCCTCCCGCGCCGTCGCCCCCCGTTCCGAAGCCCACACCTGCGATGTCCCGGTCTTGCCCGCGATCAAAACCTCGCCGCCATCCATGATCGCCTCACCACCCGTACCGTCGGGCGCATGCACGGCCCCCACCATCGCGGCGCGCACTGCGTCCAGTCCATCAGCAGCGATATTGAGTGGCGCAAACAGAGGCCTCGCCGGCTGCTGATCTTGCGCCATGCGCACGAGCGTCGGCACGACCGCGCGCCCCGTCGCGATCCGTGCAGTCATCACGGCCAATTGCAAGGGCGTCGCGAGCACATACCCTTGCCCGATGCCGGCAAGGATCGTCTCGCCTCGCAGCCATCCATCGCCCTTTACCGCGCGTTTCCATCCCGTCGTCGGAATGAGCCCGTCTTTCTGCCCGCCCAACCCGCAGAAGTACGTCTGCCCGAGACCCAGCGCCCGGGCCATCGCTGCGATCCGATCGACGCCGATGCGTTCAGCGAGATTGTAAAAATAGACATCGCACGACTTTCGAATGGCCTCCGCAAGATCAACCGAACCATGTCCGCCGCGATTCCAGCAGCGGTACGTCTCCCCCGCGAATTCGAACGCGCCGTTGCACGTCACCGCCTGCCGCGTCGTGATCGCACCGGCCTCCAAGGCAGCCAGCGCAGTCACCATCTTGAAGGTCGACCCTGGCGGATAAAGCCCTGCAATGGCCCGATTGATGAGAGGCTTGTCGGGATGGCCGTCAAGCATGGCAAACTGCGCCTCGTCAAAGGACACCGTGAGCATATTGGGATCGTAGGACGGCACCGAAGCCATCACGACCACCTCACCCGAAGAGACGTCGATCGCCACCGCAGCCGCCCGCCGCTCGCCCGCCAATCGATCCATCACGCGCTGTTGCAGGACCGCGTCGATCGTCAAAACCACGTCCTGACCGGCCACCGGATCGGCTTCCGCGAGCGAGCGCACCTTCACGCCCCGCGCATCGACTTCCGCACGCTGCCATCCCGGCGCGCCACGCAACTCCCGCTCCATGCCGAGTTCGACCCCGGTCTTGCCGATCCGCGCGCCGGGCATTCTCAAATAGGCATCGTCATCGAGCGCGTGCTGGTCGACACTACCCGTATGTCCCACCACATGACCCGCCGCCACGCCGTGCGCGTAGGCGCGATCGAACACCACGTCGATCTCGACATCGGCAAAATCGGCGGCCCTGAGACCGAGGTACGAGACCGTGTCGAACGGCACAGAGGATCGGATCAGGACCGGCCGGTTGCGCGGGGCTGCCTTCGCCTTGCCGACAACGCCTTCTATCTCCTCCGGCCTCAATCCCAACACCGGCGCCAGCCGCTGTAACGAGGATCGCAACCGGCTGCGATCACTCGGCCGGATCGAGACGCGAAACCGTTCGACGTTGAATGCGAGCACCCGGCCGCTGCGATCGAGGATGCGCCCGCGCCGCGGCAGCACCGGCTGTTCGCTGATGCGATTATCATCGGCCAGCGTCCGATACGCCCGCCCGTTGATCACCTGCAATTGGTACATCCGTGCGAGAACCGCAGCGAAAGCCGCTGTCTGCACGCCTCCCACGATCAAAGCCCGCCTGTTGAAGCGGCGCCGGTCGAAATCATCCTCGTCGCGGCCGGCCATCGTCACACTCCGCGCATCAGCCGGTCGTTACCGGGCCGCACGGGGTCGGGATCGAGCGCGCGCAGAACAAAGGTCACGAGCGGATAGGAGAGCCCGGTACACCACGCAGCCCACGCGAACGGCTGCCAGTCTGCAAGTGCGAGATGATAGATCGAGGCCACGCCCCATGCGCCGATGACGAGCGCGCCGATGGACACCGCGAACAGACCCCAGTTCGCACCTGCCCGTGACGACGCCATTCCGTGCGCTTCGACACCCAGCATCACGCTACCGAGATAAATGAGCGGCCAGAACCCCAGCGGTCCGTTCGAAAGCACGTCGACGATCAGACCCGCAACGAACGGCACCCACAGCGGCAGCCGTTCGGGCTGCCGCAACGACCAGTAGAAAATAGCAATGACAGGCAAGAAGGGCAGCACGAACCGGCCGTCCGCCGGCAGCCCCCATGGCAGCACGGCAAGCAGCGCCAGCACGGCCACGCTCAAGGCGGGTGCCAGATGTCTGGCCATCGTCATCGCGCGCCCCCGGCTTGGGGCCGCTGTTCGAGCGACGGCACATCGCCCGGAACCGGGTCGTAGAAAAGAACGCTGACGTATTCGAGTTGGTCGAGATCCGCGTGCGGCATCACGATGGGCCGCGCACCGGCTTCACGCACCGTCCCAATTCTGAGCCCGCGAGGAAACATGCCGCCGAGCCCCGACGTCGAAACTTCGTCGCCGGGAGCCACCACACCGTCGGGCCCCAGAAAAATCAGCCGCGGTTCCGGCCCGTTGTCACCGGCGAGCACGGCGCGCAACGCCCTCGGTCCGACGAAAACCGGAATCCGGCTATCCACGTCCGTGATGAGCAGCAGACGCGACACGCCATTTCCGACCGAGCCGACCCGACCCGCAAGACCATCCCCCGCAAGCGCCGGATAATCGGTCTTGAGCCCTTCACCTCTGCCGGCGTTGATCATCGCCGAGCGCGCAAACGGCCCAGCCGATGTCGCCATGACACGCGCGGTCGCAAATGCCAGATCCGTATCGCGTGCGGCATTCGCCGCAGAACCCAGATCCGCGAGTTGCCGCTCCAGATCCTTGGCGCGCGCTTCCCATCCCTTGAGCCGCTGGATTTCACTCGTTAGACGCTCGAGATCGCGGGCGCCGTTGAACACGTGTCCCAACGCCGCTCCCGCCGCCCGCACCGGCTCTAGCGGGATCATGACAGTCCGCAGCACCGGACCGGCCGCCTCCGCGATCGCCACCCGTGCTCCGGCGATTGTGCCGTGATCGATCCGGCTCAAAATCAGGAGTGACACCGAAGCAAAAAGCAGCGCAGGCATGAGAACGCCGCCCGCCTGGCGTGCGGGAAGACGCGCCTCAGCCGGACGCCTGCGAAACTGATCGTAGCCCACGTACCGCATGCGACGCCTTCACAAGTCAGCCATCACAGGCCGTCCCGCCTTCAGGGACGGATCAAAAGATGCTCGCGCTCGGCGATGTTTTCCAGAAGTATCGCCGACCCGCGCACCACACAGTGAAGCGGATTATCGGACACCACGAAAGGCACGCCGACCCGCGTGGCGAACTCCTGATCGAGCTTGTGCAGCAGCGCCCCGCCGCCGGTCAGATGGATGCCGCGGTCGCAGATGTCGTTCGATACTTCGGGCGGCAGATCTTCGAGCGTCCGTTCGATGAACTCGGCCATCGCTGCGACCGGCTCGTCCAGCGCTTCCGCGATATGCTGCGGCGTCAGAATCGTGCTCTTCGGCTTGCCGTTACGCAGGTCCCTCCCGCGAATGTGGATCTCGCTCGCAAAGCCGTTCATCTGCCGCGATGCCGAGCCCGCTTCGATCTTGATCCGTTCGGCATTGGCTTCGCTGATCAGCAACTGATGTTCGCGGCGGATATAGCGGATGATCGCCTCGTCCATGGCATTCCCCGCGATCCGGAGCGATCGCGCTTCGATCACCCCTCCGAGCGATAGCACTGCGATATCGGTTGTCCCGCCGCCGATATCGACCACCATGGAGCCGATAGGATCATCGATCGGCAAGCCTGCGCCGATAGCCGCCGCGACCGGTTCCTCAACGATGTAAACCTTGCGCGCACCGGCCTGCACCGCCGTTTCATAGACCGCACGCCGCTCCACTGGCGTCGCGCCTGCCGGCACGCAGATCAAAATGCGCGGCCGACGCAGCCCCAGGAACGTCGTGCGCGTGCGCTTGATGAACTGGCGCAGCATTTCCTCGGTCGCGACGAAATCGGCGATGACGCCGTCGCGCAGCGGCCGGATCGTCTCGATGGACCCGGGCGTCCGCCCCAGCATCTGGTGCGCCTCATGCCCCACCGCCATCACATGCCGGTGCCCCGCACCGGTTCGCACCGCCACCACGGACGGCTCATCGATGACAACTCCACGCCCCATCACATGGACGATGGTGTTCACGGTGCCAAGATCGATGGCGATGTCTTCGCTGAAGGGGCTGACCGTCGGCAGACGCATTCACTTTACTCGAAACCAAACGTGGCCCCACTCCGGCTGGAGCAGGATTAGTCAGGCCGCAGGCTGAGCAAACCCCATGCCGCCCCGTCCCATTGTCTGGCGCGAATGCTGCCGGAGGTCCCTCACTCCGAAACCGCGCCGCTCCATGCGTAGCGCGTCCGGCAGCTTGGCGCCAGATCGCAGCCGCCCCCATAAACCTTCTTCCAGAAAAGGAATTTCCCGGCATCCAACAGAAAGGGCGGCCGCAGCCGCCCTTAATACAGCCCACACCGGCCTGCCGAGGGTGGGCCTACTCAAAACACCCACACCGGCCCGCCGAGTGTGGGCCAACTCAGAGTTGCTGCGCCTGCGCCACCTTCTGACGTTTGACCATCAGCTTGTTCAGCGCTGCCACATAGGCCTTCGCCGAAGCCACCATCGTGTCAGTATCCGCGCCGCGCCCGGTCACCACGCGCCCATCCTCTTCCAGACGCACCGACACTTCCGCCTGCGCGTCGGTGCCCTCCGTCACCGCATGCACTTGATAGAGTTCCAGCCGCGCCGAATGCGGCACGAGCATCTTGATGGCGTTGAAGGTTGCATCCACAGGTCCGTTGCCCTGTGCCTGCACCGTCGAAGGCACGCCATCGATATCGAGCGTCAGCGTCGCGGCCTGCGGACCGACCGTTCCCGCGATCACCGTCAGCGCCGCGACCTTCATCCGGTCGTGCGCATGCGCGATCTCGTGATCGACCAGCGCCTCGATGTCCTCGTCGTAGATGTGCTTCTTGCGGTCGGCCAGAGCCTTGAACCGGTTGAACGCATCCTCGAACGCGTTCTCGCCCAGATCGAACCCCATCTCGCGCAGCTTGGTGCGAAATGCATTGCGCCCCGAATGCTTGCCCATCACGAGCGACGTCTTTGCCACGCCCACCGACTCCGGCGTCATGATCTCATACGTCTGCTGATACTTTAAGAGCCCGTCCTGGTGGATGCCGCTCTCGTGCGCGAACGCATTCCGCCCGACGATCGCCTTGTTGTACTGCACCGGGAAATTCGTCACGGAGGAGACGAGCTTCGAGGCCCGCGCCAGCATCGTCGTGTCGATGCGCGTGTCATACGGCAGCACATCCCCACGCGTGCGGATCGCCATCACGACTTCTTCCAGCGCAGCGTTCCCGGCCCGCTCGCCGATGCCGTTGATCGTGCATTCGATCTGCCGCGCACCCGCGCCCAGCGCCGCCAGCGAGTTGGCAACCGCCAGCCCCAGGTCGTTGTGGCAATGCGTCGAAAACACAGCCTTATCCGCATTCGGCACGCGCTCGCGCACCGCCTTGAACATCTCGTAGTATTCCTGCGGCGTCGCATAACCGACGGTGTCCGGCAGGTTGATCGTCGTCGCACCCGCCTTGATCGCCGCATCCACGCACTGGCACAGGTAATCGATCGGTGTCCGCGTCGCGTCCATCGCCGACCATTCCACATCGTCCACGAGGTTGCGCGCCCGCGCCACCGTCGCCGTGATGATATCCAGCACCTCGGCCTGGCTCTTGCGCATCTGATATTCGAGATGGATGGGCGACGTCGAAACGAACGTATGGATACGCCCGCGCCGGGCCGTGCGCACGGCTTCGCCCGCCCGATCGATGTCTGCATTGATTGCGCGTGCCAGCCCCGCCACAGTCGCGTTCTGCACCCGTTTGGCGATCGCGCTCACCGCATCGAAGTCGCCCTCCGACGCAATCGGAAATCCGGCTTCGATAATATCGACGCCCAGCGCGTCGAGGCAGTCGGCCACCTCCAGCTTTTCCTCATATGTCATGGTCGCGCCGGGGCACTGTTCGCCGTCGCGTAAAGTCGTATCGAAGATAACGACGCGGTCGGTCGTGGCGGTCATATCTCGTGGTCCTTCATGTCCGGCCCGGCAGCGCTCGAGCGTGCGGGGCGATGATCTCTCGGGCTCTGCTGTCTAGGCTCCCCTGAGCAGTCGCCACGATGAAGACACGCGGCGGGGCAGGCTCAGGGGCCGATAAGGAGCAGCGGCGAAGGAAGGAGAGCCATGGTCCAGGCAAGGCCGCTCCGGCCGCCCAGCCAGGCGGCTGCGGCGGAGAACGTGAAGCCAGAGCGGTCGGCCGACAGTGGCATCGCCTGAAAAACCTGGGGTAAAAAGCCTGGGGTCCAAACTGCGCAAACTGGTACAATAAGCCGAATTGGTTGACAATGCGCTGCAACCGCACGCAACCCGGAAATTGCATGGCTGATACGCACCTTGATCTCCGTCAGGTGCCCGTCAGGAGCCAGCACGTAAGGTTGCCGAATGCCAGGGCCTTGCCCCGGCAAACATTTCCGGAATGAGGCCAATGCCATGACCGACACTGCAACCGTCCCCCGCTATTCCCCGTCCATGATCCGCCTGCACTGGCTCACCTTCATCCTGGTCGTCCTCGCTTACGTCTTCATGGAGTTCCGTGAGATCTTCCCCCGCGGTAGCGATGGCCGCGCGTTCATGAAGGCGACCCACTACTCGTTAGGACTGACCATCCTTGGCCTCACCATCGCCCGCCTCGTGCTGAAATTCACGAGCGGCCCCGCGCCCGCCATTACGCCGACGCCCGCGCCCTGGCAGCACACCGCCGCCAAGCTCGGCCACATCGCGATCTACGTATTCCTCGTCGCCATGCCGCTCATCGGCTGGGCCACGCTGTCCACCGAAGGCGACCCCGTCCGCTTCTTCGGCCTCGAAGTTCCCGCCCTTCTCGCCCCCGACAAAATCCTGAGCGGACAACTCGAAGAGCTGCACGAGATCGGCGGCACGATCGGCTATGTCCTCCTCGGTGGGCACGCGCTCCTGTCGATCATCCACCACGCCATTTTCAAGGACACGACGCTGATCCGCATGATGCCGCCCCGCGCCGCCCAGTGATCAGCACGACACCTCGATCGTGCCTTCGCTGACCCTGACCGAATGTCCACCAATACGAACACCCTCCAGTGCCTGCCCATCGATCTGAAGAACGAGCGATACCAGGCTCGGCCGGTTCATCTCGAATCCCTGCTCGATGGTCCGCCGATGGGTTCCATGTGGCAGCCGGTCGAAGCGCGCGATGACACCGGCAAAGCAGACCGCCGCCGACCCCGTCGCCGGATCCTCCGGCACGCCGGCGTCGGGCGCGAACATGCGGACGTGGAACGATGAGGTCGTATGCTCGCATTGCCGCGTATAGAGATAGGCGCCGACGAGCCCCTGCTGCGAGAACGCAGGCGCCCAATGGCTGCCATTGATGCGCGCCCGCGCAATCGCCTCCCGCGACGCAATCGGTACGAACGCAAAAGCGTTGCCCACCGCGTAGCAAACCGGCTTGTGGTTCTCGAAGCCGATCTCGCTCGGGATCAACCCGAGACCCGCCGCCAGCACATCGACCGGCGGCAGCGTCCCGGCTTCGACAGGAACCTTCGGTGCATCGAACTCCGCGAACGGCGGCTGATCGGCTTTCAGCCGCACGCCGACGCGCAAGGTCCCGATTCCCTCTTCCAGAACGATGAGCGCATCCGCATCCCGCCCTGGCCCGAACTTGTTCTCAGCCAGCAGCGCCGCTGTCCCGACTGTCGGATGCCCGGCAAATGCCAATTCCTTGACGGGCGTAAAAATCCGGATGCGTGCCGAGTGCGCCGGATTCTCCGCCGGCAGCACGAACACCGTCTCCGACAGATTGAACTCGCGCGCGATCGCCTGCATCTGCGCGTCCGTCAGGCCACCCGCGCCATGCACGACCGCCAGCGGATTGCCGCCGAAGCGCCGGTCCGTGAAAACATCCAACGTACTGTAGGAGAGCCGCATCGTTCCCCGCCTTTGCCGTTTGCGGGTCGGGAATTAGCCCATTCCCCGCTGATATCCAAGCCGGGCCTTCCAAAAACAGCTACTCAGCCACTTTTGACCGGCAGCCGAGCGTGCAAAAGAAACGCAAGCAGCACCTGCGCATAGGCCGGCACCGGCATCGCCTCGACATGGGCCCATTCCCGCACGGCCACGATCTCGTCCAGTTCCGGCTCCGCCTCCGCCGCGAGCGCCTCACGGATCCGCCGCTGCAACGTCTCCGCATCCCCGTCCCCGACGACCTCGACCGCGATCGAAACTTGTGTCCCGATCGTCGTGACGAGAAATCCGTCGCGGACCGCGAGTTGCCGCCCGCCGAGCCCCGTCTCCTCCGCGACCTCGCGCAATACGCTCTCCCTGATGTCCACACGGCCGTCATGATCCACATCGCGCGGATCGATGAACCCGCCCGGCAGATAGATCAGCCCTGCATTGATGCCCGCCTTCTGCCGCCCGAGAAGGATGGCACCATCATCGGCCCGGATCAGAGCCGAACCGAAAACATCGAATACCGATCGGTCTGGGCAGCCGTTTTCCTTCCAGAAGAGAAAGGCCTTGAATTCGACCGGCACCAGCCGTCCGAAGAAACGATCCGCCTCGATCTGATAGCTCGAAAGCATAAAAATGCGCCCATTGAAGAGCGTGGCATTCTCCGCCGTCCGCCGCTGCCAGAACGCGTCGATCTCCGCGCCGTGTGTTCGCGCGAACTCCCAGTCGCCGCCGGTCACCGTGAGCGTGCATGTGTCGACGTAGCGGACCTGCCCGTCGTGCTGTCCCGCGTCCGTTGAAAACCCCGAAATGCCCGCTGCCATGTTGCCTTGTCACGAAAGAGATAGCGAAATGATCAGCGTGGTAAGAACTGCATAGAGCCCCACGACGAAAAGGAACCAGGAACGGTCCACACGAGCGACCGCCTCGTCGCTGCCATGTTCGCCGTCGCGCCACGAAGCCCGCACCACCCGCAGCAGAACGAGAAGAATGAAGGCATACGAAGCAAGGTAAATCTTGTCGATCATCGTCAGATAATCGACTTCCGCCTGCCCCCGCCCCGTGGCGAGTTGCAGGGCGACCAAAGTCAACAGCAAGGTGAGAAGCGCTGTAACGCTGAGACCGACACGGGCATCGATATACGCGGGCCGCACCCAGAGGATTAGACCGGCACAGGCCAGGATCAGAAGAATGGGCAAGAATGTTTTGACCGACAGAGCTGTCAGCGGCCGTTCGATCGGAACGATAAGTCTCGCTCGCGAATACGTTTCAACGTCTCCGACCGTCGGATTGCCAAAGTTCGTCGGATAGACATGCTCGACAATGTCCATCCGCGCCGGCCCCAGCCGAAAGCCCGGCACATAAATCTCTGGCGAAACGGTCAGCGGGGTTTTATCTGCGACATACGTTAGAAAGTTCGAACCCAATTCCAAATCTTCCAGGTCGACGATGAGCTCCTGCTTGTCGAAGGGATAATTGCCGAGCGCCAGTTTGGTCGAGAACCGTCCCTGATTGCGCACCACGGCATACAATGTTCCGTCCGGCAAAACCTTGGGCGGCTCGTAGATCTGATCGCGCACGTGAGCGTTCGGCGCGAAGCGGTTCATGAACTCCAGTGATTTCGAGGGATCGATCGACGTGTCGGTCCAACGGAACCAGACATAGACATCGACCGCATAGCTCTGGGTACGGAAATCAATCTCCTGAATATCGTTGATAAAGGCACCGATCACGACCCGCTGCGGATCAGGCTTTGTAGCGGCGGTGGCTTCGGAGGGCGAGCCGGCGAGCGACGGCATTCCGTCGGAAAAAAGAACGGCAATTGCCACAGTCAGAGCCAGAGCGGTGAGCCGGATCACGTGCGCCCCTGGAGGCAACGCGGAAACAAAACGCATTGGGCTTCTCACTCCGGAACAAGGATCCCACCGCCACCGGCTTACGGCCCGGTCAATAGCGGCACAATTATTATTTGGCCAGCCAAGCGTTAGCGCCTTAGAGCTGCCATGGGCAATTCCGAAATGGACAGCGGCACGAAAAGGAAAGAAGCATGCTTTTCGGATGGCTGTTCGGATGAGCGATGCATTAGACCCGCGGGTTGGTTTGCTGGCCGCGCTGATGCTCGCCGGTCATCCCGGCATGACCCAGGCAAATCCACAGCCCCCCGCAGCCCTCACCGAGGCGGTCCCCGTCGCCACGCCGCTCGGGCCGCTACCGGCTGGCTGGACCGTCGCGCTCACGGACGTCATCGCCATCTACTCGGCCCCCACCGACGACGGCAGCATCACGATCATCGCCCCGCCGATCATGACTGTCGAGGGCGACGTCCGCTCCGCCATCATCGAACGTGCACCGGCTCTCATTGAAGAGCTGTTTGGCGAAGCGCGGCCGGCAGGCGAACCCGTTCCCCTGCCCGCATCAGAGGCCGTCGCCCCTGGCCTCCTGGTTCCCCTGATCGTCGCACTCGAGGATGGCAGCGACGCGCGGATCGAAGCCACAGGCTATCCTCTGCCCGGCAACCGTCTGCAGCTCTTTCTCGTCGCGCTGCCGACGACGATGAGCGAAGGAAATTCAGCCCTCAAAACCGCACGCACGCTCATCGACCAGTGGCGCGCCGCGGGTCTCGCGGTCACCGAAAGATTGACCTCGCAGGCGATGGCCGCGGCCGAGCCGCGCGTAACGGAGGAGTCCTCCGATGCCGCCGCCACGCCCGAACAGGGCCCAGCGCCGCCGCTCGACCGCAGCCAAAACCAACAAATGAGCCCCGACGAAGAGGTCGAGAATGTCATCTACTTCCTGCGCTACGCCTTCGACGGCGCCAACCCGTCGGCGGCAGCCGAGCCCATTGCGACCACGGCACTCCTCTTGAAAGACGGGCGCGTCTTTGAAGGCGAAAGCCGGGCGCCTGCAGAGTTTGATCCTGCGAGCCGACCTCCAGGAAGCGCGGGAACCGGCCGCTGGCAGCGCGATGGAGAGGCCTATGCATTGGCCTTCTCGGACGGCACGCAAGGCACGGCCGTCGCTGGAGCAGCCAAGACATTTCCCGCCCCTGCAGCGATGGCCTTTTCTGGGACCTATCGCGCGATCGGTGGGCCCGCCGCCGATCTCCTGCCTGACCAAATCGACTTCTACCCAGACGGAAGTCTGTTGCTGAAATCACAAGACCGCGTCCTCAGCGGCTCCTATGAAATCGCCCTGCGCAGCGTCCGCATGGCAGCCGACGGGCAAAGCACGGCGCTCTTTCTGTTCGGCTTCCGCGGAAAGTTGGAGGAGCCTGCGCTTCTCATTTTGGGCAACCGCATTTACGAGCGCACGAGTACCTGATGCGGATCGAGCCGCCATTTCTGTCACTGCCCAGCGCAATAAAAAGCCCGCAGACGAAACCATCTGCGGGCTCTATGGATCCAATGCCAAGTGCGCCTTAGTTTCGGCCCTTGTCGACCAGCTTGTTCTTGCCGATCCACGGCATCATGGCGCGCAGCTTCGCGCCGACTTCTTCGATCTGGTGCGCGTCGTTGTTGCGGCGCGTGGCCTTGAAGCTCGGCTGCCCGGCCTTGCACTCCAGCATCCAGTCGCGCGTGAACTGGCCGGTCTGAATGTCGTCCAGAACGCGCTTCATCTCGGCCTTGGTCTCCGGCGTGATGATGCGCGGGCCCGTGACGTATTCGCCGTATTCCGCCGTGTTGGAGATCGAGTAGTTCATGTTCGCGATGCCGCCTTCGTAGATCAGATCGACGATCAGCTTCACTTCGTGCAGGCATTCGAAATAGGCCATCTCCGGCGCATAGCCGGCTTCCACCAGCGTTTCGAAGCCGGCGCGGATCAGTTCGACGAGACCGCCGCAGAGCACGGCCTGCTCGCCGAACAGGTCGGTTTCGCACTCTTCCTTGAAGGTCGTCTCGATGATGCCCGCGCGGCCGCCGCCGACGCCCGAAGCGTAGGACAGGAACGAGGTCATGCGCGTTGCCCGTCGTGTCCTGGTGGATCGCGATCAGGCACGGCACGCCGCCGCCCTTCAGATATTCGCCGCGCACGGTATGGCCGGGGCCCTTCGGCGCCACCATGCCGACGTCGAGGTCCTCGCGCGGCTCGATCAGGTTGAAATGCACGTTGAGGCCGTGCGCGAACAGCAGCGCCGCGCCCTTCTTCATGTTGGCGTGCAGATGATCGCGGTAGATGTCGGCCTGCAGTTCGTCGGGCGTCAGCATCATGATCACGTCGGCCCATTTGGCGGCTTCGGCGACTTCCATCACCTTGAGGCCTTCCTTCTCGGCCTTTTTCGCCGAGGCCGAGCCCTTGCGCAGCGCGATCGCGACGTCCTTGACGCCGCTGTCGCGCAGGTTCAGCGCATGGGCATGGCCCTGGCTGCCATAGCCGACGATGGCGACCTTCTTGCCCTTGATCAGGTTGATGTCGGCATCACGATCGTAATAGACGCGCATGGGCTCTCTCTTCGGTCTCTTCGCTTCGAATTCTTTTCCGCCGCCACTCATGGACGTGAACAGCTGGGCGGCATCCCGTGCTGATCACGGGCTGGACGGATGGCGGGATGGGGGAAACGGCCGCAGCCTACCCCCGAAATGGCGGGCGGACGTTACACCCCGCCTCGCGGCAGCGGCAACGCCTCCAGACCGCGGCCACCTGCGACAAAGCCGTTTCGGCCAATGCGCGGCGTCACGCTGCGTCCGGCGCATCCCTTATCGTGCGGTTAACGGAACTGCAACCGGAGTTGCGTTAAGCCTGTCTCCTCAGTTCAGCCTCTACCAGGTTAGAGCCATGCCGCGTCTCGTAAAGTCCCGCACCCTCGCCATCCTCGCGTCCGCCCTTGCCCTTGCCGGCTGCGGCAAATCCGGGGCGCCGAAGGAAAAGGTCGAGGTGAAGCAGTACATCGTCGTCTCCGCCGTCGATTGCGCCGATAACACCGGCCTCGCGTTCGAGACGTGCATCGAGGTCTTGCAGACGGCCATCGCCGAGCATGACAAGGCCGCGGCCACCTATCCCAAAATCGAGGCCTGCGAGAAGGCCGAAGGCGACGACCGCTGCGACCGCATCGGCGAGAAGAGCTACCGCGCGCGCGTGACTGCTTTCCAGATCACGCTGTCGGAAAAGCCGGTCGCACTCCCCCTTTATGCCGGCAAGGCGGCGACCGCCGGTTTCCGCACCGCAGGCAACGTGGAGATCTCCCCCGACGCCGACACCTTTATCTTTACCAAGAGCGCCGCCGACGCCGCCCACCTTCACATCGCCCAGAAGAAGAAGGGCTGACCGAAGCCAGCCTTCGAACGACGCCGCTCACATCGCCGCCGCACCCCGCCCGATGGCGGCCACGCCCGTGCGGCTGACTTCCACAAGCCCCAGTTCCCGCATCAATCCGATGAAGGTCTCGATCTTCGAGGCCTTGCCCGTGATCTCGAACACGAAATGCTCGGTCGACGTATCGACCACCTGCGCCCGGAAGATCTCCGCCATGCGCAACGCTTCGATACGCTTGTCACCCTTCCCGGCCACCTTGACCAGTGCCAGTTCGCGTTCGAGCGACACGCCTTCCCCGGTGAGATCCCGCACCCGGTGCACCGGCACCAGCCGCTCCAGCTGATGCTTGATCTGCTCGATCACGGCCGGCGTGCCCCTCGTCACGATCGTGATCCGCGAAACATGCTTCTCGTGTTCCGTCTCCGTCACCGTCAAGCTGTCGATGTTGTAGCCCCGCGCCGTGAACAGTCCGATGACCCGCGCGAGCACGCCCGGTTCGTTGTCCACGATCACCGATAGCGTACGCGAAACCACGTCCTGCGCGATGCCGGGGCCGACGTAATGGCTCTGAGGATTGGGGTTTGCCATGGTTCTCAGTTCTTCTTCTCTTTGCTCTTGTCCGCTTCGTCGAATTTACCGCCGAGCGCATCGATCTCCGCCGCCGCGTTCGGAAACACAGTTCTCAGGAAAACCGGCATCCCGACCTTGTTGACTTCGCCTTGAAACGCCGTCGCGTCTGCCGCGCTGACTTTATATTGCTGGAACGCCGCCACCACGCGCCGCCCCATCGCCTGCGCCAGCTGATCGGCAGTCGGCGCGCCCATCTTGCGCAGCTGTTCAGGCGGCAATCGACCGTAGATCCGCGTCAGCAGCTTCGTTTCCATGTAGTCCTGCGCGATACACGCCTCGAACGCCGCCGAATATGCCGACGCAAGCCCGTGCGTGCGATAGCAGGCGTCGATATGCTTGATCGCGCCTTCCGCCCCTCGCGTCCGCTGGATCAGCCCGATGCGCTCCGCTGCTTCCTTGATGTTGGCCGCACGGTCCCACGTGATCGGTACGCTCGGCGGAACGGCCTCGGCCGCAGGAGACTGAACTGGAGCCGGCGCAGCCGTTTCCGCTCCCGCCGCACCACTCCAGGTGGCAGCAGCAACGACCACGGCAAAGCCGGCGGCAGCCCGGGCCAAGATCACACCAGCACCTTGCCTTCCTTGCCGATGGCCTTCTCGATCGCCTCTTCGCTCGCTTCCCCGAGCAGCATCTCGTTGTGCGCCTTGCCCGAGGGAATCATCGGGAAGCAGTTGGCCAGCTTTGCCACGCGGCAATCGAAGATCGCCGGCACCTTCGTGTTGATCATGTCGAGGATCGCTTCGTCGAGATCGTCCGGATGCTCGCAGCGCATGCCGCGCCAGCCATATGCCTCCGCCAGCTTGACGAAGTCCGGCAGGCTCTCGGTGTAGCTGTGCGACAGGCGGTTGCCGTGCAGCAGTTGCTGCCACTGGCGCACCATGCCCATGTATTCGTTGTTGAGGATGAACACCTTGACCGGCAGATTGAACTGCACCGCCGTCGAACACTCCTGAATGTTCATCAGGATCGAGGCATCGCCCGCGATGTCGATGACGAGCGACTTCGGATGCGCCAGCTGTGCCCCGATAGCCGCCGGCAGGCCATAGCCCATGGTGCCCAGACCACCCGAAGTCATCCAGCGGTTCGGCTCTTCGAAGTTGTAGTACTGCGCCGCCCACATCTGATGCTGGCCGACTTCCGTCGTGATGTAGGTGTCGCGGTCCTTGGTCAGCTCATACAGTCGCTGGCACGCGTACTGCGGCATGATCACGTCCTTCGCGTTCTTGAAGGACAGCGACTTCTTCGCCCGCCAGCCGTCGATCTGCTTCCACCACGTCTTGATGCGCGGCCTTGTCGATCTGCGGCGCTTTCGGCTTCCAGACCCGCAGCATTTCTTCGAGCACATAGGCGCAGTCGCCGACGATCGGAATATCGACGCGCACGTTCTTGTTGATCGAGGACGGATCGATATCGACGTGGATCTTCTTCGAATGCGGCGAGAACGCATCGAGCCGGCCGGTGATGCGGTCGTCGAAGCGCGCGCCGATGTTGATCATCACGTCGCAATCGTGCATCGCCCAGTTGGCTTCATAGGTGCCGTGCATGCCGAGCATGCCGAGCCACTGCTTGTCGGACGCCGGATAAGCGCCGAGCCCCATCAGCGTCGACGTGATCGGATAGCCGGTGAGACGCACGAGTTCGCGCAGCAGCTGGCTCGCCTTCGGGCCTGAGTTGATGACGCCGCCGCCGGTGTAGAACACCGGCCGCTTCGCCGATGCGATGAGATCGACGGCCTCCGCGACAGGTCCGGCATCCGGCTTCAGCTTCGGCCGGTAGGTCTTGTGCTCGATGTTCGACGGCCCGACGTAATTGCCGGCCGCGAACTGGATGTCCTTCGGGATATCGACCACCACCGGCCCCGGGCGGCCAGTGCGCGCGATATAGAACGCCTCGTGCAGCACGCGCGCGAGATCGTTGACGTCCTTCACCAGCCAGTTGTGCTTGGTGCACGGCCGCGTGATGCCGACCGTATCGCATTCCTGGAAGGCGTCGTTGCCGATCAGATGCGTCGGCACCTGACCCGTGATGCAGACGAGCGGGATGCTATCCATCAGCGCGTCGGTGAGTCCCGTCACGGCGTTGGTGGCGCCGGGGCCCGACGTCACCAGCACGACGCCGACCTTGCCGGTCGAACGCGCATAGCCCTCCGCCGCGTGCACCGCGCCGCCTTCCTGGCGCACGAGGATGTGCTGGACCTTATCCTGCTGGAACAACTCGTCGTAGATCGGCAGAACCGCGCCGCCCGGATAGCCGAAGATGTGTTCGACACCCTGGTCCACCAGCGCCTTGATAACCATTTCGGCGCCCGTCATCGTCCGTGCCATCGTCGAGCCTCATATTCGAAAAGTAGCAAGCCCCTTCCCGTCGCCCTCGCAGGGCGGAATGAAAGGACTGAAGGTCGCGCAACCTAAGGGCCTCAGTCTGCCCGGTCAAGGTAACTGATAAATAAATGCGACGCCAAAAGCATCAAAACTTTCCATTTATTGCGAAAAAACAGCCTTCCACGACTTCATATTGCCGGATATCCAAGTCGCCTGACGTTTGATGTATCGCCGCGTCTCGGCCTTGCCTTCGTCCACCGCCTCCGCGAGTTCCATTGTTCCCGCCAGATGGGCCATCAACGGCCTCAGCCCCAGAGCCCGCATTCCGGGCAGTGCCGGATCGAGTTCGAGATCGGCGATGCGGCGTGCCTCCGCCATCGCCCCCAGTTCCATCATCCGGTCAAACCGCGCATCGCTGCGCTCATGCAGCGTCGCCCGGTCCGGCAACACGATCATCCGCTCGGTTTCCTCTTCCTTGAGCACCGGTTTACCCGGCTCGTTCTGCCACTCCCACAACGGCCGCCCCGTGGCCTCGAACACCTCGAGCGCCCGCACGATGCGCTGCGGATCGGTCGGGCTCAGCCGCGCTGCCGTCCCGGGATCAAGGTCGGCGAGCTTGCGATGCAGCTTCGAGGCTCCCAGCCGGTCAGCCTCCCCCCGCCAGTGCTCGCGGATCGCCGGCGGGATCGCCGGAATTGGCGACAGCCCCTCCAAAAGCGCCTTCATGTAGAGCCCCGTGCCGCCGACGAAGATCGGCACCTGTCCCTGATCGGCCAACTCGGTCAGCACCGCTTCCGCCTCGCGAACGAAACGGCCGACCGAATATCCCTCCCGCATCGGCACATGCCCATAGAGCCGGTGCGGCACCTCCGCAGCGTCTTGGGGCGATGGCCGCGCCGACAGAATTTCCAGTTCCTCGTAAACCTGCATGCTGTCCGCGTTCACGATCACGCCGCCCCGCTCGCGCGCAAGTTTCAAAGCGAGAGCGGATTTGCCGCTCGCGGTCGGACCGGCAATCAGGATAGGTCTCATCTGTGTCATGGCCCTCCTTAACCGACGCAGGGTGCCCGCGCCACATCTGCTTCCAGCCCCACAGCGATGCACCAGGCAGCCCGTCTCATCCTGACCGCCGATCCTGCATCCGGAGCCCTCGACGAGCGCGCCGGTGATCGCGTCCGCAAGATCGTGCAGACCGAACCCCGCTGGCTTGCACAAAACGCGGCCCTCCAGTTCGACACCGACGCCTCCGTCACCCGCCAAATGATCGAGCCCACCCTTTCCGGCCTCCCCATCGACATCAACGTCATGCTGGCCTCATGCCACGCGAAGAAACTCCTCGTGGCCGACATGGAATCGACCATGATCGAGCAGGAGATGATCGACGAGTTGGCCGGCCTCACAGGTCGCCGCGAGGAGATCGCCGCCATCACACTGGCCACCATGCGCGGAGAACTCGATTTCAAGCAGTCGCTCCGTCATCGCGTAGCCCTCCTCGCGGGTCTCACCACGGCGCAACTTGAAACGGTCGCCGCACGCATTACGCCGATGCCCGGGGCCGCAGCACTTGTCTCCACCATGAAAGCCAATGGCGCCGTCACCGCGCTCGTCTCCGGCGGCTTCACCGTCTTCATCGACAAGGTTGCAGCCCAGCTGGGTTTCGACTGCCACGTCGGCAACGTGCTTGAAATCGAAACCGGCCGGCTCACCGGCCGCGTTCTCGAACCCATCCTCGAAGCGACAGCGAAGCGCGACATGCTTCTCGATCTCGCCGCCGAATACGGCCTCGACCTCGCAAACGTCCTTGCCGTCGGCGACGGCGCCAACGACGTGCTGATGCTGGAAGCCGCAGGCCTCGGCGTCGCGTTCCGCGCCAAGCCCGCTGTTCGGGCGGCGATGCTGAACTCGCCCACCGGCGCCGTCATCGACCACGCCGATCTGACGGCCCTCCTGCACCTGCAGGGCTTGTAGAACCTACCCGCGCTCCGCGAACACCCTCGCCCACGTCGCCCGCACCCACGCGCGAACGGCGGCGGCACGCGCCTGCACCCCAGGTTTCCACTTCGCCCACGCCCGGCTGATCTCGAGCCGCACCCGCGTCTTGACCATGCGGCCATAGCGCCAGACCCACGATGCACGGATCTGCGCAAACAGCCGGTCCTTCCAAGGCATGAACCAGGCGTATGCGCGCGCAAACCACGCGATCTGCATCAGCGCCGGCCGCGTCAGCATGAACAGCCGCGCAACGAGCGCCGTCGATGCGACCTTCGCCCCCAAAAAAAGCCCCGTCGCCGCCGCGAACTGCTCATTCGCCAACAGCCACACCGCCAGCAGCTTCAATGGAAACAGGATCGCCGTCGGCAACGCGAACACGAACAGCGCCGCGTACGGCGGCAACCGCGTGATCATCGCTTCGAGCCGGGCGATGATGCGGAAGCGGGCGAACCAAGCCAGCGCCTCCGACAGCGGCTTCCAGCCCCACTCCTCGAACAAAAGAATGAGCGCCGCCAGAACCTGCAACGCCATCACCAGCGCCGGCTTCAGCGCCGACCACGCCAGCAGCCAGAGCACCCGCAGCCCCGCAATGACGAGCCGCGTCGCCTCTCTCAACCCTTTGCCAAGTTGTGCCAGCATGCCCGCCGCCTGCCCCTCATCTTCCGGCAAGCGTACACGAAACCCTTCAGCACGCGGTTAACCGCCCATTAGAGTTTTGGCAGCACCATGTCGGCAGCCCTGAGCGCACCGGTCCGCTCGGCTTCTTCCAGCGCCAGCGCCAATTCCTCGCGCGCCTTCTCCGCCTGCCGCTGCCGGCTCCACAGGCTCGCGTAGAGCCCGCCCTTCGCGATCAACTCCGCATGCGTACCCTGCTCGACGAGTTCGCCCTTATCCAGCACCACGATGTTGTCCGCATGCACGATCGTCGACAGCCGGTGCGCGATCACGAGCGTGGTCCGATCCTTCGTTGCCCGGTCCAGCGCGTCCTGGATCTCCTTCTCGGTATGGCTGTCGAGCGCGCTCGTCGCCTCGTCGAGCATCAGGATCGGCGGCCCCTTGAGCAGCGTGCGCGCGATCGCCACGCGCTGCTTCTCGCCGCCCGACAGCTTCAATCCGCGCTCGCCCACCATCGTCTTGTAGCCCCTGCGGCAGGGTCTGCACGAAGTCGTCGATCTGCGCGATCTTCGCCGCCGCCTCCACGTCCTCGTCCGTCGCATCCGGACGCCCATAGCGAATGTTGTAGCGGATCGTATCGTTGAACAGCACCGTATCCTGCGGCACCACGCCTATGGCGGCCCGCAGCGATTTTTGCGTCACGTCGCGGATATCCTGCCCATCGATCGTCACCCGGCCGCCGATTGGATGTCATAGAACCGGAACAGTATGCGCGAGATCGTCGACTTGCCCGCCCCCGAAGGACCGACAATCGCCACCATCTTCCCGGCCGGCACCTCGAACGAGACATCGCGCAGGATCCGCCGGTCCGTCTCGTAGGAAAACCCCACGTTCTCGAAGCGGATCTCGCCCTTCGACACCACCAGCGGCGTCGCGCCCGGCTTGTCGCGCACCTCGGGCTCTTCTCCCAGCAGCGAGAACATCATCTCCAGATCGACGAGCGCCTGCTTGATCTCGCGATACACCATGCCCATGAAGTTCAACGGCATATAGAGCTGGATCAGCATCGCGTTGATCATCACGAAATCGCCGATCGAATGTGTGCCCGCGATCACGCCCCGCGCCGACAGCCACATGACGATCGTCATGCCGATCGTAAAGATCAGCGCCTGCCCCGTGTTGAGAACCCCGAGCGACGTAAACGTCTTCACCGCCGCAATCTCGTAACGCTGCATGGCCGCATCGAACCGGCTGCTCTCCACACCCTCGTTGCCGAAGTATTTGACCGTCTCGAAGTTGAGCAGACTATCGATCGCCTTCGTGTTGGCATCCGTGTCGCTGTCGTTCATCTCGCGCCGGATCGCGATCCGCTTCTCCGACGCCGCGAACGTGAACCACATGTAGGCCGCGATCGTCACGAGCAGGATCACCACATACCCGAAGTTGAAAAAATAGGTCAGCAGCGCGCAGACGAGGATCAGCTCCAGCGCCGTCGGCGCCAGCTGCAGAATACCCATGCGCAAAATAAGATCGACGCCCCGCGTTCCCCGCTCGATCACCCGCGACAGCCCGCCCGTCCGCCGCTCCAGATGGAACCGCAGCGAAAGCTTGTGCAGATGCTCGAACGTCCGGTTGTTGAGCGAGCGCACCGCATGTTGCCCCACCTTCGTGAAGAGCACGTCACGCACCTGGTTCAACGCCATCGCGAGCACGCGCCCGACGCCATATGCGAGGATCAGCGTCGAGGCTCCCACCGCCAGATGCCCTGCACCGAGGGTGTTCGGGTTGGGTGCATCCGCCGTCAACCAGTCGATCGTATATTTGAACACGACGGGGGTCGCGATGGTGACGAGCTTCGCGAGCACCAGCATGACGAACGCGAGCGCCACATTGAACCTGAGATCCGGCCGCCCCTCCGGCCAGACGAACGGCAACAGGCCCTTGAAAACGGTCCAGTGATCCGCGTTCGTCGAAAGGCCGAGCAGATTTCGGGCTTTCACCTTTGGCTTTGGCGGCGGTATGCGGAGATACGCGCGGCGTCGTGATGGGAGCGTTCATATGGTCGTTGGCCTTGGGCTCATCATAGGGGACCGCGATCACGGGAGCGCAATCAACAGCCGGGCGACCTTAGCGGCGAGACCCGGCAACTTCCACCCGTCTATGTCAGGGCGTTGACGCACGTTTCCCGCGCGTGATCGCGATGGCGACACATGGCCGCTGCACTACCTGCGCCCAGGCAGCCGCAGGGCAAGGCACGGCCGTACGACATGCGGGCTCGAGAGCCGCTTGCGGTTGACTTGATAAATACGCGGATAGGCAAGACCGGATCCGTAAAACCGCTCCGCGATATCCCATAGAGTATCGTCCGCGCCAGTCACATACCACCGGCGCCCCTGCCGATGCACGACGCGGCCTTGCACGCACCGCCCAGCCGTCAGCGAGCGTGACCCGGACGGATCGGCGTCCGTCACTGCTGCCGCACGCACGTCGCTTGCCAACGGCTTTTCTTCTCTAGGCCGCTTTTCTCCCGGCAGATAGAAGCGCTCCAGCGTGATCGTCGCCTTTTGTTGCGGAGTTTTGGACCGCAGCTCGGCGTCTTTGCGCGCTTTCGCGCGATCCGCCTCTTCTTTCGCAGCCTTCAGCCGCACCATGTCCTCCGCGATACGCTTGTCGGCCTCAGCCTTCTTTCGCGCAAACTCCTCGGCCTGTTTGCGCTTCAATGCCTCTTTCTGAGCGGCTTCCACCGCGGCTTTCTCGGCTTGTTCCGCCTTGCGCACCGCGTCTGCCTCAGCAAGTTCGATCCGGCGAGCCTCCGCCGCATCCCGTTCCTTCGAGATCGTCTCCGCGGCCTGCTGCGCATCGACCGGCGGCGCGACCGCGATCGGCTTATCATCATCCGCGCTGTCTGGCGCAGCCGTCTCTGAATTTGCGACGCCGAGTTTCTGAACCACTTCGTCGCGATAAGTCTTTGCCGAGCGCTTCAACCACTCGATCACAACCGCCAGCGCACCATCCTGCACGGTCGGGTTCGACGGTTCATCCGCTTCCGGCGCCGCAACACCGTCCGTGGCTGGAGCCGCGACCGGATCCGTCGCGGTCTTTCGTTTCGTGATGTCTTCGAACGCCTGCCCCGCACCCTCCGCGAGCCTTTCAGCGCGCTGCCGCGTCGCACGCTCCGGCTCGCCGGCTGTCCCGTCATACTGAACCACGGCGCGCACGCCGAGGTCCGACGGGATCGCAACGCGGATTTCATCCCCGGTTGTCCGCGCACCCGCCGCGCCGGCCCGCGCATCCGCGCGGATGTGATACGTGCCGGCCTTCAGCCCGGTATTCAAATCGATCCGCCACTGTCCACTTTTCGAGACAGTCGCCTCACCCAGCACATCCTCGCCTGAGACGATGTCCACGACGTCGCCCGGCCGCCCCTCGCCCTCAATGTACAATGCGCGGCTTTGGTCGATAATGACCTTTTCGATCGTCGGCGGCTCGGCGGCAGACGGCGTCTGCGCAACAGCGTGCGCAACGGGATGTGCGAGAACCCACGCCGCCATGACCGCAAATGCTTTCCGCAGGTGTCGCGGTCTTTGCCGCGTCAATCGCCGGCAGTTCATCGCCTGCGCCCGTCCTCTGCTGTCATCTCCACGCGGTCCCGTTCTGTTATAAGTCCGTGACGAACCTGCGGCACACCAACGGTCGACGTTAGAAATCATCTATTTTGGGAACGCCTTGGACACGGCCTCGATTTCCTCCCAATGGCCTCCCATGTAAAGCTGCCGTGCCTATTCGAAGAGAGCACAACAGATGAAAAAGAACAGTTCCGGCCCTCTCAATTCATTGAATGGATCATTAACCCTAAAGCCCCATACCGAACGGCACCGCCCCACCCGGTCCGTCTGCGTTTATTGCGGCTCCGGCCACGGCACCAACCCCGCTTACGCTGCAGCAGCACGCATTCTCGGGCGGTCTCTGGCCGAAGCCGGCGTCGGTCTCGTGTACGGCGGCGGAAGCCTTGGCCTCATGGGCGAAGTAGCCCGCGCGACGCTGGACGCCGGCGGCCATGTCACCGGCATCATTCCCACGTTTCTCACCGAACGCGAACACATGCTGAAAGACGTGAACGACCTCATCGTCACGCGCGACATGCACGAGCGCAAGCAGCTCATGTTCGATCATTCGGCGGCCTTCGTCGCCCTTCCCGGCGGCATCGGCACTTTGGAAGAATTGGTCGAACAGCTGACGTGGTCCCAGCTCGGACGTCACTCCAAGCCAGTCATTCTCGCCAACATCGCCGACTTCTGGTCGCCCTTCCTCAATCTCCTCGCCCACATGCGCAACGAGACCTTCATCCGCCCCGGCCTCGAAGTCCGCTTCAAAGTCGTGCAGGAAGCCCAGCAGATCGTGCCAACGCTCCTGTCCGCCCTCGAACTCACACCCCCCACCCCCAACGACGAAACCGTCCTCACCAAATTCTAGACACCCCTTGGTGGTGCCTTCAGACTTTGCCGTCGCGGAGCCGGCCGGACGGCGCGGGCACGTTGAGTGGCACCAAGGCTACTCCCCCCACTCGGGAGCCGCACGAAGGGTCGGAGTGAACGCAACAGAGCGAGAAAAGCGACACCCCCAACTGGGAACGCCATCGCGGCTGGCCGCTTTGGGCCAGCGAGACGCGCCACCTGCGATGCGCCAGCTAAACCCGTCGCGTTCCGTCCTCCCCCGTCGAGCGGGAGGGAGCAGAGGTGCGGCGGCGATCCTGCTTGAGAGCATAAGGCTGACGCCTCGCCCGGAATACTCCGCTCCCCCGGCCGTTATTTCGCTGCAGCGGCGCGGTCTTCTTCGCCACTTGCCCCGGTGGCGGGCTCGTGCCCGCCGGAGACCGCGCCACGTCCATTTTTACGAGGCTCGCATGCTCAAATTCCTCCGGACTGCCCTGCCGAGCCCTGGCCTGCTATCGCACAATGTCGCCCACTCGCTGACGATCCTGATCGGCCTCGGCATCGCCGCGGGTGTCAGCGCCTACCTGCTCGCCGGCCTCGTCGGGATCGTCACGGTCGCCGTCATCCTCGTCGCACTCACCCTCGCCGCACCCCGCGTTCCCGCCGAAACCCTGATGCGCCTCTACTCCGCGCGGCTCGTCCCGCCGGACGAAAGCCAGCTGTCGAGCCTCGTCGATGTGCTCGCTTGGCGTGCCGGCCTCGTGCAGCGCCCCGATCTTTATCTGATCCCCAGCCTGACACTGCACGCATTCGCGGCCGGAACACCCGCACGCCCTGCGATCGCCATCTCCGAAGGGCTGGTCCGACAGCTGTCGTTGCGCGAAGTGGCCGGCGTACTCGCACACGAAACGAGCCACATCCGTAACGGCGATCTCTGGATTATGGGCCTTGCCGATCTCGCCGCCCGCGTGCTGCACGGGCTCGCCTATCTGGCCCTCGCGCTGGCCGCCTATAACGGCCTCGCCTATGTGCGGGGCTTCGAGCCGATCGCATGGACCGCCATTGCAATCCTCTATCTGACCCCTGCCGCCATCAATCTGCTTCAGCTGGCGTTGTCGCGCGCCCGCGAATACGAGGCGGACCGTCTGGCCGCCGCGTTGACCGGCGATCCTGAGGGTCTGGCGTCCGCGCTCAGCCGGGTCGAGACGTACACGGGCCACTTCTGGGAAGACCTGACCCCCCCTGTTCCAGCTCGCCGCGTTCCTCAGCCCTCCTTGCTGCGGACCCACCCCCCGGCCGATCAGCGCGTCGCGCGCCTGCTGGACCTTGCCCACCTGCCGTCGGCGGATCCCCTCGTCATCATCGAAAGGCCGATGGTGTCACTTGTCGGCATGGGACCCGCCTCATTGCGGCCAAGATACCGCTGGCCGGGCCTCTGGTACTGACGAGTTGCGGAGCTAACGCAATCGAAACCTTGAGTTATTCTTCGAGGTTGAACGTTCATCGGCTGTTCAGGGGTGAGCCGCGATACTGCCGGAATATCGCGGTCTTTTCCGCAATCACCGCTAAACTTGTCGACGAGTTGCAGCGGCGAACGAACAACTCCGGAGTTTGCCATGGCCCCCGCCCAATCCCATCGGCCACACGCGCTGCGCATCTCCGCCCTGGCGCTGGCCGCCCTTTCGCTCGCTTCGACCGCTGTCCCCGCCCCCGCCCAGACGGTGTATCGTGAATACGATGACAGTGGCTTCGATACCCTCCCCGGCGACGACGACGCCTACGAAGCCCCCCTGCGCCGCCGCCCCACCGCCGAAGACGACGACGACGAACGCTTCGAAAAAGACGATCGCGACAACGACAACGACGACTACGACGACGATTTCCCCGACGACCGCCAAGGCAATCTCGACTTATCGCCGCCCCGTGAAAGTTTGCGCCGAGCGCCGCAGCCCCCGCCGTCGGTGAACGCCAAGCCGGACGAGAAGGCCTGGAAGCCGGCTCTGTGATCACACCGTGGACGGTGGACCGCACCCTGTTGCACGCATCTGCGCCCTAACGTACAGCGGACGGCATGACCCGAGACGCCGCCTCCGCACCGCCCCCCACCGAGGACCTTCAATCTCTCGTCGCGCGCATCACAGCACGCGAGCGCCGCGCCGTCTCCGCAGCCGTCACCGAACTCGAGCGCCTCTCGCCGCGCGCTCCTGCTCTCTTGCAAGCACTGCAGCCCCATCTCGGTCACGCACTCGTTGCGGGCTTCACCGGACCACCCGGCGCCGGCAAATCAACCCTCGTCAACGCCGTCATCCGTGAATTGCGCGCAGCCGGAAAAACCGTCGCCGTGATTGCCGTCGATCCCTCGAGCCCCATTTCGGGCGGCGCGATCCTCGGCGACCGTATTCGCATGACGGCAGCCCTTGACGATGATGGCGTCTTCATTCGCTCGCTTGCCTCGCGCGGCTATCTAGGCGGCCTCTCGCCCGCGGCCGTCCGCGTGATCGACGCGTTCGACGCGGCAGGCTTCGACATCATCCTTCTCGAGACCGTCGGCACAGGCCAGAATGAAATCGATGTCGCGGAAGTGGCCGATGTCCGAGTCGTCATTTCGGCACCCGGTCTGGGCGACGACATCCAGGCCATGAAGTCGGGCCTGCTCGAAATCGCCGACATCCTCGTCGTCAACAAGGGCGATCGCCCCGGCGCCGAACAGACCATGCAGCAGTTACTTGGCGCCCTCTCGATCCGGGCCACGATCAGCGAAAAAATCCCGGTGTTGAAAACAACAGCCACATCGGGCGACGGAGTCGATCGTCTTCTGTCCGAAATCAGCAAGGTCGGAGATCGCGTTCGCGCATCGGGATCTCAATCACGGCGCCGCCGCCGCGCACGCTATCTCATCGCCCGCGCTGCTGCCGATCTTGTTGCCGCCCGCGTACGCCGCGGCAACGTCAGTCGCCTCGACGATCTCGCCGATCGCGTGCTCGCCGGAACACTGTCGCCGGACGAAGCCGCAGCCACTTTGCTCAAGGACTAATGGCGTCTTCAGCGAACGACGCGCTCTGCGTTGCTCGCCTGCTCAAGGCCGGTCACGGTCTCGAACCCCTTGGCTCCGGTAAACTTCGCTTCGTCCAGATTTGCTCCGGCGAAGCTGGCCCCCGTCACGTCCGCGCCGGAGAAATCGGCCCGCGTCAAGTCCGCGCCGTTAAACCGAACGCCACGCACATTCGCATTGGTAAAGCTTGCAAATCCAAGCCGACCGTCAGTGAAATCCGCACCCTCCAGATTGGCATCGTCGAAGTCACCGCTGAAGAGACCGGACCGCGCCAGAGACGTATTTTCATCGCGCGGATCGCGGCTCGTGAACTGCGCACCTTTGAGGTCCGCCCCTTTGAAGTCCGAAAAATCGAAGCGTCCGAAAAGCTTGGCCCCCGCCATTTTCGCACCGGTAAACTTCGGCGCCTCCGTCCAGTTCGCATCGGCAACGGTGAACGTGGAGTAGATGCTGGGACGCAGGATCGTCACGCGCTCGAGAATGGCGCCGCTGAAATCGGCACGCGTCAAAGTCGCACGGTCGAGTCGCGCGCCGCTGAGATCCGACCCCTTGAACACCCCATCGGATAAATCCGCCCCCAGAAGATCGACCTTCGCGAGCCTCGCGCCCTTGAAATCGAGCCCGGCGAGATCGAGGCCCGCTAAATTCTTGCCCGAGAAATCGATCGGCTTGCCAAGCTTGGCCTGGAACAGCGAGAATGTGACGTCTTTCGCCGTCAAATCGGCCGCATGCGCTGCCACGCCCGCAAGCGCGAAGAAGCACAGTCCGGCGAGGAAGGCGAACGGTCGGTTCATATCGGGCCTCGGACGCATCTCAGTCACGTATAGCGGCTGTAACGGGCTCCCGCCATAACCGCCCTGCCTCTCAAGCCGCCTCGGCGCCATCTCGGAAAAGCTTGTAATTTATGCTGTCGAGCAGCGCCTCGAAGCTGGCATCGATGATGTTGGGCGACACGCCGACCGTGATCCAGCGCTCGCCCGTCACATTGTCGAGCGTCTCGACGAGCACCCGCGTCACCGCTTCGGTTCCCCCCGTCAGGATGCGCACCTTGTAGTCGACGAGTTCGATCTCGTTGATGTGCTTCTGGTAGCTGCCCAGATCCTTGCGCAGCGCCTGGTCGAGCGCATTGACCGGACCATTGCCCTCGCCGACCGACCAGAGCGGCTCGGCGGCGCCATTCACATGCACCTTCACGATGGCTTCCGACACGGTCACCAGATTGCCGAGCGCGTTGTGCCGCCGTTCGACCATGACGCGGAAGCTGTCGACGGAGAAATACTGCGGCACGTTCGCGAGCATCCGCCGCGCCAGCAGTTCGAACGAGGCTTCCGCCGCTTCATAGGCATAGCCGCAGGCCTCGCGGGCTTTGACTTCGTCGAGCAGTCGTGTGATCGCGGTCATCATCGCGATTAGAGACAAGTCCGAACCGCTCGAGCGCGGCCAGAACGTTCGAGCGCCCGGCCTGATTGGAGACGAGCAACCGCCGCTCGTTGCCGACCGCCTCCGGGCGCACGTGCTCGTAGGTCTCGGGTTCTTTGAGGATCGCGGACGCGTGAATGCCGGCCTTGGTCGCGAACGCGCTTTCGCCCGACATACGGCGCATGCCGGTTGGGCGCCCGGTTCAGCATTTCGTCGAGCACGCGGCTGGCATGCGTGAGCGTTCGCAGCTTCTCCGCCGTGATACCCGATCTCGAAGCGGTTGGCGAACTCGCTCTTCAGCAGCAGCGTCGGAATGATCGACGTCAGGTTGGCGTTGCCGCAGCGCTCGCCGAGCCCGTTGAGCGTGCCCTGGATCTGGCGCACGCCGGCGCGCACGGCCGCAAGCGTGTTGGCGACCGCATTCTCGGTGTCGTTGTGCGTATGGATGCCGAGATTGCGACCGGGCACGACCTTCGCGACCTCGGCCACGATGCGCTCGATTTCGTGCGGCAGCGTGCCGCCGTTGGTGTCGCACAGCACCACCCAGCGCGCGCCGGCCTCGTAGGCGGTCTGCGCGCACACTCAGCGCATAGGCGCGGTTGCCCTTGTAGCCGTCGAAGAAATGCTCGCAGTCGAGCATCGCCTCTTGCGCCGCCGCCACGACCGCCTTGATGCTGTCGCGCGATGCCTTCGAGGTTTTCCTCGTTCGTGATGCCGAGCGCGACGCGCACGTGATAGTCCCAGGACTTGGCGACGAGGCAGATGCTGTCCGCCGCCGACTGCAGCAGCGCCTGAAAGCCGGGATCGTTCGAGACCGACCGGCCGGCGCGCTTCGTCATGCCGAACGCCGTGAACCGGCTCGTCTCGAGCTTCGGCTTTGACGTAAACAATTCCGTGTCGGTCGGATTTGCAGCCGGGATAGCCGCCTTCGATGTAGTCGAGGCCCAGACTGGTCGAGCACGCCGATGATGCGGCGCTTGTCCGCAATCGAGAAATCGACGCCCGTCGTCTGCGCGCCGTCGCGCAGCGTCGTATCGAACAGATAGAGGCGTTCTTTCGTCATTTCTCTCACCAAACGCCCGCGACCTTCAAAGCGAGGACCACCGCCGCCGCCAGAACCGCAAGCTTCAAAATCAGGTAGTACGTCCCATGCCGTTCGAAGGGCGGGCCCGTATCGTCTCCGTCACGCTTCCCCGTCATCGCTATCCTCGCCGCGTTTCGCCGGTTCGTCGTTCAGTGTCTTCTTCATCGTCGTCGTGGCCAGCCACTCGCCAAAGCGTTCGACCGAATTTCGCTCGGTTGCCGTGTAGTCGCGCGCCTCTAGGAATTCGACTGCCGTCTCGGAGGCTTCGACCGTGATGGCCGCCGCCCCGCGCGCCTTGGCCAGCGTTTCCAGCGCGTCGCACAGGGCCGAGCCGATCCCGGACCCTGCGTGATACGGGTGAACGTAGAGCATGTCGAGGATGCTATCGTCTTTCAGTGAAGCAAACCCTGCCGGCTCGCGGTCCACATCGATCACGATCGTGGTCGCCTCCTCCAGCCGCTCCCGGAAAGCCTCCGCATCCTCGGCGAATGCCACCCAGGCCGCCCGCTGATCTTCATTATAGTCCTCCTGCGTTAACTCCTCGACACTGGCCGCAAACAGGTCACGCAGCGCCAGTGTGTCAGCGGGCAGAAATGGCCGCAGCGGATATCGGCTCTTCGTCATGGTGCGAAGCTCAGCGGAAGAAAGCCCATCAGCACTGCGGCCACCAACAGAATGACGGCCACGATGACGAGCGCCAGAAGCCGTCCGATCGACTTCCCCACGGCGTTCGAGGCATTCCGCATTATTTGCTCTCCGTGAAGGCGAACTCCATGAGCCCGAATGACCACGCCGCCAGCGCCAGCGCCGTCAGGATCATGCCGATCCCCACGAGCCGCAGCCCCCACCGCATCGCCTTCGAATTCCGTCGTCATCGCGCAATCTCCCATGTCGTCTCGATCTCGCCCGTGTCTTTGTTCTTCGCATCCTTGAGCGTCACGCCCATTGCCGCAAGTTCATCGCGGATCCGATCACTTTCCTTGAAGTCCTTTCGCTTGCGCGCCTCCAGCCTGGCAGCGATCAGCGGCTCTACCTGACAAGCCATACCGGCGGCCTCGCTCGCCTGTGCCTCCGCGCGCGCTTTCAGCGTCAGACCCGTGAAACCGAGAAACGCCAGCGTCACATTGAGCGCGGCGGTCTCGCCGTTCCCGTCCAATCGGTGCAGTTCCGCAATAGCCTTGGGCGTATTGAGGTCGTCCGAAAGAGCCTCGACCACTCCAGGAGCTACGGCCGCATCCTCGCGCGACGTGCCATGTGTGAACCAACCCGTCAGGATTTTCTGGCTCTCCTCCAGGCTCTTTATCGTCCAGTCGATCGGTTGGCGATAATGCGTGCGCAGCATGTTGAAGCGCAGCACTTCGCCGGGCCAACCCTCGTCCAGACAGCTCGCCGGATCGTGATGAAGTTGCCGAGGGACTTCGACATCTTCTCGCCTTCCACCTGCAGGAAGCCGTTGTGCATCCAGACATTCGCCATCACGTCCGTGCCGTGGGCGCAGCGCGACTGCGCGATCTCGTTCTCGTGGTGCGGGAACATCAGGTCGATGCCGCCGCCGTGGATGTCGAACACCTCGCCCAGATGCTTCCCCGCCATCGCCGAGCATTCGATGTGCCAGCCGGGCCGCCCGGCGTGGCGATGCCGCAGGGCGACGGCCAGGCCGGCTCGCCCGGCTTCGACGGCTTCCACAGCACGAAGTCCATCGGACCCTTCTTGTAGGGCGCCACCTCGACGCGGGCGCCGGCCTCCATCTCCTCCAGCGAGCGGTTCGACAGGCGGCCGTAGTCGGCCATCGACGACACGTCGAACAGCACATGATCGTCCGCGACATAGGCATGGCCGTTGGCAACCAGCTGCTCGCACAGAGCCACGCATCTCGACGATGTGCTCGGTCGCGCGCGGCTCGACCGTCGGCGGCAGCACGCCCAGCGCCGCGATGTCCGTGTGGAACTGCGCCGCCGTCTCTTCCGTCAGCTTGCGGATGCCCAACTCGGGCGCGAGCTCCGGATACCGCTCGGCGGCGCGCGCATTGATCTTGTCGTCGACGTCGGTGATGTTGCGAACATACGTCACGTGCTCGGCGCCGTAGATCTGGCGCAGCAGCCGGAACAGCACGTCGAACACGATGACCGGGCGCGCATTGCCGATATGGGCGAAGTCATAGACCGTCGGCCCGCACACATACATGCGCACGTTGCGTCGGATCGATCGGCTGAAACGGCTCTTTCTGGCGCGTCAGCGTGTTGTAGAGCCTGAGTGACATGTGGATAAGCCCCTCTTCACCGGCGGGGCTGAACTCGATCTTGCAGGAAGAAGAAGACGAGGTTGCGCGGCCGGCGGAATTGACTAGCCCGGAATGAGGTTGCCGCAACAGTCAGTTGCGGCACAAACTGCGTCGACATGCGCTGCTTATGCGTTCCCGACCCGCCGCCGTCAATCCCGCCCACTGCGGCGAGTGCAGGGCGGCCGGGGCCCCGCCAAGCGGAGCGCCATGCACAATCAACAGATATGCCGCATTTGCTCCCCATTGCCGGCATATGCCATAGTCCACTTGAGATCAAAGGCTTGGCAAGGATGCCGGCAACGACCGAATGATCAGCCGGCCAAGAGATGACGAGCAAACGCGCTAAAACCGGCAGTTCCCTCCGCCGCGCAACCCAGTTTGCGCCTCTGGCGGCGCTCGTGTTCGCCGTCGTGTCGGTGGCAGCTATCCCTGCATCGGCCCAGTTCTCCTGGCCTTGGGAGCAACCCCAGCAGCGCCAGCCCGTCGAGCAGCCCCCGCCCGTGTGGCGCCCGCCGCCGGAACCTGCTGCCCGCCCGCCCGCTCCAGGCGCGCCGCCGCTGAACTCCGCCGGTGGCCGGTCCCCCGTTTGCCTTCAGCTCGAGCAGCGGCTCGTGCAGGAAAACCAGAACGGCGGCCAGTCCGCGACCTCATTCCAATGGTCGAAGGGCAGTTGCGTCAGATCGATCAGCAGTACCGGCAGGCGTCGCAGACGCTGGAACGCTCCTGCTACGAATATTTTCTGTTCTCCAAGACCCTGCGCAATACCAAGAAGTGCGTCGACCTCTCGCGGGAAGTCGAAGGCATGAAGCGACAGAGAGCCGACCTCGAAAATCAGCGCAGCCAGCTCATCTCCTCGTCCGGCAAGTCCTACACCGACGAGATCGTCCGAGAATTGGCCCGCAATAATTGCGGCGTCACATATCAGCAGCAAGCGCGTCGTTCGGAGCAGAATCCGTTCCAGTCGCTTTGGCAGGAGGAAGGCGGGGGCGGCGGAGGCGGCTTAGGCAGTTCGTTCTCCAACCTGCCCTATGCCACCTACCGGACGGTCTGCGTTCGCCTCTGCGACGGCTACTATTTCCCGGTGAGCTTCTCCACGCTCCCGAACCACTTCGAACGCGACGCTGAAGTCTGCGCTTCGAAATGCGCTGCCCCGACCGAACTCTTCTACTACCAGAACCCCGGCGGGTCGGTGGAGCAGATGGTCGGCGCACAGTCGAACACGCCTTACACGTCGATGAAGTCAGCCTTCCGCTACCGCAAGGAATACGTGCAGGGCTGCTCGTGCAAGGCAGAAGAATTCAACGCGGGCACGCCTACCCCGGGTGACGACACGCAAAAGCAAGGCGCGGTGTCACCCGCCCCGGTCTCACCGGCTACCGTTCCGGCACCGGCCACAGCCGCCGCGGACGCCCCTGGCTGGTCCTCGGAAATCAAAACGCCTTAGCTCAAGCCGCTTGTCCTGAAAGCCGCGCCAACGCTTTCTCGCGGCCGATCAATGGCAGCAGTGCTTTCAGTTCAGGGCCACTGTCGCGCGCCGTCAAAGCAAGTCGCAACGGATGAAACAGCTCCCGGCCCTTTGCCCCGGTCGCAGCTTTCACAGCGCCCGTCCACTCGCCCCACGTCGCATCACTCCACGGTTCCGCCGGGAGCAGCGCGGCCGCCTTGGCAAGAAAGCCCGCATCCTCGACAACCGGCGCAGTCTCGCCACCGACCACATCCCACCACTCTTTCGCATCGGCGAGCACCGTGACGTTGCCCCTGACGGCAAGCCAGAACGCCTCGCCACCGCCGACGCCCAACTGGGCGAGCCGTTCAGCCACCTCTGCAAATGGCGTGGCATGCAGGAACCGTGCATTCAGCGCTCGCAACTCTTGCAGATCGAACCGCGCCGCAGAGGTCGATACATGCGAAAGGTCGAGCCGCTCGGCCAATTGCTCGATCGACCGCAGTGGTTCGATCGCGTCCGATGTCCCGATCAGCGCCACGTAACTGGCGACCGCCATCGGCTCCAGGTCGCGGCTGCCCATCAATGCCATATCGCCCGATCGCTTCGACATCTTGAGATCGCCGCTGGCCGTCAGGAGGGCGTGATGCGCAAACAAGGGGGGCCGTGCGCCAAGCGCTCGGAAGAGATCGACCTGCACGCCCGTGTTCGTCACGTGATCCTCGCCACGAACGATATGCGTGATGCCGAAGTCGATGTCGTCAACGACACTCGTAAATGTATAGAGGAACGTTCCATCGGCACGGATCAGCACTGGATCCGACAGCGATCCAAGATCCACCGTCTGTGTGCCGCGAATGAGATCGTCCCACGCGACGTTCGTGTGTTCCGGCTGCAATCCGCCCCCCGACCCCGCGTTGTCGAGTCGGAAACGCCAATGCGGCGCACGCCCTTCCGCTTGCAGCTTCGCCTGCTCTTCCGAAGTCAACTTCAGCGCGGCCCGGTCGTAGATCGGCGGACGTCCGTTCGCGAGTTGCCGCTTCCGCCGCCGTTCAAGTTCATCGGGCGTTTCGTAGCACGCGTAGAGCCGTCCCGCGGCCTTCAGCTGCTCCGCGGCCTTATCGTATCGTTCGGTCCGGGCCGACTGCTTGGCCTCGCGATCCCAGGTGAACCCCAGCCAGCGCAAGTCGTCACGGATCTGCTGCGCGAAAGCCTCCGTCGACCGCTCCTGGTCCGTGTCGTCCAGGCGCAATAGAAACGTCCCGCCGTATCTGCGGGCGAACAGATAATTGAGCACAGCCGTGCGCAGGTTGCCGAAGTGCAGATAACCCGTGGGGCTCGGCGCAAAGCGCAAGTGGGGTGTCATCGATGGTGCGCCCTCGCTCACGAAACATCACCGCCGTCCGCACGCGGCACGACGATCCGCACACTCTTGTCCGAAGACGCGGGAACATCCGTGTCGCGGAAGCGGTTGGTAATCGGATATCGCCGGTCGCGCCCAAAATTGCGTGCTGAGATTTTGACCCCCGGCGCCGCCTGACGACGCTTATATTCGGCGAGATAAAGCAGCCGCTCTACCTTCTGCACGGTCGCCGCATCGTGCCCCCGTGCGATCACGTCCCGCAGCGGCATTTCCTTCTCCACGAGACAGAACAGAATTTCGTCCAAAACGTCGTAGGGCGGCAGGCTGTCCTGGTCCGTCTGGTTCGGCCGCAATTCCGCCGAAGGCGCCTTTGTGAGAATGCGCTCCGGGATGACGACGCCGGCAAGACCGAGTGCGCCCTTCGGTACATTCTCATTCCGCCACCGGCATAAACGATAGACCTCGCCCTTGTAGAGATCCTTCACCGGATTAAATCCGCCGTTCATGTCGCCATAGAGCGTCGCGTAGCCGACGGACATTTCGCTCTTGTTGCCCGTCGTCAGAACCATCAGCCCGAATTTGTTCGAGATCGCCATCAGAATGGTACCGCGCGCGCGGCTCTGCAGGTTCTCTTCCGTGATGTCGGCGTCGCGGCCCGAA
>CAVQMH010000006.1:0-65651 GCA_963713575.1 uncultured Alphaproteobacteria bacterium
CGCATGCGAGGACGCCAACTTCGTTGATCGTCTTGCCGGCGTTGGCATCGCCATTGCCCAAAATAAGAAGCGTTGCGGGTATAGCGACTGTCAGTTGCACTAGGTTCATGGTCCTGCCTTTTCTCGCAATGGGAAATAAGGTCATTGGAGTGGCCCGCACGGCCAAATCGGACTTCCCGTATTGAAAAGAATAGATGGCCAAGGGGGGTATCGCCAGCTATCGGCGACCGCCTCAAAATCAGCGCAAGTACGGAATGAAGGCGGCATCAAATCCGCTCGTTATTCTCCCATCAAAGATGATCTCCGACAACCGGTTGCGGATTGGGCCACGCGTTATGACCGGTCCTGACCCGACTTGGGCCGTATGACGGCGGATGCGCTCTGACGGCTTACAGGGCTAAACAATCGAAACAACTCCGACCCGGCAGCCCATTTGCTATCGGAAAGTTATCGATGCTAGACGGTTCGGAAAAAGGTTCGGCCGAGAACCTGCCTGCAGCATAATGCCTGATTAGAATCCGTAAGCCGATCAGAGCAATCGCCTGCAACACAGATGGTCCCCGGGCGCATGGTTTGCAGAAAGACCGCCCGCAGGACGTGTTTTTCATAAAGTCTGAAGCGCGCTGCGGGAGCGGTTTTAAAGAAGCTCTGCTGGCCCATTCCTCTCGCGCGCGTGGGGGTGTCGTGTCTGCGACCGATATGTAAGATATGATACCCGGGACAAGTGACCAGCCACGTCAAAATATCGGGAGAGAGGCCCATAGGTTTCCAGGGGAGGGAATGCAATCACCCGAGCGTGGCGCCCTTGGCCCACCTCGGGGTGTTGCTACCCCTCCGCCACCACGGTGGTTGTTTTACTACGGGGCTTTCACCACCGGTGGGCTTTCCGCTAGTTACCCCACCTGTGGCACACCGTCGGGGCGAACCACTTCCCACACCTCAGCCATCGCTTTGCCCTTACCGTTCGGGCGCACCGTGACATGCTGCGCCCGCCACCGAAGCACTCACGCTCCAACGCGTTTAAGAAATCGGTTGACATCCTTTCAAGCCCATCCCGAAACGCTCAGCCAGTACCGCTTCAAGCCTTGTTGACCTTTGAGCCCTCACTGCGCTGTGCCACGGCTGCCCTTCATCCCTTCCCTTGGCAATCAAGCCAAGGACGATGGCCCGATTGTCTGGCGTTGCCACGTCTTCCGCCGAAGCCTGCCACTCCAAAGCTGCCGCCTCTTCTCCCTTGCGTGCTAAATCGTAGACTTTCCACCGCCACGTGCTTTTCATCACAGCGCTACCCAGGCTGGGCTTGATGTTCGTGTTGACCACCGCGCCGCTCGCATCCCGCTCCATGTAGTGGGCGCACCGGCTGGCGTTCATGATGGAGCTCGCGCCCCGGCTCGCGGCTTGTTCCGCTTTGGCGTGCTTGTGGGCATGGTGGCAGACAATCACTGCGAGGTTGAACTCTGCAATCAGTCGCTTGATGATGGCCGCCACCGCTGCCCCATCCGCGTTGCTGTTCTCATCAAGCCCGGTCATGAACATGACCAACGGGTCAATGCCCAGGACCTCAATTCGATTATCCCGGATCATCTGCCGCAACGGATCAAAGAATGGGCCCGGCACCGTGCACCCGTTCTCGTCCACCATCACCAGCGATCGGAGGTCGTCTTGCGTTGGCCAGCGGAAAAAATTGTTCAGCGCCTCGGGCTCGATGCCCATGTGCAGTTCAGCCGCTTCCTGTCGCTGGAGCTGAAGGCTGAGCGGATCTTCACGGTTGATCCATAGGCACCTCAGCGGTCTCGACACCTTATACGGTCCGAAATTCAGCCCCATAGAAACGCGCATCAGTAGCGTTTGCACAAATGTGCTCTTGCCAACACCGCCGTCCGCCACATGCATGGCGTAGTAACCTCGGGCAAGGATCCCACGGGCTGCCCAGTCGATCAAGGCGGTCTCAGCCCGGACATACGCAGCGCCGCTTAGCGCCAGCATCTTGCATGGAACCGGGGGCGGCGTCGGTCCCGAATGGGCACGCCGCTCTCCGGCGGCAACAGATGCTGAACCACCGCATTATAGGGTCCATACACTTCTACCTTAATACCAGACCGGCTCTTGTACTGGCGCGCATCGTAGAACTCGGGCAGAGATCGGAGGTCACCGGCTAGGATGCGCGTGGCATGCTCTCTGTTTGAACCATCTGTATTCCGCCTCACCCACCTCGCGAAGCACTCCTTCCGGATCTGGCCAATGACTTCCTCAGGCGTTACGTGTTCACCGGTTTCGCTGTCTGCTTCAATTACGCTAATAGGGCATTCGCTGACTGCGCGCGCGGTCGAAAGACGAGCAATAAGACGCTTCCACCTCAATACAAACAGTGGGTTGGCGCGCCCGGCTGGATTTGAACCAGCGGCCACTCGCTTAGAAGGCGAGTGCTCTATCCAACTGAGCTACGGGCGCTTAACGGTTCGGTACACGGTTCGCGAACAAGCCGCAAAACGCTATGACCCACTTGTAATCCAAAATCCCGAGCCAGACCGACCGCTTAGAAGGCGAGTGCTCTATCCAACTGAGCTACGGGCGCGTGAGCGTGTGCAGGACTTGGGTACACGGTTCCCATCGGTTCGACAATCGAGCCCGAGCCCAAGTCGAGCCATAACGCGACGCATGCCTTCCGGCCGGCTCCGCGCCAGCGAACTCGGAAGGCGTAATCATCAATGCGTCCAGTTATCAGGTCGCCCGAACTTGAAATTGTCTGCATAGGCCTTGCGCAGCGGCTTTCTCGGCGTCGGCTCGATGACCGTGTAGGCGAGACCGTTGCAAGTCGCATACTGAACCGCCTCGTCCTTCGTCTCGAAGGCGAGCTTTACCTGCTGACGCATGTCGGTTGATGATGTCCAACCCATCAACGGATCTATCTGGCGCGGCGCGGCGGGTTCGTGCTCGAGGATCCAATCGCGCGAGCGCCCTTCACCCGACTGCATCGCCGTCTTGGCGGGCTTGTAGATGCGGACGGCCATGGTTCAATCCGTTTCCCGTCGTTCAGCGCACGTGTGAAAATGGTCGGGGCGACAGGATTTGAACCCACGACCCTCTGCTCCCAAAGCAGATGCTCTACCAGGCTGAGCTACGCCCCGATGCCCTCTGTCTGCCGGTTCGTTCCAGCTCGGTCAAGCACCCCGTGGCCCGCAGCCAACTCCGCGCGGCATCATGGAGCGGCAGCGGTACCAAAGTGACGGTGCCGAACCTTGTCGCCAGGCTTGAGCCCCAGCCGCTGAGCCGCACCGCCCGCGATCTCCAGAACCGCACCCACCGGCCCGTTGGACGCGATGATCTCTTCCGAATGCGGCTCAGTCATCGCAGCAATCCGATGCACCGTGCCGTCTGCCCGAATGAACACCATATCCAAAGGAATGTACGTGTTGCGCATCCACATCGTTTGCTCGCGCGGCACCGCGTTGAGGAACAGCATCCCCCCGCGCTCCGGCAGTTCTGTGCGATACATGAGGCCCATCGCCTGCCGCGCTGGCGTGTCAGCGATCTCCACGTCGAGAGTCACGACGCCCTTTTCCGTCACCAGATCGAGTTTTTCCGTCACCCGAGCCTGCGGGTCGGCCTGCGTGTCGCCGACGGCTATCAAAAGAGCAAGGGCCGCCCCCAGGGCAGCCCTCGCAGAACGTCGATGTCGTGTCGCCATGCCTCATCCCATCAGTGCGGGGACGGCGGCACTCCCTGTGACGGTCCGTCCGGCCTCAGCTCCGCAGCCATAACGCCTTTCGAACCATAACCCCAGCGGACCAGCAACGTCTGTCCCGGGCGCAGTTCCGTAAAGCCGAACCGGCGAAGCGTTTCCATGTGGCAGAAGATGTCCGGCGTGCCTTCGCCGCGAGTGAGGAAGCCGAAGCCCCGCACGCGGTTGAACCACTTCACGGTAGCCCGCTCCCAGTCGCTCTCGGCCACAACCTGCACGTGCGTGCGCTGCGGGAGGAGCGACGGATGGATCGCGGTGCTCTCGTCCATGGAAACGATGTGATAGGCCTGCATGCCCTTCGGCCGCTTCAGCACCAGACAATGCACGCGCGCGCCCTCGTAGGCGGTCTGGTACCCGCCGGCCCGCAGGCAGGTCACATGAAGGAGAACGTCTGTCAGACCGTTATCCGGAACGATGAATCCATACCCCTTGGACACATCGAACCATTTGATGGTTCCTGCAATCTCGATAACCTCGACGCCGTCTTCCAGACGTCCAGCTTCGGCCGCGATCGCTTCCCCGGCGACCGACATCATTGATGGCCCCTTGACTTCCCCCATGTGCGTGTACCCCGCTTACTTGTGCTCAAATTACTGCTGCGCCCCTCATGACGCCCCTGCTCTGACACGTCCCCTGCCCTCTCCGACGGGGCCGTTCGCGGCCGGTGTGTTAACTATGCTATTGCGTGCCCATCCCGCCACCCAAATTTTCACCGCAAGCTCTCCCACCCCCTCCTTGTTAACAGTAAGACAATAAGTCTAAATATGATTGTGTTAAATACATATTCTGTAGTCCTCCCCAGATCGTGACTTTCTTGGGAATACAATTTTGAACATCGATCAATAAAAAATTGCACAAAGATCATTTGGAAAATTCGCGCGAATCAGAGGCTGTGTGATTCGCGTTTTGGCGTCGCGATTTGCTCGATCCGGCGCACCTCGCTTGGCACCGCCCGCTCCACCGCTTATCCACACGATCGAGACGCAACGCTGCCTTCATTTTGCCTCGCACCGGTTGACCAATGGTACTTTGGCCACACCCGCCGTCACATACCGATCTTGGAATGTCCCATGCGCTTCCTCCACACGATGGTCCGCATCGCCGACGTGACGACGAGCCTTCACTTCTACTGTGACCTCCTGGGGCTCGTAGAAATTCGCCGCATCGACAACCCGATGGGGCGCTTCACCCTCATCTTTCTCGCCGCTCCGGGCGACCAGCCTCGCGCCGGCGCGGACAAGGCCCCTCTGATCGAATTGACCCACAATTGGGACCCTGAAAGCTACGGCTCCGCCCGCAACTTTGGCCATCTCGCCTTCGAGGTCGACGACATCTACGCCACCTGCCAGAGGTTGCACGACGGCGGTGTCACGATCGCCCGCCCGCCGCGCGACGGCCGCATGGCCTTCGTCCGCTCACCGGACCTCGTCTCGGTCGAGTTGCTGCAAAAAGGCGCCGCGCTGCCCCCTGCCGAGCCGTGGAAATCCATGTCCAACTCGGGAACGTGGTAAGCCTCCCCGCCTGGTCGAATGAGAAAGCACCCGTCCTTTTGAAACACGTCGCCATCATCGGGGCCGGCCCCGCAGGCCTTGCCGCCGCTGAAGTGCTGGCCCAGCACGGCCTCCGCGCCACCATTTTCGAACGCATGCCCTCGCCCGCACGAAAGTTTCTCATGGCCGGACGCGGCGGCCTGAACCTCACCCACTCCGAAGCGCTCGAGACCTTCCTGCCCCGCTATGGCGAAAGTGCCGCCCACGTTGCGCGCTTTATCGAAGCCCATTCGCCCGTCGATGTCGTCGCTTGGGCGGACGGCCTCGGGTCAGAGACGTTCGTTGGCAGCAGCGGACGCATCTTCCCCAAAGCCATGAAAGCCTCACCACTCTTACGCGCATGGCTGCGCCGCCTCGACGCCCTCGCCGTCGAGATCAATTTGCGGCACATGTGGCTTGGCTGGAATGAAGGCGGCCAACCCCTTATCAGCGACAACGGCGCGCCACCCGTCGCCTTCCCGTGCGATGCAACGATCCTCGCCGTCGGCGGCGCAAGCTGGCCGCGCCTCGGCTCCGATGGCGCATGGCGCGCAACACTCGAAGCAGGTGGCATCTCCGTCACGCCGTTTGCCGCCTCCAACTGCGGCCTCCTCATCGACTGGAGCGACCACTTCAAATCGCGCTTTCCCGGCGAACCACTGAAGCGCGTCGCCATCACCTTCGAAGGCGACACCCAGCGCGGAGAAGCCGTCGTCACACGACAGGGCCTCGAAGGCGGCGCCGTTTACGCGCTCTCATCCACCATTGCATCGCGCACCCAAGGCGGCGCATGGGTCACGATCCACCTCGACCTCAAGCCCGACGAACCCCACGACATCATCGCGAACCGGTTGCACCGGCCACGCGGCAAGGATTCCATCTCGAACTGGTTGCGCAAATGCCTGAAGCTCTCCCCCGCCGCCATCGGCCTGCTGCGCGAAGTCTCACGCGAACTTCCCGCCGAACCCGATGACCTCGCCCACCTCATCAAAGCATTGCCCCTCACCGTCAAAGGCACCTCCGGCCTCGACCGCGCCATCTCCACCGCCGGCGGCGTCGCCTTCGAAGCTCTCGACGAAAACCTGATGCTCAAATCCCGCCCCGGCACCTTCGTCGCCGGCGAGATGCTCGACTGGGACGCCCCCACAGGCGGCTACCTCCTTCAAGCCACTCTCTCGACCGGCGTTGCAGCAGCAAACGGCGTCATCAGCTGGCTCGACGCCTAAGCCACGAAATCGCGCGCCAGCGAATTCGCCTGGCGGGGCGGGGGTGATCGCCACGAAGCCACACCGCGGCCCTCGCACACCCGTGCCCCCGCAACGCAAAAACGCAAAATTTTTCTCCCTTAGCGCCCCATTTGCAAAGCAATCCGTTCTTTTTTCTAACGGGCCCTTCATTTCGGGATTAGTTTCGCTTAAGTTCCGGCGCATCCGGAGGTCCCATGACACGTTCCTCATTGAACCCGCAGCCCGTCGTCGGGGCCGCGAGCCAGCCGCTTTCGTCCGCAGGCCCCGCCCTGGCGGCTACACTCGATGCCGCGCTCGCCACCGCGCCGAGCCTCGACGCACGTTTGCGCCTCATCGCCGAACATATCCCTGGCCGCATTGGCTTCTCGACCTCGCTCGGCATTGAGGATCAAGCGGTCTTCGCCGGCATCGCCACCGCCGAACTCCCCTTCGACGTCTTTACGCTCGATACCGGCCGCCACTTCCCCGAGACGCTCGAAACGCTGCAAGCCACCGAATCCCGCTACGGCCGCCGCATCCGCGTCGTCTTCCCCGAAGCGTCCGAAGTCGAAGCCCTCGTCGCCCGTGATGGCATCATGGGCTTTCGCAATGCCATCGAGAACCGCAAAGCCTGCTGCGACATTCGCAAGGTGCGCCCGCTCAACAAGGCGCTCGCCGGCGCAAGTGGTTGGATCACCGGGCTGCGCCGCGATCAGTCCGCCGGCCGCGCGCACGTGCCGTTCGCCGAGTGGGACGCGAACCTCGCGCTCCTCAAGCTCAATCCGATCGCCGACTGGTCGCTCGAAACGCTCCAAGCCTACGTCGCCGACAACGCTGTGCCCGTCAACGCGCTGCACGCGCAGGGCTTCCCGTCCATCGGGTGCCAGCCCTGTACGCGCGCCATCCGCCCCGGCGAAGACATTCGCGCCGGCCGCTGGTGGTGGGAGAACGAAGACGGCAAGGAATGCGGGCTGCACAATCGCCCGCAAGTAAAGGACGCCGCTGCATGACCGCACAATTTACCCATCTCGATCTGCTCGAATCCGAGAGCATTCACATCTTCCGCGAAGCGGCGGCGCAGTTCCGAAAGCCCGTGCTGCTCTATTCCATCGGAAAGGATTCCACCGTCCTCCTGCATCTTGCCCGCAAGGCCTTCTGGCCGGGCAAGCTGCCGTTTCCGATCCTGCACGTCGAACACCACTTGGAAATTCAAGGAAATGATCGCGTTCCGCGATCATTGGGTGAAGGAGTTCGATCTCGACCTGATCGAAATGACCAACCACGACGCCATCGCCAAGGGCGTGAACCCCTACGACTACGCGCCCTCGATCTACACCGACATCATGAAAACGGTGCCGCTGAAAGCCGGCCTCGACCAGTACGGCTTCGACGGCGCCTTCGGCGGCGCCCGTCGCGATGAGGAAGCCAGCCGCGCCAAAGAGCGCGTGTTCTCATTCCGCGCCGAAGGCCACCGCTGGGACCCGCGCCGCCAGCGTCCCGAGATGTGGCGTCTCCTGAATGGCCGCCTCGGCGCCGGCGAGACCGCCCGCATCTTCCCGCTCTCGAATTGGACCGAACGCGATATCTGGCGCTACATCCTGCGCGAAAAACTCGATGTGGTGCCGCTCTACATGGCCAAGGAGCGCCCGACCATCGAGCGCAACGGCCAGATCCTCATGTACGATGACGACCGCTTTCCGCTGAAGCCCGGTGAGACGCCGGTGATGCGGTCGGTCCGCTTCCGCACGCTCGGCTGTTGGCCGCTGACGGCCGGCGTCGAATCCACCGCCACAACCCTAGAAGAAGTCGTCGCCGAAACGCTCGGCGCCCGAACCTCGGAACGCTCCGGCCGCCTGATCGACCACGACCAGGTCGGCGCCATGGAGAAGAAAAAGCAGGAAGGATACTTCTGATGACCGCGCAAACGGCCCTCAAGGAGTCTAACGTGACACCGCTCGTAAAGCCTGCCGTAGACGCCCTTGCTATCGCTGCACCCGAACTCTCGGGCCTGCTGCGCGTGCTGACCTGCGGCTCCGTAGACGACGGCAAGTCGACCCTCATCGGCCGCCTGCTCTGGGACGCAACCGATCTCTTCGACGATCAACGCGCCACGCTCGAGCGCGGTCGCAAGGTCGATGGCGGCCATCCCGACTTCTCGCTTCTGATGGACGGTCTCGTCGCCGAACGCGAGCAGGGCATCACCATCGATATCGCCTGGCGCTACTTCGACACCAAGACACGCCGCCTCGTCGTCATCGACAGCCCCGGCCACGAGCAGTACACGCGCAACATGGCGTCGGGCGCCTCGCACGCCGATGTCGCCATCATGCTGATCGACGCCCGCCACGGCATCAAGACCCAGACCCGCCGCCACGCCGCCATCCTCGATCTCGTCGGCCTGAAGCGCGTCATTCTCGCCGTCAACAAGATGGACCTCGTGGACTGGTCGGAAAGCCGCTTCCGCCAGATTGAACATGACTTCCGCACGCTCATGTGGCGCTTCGGGTTCCGCGAAGCCGTCGCCATTCCGGTCGCCGCGGTGTCCGGCGACAACGTCGCCGAACGCTCCAGGCACATGTCCTGGTACAAGGGTCCCTCGCTCCTCGAACACCTGGAAGAAATCCCGAGCCGCGGCACCGAACCTGTCGGCGCGTTCCGCATGCCCGTTCAGACGGTCCTCCGCGACACACGGGCCGATTTCCGCGGCCTTGCCGGCACCATCTCCTCCGGCACCGTTCGCGTCGGCGACACCGTGCTCGACCCCGTCAGCCGCCGCACCGCGAAGGTGCAGCGCATCGCCACCATGGACCGCGACTACCAAGAAGCGATCCAAGGCCAAGCCGTCGCTATCCAGCTCGACACCGATTTGGACGTTTCGCGCGGCTCCGTTCTTGCAGCCCCTGAAGCAGCCCCCGTCGTAGCCCGCACCTTGGAAGCACGCTTCGTCTGGCTCTCCGAAGTTCCGTTCGACAAGCGCGGCAGCTATCTCGTGCGCACTGCGACCGATCTCGTCCCCGTCACCAACATCGAGATCAAGTCCCTCCTCGACCTCGACTCGCTGGCCGTCCACCCTGCCACCGCCTGCAAGGTCAACGACATTGCCATCGCCAACCTCGCCCTCGGCCGCGCCACCGCAATCGACCGCTTCGCAGAAGCGCAAGAGACGGGCTCCTTCATGCTTGTCGATGCCATCTCCGGCGCGACGATCGCCGGCGGCACCGTCACGGCGGCGAGCCCCGACATTCAGCAACAGGACAACGTGTTTCTCCTCACGCGCGCCATGCTCGCGCGCGGATTATGCTCGGATGTTCCCAACACCCCGGAGGGAGAAGCCGAGTTTCGCCGCCGTTCGAACGAAGTGGCGCTGCTGCTCCGCTCCGCCGGTGTCGCAGTCGAGGTTGAAAGCCTGCCGGATTATGTGATCTAGCAATAACAGAGAACTCCGCTACGATCGCGGAAACGCCGGGGGCCGCGAGCCGACACCTCATGACCGAAGACATCTTGTTCTATGTGCTCGTCGGCTTCATTGCCCAAATGGTCGACGGAGCGATCGGCATGGCCTACGGCGTGACGTCCACGTCGGTCATGCTGAGTTTCGGCGTCCCTCCGGCAACCGCGAGCGCGTGCGTTCACGCCGCCGAAACCTTCACCACCGGCGCCTCGGGCCTCGCCCACTGGAAATTGGGCAACGTCGACAAGCGTCTCATTTGGCGGCTTGCCATTCCTGGCGCCATCGGCGGCGCACTTGGCGCGTACGTGTTGACCAACATCCCCGGCGAACTCGTCAAGCCCTACATCAGCGCCTACCTGCTGCTGATCGGCATCTTCATCATCTACAAGGCCGTACACCGGAAGCACTCCTTCGTCGACGAACCGCCCAACAACGTCGCCCCCCTCGGCCTCATCGGCGGCTTCGTCGATGCCATCGGCGGCGGCGGCTGGGGCCCGATCGTCACCTCCACGCTCCTCGGCCAGGGCACGCAGCCGCGCTACACCATCGGCTCGGTCAACATGGCCGAATTCTTCGTCACGCTGACGATCTCGGCCACCTTCATCGCCACCATCGGCCTCGATCTGTGGCCGACCATTCTCGGCCTCGTCATCGGCGGCATCATCGCGGCTCCGTTCGCGGCCCTTGCCGCCAAGCACTTCCCGCCCAAAATCCTCATGATCCTCGTCGGCGTCGTCGTGATGCTCCTGAGTGCCCGCACCATTTACCTCGCCATCTTCTGAGGCCTTGCCTCGTCTTGCGACGCGGAAGAACCGCGCCTACACTCGCCTCGGTCCAAGCGAACGGAGACGGATCCACATGTTGGAATTGTCCAGTCTTCTCGAGGTCGGCGCCACGTCACACGCTTTCGACGCCGGCGAAAAGGTCTTCAAGCAAGACGACGCCGCCTCGCACCTCTACATCGTCCGCTGCGGTCGCATCCAGATCGTCACTTTCGGCACGGTTTTGGAAAACGTGGGCCCAGGCGGCGTCTTCGGCGAAATGGCCCTGATTGACGACGCCCCGCGCAGTGCCGCCGCGATCGCCATGGAGCCGACCGAAGTCCTCGAACTGAGCCGTGCCCAATTCCTCGCCCTCGTTCAGGAAACGCCCGAGTTCGCCCTTCACATCATGGCGATCCTGGCGAACCGCATCCGCAAAATGAACGCGAGCCTGTGACACGAAAAAAGGGCGGCCCGCGAGCCGCCCTTTTCAACCACGTCACCGAGGTCGATCAAACCCCCGCCAGCACCACGTTCTCGTGGAAGTTATTGCCCGCCGTCGTCGCGGCGACGATCCCCGCGCGGACCACGAAATTGCCGAAGTGCTCGCCCTCGGTCCGCTCTTTCGCATACCGCTTGATGATCGGCTCCAGCAGTTTCAGGATCTGCTCGCGGTTCACATCTTGCGCATAGATCTTCGACAGCCGTGTCCCGTCGAATGCCGCGCCCAGATACAGATTGTAAAGCCCCGGCGAGCGTCCCACGAACCCGATCTCCGCCAGATACGGCCGCGCGCAGCCGTTCGGACACCCGGTCATGCGGATCACGATGTCTTCCTCACGCAGACCCGCTGCATCGAGGATATTTTCCAGATCCGTCACAAGACCCGGCAGGAATCGTTCGCTCTCGGCAAGCGCCAGCGCGCATGTGGGCAGGGCCACGCACGCCATCGCATTGCGCCGCAAACCCGACGACGTTCCAATCGCCACGCCATGCTTCTCGAGCAGCGCCTCGATCTTCGGCTTCTGCTTTGCCGTGACGTTGGCGATCACGAGGTTCTGGTTCGACGTCACGACGAAATCGACGCCGCCCGCCTTCGCGATCTCGCGCAGCGCCGTGCGCATCTTTACCGTGGCGGTGTCCTTCACGCGGCCGTTCTCGACATAAAGCGTCAGGTGCCACTTCCGGTCGGCAGCCTTCCCGTCGAGCGACTGACGCCAGCCGATCGGATCACCCGTCGTCGTGAACGCATATGGCCTTGGTTCGCCGAGCGCGTAGCCCAGACGCTTCTCCACTTCCGCCCGGAACGCATCGATGCCGACGCGCTCTATGGTGTACTTCAACCGCGCGTTCTTGCGCACCGCACGGTTGCCCCAGTCGCGCTGCACCGTGACGACCTTCTCGCCGACATCGATCGCCTGCTCGGGCGTGCAGTAGCCGAGCATATCGGCTGTACGCGGAAACGTATCCGTTTCACCATGCGTCATGCCCATGCCGCCGCCGACCGTCACGTTATAGCCGACAACCTCGCCCTTTTCGACGATGGCGATGTAGCCGAGGCAGTGGGCGAAAACATCGACATCGTTGTCCGGCGGCACGGCAACGACCGTCTTGAACTTGCGCGGCAGATACAGCGGCCCGTAGATCGGCTCGCTCTCCTCAGTCGCCGCGGACGTATCAATGACCTTTTGATCGTCGAGCCAGATCTCATGATAGGCGCCCGTGCGCGGCAGTAGATGATCGCTGAACGCGATCGCCAGCTTCTCGGCTTCCTTGTGCGCCTTCGACAAAAACGGATGCGATGCCGACATCACGTTGCGGTTCACATCGCCGCAAGCGGCGATCGTGTCGATGCACGCCGCGTTGATCGCCTGCATCGTCCGCTTCAAGTTTGATTTGATCACGCCGTGATATTGAAACGTCGCCCGCGTCGTCAGCCGCAGCGTCCCATTCGCATACGTGCCCGCGATATCGTCGAGCTTCAGCCACTGCTCCGGCGTCACGACGCCGCCCGGCAGCCGCAGCCGGATCATGAACGAGAATGCCTTTTCCAGCTTCTTCTTCGTCCGCTCCGCACGCACGTCGCGGTCGTCCTGCATGTAGGACCCGTGGAACTTCAGGAGCATCGTGTCGTCTTCGTCGATCGCACCGGTCTCGACTTGCGTCAGACCATCCGCGATCCCGCCGCGCAATAAGCGGCTGTTCTCCTTGACGACTTCATTCTTCGCGCGCTCGGTCATGTCGGTCTCGCTCAATACACGTCGCGCTGGTAGCGCCCGGCCTTGGTCAGCTCTTTCAGCTTCGCGCGGCCCGCCTCTTCATCGCCCTTCAGCGGCTCGGCCAGGATTTTGACGAGCGTGTTGTCCACGTCCTTCGCCATCCCCTTCTCATCGCCGCAGACATAGAGATGCGCGCCTTCGTCCAGCCACGCCAGGATATCCTTGCGCTGCTGCCAGAGCCGGTGCTGCACGTAGATCTTCTCCGGCTGATCGCGCGAGAACGCCACGTCGATCCTGGACAACGCCCCCGACGCCAAGTGTTCCTGCCATTCGAGCTGATAGAGAAAGTCGTTCGTATAGTTGCGCTCGCCGAAGAACAGCCAGCTTTTGCCCTTCGCACTCGTCTCGACACGGTCCTCGATGAACCCGCGGTAAGGCGCAACACCCGTGCCCGCGCCAATCATGATGATCGGACGGTTGCCGTCGGCGGGCAGCGCATAATGCCGGTTCGGCTTCACGTACACGCGAACCTTGTCTCCAACTTTGCGCCGGTCTGCGAAATACGTCGATGTAACGCCGCCGCGCTTGCGCCCGTGGCTCGCCCAGCGCACCGCGCCGATCAGCAGATGCGCTTCACCCGGATGCGCCTTGATGCTGGACGCCACCGAATAGAGCCGCCCCGGCAGCGGACGCAACAGGCCGAGCAACTGCTCCGCCGTCAGCTTCTCGCGATGCTCCGAAAATAAATCGACCAGCTGCCGGTCCGCCGAAAACTTGGCCAGCGCCTCCGCATCGGTGAGCTTCGCCACATCCTTGCGGCCCGTCAGCTTGGCATAAGCATCAACCGTCGCCCGCGACAGCGTCGTGATGTCGTAGCCCCGGGCAATCTTCAGAACGAGCGACGCATCGCCATCGAGCCCCACGGCGCGCGCCACATCGGCCGCCAGCGCCGGATCATTCTCCGGCAGCACGCCGATTGCGGCGCCCGGCTCGTATGTGAAACCATCCGCCTCGACCGCGAGTTCGACGTGATACGTCTCCCGCGACGACCCAGAGCCGTTGAGGTTCACCAGCGCCGCGATCTCCGCCTCTGCCGGATCTTCCGCCGTGTAGAGCGGCTCGGCCGGTTCGTCATCGACCGATGCGCCTTTGAAATCCACATGCACGACGGTCGCCGAAGGCGCTTCCACCGCAGGCGAGACCTTTTCCAGCAGAGCGTCCGTCCAAGCCGAGGCTGCCTTGGCGAAATCGAGATCGAGATCGATCCGGTCATGGATTCGCGTCGCGCCCAGCTCGGCCAGACGCGCGTCGATCTTCTTGCCCGTCTCACAGAAGTTCACATACGCCGTATCGCCGAGCGACAGCACCGCATACTTCACGCCGTCGAGGCGCGGCGCCGCATCGCTCATCAGTTCTTTATAAAAATCGACGGCGCGCTGCGGAGGATCGCCCTCGCCCCACGTCGACACATAGACGGCGAGGTTCTTTGACTTTGCCAGCGCAGCGACATCGATGTCGCCCATATCCACGACCTTGGCATCGCAGTTGAGCTTGGCCGCGGTCTTCTTCGCCTTGTAAGCCAGCGTCTCCGCATTGCCGCTTTCGCTGCCATAGAGGATGGTGAGCGGAACGCGCGGCCGCTGAGCCGGCACCGCCTGCACGGCAGCCACCGCACCGGCACCGCCCTGCGCGGCATCGAGGCCGGCGAGAAAACCGGACAGCCAGCTGCGCTGCAGCGGCGTCGAGCGCTGCACGAGCTGATTGAGAAAAGCCAGATCTTCAGCGCTGAACGGCGCATTCTTTGGCAACGGAGGCAGGGCCACGAGATCTCTCTCCTTCAGAAGGCGTCAGGCGCGGGCGCAACGTGTGGGCTCTCGCTCGCACGATCGGCGGGCGCGCGATAAACATGCACCTTGTCCGGCATGGTGAGGTTGGCGTCGGACCAGTGCAGTCCGCCGAAGATGATGGCTGGGCCCTTGATGCCGAAGGCCGCGATCGCATCGATCAGGTCGCCGAGCGTCGTCGCAATCGCAAGCTCGTTCACACGCGTGCCGTTCTCCACGACGACGATCGGCAGCGAGACGGGAGCTCCTGCCGCAAGAAGTTTCTGGCGCAGTGCGCGTGCCGTGCGCACACCCATGTAGATGGCGAACGCCTGATGCGGCGAAGCCAGCGACGCCCAGTCCAGATCGAGTTCGCCGTCTGCCGTCGCGCCCGTAACGAGCGAGAACTGGCGCACGCTCTCGCGCAGCGTCAGCGGCAGCGCGATGCTGGCAGCGCACGCGTGCGCCGCCGTAATGCCGGGGACGATTTCAACCTCGATACCGGCCGCGCGGATCGCCGCGATCTCTTCCGCCGCGCGCCCGAACACGAAGCCGTCTCCGCCCTTCAGCCGCGCCACGCGCTGACCTTTGAGCGCTTCACGCACCAGAATGCGGTTGATCTCGTCCTGTGAGGTCGAAGGACCGCCGGCTTCCTTACCGACCGATATGATGGCCGCGCCGGCGCGGGCATGTTCGTGCACGCCGGCGCCGACGAGCCGGTCGACGACGAGAACGTCCGCCTCCGCGATGGCACGCACCGCGCGCACGGTCAAAAGGTCGGGATCGCCCGGACCGCAACCGATCAAGATAACGCGGCCCGGCGCAGTCGCACCTCCCGCTAGGGAACCCGTCATTGATACCTCTCCGAGGCGGTGATTACGGCCGGCGCCCACGCTTGGACGCTGTCCTGCGACGGCCATTTCCGCAAAGCCAGCCTGAAAATGTGAACGGCGGCAGCGAACCACCCCTCGCGCCGCATCCTGTCCGCTGAGGCTATGGAAGATAACACAGCAAAATCATGCTTCAAGTGAAAACATTCTGAGGGATAAACTGAAACATCATTCCAATTTGATGGCATTTTTTGCACGTAGATCCCAATTCGCCTTCGGAGCGAGATGCCAGTCCAAATCCGTTCGGAGCCCCGCGACGCGCCACGTCGGACCCTCTCGTAAAGCTTGCCTTATCGGCAGCTAAAGTTCTGTTAGATCACACGCTTTCGTGACCCCATTTGACTTGAGCCACCCGCCGGGTTGTGGTCTTTAGAACCAATCGAGATCGGTTTGAAGCCGATGTCTGAAGTGAACCGGCCAAGACCCGGTTGCCTTGGAACGCCCTCGGGAGGGGTGCTCGGCTGATAAGTTCAAAAACGAAAACCGAGAACGCTGTCTTTGGAGGACATCATCATGAAGACTTGGACCAAGCCCGCCGTTCGCGAACAGGAAGTCGGCCTCGAAGTCACGTCCTACCTGCCGGCCGAGATCGACGTCATCTGAATTCAGGATGTGCGGTGTGCGCTCTGATTGAGATGCGCAGGCCCGATCTGACACGGCGGCCCTGAGTTCGGCCGCCGTCGTCATTTGCGCGCCCGGTCCCCATCAGGGGCAAAGCCGGGGCGGCCCTTTCCAGAGCGTCGGAACATCATGCTGATCAAAGTGCTCGGGGCATCCGCCGGCGGCGGATTCCCGCAATGGAATTGCAATGGCCCAATGAGTGCGAGCGCCCGAGCTCGCAAGCCGGGTTTTGCGGCCCGCACACAATCGTCCCTCGCCGTTTCCGCCGACGGCAAGCGGTGGGTACTGCTCAATTGCTCACCCGACTTGCGCGAGCAAATCGCCAGCAATCCCGAACTTTGGCCGGATACGAACGGCCCCCTGCGCAATTCACCGATCAAGGCCGTCATCGTCACCAACGCCGATGTCGACCACATCATCGGCCTCATCAACCTGCGCGAGGGCACGCCTTTCACCATCTATGGATCAGACCGCGTTCTAAAGACGATCAACGCCAATTCGGTCTTCAATGTTTGCAATCCGCAGATCGTCCCACGCTTGCAATTGCCGCTCGACCGGTCCCTTGACGTCGAAGATCACGGCGATGATCTGGGCCTCGCCGTCGAAGCCTTTGCGGTCCCTGGCAAGATCGCCCTGTTCCTCGAAGACGCGTCGGAAAAGAAGTCGTTCGGCAGCCGCGAAGGCGATACCATCGGCCTCAAAGTCACCGAAACCGCGACCGGCCGCTTCTTCTACTACGTGCCGGGCTGTGCGGAGGTCGATCCGCCGCTCGCTGACCGTCTCAAAGGCGCGCCCCTCGTCTTTTTCGACGGCACGCTATACACCGACGATGAAATGATCCGGCAGGGCCTGCTGAATAAAACCGGCGCCCGCATGGGCCACATCTCGATTTCCGGGTCCAACGGCTCGATTGCCGCGTTCAAGGATCTGGCCGTGAAGCGCAAGATTTACGTCCACATCAACAATTCGAACCCCGTGCTCGACGACAATTCCCCCGAGCGCAAAGTGGTTCAAAATGCCGGCTGGGAGGTCGGCTTCGACGGAATGGAGATCAGGATATGACCGATATTCACCTGAAGGGCACCGCCCGCACCGACAACAAGCTCTGGTCGCATGATGAATTCGAAGCCGCGATCCAAGCCGTCGGCGCCGAGCGCTATCACGACAAGCATCCGTTCCATAAGCTCCTTCACGGCGGCAAACTGAAGAAGAGCCAGGTCGCCGCCTGGGCCCTCAACCGCTACTGCTACCAGTCGGCCGTGCCCCGCAAAGACGCAGCCCTCGTCAGCCGCACATTCGATCGCGAACTGCGCCGCGAATGGATGCACCGCGTCCTCGAACACGACGGCTATGAAAACGACGACGGCGGCATCGAGCGCTGGCTCATCCTCACCGACGGCCTCGGCCTCGACCGCGACTACGTGCAGTCGATGCGCGGCGCCCTGCCCGCCACCCGCTTCGCCGTCGAAGCCTACGTCACTTTCGTGCGCGAACAGCCGCTCACGATCGCCGTCGCCTCATCGCTGACCGAACTCTTTGCGCCCAAGATCCACAAAGAGCGCATCTCCGGAATGCTCGAGGGCTACGACTTCATCGACGATCGTGTGATGGCCTACTTCAAGCAGCGCCTCGTGCAGGCCCCGCGCGACGCCGACTTCGCACTGAACTACATCAAGCAGCACGCCGCCACCCGCGCCGAGCAGGAAGCGTGCGTCGACGCCGTTCGCTTCAAGTGCAACGTGCTCTGGGTGCAGCTCGACGCGCTGTACCACGCCTACATCAACGGCAACGTGCCGCCCGGCGCGTGGCGCCCGGAGGATCTTCAGGCATGAGCATCGGCCAATACGCCAAACGCGAACGCACCCTGATCACCGGCGACTGCCGGCCAAGCCTGCCGCGCTTCGTGAAAATGCGTCACGACGCCGGCCGCGGCCGCTGGATTATTCTGGCCCCCGAGCGGGTGTTCAATCCGGACGAGATCGCCGTCGCTGTTTTGCAGAAATGCGACGGCGAGCGCTCCGTTTCGGACATCGCAGACAGTCTCGCCGATGAGTACAAGGCTCCGGCCCATCTCATCCTGAAAGACATCATCGATATGCTGCAGGACCTCGCCGACAAAGGCGTCTTGAACGCCGGCGAACCGGCCAAAACTTGAACGGAGCGAAGTCATGAACGAGGTCACCCCCGTCGAAACGTCCGCGGTTGCCGCCGTCGATCCGTCGTGCGCCCGCGCACCCGTCGGCATGCTGTGCGAGTTGACGCATCGCTGCCCGTTGCAGTGCCCGTACTGCTCCAACCCGACGGATCTTGAGCGCGTCAACACCGAGCTCACCACCGCCGAATGGCAGGACGTGATGCGTCAGGCCGGCGAACTCGGCATTCTCCAGGTGCATCTCTCGGGCGGCGAACCCACGGCCCGCAAAGACCTCGAGGAAATCCTCGACGCCGCCGCCAAGGCCGGCCTCTACACCAACCTCATCACCGCCGGCGTGACGCTCACGCGCGACCGCATGATGAAGCTCGCCGAGATCGGCCTCGATCATGTGCAGCTCTCCATCCAGGACGTCGATCCCGAAAACGCCGACCGCATCTCGGCCTACAAGGGCGGCTTCGCCAAGAAGATCGAAGTTTCCCAGTGGGCCAAAGAAGCCGGCATGCCGTTGACGATCAACGCGCCGATCCATCGCCAGAACATCCAGAACGTCCCGCGCATGATCGAATTCGCCATCGAATGCGGCGCCGGTCGTATCGAGATCGCGCACGTGCAATATTACGCCTGGGCGCTTCTCAACCGCTCCTCGCTCATGCCGACCCGCGAGAGCTTCATGACCGCTGCCAAGCAGGTCGAAGAGGCACGCGAGAAGTACAAGGGCATCATCGTCATCGACATGGTCGTCCCCGACTACTACGCCAAGTTCCCCAAGCCCTGCATGGGTGGCTGGGCCAAGCGGATCCTGAACGTCACGCCGTCGGGCCGCGTCCTGCCCTGCCACGCCGCCGAATCGATCACGCATCTGCAGTTCGACAACGTGAAGGATCGCAAGCTCGCCGACATCTGGCTCAATGGCGATGTCTTCAACAAGTATCGCGGCACCGAATGGATGAAGGAGCCCTGCCGCTCCTGCCCGCGCAAGGAGATCGACTTTGGCGGCTGCCGCTGCCAGGCCTTTGCGTTGACGGGCGATGCCACCAACACCGACCCCGCCTGCTCCCTCTCCCCGATGCACGAGGAATGGGCCAAGGTCGCCGAGGTGGAAAGCCACTCGACCCCGCCCGAATTCGTCTACCGCCGGGTCGGCGGTACCAAGGTGACCGTCGGAGGCACTTGAAGATTGCCCCGGGAACCCACTGGCAGAGCTTTGGATGACAGTGTAAAAGTCGCGCCGGCTGAAATCTTCTTCGCTCATGAGGGCGTAGATGTTTCACCGGGCCCTGGGGCCTAATTCACCTGGGGTTCAGGTGGACTTTGGCAAAACAAAAGTTAAGTCGCGAAAAGTGGCTCCACGGACCGTCAAAATGGTTACCGTGCCACCCTCGGGAGGAAGTGCAGATGATGAAGTGGGTTATCGCCGCCGGTCTTGTTCTGGCTGCTCCGTTCGCCGCTTCGGCTCAGGACGCCGAAGCCGGCAAGGCCGTATTCAAGAAGTGCGCCGCTTGCCACGCCTTCGGCAAGAACGCCCTCGGCCCGAACCTGACATGCGTTGACGGCCGCGCTGCCGGAACCGCCGAAGGCTACGCTGGCTACTCGGACGCTGTGAAGAAGTCTGGCATTACCTGGGACGATGAAAAGCTCCTTGCCTGGTTTGAAGCCGACGACAAGGTCATCCCCGGCAACAAGATGATCTTCCCGGCCGGCGTGAAGGACGCGACCGACCGCGCCAACCTGCTCGCCTACATCAAGAGCGAGTGCAAGAAGTAAGCGGTTCACCGTTTAGGATTTTCGAAAGCCGCCGCCGGAGCCATCCGGCGGCGGCTTTCGTTTGCATGATCCATTGCCGAGGGAACGATCCATGGGATGTGCGGCTGCGTGCGGCTACACTCAGAACGCCCAAACACGCGGGCGGAGGATACAGCGACCGCGATCGGCACACAGGCCCGCCCCGGCCGAACCCCTCAGAACGCACCCGAAATCTAATCGGCGCAGCCATGCCCGCGTTCCGGCGGACGTGATCAATCTGGATGGTCGAGGGGTACACAATCGCTCGTGTCGATGGCGGCGGCGAGGTCCCGGACCCGCCGCCCCCGCACGACCTCGTCAGGGGCGATATCGAGCAACGGCACGACCACGAACGACCGCTGTTCGATGAATGGATGGGGAACTTTCAGGTCCGGCTTATCGATCGTTTGACCGCGATAAGTCAACACATCCACGTCAACGAGGCGCGGCCCCCATTTCACGTGCCGCAAGCGGCCCATCTCGTCTTCGACAGCAAGACAGCGCCGCAGAAGTTCATCCGCGGACATGTCGGTCGCCACCGCGGCCGCCGCATTCACGAACCAGTCCTGCTCCAGGATTCCCCACGGCGCCGATCGGTAGAGCCGCGACGCAGCCACCCGCCGTACCGCCCCATCTGCGCATAAAAGCTCGATCGCCCGTGCAACATTCTGAGCCTTGTCGCCGACGTTCGACCCTATGCCGATCAGCGCATCATACGTCACCCCGTTCTGCGCATGAGTGTCAGTCATACTTGATGTATGCAAAGCGCGGATCGGTGGGCGTGCCTTCCAGCGAGTTGTTCGTCTCGGACGCGGGCTGCCACTGGACGACCTCTTCGATCTTCTTGGCGAGATAGAGATCCTTGTCCGTGATGCCCTTGGCCGAATGGGTCACGAGGCGCACTTCCACCCATGCATACGAGGCGGTGAGATCGGGATGGTGCCACGCCGCCTCCGCCAGATGCCCGATAGTGTTGATCACCATCAGAGTTCCCTTCCAGCCGTTCGTCTTGTAGGTCCGCCTGACCCAGCCATCCTCCAGACGCCACGTCGGCAGGTTGGCCGCAAGCCAGGCGACGACGTCGGCCTCGGACATTGCTTTTTCACGGGTTGCAGCCATTTCGCGGCGCTCCATTGGGTTCCAGGGATTGACTTTTCCGGCGTCACCGTAGATCGACTGGGGTCCGGCTTCAATCGCTCTCCCGCCCCGCGAGGAAGCGCTTCAAACCCATCGCGCCAACCCTGAACCACGGCTGCTCGACCGATGCGGGCTATCACCGTCAGCGCACCTGCCCGCCTGCACTTGGGCTTCGTCGATCTCAACGGTTCGCTCGGCCGCAAGTACGGTTCGATCGGCTTGGCCGTGGATCAACCCGCTACCACCCTCACCGTTCGTCCGGCATCCCGTTTCCACGCCAGCGGAGCTGAAAGTGAGCGGGCGGACAAGGCGCTGCGCCGCTTTGCCGGTTTGTTTGCGGGCAACCAAACCTACGAAGTCGATGTGCAGACTGCGATCCCAGCCCACGCCGGGCTCGGTTCGGGGACCCAGCTGGCACTGGCAATCGGCGCCGCGGTGCTCAAGCTGGCCGGCAGCGAGGCCTCCGCCCGTTCCCTCGGCGAAGTCGTCGAACGCGGCGCACGTTCCGCGATCGGGATCACCGCATTCGAACGCGGCGGCTTCATCGTCGATGGCGGCCGCGGCACGTCCGGCCACCCGCCACCGACTGTGGTGCGCCTCGACTTCCCCGCCGAGTGGCGCGCCATTCTCGTCCTCGATCCGCGCGACATCGGTGTTCACGGCGAAAAGGAAGCCGCCGCATTCCAAGCGCTGCCCGAATTTCCGGACGCCCTCGCCGGCCATCTCTGCCGCCTGACGCTGATGCGGCTCCTGCCCGGGATCGTGGAAAAGGACATTGCCTCCTTCGGCTCGGCATTGAGCGAAATCCAGACCCTCGTCGGCAACCATTTCTCCGCCGCCCAAGGCGGCGCGCCGTGGTCGAGCCCCGCCGTTGGCCATATGGTCCGCCACCTCGGGGAGGCTGGCGCCACCGGTCTCGGACAGAGTTCCTGGGGCCCGACGGGCTTCGCCTTCGTCGACAGCAAGGCTGCGGCGGACCGCCTCTATTCATCTTTAGTCGAAGAGGCTAAAGCGACGGGGCTCGATCTGAAAATTGTGCAGGGTCGCAACACCGGCGCCGTCATCGGCCCCGCCTGACCCGATTTCGTACTCACCGGGGAGACCAAGAAAATGACCCAAGAAGCGACGCCCATCCTGCACATGCTCGACCCGCGCAAGCACGTCAGCCCATTCGACGTGAACATGGCCGCCGACGCCGGCTTCAAGGTCATCGTCCCCTACACGAATGTCGAAGTGCAGGACGTCACGCCGCTGATCCAGGACGCCATATTCTCCCGCCCGCCGAACTACGGTGTGCGCACCGGGTTTTTCATGGGCGGCAAGGACGCCATCATGGCGCTCGACATGCTCGACGCCGCCAAGAAGGCGCTCGTCCCCCCCTTCGAGTGCTCCACGTTCGCTGACCCCGCCGGCTCCTTCACGACGGCGGCCGCCATGGTCGCCTGCGTCGAGCGCATCCTGAAGCTCAAGTTCGGCCGCTCCTGGAAGGGAACTCGCGTCGCCGTATTCGGCGCCACCGGCGTCGTCGGCTTCGCCTCCTCGATCATCTCGGCCCTCGAGGGCGCCCAGGTCCAGCTCGTCGCCCACCGCGGCGTCGACCGCGTCATCAAGAGCGCCGCCGTGTCGAAGGAACGCTTCGGCGTCGACCTCGAACCCGTCAACGGCGAGACCGCCGAACAGCGCGCCGAAATCATCAAGAACGCGGAAGTCATCTTCGCCGCTGCCGCCGCGGGCGTCCAGGTCGTGTCCAAGGAGATGCTCAAGGCCTCGCCCGAACCTCCTCGCCATCGCCGACGTCAACGCCGTGCCGCCCGCAGGTGTCGAAGGCATGGACCTTTTCATGGACGGCGCGCCGCTGGGGGATACGAACATCCTCGGCGTAGGCCCCCTCGCCATCGGCGATATCAAGTACAAGACGGAATCCGGCCTCTTCAAGCAGATGCTCGAATCCGACAAGGCCCTCTCGCTCGACTTCCGCCACGCCTACATCAAGGCCAAGGAACTCACCGGCCTCGCTGATCGCCGTCTTGATCCCCTCTCCCCGCACGCGGGGAGAGGGTTAGGGTGAGGGGCAGCCGCTTGCTAGCGTGCGGATGCTGCCCCTCACCCCAACCCTCTCCCCATTGCAAGAGCAATGGGGAGAGGGAGAAACATGGCAACCCCTGATACCACAGAGACGCGATGCGTCCTCATCGCCGCGTTCTCCGGACGCGCACTGGCGCAGTCGGCGCGCCGCGCCGGGTTCATCCCCCTCGTCGTCGATTGTTTCGGCGATATCGATACCCGCGAAGCGGCGCATGAACTCGTCTGCCTGCCGGCTCGCGTCCAAGTCGGCTTCATCAAGCGCCCACTCCTCGCCGCTCTTGAAACTCTGGTCACCGACGCACCCGCGCCACCGATCGGCTCGTGCTCGGCGGGGGCTTCGAATGCAATCCAAAGCTCGTCGCAGCACTCGGCGAACGATTTCCCCTTATCGGCAACAGCGCGGAGACCATCCGCCGCGTCAAAGACCCGACCGAGTTTTTCGGCACGCTGGCCCGCCTCGGCATCCGCCATCCCGATACGCAACTCACGCCACCGGACGAATCCAGACGGCTGGCTCATGAAGCGCATCGGCGGCAGCGGAGGCCTACACATCCACGACTGTCCCGACACCTTCGAGCCCGACCCACGCCGCTACTTCCAGATCGAGCAAAAAGGCGAAGCGATCTCTGTCCTCGCGGTTGCATGCCAACGCGGTACCGCCGTCGCGCTGTCCCGCCAATGGTCGTCGCCGCGCAAGCGCCGCCCATATCGCTACGGCGGCGCGGTCTCCGGTATCGCCGTCGATGACGACCTCGAAACCCGCCTCGTCGACACCGCGCTGACCGTCATCTCCGAGTTTGGTCTCATCGGTCTTGTCTCGCTCGATTTCGTCCTGCACGACGGCGAGCCGTTGCTGCTTGAAGTGAACCCCCGCCCCGGCGCCACACTCGACATTTTCGACGATGCCCGGTAGCCTCTTTGCCGCCCACGTCGCCGCCTGTTCAGGCGAAAACCCCGCCATGATCTCAAAGGACGCTGGCAGCCTCCGCGCGCGGCCGCCGCAGCCTATCTTTATGCCGACCAGGGCGGCCTCACGGTCCCAGCACATGCGACTGGCCCGATTGGGCCGCCGACCGCCCCGTCCCCGGGTCGAAATCGCGCGGGGCCAGCCGCTCGCTACCGTCACCGCCACCGCATTAACCAGCCACGACGCCGAAAACCTCTGCCGCGCGCGCTTATCGGCGCTGGCTGAACTCGTGTATGAAGGCTCCAAACGGGAAGGAAACGTCAGGATATGAGCATGCATTTCAATCAAGCGCCGAGCGTCAACGCTCGCGCATCGCACATCGTCGAACAGATCGTCACCAACGCCGCCGCTCTGCGCTGCGCCGTCTCCACCGGTGCCAACGGCGAGCGCCTCATAGATCTCGGAGCCAACGTGCCCGGCGGACTCGAGGCCGGCCGTCTGCTTGGCGAAGTCTGCATGGGCGGCTTCGGCACCGTACAGATCACGACATCCTCGGGTCTGGCAAACTGGCCGCTCGGCGTCGTCGTCCACTCGTCGAATCCCGTCATCGCCTGCCTCGCCAGCCAGTACGCCGGCTGGACGATCACCGAAGAGAGTAGCGGCTTCTTCGCCCTCGGCTCCGGCCCGGCCCGCGCGCTCTCGCGCGTCGAAGAGCTCTACAAGGAACTCGGCTACGTCGATCACCACAACAAGGGCGCGCTCGTCATCGAAGGCGACAAAGCCCCGCCGTCAACCGTTGCGGCCAACGTCGCCGCGGCGTGCGGTATCGCCCCCTCCAACCTGACGATCCTGTATGCGCCGACAGGCAGCCTCGCCGGCACCGTTCAAATCGCCGCCCGCGTACTCGAAGTGTCCCTGCACAAAGCTCACGCGCTGCACTTCCCGCTGGAAAACATCGTCGACGGCTACGGTGTCGCGCCGCTCGCCCCGCCGATCCCCGATTTCATCAAGGCCATGGGCCGCACGAACGACGCCATCATCTACGGCGGCCGCATCCAGCTGTTCGTCAAGGGCACCGACGCCGACGCCCAGAAACTCGCCGACGCCCTGCCCTCCAACACATCCTCGTCCTACGGCAAGCCCTTCGCCGAAACCTTCGCCGAAGTCGGCGGCGACTTCTACAAGATCGATGCCATGCTCTTCTCACCCGCCCTCGTCACCGTCTCGAACCTCGACACGGGCACGTCTTTCCAGGCCGGCAAACTCGCCCCCGAAATCGTCGAAGCGAGCTTCAAGTAAATTGCCCTCTCCCCGTCCGTACGGGGAGAGGGTCAGGGTGAGGGGCAGCATCCGCAAAGCCGCACGTAACTGCCGAAAGATTTTCCGATGACCACGCCGCCGTTCTCCATCACCGCACGCAGCCCCGGTTCGCCGGGGCCGCGCATCGTCCTCTTCGTCGAGGACGGTGGCGGGGATTGGCATGCACGGCGACTGCGCGAAACCCTCCAGGCGCGGGGCGCGCAAGTCGTCACAACCTGCCTCAAGTTCTGCGCTTTCGACACGCGGCTGCCCTCCGGCATCCACATTCCAGGCTTCGATGGCGACCTGCCCGATGGCGCCTTCGTCCGCTCCGTCTCCACCGGCAGCCTCGAACAGATCACACTCCGCCTCGGCATCCTGCATGCGCTGCGCGAGAGCGGCGTGCGCGTCTGGAACGACGCCCGCGTCATCGAACGCTGCGTCGACAAATCGACGGCCACGTTCTTGTTCCAGAAGGCTGGCCTCCCCGTCCCGTTGACGCGTGCCGCCGAAGGCATCGAGACCGCCCGCAAATTCGCGGCCGATCAATCCGGCCGGCCCATCGTCGTCAAGCCGCTGTTCGGCAGCCAGGGCAATGGCGTCCGCCGCATCGAAACACCCGATCAGCTTCCCGAACCGTCCGAAGTTGGCGACGTCTATTACGTGCAGCGCTATCTCCGCGGCGACGCCGCCACACACTTCGAAGATTGGCGCCTGTTCGTCTCGCGCGGCCGTGTTCTCGCCGCCATGGCCCGCGTCGGCCAGACCTGGATAACCAATGTGCATCAGGGCGCCAAACCGCACCCCATCGAAACCGATCCCGAGATGACGCATCTCGCCCTCGAAGCCGCCCGCGTGATCGGCGCCGACTATGCCGGCGTCGATTTGATCCGCGACGAAACCGGCAAGTTGATGGTTCTGGAGATCAATTCCAACCCCGCATGGAAGGGCCTGCAAAGCGTCACCGACGTCAACATCGCCTGGACGCTCGCCGACGACTTCCTGGCAGCCCTTTCTGAAACGGCCGGCGCATGACGGCCGCGCTTCAGCGTGACGTCATCGCGGAGGCCTACATCGCCGCCTGCCGCCTGGAAGTCCGCACGCTCAAGCCCGGCAACGTCCACATCTTTGCCGACGGCCACCGCATGACGGTCGCCGACTTTGACCTGAGCGCGGACGTATCCGCCCCGTTCATCGCCGATCCCGCTCACACCGTAGGGCAACGCATTGAGAAGGCCGTCGAAGCGACGTTCGCGGCCGTCGCCACAAACACCAATCTCGGCATCGTTCTGCTCTGCGCCCCACTTGCCGCCGCAGCCCAGCGCTGCGCAAGCGCTGCTTCATTTATCGACAACCTCGACGCCATCCTCGCAGCCCTCGATCACGAGGACGCCCGCGCGGTGTACAAAGCCATCGCCACCGCCAATCCCGCCGGGCTCGGCGAAGACAAAACCGGCGACGTTCGCGCCGAACCTCCTGCAGACTGGACCCTGCTCGATGCCATGCGCGCCGCGGCCCCGCGCGATATGATCGCGCAAGAATACGCCACCGGCTTTCAGACCGTTCTGGCCGACGCGCAATCATACGCCGCCGATCTCAAATCCGGCGCCGCGCCCGAGGACGCGCTGGCACTCCTTTTCGTGCGCCGCCTCGCCGAACGCCCCGATACCCACATTGTCCGCAAGCACGGCCCCGCTCTCGCCAGACGTGTTACGGCACGCGCAGCCGAAATCCTCGCCGGACTCCGTCTCGAAAATACCTCTGCAATTGCGACTTTCGAAAACCGCGCCCGTCTCTTGGAACTCGACGCCGAATTAAAAGCCTGGGGCGCCAATCCCGGCTCACTTGCTGATCTTATGTGCGCCGGCGTTTTCGCTGCGATGCTCATCAATGCCATTGGCGATTGCGCCAGCGTTGAGCCAAACCACTCAATTCGCCCGTAAAATAACCAAGATCGAACGCCGCCCAATGCGCGCGAAGTTGTAACAACGCATTGTGATATCTATATTAAATGCGGCAGGTTGGACTAAAGACGGATCGCCTCTTGTCGAACAGGGGGCTCTGTGGCTAATAGGGCCCGGTGCTCTAGGCGCGCCGCTATCTGGTGATCCGGTCCGGTGTCGCTTTTTTCACCGTTCCCTGTCTCTACCGATAGCTTGGGACGATCGTGACCGGCCTACCCGGGGTACCCGGGACGTGCCGGCTCACATTTGTATGTTCGAAACTGGGAGGAACCCCACTTATGGCCAAGATTAATCGCGTACTGGTCGGCGAGTTGCTCGTCGGCGACGGCAACGAAGTCGCACATATCGACCTCGTCATCGGACCGCGCGGCTCTGCTGCCGAGACCGCGTTCGTCAACGCCCTCGCCAACAACAAGGACGGCTTCACGACGCTTCTCGCCGTGATCGCGCCGAACCTGGCCTGCAAGCCCAACACGATTCTGTTCAACAAGGTCACCATCAAGGACGCCCGTCAGGCCGTTCAGATGTTTGGCCCCGCTCAGTACGGCGTTGCTAAGGCCGTTCAGGACTCGGTTGCCGAAGGCATCATCCCCGCGAACGAAGCTGACGACGTTTACGTCCTCGTCGGCGTGTTCATCCACTGGGAAGCCTCAGACGACGCCAAGATCCAGGACTTCAACTATCGCGCTACCAAGGAAGCGATCGCCCGCGCCGTTGCCGGCAAGCCGACCGCAGCCGAAGCCACCGCTCAGCGCAACTCGGCAGCCCATCCCTTCGCTGCCAAGTCTTGAAGCGGAAACCGTCCACAGCAGGAAAAGACCAATAATGCTCCGCCGATGAAAGCGGGTCTGCTGCAGCGATTGGGAAGAATACTCTCCGGCCGTTGGAACGGCTGACACATCGAGTGGGCTCCCCAAACCACTCGCAATGTGTGGACTTGAAAACTTCAGCCGGCGATCTGCTCCAGATCGCCGGTTTTTATTTTGCCCGCATGCAGCGCGCTCGCGATGAGAACGCCCGACACACCCGAATCCTGCAGCGCGCGCACATCATCGATGTCGCGCACACCGCCGGCCGCGAACACGCGCCGCTTCGGCCCGGCCATCTCCACGATCGCCGCCACACGCTTCAGATCCGGCCCCTCGCCGCGCCCGACGCTCGCCAGCGTCATGACGATGACCGCCCCCGGCCAAACCGAGGGATAGGCGAGCAGTTCCGGTGGCCCCATGAAGGTCAGCCCGTGAAAATCGAGCGAGAGAATGCCCGTCCGGTTGAGCGGCTTGCCGCCCAGCACCGATTGGCACGCGCCCGCCGCCAGCAGCGTCTCCGATCCAATGACCGGCCTTACGCGCTGATGCGAGGGCTCGGCTTCGATGCTGCCATCGTCGAGCCAGATTTCACCACCCTCCCACGCGTCCGCCACACGGCTATGAATACCGCGGTTCGTGCCTCGGCCCTCGATGCCGTCGAGGTCTGCTAAGTACAGTGTTGGAAACGGGAAGACAGACTGGTATCCGCGTGCGACAGCAACCGGGTCCGGGCTATCCGCAAGCGGTGACTTGATCGGCCTGTAGTGGGCTCTCTCGCCGGCGACCGCGCGCACAGCTACGCCACCCCGTATATCGATGACCGGGATAATCAGCATTCTTATATCTCCTCCCCGGAGCAGATACGTGACCCAGAGCAGACCTTATTGCAAGGGAGCAGATCGCAGATGACCGTGCGGGCGGGCCTCGATGTGGGCGGAGCGCATCTTAAAGTTGCCGTGGTCGAGAACGGGCACACCGTAGCGGTGCAGCAATTTCGCTGCCGACTTTGGATGGGTCTGGAAAAACTCGAGACCGCCCTGCGTAAGGCGGCACCTCTGCTGTCGGGCAGCGACGAGTTTGCCATCACCATGACCGGCGAACTCTCGGACATATTTCCCGACCGCATCACCGGCGTCGAAACCATTGTCGCGCGCATGGTGAACGAGTTTGGACCTAAAGCGCGATTCTGGATGGGACCGCGTGGGTTCGGATCGGCTGACGACGCACGGTCTCATCCCCGCGACGTCGGCTCCACCAACTTCCTCGCCACCGCCGCACTCGCCGCCCGTACGCACCGTGATGCACTCGTCATCGACTTCGGTTCGACCACCGCCGACATCATCCCCGTTCGCGATGGGGCCGCCGCAGTCATCGGCCTCACCGACGCCGTCCGCCAGACAACAGGTGAGCTCGTCTATACCGGCTACACACGCACCGCCGTGATGGGCGTCGTCACGCACGCGCCGTTCAAAGGCGAATGGGTCACGTTCGCGCGCGAGCATCTCGCAACGATGGCCGACGTTCGCCGCATTCTTGCAATCGATCTCACCGAGTTCGACCAACACGCGACAGCGGACGGCAAGGATAAATCCATCGCCAGCAGCACGGTTCGTCTCGCCCGCATGCTTGGCCGCGATGCCGACGAAGGCACCACCGCCGATTGGCAGACGGTCGCCGCATATGTCCACGAACAACAACTCCGCTCCATCCACGATGGCGCCCTGCAGGTGCTCTCGCGCACACCCCTCCCCGGCAGCGCTCCCGTCATCGCCGCAGGCATCGGGGCCGCCGATGTGTCCGTCATCGCATCCCGCCTCGGCCATCGCGTTATACTCTTTGCCGAACTGGCGAACGCCGCGCCGGACGTTGCGCCTTGGGCCACGGCCTGCGCGCCTGCTGTAGCCGTCGCACTGCTGATGAACTGACGGTCAAAACCGAGGATTGTTGATCTGACGCCGCACCTCGGGCGTTGCCGCGCTCCCTGGTGAAGGCCTACAACAGCAACGGGGAAATCGGGGAGACAGGCGCATGCGCATCCATGCCACCGCCTTGGCCGCAGTCATCTGCGTGAGCGTTCCGCTTGCCGGTTGCGCACCGGATATGCCCGATGCCAGCGCCGCGCTGATTGCGGGCTCGATCGAAAAGTCGCCGCAGATGCTTCCAGGCGTCCCGAATGGCTTCGAGTGTCCTCTCGTCCCGAACGGCTTTGATCCCGCCGGCTCGATTTATCGCCTCGACAAGAATGGTACATTCTATCGCGTCACCGCCTACGGCGAAGAACCGGCTGTCCTCGCCATGAAAGGCTACCGCCGCGACATCAAGATCGCCGATTACACGTTCTCCGACGCACAGAAGTCGAGCGCCGGTGTCTCCATCGCCGTTCTCCAGAACGCGCTGCCGGGCCTGACCGCCGCCGCCAACGTCGATGCAAAGAAGAGCCTGAAAGTGGATGTCGTCGTCTCCGACCTGATGGCCGATAGCCTCGACGACCAGGTTGCCGATCACATCCTCGAGCGCTTCAAGACCGACGTGAAACCGAAACCCGGCAGCAAGTATTTCCTCGTCCGCGAAACCATCCGCGCCGGTGCCGTCAGCTACGCTCTGAAACGCGAGGATCTCGCCAAACTGGGCAGCGAAGCCCAGGTCGAGAAACTCGCCAACGGCAAGGCCGATGTCACGTTCAAAGACAATAACGGTCTCATCTCCATCACGCAGAAGTTCCTGCCCGAGCGTGTTCCGGTCTGCATCAAGGCCGCGGAAATCGTGATCGAACCCGTTCGCGGGGTAGCCCCGACCGTCACGCTCAAGGATGCGCGCGATACGGACCTTCCAGCAATCAACAAGATCGGCGCCGACGAAGCCAAGAAAGCCGAACAAGCAAAGCCTTTGGGCAACGGCTGATCGCGACGGCCGAATTGATCGAACGCAAGGCACGCACATGGTCTTCGGTGCGCTATGGTGGATCTCTTTCCCCGCGCGAGGTCGCCATGTTCGAGACATCCTCAGCGCTGCACGCGCGCCAGACGATGGTGACCGACCAATTGGTCCGCCGCGGCATTCGCGACACCAGAGTTCTGGACGCCATGCGCCAAGTCCCGCGCGAGGACTTCGTGGATCGGGCGAGCCGCGCGCACGCGTATGAAGACCGCCCGCTCCCGATCGGCGCCGGTCAGACGATCTCCCAGCCCTATATCGTCGCCTACATGATTGAAGCGCTGCAACTGAAAGGCGGCGAGAAGTTGCTCGAGATCGGCGGCGGTTCAGGCTACGCAGCAGCCGTCCTGGCCCGCATTGCAGACCACGTCTTCACCATCGAACGTCTGCCTGAACTTGCCGCCCGCGGGCAAAGCAACCTCGCTGCCGCCGGCGCCCGCAACGTCACGGTCCGCTGCGCCGATGGCACCCAAGGCTGGCCCGAGGAAGCACCCTTTGATGCGATCCTCGTCTCCGCCGGCGCGCCGGAAGTACCGCGTCCGCTGCTGGATCAGTTGAAGATCGACGGCACCATGATCGTGCCCGTCGGCTATGACCCCACGTCTCAGGATCTCATCCGCGTCATCCGCACCGCCGCCGACAGTTTCGAGCGCACCACGCTGACAAGCGTGCGCTTCGTGCCCCTTATAGGACAAGAAGGCTGGGAACCGGAGAACCTGTAGGCGACGTCAAGGCGCTATCGACACGCCCAGGGGCCGCGCCGACACGTCCTCGCCGCTGACGAAGGCACTGGCGTCGCGATTGTAAAGATCGTTGCGGAAGTGCACGACGCCGTTATCGACCCACGCCGTCAGATAGATAAAATGAACCGGCACGGGCTGTTTCAATTTAACCGTGGATTGCTGCCCCGCCGCAACCTTGTCCTTCAGCGCCGCGCCCGACAGTCCGTCCTGCCCCGCCAAAACCCAATCCGCGACGCCATAGAAGTTCTGCAGTCGCACGCACCCTGCACTCACCGCCCGCTCGAAATAATCGAACAGGTTTTTCATCGGCGTGTCGTGCATGTAGACGATGTGCTTGTTGGGCATATCGAAGCGCAGGACGCCCAGCGCATTCTGCGGACCCGGATCTTGCCGGAACACATATCGCTCCGCTTCAGGGCCCCACCAGTTGACGCTTCCGGGATCGATCTCTTCACCGCCGAAGCTGGAAAAGACGCGGATCCGCTCCTTATAGAGATAGCCTGGATCCTTGCGGATCATCGGGATCAGAGCTGCCTTCGCGATCGTCCCCGGCACGTGCCAGTAGGGCAGTGTATTCAACGCCTGCACCTGCGCCGACACGACCGGCGTGGGTGTCGCCCGCTTCCCCGCAATCGTGCGGCTGGTGACGGCCACCGTACCGCCCTGCACACCCTGCAATTCGAAGCTCGCGGCATTCATGAGAATGAAGCGCGGCTGCGTGGATATCAGCGGAAGTAATTCCTGCATACGCTGCAGATTGAGTTCCAGCTGCCGCACGCGGACATCGAGCGGCACGTTCAAGAGCCGCTGCGTGATGCCGTAAACGATGCCCGTCGGCTCCACACCATTGCGCAGCTGATACTGCTTCACCGCCGCCTCGACAGTTTCGTCGAAGGCATAGGGGTCGCCGCGCCCGCGCAGATCGCCGGTCAGCGTCAGTCGCGCGCGAAGATCGGCAACGGCCTGTCCCGTATCGCCGTAGCGCAGCGTCGTCTTGTTCGGCAGCAGACCCGGCTGCGGCTGCTGCGCCAACCGCCGATAGGCCTCCAGGGCCCGTGACATCTGCGCGACCGTATCCGCGCTGACCCAGACCGCCCGGCTTGGCTCGGGCGGCGCAATCCGTTCGCGGGCGAACGCCGGAGCGGCAAACGCAGTCAAGCCCGCGAGCGCTACGGAAATCAGTTGACGACGAGATGGCGATGAACGCCGGAGCATGACCTGCATGACTGTCAGCCGCCTCACCACATCGGCGGCGCGTAGAGCACGCCTCCGCGCTTCCACAGCGCGTTGATGCCCCGCTCCATCCCCAGCGGACTGCCCTTGCCGAGGTCCACCTCGAACAGCTCCCCGTAATTGCCGACCGAGCCGACGACGTCGCGCAGCCATGTCTTCGACAGGCCGAGCACCTCACCGTTCTTGCCCGCGCCCTCGACGAGCCGGGCTGCGTCACCCTCGAGCGCGCCGCCACCGGAAGCCGTCTGCTTGGTCAAACCCACTTCCTCCGCGTTGATGAGGCCGGCGAGCGTCCAGCGCACGACTTCGATCCACTCCCGGTCGTCCTGCGTCACGACCGGACCCAGCGGCTCCTTCGAAATCACTTCCGGCAGCACCGCATGCTTCTCCGGCTCGGCAAGCCCCGCTCGATCCGAGAACAGCGACGTCCGGTCGCCCGATATGGCCTCACATTCACCTTTCGAATACGCCTCCAGCATCGCCGCGCGATTTGGAAACGCCCGCAATTCGGCGTCGATCGAATGCGCTTTGAGATAGTAGCCGGCGTTCGTTTCCGATGTCGTCCCGCTTTCCACACAGACGCGTAGCCCCGTCAGCTGTTGCGCCGAGACGAGCCCGCGCTCGTCACTCGTCATGAAGCCCTGGCCGTCGATGTAGAGAATGCCCGCGAACTCCAGGCCGGCCACGTCCCGGTCCATGGTCCATGTCGTGTTCCGTGCGAGCAGATCGATCTTGCCGGCCTTCAATGCCTCGAACCGCGTCGCCGTCTCGACCGGAACGAACTCGACCTTGTTCGCGTCCCCAAATACGGCGGCCGCCACGGCGCGGCAAAAGTCGACATCGAGGCCGATCCAGCTGCCCGCATCCGTCTGCTTGGAGAAGCCGAGCAGATCGTTGTTGATGCCGCACAGCAGTTTGCCGCGCGCACGAACATCGATGATCTTGCGAGAGGTCGGCAAACCACCCGTTTCAATGGCAACGGCGTTGACGGGTGCAGCGGGTGGCGTCTTGGTCGTCGGCGCGGCGGGAGCGGCTGCAGCTTGCGGCGTCACAGGCAGAGCCGCATCCGGCTTCTGGGCCGTTGGAGCGGGGCGGCAGCGGCTGCGCGCCACCGTTACGTATTCGCCCGGCACGCCGCCCTTGACCTCACACGTACAAGGCCCGCTGGTCCCTTCGCGTAACGCACACAACCGGTAACTCTGCGCCGTTGTTTCGGCTGCCGTCGCCAACAACCCGGCCATGGCCGCAATGGCGGCAAACCCGCCCCTAAACGAAAACGCCATCCCCACCCCACGCTGCAATTATGTCGAGCTGTGCGCTCTGTCTGCATTATCTTGCCTCGCACATAGCCATAAACTCTCATCAAAGAAAAGCGGCCTGCACGAATACCAACAGCGCTTGGCCAAGCTGCCGCGGCACTGCTAGAATAGCTATGCAAAAAAAGACACGGAAAATGGCATGAAAGTCGCCGCAGTCATCTACGGCATGGGTGAAGCGGACAGCGTTGACGCGATGTTGTCGGCATTGGCCGCGACGTTGCGCAAGGACGGTGTCGTGCTCGCCGGCACGGTCCAGCACAACCACGCGCAATCATGTAGTCCGTGTTCGGACATGATCATCGAGGATCTTGCGACCGGAAACTTGATGGAGATCTCGACGCCGGTCGAACAGTCCCGCGGCGGCTGCCGGCTCGATGCCACGGCCCTCGAAGACGTCGCCGGCATCGTCGCTAACGGCCTCGAACGATCGGTCGACCTCGTGATAATCAACCGGTTCGGCAAACAGGAAATGCTCGGCAACGGCTTCCGCGGCATCATCGAAAGCGCCGTCGCCCGCGACATCCCCGTTCTCACCGCACTCAACGGCGTCCACCGCGCCGCCTGGGACGCTTTCGCTGCCGGCACCGCCGACACCCTTCCCCCAGACCTCAACGCCATAGAACGATGGTGCCAGGAGGTGCTCGTGCCGCTGCGTGTGGCGAGCACCTGATGATCAGACGCAAAGCCCCCTCATCTGCTGCGCCGCGATCGTGCAAGCGCATCCACGCTCCAAGCACCGCCGCCGGCAAAGACGAGATAGAGGAACACGAAGCAGTAGAGGATTGCCGCGTCACCGCCGTTGTTGGTCGGGAACAAATCGCGCGGCGCGTGAGCCATCCAGTACGCGAACGCCAGCGTGCCGGACGCGATGAATGCGGCAAACCGGGTCTGGAAACCCACGATGATGAGAAGGCCGCACACAATCTCGATGACGCCCGCGAACCAGGGCAAAGAGAAGGCTTCCACGACACGATCCGTCGCGGGAATGCCGAAATGCTTCTGCGTCCCGTGAAGCAGAAAGATGAGCCCCGCCGCCATTCGAAGAACGCTCAGCACCCGCGGTTCCCACTGTTGAAGCGCCGTCATAATCCTGCCTCCGAACACAATTGTCTCAATTCTGGCTAACAGAGACTTGCTCATCAGGCAAACGACGGCCGGGCGCTGATCTAAACAAGAACAAGGGGTCCAAGGCCCCGGGAGCCAAGCGCCCTAGATTCGAACAAGACTTCGGGCCGAAGGCCCCGGGAGCAAAGCGACCCGGCGCGAGCGCCGCCCATGCGGAGCGCCCCGCAGGCGCGTGAGCTAAAACAAGAACAAGGTGCCGAAGGCCCCGGGAGCAAAGCGACCCGGCGCGAGCGCCGCCCATGCGGAGCGCCCCGCGGGCGCGTGAGCTAAAACAAGAACAAGGTGCCGAAGGCCCCGGGAGCAAAGCGCCCTAGATTCGAACAAGACTTCGGGCCGAAGGCCCCGGGAGCAAAGCGACCCGGCGCGGGCGCCGCCCATGCGGAGCGCCCCTCGGGCGCGTGAGCTCAAAAATGGTGGAAGGGGCTGGATTCGAACCAGCGTAGGCGAAGCCAACGGATTTACAGTCCGTCCCCTTTAGCCACTCGGGCACCCTTCCATCCTCGTTGGGTCCGCCGTCCGCGCACGGTTGCGACGGCATCCAAACGAAATCGCCCTGCGCGGCTTCGAGCGACAGGGCAAGCGGGTCCTTATCCCGGCGGTGGCGGCCGATGTCAATTGGAAAAGCACCCCGTTTCCGTGTAGTGGATCACCACCTGACCGGAGCCCGTTTGGCCCCCCGGCGAGCCCAGAGAGCCGTACAAGAGCCATGCAGGATGACAGCAAGGGTAAGCCCCGTTTCAAGTCGCGCTCCGGCTTCAACGGACCAAATCCCAAGGGCGGCTTCCGAGGCGGTTCCAAGAGCGGCGGATCGGGCTTCCACAAGCGCTCACATGGCCCACCGCGCAACTCGGCACCGGCCGAGGACGACGGCCTCGTGCGCCTCTTCGGCTTTCACCCGGTCGAGGCGGCTCTCCGCAATCCCGAGCGCGTCCTGCTCCGTCTGATGGCGACCGAAAATGCTGCCCACCGCTTGGCCGAACCCATTGCCGCCCGTGGCCTGACACCGGAGAACGTCTCCCCGCGCGACCTCGACCGCATGCTAGGAGCCGACACGGTCCACCAGGGTCTCCTGCTCGAAACCGAACCGCTGCCCGAACCCGATCTCGCGGATCTCGCCGAAGCGGCAGCGACCGGCGGCCCGCTGATCCTGCTCGATCAGGTGACCGACCCGCACAATGCCGGCGCCATCCTGCGCTCGGCCGCGGCCTTCGGTGCCTCCGGCGTCATCACCACGCGCCGCCACAGCCCACCGCTCAACGGCACGCTCGCCAAATCTGCCTCTGGCGCGCTGGAACTCGTCAAGATCGCGCAAGTGCAAAATCTCGCCCGCGCCATGACCGACCTGCGCGAGGCGGGCGTCACCATCCTCGGCCTCGACGGCACCGCGACCGACAACATCGAAGACGAACTGTTCGCCGGCCCTGTCGCAATCGTCCTTGGCGCGGAGGGCAAGGGCTTGCGTCAGTTGACGGCTGAAAGTTGCGACCGTCTGGTGAAGATCAAGACCGCCGACGATCTCCGCAGCCTCAACGTCTCGAATGCCGCCGCCGTGGCCCTGCACACCGCTCTCATCAAAAAAAGAGTTTAGCCGCGCGGGCTCAGTTCAGGTGCCACGTCAGGCCGGCACGGACGACCCCGACGTCGAGATCATCGAGTGCTCCGCTCGATGGCTCGAGCCAGTACTGCAAGCCTTCGACGCGCGCGCTCCAATTGCCGGCGAACTTGTATTCGAGACCCGCACCGAGCACGAGGCCGTCGAAATCGCCCGATCCGCCGATCGTCGTGGCATCCGCCCATGCATAGCCGAGCGTGCCATAGAGCAGCGCACTGCCGAACGAATATCCGGCCCGCGCGCGAATGCTGGCCAGATAATCGACATCGAGGAAGCCGTCTTCCATCCACGACCCGGTGTAATCGCCCTCGACGCCGATCACCGTGCTGCCGATATGATAGTTGTAGCCCAGATGCATGCCGAGCAATCCGCCGCCGACGTCGAACGCACCGGGCTCATTGAGCACCTCGCCGTAGCCGGCGCTCGCACCCGCATAAAATCCGGTCCAGATAGCCGGATAGTCCTGCGCGGCTGCCGGATTCGAGAGAGCGAGCGGTCCCATCACAGCGGCGCTGCAGACATACGCAAACTTCATCCAATCAAACTCCTGAACTGAAGGCCGCCATTTCTGCCATGGGCGGCTTGCACTAGGCTTTCGAAGACCAGCCTATGCACGACGGAAAACGGGCGCGGTGATGGCTCACCTCGCCCGTTCTCGTGTCAAAGTGGTGGATTACTCGCAAACCGTGTCGCGCCAGCAAGTCCAGCGGCCACCGCGGCAGACTTCCTCGCCGTAACGGTTTTCAAAGCAGCGGCGGCCAACCCAGCCGCATTCCTTCGGCCCCTTGTAGCAAACCTCGTCGTAGGCGCGATAACCGCGGTCGTAACGACCGTCACGTGCATGCGCATAGGCGCCGAGCACGCCAAGACCGATGATGCCGGCTGCGATGCCGGCAGCGACGCGGCCGCCGCGTCCCGCTTCAGCCGGCGCGGTATTCGTCGTCATCACGGCGCCGAACGCCAGCGTGATGGCCAAAAGAGACGCCATGAGTTTTTTCAGCATTGTCGGTCCCCTTGAGGTGGTTTCGCTCGAACTGAATGCCGGGCGAAGCCGTGTGTTCGATGGACGAGCAGCATCTGCCGCCGTTAGGCCTCACCTAATCAAAGTCCACATGAATGCGGCATGAACATACGAGCCGCAGTGTGCTTTTGCGCCGGAGTTGGTCTCATCGTGTGACCAACGATGTTGGAACGCGACGCCAAAACGCAACATGGCCGGAACGTGTCCGGCCATGCGCTTATTCCAGAACTGAAGTGTCGATCACCAGTGACCGTGGCGAATCCGCCCGTGGTTATAAGCGTGCCAGGCGCGGTGACGATAATGGCGATCCGGATAGCCCCACGCCGCATAGTAGGGCGGATGAACGTAATGCGGGCGTCCGCGCTTGCGCATGACGTGCGCCGGCTTCCAATAGCCGGAGTTATAATAAGGATAGTAGCCCCGCGGTTCATACCGGTAGGCGTAAGGGTCCCCATAACCGTAGTGTTCGCGCGCATAAACGTGGCGATAGCGCGGATAATAGCCGTAATGCACGACGGTGCGATCTTGGCCACGATATTGGCGATGACCGGCCTCGGCTGGCGACGACGGCAGGCCGCCGAAGGCTGCCATGACAGCCAGGATGGCCAGCAGTGTGAACTTACGCATGACAAGCTCCCAGGTTGAGCAACGCATTCCAGCAGCGAGTGTTGTCGAAAACTAATAATACCCGTTTAAGCAACCCAAACGAATTGGCAAAGGAATTGCATTTCCATTGTTTCGTTCCTGGACAATTGAGTTAACGATTTAACTCTCGAGCCCCGTCCGGCCATAGGTTTTGAATTTCTCCAGCACCACGGCCATTTCCTCTTCCGGCAGCAGCTTCGCCGGCCCCAGTGCCAGCACCTTTAGGAACTGCTCGGCCAGCACCTCCACCTCGTGCGCGAGTTCCAGCGCCGCCGCGAGAGACGTCCCCATCGCCACCTGCCCGTGGTGCGCCATGAGACACGCTTTGCGCGATTTCAGCCCGGCAGCTACATGAGCGGCCAATTCCGGCGTACCGAAAGTCGCGTACGCCACCAAGGGAATATCGCTGCCGCCTGCCACCGCAACCATGTAGTGGAACGCCGGAATATTTCGGCCCGCACACGCCAGAACAGTCGCGTGCAGCGAATGCGTATGCACAAGCGCATTCAGATCCGGCCGCGCGCGATACGCCGCGAGATGAAAATGCCATTCCGTCGAAGGCGCCCGCTGCCCCGAATCTACCGACCCGTCGCCTTGAACGAAGACAACGTCGTCGTCCTCCATCGCATCGTAGGCAAGGCCCGACGGCGTAATCAGCATGCCGTCACCGAACCGCGCCGAAACATTCCCCGAACGTCCCGGCGACAAGCCGGACGCACTCATCGCCCGCGCCGTCGCGACGACCTCTGCGCGCACCTGCTTCTCGCTGGCCGGGAGCTTCACCCTCATGCCGCCGCCTGCCCGCCAGGATAGAGTTGCAAAAGCCCTTCGCGCGACGCCGTGCACATGCCCCGCTCCGTGATGAGCCCTGTGACCAGCCGTGCCGGCGTCACATCGAATGCCGGATTGGCCGCCCGGCACCCGTCCGGCGCAATGTCGAATACCTGCACCTCGCCCTCAGCCGTCCGCCCCGAGAGCTTCAAGACTTCATCCCCCGAGCGCTCCTCGATCGGAATGCGCATGCCGTCATCGAGCGTCCAATCGATCGTCGAATGAGGTAAGGCGACATAGAACGGAACGCCGGTATCCTTCGCCGCCAGCGCCTTGAGATACGTCCCGATCTTATTCGCGACATCGCCCGCAGCCGTTACCCGGTCCGTGCCGACGATGACGAGATCGACTTGCCCACGCTGCATCAGGTGCCCGCCGGCGTTGTCGACGATCAGCGTATGCGGCACGCCATGCGATCCCAGTTCGAATGCGGTCAGCGCCGCGCCCTGGTTGCGCGGTCGCGTTTCATCGACCCACACATGCACCGCGAGACCCGCATCATGCGCATGATAGACCGGCGAGGTCGCCGTCCCCCAATCGACGCACGCGAGCCAGCCGGCATTGCAATGCGTCAGCACATTCACCGGCTCGCCCGGCCCCTTGCGCGCCGCGATGTCCGCTATGAGCCGCAGCCCGTGCTCGCCGATCGCCTTGCACATCGCGGCATCGTCGTCGGCCAGCCGCGCGGCATGCGAGAACGCGGACTCCACGCGGCCGGAAGGCGCGATTCCCACCAGATGCCGCCGCATCTCCTCCAGCGCCCAGCGCAGGTTCACGGCCGTCGGCCGTTGCTTGCCGAGAAGATGCACCGCCTCCGCCAGCGCCGCATCCGATGCATCCGCACGCATCGCCAGCGCAACACCATAAGCAGCCGTCACACCGATCAGCGGCGCACCGCGCACCTGCATGGTGAGAATGGCCCGCGCTGCCTCATCGACCGTCGCCAGATGCACGATCTCGAACCGGTGCGGCAGCTTCGTCTGGTCGATGATGGCGACGCGCGCGCCATCCGCCTCGAGCCAGATCGTCCGGAAAGGTACGCCACCGATCTTCATCGCCTCACCCCTCTCCGCCGGGCACCACCGCGCCCAGCGGCACCGCCAGCATCTGATCGAGACCACACGCTCCGCACACGAGCCGGTACCATTCCGCATGCGGCCGCGCCGAATGATCGCTGATCGCGAGGCCCGCTGCCCCGCAGAGCGGACAGGCGGGCGCCACCTCCGGCGCCACGCGCCACGCCATGATCGCCGCAAGCGCGGACGCCATGCTCTGCGCCGTGATCTCCGCGCCAGCCATCGTCAATGACCTTCGAACGCCATCAGGCAATGGCTGTCGATCCCGGCATCCTTCAATGCCGTCACACCGCCGAGGTCCGGCAGATTGATGATGAACGCCGCACCGACGATGTGACCGTTCAAGTGGCGGATCAACTTCGCCGCGGCGATCGCCGTGCCCCCGGTCGCGATCAGATCGTCGACGATCAGCACGCGCTCGCCGTCCTTCACCGCATCCTCATGGATCTCGACCCGGTCGGTGCCATACTCGAGGGCATACTCCTGCCCGATCGTCTTCCAAGGCAACTTGCCCTTTTTGCGGATGGGCACGAAACCGCAGCCCAGCCGGTCGGCCACCGCTCCGCCGAGGATGAACCCCCGCGCTTCGATCCCTGCCACAGCATCGACCGGCACTGTCCGGAACGGCTCCGCCAGTTGCGCAATTGTGGCCTTGAACCCCTGCGCGTCGCCGAGCAGCGTCGTGACATCGCGGAACATGATCCCGGGCTTCGGGTGATCCGGTATCGTCCGGATCAGGCTTTTCAGGTCGCTCAACAGACACCTCCCCGCCAAATTCACGGCGCAAACTACCAATATCCAACGATGATCGGTAGCGGGGCCGCTAAAATGGTCCCGAATGATTTGCCGGCTGGCCCGGCTCTAGGGATTTGATGAGATGTCGATACCGCTGACGGCAGACGGCGACATGGAAGACCTGCCCCGCACCGTGCGGCGCGAGAAGGAAGCGCGCGCCAGGGAAGCCCGCGAGCGTGAAGCGCGCGATCGGGACGCCCAGCCTTCAGGCCTCGCCGCCCCCCAGCCTGAGCCGGTCGCCTACGCGACATCCGACTCCTATGCGGCCTATCCCACGGCCGAAGCCTATCCCGCCTCCGTCCGCTCGATCGATGTGCCCTTCTTCCGGCTGATGCTGTTTTTCCTCAAGGCCGTCTTCGCTGCCATCCCGGCCATGATCGTGCTCGCCGGCCTTCTCTGGCTCGGCGGTCAGGCCCTCGAAGCTGCCTTCCCCGAACTGCTGAAGGCGAAGATCCTCATCACCTTCCCCAACAGCTGACGCCGCCTCACGCCTTGAGCACGCGCCCGGCCACCGCATCGAGCCGGGCGAGCAACGCCGCATCCCTCGCTTCGGGCGCCGTGATTAACGCCACGTCCAATGCCCGGTCCGACCCGATCGGACACGGCGGATGCTGACGCGGGAAATCCTTCGCCAGCCGCGTCACGAGCCGCTGCGCCTTTTCTGTATTCTTGAGCATGACGGCGATGATGGACGCCACATCGACCGCCGCATGATCGTCATGCCAGCAGTCGTAATCCGTCACCATCGCCACCGTCGCGTAACAGATCTCCGCCTCACGCGCGAGCTTGGCCTCCGGCATGTTGGTCATGCCGATCACATCGCAGCCCCAGCTTCGATAGAGATTGGATTCCGCCCGCGTCGAAAACTGCGGCCCTTCCATCACGAGATAAGTCCCCCCGCGGGTGTGCGCGATCGCCTCGGCCTTGGCCGCCGCCTCGAGCGCGTCCACGAGCAGCGGACTGACCGGGTCGGCAACCGAAACATGCGCCACGAGCCCCGCCCCGAAGAACGATTTCTCGCGCGCAAACGTCCGGTCGATGAACTGATCGACGAGCACGAAATGCCCCGGCGCATAGTCTTCCTTCAGTGACCCGCATGCCGAAACCGAAACAAGATCCGTGACCCCCGCGCGCTTCAGCGCATCGATATTCGCGCGATAGTTGATCGCGGATGGCGGAACCTTATGACCCCGGCCATGGCGCGGCAGAAACCTGAGCGGCAGCCCATCGATCTCCGCGAACAAAATATCGTCGGACGGTTTGCCGAACGGACTGTCCACACGCTCCCAGCGCGCATTCTCGATCCCCGGCAGATTGTAGAAGCCGCTGCCGCCGACGATCCCCAACACCGATGCCGCCACCGCCGCCTCCTGCTTTTGTCGATCAAACAAAGAAAAGCGGGCGCAAGGTCAAGCCCTGCGCCCGCTGCTTGTCCGTGATCGCTATAGCATCAGTGCTCGATGCGCGACCAGATCCGCTTCTTGCCGAGGAACAACAACACCGTTGTCACGAGTAGGAACAGCAGCGCCTGCCAGCCGGTCGCCTTGCGCTGGTTCAGGTGTGGATCGGCCGCCCAGGCCAGGAACGCAGCAACGTCGCGCGCATGCTGGTCGAGAGTCGCGGGAACCAGCGGATTGCCATCTGGTCCCTTTGGATACTCCACCGCCCCATCCGCCAGGACCGCCGGCATGGCGATCTGATGACCCGGGAACGCAGCGTTGTAGTTCATGCCGTCTGCGAGCGCGTTGCAGACGTCCGGCTTGCCGTCTTCCCCGGGCGTCACGGAAGCGCACTGTTCGACTGCCTTGCCGCCGGCACCTTCGGCGCCAACCGGTCTCAGGTGGCCATTCTCCTCACGCACATACGACGGGACATCCGTGTAGCCCGTCAGCAGCGCGTGGAGGTAGTTCGGACCGCCAGCCTGATATCCGGTCAGGATATCTCTGAGCATATGCGGACCATGCGCGATCGCCGACCCCTTGTATTCAGGGTTCCGAGCGCGCGCCATCAGCGACAGGTCGGGCGGATAGGCGCCGTTCTGTGCCGCGCGGGCCGCTTTCTCGTTCTTGTATGGCCCGAGGATCGGGTCAGACAGAAGAGCATCGCGTTCGAACATCTCGCCCGCGTCGTTCGGACCATCGGTAATCTTATTCGGCCAGTCCTTCGCGAGCGCCTTCACGGCCGCTTCCGGAAACTCGGGCCCACCCGGCTGCACGAGGTTGCGCCAGGACAACCGCGACAGACCATGGCAGGCCGAGCAGACGTTCTGATACACCTGGAACCCGCGCTGCAACTGTGCACGGTCGAACTGCCCCGCAGGTCCATCGAAGGACCACGCGACACGCGGGATCTCCGGTCCGCCGCCGGCCGCCTGGGCCGGAAGCGAGGCGAAGAGGGCCGCAGCGGATAGACCCGCTGCGACGAGGCTCTTTGAAACGAGGGCCGAAGCCTTGGTCTTGAACATCATGGCTCGATCCTCTTTAGCGTTTCTCAGGCGCTGCCGCCGCGCCCGCAGGCACCGGCGACATACCGCCTGTCATCCGGCCCAGCACCGACTCGGTGATCGACCGGGGCAGCGGCCTTGGTGTCTCGATCAGGCCAAGCACCGGCAGCGCGACCAGGAAGAACGCGAAGTAGGCGATGGTGAAGAACTGCGACCAGAACACGTAAGGCTGTTCAGCCGGCTTTGAGCCGAGCCATCCCAGCGCCACGCAGGTGAACACGAAGAACCAGAACGCGATTTTGTAGTACGGACGGTACTTCGCCGAGCGCACGCGGCTCGTGTCGAGCCAAGGCACGAACACGAGGATCAGCACCGACGCGAATATCGCGATCACGCCGCCAAGCTTCGAGGGAACGGCGCGCAGGATCGCGTAGAACGGCAGGAAGTACCACTCCGGCACGATATGCGGCGGCGTCACCAGCGGATTGGCGGGCGTGAAATTGTCCGCATGACCCAGGTAGTCGGGCATGACCAGTACGAACCACGCGAAGACGATGAGGAAGGCGAACAGGCCGACCGCATCTTTAGCAACCGCGAATGGATACATCGGCACCGAGTCGGACTTCGATTTGATATCGAGCCCGGTCGGATTGTTCTGACCCGCCACGTGCAGCGCCCAGATATGCAGGGCCACGAGACCTACGATCACGAAGGGAAGGAGATAATGCAGGGAAAAGAACCGGTTGAGCGTGACGCCCGTCACCGCATACCCGCCCCAAAGCCACTCCACGATCGTGGTACCCAGCCCGGCCCAGATGCTATCCAGCGCCGAAAACAGGTTGGTGATCACCGTCACGCCCCAGAAGCTCATCTGGCCCCACGGCAGCGCGTAACCCATGAAGGCTGTGGCCATCATGGCGAGCAGGATGAACACGCCCAGAATCCAGAGCACTTCGCGCGGCGCCTTGTACGATCCGTAATAGAGGCCGCGGAAGATGTGGATGTAAACGGCAATGAAGAACATCGAAGCACCGACGGCATGCATCGGCTGGATGAGCCAGCCGAAGTTCACGTCGCGACGAATGCGATCGACCGAGTTGAAGGCCTCTGCGGCGCTCGGCTGGTAGTGCATCGCAAGCACGATGCCCGTCACGAGTTGCGCCACGAGGCAGAACGTCAGGATGCCGCCGAAGGTCCAGGCGTAATTGAGATTGCGCGGGGTGGGAAAGTCAACGAACTGCCCATGCATCAGCCGTGCGATGGGCAGGCGTTCGTCAAACCACTTACCGACGCGAGAGGTGGGGGTGTAATTCGAACTCGTGAGCCGACATGCTTTGCTCCCTTAGCCGATCTTGATTTTGCTATCGCCTACGAAACTGTAGGGCGGAACTTCCAGGTTACGAGGCGCGGGGCCCTTCCGGATGCGTCCCGCCGTATCGTAATGCGAACCATGGCACGGGCAGAACCAGCCGCCGTAGTCGCCACGGCTGTCACCGATCGCCTGCCCCTTGGGGATGCAGCCGAGGTGCGTACAGATGCCGATGAGGATCAGGAAGTTCTCATGCCCCGCCTTGGTCCGGTTGGCGTCCGATGCCGGATCACTTTCGGGAAGCGCCATGTTGCGCGCCGAGTTGTCGACCAGCACGGCGAGATCGACGGCCTTGGCCTGTTCGATCTCGGCCTTGGTGCGATTGCGGATGAAGATCGGCTTGCCCCGCCACATGGCGGTGATGGCCTGACCTTCCTTGACCGGCGCAAGATCGAGTTCCACCGAAGCAAGCGCCTGCGCGCCCGCGTCCGGGTTCATTTGCGCGATGAACGGCCACAGCACGATCGCTCCGCCGACGGCTGCAAACGCATTGCCGGCGATGACGAGAAAGTCTCTGCGGTTGGGCTCTTCTGCTGTCGAAGCCACTTTGTCCTCCAGATGTGTTCAGGTGCAGCCTTGCAGGCTCACCTCTGCACGGCGTCTCCCGCCGCCGCACGCGCCCAGTAACGTCCAGCCGGCGAATCGGCCTTTGGATGTTAGATAAACCGGCGCCTCTTATACTGCTATGGCGGGGTCTGCGGTTCGCGTCCAGAAGTCTTGCATCGTTTGGCCGCACCCGCTTGATCGGCAATCCAGTACCGCATGGGCGCCGCTATCGAACCTGCCGATGACCCCCTGCGCTAAGGACGCAGAAACCGCCCTTCCGCCTGCTTTAGGGGACCGCCTCGATGCGCCTGGCACTCTACCAACCCGACATTCCCCAGAACACCGGCACCATCCTGCGCATGGCCGCCTGCCTCGGCACGCCGGTCGATGTGATCGGCCCCACGGGGTTTGACATGTCCGATCGCAACCTTCGCCGTGCCGGCCTCGATTACCTCGCGCACGTCGACCTGACGCGTCACCTTTCCTGGGAGCACTATTGCGCGACCCGCAGCCAATCCGCGACAGCCGGACGCCTGATCCTGCTCTCGTCCAAAGCGGCGGTTCGGCTTCCCGACTTCGAATTTTCCGAGCGCGACACTCTGCTTTTTGGCCGCGAGAGCGCCGGTGTGCCTGAGGCGGTCCGCGACGCATGCGATGCCGCTGTCGCCATCCCCATGAGGCCCCCGCTACGCTCGCTCAACGTCGCCGTCGCCGCGGCCATGATCTTGGGCGAGGCGCTGCGCCAGACGGGCGGTTTTCCGGACTGAATGGGCGGTGCGCCGCTAGCGGTTTCCGGACACGGCCAGAATGCGCCGGGCCACGAGGACCGAAGCCGGTACCGCCACCACGAACCCCGCCAGAGCCGCCCATGGTAAGAGTTCCGCTGCTTCGTTCGACAGTGCCGGTGTCGCAAGTACGACGAGACCGAACACCCCTGCAAACGTGATTCCCAGCATGATCCAGATGACTGTTGCGAGCTTGGCCATGGTTGCCTCCGAACCGCTGCACCCGCGGCTGGCGCAAACCCGCCACAGGCAAATCCGGCAGCCAAGCTGCCACAGCGTCCGGCCACGTCCTTGATCCACGACAAACACTGCGGCGGCCGCCTGCAGCGCTGTCGCCGCGCGCACAAAAAGAACCCCCGGCTGCGCTGTTGCCCGTCGCCAGTCGCCGTCGCCTGTCGCCTGTCGCCGCGACTACTCCGCTGCTTCGCCGGTCAGGAACCCGCCCGACTGCCGCTTCCACAGCGAGGCATAAAGTCCGCCCTTGGCGATCAGCTCCGCATGACGGCCCGCTTCCACGATCCGCCCCTGGTCCATGATCACGAGCCGGTCCATCGCCGCAATGGTCGAGAGCCGGTGCGCGATTGCGATCACCGTTTTCCCCGCCATCAGATCGTTGAGGCTCTCCTGGATGGCCGCTTCCACCTCGCTGTCGAGCGCGCTCGTCGCTTCGTCCAGCACCAGGATCGGCGCATTCTTCAATAGCACCCGCGCAATTGCGATCCTCTGCCGCTGCCCACCCGACAGTTTCACACCGCGCTCGCCGACCATCGCATTCAGTCCTGCGCGGCCCCGCCCATCGTTCAAATTCGCGATGAACGCATCCGCCGATGCCAGCCGCACCGCGCGCGCGACAGCCTCCGGGCTCGCATCCGGCCGCCCATAGAGCAGGTTGTCGCCAACGGAGCGATGCAGCAGCGCGGTATCCTGCGTCACCACACCGATGGCCTGCCTCAGGCTTTCCTGCGTCACGTCGCGGATATCCTGACCGTCGATCGTCACGCGCCCCGCTTCGGGCTCGAAAAACCGCAACAGCAAATTGACCAGCGTCGACTTGCCCGCCCCCGACCGTCCGACGATGCCGACCTTCTCACCCGGCTTGATCGCCAAGTTGAGATCCTGGATCACGCCACGTCCCTTGCCGTAGTGGAACGTCACGTTCTCGAACGCGATTGCACCCTTGTTCACGACGAGCGCCGGCGCGTTCGGCTTGTCCACGATCCCGAGCGGCTTCGACAGCGTGTTGGCCCCATCGCGCACCACACCCATGCTCTCGAACAATCCCGCCACCTGCCACAGCACCCAATCCGACAGCGCATCGAGCCGCATCGCCAGGCTCGTCGCCACTGCAATGGCCCCGACCGTCACGAGGTTCGCCCGCCACAGGAAGATCGATACGATGAGCGTCACCGCCATCAGCCCGTAGTTTAAGAGCCGCAGGCTGATGTTCATTTTGGTCACGAGCCGCATCTGCGCGTGGACCGTCTCCATGAACCCGGCCATGCTCTCCTTCGCGTACGCATCCTCCGCCGCCGTATGCGCAAACAACTTCACCGATGTGATATTCGTGTAGCTGTCGATGACCCGCCCCGTCATCACCGAGCGCGCGTCCGCCTGCGCCTCCGACAGCCGCGCCAGCCGCGGCATGAAATAGGCCCCCGCCGCGATGTACGAGACGATCCAGACCATGAGCGGGATGGCAAGCCGCCAGTCCGCAGCCGTCAACAGGACCAGCGCACTGACCACGTACACGACGGCATACACGATCGTGTTGATCACCCGCTCCACGCTGTCGCGCACCGCCAGCGCCGTCTGCATCAGCGTATTGGCGATCCGCCCCGCGAAATCATCCTGGAAGAACGAGAGCGACTGCCGCAGCGTGTAGCGGTGTCCCTGCCACCGGATCATCATCGGGAAATTGCCCGCGAACGACTGGTGGAAAATGAACTCCCACGTCACCGCCAGGATCGGCAGCACAACGAGCGCCAGGAGCGCCATGCGCCACACCTCGCCGCCGTGCACCTCGAAGAACGTCGCCCGGTCTGCATTCGTCATCAGATCGACGAACCGCCCGACATAATCGAGCATGACGATCTCGAGCGCCGCGATCGACGCCGTCAGCGCCGCGATCGTCAGCACGATCGGCCACACCGGCTTGACGTAATGCCAGAAGAACGCCAGCAGCCCCGCCGGCGGAGGGGCCAGCGGAACCGTGCGATAGGGATCGATGAGCTTCTCGAAATAGGCAAACATCACAATCCACGCTTAACGCACCATTCAGGACCGCCGTATGACACGGGCCGCGCTGCCGGCAAAGTTTGGCCGTAACAGCACCACCTACTCGGCTGCTTCCTGGCCCAGGAACCCACCTGACTGCCGCTTCCACAAATCCGAATAGAGCCCACCCCGCCGCAGCAGTTCCGCATGCGATCCCTGCTCCACGATGCGTCCCTGATCCATGATCACGAGCCGGTCCATCGCCGCAATCGTCGACAGCCTGTGCGCAATCGCGATCACCGTCTTGCCTAGCATCAGATCGCGCAGACTTTCCTGGATCGCCGCCTCCACCTCGCTGTCGAGCGCGCTCGTCGCTTCGTCCAGCACCAGGATGGGCGCATTCTTCAACAGCACTCGAGCAATCGCGATCCGCTGCCGCTGCCCGCCCGATAACTTCACGCCCCTCTCACCCACCTGCGCTGCAAACCCGCGCCGTCCCGCCAGATCCTCGAGATCGGGAATGAAGTGATCCGCATGTGCGCGGTGCGCCGCGAGCTTGGCCGCCTCGAACCCCGCCTCAGGCCGCCCATACATGATGTTATCGAGCACCGACCGGTGCAGCAGCGACGTATCCTGCGTCACGAGCCCGATCTGTGACCGCAGGCTCTCCTGCGTCACCTCCGCGATATCCTGCCCGTCGATGCGGATGCGCCCGCTCTCCAGATCGTAAAAGCGCATCAACAGGCTCACGAGCGTCGACTTGCCCGCACCCGACCGCCCGACGAGCCCCACCTTCTCACCCGGCGCAATTCTGAGCGACAACCCGTCGATCACGCCACCCCGGCGCGTGTCGCCGAGCGTCTTCACCCGGCCATAGCGGAACGTCACGTCCTCGAACGCGATCTCGCCCTTAGGCACACTGAGAACCTTCGCCTCCGGCTTGTCGAGCACCGTCCACGGCCGCGAGATCGTCTCCATGCTCTCGTAGGCGATGCCGAGGTTCTCGAAGATCCCCGCCACCGTCCACATCACCCACCCGGACATGTTCACGATGCGGATCGTAAGCCCCATCACCAGCGCGATCGCACCGATCGTCACCGCCTGCTGGCTCCACAGCGAGATGGCGAGCGCCGACATGCCGACGAGCAACAGCCCGTTCAGCGCGAACAACGAGGTCTCCATCAGCGTCGTCAGGCGCAACTGCACCTGCAGCTTGTCGAGTTGCTCCCGCATCGCCGATTTCGCATACGCATCTTCGCGCTCCGTATGCGCGAAGAGCTTTACCGTCAGAATGTTCGTGTAGCTGTCGACGATGCGCCCCGTCAGCATCGAGCGCGCCTCGCTGGTCTCGATCGCCCGCGCCTTCAGCCTCGGAATGAAATACCGCAGCACCAGCACATACGCGAGAAACCACCCCGCCAGCGGCGTCACGAGCCACACGTCGGCCTGCGCAAAGAGCACCAGCGCTGTCAGCCAGTAGACCGCGACGAACCACACCGCATCGATCGCCTGCACCACGCTTTCGCGCACCGCCGGCCCCGCCTGCATAACCTTGTTGGCGACCCGGCCCGCAAAGTCGTTCTGGAAGAACCCGAGGCTCTGCCGCAGCACATAGGCATGCGACTGCCACCGGATCAGGGTGGTGAACGATCCCCCGATCATCTGATGCTTGACGAGATCGTGGACGAAAGACACCGCCGGACGCAGGACCGCAGCCACGAACGCCATGAACATCAGAAGTGTGCCGTTGTCGGCAATGAACGTCTCGGGACTGGTCGCGGTCCGCATCCGGTCCACGAGCGATCCCACGAACGCGAACAGCGACGCTTCCAGCACGCCGGCACAGAAACCCATGAACAGCAGCAGCGCGAAAACCGGCCAGTTCTGTCCGACGAAATGCCAATAGAACGCCGCCAGCGTCCCCGGAGGCCGCACGCTTCCGTCACCGGCGAAAGGATCGATGTGGTTCTCGAAGCGTTCGAACAACCGGGACAATAGGTTATCGCTTTCTGGATGTGAGCGGACAGCGGCTCGGGGGAGCGGCGACAGAGGTGGTACGCGCGTCCACGGACAGCGGTTCCGACCCCTTCACGGCAGGCCTGGAATACACTATCGGCTGGGGCAGCGTCGTGCCAGAAACGTGGCGCAAAGACGCCCTAACGCCACACCATTACGAAAGACCGGCCACGATGGATGCCAAGACGCCCCCCGCAGCCCCCCTCCCCGAGCACAAGGCCAAAGCCCGCGCCTGGTTCGAAACCTTGCGCGACGACATTTGCGCCGCATTCGAAAAGCTCGAGGACGACCTGCCCGCCGGCACCCCAACCTCCGACATGACGGCCGGCCGTTTCGCCCGCACACCTTGGAACCGCGCCGAACACACGGGCGATGATCCCACGGCCGACCTCGGCGGCGGCGTCATGTCGATCATGCACGGCCGCGTCTTTGAAAAGGTGGGCGTCCACACCTCCACCGTTCACGGCGAATTCGCCCCCGAATTCCGCAAGCAGATCCCCGGGGCCGAGCAGGACCCGCGCTTCTGGGCGTCCGGCATCTCGCTCATCGCCCACATGCACAACCCACACGTCCCCGCCGTGCATATGAACACGCGCATGGTCGTCACCTCGAAATGGTGGTTCGGCGGCGGCGCCGATCTCACCCCCGTGCTCGATCGCCGCCGCACGCAGAAGGATGCCGACACGCTCGCCTTTCACGCCGCCATGTATCAGGCCTGCGACGCGCATAAGATCGCCGACTACAAGCGCTACAAGGAATGGTGCGACGAATATTTCTATCTGCCGCATCGCAAGGAGATGCGTGGCATCGGCGGCATTTTCTACGATTACCTGACGCCGTCAGAAGAAGACGGCGGCTTCGACGCAGCCCTCGCCTTCACCCAGGACGTCGGACGCGCCTTCCGCAGCGTTTATCCGATGCTCGTGCGCGGCAACTGGACGACGCCGTGGACCGACGCCGACCGCGAAGAACAGCTCATCCGCCGCGGCCGCTACGTGGAATACAACCTGCTCTACGATCGCGGCACCATGTTCGGCCTCAAGACCGGCGGCAACGTGGAGAGCATCCTCTCCTCCATGCCCCCCGTCGTGAAATGGCCGTAGCAACCACGCTGCCGTCAGAAGGTCTTGCACTGGCAGCCCGCTCTAGGCCGCCGGTGTCCTACTGACGCGCCATTTCGGTGGCCACTTCATCGAACACTTGCGCGAATACGATCGCGCCCTCGTTCTTGATGTTGTCGTCCATCCGCACATCGAGCGCCTTCAACAATTCGGCCCCCGTCTTGCCGCGCACGATCGTGTTGCGTCCATAGGCGGATCGCTCGAAGAAATTGGGCGTCGTCGCCGCCCGTCCCGCTGGTGCCATCATCTCCAGACCCGTCGCGGGACCGGCCAGATTCATCAATTCGATTTCTGCGCCCGAAAGCCTCGGCCGGCCCTTCTTCTCGGCGAGTTCCTTCAAACCCTCGAGCTTCAAGACCTGGAGCCACGGACCGATGTCGCCATCCATGTTGATGGCGTGAATGCCATAGCCCTTCGCCGTTTTGCCGAGCGCCATATGCCGGCTCCATTCGTTCGGCACCGACTTCGCCACCGCCAGCATGCGCGTCAAGATCTGCGCTTTGCGCTCATAGCGTTTGGCGGCGTCCGGGGACCGCGCACTCTGCGCCATGCGCTTCAGCCGCGCGATGAAGCCGGGCCCATGCTTGACGAGTTCGCTCGTGGAGTTGGCCGATAAGAGCTGCGCATAACCGATCGCCGTCGAGATTGGTGAACCTTTCTTCGTGATCGGATGAATACCGGCCACCATATCCGCCGTTCCGAGCCCGCTCGTCTCCAGCGCGTACACGCGAACAACCTGCTCCTTCGTAAGCCCCACCCGCAGTGCCTCGCGCGCATAGCGGCGCTTGAACTCCCGCTCCGGGATGCGCTCGGGCACGAAGCCATACTGCTCGCGCGCGTGCGCCAGGAAATCGTCGACGCCTGGGCGCGGCTGTGGCGGCGGCTTCTGTTCTTCCTGCGCCTCCTGAAATTTCGCCCAGCGCTTGGCCAGATCAGCCGGCAATTGCGGCCCCGCATAATCCGGCGGAAACCCCTTTGCATAATCCTTCGCTGTGATCGGCTGGTCGCTCGCGCGCTTTTTCCGCCTCTGCGCCCGCTTCTCGTCCACTTCGCTCCAGAATTCATTCAGCGTCAGGTTGTAGAACCGACGTGCCGCGATGTACGTCTCGAACGCGCGCCGCTCGGAACTGCCGAGGCCAGCCGCAAACGAAGCCTCTGGCGACGCCATTACCGACCCACTCATGGGGATAGCGGCAGCCGACAGCAGAGCCGCGATCACCGCCGTCTTGATCAGGCGCCATCCGCCGTGCGCGATCATCTCACCTCACTCACACCGTTTAATGCTCACGATTCGCTTTATTTTGGTCATGCGAAGGCGCACGAAATGCGGCAGAGCCTATCGCAACGCGAAAAGCCCCGAACATTGGACAAATCGAATTCACATGCCCCAACGTCCCAGCGAAGGTTTTGTCCCGCTCGAAATGTTCCGCACTCTGGCCTCCGCCCGCCTCCACCCGGCTCCCCAGATGGCCGCCCACGCGGTCGGCCATGTGCCCCCGCCAAGTGACTTCGATCTCAACCCGTCCGCCTTCGCAGATTGGACGGGCCACGCGCCGGCCCGTCCTGCCGCTGTCCTGGTCCCGGTGGTGGCGCGCGATGATCTGGCCATACTCCTGACCGAACGGACGCCCCATCTGGTGGCCCACGCCGGCCAGATCGCCTTTCCCGGTGGCAAACCGGACCCGTCCGACAGTGGACCCGTGGAAACGGCGCTGCGCGAAGCGGAGGAGGAAATCGGCCTCGCGCGCACCTTCGTCGAACCGCTGGGCTTTCTCGATGTGTATCGCACCGGAACCGGCTTCGCCGTGACCCCCGTCGTAGCGCTGGTCCACCCCGGCTTTGCCGTTGTGCCGAATGCGAATGAAGTCGCCGCAGTGTTCGAAGTGCCGCTTGCGTTCCTGATGGACCCGGCCAATCATCGCATCGATGCCCACACGCTTGGCGGCCGCGACCGGCGCTTCTACGCCATGCCCTTTGGTGAGCGCTATATCTGGGGCGCGACAGCGGGTATTCTACGAAACATGCACGACAAACTCTTTGGCTCGCCGTGAAGCGCGCCTGAACAAGGTCCCATGATCCGCGTCGTTATCGAAAACATTCTCCTCTTCCTCCTGCCCACCCTGGCTTACATCGGATGGGTTCTGATCGCGCGTCCCGAAACGCTGGATCGCACACCGGGGGGACGCATCAAGGCCTCCGGGCTCCTCAACGATGCACCGCTCGTCTGGCTTACGGCCGCGGGCACGATCCTGCTCGTGATAGCCCTGGTCTTCTTCGGAAGCACCTCCGGCGGCAAGCCGGGCCAGCACTACACCCCGCCCTCCATGAAGGACGGCAAAATCGCACCCGGCCACATTGAATGAGCCCACGTCGAATGAGCGCTGGACCCGCCCCGTGACCGCCGATCCAAAACCACTGCCTGATCCCCGGCTCGCGGATGTGCCCTGGCTGCGCGCGCCCGAAACTCAGCGCGTCATCGCTGCCATCACCACCGGTGGCGGCGAAGCGCGCGTCGTCGGCGGCGCTGTTCGCAACACCCTGATGAGCCGCCCTGTCACCGATATCGACATCGCCACCACCGTTCGGCCGGAGGATGTGCTGGTCCGCGCACAGGCAGCGGGTCTCAGCGCCATCCCGACCGGCCTCAGCCACGGCACCGTCACCGTCATCGCCGGCCACAAGCCGTTCGAGGTGACGACGCTGCGCCGCGATGTGGAAACCCACGGCCGCCACGCCACCGTCGCCTTCACCGAGGACTGGACGAGTGACGCGCATCGCCGCGACTTCACGATCAACGCCCTCTATTGCGACGCCGAGGGCCGCCTCTACGATCCCACCTCCGGCCTCGCCGATCTCTCGGCCCACCGCGTCCGCTTCATCGGCCGCGCCGAAGACCGCATCGCTGAAGATTACCTTCGTATTCTGCGATTCTATCGCTTCACCGCCGAATACGCGCAAGGCTCCATCGATCGCGAAGGCCACGAAGCCTGCGCCGCCACGCAAGAAGGGCTCGACCTCATCTCCGCCGAGCGCATTCGATCCGAACTCTTGAAGCTCTTGGCCGCTCCGCACGCCCCGATCGTCGTCTCGGAAATGGACGAGGCGGGCCTCCTCATGCGCATCCTCGGCGCGCCCGCCGATCTCGTCACCTTCGCGCGCCTCGCCGCGCTCGAGACCGCGCACGGCCTGGCCTCCGATCCCATCCGCCGTCTCATGGCATTGGCGGCCCCCGACGCCGCCGCACGCCTCCGCGACCGTTTGCGCCTGTCGAATGCGGAAGCCGCCCGCCTCACCGCTTTGACCCTGCCCGACACCACATTCGAGCCCGGCGCTACGGACCACGCCGCCAAGGCCTTCATTTACCGCCATGGCGGTGATGCGTTCCGCGACGGCGTCCTCATGACCTGGGCCCGCGATCTCGCAAGCCCGTCCTCCGACCCTGCCCGCCGAAACCTGCTCGCGCTCCCCGGCCGCTGGAGTGTGCCCACGCTGCCCGTCAGCGGCAAAGACCTGCTCGCCCTCGGCGTCCCGGCCGGCCCCCCGATGGGCGGCATTCTCGATCAGTTCGAGGATTGGTGGATCGCCGCCGGCTTCCCTGTTGACCCCACCACTATTCGCGACCGCCTCACCGCGCTGATCAACCTTAAAAAGGAGTAAATCAGCGCTTCCCCGCGGATCACACCACAGTTATGTTCAATGATGCGGGCCCATCGCGTCCGCCCACGTTTGTAATGCGTAAGGCGACCATGCGTTTCGATGACGAGCATTCCGACGACGAGCTGATCGGCGAATTGCGGCTTCGCTCGCAGAAATTCGTCCAGGTTGTTTTCTGCGGCTTTACGGTTTTGTTCGCCGCCCTCGCGCTCGTCGCCCACCATTCACCCGAGATGCTGGCTCTTGCCGACGCGCAACCGCGCCAGATCGCCGACACGTTCCTCGTCCTGGCGGCGGCCTATGCCGTCTGTTTGTTCGTATGGGAACGCATCTACGTCGTCCGCGACTAGCCCCGCCTCACGTCGCCCGCAGCCCAGCCGTCAACACGGCGCGCGGCTTCGATACGCCGCCGATTGCGCACCTCGAGTTGCCGCGCTTTCCGCCGCTTGCCCGCATCCATAATGCATGACGAACACGTGGGGTGCGAACCTTCATGTTCAGACAGGCCGCAAAACAAAAACGACTGCCGCAGAGATCTGCGGCAGTCGCTGGAACGAGACCCGTCCGTCAGGGGCTCGAAACAGGTTTGCGATTTAGATCGCGAAATCGTCCATCTTGGCGCCCTTCTTCAATCGCGCCACCAGCCAATTCGGCTTGCGGCCGCGACCGGTCCAGGTTTCGCTCTTGTTCTCGGGATTGGCGTACTTGGCCGCCGATTTGGAACGGCCCCGGCCGCGAGCAGCGAAACCATACAATTCGGCGATCGTGAAGCCTGAGCCATCGACCAGACGATCGACGCGATCCTTGAGATCGGATTTCGCCTTTTCGCGCGCGGCGGATTTCGCCTTCGCAATCTTGGCTTCAAGGTCGTTGATTTCCTTCAACGACATCCGATCGACATTTACAGCAGCCATGGTGCAGTCCTTGTCTTGTTACACTAGTGAAATACGAAGTGTTATTTGTCGATTGAGTTATAGCGGTCCCGTATCAGCCGGGTCTAGCGCCGTCTGGACCCTTTTTTGCCGCATCAAATGCCGATAATCCGTAAACAGGCATTTGGCAAGCGGGTTTGATCTGAGAACTAAGTCTCTCAATTCAATGCTAAACCAAAACCAATAAAGCCAACGCAAGCAACGCGAACCGCCTAATTTTTTGTCTATTCGCTACGAAGCGCGTCGATGGGGTTCAAACCTGCGGCACGCCGGGCCGGAAAAAATCCGAAAATGATCCCAGTCAGCGCAGCAGCCCCCATGGCGCCGCCGATGACGGCCGGACTTACAGCTACAGGCCAGCTTGCTAGATAAGCGACGAGCCACGCGATTCCAATACCCAGCGCAATTCCGATGAGTCCGCCGAGCAGACACAACGTCACCGCCTCGACCAGAAATTGCAGCATGATATCGCGTTTGCGCCCGCCCACCGCCATCCGCAGACCAATCTCCCGCGTGCGCTCCGTCACCGATACAAGCATGATATTCATAATGCCGATCCCGCCGACGATGAGTGAAATCGCAGACGTGGCACCCAGAAGATAACTGAGGGTGGAAAGAACTTCCGTGCGCGCACGCATGAACTCAGCCATGTTTCGGACCGAGAAAGTGTCTTCGTTGTTGGGACCGCTCTTTCGCCGTTGGCGCAAAAGAGTTTCCATCTCCTCCTGCGCAGTCTTTATGTCCGTTTGTTCGTCGAGCTTCACGTAGATGCGCCCGACCTGATCGACCTGAATATCGCTTTTGCCGACCACACGGTTGCGCGCGGTGGTGATGGGGATGAGCATAACGTCATCCTGATCGCGCCCCATCGCCGACTGTCCTTTCACCGACAAGATACCGACGATCTGGAACGGGACATTCTTGATGCGCACTTCTGCGCCAAGAGGATTTTCTCCCGGGAAAAGTTGTTTGGCGACTGTCTGTCCGATCAGCGCGACCCGGGCGGCCGTCCGCACGTCCTGCGCATTGATTTCGCGCCCCTCGCTCACCGGCCAGTCCCGTACGAACGTGTACTCGCCGTGCACGCCGCTGACGGACGTTGTCCAATTGAGATTACCGCGCACGACGGGTGCCGATTCATCGAGCTGACCCGAAATGCCGATCACCCCCTGAATTTTGTCTCTGAGCCCGCCGAGGTCGCCTTCCGAGAGCGGCAGCGCCGTACCGGCCGCACTCGAACGCCCCATGACGCGCATTGCGTCAGGGAAAATGACGAGCATGTTCGTCCCCAGCGCGGTGATCTGACGAATTCACTTCACCCGCAGCCCCATTGCCCACGGCGACGAGAATGATCACGGACGCCACCCCGATCACGATGCCGAGCGTCGTCAGGATCGAACGCAGCAGATTTGAACGCAACGCCGTCAGCGCCACAACCAGACTGTCAAGCACGGTCATTGGGCAGCCTCGATGATCCGCGGCTTTTGCCGCTCATCCGAGATGATCCGCCCGTCGCGAAACGTGATCCGCCGCCGCGCCCATTCGGCGATCTCGGGTTCGTGGGTGACGACGATCACCGTGATACCCTGCGTGTTGAGATCCCAAAACAGTCGCATGATCTCCGCCGACGTCCTGCTGTCGAGTGCGCCCGTTGGTTCATCCGCAAGCAGGATCTTCGGCGTATTGACGAGCGCGCGTGCAATCGCGACACGCTGCTGCTGACCACCGGATAATTGACGCGGCAGATGGTCCATGCGGTTGCCGAGCCCCACCTGCTCGAGCCGGCGGCGCGCTTCCGCTTCCATGTCCGCGGGCCGGGGGTGGGCATAGAGCAGCGGCAGCATCACCTGGCGCAGCGCCTTCGTCCGAGGCAGCAGATTGAACTGCTGAAAAACGAAGCCGAGCGTCTTGTTGCGCAGCGCCGCCAACTCGTCGGACGACAACGTCCCGATATCGCGTCCGTCGATCTCCAGATGCCCGGACGTCGGCGTATCGAGCCCGCCGATGAGGTTCATCATCGTCGACTTGCCTGAACCCGATGCTCCCATGATCGCGATGAAATCACCGTCCTCGATTTCGAGCGTCACACCATCGAGCGCGCGCACCTCCTGATCGCCGACGCGGTAGATCTTCTCGACATTATGGGCGGTGATGATCGGCTTGCCCTGCCGCCCTGACGCATCAGCTGCCGGGGTCATCTTTTGACCTCGCGTACGCGCACGATGATCTTGTCGTCGTCCTTCACGTCGCCGCCGACGATTTCCGTGAATTGGTCGTCGGCAAGCCCGACGCGCGCCATGCGCCGCTCCGGCTGTCCCTGCCCGTCGACCACCCAGACCGCCGCTGTTCGCGTCGTTTCGCGGCCTTTCTTCCAGCGCTCGTAGGTCTTGCGCTGATCCTCGCTCATGGTTGGTACGATCGCCTGCTCGATGCGCATGTTGAGCTTCATGCGAAAGGCGGAAGGATCGAAGGACGAGGGGCCAAATCCGCCGCTCTGCGCCGACGCCTTCAACTCCGCCACGATCGCCTGTATTTCGGCTCGCAGTGTCTCCACCTGCGCCGGCGTAAGCTCCAGTTCACCCGTGAGCCGCTCGACGGTGCGTTCTGAGCGATTTGCGGCCTCGGCTGACCGCGCCTCCGGCACCCCCTGCCCGTCACGCGGACGGAAGCGCAGCGCATCGTTCGAGACCCGCAGCACATCGTCCCGCCGCGCGCTTTCAATGCGCACGTTCGCCGTCATGCCCGGAAACAGCCGCCGGTCTTCGTTCTTCGCTTCGATGATCACGGTGTACGTCACGACGTTGTTGATCTCCGTCGCCGCCAGTCGGATCTGCGTCACGCGGCCTTCGAATTCCCGGTCCGGATAGGCATCGACCGTGAACGTCACCGGATTGCCCTCCGCGATCGAGCCGACATCGGCCTCGTTCACCTGCGCTTCGATGCGGATGCGCGACAGGTCCTGCGCGATCTTGAACAATTCCGGTGCCTGGAAGCTTGACGCCACCGTCTGCCCCGGATCGACCGAACGTGAAATCACCGTGCCGCTGATCGGCGATTTGATCTCCGAACGCTCCAGATCGACGCGCGCGCTGTCGAGCGCCGCCCTGCGCTGCACGATCTGCGCCTCCGCCGTCTCGATCAGCGATTTGACGACCTCGATCTCGGCCTTCGCGACATCCCGGTCGCGAATTGCATTGTCGAGCGCTTGCTCGCTGGCAAATCTCTTTTCAGCCAGCGACCGCTGCCGCTCGATCGTCCGCTCGGCATTGACGAGCACGGCATCCGCTTTGATCCTCGCAGCCTTCTGATTGGCGAGAGCCGCCTGCGCGGCGAGCAGATTGGCCTCCGCCTCGGCCACCTTGGCCGCGAACGTCCGCCGGTCGAGTTTGGCCAGCACGTCGCCGGGCTTCACTTCGGAGTTGAAATCGACATTGACGCTTTCGACCGGACCCGAAAGGTACGAACCCACACTCACCGTCACGAGCGCGCGCACGGGGCCCGATGTCGAAACGATCCGCCGAATGGTTCCCTTCTCTACCGCCACCGTCTCGTACTCGAACGCCGGCTTGGATGGCGCACCCAGGTTGAAGAACCAGACCACACCCCCGAGCGCGAGCGCGACCGGAACGGCTAGAGTGAACAATCGGCTGAGGCGCGTGGTCATTTGGGTCTTTCGAAACGGAAACTCGGGGCCATCTTGCACTGCCGCAGCAACGAACGGGGCGGTCCAATTCCGTCGCGCTCGTCACAGAAACGGGCCCGGCGCCCTGGCAGGCCGCCCAGTCCCGTGAGCCTGCCCAATAGGCGATATGTGAGCCAGCCGGGCAACTCTCCAGAGTGCTGGGACAAAATGCATATGCGTTACTGGTGAACAAAGCCGGCAATTGACCGGCGCAACAGCGACTTTTCGCGCCCAAAAACATGAACGGCTGATGAACGCTGCATTCAGAGGCGGTTCAGTGCCCCAGATCCAGGCTGCCCGGACCCTGAACCCTGCACGTCCCCGGCGTGATCCAAGAGGGCGCTCTGCTCAGGGTCGGAGCGCCCTCGATCATTTTTACCATCCGGCCTGCCGCACCTGAACTGCAGCTTTGCGGACCTGTTGCCTGTCGGCGCCGAACCTTGGATTGATCCATACGATCACCTATGTACGTTCCAGCGTTACCAGAGCGTCATCGGGAGAACCAAAGTCGATGCGCCGCTTCGCACCTCGTTCCCTGTCTTCGCCGCGAGCCTTGCTGTTTCTGACGGCGCTCCTCGTCGCCGCCTCTCTCGTTCCGAGTGTCATCGCCATGGCGTCCGACGAACCCGCCTACACCGTTGAACTGAAGGACGGCGATTTCGAAATCCGCCGCTATGCCCCGCTTCTCGCCGCGGAAGTCACCGTCACCGGGGAACGCAGTGTAGCGATCAACCAGGGTTTCCGACTGCTCGCCGATTTCATCTTCGGCAATAACACCGCTCGCAAGAAAATCGATATGACGACGCCGGTCACCCAGCAGCCGAGCGAAAAGATTGCGATGACCGTTCCGGTCACCCAGCAAAGCGCGGGCGAGGCCTGGAAAGTGCGTTTTATGATGCCCGCCGACTTTACCCCGTCAAACTTGCCCGTTCCCAATGACAAACGCGTCACGATCGTGTCCGAACCCGAAAAGCGCTTTGCCGTGATCCGCTTCTCGGGCTGGTCGAGCGAGGCCAATCTGGCGGAACACAAGGCCCTCCTGGAGGCCTGGGTGAAACAGAAGGCTCTGACACCTATCGCAGCCCCCACAGTCGCCTTTTACAATCCTCCCTGGTCGATCCCCTTCCTGCGCCGCAACGAGTATCTGATCGAGATCGCCGGCTGACGACCCTCAGGGAACCCGATCGTCCGCACACTTGTTTCGCTGGTGCGGCACAGTTAGGTTGCGCGCCGCACCAACCGCTTTGCCCGAGGCGTGAGCGCCCGCTCGTCCACACCGCCTTACTCAAACCGTCCTGACCGGAGACGTTCCATGACCTTCAAACTCCCCGACCTGCCCTACGCCTACGACGCCCTGCAGCCCTACATGTCGGCGGAAACATTGCAGTTCCATCACGACAAGCATCACCAAGCTTACGTCGATAACGGCAATAAGCTCATCGTCGGCTCGGGTCTGGAAGGCAAATCCATCGAAGAGATTTGCGTCGCAGCCTTCGCGGGCAAGAATGCCGGCCTCGTCAACAATGTCGGCCAGCACTACAACCACATTCATTTCTGGAACTGGATGAAGCCCAACGGCGGCGGCAAGAAAATCCCGGGCCGGCTTGAGCGTCTCGCCGAGGAATATGGCGGTTTCGACAAAGTCCGCGCCGATTTCCTGAATGCCGGCACAACGCAATTCGGCTCGGGCTGGGCGTGGCTGACGATCAAAGACGGCAAACTGGAAGTCGCCAAAACCCCCAACGGTGAAAACCCGCTGATGCACGGCGCCCAGCCGATCCTCGGTGTCGATGTCTGGGAGCACAGCTATTACATCGACTACCGCAACGCCCGCCCGAAGTACCTCGAGGCCTGGTTCGATAACCTCGTGAACTGGGACTATGTCGACCAGATGATGGGCTGAGTCTGAAATCGCTGATAAATTCGAAAAAGCCGCTCGGACATCCGGGTGGCTTTTTTGCATCTCTGTTGCGCCGCCCCACTACCGCCGCGTTCATCAAATCTGTAGGACGATTGGCGAGGCTCCGGACGACAACTCGGGGCTAAATCGGGGGAACACGTGCTGGGGCGTTTTGCCAAGGTTGCCGTTTTGCTCGTGGCAGCACTGGCTGGCGGCTGCGCAGGCGCCATCGAACGCACGCCGATCCCAACTGCCAAGGTCGCAGAAACGGCGACCATCCCCGACATCTCCGGCGCCCGCATCTGGGCTGACGAAGCGCCCAAGGACCTCAAAAACGTCTACAAAACCTATCTGAAGGGCGTTCCTCAGCTCGGAGCCAGCGCCCCCCTCGTCAACGGTCGGATGCAGATCGACATACTCGCTCTCTCAGGAGGCGGATCTGATGGCGCCTTTGGTGCCGGTGTCCTGACGGGCTGGTCCAAGCGAGGCGACCGACCCGAATTCGAACAGGTGACCGGTGTTTCGGCCGGCTCGATCATTGCCCCATTTGCCTACCTGGGTCCTGAATACGACCCTCAGCTGAAAGAAATCTGGACACAGTACCGCACCGATCAGCTTGTGGTCCCGCAGATCGTCAATGGCCTCCTGGGCGGCCAGGCCCTTGCCGATACCGGCCCGCTGAGGAAACTCATTGCCCAGTATATCGATCGCGATTTCCTCAAGAAGGTCGCGCGCGAATACGAACGTGGTCGCCTCCTCACGGTCGGAACCACGAACCTCGACGCCAAGCGCCCGGTCGTTTGGAACATGGGCGCAATCGCTCGTCATTACGACAATCCGCAGGCCGTAGAACTGTTCCGCGATGTGATCTTGGCGTCCGCCGCCATTCCAGGCTTGTTCCCGCCCGTCAATATCAAGGTCAAGGCCGACGGCAAGATTTATGACGAGATGCATGTGGACGGCGGTGTGACGCGCCAGATCTACGTGTCGTCGCTGAACGTGCCGTTCAAGACGTTCGACATACTCTACCCGAAGCCGCCCACCCGCCGGCTCTACCTCGTCCACAACGGCAAGATGAACCCGCAATATGGCGCCGTGAAACCATCGACGTTCCAGATCGCGGGAGAATCCATCAACGCGCTGATGCTCTACCAGCACAAGGGCGACAACTACCGCATCTACCGCATGGCCAAAGACGCGGGCGCCGACTTCAACTCGGTCGCCATCCCGCCGGACTTCGACCACGCCTACAAAGAAAAATTCGACCTCGACTACCAGAAGGCGCTGTTCGACGAAGGCCTCCGCATGGGCAAGGCCAAGGAATGGCGTAAGAAGCCGATCGATGTTCCCGATGAGCCGCCCGCGCGCGTTGCCTCACCCGAACCACCGGCAGCCGCCCCCGAAGCGGAAACGCCTGCAGCCGAACCCGTCGATCCGGCCCCGCCGGCAGCCGGCCCCGAAACAGAGCCCGTCGCGCCGCCCAAGCCGACCCAGCCTCTCGCCATGGACCGCGTCTCCGCCATCGAGACCGGCACGCCGCGTTAATCGCCGCGCAGGACGGCCGGCTCCGCGACAGCTCAGTCGCCAATCCATATGCCGTGTAAGTTACGGCTTGTCCGATAAGCTGTTCAGATAGCCTAGAAATGCTTCGATCTGCGGCGGGTCGAACTTGAACACCGGCATGTCCGGATGCCCCGAGACGATCCCCTCTGCCAGCGCTTCGGCGAGATTCTCGCTCGGATAGATCTCAACCACATCGCGAAACGGCGGTGCCTTCTCGTGCGGGCTCTTGTCCTCGAGCCCGGTCGCATGGCAGCGCGCGCACTTTTCTTCGACCAGAGCCCTGCCCTTGGCGATCATGTCCTCGTCGTCTGCAAGACCGACCGAAGTCCACCCCAGCAAAAGCCCGGCAGCTAAGAGCATAACTCGGTTCATGGGCGTCACTCCCTGTCGCCTGCACCCCGTGCGACGTACCCGCATTCGCAGTACCGCGGCCTTGATACCGATCACGTCGGCTAGCGCCGTCCACCCTTGATCGAACCGACGATGATGCTTTTGATCGTGGATGCAATCGTGCGTGACAGCGACCGCTGCAATTCCTTGCCGATCATGTCGCCCATGCCCTGCTGACCGCGCTTCGTCCCAGTCTTGCCACCCGCAGCCGTTCCGCCGCCGAGGATCACGTCCGCCCAGCTGCCACCCTCGCCGGCATTGGCCTGCTGCGCGGCCTGTTCCGTGCGCCTGGTCAGCATCTCGTGCGCGCTCTCGCGGTCGACGGCTTCCTCGTACTTCCCATAGACCGGGCTGTACTCGATCACACTCAGACGCTCATCCTTCGTTACAGGGCCCAGCCTGCCCTCCGGCGGCCGAATAAATGTCCGCTGCACCATCGAAGGCTCACCCTTGTTCTCGAGCATGGAGACGAGCGCCTCGCCCACCTTGAGTTCCATGATCACCTTTTCAGTATCGAGATCCGGGTTTTTGCGGAACGTCGTCGCCGCCGCCTTCACCGCCTTCTGCTCCTGTGGCGTGAACGCGCGCAACGCATGCTGTACGCGATTGCCAAGCTGCGCCGAGACGCTGTTCGGCACGTCCATCGGGTTCTGCGTGATGAAGTAGACGCCGACACCCTTCGATCGGATGAGCCGCGCGACCTGCTCGATGCGCTCCAGCAGCGCCTTGGGCGCCTCGTTGAAAAGAAGATGCGCCTCGTCGAAGAAGAACACGAGCTTGGGCTTGGGCTGATCGCCGACTTCCGGCAGCGTCATGCCAGAGCTTCGACAGCATCCACAGCAGGAACGTCGCGTAGAGCCGCGGCTTCTCCATCAGCTTGTCGGCGGCCAGGATGGAGATCACGCCGCGCCCGTCCGGCGCCAAACGAATGAAGTCCATGATGTCGAGTGCCGGTTCGCCGAAGAACTGGCTGGCGCCTTGCTCTTCGAGCACGAGGAGACCGCCGTTGGATCGAGCCCACCGATGTGGCCGCCACGTTGCCGTACTTGGCGCCGATTTCCTTCGACCGCTCGGCAATGTTGTTCATCAGCGCGCGCAGGTCTTTCAGATCGACGAGCGGCATCTTCTCGTCCGCCGCCACACGAAAGGCGATGTTCAGAACACCTTCCTGCACCTCGTTGAGTTCGAGCAGGCGTGACAGCAGCAGCGGTCCCATGTCCTGCACGGTGGCGCGGATGGGATGCCCCTGCTCGCCGAACACGTCCCAGAAAATCGTCGGATAGGCGCGGTTCTTATAGGCAT
>CAVQMH010000007.1:0-38115 GCA_963713575.1 uncultured Alphaproteobacteria bacterium
CCTCGAGCACAATCCCGACATCCTCACTTTTCCATTTTTGTCCTGGGAACACACCGTCGTCGTCCCCAAGGGGCACCCATTGGCACGGCAAAAGAAGGTGACGCTCAGGCCGTGGCCGCCTATCCCATCATCACATACGATGAAGGACTGACGGGCCGCTCGCGCATCGACAACGCCTTTCAAGAACAGGGTCTCATTCCTGAGGTCGCCATGACCGCACTCGATGCCGACGTCATCAAGGCCTATGTGGAACTCGGCATGGGCGTCGGCATCATCGCCGCGATGGCCTTTGACCCTGCGCGGGACACCGGGCTACGGCTTGTCTCCACACCCCATCTTTTCGAATTCAACACTCAAGTATAGCTGTACGACGCGGCCGGTTTCTGCGCGGCTACGTCTATCGCTTCATCGAAATGTGCGCCCCAGACATTACCGAAGCCCGCGTCCGTGCCGCCGATCGCGCCGCAATCGTCTAATTTCCGCTTTTCGGCCATAAGAAGACGTTGCGAACTTCGAAGACGTGTCTTGAAAGTGGTATTCGGACTCCGTTTATCCACTGGTCGCCGCCAATAGAAGGCCACCTATTCCGACCGATCAGAGGCCGGTCACGTTGCGCAACAACGGCGAAGTCGATGCATCGCATTTAAGGAGATGACCGAGGTCAACTGGACAAGCATTGTCTTTTGAGATCGTGTGCCAGTTCATTGCCGGTCTCTGCCCACGCTATGCGCGAAGCACGGTACGCGTCGACAGCGACGCTAGCTAGGCATTGTGGCCGGGTCGACTACTCTGGTATCCATCGACAACTAGCGTTGACCTAGCTTGGCGATGGATATGAACGTGACGAACTTGCTCCAGGTCGATTGGTCGGCCATTCCAGCGCCAGTGGATGACGGAGCAACAGCGCACCTGTTCGGTAGCGCAGTTCCATCGGTGCCCTTGCCAGCGACAGACGGATCGAATGTCGATATCTCGGCATTGAAGGGTACTACAGTCGTTTATGCTTACCCAATGACGGGCCGGCCCGGCGTTCCACTACCCGATGGCTGGGACATGTTACCGGGGGCCCGTGGCTGCACGCCGCAATCCTGCGGATTTAGGGACCATTTTGCCGATCTGAAATACTCGGCGCAGACCATCTCTTTGGGCTTTCTACTCAGTCGAGCGACTACCAGCGAGAAGCTGCCGAACGGCTCCACTTGCCATTTCGCATTCTGTCGGACAGCCAATTGGCGCTTGCGCATGCATGGCAACTACCAGTGTTTGAGATCGACGGCATGCAGCTTCTCAAGCGCGTCACCTTGATCATCACTGATGGACAGTTTGAGGCGGTTTTCTATCCGGTGTTTCCACCCGATCGTAGCGCGGCAGACGTGATCGATTGGCTGAGCCGCCATCCGCGCGCAGCCGCGAGAAACGATTGATCGATGGGCCAAAAGGTGGATCGTTCGCTCGGCGTTTACGCGTTTGCAGCGGAATTGGTACCCCACTGGTACCCCAGAAACGAAAGTTGGTTGCGGGGGCAGGATTTGAACCTACGACCTTCAGGTTATGAGCCTGACGAGCTACCGGGCTGCTCCACCCCGCGTCACCGACGGAGCCGAAACGAGACATGACCTTTGGGAGATCCGTTCGTTCGGAGGAAACGGCGTGGCCCCGATTGCCACTGCCGATGCAAAAGCCGCCCAGGCGGGCGGCTCATGGAGGCTGCTATAGCATGTTTTTCACGTCTGTGAAGACCGATGTGCAGGGGCCGCCGTGGTTGAGGCGAGCCCACCGGAAGGCGCTTATACATCGCGCTGAGCGGCCGTGGGCCGAGTTTGCCGGAACGCGACTTTCCGGCGCTCCCCGCCTGCGCTAGAACTTCCCCGAATGGCCGAACCACCGGCCCGATTTTCCGTATGCCTGGAGGGCCGCTGCGCTCTCCGCGGCCGGAGCATCACGGGACGAAAGCACGCAATGAACAAAGACGAATTGGCCGCGCGCGATCAGGCCCGGCCTGCGACTGCCCCTGCGCGGCTCGAGGAGGCGTTCGTTCTCCTCGACAATAGTTCGGGCCGTGGGGCACCGTCGCAGCTGTTCACGGCGCCAAAGGAGATCATTGCCGCTGAAACGCCCGAAGAGGTGCCGGCCGCTTTCGCTCGGCTGGAAGCGGGTCGCGCGGCGGGCCTCCATGCGGCTGGGTTCTTCTCTTTCGAGCTTGGGTACGTGCTGGAGCCTAAGCTCGATCCCCTCATGCCTGTCGAACGAAAAGTGCCGTTGTTGTGGTTTGGGCTCTACGAGGCGCCGAAGCTGTTGTCGGAGGCCGACGTCGACCGGTGGCTGTCGACTCATACCAAGAGCGGGAGCTACCAGTTCAGTAATGTCACCCGAGCGTGGTCGAAGGAGGAGTATGTCGTACGCTTCGAAAAGGTGCAGGAGAAAATCCGCGCCGGTGACATTTATCAGCTCAATCTGACTTTCAAGGCGCGCTTCCGGCTGTCGGGTTCCCCGCTGACGTTCTACCGCGATCTGCGCCAGCGCCAGCGTGTGGCGTACGGTGGCATCGTGGACACGGGTGAAGTGACTGTTTTGACTGCGAGCCCGGAACTGTTCATCGAGATGAAGGGCCGCACGATCGAAACGCGGCCGATGAAGGGCACATCTCCGCGCGGGGGAACGCCCGAGGCGGACGCAAAGGTGCGGGGGGTGCTGTCGAGCGATACAAAGCAGCGCGCAGAGAACCTGATGATCGTCGATCTCATGCGCAACGACATCGGCCGCATCTCCGAAATCGGCAGCGTTCATGTCACCGACCTTTTTACCGTCGAGACGTATCGGACGTTGCATCAGATGACGTCAGGCGTGCGCGCGACGCTGCTCGAGGGGATTACGCTGCTAGACCTGTGGCGAGCGATATTCCCGCCGGGTTCGGTAATAGGTGCGCCGAAAATCCGGGCCCAAGAACTCATCGCGGAGTACGAGACAGAGCCGCGAGGCGTCTATTGCGGTGCTATCGGTTCGTTGTCGCCGGACGGGCAGGCGCTGTTCAACGTCGCGATCCGCTCGCCAATCATCTTCCGTGATGGTACGGGCGAAATGGGTATCGGTTCGGGCGTGGTTTACGACAGTGTCGGTGCCAAGGAGTACGACGAGTGCCTGCTCAAGATGAAATTCCTCACCGATCCGCCAAAGACGTTCGAGTTGATCGAGACACTCCTTTGGGAACGGGAGAATGGGTTCTGGCTGAGCGAACGGCATTTCGAGCGGCTTGCAGCGTCGGCCCGATATTTCTCGTTCAAGTTTGATGAGGCAGCGGCGCGCACTGCGCTCGAACGCGAGGTGGCAACGGCGGGGCGGGAGCAACCGAGGTTGCGCGTGAGGATGCTGCTGGCGGAGGATGGCCGCGTGACGGTGACGTCTGCGCCGATGCCGGCTCCCCGTCCGGATGCTGTGATGCGCTATGTCGTTTCGCCGACGCGGCTCGACAGTTCCGACGCCTTCCTCTTTCATAAGACGACGCGCCGGGAACTGTACGATCAGGAGTGGAAGCATTACTCCGATACGGAAGGGGCCGACGAGGTCGTTTATTTGAACGAGCGGGGTGAATTGGCCGAGGGCAGCCGCACGAATATCTTTATCGATCGAGGCGACGGTGTACTGCTGACGCCGCCTTTGCCTGCCGGTCTGTTGCCCGGGGTCCTGCGCGCAGAGTTGATCGCAACGGGACGTGCCGTCGAGCGTGTACTGACACTTGATGATCTAGAGGGGGCAATGGCTGCCTATCTCGGCAACTCGGTGCGCGGTCTCATTCTGGCGCGCCCGCTGCGTTGAGGGCCGGCTATGTTTACAACGGTTATTGCGGTGACGCGGAGGGCGGCCTGTCATCCAATGGTGCGGACGCCATTTCCGTCTGCTCGTGTGACATCAGCAAAACGGAAATCGCCGCCAAAGTAATGGCACTGGCCAAAAGGATTTCCCGCGAGAACCTTCGTACGCGGTGGCCCGGCCTGGATATCATGGTGCGTGTCTTCATGCTTCCGATACTGGCGCGGTCTTCTAAGCCCGACCATCTACCTGTCTGTCGCGCGACAGTTGCGCACACATGTACTTGATTGCACGCAAAGAGTTCTCTCTGGACCGTGAAGTCCAGATCCCATTCGCAGACGTGAGGTGCGCCGGTGGTGTTAAAGGCCACGCATGGTGCAGCCGAGGATCAGGATGAATTGGGCCAACAGCAGGCCGACAATCATACCCGGTCCCTGCAACAGGGAAATCTGCGCATCGAAAAACCATACGAAAATGACCGCAACGGTCAGGATCACTGAGATCATGAACGTCAGGATGCCAGGTGCCTTCAATCCCATCGTCGTCTCCCCTTGCGGCCGGAACTTCAGCGCTTTCGCCATGTGTCGCCCCCCTCGGCCTTGATCATGCTGCGGTGCTTATAGCAGGACAGTCCCGAGGGTTACACGGGCGCAGGAACAACACTGTGGAGGAAATGTAGAGGCGCTGGCGTCGGCCGTAGGTCAAAGCCTCAGCTTTCGATCGGCTTAGGGGAAGGGGCCGCATGGGCCGTGCCGGTATCCGAGCCTGCTGACGAACCGTTCTTAGGCCTCGGGCCACGGAAGACCCGCCGCAGAAGCAACAGCACAATCAGCGTTGCAAGGCCGGTTATGACGACCAGGATCGGGTGCCGATGCCAAAGAATTTCGGGATGAACCTGACCTTCCCAAGCAAGGCGAACATCGTTTTGCAGCGCCGCCGGTGTGTCTGCACCGTCAGAACGCAGGATGATATCGAGGGCCGCGCCCTGATCCTTGCTGGCAAGAACGGCGTCGCGAACCCGGGGGCGGGACAGAGATTTCAGGGCCTTGGGGTCTGCCGCGACATGGTCCAGCAGACGCTGCCGTGTCTGTGGAGGGAGGCCCGTGAGATAGCCTGCGAAGGTGGTGAGTTCGGCTTCATCAAGCCCCCGCGCAGCTGCCGTCAAGACCTTGGGGTCGAGATCGAACAGAACGTCACGGGTTGCCGGGGCAATCGCGACCATGCGTTTGATCGCAAGTTGATCGTCGAGAGCGACAACCCGCTCGAGGGATTGGGTCGTGAAATCACCCGGCTTTGCCCGCTGGAAGACTTCGAATTCCAGAACCTTGTCGATGCGCGTGCCGGCGACTGCGTTCCACGCCAGTGCAGTTTCGAGCGAGCGGGTCTGGCGGGCAATTTCCATTGCCGGCTCGGGCAACTTATTGACAGCGAGGTCGAGGGTACCATCGGATACGCGGCGCATCACGCCAGCCTCGCCTTCGGCGGGCAGAAGCAGGGCGGTGACTTCGTCGACGCGGGGCAAGACTTCCGGTCGCACGCGGTCGAGGAACCGGCGGAATTCCTCCTGCCGTTCTGCAAGGTCAAGAACCATGGCGTGCGCAGCGCGGTATTCCTTCCAGATTTCGACGATTTGATCGGCGGCGTGACCGGCGATATCAGCGACGTGCTCGCGGATCTGGTCGGCGATGGAGGCTGCGAGTTCTTCTTGGACCTTGTCCTTACTTTCTGTCGATTTCAGCTCGGTGGCGATGATTGGCAGAACCCCATAGCGCAAGTCCCAGACATCTTTGGCAATCAGGACGAGGCCTACGCCGCCGGCCACAACGGAGACCAGGCGGGAGAGGACGCTGCCCACAAGGCGCTGGCCTAGACGACCGGCCATGTTGCCGAGCTGGCGGCGCATGACGAGGATAGCTGCGCCCGTGATCCCGCCTGCGGTCTGATTGAGAACGCCGCCTGCGGTGACGTCGCCGGCAGCGGTTTCAGTGCCGACTTCAAATTCCTTGCCGGCGGTGCCGGTGACCACACCCGCTACCGTGGAACCGTAGCGAGGCCCGAGGAAGGCTTTCATACATTCTATTGCCGGTCCGGCCGCATCGGATGTTGCGATTTCGATGCGACTGCCGATACCGCGACCGACACCGGTGGCTAGATTTTCTATCGCCGTTTGCATCGCCGGCGACCGGTAGACCCGCTCGGTCAGAGCGGTCGTCAATTCGCGGGCTTTGTTCTCGCTGCCCAGAGATTCAAGAAGGCTGCCCCAGCTCTGTTCGTCTCTGACCGCTTCGAATGACTTATCGACCTCGGCGTCTATGGTGCGGCCAACATCGAGCCGGCGCCATTCGTCGGCAACGGCGGCGCGGTAGTCGATCGTGGAGGTGCCGCGCGTGAGAGTGGCGGCGGTGATATCGAGAACGGCTTTGCGAAAGTCCGCCTCGTTCGTCGTCTGGCAGGCGGCATAATCGCCCGTCGAAGCCGGCGGCGCGGCAAAGACCGGAGCAATCGACCCTGCAAGATGCGAGATGATCGTCATTACAGCGACCGCATGCCTAGTCCTATTCAACGCGCGCGCACTCCTTCGCATCGTCCTGCGGTTGGTTAACTTCTATTTATAGCGACTGTTACGGCTGCCCGTAGGCTATCTTCTTCGTAAAGTGAGAAACACTTCGCACTATTTGCTGTTTGTGCCGCATGGGCCGTATTCGCAGCCATAGCTGATTATTCAGATTTATAGGGAATGGTCGAAGGTAGACGCGCTGTGAGTGTTAACCGATCCGCCGGTGTTTGCGGTTGTAATCAGTAAAGGCGGGATATCGTTGTGCCGGCTTTGGCGAGGACGGGGCAGGGTAGGGTGCACGAGACGGGTCGAACCGGTGGGGGAGTTGAAGTGCAGTGGCAGCTGACGTGCCCACTGCCGGGCAAAGGCTTCCGTCATGATTTGGCCCCACTGGGCAACTCCGCGCGTCAAGCGCAGGTGATGGGCCAGAAGTACAAAGGTGCCGTCAACCTTCTGATAAGGCACGATTTTTGCGGGATTTTCGGAACCCTGAAGGCTTCAGCATCCCATTGCGGCACACTGACCTATCGTCAGAAGTTGCTAGCCAAGCGAAAACCATGTGGTGAGATTGCTGCGATGCAGCAAATAAAGGTCCGAAACGGCGGTTGCCGGTGCGGAAGCAATTGGAACGAGCCGATCGGCCCGCTTACACAAAGTGGCCACGGTGATCGCCGAGCGGAGGCATCATCTCAAGATGTGCTTGGCTTTGGCGTTGCGATCGGTTTAATTCGCTTTGTGCGGAGTGCGAGCATTCGTGGCTAACCAAATGAAAACAAAAGAAAAGTTCACCGGATTTCGGGGTAGTCTGGTGATCCCGGGTGGTCGGGTGGGTGTGCTGCTCATTCATTCTCTTGGAGGCAACCCGATCGAATTGCGCTTCGTCGCGCAGGGGCTCGCACGCCAGGGCTACACTGTTTACTGCCCTCTTTTGCCGGGTCTAGGTGGTGGGACCGACGTCTCAGGCTTGTCCACCTGGAAAGACTGGTATCGCGCGATTGAAACTGCCCATGACGATCTCAGGTCGCGTTGCGACACGGTGATCGTTGGTGGTTTGTCTGCTGGAGCCATGCTTGCTCTCCGACTGGCCCGCGAGCGTCCCGACGAGGTACAGGGTGTGATGCTGTTCGCCCCGACCATTTGGCCGAATGGCTGGGCTATTCCCAAGAGCTTCTACTTCTTCAAACTCGTGCATCAGAAGTGGTTCGCGCGGCTGTTTCATTTCCGCCAGCGCGCGCCGTACGGCATCAAGGACGAGCGCATCCGAAACTTCGTTATCGAAAGCTTCAAGAGCGACGAACGTCCGATTGAGGACCTGTTTGGCCGCGGTGGTGGTCTCGTATTCGAGTTCAAGCAACTGGCCAAGGACGTTCGCCGTGGACTGAAGCACATCAAACAGGACGTCGCGATCTTCCATCCGCGAGAAGACGACCAGAGCGGCCTGTGGAACGCGCTGACGCTGCAGCAGAACCTCGGCGGGATGGTGGAATGCACCGTTCTGGACGATTGCTATCACATGGTAACGCTCGACCGGCAACGGTCGGTGGTCGTGGACCGTGCCATTGAGTTCGCCGTTCGCCTGACGCACAAGCTGCAGGAAAAGGCGGCGGTCAGAGAACTGCTCAAGGGCAAGGGCGTCGGCGAGTAATCGCTCGCCCATCTCAACTGAAAGCAAACGCCGCAGCGAAGTTCGCTGCGGCGTTTTTCGTGCAATGAATTTGAGTTTGTTTAGCGAGCGGCCCATGGCAAGGCTTCACCGCCGGGGGTAACCTTGGCTGCCCCTGACGCAGCTGCGTCGCAGCGTGGAAGATCGGCCGGTGCGCGGGTCCAGACGAAGCTTTTCGAAAGAAGCTTGATGCCTTTGTAGCCCGTGACCTTCAGCTGATCGGGACCTTGCAGCGTGAGGGTCACGTTGTACGAAGAGCCGGTCTTTGGATCGTAGATCCAGCCTTGATCCCATATTCCTTCCGGCAGCTTCTGCACATCGCCGATGACCTGCAATCCGCAGATCGGCGTCGTGCGTCTGGCCGGGTTGGGATTGTAGCGATCGACGAGTGGGCGACCCTCGGCGTTCACCGTGTCTTTCAGCCAGGCTATCCGGCCGCATAGTTTGCTGCCGCATGGCACGAGTTCCACGGCGCCCTTTCCCGTCTCGTCGTACCAAAGTCCGGCTTCAATAGGCTGTGCTCGGGCGCCGATCGTGCCGAAGAGACTGATGGCGAAGGCAACGCCCGCGACCCGGAAAAAGCCGGTGACCGAGCCGTAAGATTGCGTCTTGGTGCCGCGTAACAAAGCGTTCATCCTGAATGGTTGGGACATGAAGTACAATTAACGCCAGAGCTTGGCGCCGGAAAGCGGCAAAAACAGGAACTTAACCGCTGCCGGTCGGGCGGCAACCTACCGAGAGCCGATCGGTCGCAACGCCTGAACACTTTTTCGCCAAAGCGCTTTGCACTTAACCTCGTGTGGCATTGGTAGTACAAAACGAATGCTCCGGTCGTGTGTGGGTTTCTGGAACGCGTGGCCTCCAAAGCGCAGTTCGTAACCCACGTGAAGTTCGGCAAGCGAGCCTGACGATCCAGGCCGGTTGCAAACGGCCTGTCCTGCATTCCGCCATCGGGGCGGACCCGAACCTGGAACCGCCTCTGCGATGATCTTGACACTCGCGTTCCGCAACCTCTTTCACGATCGCATCCGTCTGGCTGTGACGCTGGTAGGAATTCTGTTTTCAATCGTGCTGGTGGCTGTGCAGCTCGGGCTCTATCTCGGCTCGAGCCGCATGATCACGAACATGATCGAAAAGACGAACAGCGATCTTTGGATTACGACGTTCGGTGCCAAAAGCTTCGAGGAGGGCGGCATTCTGCTGACCCCGGGGCAGCGGCATCAGGCCCTGGCAACGCCGGGAGTGAAAGCGGTCATCCCGATGGTCTCCGCATTCGCCGAATGGCGCAAGCCTGGCGGCGGATCCACCCGCGTCGCGGTCGTGGGGATCGATGCGGAAGATGGCGGGCTGGAACCGTGGAACCTGATTGAAGGCACATGGGACGATATCCGCGCGCCTGACGCCATCGCTGTCGACAAATCCTACTTGAAGGATCTCGGCATCGAAGGGATCGGAAGCACAGCCCAGATTGCACTGGGGCGCATTCGCGTACGTGCGCTCACCGATGGCATCCGGTCATTCACTCAGTCACCGTACGTGTTTACGCCGCTGCAACGGGCGCGCAATCTTCTCAATCTCGATGGCGAGAAGGGTGACAAGAGCACGTTCTTCCTCGTGCAGCTTCAGCCCGGAGCCGATCTGGAAACTGTTCGGTCCGCTCTGCAGGAACGGCTCGAAGGGACGGACGTTCTGACAAAAGCCGAGTTCCGCGACCGCAGTCTGGGTCAGTGGCTGTTCAAAACCGGTGCCGGTATCGCGCTCATCGGCGGGGCGCTGCTCGGCATCCTCGTAGGCACGGTCATCGTGGCGCAGACGCTTTATTCCAGCACTAAAGATCATATCAATGAGTTCGCCACACTGCGGGCGCTGGGCTCATCGGGTTCGTATATCCACAAAGTCATTCTGGCGCAGGCGGGTCTCAGCGCGGTCATAGGCTACAGCCTTGGCATGATCATCGCGCTGGTGATCCTCTACCTGAGCCGGAATTCTCCGCTTCCGCTGGTGATGACGCCGGGCCTGGCGTTTTCACTCTTCGCGCTGACGTTGTTCATGTGCGCAATTTCAGCGGTATCGGCGATCGTCAAAGTTACAAAAATCGATCCAGCCACGGTGTTCAGCAGATGACGAACGAATCTCCCGTTCTCGAAGCCACGGACATCGTCAAAGAGCTTGGCAAAGGTGCCGGCAAGGTGATGGCCCTGAAGGGTGTGAGCCTCAAGCTCGTACCGGGTGAACTAACACTGCTGATGGGGCCTTCCGGCTCCGGCAAGACGACCCTTCTGTCGATCCTCGGCTGCATTCTTTCGCCAACCTCCGGCGAAGTTCGTATCGCAGGTCACACGACAATAGGTCTTGGACCTGAGGAACTCGCGGAATTGAGGCGTAAGCACATCGGCTTCATTTTTCAGAGCTATAATTTGTTTCCCACGCTGAATGCCGTCGAGAATGTTCGCATCGCCCTCGATGTTCTCGGACAAAAGGGCTATCCCGCCGCGGCGCGCGCTGAAGAAGTGCTTCGCGAGGTGGGGCTAGGGCATCGCCTCCAGAACTATCCGAGCAATCTTTCGGGCGGTGAGCAGCAGCGTGTCGCTGTGGCCCGCGCAATTGCGGCGTCGCCGTCCATCGTGCTCGCCGACGAACCGACAGCGGCTCTCGACAGCGAAAACGGCCATGCGGTGATGGCGCTGCTGGCGCGCATCGCAAAAGAACAAAATCGAAGCGTGCTGGCCGTCACGCACGACCCACGCACGCTCGGCTATGCAGATCGAGTGGTGCGGATCGAAGACGGCAAGATCGTCGGCGAAGAACGCCGGCCCGAGGGTGTCAATTCGCCCGAAATCACCGATTTGACGAAGAAGAGGCGTAAAGCAAATGCTTAAAGTCGATCCAACCGTTCAAATGCTGACGGTTGCGGGCATCATCGCGATTGCACTGAGTGTGTTGATCAACGGTACGCTGTCGTCGCACAGCCAGGATAAGCCGACGGCGCAGATGGCCGCGGCCGAAACCGGCGTTTCCGCGAGGGGATCGTGGGCGGCATCCGCGACAGGCCGTGTGGAGCCGAAAGATGGTGAGATCCGGATCGTCTCGCAGGCACCTGGTGAAATCCTCGAGGTGATCGCCAAGACGGGCGATAAGGTTCAGTCGGGCGATCTTCTCGTGCGGCTCGATGACAGTGACGCTCAGGCGAAGCTCACCGCCGCGTTTGCCGAAGAGGCCGTCCGCGTTCTGGAACGCGACGAGGAAGTGGCAAAGGGTCCGGCGCTCGAGCGGCGCAATGCCGAAGATTCACTCTCGAAGGCCGAGCGTTCGGTCTACTCGGCACAGATTTCCCTCGATGATATCGCGCGAAGAGTTCGGGGTGGTACCTCCACAGCCGACGAACTCAATTCGGCGCGCAAGAAGCTTTCCGAGGCGCAGGCTAAGCTCACGGAAGACCGGGCTGCTCTTGCGAAAGTCGCTGCGCGGGACGACATGCCGCTTCCGACACGTTTGAGATCGTCTCTGACTTTGGCGCGTTCGGACGTGACGCAGGTTTTCAACGCAATCGAGCGTACTCGGGTGCGTGCTCCGGCTGACGGTACGGTCTTGAACGTCTGGGCCAAGCAAGGCGAAGTCGCCGTAACTTCACCGGAAGCGCCGCTGGCGCTGTTTGGTGATTTAGGTTCGCTGCGCGTTCGCACCGAGGTCGAAGAGCGGGATGTGACCAAGATCCGCGTCGGTCAAAAGGCCGTCATCAAGGCCGACGCATTCGGTGCCCAGGAATTCACGGGTGTGGTGACCTCGATTGCGCCAGCGCTCGGCGCACAGCGCATTACGTCCCGTGGTCCGCGGCGTCCGAACGATGTCGAGGTGCTCGAAGTGATGGTGGCGCTCGATGGTCAGCCGCCGCTGCTCACGGGTATGCGGGTCGATGTCTTCTTCAAGTCGGACCAGGCGTCATAACGAGCGCGCCTTCATCGGACGGGAATAGAAAAAGCGCGGGAGCAATCCCGCGCTTTTTCGTTGGCAGGTTGGCGTGCGCTCACGCAGCGGTGCTCTTTGCGGTGGCATCGACTTGGCGGGCCAGATCGGGATCGATGCCGAGGGATGCGGCCAGTTCGGCAAGGAAACCGGTTTCCGAAGCATTGTCGCCGTCGATGGCAACGCGGGCGGCGGTGTAGACTTGCAAGGCTTCTTCGGCGGATTTCACGCTTGCTGCCAGAGAGGCTGCGGTTGCTGGGCTGCGCAGTTCCCGTTCCAGGAAGGATTTCGCTTCCGGGCTTGCTGCCGTTCCACCTGCGAATTCGACAATGCGCATGTACTCGCGATCGTCGATGCGGCCGTCGGCTGCTGCGGCTGCGATCATGGCGCGAATGATGTGCGTCGCGGCGTCATTGGAAATTGCCGCAGGTTCGAAGCCGGACCCCGCTGGAGCTTCCGTCGCGGCGTTCTGCGGACCTGTAATCAGCGGCTTGCCGGCTTGGTAATTTTGATAAGCCTTGTAGGCGAGGCCGCCGATGAGGGCGAGAGCACCGATCTTGGCGGCGCCGGTGGTCACGCCGCGGCCGGTGCGTGTGCCAAATAGAATTGCACCGAGACCACCCAGCACCGCGCCTGTACCGAGTTGATTCTTGGACATGAGGTCCTTGACCTGGGCGAGCAGTTCTTCTGGCGATTTGCCGCCGGCCGCATTCGTTACGACGTCGCGGGCGCCTGTGGCGTCGCCGATCTTCGTCGCGCCTTCTTTCACACCTTCCGTCGCCTGACCGAAGGCCTTGGTCAGCGTGTCCACGAGTTCGGCACCTGATGGGCCGCCAAACTTGACGGCTTGCTCCTTCACCTGTGCGAGGATCTGGTCGAGATTGGCGCCGCCTGCTCCACCGGAGATGTTGCGAACGATGTCAGCTAAGCCGCCTTGACCTGGAACGGCGCCCTGACCGCCGGGTGATTGAACGGCGGCTGCAATTTGTCCGAACAGGTCGGCGAGGCCGCCGCCTTGGCCAGCTCCCGGGGCTGGAGCGGCCGCGGGGCGCTGTGCGTTTCCGGCGATCTGCTCAAGGAGGGCTTTGGCATCGAACATGGCAATTCCTTTCGGTGATAAGACGAAACACTCGGACCGATATAGGGGCCGGGCACCGCATCAGCAATGGAGAGACGAAATAAGCGTTATTCTGCTGCAATGCGTCCGCGGACGTGCGGCACCGGCTGGACGGCCGCTTCCGGCGCACGCGGAGGAACGCGGGGTGTTTCTTCATTGTCGTCCTCGCCTTCGTCGGTGGCATTCGGCTTGATGATAAACGACATCAGCCAGGCCACACCGCGGGAGAGATCATCCATCACCGAGAAGAACGATGGCACGAAAACGAGTGACAGGATGGTTGAAACGAGGAGACCGCCGATGACTGCGATGGCCATTGGCGCACGGAATTCGCCGCCGTCACCAAGTGCGAACGCGCTGGGCAACATGCCGGCGGCCATGGCGATCGTCGTCATCACGATGGGGCGTGCGCGCTTGCGTCCGGCTTCGAGAAGGGCCGCGGTCCGCTCTGTGCCCCGTGCAATCTCCTCGACCGCGAAGTCGACGAGCATGATCGCATTCTTTGTCACAATGCCCATGAGCATGAGGAGACCGATGTAAACCGGCATGCTTATCGGGTTGTTGGTCGCGATGAGCGCGATCACGACGCCGCCGAAGGACAGCGGGAGCGAGAGCAGAATGGTGATCGGCTGGAAGACGCTGCCAAAGAGCAGGATGAGCAGCCCCAGCACGATCATGAGGCCTGTACCCATGGCGGTGATGAAGCCGCTGGCGACCTCGTCCTGAATTTCTGCATCGCCGGTCGCTTGCAGGCGCACGCCCTCGGGTAACCCGATTTTCTCCACCTCGGCGACGAAAGCCTCTCGGGCGCTTCCGAGTGCAAAGCCTTTGACGAGATCGGCGCCAATTTCGGCGCGGCGTTCGCGGTCATAGCGATCGATGGCGCTCGGCCCGCGACCGAAGGAGATATCAGCGACGGCAGAGAGCGGGATTGATTTACCGGCGGCGTTGGTAAGGCGCAGGTTGGCGATGCGCTGCAGGTTTTCGCGAGCGCTTTCTTCGACCTGAACGCGTATGGGGATCAGGCGGTCACCCGAGGTGAACTTGGCGAGATTGGCGTCGACGTCACCAATGGTGGCCACGCGGACGGTTTCGGCGATCTGATCGGGGGTGATGCCGAGTACGGAAGCCTTGTCGAGTTCGGGGACGATGCGGATCTCTGGCCGGTCGAGGGCCGACTTCGACGCGACGTTGAAGAAGCCGGGCAGCTGTCGGACGGCGGTTTCGACCTTCGACACGCCTTTTGCCAGAGCATCGCCGTCGCGCGAGAGCAGCGAGAACGAGAGTTCCCGCTCGCCCCGTTCGTTGACGAACCAGGCGCGCACGTCGGGCACGCCGGCAATCGTGGCGGACAGGATCGCTTTCAGCTGTTTCTGCGGCTTATCGCGCTCGGTCTTGGGCACGAGACGCACATTGACGGCCGCTCGGCGGACTTCGAGCGTGCCGGTCGGCGAGACGCCGCCAAGGACGAAGACGCTCGCGACTTCGGGAATCTCCTTGAGGCGGCGCGTGACTTCGTCGGTCATGAGACGCGTGTCTTCGAGGCGGGCGCCGGGCGGAAGCTCGGCGGAAATGACCACACGGGACGTATCTTCGTCCGGAATGAAGCCCGTAGGCAGCATCGCGGTCGCATAGATCGAACCTGCAAAGACGCCCATGCCTACGATCAGGGTGATGTAGCGCCAGCGGAGGGTCGCTGCGAGGAAGTAGACGTAGCCGCGCATGATCGGTCCGCCCTCCATGTCGTGAGGAGGGACGGGGCGCATCAGGTAGGCGGCCATCATGGGAGTTATGAGGCGAGCTACGAGTAAGGAGAACAAAACAGCCACTGCGACGGTCAGACCGAATTGACGGAAGTATTGGCCGGCCACCCCGCCCATGAACGAGACCGGCGCGAAGATGGCGACAATGGTGAGCGTGATGGCGATGACGGCGAGGCCGATCTCGTCGGCAGCTTCCATAGCGGCGCGGTAGGGCGATTTGCCCATCCGCATGTGGCGGACGATGTTTTCGATCTCCACGATGGCGTCGTCGACGAGGATGCCGGTCACGAGTGTGATTGCGAGCAGAGAAACGAGGTTCAGCGAGAAGCCCATGAGGCTCATCGCCCAGAACGTCGGTATCGCGGACAACGGCAGCGCTATGGCCGTGATCAGGGTTGCGCGAGAATTGCGCAAAAAGAGAAACACGGTGATCACAGCGAGGATGGCGCCTTCGATCAACGTCGTCATCGCGGCTTCGTAATTGCCGCGCGTGTAAGAGACCGCGTCGTCGATTTTACTGAGCGAAACCTCAGGGTAGCGCTTATCGAGTTCGGCGAGCCGCTTTTCGACGGCGTCGGCGACTGACAGCTCGCTTGCGCCCTTGGAGCGGAATACGGAAAACGAGACGACGGGCTGGCCGTCGAGGCGAGCAAAAGAGCGGGCTTCTTCCGCGTCGTCGAGCACGCGGCCGAGATCGGCGAGGCGAACATATCGGCCTCCGGCGATGGCGATTTTCGTGTCGGCCAACTCGGCGACGGTCTTGGCGCCGGCGAGGATACGGATCGCTTGCTCCTGCTGGCCAACTTCGCCACGGCCGGAGCCGATATCGACGTTTGTGGCGCGTATCTGGCGGTTGATGTCGGCTGCAGTAATGCCGTAAGCGAGTAGCCGGTCTGGGTCGAGGAGAACGCGGATCTCACGCTTGACGCCGCCGTAGCGCTCGACGCGGCCGACGCCTTTGACAACGAGCAATTCGCGCTTGATGACGTCATCGACATGCCAAGAGAGCTGTTCGAGTGTCATGCCGGGCGAGACCGCGGCGTAGGCAAGGATGGCTTGGCCTTCGACGTCGATTCTCTGAATGATGGGCTCGTCGATCGTACGGGGCAGTTCCGGCCGGATCTTCTCGATCGCGTCTTTGACGTCGTTCAATGCGCGGTCGGTATCGATTTCGAGACGGAACTCGATGGCCGTGGTGGAGACGCCGTCGCTCAAGGACGTGATCAGATGCTTGACGCCAGTGATGTTGGCCACCGAGTCTTCAACAATCTTAGCGACCTGGGTTTCAAGTTCGGCCGGCGTGGCGCCGGACTGGTTGATCGTCACCTGTACGAGGGGAATATCAATGTTGGGGAAGCGCGTGACGGGCAGCGTCTTGAAACTCATGATGCCGAGAAACAGCAGCACCACGAACAGCAGGATTGCCGGGAGGGGCTTCCGGATCGAATAAGCCGAGAAATTGATGCGTGAGCCTTGAGAACTCATCGGGCTTCACTCACTGCACGGGTGTCGGTTTCGACAGGACGCACGATGTCACCATCTTTGAGGAAGGTGCCGGCGCGGGCGATGACGCGGTCGCCCTCGGTCAATCCCTTGCGCACCTCGACGAGACCGCCGGTGGAAAGTCCGATTTCGATCGGACGTTCGCGTACGGTCTCGCCGTCGAGCACGAGCGCGGTCGATGCGCCGCCGGATGTGCTTACGGCTGAGACCGGCACCGCCAGCCCACGTTCGCGCGCAGTTTCAATCTGACCGCTGGCGAAGGTGCCGATGCGCAAGCGGCGATCATTACCGATGAAGATGCGGACCCGCCCAAGACGGGTGGCGTTGTCGACCTCAGGCGAAACGAGGCGGACAGTTCCGGTGGCGGTGGTGCCGTCGGCGATTGTGATGGTGACGCTCTGGCCAACCTTAAGTTTGCGTACCTGAGCCTCGCCGACCTCGGCGTCGAGTTCAATTTCGCCCTTCTCGATGATGCGGAACATCGGATCGCCTGCCGCAATGCCGACGGCGGTTGCGATTGCACCGACGTGAGCCGTGCGGCGGCTGATGACGCCGTCGACGGGAGCGCGGACGTCCGTGCGCGAGTGGCGCCATTCCAACTCGTCGCGCGCTGCTTGGAGCTGCACAAGATCAGCTTCGGCTGCTTTCTGACCACCTTCGGCGGAGATCAGCAGCGCTTGCAGAGACCGCTTTGCAGCCGTGCGCGCGTCGAGCGTGCTTTCTGACAGGTAGCCTTGCTGCGTGAGCGGTTTGGCGCGATCGAGCTGGGCACTCGCTTCGGTCAGGCGGGCCTGCACTTCCGAAATCTGGCTTTTGGCCTGAGCGATCGCAGCCTTGCTGCGTTCGATGTTGGCGGCGTTCTGGGCCAACTGGCTGTCGAGAGTGACGGTCTCGAGCAAGGCCAGGATATCGCCCTTCTTCACTTCATCACCCTGATCGGCGCGCAGTTCCTTGATGCGCAGCCCTTCGACTTCCGGTGCGACCAGAACATCTTCGCGGGCCACCAGAGAGCCGGTGACGAGAACCGTCTCGACGAAGTCGGCCGAGGTGACCCGACTGACGGTGACGGAGGGTGGCGCGACGGCGGCCGCTTTTTCCGTCTTCGTGGAGCGGTGGGTGATGATGTCGAAAAGAGGCTTGTAAAGGCCGGTCGCCCAGACAACTGCAACCACAACGGCACCGACGCCAATCTTGATCAATTGCGAACGGGTCACTCTGCGGCCTCCTCGACGGTCGGCGCGACTGGGCGGCGTCCCGCGATTTCTTCTACGGGGTTCAAGAGCTGGCGAATGACCTCGACAACGTCGGGGATGGTCTTGGCCATGTCGAATTTGCGATCGACGGCGCTGCGCCAGAAAAGACCGTCACCTATGACCATGAAGACGCGCGCGAGAGCGGCTGCATCATGGTTCGGGCGGATGCGGCCATCGTCGATCATGCGCTGGAAGAGCTGTTCGAAACTGGTGCGCACGAACTCATCGACGGAGCGGTGGATCTCGCCGACGTGTGCGCTGCGCGTCGAATTCCAAACCGATCTCGATGCACAGTAGCCGGCGGTGGTCTTCATCCTCGACGAAGTACGCTTCACCGATGGCGGCTAGGGCGGCAAAAAAATCGGATGCGCCTGCGAGCTGGGCGAAGCGCGCCTGGAAGTCCTGCCGATTGCGTTCGGCAAGGCCGGCGATCAAATCTTCCTTCGATGCGAAGTAGACATACAGCGCGCCCGGAGAGACGCGCGCCTCGCGGCAGATGTCCTGCATGCTGGTGGCATGAAAGCCCGAGTGCGCGAAGCAATGCTCGGCGGCTTCGAGGATATGATCGCGGCGGGCGCGCTGAGTATCGGGCTTCAGTCTCGGCATGTGTCATCGACCCTGGACAATCTGGACTGTCCGTTTGGGCTATAGCGTATGCTGATAACCCATACTCTTCAAAACGAATGTTCGTTTTTTTTGGATCATCATGGAAAATGGTTGCCGGGTCAAGAAGAACGAACATTCGTTTTGTGGCGTCGGCCCGTCTCGCGCGTGGTGGTGATTGTTGTTGTGGTCGTCGGTGGTCCAACTCGATAGAAGTATCAGCAACTGAAGGCCCGGACGCGCTCATCATTTTGACCGATCTGGAGTTGCCGAGGATAAGTGGTCGCCGGTCGCGTTCGTGGCCCTGTCAGCGCTTACACGGGTAGCCGGTGAAAATGCAGACGGTGCCGCCTTCAGCCGTAATGCATCGCTCTTCGCTGGTTTCGGCATTGCCCCAGTTGGAAAAATCCGTGCCCAGGTCGGGGGTCGCGCGAACCTTGCGGCGCCAGTTGGCGCGGGCTTTCGTTTTGGCGAGCCATAAGAAGGCAGCAGGTTCGCCGCGCGCCGACACGGCGGCGTCGCTGCAGGTTTTAGAGGCCTGCGCGGGGCCGGCAGCGAGGCTCGCAACCGTTGCAACGGCGAGGGCGGAAATCAAAGTGTTCGGACGCATCGAGGAGCTAGCGGTTGTTGTGGTCGCTCGAGCTTAGCCGGAGTTGCTACGGGCGGGATATAGAAGACTGGGAGAAGTCGGTGAATTGGCGATGCCGACTAGAACTGCGTCAACCAGTTCAAAGTGGCATACGGTTCGGGATCGGCATTACCGGCGGCTTGAAAACTGCCACCGGAGATGCCGCCGGACAAAGAGAGTTCGCCACCGTCCCACGTGTAACGCAGAAAGAGGACGGTGGCGCGTGTAGTCGAGAAGGTGTGTTTCGTCATCCGTGTAACAGTCGGCGCTGTCGTTCCAGCCGAGGTCGCAATCGCTCTGATTATCGAGGTTGAGCCAGCCTTCAAGGCCGGCGCTGATCGACGGCGTGATGTAGGCGCCAAGTCGCGCACGTGCGTTACGGGTATCGTGTGCGGTGCTCCAGGACGTATCGAGAGACGCGAACCCGATTTCTCCGATGTCGAGCCAGAGCTCGAGAACGCCCTTGAAGCCGATATCGTCGCCAACGACGAGGTTCTCCGGGTCGAAGGGGGTGATGTCGTGCGCAATAAAAGAGACGCCGCCGAATGCTTTCGCCGTGAGTGGCCCGAAGCGTTCGAGATAGCCGACGAGCGCGTCGCCATAATAGGTCGCCGCCGAGAACGACTGGATGTCGGGGGTGGGGGTGGTGCTGCGGTTGCCGGAGTAATCGTAATTGCCGTAACCGCCGGCGAGGCGGAGGCGCCAGCCGGTTTCGTGGATGTGGTTGAAGGGGGCGACGGTTATGCCGGAGTAGACGAGCCAGTTGTCTTTGGCGACGTCGACGCCGGACCAGGTTTCCCGCCATTTCCAGACGTCGCGCCAGGAGGGGCGAGTTTCTTGAGCGGCGGCCGACGGCGGCGTCAGAGACAAGAGCGCTGTGGCTACGGCTGTCCAGGAGGACGAGCCCCAACCGTGCACGCCTCTGTACTGAAGAACGCCCCCGCATTCAAAAACTCGACGCAATACTGACGATCGAGAATTTCGCGGTAGGGCGTGTTCGGTCAAATCAACTTTAACCAAAAAATGCTTTATACATCATTAGGTTGCGCATTTTAATTAACTTCAATTTAAGGTTGAGCGATCGCTCATGCTGCATCGCCGACCACCAACTCACGAGATTTTGGGTTGAGATTTTTGCATTCGTAACAAAATACCGCCTATACCGACGCTTAAAAGAAGAGCAGCGTTCATCGGAACAAGTGCACCAGAGGTTCGTGCGTCATGGACAAGCCCTCCCCCAACAATCCGCATGTGCATGATTGGCTTGGAACTCAAAGTTTCGCGCCGAAGAGCTTCGACAATCCCTTCGATCCCAAGCAAATCCTGGACGGAATGTCGGCCGGATTCGGCCCGATGAAGGTGATGACGGTGCAGCAGATGGAACTGTTGACGCTCATGAGCCGCCGGGCCCAGGCTTATCTGGGCATTCCGCAGCGCCTCTCGCGGTGCCGCACGCAGAGTGATCTCGTGAACGAGCAGATGCGGTTCTGGCAAACGGCGATGTCGCAGTATCAGGACTTTACCTCGCGTATCGCAAATGCTTGGACTGAACTTTTTCAAACTTTGCCGCAAGCGGGTCGCGGCGTGGTTGGCACGGGCAGCGCGACGTTCCCCAAGAGGCCCGAAACGGGGCAGCGTGATCGCACGGCCGATCTGATCCGGATGCCGGCAGCCAACGCAAAGGTGAGCTGACGCATTTGGCGTCAGCAGGTCAAGTCAGGGCAAAGCGGCGAGTGCCTGGCTGAAACCGTTCAGCGATAGCGGGATGCCGATCCCGGCTTCTTCTGTCTGGAAGATGATGAAAATGGCCGTCTTGCCGGTCGAAAACTGGTTGATCAGCTTGTCGTCAAGGGTGACCTGGGCGTAGCACGCGAAGGTGTGGCAGCGCAGGAATGGCGCATGGCCAACATCAACGTCGTCGATTTTGAGGCCGATGCCCGGCGGAAGAAGAACGCCGACCGGTGCGAAGACGCGCAGTACCTTCATGCCTTGTGAAAACTTCTGAAAATAAACGGTCAGACCGACGTTTGGCCGATCTTCCGCCGTGACGCTCTGGACGAGTGCGCAGACTTCGTTCTTGGCGCCGGCCGGCGGAGGTTTGCAGACGACTTGCCAATCCCCGTGCTGTGCTTTGACGGTGCCATCCGCCATCTCGGGGGCTTTGGACTCCTGAGCGCGGGTGGGCGTAGCTAAAAACGAGAGTGATGCGGTCAGGGCCAACGCCATGACAAGCGCTCCGGCATGAGATGCGCGCAAGGTCGCGCGGGCGCTGCGCTTTCGCGCTGCAACATCGCGGAGGGACTTGAATGGCATGGTGACAACTATCTCGGGATGGAACGGCGAAGGAGACGCGACACGGGCGCACAGGGACCGAGCGATCGTTGAGGCGACGTGTCAACGGCTTGGGCTTCGGTGGTACGCGTGTCATGCGTGGTTCGCTCAGGAAAAAGGCCGAAAGTTGACGATTTCAACAGTTTAGAAGGGTTCCGTCTAAATGGGGGTCGCGCAAACGATGACATGCCGAGTGTGGATGACTTCGTGCGGGAAATTGCCGCAAAAAACTTGACTTAGGCTCGTGATCTCGGTTGATCTGTCTTCGACGAAGGGGAAGATCGTCGCACTTGGATGATGGCTGCTCAGCGAAACTATCGGGATGTCTTTGACCTCCGATAATGACCCAGGCAGCGAAGGCTTTAGCGGGATGAACGCGCGGCAGTTTGTTCGCCGCAGGGCGTCGCCACGGGTTTAGCCACTCACCGCACTCGGGCGCAGGCTCTCGAGGAATGACACCTCCCCTTTTCGATCATGAGGTCCGGCCAGAACCGGGCTGATCTGGGGAGCGCTTGGAATGACGACAACTCGTCCATGGACATTGCTGGGTTTGGTGGCCCTCGCGGCCGCGGCTGTCGCCGCGATCGGGTTTGGCGGATCGCCAGCCTTTGCCGCCCAGGGTTACGCCACGCCGGGCCAAATCGGACTGCCGACACCAGCGACGGAAGTTGCGCGTGGGATTACCGACTTCTATAATTTCGTAAATATCATCATCATCGCGATCACGCTGTTCGTTCTGGGGCTGATGATCTACGTGATGGTGCGGTTCCGCAAGTCGAAGAACCCGGTGCCGTCGAAGACGACCCACAACACGCTGCTTGAAGTTGCCTGGACAGTCTTACCGATCCTCATCCTCGTTGCGATCGCGATCCCGTCGTTCAAGCTTTTGATGCTTCAGTATACCTTTCCGAAGCCCGACGTGACGATCAAAGCGATCGGTAACGCGTGGTTCTGGGAGCACGAGTATCCGGGCACGACGGCCGGGGACAAGACGTTTACCGTCACCTCGAACATGCTGTCGGATGAGGAAGTGGCCGAGAAGGTCAAGGCCGGCATTCCGACGCCGCGGCTGCTGGCGGTGGACAACGAGATCCTGGTGCCGGTCAATAAGGTCGTGCACATGCTCGTCACCTCGAACGACGTGATCCACAACTGGACTATCCAGCCGTTCGGTTCGAAAATCGATGCCGTGCCGGGCCGCCTGACGGCCACTTGGTTCCGTCCCGAGTATGAAGGCGTGTTCTACGGCCAGTGCTCGGAACTGTGCGGCATGAATCACGCTTTCATGCCGATCGCCGTGCGCGTCGTGAAGCAGGAGACTTATGATCAGTGGACCGCGGCCATGAAGGCGGGCGACCGCAAGAAGGCCAAGGAGATCACTGATCGCGTGGCGTTGGATCATGCCGGGATCAAGTCGGTGGCAAACGCCGCCGAGCAGCGCTGAGATGGACCGCCGGAGCAGCGGCGGGAGGCCGCGCTCCAGCATTCGTTACAGGATCACGACTACAACCCGAGACGAAAAGGTCGAAGACCATGGGTAGCACTGCGGCACACGCCGATCATCACGACCACGCACCGACCGGCATCCGCCGTTGGCTTTTCTCGACGAACCACAAAGACATTGGCACGCTGTATTTCATCTTCGCCATGATCTCGGGCATCATCGGCGGCGCGCTGTCGGTGGGCATCCGCCTCGAGTTGCAAGAGCCGGGGATGCAGTATTTCGCGAATGCGCATCTCTACAACGTGTTCGTGACCGGCCACGGTCTCATCATGGTGTTCTTCATGGTGATGCCGGCGACGATGGGCGGTTTCGGCAACTGGTTCGTGCCGCTCATGATCGGCGCGCCGGACATGGCCTTCCCGCGCATGAATAATATCTCGTTCTGGCTGCTGCCGATGGCGCTGACCTTGCTCGTGATCTCGATGTTCGTCGAAGGACCGACGGGCATGAACGGTGTCGGCGCGGGCTGGACGATCTACGCGCCGCTGTCGACCTCGGGGCATCCCGGACCGGCCATGGATTTCGCGATCCTGGCGCTTCACCTTGCGGGTGCGTCCTCGATCCTGGGTGCGATCAACTTCATCACGACCATCTTCAACATGCGTGCACCGGGCATGACGCTGCATAAGATGCCGCTGTTCGTCTGGGCCGTGTTGATCACCGCGTTTCTGCTGCTGCTGTCTCTGCCGGTTCTGGCTGGTGCGATCACCATGCTGCTGACGGATCGCAACTTCGGCACGACGTTCTTCAATCCGGCGGGTGGCGGTGACCCGATGCTGTACCAGCATCTGTTCTGGTTCTTCGGGCATCCGGAAGTCTACATTCTCATCCTGCCGGGCTTCGGCATCGTCAGCCACATCGTCTGCGACGTTCTCGCGCAAGCCCGTGTTCGGCTACCTCGGCATGGCTTACGCGATGGTCGCCATCGGTCTCGTCGGGTTCATCGTGTGGGCGCACCACATGTATGCGGCGGGCATGAAGGTGAATACGCAGGCCTACTTCGTATTCGCGACCATGGTGATCGCGGTTCCGACCGGGCGTGAAGATCTTCTCGTGGATCGCCACCATGTGGGGCGGATCGATCCAGTTCCGCCTGCCGATGATCTGGGCGCTCGGTTTCATCTTCCTGTTCACGGTCGGTGGCGTGACGGGTGTGATGCTGTCGAATGCCGGTGTCGACCGCGCGCTGCATGACACCTACTACGTGGTGGCGCACTTCCACTACGTACTGTCGCTCGGCGCCGTGTTCTCGATCTTTGCGGGCTGGTACTACTGGTTCCCGAAGATGAGCGGCTACATGTATTCGGAATTCTGGGGCAAGCTGCACTTCTGGACCACGTTCGTGGGCGCGAACATCCTGTTCTTCCCGCAGCACTTCCTGGGTGCCGCCGGCATGCCGCGCCGTTACGCCGACTATCCGGATGCCTATGCGTTCTGGAACGAGATCTCGTCGGTCGGTTCGTACATCACGGCCCTGGGCTCGATCTTCTTCTTCATCGGTCTGGCCGTCGCTTTCGCCCGCAAGGAAAAGGCGGCCGGCAACCCGTGGGGTGAAGGCGCCACCACGCTCGAGTGGACGCTGCCGTCACCGCCCGCCTACCACGCCTACGAGACGCTGCCGCGCATCGCGGCCACGTCCGAGCGTCACTGAGTCTAGTCATCGACCCTGGCCGGATCATCCGGCCAGGGTCTCCGCCATTCGGGTCCTCTCGTGATGTTCGCCAGCAGAAGCGAACACGGCCTGAGGGATCGAAATCGAGGAAACGCCCGGGACGGGCCTCAGAGATCGGAAAGAGCCACAACGGCCGCCGATCCCGCTCAAGACAAGGAAGCAGGAGTTCATGACGACCGCCGGAGCCGATGCTCAGAGCGCGCAGACCCTGAAGGTTCTCGAACCGAGCGTCAGTGATTTCGTAACGCTGATGAAGCCGCGCGTGATGACGCTCGTCATCCTGACGGCGGTGGCCGGACTGCTGCTTGCGCCGGGCGCCATTCATCCGGTGATTGGACTGATCGCCATCATCGCAATCTCGGCTGGCGCGGGTGCGTCGGGCGCGCTCAATATGTGGTACGACGCCGACATCGACGAGAACATGGCGCGGACGGCGGCGCGCCCCATTCCGCGCGGGCGCGTGACACCGGATGAAGCGTTGCAGTTCGGCAGCGTCTTGGCGGTTATGTCAGTGATGACGCTCGGCGTGCTCGTAAACTGGGTGGCCGGCGCGCTCCTAGCCCTGACGATCTTCTACTATCTGTTCATCTATACGATGTGGCTGAAGCGGCTGACGCCGCAGAACATCGTGATTGGTGGCGCGGCCGGCGCTTTTCCTCCCATGATCGGGTGGGCCGCGGTGACGGGCACCGTGAGCGTGGAAAGCATCCTGCTGTTTCTCATCATCTTCATGTGGACGCCGCCGCACTTCTGGTCGCTGGCGCTGCTCAGGTCGCGCGACTACGAGCGTGTTGGCGTGCCGATGCTGCCGGTGGTCGCCGGTCCCGCGGAGACGCGGAAACAGATCCTGCTCTATACCATCGTGCTGGTGCCGCTCGCGATCCTTCCGGCGTTCATCGGGCTCGGCGGGATTACTTATGGCGCGGCTTCCGTCGTGCTCGGCGCCATATTCCTGTGGTTCGCAATCGACGTCTGGCGGATTACGGAAGGCCGGGAAGCGGACAAAGCCTGCAAGCGACTGTTCTGGTTTTCGATCCTCTATCTCTACGCCCTTTTTGCGATCCTCGTGGTCGAGGGCGTCATGAACCGCCTGTTGGCGTGAAAGGTCGTGCTGTCATGAACGATATGTCTCAAGCCGTCACGGAGACGGATGCCGTGGGTGCCGCGGCTGAAAAGCGGCGGCAGCGGATGCGGTCCATTGCGATCGCGCTGGGACTAGGCTTTCTCGTGATGATGTTCTATGCGGCAACGATCGTGCATCTGGGCGCGAACGTCGCGAACCGGTCGATCTGAACTTAGGACCACAGCCTTGACCGCAGAACATCCGCAGCCGTCGACACGCAGTACGCCGAAGAGCGACACGAAAGTGGCGCTGATCTGCGTTGCGGGCGCGGTGACGATGGCGGGGATGGCATATGCGGCGGTGCCTCTCTATCAGATGTTCTGTCAAGCGACGGGGCTCGGCGGCACAACGCAGAAGGCGGAGAAGCCGTCCGACACCGTGCTCGACCGGCTCGTCACGGTACGTTTCGATGCAAACGTGTCGCCAAAGCTCGGGTGGTCGTTCGAGCCGGTGCAGCGGACGGTGGACGCGCACATCGGCGAGAACATGCTGGTGTTCTACCGCGCGACGAATACCAGCGACCGCAAGATCACCGGGACGGCGACATTCAACGTGGCCCCCGACGCGGCGGGGCTCTACTTCAGCAAGATCGAGTGTTTCTGCTTCAAGGAGCAGACGCTGGAGCCAGGTCAGTCGATCGAGATGCCGGTGTCGTTCTTCATCGATCCGGCCCTGGTGAAGGATCCGGAATCGTCACGTCTCAGGGAAATTACGCTGTCCTACACTTTCTACCCCGTCGAAGGGGCGAAGGCTGGAGGTCAGGCCGCAGCCGCTACCAACAAAGAAAATAGAAGCTAGATTTGCGGGCGCGGGCCTTGCGGTCCGCACCGGAACGAGAAGTCCGGAGGACCGGATGCAACAAGAGACTACGGGGAAGACGACCATGGCTCATGCCAATCAACACGACTATCACCTGCTCGATCCAAGTCCATGGCCGATCCTCGCGTCGCTTTCGGCATTCGTGTCGGCCATCGGCGCCATCATCTGGATGCGATCGACGGGCGGCGGGGCCGGTCTCTTCGGTGTGCAGGGTCCCGGCGTATTCGCCGCGGGCATGTTCGGCCTGCTGGCGATCGCCTTCATGTGGTGGCGTGACATCGTCATCGAAGCGGAAACGGGTCAGCACACGCCTGTCGTGCAGATCCACCAGCGCTATGGCATGCTGCTATTCATCGCTTCGGAAGTGATGTTCTTCGTTGCCTGGTTCTGGGCTTACTTCGACGCCGCGCTTTTCCCCAACGGCACCTACACGCTGGAAAACGTGCAGGAAGCCATCGGGATGGTGAAGCGCAACGAGATCTTCGGTGGCCAGTGGCCGCCGGTGCCGATCGAAATGACCGAAGCGACCATCCCGGCAACGGGAGCGTCGGCGGAAGGCCACTTCAAGCATACTTTCGATCCGTGGGGTCTGCCGCTTGTCAACACGCTCATCCTGTTGCTCTCGGGCTGCACGGTGACGTGGGCGCATCATGCGCTGTTGCAGAACAAGCGCGGCCAGTTGATCGCCGGTCTCGTCATGACGGTTGCGCTGGGCGCCCTGTTCACGGTGCTGCAGTACATCGAATACGGCCACGCCGCTTTCACGTTCGCCGGCCATACCTACGGCTCGACGTTCTTCATGGCGACGGGCTTCCATGGCGCGCATGTGATCATCGGTACGATCTTCCTAGGGGTCTGTCTGCTGCGCGCAATGAAGGGTCACTTCACGCCCAAGCAGCACTTCGGGTTCGAGGCGGCGGCCTGGTACTGGCACTTCGTGGACGTCGTCTGGCTATTCCTGTTCGCCTGCATCTACGTGTGGGGCGCCGGCGAGATCGCTGCGACGGCCGCCGGGCACTGAGGGCGGCAGGACTTCGGTCGTGATATTGTTGAGGGCGGCTCGTCAGGGCCGCCCTTACCGCTTGAGTAACAGGTACGGCCATGTCCGAAATGAAAGCATCGGTGCTGCGCAGCGCGACGCTGGCGCGATGTCCGCGATGCGGTCAGGGACCCCTGTTCCGGCAGGTGCTCGTGCTACGCGAGAATTGTACCCATTGCGGGCTCGATTTCGCGTTTATCGATACGGGCGACGGGCCGGCGGTGTTTGCGATTTTTATTCTCGGATTCGTGGTGCTCGGCGCGGCGCTGTGGTTCGAATTCACATTCAATCCGCCGGTTTGGCAGCATGTCGTGCTTTGGGGCCTTCTGACGCCGGTCATTGCGCTCGGTCTCCTACGGTTTCTGAAGGCGCTGCTGATCGCGCTGCAGTACAAGCACAAAGCCGAAGAAGGGCGCCTGGTCCGCTGAGGGCCGATGTTTGGAGGTCAATCGGCCGATGCTGGCTCGACTGCGGGAAACCAAACTTCTTGTTCCGACCGTGATGGTGGCGCTGTCGCTGCCGCTCCTGATCGGGCTCGGCTTCTGGCAGCTCGACCGTCTGGCGTGGAAGGAAGGTTTGCTGACGGCTATCGCCGAGCGGGCTTCGGCGCCGGCCGTTCCCATCGATCAGGCGCTCGCCGAAGCGGCCGGACACTTGCCCGGTGGGTGGAGCGAACTGGAGTACAAACACATCTCAATGCGCGGGCGCTACGCCAACGACAAGGAGATGTATTTCTACGCCCCCAACGCCCAGCTCGGGCCGGGCTATCAGGTTTATACGCCGTTCGTCATGGCAGCGACGCAGGCGACGCTGATCGTCAATCGCGGGTTCGTGCCCGAGCAACTGAAGGATCCCCGCTCGCGTGCTGAAGGACAGATCGAAGGCGAGACGGAGGTAACAGGGCTCATTCGTCTGCCGGGCCTGCACGCCCGTTTCGTCCCCGACAACGATCCTAAAGCCAACCTTTGGTTCTGGCGGGATTTCGAGGGCATGATTGCTGCGTCCTATCCGGCAGGATCGCGGCCGACGAAAGTCGTTCCTCTTTTCGTCGATGCCGAGGGAGCTGCGCCGGGCGGCTGGCCAAAAGGCGGGGTCACCGAATTGAAATTGCCCAATCGCCACCTCGAATATGCGTTGACGTGGTTCGGTTTGGCGGCGGCGCTGGCCGCGATCTACGCGACCTACGCCGTGGGGCGGCTGAGATAGACGGGTGCCGCCACTCCGTGAGGCGGTACAACCGATCCTGCGCCGGACTTGTTCAAGCCGCGCCCGGGGCTTAGGGTCGCTCATGCGATCTGCACCGCCGTTTCGTTGCGTGCACTTCCCTTCTCCTTGGCTGACGAAAGTTCGACGAACGTGAATTACATCTCCACCAGAGGCCGTGCTCCCAATCTCGGCTTCGAGGACGTGCTGCTGGCCGGCCTCGCCCGCGATGGCGGGCTGTATCTTCCTGATAAGTGGCCCCAACTCTCACGCGAGACGATCGCCTCTTTTGCCGGGCGGCCATTCGCAGAGGTCGCGGTGGAGGTCATTCTGCCGTTCACCGGCGGATCGCTGACGCGGTTACAACTCAGCGCCATGGCGGACGCTGCATACGCGAGCTTCGGGCATCCTGCGACGACGCCGCTGGTGCAGATCGATCCGCAGACCTTCGTGCTGGAGCTGTTTCACGGGCCGACACTGGCGTTCAAAGACGTCGCAATGCAATTGCTCGCTCGGCTGATGGACCATGTGCTGGCCAAGCGTGGGCAGACGCGCGACCATCGTCGGCGCCACCTCGGGCGATACGGGCGGCGCGGCGATCGAAGCGTTCCGGTCATCGGAACGGGTCGATGTCGTGATCCTGTTTCCGGACGGCCGCGTCTCGGACGTGCAGCGGCGCATGATGACGACGCCGACGGAGACAGAACGTGCACGCGGTCGCGGTCGAAGGGCACGTTCGACGACTGCCAAGCGCTCGTGAAGGCGATGTTCAACGACCATGCTTTCCGCGACCGGGTGAGCCTGTCGGGCGTCAACTCCATCAACTGGGCGCGCATCGTCGCGCAGGTGACCTATTACTTCGTCGCCGCGGCGGCACTCGGCGCGCCGCACCGCAAGGTCGCGTTCTCGGTGCCGACGGGCAATTTCGGCGATATCTTCGCGGGCTATGTGGCGCGGCGGATGGGTCTGCCGATCGAACTTCTCGTGATCGGATCGAACCAGAATGACATCCTGCCGCGCACGCTGGAGACCGGCGTCTATGAGATGCGCGGGGTGATGGCAACGTCATCGCCATCGATGGATATCCAGATTTCATCGAACTTCGAGCGGTATCTGTTCGAGGCGTCAGGCCGCGATGCCGACCTCGTGGCGCGTCAGATGCAGATGCTGGCACAAGGGCGGACGTTTTGAACTCGGCGAGGATCAGGTTGCGGCTGTCCGCCGGGATTTCGGGGCCGTCGTCGGCCAGCGAGGCGGAGGTTGCGGCGACGATCCGCGAGACGCTGTCGTCGCACCGGGTATCTGCTCGATCCGCACACGGCATGCGGTGTCCATGCGGCGCACGACGGCGACTCCAGGGTCGCGTCCCGGACGACTACAGCGCGGGTGATCCTGGCGACCGCGCATCCGGCGAAGTTCCCCGATGCGATGGAGGCGATCACAGGAGACGCGGCCGGGTCTGCCGGCGCGGCTGTCGTCGCTCATGACCGATGCGGAACGCTATCGCCGTGCTCGGGAACGATCTCGAAGGAAATCCAAACTTACGTGGAACAGGTCTCGCGCTCGGCGGGAGCGCCCGCATGAGTGCTGAAATCACGCGGCTCGCGAATGGTCTGACCGTTGTGACCGAAACGATGCCGCATCTGGAGACGAGTGCTCGCTCGGGGTGTGGGTGGATGCCGGGGCGCGGCATGAGCGCGACGACGAGCACGGGCTCTCGCATCTCCTCGAACACATGGCCTTCAAGGGCACGGCGACGCGGTCGACCCAGGACATCGCCGAGGAAATCGAGGCGGTCGGCGGCGAACTCAACGCCGCTACCGGGCTGGAGATCGACTGCCTATTTCGCGCGCGTTCTGAAGGGTGACGAGGGCGTCGCGCTGGGGATCGTCGCCGACATTCTGCAGAACTCCACTTTCGCCGACGACGAACTGGAAAAAGAGCGCGAGGTGATCCTGCAGGAGATCGCCGGGACGCTCGACAGCCCGGACGACATCGCTTTTGATCTGGTGCACGACGCGGCTTTTCCGGACCAACCGGCGGGGCGCACGATCCTGGGCACGCCGAAGAGCGTCAAGTCGATTTCCAGCAACAATCTGAAGGACTTCCTTGCCGAGCGGTATCATCCGAAAGGCATGGTTCTGGCCGGCGGCAGGCGCGATCCGCCACGAAGATGCCGTCCGCCACGCTGAGAGCCCTATTCGGCGGGCTGTCTAATGCTGGGCCGGGGGCGGAAGAGCCGGCGTCGTACACGGGCGGCGTACGGTCGAGCCCACGCAAGTTCGAACAGGCGCATCTCGTTCTGGGGTTCGAGGCGCCTTCGTATCGGGAAGACGAGTTTTTTGCCGCGCAGGTGCTATCGGGGCTGCTCGGCGGCGGAATGTCGTCGCGCTTGTTCCAGGAGGTCCGGGAGCGGCGGGGCCTCTGTTACGCGATCTATTCGACGGCGTGGGGATTGAAGGATACCGGGCTGTTCGCCGTGCATGCGGCGACGGGGGCCGGCATGGTCGGGGAGCTGATCGACGTGGTGAGCGACGAAATCGATCGCATGGCGGACGCGGTCCCAAGCGATGCCGAAGTGGCGCGGGCCAAGGCGCAGCTCAAAGCCGGGCTGATGATGAGCCTCGAATCCAGTTCGGCGCGCGCCGAGCAGATGGCCCGGCAAATGTTCGCTGCATGGCCGCGTGCTGCTGACGTCGGACATTCTGGCGGCTGTGGATCGTGTCACGGCAGCGGAAGTTACGAATGTGGCGCGGCGCTTACGGCGCAAGGAGGCTTCCGTAGCCGTCGTCGGCGCGGGCCGAAAGAGCGATGATCTTGCGACGCGCGCCGGTCACCGGCTCGTCCCCGTTGCTTGAGGATCGGCAGGACACGCAACCCATGGCCTTCCTGAGATCAAGCCTCGTTTCAGAGTGCCGACCGCCGTTCGCGGCGAGCGGATCATCTTGCGGGCACCGCAGATCTCGGATTACGGCCCTTGGGCGGAGCTACGGGCGGAAGGCCGCGCGCATCTGCAGCCATGGGAGCCGACGTGGCCGCGGGATGATCTGACGAAACCGGCGTTCAAGCGCAGGGTTCGGCACTATCAGCGCGAGGCGCGGGCGGATCAGGGCTATGCGTTTCTGGTCTTCGATGCGGCCGATGAGCGGCTCGTCGGCGGGATCGCGCTTACGAACGTGCAGCGCGGGGTGACGCAGTCGGCATCCATGGGATATTGGCTGGGCCGGTCAGAGCTGCGGCGCGGGTATATGGCGGATGCCGTGCGCGCGACCATAGGCTTTGGCTTCGAGGTGCTTCGTCTGCACCGGCTCGAGGCGGCGACGCAGCCCGCGAACATGGCTTCCATCCGTGTTCTGGAACGCAACGGGTTCGTGCGCGAGGGTTTTGCACGGGACTATCTGAGGATCGATGGCGCGTGGCGCGACCACCTGCTGTTCGGGATCGTGGCACCCTCCGAGGCGGGAGGACGTCCTTGAGCCTCATCGCGCGCCTCGTCGCCCTGGTTCTCGTTCTGGTGGGGATCGCTGCAACCAGCCAGCGTGCGCATGCACTGGATGCGATCATGCTGACGCCGGATCAGGGGCGCATCGAGATCACCACGCGCGGGGAATTGTACGAAGGCCGCGGCGACAGTCTGCAGATCGAGACGGCCGCCAGCGCAGACGGGACGACGGGGCGGCTTTCGGTGCGGGCGGCGACGCCCGGCACCAATCCGAGTTGGATGGTGTTTGCGCTTCACAATCCCACCGAAGTGGCGATCGAGCGCTGGATTACGGCCGACCGCTATACGATTATCGGGTCGGGCGTCGTGTGGCCGGATCTCGACGCGCGGCGGATCGAGGCGGTGACGCCGTCGATCGGGTTCGTGCCGGAACGCATCGACAGCGATCGGGCCGACATTTTCGCATCACGCTGGAGCCGGGGCAGACCATCACCTACGTGGCAGAGCTGTCGTCCGAGCGGTTCGCGCGGATCTTCGTCTGGAAGCCGCTCGACTACGAATTGAAGGTGCGCGAGCGGCAGCTATTCAATGGCGTCATGCTCGGTCTGACGGGCTTGCTGGCGATTTTTCTGACGGCAATTTTCGCTGCCAACCACAAGGTGATCTTCCCGGCGGCGGCGCTGGTGGCCTGGTGCGTGCTCGGCTACCTGTGCGTGGACTTCGGCTTCTTCCATAAGCTGTTCCAGCTGAAGGCCGAGAACAACGCGGTCTATCGCGCGGCTACAGAAGCAGCGATGGCGGCGAGCCTCGTCCTGTTCCTCTATTTCTTCCTGCGCATTCCGCTGTGGCACGGGCTCGCGCGGATGCTGTTCAGCGTGTGGATCGTGGCGCAACTTGCGCTCGTGGCGGTAGCGGTGATCGACCCGCGACTGGCGTCGACGTTTGCGCGGCTGTCGTTCGGCGTGCTTGCCGGCGCGGGGATGATCGTGACGTTGTTCCTTGCATTGCGCGGCCAGGACCGGGCGTTGGCGCTGATCCCGACGTGGCTGTTGTTCCTCGTGTGGTGTTTTGGGACGGCGGTGACGCTGACGGGGCAACTCGCGGGCGACATGGTGGTGTCTGGGCTCGTCGCCGGTCTCGTGCTGATCGTGCTGCTGATCGGGTTCACGGTGACGCAATTCGCGTTCAGGTCGCTGGAGCCGCATTTATGGCGCGTCGCCGACGGAATTGCAGTTGCGGTCGGTGGCCGTCGAGGCGGCCGGTGCGGAGTTTGGGAGTGGAGCGCGCGGCGCGACGAGGTGAAGGTCAGCGGCATCGTGGAAGCCGCGCTTGGGCTCAATCCCGGCGAACTCAATACCAAAGTCGAGGATTTCTGCCGGCATATCCATCCGGCGGACCGGGAGCGGTTCCGGCTGTCGCTCGTCTCGAACGAAGAACGAAATGACGGACAGATGCGCTGCGTCTTTCGGCTCAGGCATGCGGACAACTCGTATCGCTGGTTCGAAGTGGAGGCGTCATCGATCCCGAGCCAGGACGGGCGGACGGTGAAGAGCGTCGGCCTGCTGCGTGACGTGACGGATACGAAACGGGCGCAAGAGCGGCTGATGACCGACGCGGTAAAATGTTCGCTGACGGGCCTGCCGAACAAGCAACTGCTGGAGGACCGTCTTGCGATCGCAATGCAGCGCGCGCGGACGGAGCCCAACATCCGGCCGACGGTGCTGTTCATCGACGTCGACAAGTTCAAGACGGTGAATGCGTCTTATGGCGTGGTGGTCGGGGACAGTTTGCTGCTGACGATCGCGCGGCGTATTCAGCGTCACCTGGAGCCGGAAGACACATTGGCGCGGGCCGGGGGCGATCGATTTGCCATTCTCCTGCTGAAGGAGCGGCCGGCGCAGGAACTGGCGGGGCTGGCCGAGCGGGTGCGGCGAAGCTTGCGCTCGCCGATCAAACTGGCGGGGCAAGAGATCGTACTCACAGGTTCACTCGGCATCGCGATCTTCGACGGACATCAAGCGGACGATCGTGAACTCCTGCGCGAAGCGGAAACCGCGATGTACCGCGCCAAACGCGGGGGGGCGGATCGTATCGAGATCTTCCGGCCCGAGATGCGCCAGCAGATGGACGAGCGCGCCGTTGTCGATGCGGAAATTCGCAAGGCGGTGGAGAAGAACCAGATCAAGGTTCTCTATCAGCCGATCGTTTACATGCCGATGGAGGAGTTGGCCGGGTTCGAGGCCATGGTGCGCTGGGATCACCCCAAGCACGGCCTGATCAATCCGTTTGGTTATCTGGAGAGCGAAGCGTCAGCGGACCTTCTGGTGCGAACGGTCCAGGTGGCGCTGGCGCAGTCACTGAAGGATTGCGCGCACTGGCAGAAGGAATTGCCGCGCGTGGACAACGCGCTGTTCGTGAATTTCAATCTGCCGCCGGTGCTGAAGATCGACCAGAACACGGCGCAGGACATTCGACAGTCGCTGTCGCGGAATCCCATTGCCAAGGGATCGCTAAAGCTGGGCGTCCCCGAGGCGATGGTGATGAACAATCCCGAGCATTCGGGCGAGACGCTGGAATGGCTGCGCAGCGCCGGGGCGGAACTCGTGCTCGACGATTTCTGCGTCGGGTATTCGTCGCTCATTTATCTCGGCCGGCTGCCGTTCGAATCCGTGCGCATCGATCGGGCTCTGCTCGACGGCAACAACGGCTCGGATGCGACCGCCAGCGGAATGCTGCGGGCGGTCACGGCCATGACGCACGAACTCGGCCGCAAGGTCATCGTGCAAGGCGTGGAGACCGATGAGGATGTCGGATATCTGCGGTCGATCGAATGCGAATACGGCCAAGGGTTCTATTACGGAGATCCGATCAGCGAGCGGGATGTTCTTCAGCTCTTGAAGCTCGTGCGCAAGTCCGAGCGGCGCATTCAACCGCGCGGGCTGTTCCGTGCGGCCACTCGCAAGAAGCGTCAGGACGAGGCGCCGCAGACGTTGGAAGCGACTGCGGACGTTGCTGCTGGCGCATCGCAAGGCGGCGAAGCCGTGCCGGCGATGGCCACGGCGCTGGCGGGCGCGACCGGCGGGCAGCCACCGCCGATGCCTGCTCAAGGCCGGTCTCAGGATCCGGTGACGGAACCGCTGCGGCGGCCGGCGATGGCGAAGGCGCATGTCCGCCCGCGGGGACCGATGCCCGCCGCTGGGTCTCCTCAGCCGCAGAATCTCGCGTCCGCACCTCAGTTTGCTCCCGGAAACGGTCCGGCGCTGCAACCGTCATTCAACGCCCAGCCGCCCTTCGTTCCTCCAGTCGCGCCGCAGGCGCCACCATTACCCCAGGCGCAGGCCGTGCCGCCGCAGCCGATGCCGCCTATGGCCGCGCCACCGAGGTTAGAGACTTATCCGCCGCCGCCGCCGTTCAACGGTGCTGCGAATGAAGAGGGGGGTTCGCCTCTCTCCGGATTGATGCCGCCATTGCCATTCACCAACGAAGCGGCTGCACTTCGGCCGTCACCGGTCGTCGCCGCAGCCGGGCCGCCGCCGGTCGATCCTTCCGCGGCCTTTGCCGCGGCAGGTCCGGTTCCCTCGCCGGCACCACAGCCGCGCCCAATGCAAGCCGCTGCGAAGCCTGCGCCCCGACAGGCAACTCCCGCGCGTCCGCTGCCGAACTACGACAAGTTGCCGCCCAATATCGCCGCAAGCTTGCAACGTCTCGCCGGCGGGTCGCCGCCGCCGGTCGCAGCAGACAAGCCAGATTCCGACGCGGCGGAGTGAGATTTCAATTTCGGCGGCCGTTCAGCAGTGTCCGGCTTCGGACACCAGGAACGACGGATTGACGCCGATCTTGGCGAGCGCTTTTTCGTATTTCTGGTCGAGATCGGTCTCGAAAACGATATCGGGATCGGCAGGGCAGTTGAGCCAGCCATTTGCCTGAATCTCACTTTCGAGCTGCCCCGGTGACCAGCCGGCGTAGCCGAGCGCGAGGATCGAGCGCTGCGGTCCGCGTCCGATTGCGATTGCCTTGAGGATGTCGATTGTCGCGGTGAGACTGACGCCGCCTGCGATTTCGAGTGTGCTGTCGGTTGCATGGTAATCGGCAGTGTGGAGGACGAACCCGCGGCCTGTTTCCACCGGACCGCCGGAGTGGACCTCGCGGTCGAGGAAGTCGGAGGCAATGGTGTCGTTGGCACCTTTGGGAATGATCCCAAGGCGGTCGAGCAGATCGGGGAAGGTAATGTGATCGGCGCGGTGGTTGATGATGAGGCCCATCGCGCCATCCTTGGAATGGGCGCACATGTAGATTACCGAGCGAGCAAACCGCTTGTCGGTCATGATGGGCATGGCCAAGAGCAACTGCCCCTCGAGCGTCGTGCCATGGCCCGGCGAGCGCTTGGACTTAGGCATTTTCATTCTCTCAATCTAGTGCGTCAGGGGCCGACCTGTGAAGGGTCTCGAATGCGCAGAAATGGTGCGTTGGGCTGATTTTTCGGATAGGGGGCTGCTATATTGGGCGCTCGGTGAGTAATGAGATGAACATGACTGCAGGCAGAACATGGCCGGGCTTTGACGCTTGCGCGGGAATGAGGGGACTTCTGCGCGGCCGCAGATCGGTGTCGATCATGCTCTTTCTTGCAACTGTGCAGCCTGTATGTGCGCAGGAGATCGCAACAGACTGGAGCGACGGCGAGCGGCATCGTGTACGGCTGATCGCAGGTGAGGTTTCAGGGGCGGCGCCTGGAACCGTGACGGCATTCGTCGAAATTTCGATGGACAAGGGATGGAAGACGTATTGGCGCAATCCGGGAACTGCGGGCGGGATTCCTCCCGAGTTCGATTGGTCGAAGTCGAAAAACATTGCCAAGGCGGAGGTGCTGTTTCCCGTTCCGCAGGTGATGAGCGACAAGGCCGGCGATGTAATTGGGTATCAGGAATACGCGATGTTTCCACTGCGCATCACGCCGACTGACGGCAAGGCGTCGGTGCAGCTCGAGTTGACGGTGAACTACGGCATCTGCGCGAAGCTTTGCGTGCCGGCGGAGGCCGCGTTCAGTCTCACGATTCCACCGGCGCCGTTGCCGTCAGCGGGGCCCGATGCGGAGCGGGCGTACGCGGCGGTGCCTCGGGTGGGCACAGAGCGCAAGCCCGACGATCCTTCGGACTTGAAGGTGGAGCGTCCGGCGGACAAGCCGGGGCTCATTCGGTTGTCGGCTGTTTTTCCCGGCGATCCGGCGTCGGCGGCGATGTTTGTCTCCGTTCCGGATGGGCGTTATCTGCCTCTGCCGGTACGGCGGGAAACGGGAAGCGGGTATGCGTCGTTCGAAGCGAAGGGTCAGCGGGTTACGTTCGATGTGGATCTCGACGTCCTCACCCGGTGATTTGGCGGCACTTAAAGGTGCGACCGTGAGTGTGACGCTGGCGGGCGAAAAGGGGCAGTCAGACGATAGCTTCGTCATCGACGAGGAACGGGGCCCGTATAGAACACAGGTCAATATCGAAGATCCGGCTCGACATTACAGCCGGGCGATCAAGCAATGGAGAACTCCCTATGACGATCAAGGTCGGCGATCAGCTGCCCGAGGCCAAGTTCATGACACTGACGGCGGACGGGCCGAAGCCGCTGACCACCGCCGATGTTTTCAAGGGCAAGAAGGTGGCGCTGTTTGCGGTGCCGGGCGCCTTCACGCCGACGTGCCATCTGCAGCATTTGCCGGGGGTTCGTGCAGCGAGCCGATGAATTGAAGGCGAAGGGCGTCGATGCGATCGCGTGCACGGCCGTCAACGACGTATTCGTCATGGACGAGTGGGCGAAGGCCACGGGTTCCAAAGATAAGATTTTCGATGCTGACCGACGACAGCGCGGCGTTCGCAAAGGCGATCGGTCTCGACATCGATCTGACCGGCGCAACTATCGGTCTCGGTGTGCGCTCCAAGCGTTATGCGATGCTTGTCGAGGATGGCGTCGTGAAGGTTCTCAACGTCGATGAGAGCCCGCCGACGCACGACAAGTCGAGCGCGGAGACGATGTGCAAGCTGATCGACAACGTGATCTGATTGCCGGTCGGGTTTGGGAAGGCTGCGGCTGCCGGACGGCGCCGCGGCTTTTAGCAATACGCAACGGTCGAGGGTTACACA
>CAVQMH010000008.1:0-20382 GCA_963713575.1 uncultured Alphaproteobacteria bacterium
GGCCAAGCGCGTCCGGGGACCATTGATCAAGTGCTGCACCGTCAAGGCGAACACTGCCGCTCGGGGAGGTTGGCTGCCAAATCCCGGTCAGAGCGCGCGCCAGCGTCGACTTGCCCGAAGCACTAGGACCGATGATGCCCAGTCCCTCACCGGCTTCGAGAGAAAAATTGATACCGTGAATAACGGGGTGACGCTCCCCGGGTGCCGCGATCGCTAGGTTCCTGACGTTGAGTGTTGCCGAGGGCTTCGGCAACGCGACGAATTCAGGCTCCTCGCCGCCGATGTTCATCATCGCGAACATTTTCGTCAGGCGATCATAGCTTTGCCGCGCCGCGACGAAACCGCGCCAATGCGCAATGGCCGTCTCGATCGGTGCCAGTGCGCGTGCCATGATGATCGAAGAAGCGACGATTGTGCCGGCCGAAACTTCGCCTTGAATGACGAGCCATGCGCCAAGACCCAGAATGCCCGACTGCAAGAACAAGCGCATGACCTTCGAAATGCTTCCGATACCAGTCGCTGCGTCATTCGCGATCATCTGATCGGTGACATGACGGGCCGTCAAACTTTCCCAGCGAGCGAGCATGCGATCGCCGAGGCCAAGCGCATGAATGACTTCGGCGTTACGGCGTGTTTCTTCGCCGAAAGCAAACCGTTCGGATGCACTGCTGACCGCCGAGAGCGTAGGCCCGCGCGTCTGATGTTCGGTCATCAGGGTCAGCGTGACGAGGATGATTGCGCCAAACAACGCAAACAGCCCGAGCACCGGATGGAGCAGGAAAACAATGAAGAGATAGATCGGCACCCAAGGTAGGTCGAACAAGGCGGTTGGACCCATGCCGCTACAAAATCCGCGGATCGTGTCGAGGTCGCGGACCGGCTGTAGCCCGTCACCCGCCTTGCGGAACTTGAGAGGCATGAGCCGAATGGCACGGAACACGCTGGCGCGGACATCGTTGTCCACTCGCACACCGACACGGCCCATGACTTCGAACGCGAATGAAATCCAGGAAGCCGTTGGCGACATAGAGCAGCGCCATCAGTACGGTCAGACCAATGAGCGTCGGGACGCTATTGGAGGGCAACACCCGATCATAGACCTGCAGCATGTAGAAGGAGCCGGTCAGCGCCAGCAGATTGATCACGCCGGAGAACAGTCCAACCGCAATGAAAAGGTCTTTTGACCGGGCAAGTGTGCGCCGAATCGGATTGGCGGAAGCTGCGGGGGCGGACGAGAGCGAACTCATGGCGGCACAAACGCTCCAGATCGCGCCGAGCCGGTAAGCAGCAGGGCGAGAGCCCGCATTCGTCCTCGGCGCTTGGTTACTGGAACATTCGTGACACAGATATCTTCATAGATAGCTAACTCTGAGCGAGAAATGTCTATTCGAATGAGTCACTTGCCGAAACGAGCCTTTACAATTCATCAAGCCGTCGGCGTCGCTGGCTTGAACTCCAGCCGACCTACGAACGGCTTGCCGTACTTATCGCGGGCCCTCAGCTTCGCGGGTTGTTTCGTAAACACATTCTTCGAGAGTTGTTCGAACAACTGCCCGACGACCTTGTTGTCCCCGAATGCAGCCACAATCCAAGGGATCTCTCCGGATCGCCATTCACCCGGTGCAAGTTTCATCGGCTGACCGGCTTCGGCTGTGAGACGCTTGTCCACCTCGTTCGAGACCATGGCCCAGAGCACAACGCCCAAGGGGGCCACGACACCTGTCTCCTGCGATTGAGCCTCGGCCACGGCGAACTGGCCGGTCTGCATCGCCGGCACCACCATCCATTCCAGATCCGCCAGCGTCCGGTTGCGCTCCGTCTCCGATCGCATCAGCAAGGTGACGATGTCGGCGAATGAACTTGAGACCTGCTTGGCGATAGCGGCCCGGCGACGCAACTCGTCTTTGGAAAGCACAGTTGCCGGCTCGGCATTCTTGGTTGCGTCGTCACCTTTTGCCATGGACTAGGATCCTTCTGGAGCTTCTACACATCTCGGGCCGGTCCGGGCGAGGCTGCCCGTCACGACAGGGCCAGTCAGCCTCGCGAATGAGGAATTGCCCCCAAAAAATGAATTTTCACCATTGCTTGCGGATTTGTATGTTGCAATGCCGCTCTGAACGCCACTTTAGCGATAACCACCTCTCTCGTTAAGTTTTTGCATGCCCTCCGCTTGAGGGCCGAAGGATACACGCATCGGCATGTCGGATGTCATCGCCCTGGCAGACTACCTGGCGCGCTGGGTCGACCGGTCCCCGGAACGCGAAGCCGTGGCCAAAACCGTGGACGCCATTGCCGGGGCTACAATCGAAATCGATGCCTTGATCCGCAGGGGTCCTCTCGCCGGTGCAATTGGCGCGACGACCGGCAAACAGAGCGGGGTCGATCAGCAGAAAAAGATCGATGTCCTCGCGAACGACCTGATCCTTGATGCGCTTCGCTCGTGCCCGGTCTCGTGCTTTGCTTCCGAGGAGATGGACAATCCCCTGCGTATCCACTCCGACGGCAAGCTTGCGGTCGCGGTGGACCCGATCGATGGCTCTTCGAATGTCGAGGCCAACATCACGCTCGGCACGATCTTTTCAATTCTCCCGGCCCTAGCCAGCGGCGGTGATGGGTCGAGCTTCATGCAGCCGGGTCGCAACCAGCTTGCCGCCGGCTTCGCCGTCTATGGTCCCTATACGAGCTTCGTCGTCAGCGTCGGCGCCGGCACCCAGATTTTCACCCTCGATCCGGCAACGCGCACATTCATTCGCAGTTTCTACAGCGTGGCCATTCCCGCGCTAACGTCCGAGTTCGCAATCAACAGCTCGAACTACCGCCACTGGGAAGACTGCGTGCGCATCTATGTCGATGATCTGTTGCGCGGCCGCGATGGTCCCCGCGGCAAGGACTTTAACATGCGTTGGACCGCAACGCCTGTTTCCGACATCTATCGAATTCTCATGCGCGGCGGAATTTTCCTTTATCCCAGCGATCTCCGCGACGGATACACTTCCGGCCGGCTGCGCCTCGTATATGAAGCCAACCCTCTCGCCTTCGTTATTGAGCAGGCAGGCGGCGGCGCCTCCACAGGTCGCAACCGCATCCTCGATGTCGAGCCCCGCACATTGCATCAGCACACCCCGATCGTTGCCGGCTCCAAGGCCGAGGTCGATTACGTCGTGCGCCTTCACCACGAACCGCATGGACCGGGCGAACGCTCTCCGCTTTTCGGCCGTCGCGGCCTGTTCAGAACTTAAGTTCGCAAGGAACGACGCAAGATGTCCGCCAAGCACCCGATCATATCCGTGACAGGCTCGTCAGGTGCCGGCACGACATCGGTCAAGCGCACGTTCGAGCAGATCTTTCGCCGCGAAGGACTGAACGCCGCTTTCATCCAGGGTGATGCGTTCCATCGCTACAATCGCGACGAGATGCAAGCCGCGATGAAAGCCGCCGAAGAAGCCGGCAACCAGAACTTCAGCCACTTCGGCATTGAAGCAAATCTTTTGAAGGAACTCGAGCAGGCGTTCCGGTCGTACGGCGAAATCGGCAGCGCCAAGACCCGCCACTATATTCATAACCAGGACGAGGCGCAGTGCTTCGGCGTGGAACCCGGAACGTTCACGCCGTGGGAGGAGATTGCCTATGGCACCGACCTGCTATTTTACGAAGGCCTTCATGGCGCGACGGTCACCGACAAAGTGAACATCGCAAAGTACGCTGACCTCAAAATTGGCGTCGTGCCCGTCATCAATCTCGAGTGGATCCAGAAAATCCACCGCGATCGCGAAGATCGCGGTTACTCCACAGAAGACGTGACGACGACCATCCTCCGCCGCATGCCGGACTATGTGAAATACATCTGCCCCCAGTTCACCGAAACGGACATCAACTTCCAGCGTATCCCAACCGTCGATACGTCCAACCCGTTCGTTGCCCGGTGGATCCCTACGCCGGACGAATCGATGGTTGTCATTCGATTCAAGTCCCCGCGCGGCATCGACTTCTCGTACCTGTGCTCCATGATCAAGGACAGCTTCATGTCCCGGGCAAATTCCATCGTCATCCCCGGGTCGAAGCTCGATCTGGCCATGCAGCTGATCCTGACGCCCATGATCCTCCAGCTCATGGAACGCAAGCGCCGTACCTTTTTCTGAGCCAACGCCCTTGTTCCGGGGCATTTCTGCGCCGCCCCGCTTGCCCAGGGAACCCGCCCCGTGTACGCGTGAGCCGTGCCGGTTGATCCATCGCCCCGGCACCACCGCTTCCACCGGAGGTCTGCCATGTCCCGGCCGTTGATCATTGCTCCGTCGATCCTCTCCGCCGACTTTTCCAAGCTTGGCGCCGAAGTACGCGACGTGGATGCAGCCGGCGCGGACTGGATCCACCTCGATGTGATGGACGGTCACTTCGTGCCCAACATCACATTCGGTCCGCCGGTCATCAAAGCGATACGCACTGCCTCGCCGAAGGTCTTCGACTGCCACCTGATGATCGCTCCGTGCGATGCCTACCTTGCCGCCTTCGCCGATGCAGGTGCCGACATCATCACCGTGCATGCCGAAGCCGGTCCACACTTGGATCGCTCTCTGCAGGCAATCAAAGCGCTCGGCAAGAAGGCTGGTGTGTCGCTCAATCCGTCGACACCGGCGAACGTGATCGAATATGTGCTCGACCGTCTCGACCTGGTCCTGCTCATGACGGTGAACCCCGGTTTCGGCGGCCAGGCCTTCATCTCATCGGTGATTGACAAGGTCCGGCAGGTGAAAGCATTGGTCGGCAATCGTCCGATCGACATTGAAATCGACGGTGGCGTCACGGCCGAGACCGCGCCGCTCGTCGTCGGAGCCGGAGCCAATGTTCTCGTCGCCGGCTCGGCCGTATTTAAAGGCGGCACTCAGATGGCCTACGCCGAAAACATCCGTGCGATCCGCAATGCTGCCGCAAAGGCCGAGGCGCGCGCCGCGTGAGCCCATGGCTGCAACCGTAACGCGCTTCGACACGCCGCTGCCGATCGATGGCGTCCTTTCGGAACTCATTGCCACGCTTGAGTCCAGCCGATCGGCCATTCTTGTTGCCCCACCCGGCGCTGGCAAGACAACCCGAGTTCCGCTGGCGCTCCTCGAGGCCGTGTGGCTCGGCAGTCAGAAGATCCTCGTACTCGAGCCTCGCCGCATCGCAGCACGCGGCGCAGCCGACCGCATGGCGAAAACGCTGGACGAGCGTGTCGGCGATACCGTCGGCCTACGTGCCCGCATGGTTTCGAAGAGTGGACCTCGCACCGGCGTCGAGGTCATCACCGAAGGCGTGTTCACCCGCATGATACTCGATGATCCGTCGCTAGAGGGCGTTGGCGCTGTTCTATTCGACGAGTTTCACGAGCGCTCTCTAGACGCTGATCTCGGTCTGGCGCTCGCGCTGGATACCCAAAGGGCATTGCGCGACGACCTGCGCATTCTCGTCATGTCTGCGACACTCGACGGTGCCCGCGTCGCCTCTCTGCTCGATGGTGCACCGGTCATAAAAAGCGAAGGCCGCGCATTTCCCGTCGAAACGCGGTATCTCGGCCGCGACTCCAACCGCCGCATCGAAGACCAGGTCACAGACGCCATCGGGCGCGCCCTCCGCGCTGAAACAGGCTCGCTCCTCGTGTTCCTGCCTGGCCAAGGCGAGATCAAGCGCGTTGAAGAACGCTTGGTGCACAACAACACCGACCCGAACATCATCATCGCTCCGCTCTACGGCGCATTGGACATCTCGGCCCAGGATCGCGCTGTGGAGCCTGCGCCGCCGGGCAAACGCAAGATCGTGCTCGCTACCGCCATTGCCGAAACATCACTCACCATCGAAGGTGTGCGCGTTGTCATCGACAGCGGTCTGCAGCGCGTACCGCGCTTTGAACCCGACGCTGGCGTGACGCGCCTCGAAACCGTGCGCGTCTCGCGCGCTTCAGCGGATCAGCGCCGCGGCCGCGCAGGACGCACGGAGCCCGGCGTCTGCTACCGCCTCTGGGACGAACCGCAAACCGCGAGCTTGCGGCCGTTCACCGAACCCGAGATCTTGTCGGCCGACTTGAGTGGGTTGCTGCTGGATTTGGCTGAATGGGGTGTCACCGATCCCGCAACGCTGTCGTGGCTCGACCCGCCGTCACTGTCCGCCGTGGTGGCGGCACGAGCAGAATTGCAAACGATCGGCGCCCTGGGGGCTGACGGCTGCATCACGGCGGAAGGCCGCCGTGTACGGGCACTCCCGCTGCCCCCGCGTCTGGCCCGCATGGTCCTTGCCGCCTGCTCTTTGCAAGCCGCAGAACTCGCTGCCGTTCTCGTGGAGCGCGGTCTTGGCGGCAATGACACCGATCTTGAGCACCGTCTCTCGAATTTCCGCCGCGATCGGTCCCGCCGCGCCGAAGATATGCGCCGGCTCGCAACGGGATGGGCGAAAACGGCGGGCGTGCAGGCATCGTCCAGCGACGACAGCATCGCCGCTTTGCTCGCGCTCGCCTATCCCGACCGCATCGCGAAAGCGCGAGGGGCGCCCGGCCAATTCCTGCTTGCCAACGGCCGCGGAGCCTACGTCGACCCTGCCGACGGGTTAGCAAAATCGTCGTATCTCGTCATTGCGGAGTTGCAAGGAACCGCAGCGCACACCCGCATCCTATCTGCGGCCCGCACGAGTGAGGTCGAAGTGTTGGCCTTGGCTCGCGACCGGATCGTTGAAAGTGACGAACTGACATTCGATAGTGACGCCCGCGCGATCCGCGCTCGCCGCGTCCGTCGCCTCGGTGCCATCACCCTGGCCAGCGAGTCACGCCCTGTCACGCCCTCATCCGAAACGGCCGCCTTGCTCGCCCGCGGCGCCAATTTATCGGGCCTTGACCGTCTGCCGTGGTCGAAAGCACAGCAGCAGTTGCGCCACCGCGTTACGTTTCTGCGCGCCGCTGAAGGCCCCAACTCCGTGTTACCGGACTTGAGCGACGAAGCTCTGTCACCAACGGTGGGCGATTGGCTTGCGCCATTCCTGACCCACGCAACCAAGCTCGCCGATATCGATGCTGGAGTACTCGACCAGGCACTGGAAACCCTGATCCCCTGGGACGCGAAGCAAAAGCTAGAAGCAGAAGCACCGACGCACTTTCGGGCGCCCACGGGCAACCTCCATCCGATCGACTATGATGGACCCGGCGCTCCGGCACTCTCGGTTCGGGTGCAAGAACTCTACGGGCTGAAACACCACCCATCGATCGCAGGCGGCCGTTTGCCGCTCACCCTGAACCTGCTCTCGCCCGCGCATCGGCCGATCCAGATCACGCGCGACCTCCCGGGCTTTTGGGCGGGCTCATGGCACGCTGTGAAATCCGAGATGAGGGGCCGTTACCCCCGCCATTTATGGCCGGACGATCCAGCTGAAGCGACCCCGACCTCACGTGCAAAGCCGCGTGGCACATGAATGGCGATGTCTGCTTGGCTTATCGGTAGCAGGGGCGTCCTTCGACGCTCGCGCTCCAGCCCGACGACTCCTTCGAGAACGAGACCTTCTTGCTGGCCGCGTTGTTAAAGCTCGCCCAGCGGCCGCCGTACTCGAGATCCGTGAAATCGATCCACGACCGGACGGCCGCCTTTTGCGCGGCATCCTTGCTCGCCCCGACGCCGCTGCCCGAGTGCCAGTGGTCGCTCATGCACAGCTTGCCCTTCTCGCGCCTCAAGTCATGCATGGCCGCCAGCCCTGAGACGTCCTGAGCCGTTGCCGCCAAAGGCGCCGCGAGCGCGATCAAGGTCAGAGCAGACATTCCCAAGCGCATGTGGTTTCTCCCCATAACTATGCGGTCCGAATCGACAGTAAGAGTAACGGCGCCCAGCCTATGCATCAATCAGATCAGCCGCAGGGATCGCATGCTGACGTGGCCGCTTCGGCCAACGATGATGTGATCATGCACGACAACGCCCAGGGGCCTACCGGCATCGATCACGAGTTTGGTCATATCAATATCGGCTCGGGACGGCGTTGGATCACCGGACGGGTGATTGTGGACGAGAATGACGGCCGTCGCCGACAGTTCGAGCGCCCGCTTGACGACTTCACGTACGTACACCGGCGTGTGGTCGACCGTGCCTTCCCCCTGCACTTCATCAGCTATCAGACGGTTTTTCTTGTCGAGAAACAGAATTCGGAACTGCTCGCGCTGCTCGTACGCCTGCGCCATGGTGAGATATGAAATCACCTCAGGACCGGATGTCAGCAGCGGCCGCTGGATCAGCCCCGTGCGCGCCAGCCGGGTCGCCGCCGCGTGCACCAGTTTCAACTCGGTCACGATGGCCTCGCCGACCCCCGTCACTTCCTTCAACCGCCCCTCGGGCGCGTTGACGACCTCAGCGAAGGACCCGAAACGCGCGATGAGCCGTTTGGCCAGATCTTTCGTGTCTCGCCGCGGAATGGCTCTGAACAAGACGAGTTCGAGAAGCTCATAATCTGGAAGCGCATCGGCGCCGCCCTTTCGGAATCGGTCGCGAAGCCGTTCGCGATGACCCATGTGCAAGGGCACCATCGCCGACGAAGCTTCGAAGAGACCGGATTGTGCCGGCGGGTCGTCGTCTGTCCCCCGGTCCGCCATCACCGCCCCCCGCAAGTGGTTCCTTAGGCGATGACGTAAGGAGGCTGATGCAGGCCGCCCGGCGAGGTCGTGAAAATCTCGCAGCCGGTTTCCGTCACGCCGATGGTGTGCTCGAACTGCGCCGACAATTCCCGATCTCGCGTCACCGCCGTCCAACCGTCGGGCAGAACCTTCACGGCGGGCTTTCCGAGATTGATCATCGGCTCGATGGTGAAGAACATGCCGGGCTGCATCACGACGCCCTCGTTCTCTTCGCCATAGTGGAGAATGTTTGGCCGGTCGTGGAACACACGGCCGAGTCCATGCCCGCAGAAATCACGCACCACGCTACAGCGCTCGGCCTCCGCAAACTCCTGGATCACGGCGCCGATCTTGCCCGTGGAAACGCCCGGCTTCACCGCCGCGACGCCGCGCATCAAGCATTCGTAGGTTACTTCGATAAGCCGCTCGGCTCGGCGCGAAGTCTCGCCGACGCCATACATGCGGCTCGTATCCCCGTGCCAACCATCGACAATCAGCGTGACGTCGATGTTGACGATATCGCCCTCACGCAATGGCTTCGGGCCGGGGATGCCGTGGCAGACGACGTGATTGATCGACGTGCAGATCGCCTTGGGAAATCCGCGATAGTTGAGAGGCGCCGGAATTGCGCCGTGATCACGGGCAAATTCCATGACGAGCGCATCGAGATGATCCGTGGCGACTCCGGGTTTTACATGCGGCGTGATCATATCCAGAGCTGCGGCCGCGAGCTGCCCAGCCTTACGCATGCCGGCAAAGCCGTCCGGGCCGTGCAGCTTGATGGAATTGTCGCGCTGGAGCGCCCGGGAGACTTCAACATTCGACATGGGATCTAAGGCTCATCATGACTGACGGGCAGGACAGTAACCGAAAGGCTCGTCTTAGCCAACGCGCGGCGCGCACCGATCCGTCGCGGTAACTTTGTAAAATGAAAACGGCGGCCCTCGGACCGCCGTTGGTAAATTGATCTATGGAGTAGCGCTTGGGAATCAAGCCTGGACATCGCCCTCGGCCGGAGCTTCGGCGGCAGTGAGGAGGGCGCGGGCCTGGCCGATCCAGTCCTGCTTCTCAACGCGTCCATCGATGCTGAGTGCGCCTTCGACGTTGCCGATATCTTCGTCCGATAAGTTCGCGATCTGCTCGAACTTGTAAAGGTTGAGCTGCTTCAGGCGAGCGGCGAGGTTGGCATCGATGCCATTGATCTGCGTCAGATCGTCGGCCTCGCCCTTTGGCTTCTTAAAGCCCTTCCATGCAGCATTGAGTTTACGCGCGCGCGCATCGGTACGCTCAAAGATGCGTGCCGCCTTGCCGCGCAGACCACGCAGATAATAAAGCTTTGCGCGACGGACGCGACCGCGCCGCAGAACCTCAATTTCGGCGATGTGCGGCGAGTAGATCGGGAACACGCGCTCCACGCCTTCACCGTAGGAAATTTTCCGCACCGTGAAGCTTTCGTTGATGCCGGCGCCCGAGCGCGCGATCACGATCCCTTCATAGGCCTGAAGACGCTCGACCGCAGCCTTCGCCTGAGCGGCCTTCTTCTTCTTATCCTTGGGATCGACGTCCGCGGATTCCACCACGCGAACCATCACCTTGACCGTGTCGCCCGGCTGAAATTCCGGCACCCCACGCTTCGCAAGCACGGCATCCATCTGCTCGCGCTCAATCTGCTGAATGATGTTCATGTTCTGACCTTTTTTACTTGTTTTTCAATGCAGAGGAGCTTCGCCGCCGTCTAATTGACGGGCAAGCGAGGCTCATGCGGCCCTTAAGGGCACCCTTGATCGGGGAATTCGTTGGGCGCGTGATACCGGAAAGGCCCAAAGATGTCGAGAGGGACCTGTGTTTGCGACGCTCGGGATAGCATTTTCCTACGGCGATGCCGAAGTGGCCGGGCCCGTGGAGACGTCTGCCGGGGACATGCCCAGCCCCCTGAGCGTCGTGAACCGAGGATCGTCGCGCGATGATGGGCTGAGACCGCTCGCGGCACTGTCTTTCGGATCGGGTTTGAATATTCCCAAGGGCTCGGCCGATACGGGCCCGGGGTTTGGATTGGGGGACCTCGCAGGCGACGCCACGACCTTTGGCGCGTCACCCGGATAGATCGGGGCCGCGCTGACCACAGCCCTAGACGCAGCACGCACTTTCGTGCGCGGGGTTTTTCCAGGAACCTGCGAGGATTTTGTGGCCTTGAATTTTGATTTCGTTGGGCTTCCTCCCGGTGCGGCCACACCCGCTGTATCGTCTCGCACCTCCACGGTCAGAGACGCGATCCTAACGCCAGCCCGGGTTCGCAGATCCAAGGTGGTCCGGATGGGACCGGTTCGGTCTCGCGGCAGCGCGATGACGAGGTTATCCAGATCCCCGAATGCCAGCGCCCAATCGCTCGTGGCAGAATTCGGCGCAGTCAATTCCGCCCCTGCCGACAGGCGACTGGACGGCGGCAACCCGGACAGTACAACTGAGCCGAGCGGATCAAAAAGCGGCTCCGCAAGGAGTGCATGTTGCTCGACGGACGCCGTGGCCTCGGGCGGCGGTAGGCGTTCCGGTAGCGGCCGCGTTGCTGGCCGAGGCTCGAAAGCTAGCATTGCGGGCAAAAGCCAGTCACGCGCGCGGGAGCTCACAAGCATGTACGGTTCGTCGGGCAGTGCCGGTAGCGATTTGGCTTGGCTGACAGGCTGGCCTTGCTCCGCCACCGAGGTCAGCGGCTCGACCGAGACTACGAACCAACCGCACAGCGCCGCCAGCACACCTCCGAGAAGAACGAGTTCCGTATCGCTTGCGAGGCTTCTGAAAAACTCCCGCCAAGACGTCTCCGACACGACGACAGCGATTGGACGGGGCTGAGGTTCTGGAGAATAAATTGGGTCTGAAGCGGTCCCGGGAACGGAATTGCGGCGCCTGATCAAAGTCCCCAGTCGATCCGCTCGCGCCATGGGATGAACCTCGAAACGCAGGCCGTGGAGCGGCCCAACAAGATGAACAAACCCGTGATGCATCCCTAGCGCTTTTTTTACAAACACGAATCGAATTGCAAATAAAGCGATGGAGATGATGGTAAAAAAGCCGGTAACGAATGATTTTAATTGAGGCGCTCGCCAAAAACGATCTACACGGAGCCGCGCTGTAAAAAACGCAATATATGTGAATATTTTCAATGGATTAATTCTTATCTTGCAATATCACACTAATGTCAGTTTTGAGTTTTTCTCAGAATTTCTTGCCACTATCATTCGGTCGGGTGAGATCCCTTCATTGAGGAAGAGACTGGGGTCCAATGTCATAAATAAACGAAATGGCCTTTGATCGAGATGGAACAGAATTAACGACTTATTAACCACGCACCCCAAAGCTAGCGAAAACCATGGGGTGGCAGATGATTCGGCGGCTCTACAATCTTGAAGACTGGCTGTTCTACCGATCCAAATCGTGCGGCCCCTCCGCCGGCCGGCTGATGGAAACATGTTCTCGCCAGGTCGGACAGATGGCCGACCGGCTGCAGACAAGCTTTCGTCAAGGCACGGCGATTTAACCTTGGCTACGGCACCGGCTTTTTGACCAGTAAGTCCGGTCGTCTTTCGGCCGTGACGCGGAGCGATTCCGCCCGTCGCCAAGCCTCGATGGCCTTATGATCGCCTGATAAGAGAACGTCGGGAATGGACTTGCCCTCCCAGTCGCGCGGACGAGTGAATTGGGGATACTCAAGCACTCCCTTTTCGAAGCTCTCGCTGGCCAAGCTCTCCGCCGCTCCAAGGACCCCCGGAAGCAGCCGCACGCAGGCATCGATTAAAACCATCGCCGCCAGTTCCCCGCCGGACAGCACGTAGTCGCCAACGGAAACCTCTAAAAGCTGGCGGCCGGCGATAACGCGATCATCGATGCCTTCGAACCGGCCCGCGAGAAGTACCGCCCCCGGCCCGGCCGCCAAGTCCTTCGCGATTTCCTGGGTAAGCGGGCGCCCCCGCGGTGACAGGTAGATCAGCGGCGCGTTCGGATTGCCGGAGCGGGCCGCATCGAGAGCAGGTCCCAGCACATCGGCCCGCAGGACCATCCCTGCACCCCCGCCAGCCGGGGTGTCATCCACTTGACGGTGCTTACCCAGCCCGAAGTCGCGGATTTGAAGCGTCGTCAGCGACCAGACACCCCCCGCGAGCGCCTGCCCAACGAGTGAAATACCGAGCGGTCCGGGGAACATGTCCGGAAACAGCGTGAGCACGCTCACACGCCATGCCGGCCGCCCGTCACTAGCGGGGAAATGAGCCATCGCGCCTCAGACGCCCTCGACGACGGTGATGTCGATTGTTCCCGCACCCTGACGCAAAGCCTTGGCTTCGGCATATTCGGGGCTACGAGCGTAGCCGATTGCATGCTCGAAGCTTGGAAACTCGAGCACGACATTCCGCGCCACACCATGTCCTTCCACGATCTCGCACTTGCCGCCGCGCACAATGGGTTTGCCTTCATACTTATCGAGGGCGATTTTCGACTTGGCGACGTACTGGCCCCACTTGTCGGCGTCCGTAACGGTGGCGTGCGCGATCACATATCCCTTCGGCATTCGTCTCGTGTCCTCTGAACATCAGCGAAGAATTGCGCAAGGCATAAGCCGCGCGCCGCACGCCTGCAAGCGACGGCCACCGGAAAGCTTGAGCCCCGCCCTGCTCAGGCCTGCCGGATATGATTGTGGAAGGTCAGTGCGGCTTGAACGGGATCATCGGCCTGTGTGATGGGCCGTCCGACCACAATGTGGTTCGCACCCGCACTGATGGCATGTTCCGGGGTCATGACGCGTTCCTGATCGTCCGTCGTACTTCCGGCCAGCCGGATACCAGGCGTGACGATCAGAAAACCAGGACTCGTGGCCGAGCGGATGGCGGCCGCTTCCTGGCCGGACGCAATGACACCGTCGAACCCCGCTTCATGCGCCAGCCGGGCACGATGCAGCACCAGTTCCCCCGGTGCAAAGCCGCTGCCCTGCTGCTTGAGATCGTCCGCTGTCAAATTCGTCATGACCGTTACGGCAAGCAACTTCAAATGGCTGGGACCGCGTCCCGTGACAGCCGCACGCAAGGTCTTGAGGTCATGGCCATGCACGGTGAGGAAATCGACGCCCAGTTCGCGTGCATTCGAAACCGCCCGCTCAACGGTGTTGCCAATATCGAGCAGCTTCATGTCGAGAAACACCCGCTTGCCTTGAGCCACCAAACTGTCGGCAAGTTCAAGTCCGCCAGCAAAAAGCAATTCAAGGCCGACCTTATAGAAGGAAACCGCGTCGTCGAGCTTGGCGACGAGGCGCTGCGCTTCCTCCACCGTTGGCATATCGAGCGCAACAATCAGACGATCTTTGAGGGGTGTGTGGGTCATGGCAGAGTTCCGGTAGACGCACTATCCATGCAGCACGTGGGCGGCGCGGGCAAGCTTCTGGATCAAGCCCTTGAATTGCGCCTGACTGTCTTTGTTTTTCAGATGACCGTGTTCATCGTAGGCGTCCATGGCCTTCGGAACAGCAAATTGTTCAGGCAAAACCAAAGCGCCGAGTCCCAACTCAAGTACGGTGCGCGCCGTGTTGAGACCGCGCAGCCCACCCATTCCACCAGGCGACGACGAGCCAAGCGCGAAAACGCGCGTCTTGAACACGGCGAGTGGTTCTTCGCCCTCATTTTTTATGCGGCTCATCCAGTCGAGCGTGTTCTTCAGGAGCGGGGTGATCGAGGCGTTGTATTCTGGGCAGGCGATGAAAACGCCGGTATGAACGCGCATGAGCGCTTCGAATTTTCGAGCGTTCTCGGGGATTCCTTCGGAGTGCTGCAAATCCGCGTCGTACAGCGGCATCGCGTAATCGCCGAGATCCGCAAACGTCGCGGCGATGCCGTTCGCTTCCGCGATCATAGCGCCAAGGCGCGCAAGACGCATATTGTGCGAGCCAGTCCTGGCTGAACCGGCGAAGAACAGCAGACGAGGAGCGTTCGGCGTTACGGACATTGCACATCCCTTGATGCTGCCGAGCCGCCGGAAGCGGCGCGCCCGGTCGATAGATCTTCAGCAAGGCGCGGCGAATACCAGCGGGTTCCAGACCCGGCGGGCATCAGCTCTCACCGCCAAAAAGATCCTTCATGCGCGCAAAAAACCCCGTGCTTTCCGGGCTCGTTTCTCTTGCGCTGAGCTTCTCGAATTCTTCGAGCAACTCGCGCTGCTTGCGCGTCAGGTTTTTCGGCGTCTCGACGTCGACCTGAATGTACATGTCGCCGGCCGCGTTCGACCGCAGGACCGGCATACCCTTGCCCTTCAAGCGGAACTGCTTGCCGGTCTCGGTGCCTTCGGGAACCTTCACGCGAGTCATCGTGCCATCGAGCGTCGGCACCTCGATTTGTCCGCCCAGCGCCGCCGTCGTCATCGAGATCGGCACGCTGCAGAACACATCGGCGCCGTCGCGCTGGAAGAACTCGTGCGGCTTGATCGACAGGAAAATGTAGAGATCGCCCGGCGGGGCCTCCCGCGAAAGCCGGCCTCGCCCTCGCCGGCGAGGCGGATGCGCGTGCCGTCTTCGACGCCGGCGGGAATGTTGACCGACAGCGTGCGCTCCTTCACGACGCGGCCCGCGCCGTTGCAGGCGGGGCAGGGGTCGTCGATCATCTCGCCGCGGCCCTGGCACGTCGGACAGGTGCGCTCGATCGTGAAGAAGCCCTGGCTCGCGCGCACCTTGCCGGCCCCGCCGCACGTCGCGCACGTCATGGGCTTGGTGCCGGCCTTGGCGCCGGTGCCCGAGCAGGTCTCGCAGGCGACGCTGGTCGGCACGCGAACTTGCGCGGTCTTGCCGGTGAAGGCGTCGTCGAGCGTGATTTCCATGTTGTAGCGCAGGTCCGCGCCGCGCTCGCGCCCGCGCCGCTGTGGCTGCCCCACCCCGCGCCGGCCGCCCATGAACTCGCCGAACAGATCGTCGAAAATGTCGGACATGGACGAGGCGAAGTCGGGGCCGAAGCCGGCACCGCCTCCACCGCCGCGCCCGCCCATGCCGCCTCGAAGGCGGCATGGCCGAACTGGTCATAGGCAGCGCGCTTCTGCGGGTCCTTCAGGACCTCGTAGGCTTCGTTGATTTCCTTGAACTTCTGTTCCGCTCCGTGTCGCCGGGATTGCGGTCGGGATGGCAATCCTTGGCGAGCTTGCGAAAGGCGGACTTCAGATCCTGTTCGCTCGCGTTCCGCTGCACCCCGAGGACTTCGTAGTAATCGCGCTTGGCCATAGGGGCGTTGTATCCGGGCAGGAAGGGCGGCACAGTTCTGATGAAGCGGCCTTGGCTTCCGGCCTAGCATAACGTCCAGAATGAAATGGCCGCCACGTCGCCGCAAGAGCGTGCGCGATCGGCCGCCGGGACTAGAGACCGCCTCACCGCGCTACGCGCAGGGCGGGATTTCCGAGATCAGCCGGCTTTCTTCTTGTCGTCCTTGACCTCTTCGAAGTCGGCGTCGACGACGTTGTCGTCCTCCGACTTCGTCTGGCCGAGCGGCGCCGTCACCGGCATCCCCACCGCGCCGGCCTGCGGCACTGTAGATGGCCTCGCCGATCTTCATCGGCAGCCTGGGCAAGCGCGTTGGTCGCGGCCTTGATCTTCTCGGCGTCGTCGCAGCCGAGCGCGTCCTTCACGTTCGCGATCGCGCTCTCGAATCGCCCTTGACGGCCGTGACGGCTGCGTTGGACGCGTTGTCGGCAAGCTGCTTCTCGGTCGCATGCACCAGCGCTTCGGCCTGGTTCTTGGCCTCGACCAGCTCACGCTTCTTCTTGTCCTCCGCGGCGTGCGCCTCGGCGTCCTTGACCATCTGCTCGATGTCGGCATCGGACAGACCACCCGAGGCCTGGATGCGGATCGACTGCTCCTTGCCGGTCGCCTTGTCCTTGGCCGAGACGTGCACGATGCCGTTGGCGTCGATGTCGAAGGTGACCTCGATCTGCGGCATGCCGCGCGGCGCCGGCGGAATGCCGACGAGGTCGAACTGGCCGAGCAGCTTGTTGTCGGCCGCCATTTCGCGCTCGCCCTGGAAGACGCGGATGGTCACCGCCGTCTGGTTGTCCTCGGCGGTCGAGAACACCTGGCTCTTCTTGGTCGGGATCGTCGTGTTGCGGTCGATGAGGCGGGTGAACACGCCACCCAGCGTCTCGATGCCGAGCGACAGCGGCGTCACGTCGAGCAGCAGCACGTCCTTGACCTCGCCCTTCAGCACGCCGCCCTGGATCGCGGCGCCGATGGCGACGACTTCGTCCGGGTTGACGCCCTTGTGCGGCTCCTTGCCGAACAGCTCCTTCACCATCTGCTGGACCTTCGGCATGCGCGTCATGCCGCCGACCAGCACGACTTCGTCGATCTCGGCCGCCTTGAGGCCGGCATCCTTGAGCGCCTGCATGCACGGGTCCTTGGTCCGCTCGATCAGGTCGTCGACCAGGCTCTCGAGCTTGGCGCGCGTCAGCTTCATCGTCAGATGCTTCGGGACCGCGACGCGTCGGCCGTGATGAACGGCAGGTTGATTTCGGTCTGGGCTGACGACGACAGCTCGATCTTGGCCTTTTCGGCGGCTTCCTTCAGGCGCTGCAGCGCAAGCTTGTCGCTTCGCAGGTCGATGCCGTGCTCTTTCTTGAACTCGTCGGCGAGATAGTCGACGAGCCGCATGTCGAAGTCTTCGCCGCCCAGGAAGGTGTCGCCGTTGGTCGACTTCACCTCGAACACGCCGTCGCCGATTTCGAGCACCGAGATGTCGAAGGTGCCGCCGCCGAGGTCGTAGACCGCGATGGTCTTGGCGTCCTTCTTCTTGTCGAGGCCGTAGGCGAGCGCCGCCGCCGTCGGCTCGTTGATGATGCGCAGCACTTCGAGGCCGGCGATCTTGCCGGCGTCCTTGGTCGCCTGACGCTGGGCGTCGTTGAAGTAGGCGGGAACCGTGATGACGGCCTGCGTCACCTTCTCGCCGAGATAGGCTTCCGCGGTCTCCTTCATCTTCTGCAGGATGAAGGCGGAGACCTGCTGAGGGCGAATACTGCTTGCCGTCGGCTTCGACCCAGGCGTCGCCGTTCGAGCCCTTCGACGATCTTGTAGGGGACGAGCTTCTTGTCCTTCTCGACCATCGGGTCGTCGAAGCGGCGGCCGATCAGGCGCTTGATCGCGAAGAACGTGTTGGTCGGGTTGGTCACCGCCTGGCGCTTGGCCGGCTGGCCGACGAGGCGCTCGCCGTCGTCGGTGAAGGCGACGATCGACGGGGTCGTGTTGGCGCCCTCGGCGTTTTCGATGACTTTCGGCTTGCCGCCTTCCATGACGGCGACGCACGAGTTCGTGGTGCCGAGGTCGATGCCGATGACTTTAGCCATGGTGAACTTCCTTTTTCGTTGCGGCGAACCGCCAGGACCCTTGTCGTGGCATCCGGTACCGCCCCGCGCCCGTTAGAGAGGGCCGGAGCCGCTGCGGTCCCCAGGGGAGTTAATGAAACGTGGTGCTCACGTATATAGGGCGGTTTTAGAGGGGTGCAACGGGAGTGGATCACGCCGCCGTGACTAAAATCTGTCATGGCCAGGATGCCGCACACCAACGGAGACACCAATGGCCATCTCGGCGAAGAAAAATCCAGCAACAAAGACGTCTTCGGCCGCGATCGCCGCGTTTCCGGAGGGCTTTCGCCTGATCGCAGGTGCCCTCTCCGGCGCCGAGCAGAGGGCGCTGTTGTCCGACATCCAGGATGTGATGTTATCCGCTCCTCTGTTCCAACCCCGCATGCCCAAAACCGGACAACCCTTTTCGGTGAAGATGACCAACTGCGGCCCCCTGGGTTGGGTATCTGACAAGGAGCGCGGCTACCGGTATCAGCCCACCCACCTCGAAACGGGCAAGCCTTGGCCACCGATGCCCCAGAGGTTGCTCGACCTGTGGCGAGACCATGCCGCATTTGATGGCCCTCCCGAAGCGTGTCTGATCAACCATTATCCGGCCGGAGCGAAGATGGGCTCCCACCGAGACAAGGACGAAGATGAGCCCCGTGCCGCGGTCTTGTCGGTATCGCTGGGCGATGATGCCATCTTTCACGTCGGCGGGAATAAGCGCGGTGATCCCAAAGTGCGCGTTACACTCCGCTCGGGCGATGTGTGCTTGCTCGGCGGACCCGCCCGCTTCGCCTTTCATGGCATCGATCGCATACTGCCCGGAACGTCCAATCTGGTCCCCGGCGGCGGCCGCATCAACCTCACGCTGAGGCGCGTGACGCGGCTCGGCTGAGCCAAGGACCCAACTGGACGAGCAGGATTGCCGCGATCATCAATCCGGCCCCGATCCACGATATCGGGCTAAGCCGCTCTCCAAGCATCAAGGCCCCTGCTGCCGCAGCAAACAGGCTCTCGGCCGAGAGGATCACAGCCGCCTCGGGCGGCGTCGTGTGACGGATCGCGATGGTGAACAGGGTATACGTCAAAGCGGTCGAGACGAGACCCACGAACAATATCGGTATTGCCGCACCGTGCAGTGCTTCAAGCGTTGGCCGCTCGATGATCAAGGCTGCGGCGGTCGCGCAGAGCGTCACGACCGTGAACTGGATCACGGTATAGGTGAGCGGCCGCTTGAAACGACTCGCCTCGCCGGTCAATACGCAATGGGTGGCCCAGAACAGCGACCCCACCATCACCAGCAATTCTCCGGTGCCCAGTCCGCCGATCGTCCCGCCGCCGAGCAGCCACGTACCGACAAATGACAGCCCGATCGCCGGCCACACGATGCGCGCCGGATACGTGGACGACAGGACCCACGCGACGACGGGCGTGAAGACCACGTAAAGGGACGTTAAAAATCCGGTGTTCGTGACTGATGCGGTTCGCAAGCCTTCCTGCTGAAGGTACGCCGCTTCCGTGAGCGGATGCTGGCGGGAGATGTCCTACGGGGCAAACTTCGGCTACTGGAGAAGTCTTTGGTCCTTTTGCGTTGGGCCAGGACTTTACCTGCGACCGTTGGGCCGACTTGCGGGATGCGGCAATCAGCGCGGCAGACTCTGCCATAGATTTGACCCAATTTACTCGGATTGCGATCGTGTTCCCGATTCAAAGTTCTATTGGCGCGCAAGGCTCGGTTGGTTGCAGATCGATTCTCTCGCCCAGTAAGGGCACCCTTACAGCATCTGTATCGGTGTTCCCCATCATTCCCCAATACAACGCTGCGACGCCGTCCGATCTCCGTTATGTGTTCAATCACGAACTGGGCCATAACTTAGGGATTAGTCATTCCGCGACTAACGACTACAGCACTGTCCCGCTGGGGCCTCTGAGCGTCCTCGGCACGTACGCGGAATATGGTGACCAGTTTTCGATTATGGAGCGGCAACGGCCACTACGCGGCGCAACACAAGGCCTCTTTGGGGGTGGTTGAGTCCCGGTACCAGCTATCAGGAAATCACATCATCCGGAACGTTTACTTTGAAGCCCCTCGAATCTACTGCCGATCCCCGTGCACTACGAGTCTTGCGCGATCCGAGAAACGGCGCATGGCTCTGGCTGGAATACCGGCAGCCTATTGGAGACGTGGCGCGCAGGCTTCGATCCTTGGCGGGGTCCAACGTGTTTGATGGGGCCGTCATATATTTAATGAAGACCCCATGATGCACCCCCTATACTTCGAAGCAAATCCCAACTCCGTCGGCGGCCTTATCTACCTGCTGCATTTCAACCCTGTTTCTGTACCGAACGATTTCCGGAAGGCGGCTTTGACCCCCGCAGACTACGCGGTGGTCCGACCCTTACTCTCTGCTGACGCTCAA
>CAVQMH010000009.1:0-13455 GCA_963713575.1 uncultured Alphaproteobacteria bacterium
CGAGCTGGGCTTTGACGGCATCGAGGCGGGCGGCAATGGCGGACGAGGCATCTCGCGCGTCTTCCTGCAGACCAGCAAGGCCGGTGCGGGTCGCTTCCTCGCCCGAGATGAACTCCACCAGAAGCCGTAGCCGAAGCCGATCGACCATACTGCGAGGAAGGCATACATCACGAACATGACGATGCGGTCGGTGAATTTGCGCTTGGCGCCGAAGACTTCGCGAAGCGCCAGCCACATGAGGAACGTGAGCGCCACGACGACGCCGATGACGAGCACGTCGTTGGAGACGGACATGCCCTCGCTGGGGGTGGCGGAAGATTGCGAGATGCCGACGATGAAATCGCGCATGCCGTGCCAGGTGGCGTAGCCCGACAAGAGCAGAAGCATCAGGGAGGCGATGCCGATGAGCGTATTGCGGCCGAGCACGTAATAGAAGGCGCTCTTGATGGACGTGATCACGCCACCTTCGCCGCTGCCGTTCGACGCCATGACAATCCCCCGAGTACGCACTTGACGCAGCCGAATTACAACACTTTCAGCACGTTGTCCGGGTCTGCCCGGCCACACCGGGGGTGATTCAGGCCCAGACGTTAGTTAGACGGGCTCTTCGATGAGGCCAAGCGCGAGCTGGATCGGGCGGAAGGAGCGCCGGTGCAGCGGACAAACGCCGAGGCGGCCAAGGGCGTCTTTGTGCTCCGGCGTGCCATATCCCTTATGGCGAGCGAAGCCGTAGCCGGGATACTCCCGTTCGAGCGCAATCATGAGCCGGTCGCGGGTGACTTTGGCGACGATCGATGCGGCGGCGATCGGAGGCACTTGGCATCGCCTTTGACAATGGTGCGGGTCTCGCAGGCAAGACGGGGAGCACGGTTGCCGTCGACGATTGCGAGTTTGGGTTTCGTGGTGAGACCACGGGTGGCTTCCGCCATGGCCCAGAGAGTGGCGTTGAGGATATTGTCGCGATCGATGCGGCCGACGTCGGCAATCCCGGTGGCGATAATGGCGCCGCTGTCAACGAGGCGGCGGAAGACGACCTCGCGGCCGTCCTCGTCGAGGGCTTTGCTGTCGTCGATGCCGGACGGGATGTTGTCGGGGTCGAGGATGACCGCGGCGGCCACAACGGGTCCGGCCCACGGGCCGCGTCCGGCTTCGTCGATGCCTGCAACAGGGTAGCGCCCTAGGGCCAACTCGGTGGCTTCCAGCTCGAAGGTCGGCTTGATCCGCGAATCATCGATTTTCATCAGAAAATCGTCGGGCGGACCCTCGAGGGTGTCAAAGCAGCAGGTGGCGATGTCCACAGTGGCGTCGGCCGCGGCTTCGAATGCCGCAGCGGTATCGGCTGAGCCGTGGTGACAGGCGGGCCCTGAGCCTTTAAGCGGTGTGGCCATGCTGCACATCAACGATCTCACATATCGCATCGAGGGCAAGCCCATCCTCGACGGCGCGACCGTCGGGCATTCCGACGGGCCACAAGGTCGGCCTCGTCGGCCGCAACGGCGCCGGCAAGACGACGCTGCTGCGGCTCATCACCGGCGAGATCGCATCCCGACGACGGCACGATCACGCATGCCGCGCGGCGCGCGCATCGGCTACGTCGCGCAGGAGGCGCCGGGCGGCGACGACAGCCTGATCGATGGGTGCTCGACGACCGACACCGAGCGCGCCGCGCTGCTGGCCGAAGCCGAGACCGCGACCGATCCGCGACCGCATCGCGGAGATCCACGTCGCGCCTGGCCGACATCGACGCGCATTCGGCGCCGGCGCGCGCCGCGCACGATCCTCTCCGGCCTCGGCTTCGACGAGGCGGCGCAGCAGCGGCCCTGCCGCGAATTCTCCGGCGGCTGGCGCATGCGCGTGGCGCTCGGCCGCGGTTCTGTTTCTCGAGCCCGAACTGCTGCTGCTCGACGAGCCGACCAACTATCTCGATCTCGAAGGCACGCTGTGGCTCGAAAGCTATCTCAAGAGCTATCCGCACACCGTGCTGATCGTCAGCCACGACCGCGACCTGCTGAACCGCGCCGTCGGCGCCATCCTGCATCTCGATCGCGGCAAGCTCACGCTCTACTCCGGCGGCTACGACGATTTCGAGGAAGCGCGGCGCGAAAAGCAGCGGCTCGAACTCAAGCTGAAGAAGAAGCAGGACGAGCAGCGCCGGCATATCCAGGCGTTCATCGACCGCTTCAAGGCCAAGGCGACGCAAGGCGACGCAGGCGCAGAGCCGCGTGAAGGCGCTGGCCAAGATGCAGCCGATCGCGGCGCAGGTGGACGATCGCGTGGTGCCGTTCCTGCTGCCGAACCCGGAGAAGATGCTGGCCAGCCCGCTGCTCCGGATCGAGAACGCGCAGTGCCGGCTATGAACCGGGCAAGCCGATCCTGTCGCGGGCTGAACCTGCGCATCGACCAGGACGACCGCATCGCGCTGCTCGGCCAGAACGGCAACGGCAAGTCGACGTTCGCCAAGCTCATCGCGGGGCGACTGGCGCCGCTGACCGGGCAATGTGTATCGGCGCCGAACCGCGTCGACGGTCGGGTATTTCGCGCAGCATCAGCTCGACGATCTCAACCCGCAGTCGACGCCCTACGACTACATGGTCGAAACTGATGCCGGACGCGACGGAGGCGCAGCGGCGCACCAAGCTCGGCACGTTCGGCTTCAGCGCGCGACAAGGCCGATACCAAATGCGCGAACCTGTCAGGCGGCGAGAAGGCGCGACTGCTGCTGGCGCTGACGGCGTTCCATGCGCCGCATCTCCTCATTCTCGACGAGCCGACGAACCATCTCGACATCGACAGCCGCGAGGCGCTGATCCATGCGCTGACCGAATACGATGGCGCGGTCATTTTGATCAGTCATGACCGGCATCTCGTGGAGGCGACGGCGGACCGGCTGTGGATCGTGCAAGGGCGGTACGGTGTCAGTCTACGACGGCGATATGGAAAGCTATCGCGCTGAGCTGTTGTCGGAACGCGGCGCTGGCACGCGAGGGGCGTCGCAGGGCGGTGACGCTGGCGATGGGCGCAGCGATCGCGGCGCGCAGCGGCGGGCGTCAGCGCAAAAGCGGCAACAATTGGCGCCGCTGAAAAAGACAATGCAGGATGCAGAAAGGCGCGTCGAAAAGCTGACGGCCGAATTAGCCAAGCTCGATGCGGCGCTCGGTGATCCCGCACTGTACGCTGATCCTCAGAACGCACAGAAAATCACGCTGGAGCGGGGTCTGATCGCGAAGGCGTTGATTGCCGCGGAGGAAAAGTGGCTCACCGCGACCGCCGCGTTCGAAGAGGCGGAACAAGCGGATGACGCCGTCGCGTGATGCGCCTGGATGGCTGTGTAACGCCCGGTAGACACCTCTGATCGAGCGCAAAATTATGACAGCGCGCCGTGATCGGTCAGCGCGTTGAAAACGCCTCAGCTTGTCTGTCAAGGCGTGTGGAAGAGAGAGTGCCTTACACATTTTTTGATGGGTCAACGGCCGCGTGTTGAGGTATCAAAGCGCCGTGGTGAGCTGGCTGGTCCGGGCGTGCGGGGCGCACTGTCTGTTCTGAAATCGGAGAGGGCTCGGAACAGTTCGATCGGCCAGCTTCCACCGCACTCCAAAACATCGCAGGCACCAACGGAAAAGAGCGGCATCTTTTTTGAGATGCCGCCCTCGGAAATTGTGTCGTGGACATTCTAGCGTCGGGCCTTATCCGTTTCAGGCGTTACCCGTCTGGCCCTCGGTTTCGGGCAGCAGGCTGACCTCAAGGCAAACGCGATCACACGCAACTTTCGGGATCTTGCCGCGACCCTTCGACTTCACCAGCACGACGATGCCGAGGTCGGAGAGGCGGGCGAGGGTGCGGGTGAGGCTGGCCTTCGGGCGGCCAGAGAGGCGAGAGAGTTCGGCCAGGGTTTTCGGTTCGGCCGTTCGGATCATCTTGAGGAGTTTCAGGTTGCGATCCGAGAGGAGCCGCATCAGTTTCTCGGGCTTTTGGCGCTTTGGTGCGGCGCCGTGAGTCCCGTTGGTGCCATTCGTGCCGATGTGAGCCGCGGCCATGGGGGCCTTAGCCGTCTCGGCGAACTCAAAGTGGAGCGTCTTCCCGTCGTCCATCTTGTCCATCGCGTCTGGCGGGCGCCGGGCCAAGCCGGCGGATCATTCCGAAAGTGCGGTCTCTTGCAGCGCCCATTTTGGTTTGCGTCTACATTGGAAACGGCAGGAGTGACCGCTAGGATCACCTGACGATGGTCAATTTTTCTTATTGCACGATCGGCTGAGTTGACACTCGGGGTTGCCAAGGAACGGCGCCCGGCTTAGCCGGAAATGCGTGAGAAATCAGCGACATTGAGGGTGGCGGCGCGGATTTCCGAGAGCAGTTTGAGCCGGTTTTCGCGCAGGGCTTGGATCAGCAGCGTTGACCGTGACCTTCTCGAAGAAGGCGTCGACCGGCGCCCGCAACTCGGCCAGGGCGCTCATCGCGCCGTTGAAGTTCTCGACGTTGATGGCGGCGGCGGTGTCCTGCTTGGCCTTGGCGATGGCGGCCGCGAGCGCGCGTTCGTCCTGTTCGGCGAGGAGGTCGCCGTCGGGGTCGCCGGCGTAGCTGTTCTTGTCCTTCTTTTCCTCGATGGCGAGGATGTTGGAGGCGCGCTTGACGCCCGCGAGCAGGTTGGCGCCGTCGTCGGTATCAGGAACGCGTCCAGCGCTTCGACGCGCTTGACGATCAGCGCGAGGTCGTCCTGGCCGGGAAGCGCGAACACGGCGTCGATCAGGTCGTGGCGCGCGCCCTTTTCCGCAGGTGGACCTTCAGGCGGTCGGCGAAGAAGGCGAGGAGGTCGACGCTTGTCGCGTTGACTTTTTGGCCGTTCCAATCGACGAGCGAGACGCCTGTCGCAATCACGGAGACACCGGCAGCCTTAGCTGCTTCGCGCTTCCGTACCTGAAGATGCTGCTTGGTCGACAAATTCTCGTGCGCTCGCGATCTGCACGCATTAGCGGCAAGTCGCAGATCGTTCTCCAGCACGATGCGGATGACGCCCAGGGCGGCGCGGCGGAGCTGATAGGGATCGCCGGAGCCGGTGGGCTTTTCGCCGATGGCCCAGAAGCCGACGAGGGTGTCGAGCTTGTCGGCGAGCGCCACGGCGATGGCGACGCTGTCGCCGTCTTCTTCCTTCGGCACGGCGTCGGTGGGGCCCTTGGGCTTGTAGTGCAGCTCGATGGCGCGGGCGATTTCGGGTTTGGTGCCGGCCTTCTCCGCGTAGTAGCGGCCCATCAGGCCCTGCAGCTCCGGGAATTCGCCGACCATGCCGGAGACGAGATCGGCCTTGGCAAGCTGCGCGGCGCGGCGGGCATCCTCCGGCTCGGCATCGACGGCACCCGCGATCTGGGCCGCCAGTTCGGCGATGCGCTCGACGCGGTCCCACTGCGTGCCGAGCTTCTCGTGGAAGGTGATGCCGGCGAGCTCGCTCGCCATTTCATCGAGCGGCTTCTTGAGGTCCTGGTCCCAGAAGAACTTGGCATCCGACAGGCGCGCGCGGATGACCTTCTCGTTGCCGGAGATGATCTGCGCGCCGCCGTCCTTGGCGATGAGGTTGGAGACGAGCATGAAGTTGTTGGCGAGCTTCTTCGGTCTTCGGGTCGCGTCAGCGAGAAGCACTTCTGGTGCTGCTTCATCGAGGTGGTCAGGCACTTCGCCGGGGACTTCGAGGAAGTCCTTGTCGAACGTGCCCATCAGCACGGCCGGCCATTCGGTGAGGCCGGCGTTCTCGGCGACCAGGGCCTCGTCTTCGACAAGCTGGAGCTTGGCGGCCTTGGCGGCTGCGTGGGCCTGCTTCGCTGATGGTGGCGATGCGGGCGGCGGGGTCGAGCATCACTTTGTGGGCTATCAGCTGCTTCCGTAGTCGGCGAACGACTTGACCTTGAAGGGGCTGTTGCCGTGGAAGCGATGGCCGCGCGTGGTCTGCCCGGCCGTGATGCCGGCGATCTCGAACGGGACGACTTTGCCGTCGAGCAGGCAGATGATGGAGTGCAGCGGGCGGACCCACTGGAAGGTGCCGGAGCCCCACCGCATGGATTTCGGCCAGGGGAATTTTGCCAGCACGGTGTGGACAACCTCGGCCACGATCTCGGCGGCTTTGCGGCCCGGCTTTTCGATGCGGGCGAGGTAGTAGTCGCCCTTTTTCTCGTCGTTGACGATTTCGGCTTCGTCGATGGAGGCAAGGCCGGCGGCCTTGAGAAATCCGGCGAGGGCCTGTTCGGGGGCGCCGACGCGGGGGCCTTTGCGCTCGTCGCAGATGGCGGGCGAGATATGCGGCAGGCCTTCGACGACCAGGGCGAGGCGGCGCGGGGTGGAATAGGTGCGGGCGCTGGAGAAGTTCAGCCCGGCGGCCTTCAGCCCGTCTCCGACGAGGCGCTTCAGGTCCTCGCTCGCGCGCACCTGCATGCGCGCGGGGATTTCCTCGGAGAAGAGTTCGATCAGCAGTTCGGACATGAGGTCTCAGCAGCTCTGGCGGGGCACCCCGTCTCATTAGGCGAGGACCAGATACGCGGCAAGCTCTGGCTGTGCGGGGCAGCGCGTCGCGTCAGGGTGCGGGGGCTGGTGTGGGAGCAGCCGGACCTGGCTCGGCGGCCTTCTCGGCAGTGAACTGATTGACGAACTCGAGGGCCTTGGTTCCGATGTCGTCGACGGCGCCGGTGGTGAAGAGATAGCCGATGCCGACGGCGCAGAGCACGACATAGAACAGGAACACGACGCCGTTGCGGCGCAGGAACAGCAATCCAAGAAGCAAAAGCGGAAGGGCGAGCGCGAGCACGCCGGCAATCGTCGGTGTCATGTGATGGTCTCCCCAAGATGGCCGCGCTTATGGCGCGCGTACCCCGGTGCCGTTCTAGCGGCTTTGGCAGGGCGAGCATAGAGCGGGGATGGAGATAACGGTCAGCGGGCTTTGCGCTGTGACGGACGCGCGCGCCCGGGCAAGGGTTCAGCATACAGCTCGAGGCGGTGGCCAGTGAGACGGTAGCCGAGGCGGCGGGCGATCTCGTTCTGCAAACGCTCAATATCGTCGGATCGGAATTCGATGACCTTGCCGGTGGTGATGTCGATCAGGTGGTCGTGGTGTTCACCGGTGGCGCGCTCCACGCGGGCGCGGCCGCCTTCGAATGTATGAGTCTCGACGAGGCCGATGTCGGCGAACATGCGCAGGGTGCGATAGACGGTCGAGAGCGCAATGCGGGGATCGATGGCTGCGGCGCGGCGGTGGATCTCGATGACGTCCGGGTGGTCATGGGCGGCGGAGACGACATCGGCAATGACGCGGCGCTGGCCGGTGAGCCGGCGGCCGCTTTTGCGGCACAAGTCTGCGAGGTCGGCGGTTTCGGACATACAGCTATCTCAGCGGATGCAGCGCGCTCTTGCAGACGGGCGTCAGTCCATACGGGTTGACGTTTGGGCCGGTCCAGTCCAGTCTTATCGCACCTGCAATTCATTTGCAATAAGGACAACACCGGAATGAACCATCGATGACTTTGGTGCCGGGTTCAGAGCGTCCGATCTCGGCCGAGGGCGAAGGCGGGTGGCAGCGCGTGCGCGGCGAGCCATCGCTGCTCGAGGTTTTTCGCTCCGTCGCGGTGTCGCCGGGAGCGTCGCCGTGGCGGAAGTTTCTGGCCTTTCTCGGGCCTGGATATCTCGTGGCCGTGGGTTATATGGATCCGGGCAACTGGGCCACGTCGCTGGCCGGTGGGGCGCAGTTCGGCTACACGCTGCTGGCTGTTGCTCTGATTTCCAACATCATGGCGATCATCTTGCAGTCGCTGTGCGCGCGGCTGGCAGTGGGATCGGGACGTGATCTGGCGCAAGCGTGCCGTGATGGGTTCCCCCGCTGGGTGTCGTGGCCGTTGTGGTTGCTTGCGGAGCTTGCGATCTGTGCGACGGATCTTGCCGAGGTGATCGGCACGGCGATCGGGCTGCAGTTGCTGTTCGCTATTCCGCTCGAGATCGGCGTATTGATCACGGCGCTGGATGTGTTCCTGATCCTGTGGCTGCAAAGCCGGGGGTTTCGCAAGATCGAAGCGTTCATCATTACGCTTCTTGGCGTGATCGCGGTGTGTTTCGCCATTCAGATCGCGCTGGCCGATCCGGATTGGGGGAAGGTCGTCGGCGGGTTCGTGCCGACGAGCGAGATCGTATCCAATCCCAACATGCTCTATCTGGCACTCGGCATTATCGGCGCAACGGTCATGCCGCATAACCTCTATCTGCATTCGGGCATCGTTCAGACGCGGGCGTACGGGACTTCGTTGCCGGAGCGACGAGACGCGCTGAAGTATGCAACCCTCAATTCGACCGTGGCGCTGATGTTCGCGCTGACGATCAACGCGTCGATCCTTATCCTTGCGGCGGCGACGTTCCATGTTGCGGGCGAGACGCAAGTGTCGGAACTCGGCCGGGCGCATGAACTGCTGCAGCCGCTGCTGGGGGCATCGATTGCCCCGTCGCTGTTTGCGATCGCGCTGCTGTGCTGCGGGCTCAATTCGACGGTGACGGCGACGATGGCCGGTCAGATCGTCATGGAAGGCTTCATCGACATCAAGCTGGCGGCATGGCTGCGGCGGCTGGTGACGCGGCTTGTGGCCATCATTCCAGCAGTGATTGTGATCCTGCTGTATGGCGAGAGCCACGCAGGCAAACTTTTGATCCTCTCGCAGGTGGTCTTAAGTTTTCAGCTGCCGTTCGCGGTAATCCCGCTCGTCATGTTTACTGCATCGCGGGCGAAGATGGGTGAACTCGTCGCGCCGCGATGGCTGACGGCGGTGGCGGCGGTGATTGCGATTGTCATCGTCGCGCTGAATGTGAAATTGCTGGTGGACGTTTTCAGCGCCGGCTGATGCGTTGTCAGCGCGCGGGCGTTGCGGCCGGCGGTGGGGATGGAATTGAGCCTGTGGTGACCCCGCTTTGGTCAGGCGAGGTTCCAACCTTGGCGAGGCCGCTGTTGCGGTCGAGGATGCCGAACCACTTATCTTCGGGAAGCAGGCGCTGGTTAAGACCGGCCCATAGATCGCGCGACGACATTCCGTCCATGAATGTTTTCGTCGGGGGCGTGATGCTCAAGATGGCAATGGCGGCGGCGAGCATACCGAGCGACGCATAGGGGTGGCGTCGGTCAACCAGCTTCGAGAGCCGTGCCGAAAGATGCCTTTACGCGCGTGTCCATGACATCGACGGAATACATCTCGTCGAGGATCAGGTGGGTGAGATAGCCCAGGAACAGGAATCCCGCGCCGAGCCAGGCCACGCCTTCGTGGCGGCCGAGCACGTAGTAGAACACGACTGCGGTCGCGCCAGCGGAAAAGATTGCGGCAAGGATGGAATGCCAGATGCCGCGGTGGATGGAGAGATGATGGAAGGCCGCGTGCAGGCCGTAGCGAAACAAGACCAGCGTGCCGAGCCAGAGGATCCAGAGTTCGGCGATCGAGAATTTCGTGGCGAAGGAGAAAAGGACCGCAAATGAGAAGAAAATGCCGAGGCCAGAGAACATCGCCTTGCTCGGACGTGATTCCTTCAGGTCAATGTCGGGGAGGATGGAGCCCAGAACGCCAGCCATTGTGACCGCGATGAGGTTTTCCGGGGCCACGATGTCGGCGGCGAGCGTGAGGGTGGCGAGAGCACCGGACACCACGGTGCCGACGGCAATGTGGGTCGTGAAATTGGCCATGGTCACCCTCCTGACGTGTCGATCGTCCTACCCATGAGATTTTCGCGTCTGCGGCGATAGCTGCGCCCGGCGCCGATGTGGAAAACCACTTCGGCACAACAGGCTTGGCGGCGACCGCAGGGCGTGCCACAGGGTGCCGATCAACTCGGACGGCAGAGACTTGTAAGTGGCATTCACGATCATGCCCACGGCAACGGTCTGGTTGGCCGGACCGCGATGGCGACCATCGCCGTGGCTTTCATCGTCATGGGCCTGAAGTACGTGGCGTACTTGAAGACCGGTAGTGCCGCGCTGTACTCCGATGCGCTGGAAAGCATCGTGAACGTCTTGGCTGCGGTGGCGGCGCTGATCGCGGTGCGCGTCAGTGCCATGCCGCCGGACCGAAAGCATCCGTTTGGACATCACAAAGCAGAGTTTTTTTCGGCGGTGCTCGAGGGCGCGCTGATCGTCTTGGCGGCTTTCCTGATCTTTCAGGAGGCTTACGAAGCCTGGCGCAATTCGCGGACCTTGACCGAGCCTGCGATGGGACTGGCCATCAATACTGTCGCGGCGGTGATCAATACCGGTTGGGCGGATACCTGATCTCGCGCGGACGGGTGTGGAAGTCACCGGCGCTGACGGCGGGCGGATGGCACATCCTGACGGATGTAATGACGTCAGTTGGGTGCTGATCGGGCTGTTGCTGTCGCTTTGGACGGGGATCACGCAACTGGATCCACTGTTCGCTGCGTTCGTCGGCGTCAACATCCTTTGGGCGGGATATCACATCATCTCGATGTCGATTTCGTCGCTGATGGACGAGGCGGCGAGTACTGAGGATCAGGCGGAGATCCGGGCTGCCATCCAGGATTGTGGCGAGGGCGCCATCCAAGCGCACGATATTCGGACGCGGCATGCGGGCCGGGTGATGTTCATCGAATTCCATCTCGTGGTGCCGGGCACGATGACGGTGCTGCAGTCGCACGATATCTGTGACAGGATCGAGGCCCGCTGAAGGCGCGAATTCCAGGTTCGCAGGTCGTTATCCATGTGGAGCCGGACCACAAGGCGAAAGCCAAGGATGTGGTGCCCGTCAGCCATTAACACTGGCGATTTATCTGTCGATGCCTGTTCCCGCCGGTACAGTCTTGTTTTACGTTTCAGGCTATCTTGGCGTCGGAAGCTGTTTTTGCGTGGGAGTGCGTCATGCGCCGCCTGACTGCTGCTGCCGTCGTTTTTTTGCTTTGCCCAGGGCTCGTCGCAGGGCCTGTTCTGGCTGCCGGAGGCGATCCGATCGGGGCGACGCTTTCTGTCGTGGACATCGTCACCGCAGCTTACAATCGTGACACCCGGACACTCGCAGCCGGAGACGGTGTGCGCCAGAACGAACTCATCGACGTCAGTCGCGATGGATCAACAGAATTGAAGCTCAATGACGAGACCAAGCTGGCGCTGGGTCCCGGCGCCAAGCTGCTGCTCGACAAGTTTGTCTATGACCCCGACAAGGCGACTGGCGATATCGGTGTCGATCTTGTCGAAGGCGCTTCCCGGTTCATGACAGGCGTGGCCAAGAAGCCGAGCTACGTGGTGAAGGTACCACGGGCGTCGATCACCGTGCGCGGAACGATCTTCGACGTCTATGTGCAGGAGGACGACACGAGTTGGCTCCTGTTGCATGAGGGTGGCGTACGGTGTGCGATGAGCGCGGGCGGTGCCGCGATCTCGACGAACCGGGCAAGCTCATTCAGATCACGAGTGCAGGCGATGTGCGTCCGCCGGCGAACTGGATCAAGATGGACAAAGCCATTCTGCCACCTCTGGATACGGCGTTTCCATTCGTGAGGAAGCCGCCGACCATCGATCCCAATCCGGTATTTACGCCGGACACGCTGATCAAGCTCGGTGCGCTCGATCCGGAGGCGCGGCCGCCGCGCAAAGTGAAGGATGATCCGCCGCCGCGGCGGACGAAGAAGCCGAAGACGGAACAGGCCGACGAAAAGCCGGCCAAGAAGAAGCCGGTGAAGGTTGCCTCGCCTGCTAAGGAAAAGCCGAAGAAGACGCGGCGGGCGAGCAATGACGATGCTGCCGCCAAGGCCGCACTCGGATTGGCGATCGGTGTCGGGATCGGCATCGGCGTTGGCAAGATGGGCGGTGGTGGCCGGCAGGGCGGTGATATGGGCGGAAAAGGGCGGATGCCGTCGCCCAAGATGCGATCGCCGCGCTAGACGAATTTAAAGCGGAAGGCGCTGTTCGGCTGCCTTCAGGACGGGTTCGGCTGCGTCGATCCCGAGAGCACGAGCGGCGATGATCTGGCGGCGGGCGGCGGGTACGTCGCCCGCCGCCATGTATTGCGCGAACCCCAGGACATGCTGCTTCAAGTCATTCCAGCGCGCGTGGCGGGCGGCGATCTCGTCGCCGACGAGGGCGAAGAGTTCTCCCCACGGTCCTTGCCGCGAAGTGCGACGGCGGCGATTTCGACGATTGCGAAGTCGGATGCGGCAGCTGCAGTGTGTTCGCCGATGATAATGGGCGTTCCGTAGGCCTTGGTGGTCTCCTCGATGCGCGAGGCGGTGTTCACGACATCACCTAGAACGGAATAGTCGAAGCGCTGCGGAGAGCCGACGTTGCCCACGACGCATGCGCCGGTGTTGAGACCGATGCCGATGCGGATGGGTTCGGTGTTCTGTCCGCGGTTAGCGTTCATGGCGACGATGGAGGCCTGCATGGCGAGAGCTGCGCGGCAGGCCTGGCGCGCGTGGTCGGGGTCGGTGAGCGGGGCGTTCCAGAAGGCCATGACGGCGTCGCCCATGAACTTGTCGATGGTGCCGCGATGGGCAAGGATTTCGTCGGCGAGCGGCGTGAAGAGCGTGTTGATGAAGCGGACCAGTTCCTCCGCCGTCATGCCTTCGGAGAGTCGCGAGAAGCCACGCACGTCGGCAAAGAGAAGCGTGACGTCACGCAGTTCCCCGCCGAGCTTCAGTCGATCGGGTGTGCGGGCCAGTTCTTCGACGACAGTGGGCGAGACGTAGTAGCCGAAGGCCGAGCGGATGCGGGCGCGGTCGGCCTCGGAGCGGACGTAGCTCGTGAGCGAACCGACGAGGTAGACAGCGAGCAGGGAGAGCGAGGGATAGACCGGATCGATGAGCAAGCCGTTGCGGTAGGCGAGCCAGGACAGGGCTACAACTCCGGCGACAGCGGCGACCGTGAGGATGGCCGCGGCGACGGCGCCGGAGGTTGCGATGTAGCGGGCGACGGTTTGGGATCGTGCGATGAGCAAGGCCGATAAGAGCCCGGCGATGACGAGAAAGACGAGTTCGGCGCCTGTCGCCCAGGCAGGACGGACGAGATGATCACCGGCGAGCATTTGTTCCAGTGCCTGGGCGTGGATCTCGACGCCGGCAAGAGCGGGCACCAGCGGTGTGGTGCGCAGGTCCATGAGCCCCGTGGCGCTGGTGCCGATGAAAATGAGCCGGCCTTCAATTTCGGATTTGTCGACCCGGCCAGCGAGTAGATCGCGGGCGGAAATGCTGCGACGAGGATCGGGCGGGGAGAATTTCAGCCAGAGTTCGCCTTGGGCGTCGGTGGGCAGGATCGCGCATTGGCCCGGCGCGGATGCTGTCGATGCCGGTCTGCTCACCAAAGGAGAGGATGCCGCTGGCGCCCGATGAGCGGACGAGAATTGTTGTGCCGGTTCCTTGTGCGATGCGGATCGTTTCGAGGGAGAGCGACGGATAGAGCTTGCCGCCGGCTGTGATGAGGAGGGGAACGCGGCGGACGACCTGATCGCTTTCGGG
>CAVQMH010000010.1:0-82539 GCA_963713575.1 uncultured Alphaproteobacteria bacterium
CATCGATGACTTTGGTGCCGGAATCAGAGCGTCCGATCTCGGCCGAGGGCGAAGGCGGGTGGCAGCGCGTGCGCGGCGAGCCATCGCTGCTCGAGGTTTTTCGCTCCGTCGCGGTGTCGCCGGGAGCGTCGCCGTGGCGGAAGTTTCTGGCCTTTCTCGGTCCTGGATATCTCGTCGCCGTCGGCTATATGGATCCTGGAACTGGGCGACGTCGCTGGCCGGCGGCTCCAATTCGGTTACACGCTGCTGGCCGTCGCTCTGATCTCCAACATCATGGCGATCATCCTGCAGTCGCTGTGCGCGCGGCTCGGCAGTGGGACGGGACGCGACCTCGCGCAAGCGTGCCGTGACGGCCTCCCGCGCTGGGCGTCGTGGCCGCTGTGGTTGCTTGCGGAGCTTGCCATCTGTGCCACGGATCTTGCCGAGGTGATCGGCACGGCGATCGGGCTGCAGTTGCTGTTCGGCATTCCGCTCGAGGTCGGCGTAGTGATCACGGCGCTCGACGTGTTCCTGATCCTGTGGCTGCAGAACCGGGGTTTCGCAAGATCGAAGCGTTCATCATTACGCTTCTTGGCGTGATCGCGGTGTGTTTCGCGATCCAGATCGCGCTGGCCGATCCGGATTGGGGCGAAGGTCGTCGGCGGGCTTCGTGCCAACGAGCGAGATCGTAACCAATCCCGAACATGCTCTATCTGGCGCTCGGCATCTCGGCGCAACGGTCATGCCGCATAATCTCTATCTGCATTCGGGCATCGTTCAGACGCGGCCGTACGGGACTCGTTGCCGGAGCGACGAGACGCGCTGAAGTATCGCGACCCTCAATTCGACCGTGGCGCTGATGTTCGCGCTGACGATCAACGCCTCGATCCTTATCCTGGCCGCGGCGACCTTCCATGTTGCGGGCGAGACGCGCGTCTGGCGAACTCGACCGGGCGCATGAACTGCTGGCAGCCGCTGCTCGGCGCATCGATCGCCCCGTCGCTGTTCGCGATCGCGCTGCTGTGCTGCGGGCTCAATTCGACGGTGACGGCGACGATGGCCGGTCAGATCGTCATGGAAGGCTTCATCGACATCAAGCTGGCGGCATGGCTGCGGCGGCTGGTGACGCGGCTTGTGGCCATCATTCCGGCAGTGATTGTGATCCTGCTGTATGGCGAGAGCCACGCAGGCAAACTTTTGATCCTCTCGCAGGTGGTCTTAAGTTTTCAGCTGCCGTTCGCGGTAATGCCGCTCGTCATGTTTACTGCATCGCGGGCGAAGATGGGTGAACTCGTCGCGCCGCGATGGCTGACGGCGGTGGCGGCGGTGATTGCGATTGTCATCGTCGCGCTGAATGTGAAATTGCTGGTGGACGTTTTCAGCGCCGGCTGATGCGTTGTCAGCGCGCGGGCGTTGCGGCCGGCGGTGGGGATGGAATTGAGCCTGTGGTGACCCCGCTTTGGTCAGGCGAGGTTCCAACCTTGGCGAGGCCGCTGTTGCGGTCGAGGATGCCGAACCACTTATCTTCGGGAAGCAGGCGCTGGTTAAGACCGGCCCATAGATCGCGCGACGACATTCCGTCCATGAATGTTTTCGTCGGGGGCGTGATGCTCAAGATGGCAATGGCGGCGGCGAGCATACCGAGCGACGCATAGGGGTAGCGTCGGTCAAACAGCTTGAGAGCCGTGCCGAAAGATGCCTTTACGCGCGTGTCCATGACATCGACGGAATACATCTCGTCGAGGATCAGGTGGGTGAGATAGCCCAGGAACAGGAATGCGGCGCCGAGCCAGGCCACGCCTTCGTGGCGGCCGAGCACGTAGTAGAACACGACCGCGGTCGCGCCAGCGGAAAAGATTGCGGCAAGGATGGAATGCCAGATGCCGCGGTGGATGGAGAGATGATGGAAGGCCGCGTGCAGGCCGTAGCGGAACAAGACCAGCGTGCCGAGCCAGAGGATCCAGAGTTCGGCGATCGAGAATTTCGTGGCGAAGGAGAAAAGGACCGCAAATGAGAAGAAAATGCCGAGGCCAGAGAACATCGCCTTGCTCGGACGTGAGATCCTTCAGGTCAATGTCGGGGAGGATGGAGCCCAGAACGCCGGCCATTGTGACCGCGATGAGGTTTTCCGGGGCCACGATGTCGGCGGCGAGCGTGAGGGTGGCGAGAGCACCGGACACCACGGTGCCGACGGCAATGTGGGTCGTGAAATTGGCCATGGTCACCCTCCTGACGTGTCGATCGTCCTACCCATCAGATTCTCGCGTCTGCGGCGATAGCTGCGCCCGGCGCCGATGTGGAAAACCACTTCGGCACAACAGGCTTGGCGGCGACCGCAGGGCGTGCCACAGGGTGCCGATCAACTCGGACGGCAGAGACTCATGAGCGGCATTCACGATCATGCCCACGGCAACGGTCTGGTTGGCCGGACCGCGATGGCGACCATCGCCGTGGCTTTCATCGTCATGGGCCTGAAGTACGTGGCGTACTTGAAGACCGGTAGTGCCGCGCTGTACTCCGATGCGCTGGAAAGCATCGTGAACGTCTTGACTGCGGTGGCGGCGCTGATCGCGGTGCGCGTCAGTGCCATGCCGCCGGACCGAAAGCATCCGTTTGGACATCACAAAGCAGAGTTTTTTTCGGCGGTGCTCGAGGGCGCGCTGATCGTCTTGGCGGCTTTCCTGATCTTTCAGGAGGCTTACGAAGCCTGGCGCAATCCGCGGACCTTGACCGAGCCTGCGATGGGACTGGCCATCAATACTGTCGCGGCGGTGATCAATGCCGGTTGGGCGGGATACCTGATCTCGCGCGGACGGGTGTGGAAGTCACCGGCGCTGACGGCGGGCGGATGGCACATCCTGACGGATGTAATGACGTCAGTCGGGGTGCTGATCGGGCTGTTGCTGTCGCTTTGGACGGGGATCACGCAACTCGATCCGCTGTTGGCTGCGTTCGTCGGCGTCAACATCCTTTGGGCGGGATATCACATCATCTCGATGTCGATTTCGTCGCTGATGGACGAGGCGGCGAGTACTGAGGATCAGGCGGAGATCCGGGCTGCCATCCAGGATTGTGGCGAGGGCGCCATCCAAGCGCACGATATTCGGACGCGGCATGCGGGCCGGGTGATGTTCATCGAATTCCATCTCGTGGTGCCGGGCACGATGACGGTGCTGCAGTCGCACGATATCTGTGACAGGATCGAGGCCGCGCTGAAGGCGCGAATTCCAGGTTCGCAGGTCGTTATCCATGTGGAGCCGGACCACAAGGCGAAAGCCAAGGATGTGGTGCCCGTCAGCCATTAACACTGGCGATTTATCTGTCGATGCCTGTTCCCGCCGGTACAGTCTTGTTTTACGTTTCAGGCTATCTTGGCGTCGGAAGCTGTTTTTGCGTGGGAGTGCGTCATGCGCCGCCTGACTGCTGCTGCCGTCGTTTTTTTGCTTTGCCCAGGGCTCGTCGCAGGGCCTGTTCTGGCTGCCGGAGGCGATCCGATCGGGGCGACGCTTTCTGTCGTGGACATCGTCACCGCAGCTTACAATCGTGACACCCGAACACTCGCAGCCGGAGACGGTGTGCGCCAGAACGAACTCATCGACGTCAGTCGCGATGGATCAACAGAATTGAAGCTCAATGACGAGACCAAGCTGGCGCTGGGTCCCGGCGCCAAGCTGCTGCTCGACAAGTTTGTCTATGACCCCGACAAGGCGACTGGCGATATCGGTGTCGATCTTGTCGAAGGCGCTTTCCGGTTCATGACAGGCGTGGCCAAGAAGCCGAGCTACGTGGTGAAGGTACCACGGGCGTCGATCACCGTGCGCGGAACGATCTTCGACGTCTATGTGCAGGAGGACGACACGAGTTGGCTCCTGTTGCATGAGGGTGCCGTTACGGTGTGCGATGAGCGCGGGCGGTGCCGCGATCTCGACGAACCGGGCAAGCTCATTCAGATCACGAGTGCAGGCGATGTGCGTCCGCCGGCGAACTGGATCAAGATCGACAAAGCCATTCTGCCACCTCTGGATACGGCGTTTCCATTCGTGAGGAAGCCGCCGACCATCGATCCCAATCCGGTATTTACGCCGGACACGCTGATCAAGCTCGGTGCGCTCGATCCGGAGGCGCGGCCGCCGCGCAAAGTGAAGGATGATCCGCCGCCGCGGCGGACGAAGAAGCCGAAGACGGAACAGGCCGACGAAAAGCCGGCCAAGAAGAAGCCGGTGAAGGTTGCCTCGCCTGCTAAGGAAAAGCCGAAGAAGACGCGGCGGGCGAGCAATGACGATGCTGCCGCCAAGGCCGCACTCGGATTGGCGATCGGTGTCGGGATCGGCATCGGCGTTGGCAAGATGGGCGGTGGTGGCCGGCAGGGCGGTGATATGGGCGGGGGCGGGCGGATGCCGTCGCCCAAGATGCAATCGCCGCGCTAGACGAATTTAAAGCGGAAGGCGCTGTTCGGCTGCCTTCAGGACGGGTTCGGCTGCGTCGATCCCGAGAGCACGAGCGGCGATGATCTGGCGGCGGGCGGCGGGTACGTCGCCCGCCGCCATGTATTGCGCGAACCCCAGGACATGCTGCTTCAAGTCATTCCAGCGCGCGTGGCGGGCGGCGATCTCGTCGCCGACGAGGGCGAAGAGTTTCTCCCCACGGTCCTTGCCGCGAAGTGCGACGGCGGCGATTTCGACGATTGCGAAGTCGGATGCGGCAGCTGCAGTGTGTTCGCCGATGATAATGGGCGTTCCGTAGGCCTTGGTGGTCTCCTCGATGCGCGAGGCGGTGTTCACGACATCACCTAGAACGGAATAGTCGAAGCGCTGCGGAGAGCCGACGTTGCCCACGACGCATGCGCCGGTGTTGAGACCGATGCCGATGCGGATGGGTTCGGTGTTCTGTCCGCGGTTAGCGTTCATGGCGACGATGGAGGCCTGCATGGCGAGAGCTGCGCGGCAGGCCTGGCGCGCGTGGTCGGGGTCGGTGAGCGGGGCGTTCCAGAAGGCCATGACGGCGTCGCCCATGAACTTGTCGATGGTGCCGCGATGGGCAAGGATTTCGTCGGCGAGCGGCGTGAAGAGCGTGTTGATGAAGCGGACCAGTTCCTCCGCCGTCATGCCTTCGGAGAGTCGCGAGAAGCCACGCACGTCGGCAAAGAGAAGCGTGACGTCACGCAGTTCCCCGCCGAGCTTCAGTCGATCGGGTGTGCGGGCCAGTTCTTCGACGACAGTGGGCGAGACGTAGTAGCCGAAGGCCGAGCGGATGCGGGCGCGGTCGGCCTCGGAGCGGACGTAGCTCGTGAGCGAACCGACGAGGTAGACAGCGAGCAGGGAGAGCGAGGGATAGACCGGATCGATGAGCAAGCCGTTGCGGTAGGCGAGCCAGGACAGGGCTACGACTCCGGCGACAGCGGCGACCGTGAGGATGGCCGCGGCGACGGCGCCGGAGGTTGCGATGTAGCGGGCGACGGTTTGGGATCGTGCGATGAGCAAGGCCGATAAGAGCCCGGCGATGACGAGAAAGACGAGTTCGGCGCCTGTCGCCCAGGCAGGACGGACGAGATGATCACCGGCGAGCATTTGTTCCAGTGCCTGGGCGTGGATCTCGACGCCGGCAAGAGCGGGCACCAGCGGTGTGGTGCGCAGGTCCATGAGCCCCGTGGCGCTGGTGCCGATGAAAATGAGCCGGCCTTCAATTTCGGATTTGTCGACCCGGCCAGCGAGTAGATCGCGGGCGGAAATGCTGCGACGAGGATCGGGCGGGGAGAATTTCAGCCAGAGTTCGCCTTGGGCGTCGGTGGGCAGGATCACGTCGCCGGCGCGGATGCTGTCGATGCCGGTCTGCTCACCAAAGGAGAGGATGCCGCTGGCGCCCGATGAGCGGACGAGAATTGTTGTGCCGGTTCCTTGTGCGATGCGGATCGTTTCGAGGGAGAGCGACGGATAGAGCTTGCCGCCGGCTGTGATGAGGAGGGGAACGCGGCGGACGACCTGATCGCTTTCGGGTAGCCAGTTCACGGCACCAATGCCGGTTGCGGCTTCGGAGAGGAGGGGAAGCGAACCTACGCCGCCGGCGAACGCCGGGACAAACAGCATGGGGTCATCGCCGGCAATGGCGAAGGGTGCTCTCGGCTCTGCCAGTTGGCGGGTGACGTCGCGTTCGCCAGCAAAGCCCAGCACAACTGGAGCCTTGGAGATGGCGGCGGCGAGCACATCGTCATTGGAGGGCAGGGTCGAGGCTTTTTCGCCGAGCGGTTCGAGGCCGGGGACGCGGGCGAGCTCCTTGGCGATATTCGACGCGTTCCAGCGGTCGGGTTCGGCGAGGATGAGATCGACCGTGATAGTGCGGGCGCCGGCCTCGTTGAGACGGTTGATGATGCCGGCGAGGCGCGTGCGCGGCCAAGGCCATTGGCCGAACTCGGCCAGGGAGGCTTCGTCGATGTCGAGAATGCGAACCGGGAACGTCTCGTCGATGGGACGAGGCGCGCTCATCAGTAAGCTGTCGAAGATGGCGAGGCGCATGCGCGCTACGGGGGTAGGGTCGAAGATGCGCAGCAGTACGGCGGCAGCCAGGACCACCCCCATCAACACGACATACAACGGCTGGCGTCGCCCCACGATCAATCCCCCTGCTCCGGCGAACATCGTAGCGCTTTCCTAGATGCTTCCGCCAGTTGCGAGGTTATCCACAGCGTGCGTTAGACTAACACGGAATGTAACGCAGGGGTGTCACGTTCTCCTGGCATCTGCGCATAGCGGATGGCCGGAGTGAGTTGTTTGCGTAGCGTATGCGTGTTGGAGTCTCTGCCTTCCACGAACAGCAGAATGCCCCGTCCCGGAAGTAATGCGTAGCCCTCGACGGGGCCAAATGGCCGGGAGGACCTTTCCCATGTGGTCCTCCCGGCTTTATTTTTGTCCGAGTGCCGCTGCAACGCGTTAGGTGACCGCGCCGCTCGAAGCATGTATAGGGGGCCAGCGCTGCTGGGCCCCTTTGCCCGCCCAATCGTATGGGCCGCTCCCGCCGCGCGCGACTTCAACCCCAGCGACGAGGCGGGACGTGTCCGACGACGCACGCATGACCGATACTTCAGCGCCCACTCCTGCGACGAGCGGTGCGCCGGGGAGCGTCCTGCAACGGGAGATCGCGCGGCGGCGGACGTTCGCCATTATTTCGCATCCCGACGCCGGCAAGACGACGCTGACGGAAAAGCTCCTGCTGTTCGGAGGCGCCATTCAGCTCGCGGGTCAGGTCAAGGCGAAGAAGGACAAGCAGAACACGCGCTCGGACTGGATGGCCATCGAGCGGGCGCGTGGCATTTCGGTCGTTACCTCGGTGATGACGTTCGAGTACGGCAATGCGGTTCTCAACCTGCTCGATACGCCGGGCCACGAAGATTTCTCCGATCAGACCTATCGCACGCTGACGGCGGTCGACAGCGCCATCATGGTGATCGACGCGGCGAAGGGCATCGAGAGCCGGACTCGCAAGCTGTTCGAGATCTGCCGGCTGCGCGACATTCCCATCGTTACGTTCATCAACAAGCTCGATCGCGAGACGCGGGAGCCGATCGAACTGCTCGATGAGATTGCAAACATCCTGGCGCTCGACACGGCGCCGATGAACTGGCCGATCGGGCGCGGCCGGGAGTTCCGCGGGACGTACGATCTCTACAAGCCGAGGATCACGCGACTGGACGACGAGGGGGTCGATGTGCCCGTGTCTGGACCGGGCGATCCGGTATTCGAGACGCTGCTGACGGAAGACGGTTCTGTCGAGCGGTGGCGAGATGAGGTCAGTCTTGTCGAAGACGCGTGCAACAAGTTCGATCTGGAGGCCTTCCGGCATGGCACGCTGACGCCGGTTTATTTTGGCTCGGCGTTGAAGAACTTCGGCGTTCGGCATTTGCTGGATGCGCTGGTTGCGTTTGCTCCGCCGCCGCGTAGTTTGCGCGCGGCCACGCGCACGGTGCAGGCGGATGAGCCGCGCATGAGCGGGATCATCTTCAAGATCCAGGCGAACATGGATCCGAACCATCGCGACCGGATGGCGTTCATGCGCGTCGTGTCGGGCAAGCTCAATCGAGGCATGCGCGTGAAGATTGTGCGGACGGACAAAACGCTGGCGCTGGCCGCGCCACAGTTCTTCTTCGCGCAAGATCGCTCGCTGGCGGAGGAAGCCTATGCCGGTGATGTGGTCGGCATCCCGAACCGGGGGATGCTGCGCATCGGCGATGCGCTGACCGAAGGCGAGGACATTACGTTTCTCGGAATTCCGAGTTTTGCACCGGAAATCCTACGCCGCGTACGTCTGGAAGATGCGATCCGCGCCAAGAAGCTTCGCGAAGCGCTGATGGAGATGGCGGAAGAGGGCGTGGTGCAAGTGTTCAACCCCATCGACGGTTCGCAGCCAATCGTGGGTGTGATCGGTGCGCTGCAGCTCGACGTGCTCGAGGACCGGCTGAAGAATGAATACAATCTTCCCGTGGTGTTCGAGAGCTGCCCCTATGAAGTGGTGCGGTGGTTCACGTCGGACGACATGGCCGCGCTGGAAGCGTTCGCGGCAAAGAACAAGTCGGCCATCGCGACCGATCTCGACGGCGATCGGGTTTACATGGCGCAGAGCCAGTTCAGCCTCGGGTGGGCAACGGACAAAAATCCGGCGATCAAGTTCCAGGACATCAAGACGAACGATGGGCAGAACGCGGCGTAAGCACTAGGACAGCGCGGCCGTGCGGTAGAGCTTGATGCGCAGGCCACCGTGCAGGACGGGTTCGGCAGCGAGAGAGAACGGCAGGCCGGTGGCATTGGCGAGATTGTCGTCGCTGGTGATGAGGCCAACACGCCAGCCGGGGAAACGTGTCAACAGCGTGTGGCCGAGGGAGCGGTAGAGCGGGCGAAGCTTATTGGTTTCGCCGAGCCGATCGCCGTAGGGCGGGTTGACGATGACGAGGCCGGGCGGGCCGTCTGGCGCGAACTGATCTTCAATCGACGTTTCGCTGAAATCGGTGAAAGCGGAGACGCCGGCGCGCTCGGCGTTGGCGCGGCTCATTCGGATGGCGCCGGGGTCGCGGTCGCGGCCATAGAAGCGGATGCTTTGACGTGCCGCGTCCGCCAGCCCCTCGGGCAGCCGGCCGGACGGGGTGGAGAGCAGTGTTAAGGAGCCGCCCTGGCGCAGATCGTTCCAGGCCTTCTGATCGAAGGTTGCGAGCTGTTCGAATGCGAAGGTGCGAGAACGGCCCGGCTTGAGGCCGGCAGCGATTTCAGCCGCTTCGATGACGAAGGTACCGGAGCCACACATGGGGTCGAGGACCGGTTCACTGCCTGTGAAACCGCACTGGCGCAGAAAGAGTGCTGCCATGGTTTCGCGCATAGGGGCCTTGGCGACGGCTTCCTTGTGGCCGCGCTTGTGCAGCGGCTCGCCGGAGGTATCGACCGCGATGGTGCAGACGTCGTTTTCGATGCGGGCCTTGATGATGACGTCGGCATCGTCGGAGATGGGGGCGCCCAGTTCCTCCGTGATGGCGCGGGCGATGCGTTCGGCGGCGGCGCCGGAGTGATAGATGCGGGACGACTTGCACGAGGCTTCGACGCGAACGGGCACGTCGCGGCGCAAAATGGTGCTCCATGGGATCTGCCGCGCGCGGGTATCGAGTTTCGCCAGATGTACGACGCGGAACTCATCAATGCGGGCGAGGATGCGGCTGGGTCCGCGCAGTTCGAGGTTGGCGCGCCAGACATCGGGCCAGCCGCCCTTGATCGTGACGCCACCAGAGACGGTCTTGGCTTTAAATCCGTGCGCGCGCGCTTCTGCGCACAGTGGGCCTTCGAGGCCGGGGACGGCGACAAGAAAGATTTCGAACTCGCTCGTCCTGGGAGCCGCGATCTGTCCGTCGCTCACTGCAGGGCGATGAGTTTGGCGTCGTCGGTGAGGAGGTACATGCGGCCGCCAGCGACGACGGGGGCTATGTAGGAGCCGGAGCCGACCTCCTGCTGCCCGAGAACGCGGCCGGCCATGGGATCGATCGCGGCCAGGAGGCCCTTAGACGAGACGGCCCAGAGTTGATTGCCGGCGAGCACGGGACCGGACCATGCGCCGCTCGCGGGCAGTTTCGTAGTCCATTGGATTTTGCCGTCGCGCTTAGAGACGGCCATGATCTGCGCGCGCGTGTCGACGATGAAAACGCTTTCGCCGGCGACCCATGGTGTCTGGGTGCCTGGGGCGTTGAGCGACCAGATCCTTTCGCCGGTCTTGGTGTTGGTCGCGGTCATTCGGCCGGCGTGACCGATGGCGTACACGACGCCATTTTCGATCGCCGGGCGGGCAGCGTCGGTCATCGAGGCGAACTGGCTTTCGGAGCGCGTGCGGGTCAGGCTTTCCGACCACACCGGGCTGCCGTCGAGAATCTTGAGGCCGAGCACGTCGCCGGTCGGATAGGGAACGGCAACGATCTCCCCATCGACGGCGGGGCTCGCGTTGAGCGACAGCGAGGCTTGGCTTGGAAGTCCGCGGGCTGACCAGAGTTCGGCGCCGTCAACACCGGAGAGGCAGTAGAAGCGGCCTTCGGTGGTCAGCACGAAAACGCGGTCGGCGACGGCGGTGGGCGAGGAGCGGACGGGCGCGCCGAGGTTTTTCTCCCAGAGGCGCTTGCCGGTTGCAGGATCGAGCGCGATGACCGCTCCAAAGCCGGTAGCGCCATAGAGGCGGCCGTTGTCGGCGGCGAGACCACCGCCGTAACCGCCGCCGTCGCCACCGCCGAGTGAGAACAGGCTGCCGGTCGAGAAGCTCGAGAAGCCTCCGGCCTGGGCGGTTTGAGGCGGTGTCGGCGCGAGGCTCTGGCTCCAGATCTGGGAGCCGCCAGAAACGGAGAAGGCGGTGGCGTTGCCTTCGGCGTCGAGGGTGAACACGCGTCCGCCGGAGACAATCGGGCTTGCGATGACGCGACCCTTGCCGCTCGAGCCTGATCCGGCGCTCGAGCGCCAGACTTCGCGCGGGGCTGTGGATAGAGCGAGATTGCCGAGCACGTTTGACGGCGTGCCGCCGGGTTGACTCCAGTCTTCGTTCGCGACAGGTGGCGGAATTACGATCGGCGACGAAGCATCGGCGAGTTCGCCGGGGACTTTCTCGTTTGCGGGCAGAACCGGAATGCGGCGGCCCGGTAGCGGAGCCTGCGTTTCCTTGAACGGGTTCAGCTTGCCGACGTCGGGCAGGCTGGGGAGGCTGTCGGAGGAGCAGCCTGCCAGCACGCATGCGCTCAGCCCGACGAGGGCAATCGCGCGGTGCACGGGGCGGGGCCGAACCATCCTGATCTCCTCACTTGCCTCCCTGTGCCGGTGTTCCGGAGGGAGGCGTCGTCTGTTCCTTGGCAGGCGTTTGCGGCGCCGTCGCGGCAGGCGCGGCGGGGGCCGCGGCTGCCTTTCCGGCGTCGGCCGAGGCCATAGCCGCCAAGATCAGCTGTACGCGATCGAGAGCCGCGCGGGGCGTTTCCGGATCGGCCAGCAGCGGCGTCAGCTGCGAGCGAGCGTCATCGAACTTGCCAGCCTTGAAGGCGGCTGTGCCAAGGATCTCACGAGCCTGGAAGCGCCAGGCCGTCGAACCCTCTGCCACCGGCTTGAGCCGATTCTGAAGCTCGGTAAAGTCGGCCTCGCCGAGGCGCAGAGCTGCGGCCTGGAGCAGCGCAAAGGTCTTGATGTCGGCATCGGCAGAGGGGCTGGTCGCGAGCGCTTCAAACGCGGCCAGCGCGTCCTTGGGGCGATTGGCCTTGAGGTGGATACCGGCCAATTGCAACTGGGCCAACGACGCGTAACCCGCGTGGCCGCTTGATAAAATCTCGGAGAGAGCCTTTTGCGCTTCATCCGTTTTGCTTTGCTCGATGAGCGTCACGGCGGCGTCGTACCGAGCCCCATTTTCGGCAGCGAAGCTCCTTTTGCGCTGATCGTAGACTTGGTACCCACCGACCGCGAGAACGAGTGCGGCGGCCGCGCCGAGCACGTAGGTGCCGTACTGTTCCCACAGCTTTTCTAGTTTTTCGCGCCGCAGTTCCTCGTCTATCTCACGGGACAGCGAGTCGTTCTTATCGACCATCGGGGCTTTCGTCCTTCGGAGTGGCTCTGTTCGCGCGCATTGATAGTGTCAACCCACGGCGGTGCAACCATTTTCGCGGGGCCGCTGGTCGCCGATGATGCCGAGCGGGACCGCGACCGGCTCAAGCCTCGCGCGGAGAAGGGTTTTTTACTTTTTTTGCGGGCTTCGGCGCTGCCGATGCCGGGTCGGCGTTCGACTCGACCTTCATGGTGTAGGTGTGGGCGGGATCGGGAAAGCGGCGAGCCCGGACCTCTTCGGAGTAGGATTTGATCGCGCCCTCGATGGCAGCACCTATGCGACCGAATTCCTTGACGAATTTGGGTACGCGGGGACTGAGGCCCAGCATGTCTTCCATAACCAGGATTTGGCCGTCGCAGGCGGCGGAGGCACCGATGCCGATGGTGGGGATGGCCACTGCCGCGGTGATCCGTTCGGCCAGCGGTTCGGCGATGGCTTCGAGAACAACCGCGAAGGCGCCGGCTTCAGCGACCATCCTGGCGTCCTCTTCCAGGGCTGCCCACTGGTCGCGCGTGCGTCCTTGGGTCTTCCAGCCGCCGATTACATTGATCGATTGCGGTGTCAGTCCGATGTGGGCCATGACCGGGATGCCGCGCTCGACGAGGTAATGGATCGTTTCGGCCATACGGCGGCCGCCTTCGAGTTTGACGGCGCCGCAATCGGTTTCCTTCATGACGCGGGCGGCGTTGCGGAAAGCGACGGAGGGGCTTTCCTCGTAGGTGCCGAACGGCATGTCGATGACGACGAGCGCCTGGCGTGCGCCCCGCACAACAGCCTTGCCGTGCATGATCATCAGGTCGAGAGGCACGGGAACGGTGGTCTCGTAGCCGTGCATGACCATGCCGAGGCTATCGCCGACGAGCAGGAAATCGCAATATTTGTCAGCGATGGCGGCCGTATGCGCGTGATACGCGGTCAGCGCGACGACCGGGCGTTCGCCTTTCAGCGCCGCGATATCGGGCGCCATCAATCTGGGGGAAGGTTTCTGAACGGACATCGAAGGGCCGGGTTGGCGGTGACCAGGGGCTGCAGCACTCAGGCCGGCGCGGTCGTCGTGTGCCGCCGAAGCGACAACCTAGGCGCTTAAACCGATCAATTCCAGGCCGATCGTCGGCTTAGGTGAAGCGGAACTTCGCCGTGCTTGATGTCGTATTAATTCTTATCCGTGGGGGCGCAGCCACAGGTGTCGTGCGTTCGTCATTTTCGGAGCGTGCTGACGTTGCATCCAATATGACGGCTCTGCTAACCAAGCAATTACGGTTTGGGCGTAGTTTGTAGCGTCGGGTGGGTTGTTGCAGGGTGGATGGGGCCATGGCGTATCGCGTTCCCCTTTTGGATAAGCATGTTTCGCGGGCAGCTGCCGGAGTGATGGCGGGGCTTTTATTTGCGCCGCTGCCGGCGCAGGCGCAATTTTTCTTCGACTACGGCAGCTACAACCGGCCGTATATCGTCAAGAAGCCGAAGGTAAAGCGCTCCGCTCCGGTTGATGCCACGTACGATCACAGCGGCATCGAGCGGGGTAACAAAACCAAGGAAAAGGTGGTCGATCGCACTCCGGAGGGGCCACTGGTCCTTACGGTATCATTGCGCCGACAGCGGGTGACCGTCTGGGATCAGCATGGCGTGATGATGGAAGCGCCAATTTCATCGGGCAAACTCGGGACGCCGACCCCGACGGGCGTGTTCTCCATTCTGGAGAAGAACCGCGTCCACTACTCAAATCTTTACGACAGCGCCCCGATGCCAAATATGCAGCGCATCACCTGGTCCGGGGTCGCGCTGCACGCCGGTGCGCTGCCCGGATATCCAGCCTCACATGGCTGCATCCGCCTGCCGCATGGTTTCTCCAAGCGGCTGTTCGAAGTCACTAAAGTCGGTGCGCGCGTGATCGTATCGTACGATCCGGTGCAGCCGGTGGCCTTCGATCACCCGCAGCTCTTCGCGGCGTATCCGGAAGACAGCCTCAACATGCACGCGATGATGCCGGGTGAAACCCGTGTCGCGGACGCCTCGGATATGCGTTCGGGTCCGCCGTCGGAAGTCGGCAGCGTGATTGCCGTCTCCACCGCACTGGCGAGCGAAACCCCGGAGTACACCGAGGCCATCCTCAACTTGCGGGCGGAACGCAAGGAGGAGATGGTGCGCCTCGCTGCGGCAGTTGGCGCGGCGAGAGACGATAAAGCCAAGGCAATCGCGAAAGCGGCTGAAATCGTCAAGACGTCGAACGAGCAGAAGCTTGCTGTGCGTGACGCCCGCGTTGAGGCTGAACGACTGGCGGCAGTGGCGCGCAAAGCGGACCATGCGGCAAAGGTCGCGAATGAAAACCTCGGCAAATTTTCAAAGTCTCTAGTGCAGAAGACAGCGTTCACGCCCGAGGACGTTGCCCGGGCGGGTGAAGATGAGGATCGGCTTGAAGCCGCAGCACTCGATCTTGCCGATGCGGCCGATGCAGCGAAGGCGGCTGCGGCCAAAGCCGCTGACGCTTTTTCTGCCGCAGAAGCTGCACTTGCAGATGGCAACGCCAAACGCGTGAAAGCCGTAGCCGACGCGAGGTCTGCCGACCAGAAACTCGCCGATGCGACTGAGGCCGAGGCGGCAGCCAAGCGGCGAGAAGCCAAACGCAAGGAGCCGGTGCACGTATTCATCAGCCGTAAGACGCAGAAAGTCTATGCACGGCAGGGATATGAACCGATCCTGGAAGCTCCGGTCACGATCGAGCGTCCCGATGAGCCGTTGGGAACGCATGTGTTTACGGCGTTGGCGCTGAAGCCGTCGTCGAGCGACGTCAGTTGGTCGGTGGCTTCGGTTCCGTCGCACTCGGTGCCCGCAAAGATGACCGGTTCGAAAAAGGAGCGGGTAGAGGCTTTCGAAGAAGCGGAACGGGCGGCGGCGGATCTGCGCAAATCCCACACGGCGGCGGCAGCTTTACAGCGTATCAATCTTTCGCCCGACGTGCGCCTCAAGATTGAGGATGTGATGAAGCCGGGTTCGTCGCTCATTATCTCGGACAACGGGCTCAGCAATGAGACGGGCAAATTCACCGATTTCATCGTGCCGCTGCGCTAGATTTTGACGCTTCGGTGGGAATGCAAAAAAGGCCGCCCGTTGAGGCGGCCTTTTTCGTTCGGGGTCATTTTCGGGCTCAGGCCGGCAGCAATGACTTGCCGATCAGCCATGCATGTCCGCCAAGGAGCATGAAAGCGTAGAGGCCGATGCCCACCACCAGGACGATGATATCGCCGCCGAGGCCGCCCTGCTTAGCGCCGAGGGGCCCCAGTGCGCCGCGTCTTTTTACAGAGATACGATCGTAAACGGCGTAGGCCAGGAACGAACCGAAGAGCAGAAACGAGCCCAAGTCCCAGTTCACGAGCAGATGCGCGAGCGCCCAGATTTTGATGGCGACCAGCATGGGGTGCTTCAGCGCGGTGCGAATGCGGGAGGGGACGTAAGCGGCGACCAAGGCAATCATGGCCGGTAGCATGAGAAGCCAAGTGACGTGGTTCAGCCAGACCGGCGGATCGCCGAAAAGGACGTTCTTGCCCGGGTTCATTTGAAGCTTGTGGTAGCCGAGCACGATCACGGCAAGGCCAGCGAACGAGGCGACGGCGAAAGCGACTTTGTAGGCCGGGGCGCCAAAGCGGGCGATCAGGCCGTTGCGAAGGTCGGGCGAAGTGGGAACGAGGTGAATGCCCAGGAAGAGTATTACCCCAACGGCGAGTAGAAGCATGGCGTGTGAGTCCCCGGTCTTGCTGAATGGCTAAAAAGTGGTGACGTGCAGATCGGCACCAGAGGTTTGGATTTGGACCGGTTCGGGTGGGAAATCCAGTCCGAGGGAAGCGATTGGCTTTTGCTCAACTTTGGAAGAGAGACCTGCAACAGAAAGACCGGCTTGTCGCGTGGCCGATCTGTCACTAACGTCGGAGTACCATGCGGGATGAGGGTGCCGCGTGCGTAGAACGTCCATGGCCGGTCAGCATCGGTCAGCCGGAGGTTGGAGTACTGTGCGTACGTGAGCCAATGGGACTTCGGTCTTGCGGCTCCGGTCGGGAGGAATGGGCGACGCGGTCCAACCGCAGTTGCGCTCGTGACAGCCTCGATTTCTGGCGCGGATTCCATGTCTTCGGCGCTTCGATTGGGAAACGCCGCATGTTGTCGCCCTCGCCCCGAATATCGCCTGTCAACGGCAGCCGGCCTGCTGTCGTGCCGCCGCCAAGTCCGCTTCTCGACTCCACGGCCGATGACATGCGGCGATTGACGGTTGAGATCGACCGCGTGTTGTCGGGGCGGCCGCCACCGGCACGTTCGCAGGCACAGTCACTGTCCGCCGCCCTGGCCGGCGCAGGTGACGAAACCGACCAACTCTCCGCTGCAAGCGAGACCTTCGGACGTGCAGCGGCGGGGAACCGCGGCGGTGCGGTTGCAGCCGTGCAGGCAGCTGAGTGGCTCGGACGGGCAAAGCGCGAGCGCAGGGTCGAGCGGGCCCGTTCGGCGATCTCATGGACCGTTGCGGTACTGTTCGTCGCGATGATCGCCGGCGCATCTGCCTACGTGGTGCGTGGCGGACTACCGGAGGCCGCCGCGATCGAGCGTGCCATGCGATCGGTCGGGCTGTGACCTGCGGGTGTGGCGAATCACGCTAAGCGTCGAGGGTCGAAAGTTCCCAACGGCTCAGCACGTCCATGCCTCGTACCGCCCAAGATGATTTTGCCCAGACCACGTTTGGCAAGCGCCTCGAAGAGCGTTTTGCGGCGCGGCGCGAGGCGTGGGTTGCGGAGCAGGAAGCGGGACGGGAGGCTGAACACCTCGCGGCGACCATGCGTCTCGTCAAGGCCGCGCGTTTCAACGCGGCCGAGCGGCTGGAACGCAAGGCCACGGTTTCGTTGTTCACCCAGTCGACGGTGGCGCTCTACTTCGTCGGATTGGCGATGTGGCAGGCCGTCTATGCCGACCAAATCGACGACGTGACCAACCGGCTGATCACCTTCATTCAGCTTGTTTCATCCGTGTTCACGCTGATGCTGGGACTGCTGGAGGCGCTCAACGACTACAAGATGAAGGCGCATCACTTGCACAACTGCGGGCTGGGCGTTTCCGAACTTGCGCAGGAACTGAGGATCGCGCGGCCGACCGATCCGCAGGTGGTGCAGGATTTCCGCCGACGATATAACGAGCTCATGAAGGGGTGCCCGGTCAATCATAGCCGCATCGATTATCTTTTCGCAAAATTAGACGGGAAAGGAGATCGCGCAGGTTTCGCGGGCGTCTATGCCCGGTACATCATCGATGTCTATGGGCTGTACGCACTGTTTCTCGCGGTTCCACCGCTGCTGTGGTGGTGGTGGCATGTCTAACTGGCTGTTTGGCCGCAACCCATCGTTGGAACCGAAACAGTTTCTCTGCGCTTTATGCTTTCGGTGCGTGAAGTTACGATCGAAGGTAAGCGTCCGTGGGCAACCGTTTACCGTGCTTCGATTTGCCGATGGCGAGCACACCGATACGACGTATAAGGCACGACCGGTTGCGAGCCAGGCTCAAAACCAAGGTGCATTCCCAATATAAAGTGTTTGCGTAGCAATGTTTTTGAATGCGACACAGCGTTTTGGAATGGCAACGCGCTATCTCGCGGTCAATGGTATTTTGGCTCTTTTCGCAATGCTTGCCGTGCAAGAGGTCATTCGGCTCTCGGTGACATTCGCTCCCGGTCTGCGGATGGCCGTGGATGACCCGTCGCGCGTCGAGAAATTCAAGCAGGGCGAAGTGGCGGCCGCGCAAGCACCGATGATTCCGGTCCCGCGGGTGGTTGTGGCGCATTCAGTGCCAGACATACCGGTGCAGGTCCTGGCCGTCAGGCTGGATGAGGCAGAGAGCCTGAAGGTTTCGCCTCTCAAGTTGAAACGAAAGCCTTCGGTGCGCACAGCAAAGTCCGCGGCGCGCAAGAAGTTGCCGGTCATTGCCGGCGGGAAGTTGCCGCCAACGGTTGTGGATATTGCGTCGAATGAGGCGGGTGTTGTTCCAACTAAGCGGCCGAAGACGAAGGGGGCCGTCGTTGCAGAAAGCTCGCGCGACATAACCAATCGCAGCTTGGGCGTTCTGGTTGCTCTGAAATACTAAACGCCCCCCAAAACCGTCGCTATCAAGCGACCGGCTTTTCAAGTCCGGTAATCCGCTGCAACAAGCTTGGCCGACGTGCAGAACCCTGCGCCTCGTGATCAGCCGCGTCGGCCGTTTCGGTGTCGCTGGAGGAGTGATTTTCGTTTGATGGTCCCGAGGCAGATCGGTTTGAAATCTGTACGGTGGCGATGCGTGGCGCATTCATGCGCTCGGCCAGAGACAAGCGCTGGGCAACGGCCGGTACCGCCGGTCCGGGTTCTGGCGACGATGCGACAGGCCGCGTTCCGGCCGCCAATTTTTGCATCTCGCTCAAATAGAACTCGGATTGACGCGCGAGCTTCTCATTCGCGGCGGCGACTTCGGCGCGCAATTCCAGGACAGTGGCCGCCAGTTCGGCAGCTTCGCCGTCGAGCGCACTTGCTTTCAGCGAGATCAACTCATCACTCAAAGCGCTGGATTCTGCGGCGATTAACATTTCGCCGGATGCACTGCGGACGACGAGAGCGGCCTTGAGGCGGGTGATCTCGGCGGTTTGATCCTCGACGGTCGTTTTCAACGCGCGCAATTCGGTGTCGCGGTCTGCGCCGGTGGCCGGCGTGCTCTGGCTTTGTGCATTTTGCAAAGTACGTTCCGCGTCCGCAAGATGAGCCCGGAGCCGGGACATTTCGCCGGCCGTATCCGTCTGCGGTGTGTCGGAAGCCGTCGATTGCTGCCGCGCGATGACATCGCCTTGATCGCGCACGCGGGCGCGAAGCGCTTCGATCTCCGTGCGCAGCGCGATTTCGGTTTCGTGCTTTTGTTCTTCCGCTTTGTCGCGGTGACGGGCGGCGCGAGTGGTCAGCGTCGCGTTGAGGCGATGGATGTCGTTTCGCTGCTGCGTATTGATTTGCGTCGCTTCTTCCAGCGCGATGGCTTGACGCTGGGCAGTCTGCGTCAGTGCAGCAATCTCGCGGTCGCGCTCGAATAGCAGTTTCTTGGCTTCCGCGAGGCGCTGCTCCACCTTAGGCAGGCGGTCGGTGATGGTGAGTTCGAGGACGCGGCGGGCATTTTCATGCTCTTCGTTGATGGTGGCCAGGCGAGCGACATCGCTTTCGAGTGCGCTGATGCGGGCGTCGCGCCGGTTGATCTCAATGAGCTGACGGGCGGTCTCTACGGATAGGTCATGGAGGTTGCTCTCCAGCTTGTGCACGCGAATTGCGTAGTCGGCGCGGATGCGGTCCTTGTCGGCGGCGATTTCTGCTTCGGTGAGCGGCATCGTCCGCTTCAATTCGAGCGTCGCGAGGCGGGCGGCGCGGCGCCTGTAAGCGGGCGCGATCACGCAGGCCATCAGCCCCGCGATACTAAAGCCGAGCACCACCAGCATGGCCGATTGGATGGTGATCACCCGTGCGTCCTCGTTCGTGCCGTTTTGCGCCGGAAGCCGGACCCCACGCCCGTCCGGGAATTCAGCGGCCCGGAGGCCGCCACCGCTTTCAGCAGCGGTTGCGAGGGCTGGGCAAGACCGCCCGCCTACTGCGGCTGACGTCTATCCAAGCCGATGAACCGCGGCCGCCGACGCGAACCGCTTATAGCGGATTCCACGTCGGTGAACGGGTATACTTCATGTAGCCAACATTGGCACCAAGCCTCAGTCCCACACCCGAGCGGATTACGGCCAGTGTGACATTGCCGTGCTTTTGCACTTGAACTCCGACGCCGCCGACGAGATAGGCCGCGCCCTGGACGCCACCGAAGCGTTCGTAGATCTCGTTGGGATCACTCATATTATAGACCAAAACCATGGTCTTGGAGCCTTCAGCTCCGGCATCGTACCCGACAGACGGGCCTTGCCAGAAAACCTTTTGGCTGCCGTACAACTTCGAGTGGAGCGTGCCCTCGCCGTAGCGAAGGCCGACGACGAAGGCGCCGCCGGCATCCTCGCCGACGATGTAGCCATTAGGGCGGCCCTGGCTCTGGAAGGCCCATTCGACGGCGTCTGCAAGGCCTTTGCTGACGCCGCCGAACAACTGATGACCGGCGCCGATGATCTCGTTTTTCTCATAACCGGTGGATGAAGCGGTATCGGCTTCTCCCGGTCCTCTGGGTTCGGGGAGACCATCGTTGGCGGAGGGCGGAGAGTAGGGCTCGCCGTAGCCGGCGGCGGGGGGTACGCTCGACCCGGTGTCCGGACTGTAAGTATTGCCTGGCTCGTAGCGATCATTGGATGGGTATTGTCCCGGCGCGGGGGCGGGACGGTAGACCTCTTCCGGCGCGGACTCATACGATTCGGCTGGAGGGCGGTAAGCGTCGTTGGCGCTCAAGGCCGCTGTTGAAAAAGGCGGCGTGAATAGAAGCGCGGCGATAATACCACCTGCGCCCCCGGAGATGCTGCGGGAATGCTTGCGAGACGACATGGTGCGCGCACCCTGGGTGGTCGAAGCCGCGCAAGGGCGGCAGGTTTAAGTCTCCATCAACCATCGCCAGAAAGTGTTACCAAAGTGTGGCTATCCGACCGCGGAACGAAGGCTGTTTCGATGTCAGTCCGCACCGCCCGTGATGCGGCCACGGGCAATGAAGGGGCCATTGAGGAATTTTGCAGCGGACTTGCCGTAAATCATCGGCGAACCATCAAGAGCGGTGACCATGCCCCCCGCGGCCTCCACGATGGCCTGCCCGGCGGCAGTGTCCCATTCGCAAGTCGGACCGAAGCGCGGATAAATGTCGGCGTCGCCGCGTGCCAGATGGCCAAACTTGACCGCCGAACTCATGGGCATGCGGGCGATCACGCCAAGCTTCTGCAATCGATCGTCGAATTCCGGTCCGGCTTCGCGGCGGCTGACCAGGGCGCTCAGGCGGCCGGTTTGGCCCGTGCGCACGTGCACAATCTTCGTATCCAAGTCCGGCAGCCCGCGAGGCGAGGCGCAATCGAAAGCCGTGCCTAGAGCCTCGCCTGGTGCCGACGTGAGGTAGAGTTCACGGTGTGCGGGTGCATAGATAAGTCCGAAGACGGGTCGACCCTCGTCGATGAGCCCGACGTTGATCGTAAAATCGTCGCGACCGGCGCAATAATCCCGCGTGCCGTCGAGTGGGTCGAGGAGAATGAATGTCGTACCGATCGCGGGTGCTGAACCGGCGGCAGACAATTCCTCGGCAACGACGGGAATGCCGGGAAGAATGCCATTGATGGCGCTGGTCAGGATCGCTTCCGCGCGGCGGTCTGCTTCGGTTACGGGAGAATCGTCGGACTTGCGATCGACGACGAGCCCCTTTTCCCGCGTTGCGAGAATGACGCGCGCGGCCTCGGCGAGCGGAGGCAAAAGCGCGCCGGCTAGTCGAGCGTGGGACGTGAAAGGCATCGAGTTCCACCATGCGGTTCAGGATGGCAGTCGAGAGGCGATGAAAAGTGCGGTGACCCGCACTGGTGATTCGGAGCGAAACTGTACTCAGGTGCGATGCGGCACCAACCTGTGTCGAGAAAGTGCCGCCGAAGCAGCGCTTTTCATGCGTTACCGCTCGGACCTTTCAACCGTACACGGGGCCGTGTATCAGAGCACATGTGCGCCCGGCAAGCGGATGGGCTCTCGACCCGTCCAGCACTGCAGGGTGCGGCCAACCAGAAGCGCCGCATGCGGCCTGCTTTCGAGGGACTGATTGTTCATGACTGATATCGCCCAACTGTCCGATCTCGAGATCGCCGCGCTGATCTCGAGCAAAATTTGCCATGACGTGATCGGACCCGTGGGCGCCATCAGCATCGGTCTGCAACTGCATGACGAGGAGAAAGACGAAGAAGCCCGTCGCTACGCGTTCGAGATGATTCGAAATGTTACGGCTCAAGCCTCGGTATGCCTGGAGTTCGCGCGCTTTGCGTTCGGCGCCAGCGGATCGGCGGGGGCGCTGATCGACCTCGGCATGGCTGAAAAGATTTCGCGTGGCTACGTCGTCAACGGCAAAGGCAAGGCCAAGCACCGGCTCAATTGGAGTGGCCCTCCCGGCTACATGAGCAAGGACAAGGTCAAGCTACTGCTCAACATCATTGCGGCGGCAATTACGGCACTGCCTAAAGGCGGCGACATCGATGTCGCGATCGAAGGATCGGTGGAGCGGCCGTCGTTCATGGTGACGTGCCGCGGGACGGGCGCTCGCTTTCCGCAGCACCTCAACGAATTCGTAACGGGACGGGACGTGCCCCCACTCGATGCCATGACCATTCAGGCCTACTATACGTGCCGTTTGGCCCAGACCGCCGAGATGCCAATATCGGTCGAAAAGGATGGCGCCAATATCCGTATCGTTGCAGCCGCGGGCTGAGCCAATCTCAAGAGTTCGTTAACCACTGGCGCGGCACAGTTTCGATTCGCGCCATGCCGTTCGCATGGGCGCGATACTTTGCAAGGTGTTGGCCGGGGTCTGTGTCATGAAACGCTGTCTAATCGTCGACGACAGCGATGTCGTACGAAAGGTCGCCTCTGCAATTTTGGCGGCCATGGGTTATGAGATCCTCGAGGCCGGCAGCGGCCGCGAAGGCTTAGAACTGGCGAAGTCGACGATGCCGGATGCCATCTTGCTGGACTGGCAGATTCCCGAACTCGGCGCTCACGACTTTATCGCCAAGCTCAGGGGCCACACGTCGGGGCCGCGGCCTTATCTCGTCTATCTGACGACCGAGTATGACCATTTGGACATTACCCGAGCGCTGGCTGCGGGGGCCGACGCGTCGCTGATGAAGCCGTTCGATCGCGCATCTCTGGAAGACAAGTTTCGCATTTCGCGGATTGCGGCATAAGCCGCTCTGGCCGCTTTACTTCCGGCTTGGTAATCACCGCGGACTGAACCATCGTCCGAAGGATAACCGGCTCGTGTTGCGCGTCGACACACTGAGGCTTGCGCCATTGCCGTCGCTCACGTTCGAAGTTGCGGACGGCGAATGCCTGACGGTGGAAGGTGCTTCGGGGTCGGGCAAGACGCGGCTCCTCCGAGCGATTGCCGATCTCGATCCCGTCGAAGGCCTCATCTTTCTCGACGGCGCTGAGCGGGGCGAGGTGACGGGGCCACGGTGGCGCGCGCAGGTGCGCTATGTGGCGGCGGAGCCAGGCTGGTGGAGCGACACCCCGCGGGGAACTTTTCCGCGCGACGCGGTCGACACGGAGCGTGTCGAGCGGCAGCTTGCAAACGTCGGTCTCACCCGCGAGCATCTCGATCGCGACATCGGCCATTTGTCGACGGGAGAGAGGGCGCGGCTTGGCTTCGTGCGCGCCCTCCAGGGCAAGCCCAAGGTGTTGCTCCTGGACGAACCGACTGCGGCGCTTGATCCGGCGAGTGCGGCGCTGGTCGAGGAGCAGATCAGGTTTCAGCTCTACGCGGGGCGTATCGTTATTCTCGCCACCCATGATGTGGGGCTGTCGCAGCGAGTGTCCCATACGCGTCTGATGCTACCGAAACCGCGCGTGGCAACGCTTCAGCCCAAGGGTGCGGCATGACGTATGTTTCTCTCACTCCCTTCGATTTGGCTCTTGCGGCACTGCTGCTGGTTCTCACGACAGGGCTGTCGTTGGCCTTCCGGCTCGGCCTTGAGCGATCGATTGCGACGTCGGCTCTGCGGATGTGCGTGCAGCTTGGCGTCGTGGGGTTCGTGCTGAAACTTGTTTTCGAGAGCGGGTCGCTGCTAGCCACCGTGGGCTTTGCGCTGATGATGCTCGTGGCGACGGCCTACGAGGTGGCGTCACGGCAGGAACGCCGGTTCCAGGGGATCGCGTCCTATCTCGTCGGTGGAGCGGCGCCATTCCTGGCGGGGCTGATCGCGACCGTGTTTGCGGTGACGGCGATCATCGGGTCCGAGCCGTGGTGGTCGCCACGTTTTCTACTGCCAATTCTCGGCATGATGATCGGCAATGCTCTTGCGGGTGTGACGCTGGTTCTCGATACCATCACCAGTGCCGCGACGCGCGAAAAGAGCGCGATCGAGGGTCGGCTTGCACTGGGCGCGACACGCTGGGATGCGCTGCAGGACGTTTTGCGTCGAGGATTGAGGACAGGGTTGACGCCGATCCTCAGTGCAATGGCGGTCGCGGGTCTCGTTTCCTTGCCCGGCATGATGACAGGGCAAATTCTCGCCGGTGCGGATCCGGTCGAGGCAATGAAGTATCAAGTGATGATCATGTTTCTAATCGCGGGTGCGACTGGCGTCGCGGTGGTGCTGGCCGGTTTGGTCTCGGTGGCGTTATTGACCGATGAGCGCCATCGACTGCGGCTTGACAGGCTGGTGCCGGTAAAGAAATTGAACCAATGAGGGCAAACAAAAAGCGCGCCTGTGTGGCGCGCTTTTCGCTTGTTTTGGGTGGTTCTTACGACTTCGGATCGACGGGTGTGACCGGCGCGACCTCTGCCGGCTTACCTGCGCCAAAGGCCGGCATTTCCAACTGTGACGGTGCGGCGGACTTGGCTGCCGCAGCGGCTTTCTCTGCGGCCGCCGCAGCGCGTTCGGCGGCTTCGGCTGCGCGCTCGGCAGCAGCGGCGGCGCGAGCAGCGGCGTCATCATCCGCCGTGGCTGGGGCAGCGGCCGGTTTGGCGGCCTCGGCGGGAAGCGTTCCCGTCTCGATGGCGGTCGCGGGTTCGGCGGTTTTTTCGACCGTCCGCTCGACGACCGGGACAGTTGACTTCTCGCTCGACTTCTTTTCGGACTGAGCAGCTTTGGTCTGTTCCGGTGCGTTCTTGTTCTTCGCGGTGTTGGCCGGCTTCTCCTTGCCGGGCTCATCCCAACAGACGTTCGCCGAGGCGGTGCATGTATGCTCGTCGAACAAGATGACGTCGAGATAGAGTTCGCACTTCACGTCTTTCTTGCCGATCGTGTAATCCTTGATCCCATTCTCAGCGGCCCACTCGGCGACGTGCTTGACCAAAAGATCCTGGGCGTCCTTCGTGGGACCATCCTTGCCGTAGTCGTTGACAAGGAAACCCATTTTCTTGCATGCGGCCTCGGCCGTTCCGGCTGCAAAGAGCATGGCCGCGGCGGCGGCGATCGAGGTCAACGACGTTGCGGTGAGCGCGCGCATCAAAGACGGTCTCCAAAAATGCGGCCAGCACGGGGCCTGCAATAATCCTGCATCACCTATAGCCACTGATAGACGTTGCGACCAGTGGCGATGGCGGTGGAGAGCCCTATGCTTTTCAACAATCTGTTGATCTTGTGGCCAAGTCGCGCGGAGCGACCGAAACGGATTCTGACTGTGGTTTTCGGACCTCTTCTCGACTGCGGACCAAGCCATGTCTCATGATGGTCAGCGAGCACTACGTGGTTGACCGCGGGCGGGACGGAGCCAAATCGCACTCCGACCTGACGCTCGGTGACTGTCGGCTATTCCGGCCGCAGCTGAACGGCTTTTGGTCCTTTGCCTCGCTTGTCGGGTTCGGTTTCGAACGAGATGCGCATGCCCTCTGCCAGGTTCTGCAGGCCTGACTGCTGAAGCGCGGTGATGTGGACGAATATATCGTTGCCGCCGCCATCCGGCTTGATGAAGCCGAAGCCCTTCTGTTCATTGAAAAATTTAACGGTCCCAGTCTGACGCATCATTGCCACCGCTCTCGCTGCTTTTTCTATGCTGCTTTTCTCAATGCCCCTGGCGCCGGGTACCCGCGACAATTCACCCACTGCGGCGCCATGTCCTATGCGATCAAAGTTTTTTGCCTTGCGCAAGGCGCAAATGACACGGCGGCGGGCAAATTAAGCAGGCACAGGCTTAACGTGGTGAACTAAGAGGCGGGAAATTGAGTGTCGGGGCGCTTCGGCGGATAGCGGGTATCGACAACGTGGAATGCGCCGTCCGCGAGCGCCATGCGGCGCGTGAGTTCCGGCAGCACGGCGCACAGCCGCTCGGCGAGCGTAAAGGGAGGGTTGAAAATGATCAGACCGCACCCGTTCAGGCTATCCGGATCGATCGGCGGTCGAGTGAAAAGTTCGGTGACGAGCACTTTCTCCAGGGCAAGGGACGAGAGTGCTGCATAGAAACGATCAATGGGCCCTAGTGCCTTGATAGGGTACCAGAGGAGAATTGTACCGGTAGCGAAACGGCGCTGGGCATCCTTCAGTCCCGTCAGCAGGCGATCGAGTTCGCCTAGCTCTTCAAAGGGCGGGTCAACGAGGACGACCGCGCGCCGTTCTTTCGGCGGCAGCAGCGATTTCAAGGCCGTCCAGCCGTCGAGATGGAGGACTTTCGTCTGGCGGTCGCGGGCAAAGAGGCGGGCCAGTTCCGCATGATCTTCGGGATGCAGTTCGTTGGCGACGAGCACGTCTCCGGGTCTTAGGAGGTGGCGGGCTATGCGGGGGCTGCCGGGATATATGGTGAGACCGCCGTCAGGGTTTTCGGCCGCGACCGTGGCAAGGTAAGGGGCGAGGATGCCGGCGACCTCGTCCGGCAGGGGCTCTGTGAGCAGGCGCGCGATGCCGCCCTGCCATTCGCCCGTTTTTGCCGCTTCGACGCTGGTCAGGTCGTACAGCCCGACGCCTGCATGGGTGTCGATGACGCGAAACGGCGCCGGCTTCTGCTTCAGGTGCTCGATAACCAGCGTTAACACCAGATGCTTCAGGACATCGGCGAAGTTGCCGGCGTGATAGGCGTGGCGATAATTCATGATGCTGAATGTACAGGTCGCCGACGGCGCGGGGATAAAGTTCTCCGGTGTTCCGGCTTCATGCCTGCAAGCCGCGCCCCTGTCACGCACTTGCGTGGGGCCGAGAATGGGGCATAAGCGGCGGAGCAACCCCCAACGGCAGTGTCATGTCTCCTCGCAAGGCGTCTTCCACACCGGCGTCCCCATCGCCCACGTCATCATCTGAGACGGTCACGACTCCTGGCGTCCGCTTGCCGGTGGTTGCGATCGTGGGGCGACCGAACGTCGGCAAGTCGACGCTGTTCAACCGGCTGACGCACACCCGTGCCGCGCTCGTTTCCGATTTGCCTGGGCTGACGCGCGACCGGCGCGACGGGGAAGCGAATTTCGAAGGGCATATGCTGCGCATCACGGATACGGCGGACTCGAGGAGGCGACGCGCGGATCGATTGCGGACCGGATGCGGCAGCAGACGATCGCTGCCATCGAGTCGGCAGACCTCGTGCTGTTCGTCTTCGACGCGCGCGATGGGGTGACACCGGCTGATGAAGCGTTCGGGCGCATCGTGCGGCAATCAGGCAAAACCGTCGTGCTGGTGGCCAACAAGAGCGAGGCGCGATCCTCAGCTGCCGGTTTCTATGAGGCGTTCAAGCTCGGGCTTGGCGATCCGGTGGCAATTTCTGCCGAGCACGGCGAAGGTCTTGGCGAATTGATGATCGACGTGCTCAACGCGCTGGGTCTCAAGCCGATCATCCGGCAAAAAGACCCGCATGCGGAACTCGCCGAGGAGGCGCCGCCGGAGGACGAGGAGACGTTCCGCGCCAACCGCCCGCTGCGTGTCGCCATCGTGGGGCGGCCGAATGCGGGCAAGTCGACGCTCGTCAATGCACTGCTCGGCGAAGACCGGATGATTACAGGGCCGGAACCTGGGCTGACGCGGGATTCCGTCTCTACCGATTTCGACTGGAAAGGAAGAACCGTCCGGCTGTTCGACACGGCGGGGCTCCGGCGCAAAGCGAAGATCACGGAGCTGGCTGAGAAGCTCTCCGCTTCGGATGCAGTGCGGGCGATCCGGTTTGCCGAGGTCGTGGTGCTGCTCGTGGATTCGGAGCGGCCGCTGGAGCATCAGGATTTGACGATTGGCGACTTGGCGACCAGCGAGGGCCGCGCGTTCGTGATTGCGGTCAACAAGTGGGACCTCGTCGAAAACAAGCAGAAGCGGCTCAAGGAAATCCGCGAGATCGTGGACAATTCGCTGACGCAAGTTTCGGGTGTCGCTGTCGTGCCTGTCTCGGCGCTTGGGGAGAGCGGCCTCGACAAGCTGATGACGGCGATTTTCAAGGCTGCGGAAATCTGGAACAAGCGGGTCTCGACGTCCGATCTCAACCGATGGCTGGCGGAAGCATTGGCCCGGCATGCCCCTCCGGCCTCAGCGGGACGGCGGATCAAAATCCGCTACGTCACGCAGCCTTCGACCCGGCCGCCGACGTTCGTGGCATTTTGCCAGAAGGCTGATGAGATGCCCAAATCTTACCTCAAATACCTCACCAATAGCCTGCGTGACACGTTCGGGCTGCCCGGGGTGCCGATCCGGTTCAACCTCAGAAAGAGCGAAAATCCTTACGAGAAATCGGGCCGCCGCATCAGGTAAGAGGGCGTCTGGAGCGCTGAAACGGCGGTATCGAGCCGGTGCTGGTGCCGGCCGCTGGACACCGCTATTTTTGGCGCCAAGCCGGGAACGAAACGATCGAGATGGGCGTCCAACGGACGCAAGAGAAACGAAAGGGTGTTTCAGATGATCAAAGTGAAGACCTTTGGCGCGATATTGCTGACAGCAGGATGCGCACTCGTCGCCACCGTGCCGGCGTATGCCGTGTCGGGGAAAGTGCGCGAGGCGTGTGGCGCTGACTATCAGCGGTTCTGCCCGAGCTATCCTCCGGAATTCGGCCAAGGCGCGACAGTGCATGCGTCAGGTCGGCAAACGTCTCTCCGTCGGGTGCATCGATGCGCTCGCGGATGCCGGCGAGATCCGACGTCCGCGGCGCTGATGCGTTCGTGGCCACGTCTGAAACGATCACGCCTCCGGTTCGCCGGAGGCGTTTTCTTTGTGCAGCACAAGGGGGTCCAAGAATCACAGTGGGCGGGAGACACGCAGCGAACCCTAGAGAGGCTGCCATCTCACCGCCCACACAGGCGTCACCACTTAAGGCGCCGCACCGGACCGCTACAGTTAGTGGCGGTTGGCGCGCAGTTCAAGACCTTCCGCTCAGGCGCATACGGGCGGCTTCTGTTGCCGTGTACGCGCGCGTGCTAAACTGTTGAAGAACGACCCACTGATGTTGGCGGATGCGCTGCACGATGGCTGATAAATCGGAAGTCATGTTCTATCACCTCGAGCGGCAGCCGCTCGATCGCGTGCTGCCGGGGCTTCTCGAAAAGACGCTGCAACGCGGCTGGCGTGCCGTGGTGCAGGCGGGGAGTGCTGAACGGCTTGAAGCGCTGGATGCGACGCTGTGGACCTACAGCGACGATAGTTTCCTCGCCCACGGAACGGCGAAGGACGGCGCTGCTGATGAGCAGCCGATCTTTCTGACGCTGGAGCCGGTGACGCCGAATGGTGCAGGCGTGCGGTTTCTCGTGGACGGAGCGGACGCGCCGGATTTCGAAACGCATGCACGGCTCGTGTTCCTCTTCGATGGTCATGACGAGGAGGCACGGGCGCACGCACGGAAGCAGTGGAGTGCGGCGAAGGCGGCCGGCTGCAAGGTGAGCTATTGGAAGCAGTCGCCCGAGGGGCGGTGGGAGAACAAGGCCTGACGGAGTTTGGTTAACCGTTGCCGCGACCCTTCCTTGCGTAGAAAAGCGTGATGGCACAAGCCGCGACGAAGACGGCCGGCATGGCGAGGGGGGGTGCAACATCCAGGGCGATGCCGCCAATGATCGGACCCACGAGATCGCCCAAAGTATAGACGATAGCGATGGTGGCGAGGATCGATAGCATGCCGACATCCTGGGAGGCGGTGGTCGAGGCCTCCATGACCGAAAGCGTGTACAGCGCGCCGGCCGCGGCCCCAAAGCTGACGATCACCGCGTAAGAGGCCAGTGGGATCGCCATCGCGGCATGAAGGATAGCAAGCGCCAGCATGGCGAGGATAAGTGCGCCGCGTATGGCAGGGCGGGCACCATTCAGGTCGGCATAGGCGCCGAAGGGGAGTTGGCCAAGGATGTTGCCAAAGCCTGATAGACCCGCGAGGAGCGCTCCGGCTGCTGCTCCTACACCGAGGGCGACCGCATAGAGCGGCACGGCTGCGGCGGCCACGCCTTCCAGAACGCCGCCGAGGAACGCGACCGCGAAGGCGAACGGTGCCAGGCGCACCCCGATGGCGAGATCGGACAGGCGGGCGCGGCCGGTCGTAACCTGCGGCAGATGCATTCCGACGGTGAGCACGGCGCCGACGACCGTGGCGGCGATACCGATCATGAAACCGGTGGCCGGATTCTCCGTCGTGAAGGACGCGATGAGCGGTCCGAGGCCGAGCGCGCAGGAGCGGATCGATTCGTGGAAGGCGAGGAGCCGTCCGCGCTGGCCGCTGATAGCGATGTGATTGACGAATCCGTCGCTCAAGACCCACCGCATGGACGCGCCGAGGCCAACGCCAAACGATCCGAGGCACCAGAGCCAGAGAGCGCCGTCGTTGGCGGCGGCGACGAGGACCAAGAGTGACGCGACGAGCAGGATGGCCGCAAAATAGAAAACGGGAACGACGCCGAAGCGGCGAGCGATGCCCGGCAAGATCGTCGACATTGCGATCACGCCGGCGGCGGGAAGGCTCGCAATGGTGCTGGCGACCGCCGTCGAATAGCCATCGGCTACAAGAGCGAGGCCCACGAGTGCCGTTGCCAGCCAACCGGGCGTTTCGGAGAGAGCTGCGGAAACGGAGAGCGGGAAGATGGTTCGATACAGGGCGAAGGGAGCGCCGCCGCTCGGATCTTCGTGCGGCATGCGCTCCCTCCTCGTTCAGCGGGCGCGTGGCGACAGTCCGCTTCGCGGAGCCGGCCGCCAAGCGCGACGATCAACGGCCGTTGATGACGCCGCCGATCTGGCGGACGAAGCTGTCGAAGAAGCCACCGAGGTTCAGGGGCTGGTGCGAGGTGCTGTTCTGGTTCATGGCGCTCATAATACGGGTCCTGGGTTGGGCTCTCTTTTTTGGCGAGCCTTTCTTTGAGTCTTGCGCCGTATGAAAGATCGGCGCTAAACTCTACACTGATGAATATATATTCTGCGCCGCAGAAGTCAAGGCTACACTGCAGAAAAAATCGTCTACGGTGAAGGAATTATCGTTGCAGGACGAACACGAAAAGGGCCGCCGGGGCCGCCGGGGGATCCGCCGCCAGGATCTGGTGGAGGCGGCACTCGACATGCTGGCAGCCGAAGGGGAGCAGAATTTCTCCGTACGCAAACTGGCGACCGTGGTCGGCGTGGATGGCATGACGATCCTGCATCACTTCAAGTCGCGCGAAGGACTGATGCGAGCAGTGGCGGACGCCATGGTCGCCACACTCGATATCGAGCGGCCGAAAGGGCCATGGCGCGAGATCCTTTTGGAAGTGGCGCAGCGCTATCGCGGGCTGGCGGTGAAGTACCCAAAAGCGTTCAATATCGTCTCGCGCTACCAGACCAGCGGACCTGCGGATTTCGAATTGGGCGAGATCGTCTATGCGGCGCTGCTGGATGCCGGTTTCGACGAAGAAGACGCGGCCGATTACGGGATGGCGCTGTTCACGCTGGCGATTGGGTTCGGCGTGGTGGAGGTGGGCGGTATGCTGAACCCGTGCACGCCGGAGGAAATGGCGGAAATCGAGGCGCTCGATCCCCGTCTCTTTCCGGTAACGCGCAAATTGGGACCGGTGTTCGCCAACGACGAGCGCGATCGGGTTTTCGAGATTTTGCTGGGGTCGTTTCTCGACGGGATCGAGCGGGCGCTGATGGCACAGCGGGCGTGACCGGTACGTGGAGGCTTTGCGATGGATGACGACCTCGAAGGAATGAGCCGGGACGGACTCGTGGCTGAAATCAAAAAGTTGCGGGCCGGCATTCGCGCGCACCGCGACGCATCGGGACATGATCTGTGCTGGTTTCATCCGCAGCTCTGGAGCCTGCTTCCGGAACAAGCTTCGGCCGAAGTCGCAGTGCCCCCGTGGCCGAAGTTCATGCGGGGGTGCATATCTTACCGCGCCTCGCTCGACCGGGAATTACCGGACGCGCCGGTCGATGACCGGGAATTCAAATAGGGTCGTTCAAGATATCCAGCCTTTATCGAGGTCCATCGCCTGGCGGCTGATGGTTTTGCCGGCGGCGTCGCTGTGGACGGCGGTCCAGGCCAGGTGGGTGCCGGTTTCCTCCGACGAACGCGACCGCAGCGAGAGCAGTATGCACTCGCCGGCTTTGGCGGGGATTGGCTCGTGCAGGGGAAAGTAGAGCTGTTCCCAGTGTGTGCGTGGCGCGTCGGGGGCGGTCGAGATTTTGAGATCGCCGCCGAGGCCTGCGGTCCACCAGTAGGCGAAACCGTAGATCCAGGTATCTCGCGCGAGTGTCCACGTCATCTCGCCCTTGCGGGTGCCCTTCTGAGGTTTGGTCAGGTCGATGTCGTCCCATTTCTTCGCCGAGCGGCCTTCGTCGAGGAGTTCGGCGGGTTCGATGCTACGGACATAGACGTTGTTGACGCTCATGGTGCGGGCGGGCTCGAGATCGAGGCCGTGGCCGACGTCGCGCCAGACGTCCATTTCGCGGGCGAGACGCGGCGATGTGACGGGGCAGGCGAACTGCGAGATGTGCGAGGGGATGACCGTCCCGCCCGGCTTCAGCATGCGTTCGAGCGCGTCGGCCAGCGTTTCGAGGATGTTCTCTTCCAGCGCGTAGTTGCCGAGTGTTTCGGAGATGATGACGTCCACCTGCGGGGCGTCGAGCATATCGGTGGAGCGGCAGGGGTAGAGTTGGCAATTGCGGGCGCGGTTCTGTTTCAGAACGCCGGCGGCGACGGCTGCGACTTCTTCGGAGGCTTCGTAGAGGTGGACGTCCTTGGCGCCGAGCTTAGAGGCCATGAGCCCCAAGAGCCCCGAGCCGGCGCCAATGTCGGCAACCACCGTCTTGCCTTTGACGATGACGCGTTCGAGGGCCGCGAAGAGGGCTTCGTTGCGGGCTTTGTCGGCAATGAGGGTGCGGTGATACTCGATACGCATGATGTTCAGGAGGTGGCGCCGGAGCGGGCGCGCCAGATGAAATAAATGCCGAGAAGAAGCATCGGGATCGAATAGAACTGGCCGGCCGTGAATGGGCCGAGGTTGAGGGCATGTACGCTTTCGGGTTCGCGGAAGACCTCGCAGATGCTGCGCGCGATGGCGTACCAGACGAGCCATGTGCCGGCGACCAAACCGGGACGTTTCAGCCCGCCGTAGGTGTGGGTCAGAAGGCGCAGGATCACGAACATGACCAAGCCTTCGAGCACAGCTTCATAGAGTTGGCTCGGATGGCGTGGCAGAGGTCCGCCGTTGGGGAAGATCACGCCGATGGCGGCGTCTGTCGTGCGGCCCCAGTGTTCGGAGTTGATGAAGTTTGCAATGCGGCCAAGGAAGAGGCCGAACGTGCTGGCCGCCGCGGCAAGATCCATGACCGACCAAGCCGAGACGGAGAACTTGCGCGCGAAGTAGATCAGCACGAGCGCGGAGCCGATGAGGGCTCCGTGAAAGGACATGCCGCCCTTCCAGACCTTGAAGATCTCCAGCGGGTTGGCGAAGTAGAAACCAGGATCGTAGAGCAGCACCTGTCCGAGGCGACCGCCGACGATGATGGCGAGCGCGGCGTAGATGAGCAGATCGTCGGCGCGGTCCACGTCCATCGGCGGCCGCCCTGCGGCCCAGAGGCGATTATTCTTCAGGAGGAAGCGGACGTACTGCCACGCAAGCAACAGGCCGGCCATGTAAGAAAGGCCATACCACTTGATGCTGACCGGTCCGATCGAGAAGGCGACCGGATCGATGTTGGGGAATGGAATGGCGAGAATGGTCATACGCTTCGGGCAGCCTTGCGGGTGAGCCTTGCTGGAGGTGGGGCGGACGGCGGCGGACGTTAGGTTGAGGGATGGCGAAAGTCCAGGGTCGGTGCAGGACGGGTCGGTGTGGTTGCACTCTCAGGTCCGAGCGCCCATAGTCCCGGCATATTTCAACCCCGCGACAGCCGTGCGCACGCAGGAGCGCTAAGCTGTTTGGTCCACACTCGGCAAGCCGGTGTGGAGCCGCGACAGGATGGAGCTTCCCATGACCCAGACTTCGAACCGGTTTTTCGACGAACTCGGCAAGCTGATGACGGATGCCGCGGGCGCGGCGCAGGGTGCGCAGAAGGAGATGGAGTCCTTCATGCGTGCGCAGGGCGAGAAGATGCTTGCGGGTATGGACCTCGTGCGGCGGGATGAGTTTGAAGCCGTCAAAGGAATGGCGACGAAGGCGCGCGAGGACAGCGAGACGCTGCTGGCGCGGGTCGCGGCGCTGGAGAGCGAGATCTCGCGACTCAAAGGCGGGGCGTAAATCTTCAGTAGCGCCGTGCGACTCCTCCTACGGGGGCGCCGGCCGGCAGCCTGCTTTCAAGTGGCGCCTTCCAACTCGCCAACGGCGAGCCGGCCGGACGGCGCGGTCGGGCGCGCTGACAGGCCGGCTCCGCGCAGCGGAGTCGGGTGGCGCAAAATGTAACGAGGCGGCGGGGCGCAGCGGTGCTGCGGTCGTCCGCACGGGTATTAGAATGGTGGCGCCGTGGCGCCCCGCCTTACGGGCTTCAGTCTGGGCTCGCTCTTACCCCAGCTTACTGTTTCCCCTTTTCACCGGCACATCATCCGGGACCCATCCTTACGGCGGGCAGTTGAAATCGACGCCGGAAGGGTTGGCTGCGTATGCCGCGTGGTCCTTCCGCGCCCGTCCCCGCATCGCGCAGACCAAACGCCTCCGGACGGCGCCCTCGTGTGATGCGGGTGAGGGGAGGATAGCGCTGCGCACAAGCGCGGGGATAACGCTCGCGTCAGAAATTTTTTATCGGGCAACTGAGCCACGATCCTAAAACGCCTCTGCCTTCGAGGCAGGCCGCGCGGCAAGACCCAAGCGGTCGCTTTTGGGGGCGAAAGAGGAACACGCGTCGACGGCTCGTGGCGGACTTTGTGGTCGTCGCGGCAACTTGGCTGTCCACAGCGGTGTAAGGGCTTATCAACATGAGGCTGTCGGGGCGTGCCGTGAAAGCCGCATTTTGCGGGCAGTTTGAGGGGGTAAGAGGCGGGGTGAGCGGCATTGCCCGTGGACAATCCCGCCGTTGTGTTGCGACTCGTGCCCGGCTGATGCTTTGTCGGCCCGTCGCGTTGTCGGCGAGGCGAAACCGGTGCTTTGTCCGGCGGCTCGCGAACTGCTTCAAGCCCGGCCTCGCGCGCGGGAACAAAAAGGAAGACGCATGGCATCGGCTGAGCAGGGCTACGAGCGCGCGATCAATCCGATCGATATCGTCGAGCAATTGGCGGCGGCGCACGATTGGGCCGTGGACCGGACGGGCGACGACGAGCTGACTCTGATCGTGGGCGGCAACTGGACCGACTATCACGTGTCGCTCAACTGGCGCGACGACCTGGAGGCGCTGCACCTCGCCTGCGCATTCGACTTCCGGGTTCCGGACAACCGTTTGAATGAAATGTACCGGCTGCTGGCGCAAATCAACGAGCAGCTGTGGCTCGGGCACTTCGATCTCTGGACTCAGGAAGGCCTCGTGATGTTCCGGCATGCGCTGCTGCTCAACGGCTCGGTGTGCGCGCCGCAGCAGTGCGAAGCGATGCTGAAGGCGGCGCTGGAAGCGTGCGAGCGGTACTATCAGGCCTTCCAGTTCGTGGTCTGGGCAGGTAAGGAAAGCCGCGAAGCGCTGGTTTCGACCATGTTCCAAACCGAGGGGCAGGCCTGACACGTCCGGCGCGGTTTTCCCTCGTGAAGCCGGATGGAACGCGCCGATGTCTCTCAAGCTCGATGGTCCTTTGCTCGTTGCCGGCGCCGGTAAAATGGGCGGTGCGCTGCTCGAAGGTTTGATCGCGCGCGGTTTGCCGGCCGCTCAGATCGTCGTACAGGACCCGGCGCCACCGGCTGAGATCGCGCAGTTTCTCAAGCAGCATGGCATTCGGACCGAGGCGACCGTTTCGGGTCTCGATGCACCGCCGTCGCTCATTCTGGCGGCGGTGAAGCCGCAGGTCATGGATCAGGTGTTCGCTCCGCTGGCAAAGCTCGCCGGGCCGAAGACGGTGGTGCTGTCGATTGCGGCGGGCAAGACGATCGCGAGTTTCGAGCAGCATCTTGCGCCAGGAATTGCGGTCATCCGAGCGATGCCGAATACGCCGGCGCAGGTGGGTCGGGGCGTGACGGCGTGCGTCGCCAATGCCGCAACAACGGCGGAGCAGAAAGCGATGGCGGGCGATCTGCTGTCAGCCGTCGGTGCGGTCGTGTGGCTCGAGCGCGAAGACGACATGGATGCGGTGACGGCGGTTTCGGGCTCGGGGCCGGCGTACGTGTTCCTCGTCGCGGAGTGTCTGGCGGAGGCGGGGCGCGCGGCGGGACTGGCGCCCGAACTTGCACAGGCGCTGGCGCGGGCGACCGTCTCGGGCGCGGGGGAGTTGCTGCACCGGTCCGAGCTGGACGCGGCCACGCTGCGGCGGAACGTGACGTCACCGGGCGGGACCACCGCGGCGGCGCTCGCCGTGCTGATGGCAACGCCGGGGCTGCAGGAACTCATGTCGGACGCTGTGGCGGCGGCGGTGCGCCGCAGCCGCGAGCTATCGAAATGATGTTGGAGGTCATCTCCCGATAGCTCGCGGCCACTTGTGGCGATCAATGGCCGAATCCCGCGGGAGACGGGACCGGCACCTGAGGCTGTTATCCGGGTCACGGGGATCGCGAAACTGGAGGAAATCGTTTCGGCATCCCCGCTGCGCGGGCAGGTCTCAGTGACGACAAGCCTCTGATTTGACTGGAGATCGACCAGAGTTTTGCGTCTGTATTCGGCTGCCTTTTTGGGAGATCTGGCCGCCGCTCACCCCGTCTTTATGTAACATTATATCATTTCAGACAAGGCAGGTTCGGCGGCGCTCACGCTTTTGTGTAGAGGGTGTGGTCATGGCACAGTCGCATATTACTAGTAATGTTAAAATGTGAACGATGCAGATGCTGTTCGCGCGCTGGCCGCGCTTGCCAATCCCCATCGCCTCGCCGTTTTCCGTGCGCTCGTCCGGGCCGGACGCAGTGGGCTGTCGGCCGGTGAGCTGGCGGCGGTGGCGGACATTCCAGCCTCGACCCTCACTTTTCATTCGAAGGAACTGGAGCGTGCGGGGCTGATCGAAACGCGGCGTGAGGGGCGCCTCATGCGATCGGCGCTGAATGTACCAGCCATGCGGGAACTGCTCGCCTTCCTAACCGAAGATTGTTGCGCAGGGCGGCCGGACCTGTGCGGTGCCGCGACGGGTGCCGACGCGACGGCGCCGGATGCGCAAGCCTGTCGTCCTTCCAGATCCAACACCAAAAGTGTGAGGTCATGAGCGATCCAGTGTTCAATGTTCTGTTTCTCTGCACGCACAATTCGGCGCGATCGGTGATCGCAGAATGCGTGATGAACGAACTCGGCAAGGGCCGGTTTCAAGCTTATTCGGCGGGCAGTCAGCCGAGCGGGCGCGTCAATCCTCATGCGATCGATATGCTGTCGAAGCTCGGATATGACGTCAGCGGGGTGCGGTCGAAATCGTGGAACGAGTTCTCAGGACCCAATGCGCCGAAGATGGATTTCGTGTTCACCGTGTGCGACGACGCGGCGAACGAGACGTGTCCCTATTGGCCCGGGCAGCCGATGACTGCGCATTGGGGCTTGCCGGATCCGTCGCGCACGCAGGGCTCGGAGGCCGAAATCCGTGCTGCGTTCGCCGATACGCACCGGATGCTCTATCAACGGATCGGTATCTTCAAGAACCTGCCTCTGGCGGCGCTGGATCGTCTATCGCTGAAGGCGAAGCTGGATCAAATCGGCGAGATGCCGCGCGTTCCCGGTGCGGATGAGACCGCGGACTGAAACTTTCTGCCATGGCGAGTCGTAGGCTCGGGGCAACGTCAAAAGGGACAGTTTTGGATGAGCGAGACTTCGCTGACGACGCGCGCTTTTGCCGAGGCGCTCGGGACGGCGCTGCTGCTGGCTACGGTGGTGGGCTCAGGCATCATGGCGGCGAATCTCGCGGGTGGAAATATCGCCATCGCGCTGCTGGCGAACACGTTGGCTACGGGTGCAATCCTTGTCGTGCTGATCACAATGTTCGGTGCGATTTCGGGGGCGCATTTCAATCCGGCGGTGTCGTTGGTGGCGCTTTTGTCGGGGCAATTGGCGGTCGTGGATTTTGTCGTTTATGCGGGCCTTCAGGTTTTTGCGGCCATCGCAGGGGTGCTGCTGGCGCACGCGATGTTCGATTTGCCGATCGCACAGGTGTCCGAGACGGCGAGGACCGGAAGCGGGCAGTGGATCAGCGAGGGCGTGGCGACGTTCGGGCTCGTGCTCGCGATCCTGCTGACGGTGCGCAACAGGCCCGAGTTCGTGGCGGTGGTGGTAGGGCTCTATATCACGGCAGCCTATTGGTTCACAGCGTCCACGTCGTTTGCCAACCCGGCAGTAACGATTGCGCGGACGATGACCAACACGTTTGCGGGGATCGCTCCGGGCGACGCGCCGGCCTTCATCGCGGCGCAGTTCGCGGGTGCGGTGCTGGCGATGGGCGCGGCCAGGGTTTTGGCGCGTTAACCGGTTGGCCGGCTCAGCAAACTGGCAATCTGGCAGCCCGGTTATTACGTTCACCTCTCAGGTACAGAGGTGGAGGCCGTCATGCTTGATCAATCGACGAACAAGGGCCGGATCATCGCCGCCACCATGCGGCTCGCCGCGGAACGGCCGTGGGTCGACGTTCTGATGAAAGACATCGCGGAAGCGGCAGCGATCGATCTGGCCACGCTGCGGCGCGAGTTTCCGTCCAAGACGGCCATTCTCTCCGCGTTCTCCCGCGCGGTGGACGACGCGGTTCTCTCAAGTGCGCCAAAGTTCACAGGGTCGGAGAATTCGCGCGACCGGATCTTCGACGTTGTGATGGCGCGGTTCGACGTGTTGGCGCCGTACAAGGAGGCGCTGAAGAACATCGCTGCCGCGCGTCCTTTGGATTTGGAACTGGTGCGCCGGGCCATGGCCTCGCAAGCGTGGATGCTTCACGCGGCGGGTGTTCGGACCGACGGCGTGCTTGGGACATCGCGTGTGACAGGTCTCGCATCGGTCTATGCGAGCGTCGTACAGACCTGGCTCGACGACGACGATCCCGGCTCGGCGCGGACCATGGCGGCACTCGACCGACGCCTGAAGCGGGGCGAACAGTCGATGCGGATGCTCACGGATATGGTCGAGGGGGCCGATCACCTTGCCTCACGGCTAATGAAGGCGCTGGGCTGTCGCTCGCGAACGCATTCAGCTGCGCCATCCGCACCGTCGCCGGCAGCCGAGACGACGCCGTCACCTTCGATTTAAAGTCGTGCGGCGGCTTAGAAGCCGCCGCTGCCGCCGAACATGTTGTTGAAGAAATCGTTGAGTGACGAGTTGTTCTTCTTGTAGCGGCGGTTCTGATTAGAGGGGCCGTAGAAGAAACCCCAGTCGTCGGGACCATCGTACTGGACGCGCGAGAACTTCACCGGTGCAAGATGATCGCGGCCTTTTGCGATCTGGTCGAACCTGCCGGCCAGCGCCAGTTTCACGCGCTCCTCGTGGCCATAGACGTCCTTCAAGATGCGCTCGCTGCCGTCCTCGCCGATGAGTTCGGTGAAATAGGTTATGTGTACGGGGATCTTCGTGTCGAGCGTGACGGCGACTTCATCCGGGTTCGACTGCTGCGTCTCATGAACCTGATCCGGCGACCAGGCCTTGTCCTTCTCAAGCAGCACTTCGGCAAGGCGCATGGGATTGCGCACCCGCATGCAGCCGTGGCTGAAGGTGCGTGATTGTTCGTTGAACAGGTTCTTTGTCGGTGTGTCGTGGAGATAGACGGCGTGCTTGTTCGGGAATGTGAATTTTACGATGCCGAGCGCATTGCCGGGGCCCGAGGGCTGATAAACGTCGTAATTCCGGATATCGGCGCGGGACCAATCAATGCTGTACGGATCGACGTACTTGCCGTTGCGCATCATGCGCAGACCCTGGCGTTCGAATGTTCCACCACCGCGCGCGAGACCCGGGTACAGTTCATTGACTTTGATGCTCTGCGGTACATTCCAGCGCGGATTGAAATAGATCGTCTCCAGGACATCCGAGAAGATCGGCGTCTGATTGTTCAACTCGCCGGTGATGATGCGCTCTTCGTGGATGATCTCGCCATTTTTGACGACGCGAACGAGAAATTCGGGGATGTTTACCCAGACGTGGAAATCGCCGAGGTCGTCCGGCATCCAGCGCCACATCTCCATGTTGGCGAGGAGGCGCTCGGGGCTGGGCACGTCGATGTCGTTCAGCGATTTGCGCGTGCGCGGGCCTACGATGCCGTCGGGCTTCTGGCCTTTTTCATCCTGGAACTTGGCGACCGCTGCGGCGAGCGCATCGTCATAGAACGTGGGGTTTGGCGCGGCGCCGTCCTTGCCGGGCGGCACGGGAAGATCGAGGCGCTGGCGCAAAAGAGCTACGTCAGGGTGGGACTGGCCCGGGATCAGCTTGGCGCCCTTGGTGGGCAGGCGCACGATTTCCTTTGCCTGATCGGCGTTGCGCTTCAGTTCAAGGTACTTCTGACGGAGTTTCTCAAACTGGGCGTGCTTGGGATGGGTGCCGCGCAACACTTCGGCAACGTCGCTGGCGGCGGCGAGATCGTCGAGAAGCTTCTTCGGGTCCACGTACTGGGGTGACCGGTCGACATAGGAAGCGAGCTGCCTATTGGGCTCGGGGATACGGCCGCCGCGGGCATCGCGCGCATATTTCAGCACGGTGAGCGCGAATTTCTGCTCGCCTTCGACCTTTTGTTCGGGCGTCAGTTCGGCGCGGTCTGAGCTGTCGGAGCCCATATCGAGGACGACGTAATCGGACGGGTCGAGGCCGTAGTCGGCGCTCTTCTTCATCTCTTCGATGAGCGCTTCGGCCTTCGGGGTGTAGCCGGCGCGGCCGATGAACAGGGGCTCGTCGGCGCGGGCTTCGTAGAACGCCATCAGGGCCTGCCAGTCGGCGGCTTCTTCTTCTTTCGCGGTCTTGGCGTCGGCGAGGAGGCGCTCGCGGATGACGGCGCCAACGGCTAGGGGTGATGTGGTGGCCGGCAGCGGCGCCGTGGCTTCTGCATTGGCGACCTTGGTTGCGGCCGGTTCGGCCAGAGCCGGATTGCCGAGGCTCCATACCGCGAGCGCGCCCGCCGAGACGACCGTTCCCACCCAACGCAACCGCATGACCCCTGCTCCGTCTTCTTCTCGAGCCGGACGCTAGCGGACCGCATGGGGCCTGCCTAGGGTGGGCTCTTCTCGCATATGGTGCCGGAAGGATGCGGCAGAAGTGTTGCCGAATTGCAAACCGGTGTCCCGATATGGACGGGAAACGGTCGTAATGTCTCTAGTTGCACTCTTGTCAGGGGGTGCGCTGCAACTCCGCTATCGCGGAGCCGGCCGACTGGTCCGTTAGGCGAGCTCGGCGGTGAGGTCGGTGTCGTCGCTATCGATGATGCGGGCTTGGACGATCTGTCCGGGGATCAGATCGGTTTCTCCGTCGAGATAGACGGCGCCGTCGATTTCGGGCGCGTCCCACTGCGAGCGGCCGATGGCGCCTTCGTCGTCGACCTCGTCGATCAGGACGTGGATGGTGCGGCCGACTTTTTCGGCGAGCAACTCAGTGGAGATATCCTGCTGGGCGGCCATGAAGCGGTGCCAGCGCTCTTCCTTGACCTCTTCCGGCACGGCGCCGGGCAGCGCATTGGCCGCGGCGCCCTCGACGGGCTCGTATTTGAAGCAGCCGACGCGGTTGAGCTGGGCTTCCTTCAGCCAGTGGAGCAGGAACTGGAAGTCGGCTTCGGTCTCGCCGGGGAAGCCGACGATGAAGGTCGAGCGGATGGCGAGGTCGGGGCAGATCTCGCGCCAGGCGGCGATGCGGGCAGCGGTCTTTTCCTGGTGCGCCGGGCCGGCGCATGGCCTTCAGCACGTCGGGCGAGGCGTGCTGGAAGGGGATGTCGAGATAGGGCAGGATCTTGCCCTCCGCCATCAGCGGGATCACGTCGTCGACATGCGGGTAGGGATAGACGTAGTGCAGCCGCACCCAGGCGCCGAGCTCGCCCAGCGCGCTGGCAGAGATCGAGGAAGCGGGCCTTGAGCGGCTGACCCTTCCACGGGCTCTCGGCATACTTGATGTCGAGGCCGTAGGCGCTGGTGTCCTGGCTGATGACGAGGAGTTCCTTGACGCCGGCCTTGACCAGCCGCTCGGCCTCGGCCATGACGTGATCGGCCGGGCGGCTGACGCCAGATCGCCGCGCAGCTGCGGGATGATGCAGAAGGAGCAGCGGTTGTTGCAGCCTTCGGAAATCTTCAGATAGGCGTAGTGGCGCGGCGTCAGGTGGAGGCCTTCCGGCGGCACGAGGTCGACGAAGGGATCATGCAGCGGCGGCACCGCGTCGTGGACGGCGGCGACGACCTGTTCGTACTGGTGCGGACCGGTGACCGCCAGCACGCCGGGGTGCGCGGCGCGGATGCGGCCTTCCTCGACGCCCATGCAGCCGGTGACGATGACGCGGCCGTTCTTGGCCATCGCCTCGCCGATGGCGTCCAGGCTTTCGGCCTTGGCGCTGTCGAGGAAGCCGCAGGTGTTGACGACGACGACGTCGGCGCCCTCGTAATCGGGGGCGATCTCATAGCCTTCGGCGCGCAGGCGCGTGATGATGCGCTCGCTATCGACCAGCGCCTTCGGGCAGCCGAGCGAGACGAAGCCAACCTTAGGTGCGCGGGCGGCGGTGGGCTTCACGGTCATTCGCTTCGCTCATAAATCTCTTTGCTGGCCCACACTGCGCAGGCGCGTGTGGGGTTCGTCTGGCCCACACTGCGCAGGCGCGTGTGGGGCTAGTTCTCGTCGTCCACGGTCGTGGTTTCGGCGCTCTTCATCTGCTGGAGCTTGGCGAAGACGCGGGCGGCCTCCTCCTTTTCGCTCTCCTCGCGCGGGGCGTCCTCCTTCGCGGTCACGATCTCGGCGGTCGCGTGGCGCGGGGCTTCCGTCGTTTCTTCCGCCGAGAGCAGCGTGCCGCCCTTGGGCAGATCACGATCGTTTTCCTTACGCTCGCGTTCGACGCGGCGGGCGCCCTTCTTCACTTCGGCGTCGAGGTCGATCTGCGAGCACAGGCCCAGGGTGACCGGGTCCTGGGGAACGAGGTTGGGCGAGTTCCAGTGCGAGCGGTCGCGGACCTGCCCGATCGTCGTTTTCGTCGTGCCGACGAGGCGCATGATCTGGCTGTCTTTCAGCTCCGGATGGTTGCGCAGGAGCCAAAGGACCGCGTTCGGGCGCTCGTGACGGCGCGAAAGGGGCGTGTAGCGCGGCGACTTCTTGCCCGTCATGATCTGGGCAACGTCGACCTTCATTTCCGAGAGACGGAGGACGTGGTCGGGGCTCTTTTCGCCGCGCTCGATTTCCTCGCGGGTGAGCTGGTTGGATGTCACGGGGTCGAGGCCCTTGATGCCCTGGGCGACGTCGCCGTCGGCGATGCCTTTCACCTCCAACACGTGGAGGCCGCAGAAGGCCGCGATCTGCTCGAAGGTGAGCGCGGTGTTCGAAACCAGCCAAACGGCGGTGGCCTTCGGCATCAGCGGCTTGCGATCGGTCATGACGGTTCCGTTCCTGGCCTGCGCGGCGGGGCCCGCGCGCAAACCGACTTGAAGTTGAAGAAATAAGGGAATTCGCTCTTATAGCCCGAAATTCGGGCAAAGGGCAACCGCTGGCTATCGGGACGGCTCTGATAACCATTTTAGCCGCAACAGCAGGCAGTTGCCGGGCTGCACCCGGAGGGCTAGTGTCGCCGCGCCTTTACAGCTGGTGCTCTGCCGGGTGACCTTAGGCCAACAACTGTCAAAGACTTGAATCCGACCGAAATTCTGGGGCCCACCGCATGATGCCCACCGCTGGCAAACCGTACTATTTCGAGGATCTGGCGGTGGGGCTCGAAGCCTCCATGGCACGGACGGTTTCAGAAGCCGATATCGTCGCCTATGCGGCTCTCTCCGGCGATTACAATCCAATTCACCTCGATCCGGACTATGCCGCCAAGACACCGTTCAAGGCGCGCATCGCACATGGGATCTTGTCGGCGGGTTACATCTCGGCCGTGTTCGGGATGCAGTTGCCGGGGCCGGGTTCGGTGTACATTTCGCAGACGCTGATCTTCAAGGCGCCGGTGAAGATCGACGACGTGGTCGTGACAACGGTGAAGCTCATCGAACTCGTGCCGGAGAAGAAGCGGGCGAAGTTCGAAACGGTGTGCAGTGTCGGCGGCAAGCCTGTTCTGACGGGTGAGGCCGTGCTTATGATCCCGGCGCGCCCCGCCGCGTAATGCGAGCCGCCCGATCCGACGGGTTTCAGGGACCTGGAGGCTCGTTGACGTAACATGATCGTTCATGAAGGCTACAAGACCGTGCCGCCTCAGATCCGGGGGGGCGTGGTCGCGATCGGCAATTTCGACGGTGTGCACAAAGGGCATCAGGCACTCATCGGCGAGGCCGTAAAAGCTGCGCGCGAGAAGGGTTTCTCCGCCGGCGTGATGATTTTCGAGCCGCATCCGCGCGAGTTTTTCCACCCCGAGGAGAGCCACTTCCGGCTGACGCCGCTGAAGCAGAAGCTCGCCGTGTTCGAAGCGATGGGGCTGGATTTCGTGGTGGTGGTGCCATTCGATGCGGAACTCGCCAAGCTCGAACATTTCGAATTCACCGACAATGTGCTGGCGCAGGGGCTCGACGTGCGGCACGTGGTGGTGGGGTACGATTTCTATTATGGGCGGCAGCGGCGGGGCTCACCGGAGAGCATGATCCTGGCGGGGATCGAGTACGATTTCGAGGTGACGGTGGTGCCGCCGGTGGCGGAGGGGGGGGAAGTGTTCTCCTCAACCGCGATCCGGTTGAAGCTGGCGCAGGGCGATGTGCAGGGCGCGGCGGTGGAACTGGGCCGGCGCTGGCGCGTCGGCGGCACGGTGATCGGCGGGGCGAAGCGCGGCACCGGCATGGGGTATCCGACGGCGAACGTGCCGATGCCGAAGGGGACGGCGCTGGGGCACGGGATTTACGCGGTGCGGGCGCATGTCGATGGCCGGGTGCACGACGCGGCGGCGTATCTGGGAACGCGGCCGACGTTCGACGACGGTATGCCGGTGCTGGAGGTGTTCCTGCTCGACTTCGACGATGATCTCTATGGGACGGAGATGGAGGTCGAGTTCGTGGCGTTCATCCGCGGCGATCGGAAGTTCGACAGCGCGGAAGCTCTCGTGCGGCAGATGGATGACGATGTCGCCAAGGTGCGCGAGGTGCTGAAGGGGGCGTGAGCGGGTGCGGTTTGCTCCCTCTCCTCTCGACGGGGAGGGGTGATGGCTTGCGCTGGTGCGCGTTACACCCCCACCCCTGCCCCTCCCCGCAAGGGGGAGGGAATGAAGTCGGCCGCGTGACGGGGGCCGCTTCGGTTGCTAGAACGCAGGCCAAATCATTGATCGAGCGAAAGACCTGAAGACGATGGCCAAGGACAAGGGCGACTCTGTGAAAGTTGCGCCGGGCGGCACTCATAAGGGTGCGCCGGGCGACTCCCCGGTGGGGAGCCGGCCGCCCGGCGCGGAAGGCGAAGGCGGGAGGGATTGGGGCGCGACGCTGTTTCTGCCCAAGACGGAATTTCCAATGCGGGCGGGGTTGCCCGACCTCGAGCCGAAGCTGCTCAAGCACTGGGACGAGATCGGGCTCTATGAGGCGATCCGGAAGCAATCGAAGGGGCGTCCGAAATTCGTGCTGCACGATGGGCCGCCGTATGCGAACGGCAACATCCACATTGGGCATGCGCTGAACAAGATCCTCAAAGATCTCGTGGTGAAGTCGCAGCAGATGCTGGGGTTCGATTCGAATTATGTGCCCGGCTGGGACTGCCACGGTCTGCCGATCGAATGGAAGATCGAAGAGCAGTATCGCGCCAAGGGCCGGAACAAGGACGAGGTGCCGGTGAACGAGTTCCGGCAGGAGTGCCGGGAGTTCGCGGCCAAGTGGCTCGCCGTGCAGCGCGACGAGTTCAAGCGATTGGGTGTGGTCGGGGATTGGGACCATCCCTATTCGACGATGGCGTTCCGGGCGGAAGCGACGATCGCGCGCGAGATCATGAAGTTCGCCGAGAACGGGCTGCTCTATCGCGGGTCGAAGCCGGTGATGTGGAGCGTGGTCGAGAAGACGGCGCTGGCGGAAGCGGAGGTCGAGTACCAGGATTATCAGAGTGATATGATCTGGGTGAAGTTTCCTGTGACGGCCATCGGCGGCAGCGGGGATCAGGAAGAGCTGATTGAGACGTTGATCGACTCTTCTGTCGTGATCTGGACGACGACGCCGTGGACGATCCCGGGCAATCGCGCGATCTCGTTCTCATCCAAAATAGCCTACGGCATTTATGAAATCACGGCGGCGCCCGAGGGGAATTGGGCGGCGGTTGGGGAGCGATTGATCCTTGCCGACAAGCTGGCCGCCGACGTGATGAAAGTGGCGAAGGTGGAGGCTTATGAGCGGCTGGCCGCTGTGCCTGCATCGGTATTGAAAGATAGCGAGGCGGCGTGCGCGCATCCGCTCGCGTCGCTTGGTTATGACTTCGACGTGCCGTTGCTGGATGGGGATCATGTCACGGATGATACGGGCACGGGGTTCGTGCACACGGCGCCGGGGCATGGTGCGGACGACTACATCATCTGGATGCAGAACCAGAAGGCATTGCATGACCGGGGAATCGATACCTCGATCCCGTTCACGGTCGATGCGGACGGCGTTCTGACGAAGGCCGCGCCGGGGTTCACGGGCAAGCGCGTTCTGAAAGAGAACGGCGACAAGGGCGATGCCAACGACGCCGTGATCAAGGCGCTCAGCGAGGCTGGCAACATCATCGCGCGCGGACGCTTGAAGCATCAGTATCCGCATTCGTGGCGGTCAAAGAAGCCGGTGATTTTCCGGAACACACCGCAGTGGTTCATCGCGATGGATAAGGCCGTAGGTGGCGCTTCCACTTCTCCCCTCCCCTTGACGGGAAGGGGCCGGGGGTGGGGTGAGGCTGCGCACTCGGAAACCGGTACCCCCACCCCTAACCCCTCCCCGCAAGGGGGAGGGGGACAGAGTGGAGTGCGTGCAACTGCAGAGCAAGCGGCTGCCCCTCACGTGTCTTTTTCTGCCCCTCACCCTAACCCTCTCCCCGCGCGCGGGGAGAGGGGATCAGACCGCGACTCGCTTGCGAGCGCAGGCGCCAATGCACCGACGTTGCGCGGGTTGGCCGAGGCGGAGATCGAGCGGGTGCAGTGGGTGCCGGAGGTGGGGCGGAACCGCATCAACGGCATGATCGCGACGCGGCCGGATTGGGTGGTGTCGCGGCAGCGGGCGTGGGGCGTGCCGATCACGGTGTTCCGCAACACGGAGACGGACGAGATCATTCCGAACGCGACGTGGGCGCATTCGGCGGAACTGGTGTCGCGCATCGAGAGGGCATTCGCGGATAAGGGTGCGGATGTCTGGTTCGAGGAGGGTGTGAAGGAGCGCTTTCTCGCGGGGCTCGTGCCGAAGGCGGAGATGGCGGTTTGGGAGCAGGTGCGCGATGTGCTCGACGTGTGGTTCGATTCAGGTTCGACGCATGCGTTCACGCTCGAAGACCCGGTCGCGTTCCCGGGCTTGAAGGGGATTTCGCGGCGGAGCCGCGTCAAGGGCGGGCAGGATCGCGTGATGTATCTGGAAGGGTCGGATCAGCATCGCGGCTGGTTTCAATCGTCGCTTCTGGAGAGCTGCGGTACGCGCGGGCATGCGCCCTACGACATCGTTCTGACGCACGGCTTCGTGCTCGACGAAAATGGGCAGAAGATGTCGAAGTCGCTCGGGAATGTCGTTGCGCCTCAGGAGGTGATGGCGAAATCGGGCGCGGATATTCTGCGGCTGTGGGTGGCGGCGTCGGATTATTCCGACGACCTGCGCATCGGGCCGGAGATCCTGAAGACGTTTTCCGAGACGTATCGCAAGCTGCGCAACACGCTGCGGTGGATGCTGGGAGCCTTAGCGCACTTTGACGGACGCGGCGTTGAATACAAGGACATGCCGGAGCTCGAGCGGCTGATGCTGCACCGGCTGGCGGAACTCGATCACGACATTCGGCATGCCTACGAGACGTATGACTTCCGCAAGGTCGTGGCGTTGCTGTCGCATTTCATGAATACGGAGCTGTCGGCGTTCTATTTCGATATCCGCAAGGACACGCTCTACTGCGAGGCCCCGTCGAGTGTGAAGCGGCGGGCGGCGCTTACGGTGGTCGATCACTTGTGTGAAGCGATCTGCAAGTGGCTGGCGCCAATCCTGTCGTTCACGGCGGATGAGGCGTTCGCGCTGTACCGGCCGGGCGAGGAGGCGTCGATCCATCTGGCGAGCTTCCCGAAAATCCCGCGCGAGTGGCGCGACGATAATCTAGCGGCCAAATGGGACCGGGTGCGCGAGGTGCGCGGCGCTGTGACGGCAGCGCTGGAGTTGGAGCGGGCTGCCAAGCGGATCGGGTCGTCGCTGGAGGCGGCGCCGGTTGTTTACGTCGATGATGCGGATCTGGTGAGCGGGCTCGAGGGCGTCGACATGGCGGAGGTGTGCATCACGTCCGGCATCGAGGTGATCGCGGGTGCGCTGCCGGCTGAGGCCGTGGTGGCATCGGATGCCAAGAGCGTCGGCGTGATCCCGAAACGGGCCGAGGGCACCAAGTGCGCACGGTCTTGGCGGATCACGACGGACGTGGGGTCTGATCCCGCGTATCCCGATCTGTCGGCGCGCGATGCGGCGGCGATGCGCGAGATCGACGGGTTGGTGGGCTAGACGGTTTGAGCGACCGGCTGCCCTCACCCTCTCGCTTTCCCCGTGACCGGGGAGAGGAGATTTACGAGAAGCCGGACCACCAGGAAATGAACATGTCGGCGGCTAGCCCCAAGAAGAGGACGAGGCCGACGTCGCGGTTGGAGCGGAAGCGGCGGAGGCAGTTCTTGGGGTCGTTGATGTCGAGTGTCGAGACCTGCCACGAGAGCTGAAGGCCGACGAGGGCGAGGGTGAGGAAGAAGATCAGATGCGCGCCGGCCAGGAAGCCGGCCAGCGTCCAGAGGACGATGGCGATAGAATAGAATGCGCCGACCCAGGTGGGGCTTTCCTCGCCGAATTTCAGCGCGGTGGATTTGAGGCCGAGCATCAGGTCGTCTTCGGTATCCTGGTGCGCGTAGATGGTGTCGTAGCCGATCGTCCAGGCGACTGCGCCAAAGTAGAGCAGGACCGGAGCCAGCTCCAAGCCATCTTCGTCCGCCGCCCAGCCAACAAGCGCGCCCCAATTGAATGCGAGGCCGAGCACGAGTTGCGGCCAGTACGTGAAGCGCTTCATGTACGGGTAGATCAGCACGAGCAAAAGGGATGCCGCGCCGAGAAAAACGGTGAACCAGTTGAACTGAAGCAGCACGATGAGACCGATAAAGCCCAAGACGCCGACGAGGACGAGCGCGTCTTCGGGCGTCACCTGGCCTGAAGGGATGGGGCGGCTGGCGGTGCGGGCGACCTGGGCGTCGAAGTCGCGGTCGATGTAGTCATTGTAGGCGCAGCCGGCACCGCGCATCACGAGAGCACCGATGGCGAAAAGGAGCATGTACCAGAGGCTCGGGTGCGGCAGTCCTTCGTCGATCTCTGCGAGTGCGAGCGCCCACCAGCATGGAAACAGGAGTAGCCACGTGCCGATGGGGCGGTCGAGGCGCATCAGGCGCAAGTAGGGACGCCAGCTGTCGGGCGCGAAGCGATCGACCCAGTTGTCGTGCTGGGCATCGGCCACGGGCATAATGACCGTCGTCTCGGCAGTTTCAGGCGGGGTCGTGTCGCTCATGGGTCGCGGGGGTTCTTATGTTGGTTGCGGCGGCACCCTAGCCCTGAGCCGGTGCCGGCGCAACGGCACACGGCCTGGCCGGTTTCACTATGGGTTACTCCGGATCAACATTCGGATAATGAAGCATTATGGCCATTCACGATTTCATCTCGCAACGGCTGTTCGTCGATGTCTCCCTTAGAGACGGTGCGTCGGTCGCGTGCTCGCCCGAGCAGGTCAACTATCTGATCAACGTACTGCGAATGAAGGCGGGTGCGTCGCTCCTGGTGTTCAACGGGCGGGATGGAGAGTGGCAGGCGCGGATCGAACAGGTGTCGAAGCGTGCGGTGGCGCTGGTGGTGGAAGCGCAAACGCGGCCGCAGATCGATGGACCCGACATCGACTATCTCTTCGCGCCGCTGAAGCACGCGCGGCTCGATTACATGGTGCAGAAGGCCACGGAGATGGGCGTGAAGCGGCTGCGGCCGGTTCTGACGCGGCGGACGATTGCCGAGCGCGTGAACCTCGAGCGGATGCGGGCGAACGCGATCGAGGCGGCGGAGCAATGTGGCGTGCTGCGGGTGCCGGAGGTCGCGGAGCCGATGAAGCTCGCGGCGGTGCTGGATGGATGGGATCTGCAGCGCACGCTGATCTTTTGTGATGAAGGCGCCGATGCCGCGAACCCGGTCGCAGCGCTCGGCGCGATCGATCGAGGACCGCTTGGCCTGTTGATTGGGCCCGAGGGCGGGTTTGCGGATGAGGAGCGCGAGGCCATTCGTAGCCGGCCCTTCACGCGCGTGATGTCGCTAGGGCCACGGATTCTGCGGGCGGATACGGCGGCGGTCGCGGCGCTCGCGGTGGTCAATGCAGTGCTGGGGGATTGGAACTGAGACGTGCTGGAAATCTGATCGAGGCCAGACTACGGTCCAGCCGGGACAAATCGGGGACCGGTAGCTGATGAAGACAAGCCTGAGAGTTCTGGCGGCGGTGGTTGGCTTCTTCGCATTGGGGTTGCAATACTACATTATTGCTGCGCCGCTGGCGGGTGCCGAACTGACGAAGTGGATCATCGAGTTTTTCTGCTTCTTCACGATACTAACGAACTGTCTGGCTGCACTGGCGATGGCTTTGCCGGTGATTGCTCCGCGATCCGCCCCTGGCCGGTTTTTCGATCGACCTTCGGTGCGGACCGCGATCGCGAGTTACATCGTCGTCGTGGCGGCCGTCTATCATCTTATCTTGCGCAACTATTGGGACCCGAAAGGATGGGCACTCGTTGCGGACGTGCTGCTGCATTACGTGACGCCTGCTCTGTTCGTGCTCGATTGGCTTGTTTTTGTTCCCAAGGGACAGGTGCCTTGGCGGACGGTGGTGACTTCGCTGCTGTTTCCGCTGATCTACGTCGCCTGGACGCTGGTGCATGGGGCGCAGACGAACTGGTATCCGTATCCCTTTTTCGACGTCGCGAACCTGGGTCTGGAAAAAGTGTTCATGAATGTCGCCGGGCTGTTGTGCGTGTTCCTTGCCGTGCCGGCGGCGTTGACCGGCGTCAACCGTCTGCTGGGCCAAAGACGCGCGGCCGGGGTCGAGGCTGCGTCGTCCTGACCGCGCGGGCATCCGGCGGGCGGGTGCCAGCGTTTACCTCAATGGTTGTCTCGGCACTTGTACGCCGCGGGGCTCCTCGTCATAAGCTTTTCATCCTGCACGCCGACCACCTCGCGTGCTGCTTTGTTTGTCCCAAGGTCCTCGATGTCCACGCGCCAAACCGGTGACGCCAGCCCGATCATTACGTCGCGCGCCGATCTCGTCGGCTGGATCGCAGCCGGCGAGAAGCCGAAGGCGCAATGGCGTATCGGCACGGAGCACGAAAAGTTCGTCTTTCATACCTGCTGCCTGACGCCGGTTCCGTACGAAGGGCCGGACGGTATTCGCGCACTCATGGAGGCGCTCATCCAGCGTTACGGGTGGGAGCCGATCATGGAGGGCGCGAACATCATTGCTCTGAAGCGGCCGGAGATCGAAACCCAGGGGCTGCTGGGTGGGACGATCAGCCTGGAGCCGGGCGGTCAGTTCGAACTCTCGGGTGCGCCGTTGCAGAATTTGCATCAGACGGCGGCGGAGACGCAGGAGCACTTGCGCGAAGTGATCGACGTGGGCGAGGACCTGGGGATCGGGTTCATCGGCGTCGGTTTTTCGCCGAAGTGGACTTTGGCCGAAACACCGCAGATGCCGAAGGAGCGATATCAGGTGATGACGCGCTACATGCCGCAAGTCGGCAAACGCGGTCTCGACATGATGTATCGCACGGCGACGATCCAGGTGAATCTCGACTTCGCCAGCGAAGCGGACATGGTGAAGAAGCTGCGCGTGTCGCTGGCGCTGCAGCCGATCGCGACGGCGCTGTTCGCCTCGTCACCGTTCACCGAGGGCAAGCCGAACGGATTCAAATCGCTGCGCAGTGAAGTGTGGCGCGATACCGATCCTAATCGCACGGGCATGCTGCCGTTCGTATTCGAGGACGGGATGGGTTACGAGCGCTACGTGGACTACGCGCTCAATGTGCCGATGTATTTCGTTTATCGCGACGGAAAATACATTGATGTCGCGGGGGCATCCTTCCGGTCGTTTATCGAGGGCAAGCTCGACGCGCTGCCGGGTGAGCGGCCGACGCTGGACGACTGGTCGGACCATTTGACGACACTGTTTCCGGAAGTGCGTCTGAAGCGTTTTCTGGAGATGCGCGGGGCGGACGGCGGACGGTGGCGGCGGATCTGCGCGCTGCCGGCCTTCTGGGTCGGGCTGCTCTATGACGAACAGGCTCTGGATGCGGCGTGGCATTACGTCAAAGGATGGACGGCTGAGGAGCGGCAGGGGCTCAGGAACGCCGTGCCGCGGCTGGCATTCGAGACGCCGTTCCGAGATACAACCGTCTGGCAGATGGCGCTGGATGTGCTGCATATCGCGCGCGGTGGGCTACGGCGCCGGGCGGAGGTCAATCCGTTCGGACAGGATGAAACGCTGTATCTGGAGCCGTTGTTCGAATTGGTTCACGATCGAAAAACCGTGGCTGACGAATTGCTTGAACGCTTCCACGGGCGCTGGAACGGGTCGGTCGATCCGATCTTCGTGGAGCTTGCCTTCTAAATGGCCCACACTCGGCAGGCCGGTGTGGGGCTGACCCTCCACATTTTCGGGAGGGGCTTGCCCACGGTTCAGGTCGCGTTCATCCTCAGTGCCGTAGAACCTGGGCAACGAAGTGGAATGGCTTTGCTCGTAACTTGCCCGATGGGCGCGGAGGACTACGGTGAGGATGAAGACTTGGATATACGGCCTGGTGGCGGTCGGGACCGCTTTTGCGGCTCTCACCGCGGGCGGAATTTTCGTAGGCGGCGATGAAGCCTCGGCCAACCAGTGCGCGGCGCAGTGTTACGCGCAGGAAAACGCATGCCGCAAGGCCAAGGCCGGCGATCCGAGTTGCGATACAGAACTCACCAAGTGCCTGCAGAGCTGCCGCGGGAAGTAATCCAATTCATTACTTGGATTCGAAGGGTGCCGGTTGCGGCACCCTTTTTTATTGCGCTTTCCGACGCGCTTGCGCGGAGCCGGCCGGCCGGCGCGTGGCGGGTTTTTTAATTCAGATGACGAAGACGATGAGGTGGCGGGGGCCGTGGGCGCCCTGGACGATGCGGCCGCCGATGTCGCCGGTGCGGGAGGCGCCGGAGATGAAGTTCACTGTGCGCGGCAGGGTGGTGCCGTATGATTGGCGCAGGAGTGCCGTCGCTTCCTCGAAGGTCCCGAGGATGCTCGTGCGTTCAATGGCGACGAGGTGTGTTTCGGGGAGGAATGCGAGCGTTGTCGGGTTCTCGGTTCCTGACGCGAGCATGAGCGTGCCGGTTTCGGCGATGGCGGCGATGGCGCGCGAAAGGGCGACCGCGTCCTGAGGCGTGGCGGCGCCGCGAGCGATCGTGAGGCCGGCTTCGGACCAGGGAAGGTCGGCCAGGGCGGTATCGTTGAGGCGGATACCGCGGTGTGCGATGCGCAGGGCGGAGAGTGCTTCGGCGATCGATGTCGGAAGGGACTGCGGTGACGGCACGTCCACGATGGTCACGCCTTTGCCAGCGGCGGTGGCGCGGAACCGGACGATAGCGCCGGCGCCGTGGCTGAAGAGGCTCGGTGGCGTCGATGGCGAGGTTCGATCAGTCGCCGGTGTGTTCGTGTTGGCGGCGCGGATGCGGGCGAGAATGGCGTCGCGGCTCATCGGGGGACACCGCGTTCGGTTTCTTTCCAGAGCTGCTGGAAGGTGCGGCCCTGCGGAGCGGGGAGATCGCGGCCTCGCTGCCAGCCGCGCGCGATCGGCAGGCGGCGGAAGCGGCCGGTCGAGCGGCCTAGGGCGCCGCCGAACGCGACGCCGAAGCGGGCAAGGAGATGATACAGGGCGGGGCGCGTGGCGGCGAAGGCCCAGAGCGCTGAGAGCGCGCGGCTCGTGCGCGAACCGGTGCCTTGCTCGTGTGCGCGTTCGCGCCAGGTCCGCATCAGGGAAACGAGGGGGATCTTGACCGGGCAGACGGCCTCGCAGCTGCCGCAGAAGGTGGAGGCATTCGGGAGATGGCTGGTTTCGGCGATGCCGAGCAGTGCGGGGGTCAGCACGGCGCCGATCGGACCCGGATAGACCCAGCCGTAAGCGTGACCTCCGATAGAGTTATAGACCGGGCAGTGGTTCATGCAGGCGCCACAGCGGATGCAGCGCAGGGCGTCGCGCAATCCGGTGGCGAGCATGTCGGTGCGGCCGTTGTCGATCAGCACGATGTGGCATTCGGCAGGACCGTCGAGATCAGCGGCGCGGCGCGGGCCGGTTGCGAACGTCGTGTAGGCGGTCATGTCCTGGCCGGTCGCCGAGCGGGCGAGGACCCGCAGAAGCGTCATCGTCTCATCGAGCGTCGGAACGATTTTGTCGATGGTGGCGACAACGATGTGGACGCGTGGCAGCGTTTGGGTCAGATCGCCGTTGCCTTCGTTGGTGACGATGATCGAGGAGCCGGTTTCGGCGACGAGGAAGTTGGCGCCGGTGATGCCGACATCGGCGGCCAGAAACTTTTCGCGCAGAACGGCGCGGGCTTCCGAGACGAGGCTTTCCGGGGTGGGTAACGGGCGGTCGGGCGGCAGGTGCTTATGGTAGGAACGGAAGTCGGCTTCGACGTCGGCTTCGGTGAGGTGGATGGCGGGGGCGATAATGTGGCTCGGAGCCTCGCCGCGCTTCTGAATGATGTATTCGCCGAGGTCGCTTTCGATGACTTCGAGGCCTTGCGCCTCAAGATGGGCGTTGAGGCCGATCTCCTCCGTCACCATCGACTTGCCTTTGACGATGCGGCGGGCGTTCGCTGCGCGGCAGATGTCCGTGATGACGCGGCGGGCCTCGGTGGCGTCGGCGGCCCAATGGACGCGGGAGCCCATGGCCGTCGCTTTCGCCTCGAAGACTTCGAGGTGGGCAGCGAGATTGCCAAGGGTGGCGTCGCGAATGGCGCGGGCCTGCTCGCGCATCGCTTCGAATTCGGGAAACGCGGCGACGGCTGCGCGGCGCTGTGCGACGAGACCGCCGGGAAGTTTCCCAAGCGCCGTTTGCAGCCGCTCGTCGGCGAGGGCTGCGCCGGCATTTTCGCGGAACGTGGCGGGGGTGGCGGTCATGGCAAATCCGTCGGGCCGTGGCCGATGGGGGGATCGGCGAGTTCACCGGCAAGGACTTCGGCGACGTGACGGCAGGCAACAGGACGGCCGTCGCGCGTGAGTTTGCCGGCCATGTTCATGAGGCAGCCGAGATCGCCGGCAAGCAGAAGGGCGGCGCTCGTGGCAACGGCGTCGTCAGCTTTGCGCGTGACAATCGCATTTGAGATGCCGGCGTACGTTTCGGCGAAGAGGCCGCCGAATCCGCAGCAGGATTCCGGTTCGCCCATCTCGGTGAGTTCGACGCCGGGAACCATGGCGAGCAGACGGCGCGGAGCGGCTTTGACGCCCAGTTCACGCAGGCCCGAGCAGGCATCGTGGTAGGTGACGCGGCCGGTGTAGCGGCCGGGGACTTCAGTGAGCGGGCGGATTGCCGCCAGGAATGTGCAGAGTTCGTGCACTTTAGCGGCAAAGGCCTCGACTTCGCTTTGAACGCTGGGCAGATCGTTCGTGACGAGACGTGGATAGTGCATCTTGAGCATGGCGGCGCAGGAGCCGGAGGGCACGACGATGTAATCGCAATCGGCGAAGGCGTGGACGGTCTGGAGGGCAAGGGCTCTGGCGGTGGCGCGATCGCCGGAATTATAGGCGGGCTGGCCGCAGCAGGTCTGGCGGTCCGGGACCACAACCGTGCAGCCGGTTGCTTCGATCAAGCGTGCGGCAGCAAAGCCGACGGACGGCCGCATGAGATCGACGAGGCAGGTTACGAAGAGACCGGCGCGGGGGGCGTTCACAACTTCGCTCTCCAGGCGCGAGGTTCACCTCAACGGATAGGGGAGAGCGGAGCGGATGGCAAACGCCGGGACGGCGGCCGCTCAGGCGGCGTCGCCGGCGCGCTTGGCGGCGGGTTTAGGGGCGCGGGCGGGTGCTTTGACGACGGCGGGCTTTGCGCCAAGTTCGAGGTTGCGGTCCCAGTAGGGATCGGGGCCGAAATGCTGGCCGAGGAAATCGAGGAAGACATCGACCTTGGCCGGCATGAAATCTCGCGACGGATAGACGGCGTAGATCGCCATCTTCGATGAGCCGCGGTATTGGGGCAGGACCACCTTCAACTGGCCGCTGCGGATCTCGGGGCCCACTTCCCACGTCCCTCTGAGGCCGATACCGAGCCCAGTAATCAGTGCCTCGCGGATGAGGTCGGCAGAGTTGGAGCGGATGTTGCCTTTGACGCGCACCTCTTGCAAGCCGCCGGGTCCGTCGAGTGCCCACATGTCCTGTGCGCCTGCACTGAGGCAATTGTGGTTATCGAGGTCGCTCAGGCTTTTCGGTGTGCCGTTCTTGTCCAGATATGCGGGCGAGGCGACGATGACACGCGTGTCGGGCGAGAGTTTGCGCGCGACGAGAGAGGAATCCTGGAGTTCGCCGATGCGGATGGCGAGATCGAAGCCGTCGCGGATGATGTCGACGTAGTTGTCGGTGAGGTGAAGGTCGAGCTGGATTTCCGGGTAGGTCTCGAGAAACTTCGAGAGGTAGGGCGCCAGATGGTAGCGGCTGAACGAGGTCGGAGCGGTGACTTTCAGCTGGCCGCGCGGGTTGGTGTTGCGGCGGCTGACGAAATCATCGGCCTCGGCGATGAGGCTCAGAATGTCGACGACGCGGCGGAAATAACCTTCGCCGGTTTCGGTGAGCGTGAGTTGTCGCGTGGTGCGCTGGAACAAGCGCGCGCCGAGGCGCTCTTCGAGGAGGCTGATGCGCTTGGAGACGACCGCGGGCGACAGACCCATCTCGCGTCCGGCGGCCGACATGTTGCCGGTCCTGGCAACGCGTGCGAAGATGTCGAAGTCGCTGATTGCCGTCACGATCCAGACCTCAAAACGTCTTCGCCTACTGCCTGCCCTACGACTTTCAACTCAATGTTGAATGTTCGTCCGGCGTGTTGGGATTGTGGCGTAGCGGCGTTTAGGACGAAAATCACCTATTCCAAATTATTGAATATGAATAACTTAGGGTCTGGCTACGCAAATATGTTGGCTGTTCAGCTGGTTAACCATAGTCTCTTGTCGAGGCTCGGACGTCGCGTTCCGGGCAGGAAAAGGACGATATGAGCTCGATCGCGCTTCCAGATCCCGAATTTGCCGTGCTCGACCGGCGCGAGGCAATCGTGTCGGATCTCGTTGCGATTGCCGGCGCGGGAGCCGTGATCGCGGACGAAGATGGGCGGCGCGCGTACGAGACCGACGCGTTCACGGCCTACAAGCGCATGCCGCTCGCCGTTGTGCTGCCGGAGACGACCGAGAGCGTGGCGGCGGTGCTGGGCTACTGTAATGCGAACGGCATCAAGGTTGTGCCGCGCGGGGCGGGGACATCGCTTTGCGGCGGGGCGCTGCCCGCGGAGGATGCAATTGTCGTCGGCGTTTCGCGCATGAACAAGATGCTCGAGGTGGACACGGTCGCACGCATCGCGCGGGTGCAGACGGGCATCACAAACCTCGCCATTTCGGCGGCGGTGGGACCCAGCGGGTTCTTCTATGCGCCCGATCCTTCGAGCCAGCTCGCTTGTACGCTTGCGGGCAATATCGCGATGAATTCGGGCGGTGCGCATTGCCTGAAATACGGCGTCACGACGAACAACGTGCTCGGCGTCAAAATGGTGATGATGGACGGATCGGTCGTCGAAATCGGCGGCGACCATCTGGATGCCGAGGGCTATGATCTGCTGGCGCTCGTGATCGGATCAGAGGGGCAACTCGGCATCGTCACGGAAGCGACGGTGCGCATTCTGCGTCAGGCGGAAGGGGCACGGCCGATGCTGATCGGTTTCGAATCGACGGCGAAGGCCAGCATCTGCGTTTCGCGGATCATCGCGTCGGGCATCGTGCCGGTGGCGATCGAATTCATGGATCGTCCGGCCATCGAGGTGTGCGAGGCGTTCGCGAAGGCTGGCTATCCTCTCGACGTGGACGCGCTGCTGATCGTCGAAGTCGAAGGTTCCGAGGAAGAGATCGCGGACCGGCTCGCGTATATCGCGGGGATTGCAGAGGAGTTGGGCCCCTCGTCGCTGGTGATCAGCGCGGACGATGCGCAGAGCGCCAAGATCTGGAAGGGCCGCAAGAGCGCGTTCGGCGCCATTGGCCGCAAAGCCGATTACCTCTGCATGGACGGCACAATCCCGCTGTCGCAGCTGACATACGTGCTGGAGGAGATCGCCAGCGTCTGCAAGCGCTACGGTCTGGGCGTGGCCAATGTGTTTCATGCAGGCGACGGCAACCTGCATCCGCTGATCATGTATGACGCGAACGACGCGCGGCAGGCGGAACGGGCAGAACAGGCCGGCGCGGATATCCTACGTCTGTGCGTCGCGGCCGGCGGATGTCTTACAGGAGAGCACGGCGTCGGGATCGAGAAGCGCGATCTGATGCGGGTGCAGTTCTCGGACGTCGATCTGGCACAGCAGATGCGGATCAAATCGCTGTTCGATCCGGGATGGCTGCTGAACCCGGCCAAGGTGTTTCCGCTCGACGGACGTCCGGTGCCCGCGTCACGGCCGGCGGAGCCTGCCATGGCAGCCGAGTGACGAGGAATATGCGGACGTGAGCGAGATCCTAAGACCAGCAGCCGACTGGGAATTGACGAGCATAATCGCTCAACTCGGTGGGCAGAACCTGCCTGTCGAGATCGTGGGGGCCGGAACCAAGCGGACGATCGGGCATCCGGTCATTGCGTCGGCCATTATCACCACGGCGAGCCTGCGGGGCATTACGCTCTATGAGCCCACGGAACTCGTGATGTCGGCGCGGGCCGGGACACCGGTGTCTCAGATTGAGGTGGAGCTCGCTTCGCGCGGGCAGATGCTGCCGTTCGAGCCCATGGACTATGGTCCGGCGTTGGCGTCGCGGGCGGGGCTGCAGACGATCGGAGCGGTGTTCGCGACGAACAATTCGGGGTCGCGGCGGATCACAGTCGGTTCGGCGCGGGACCATCTGATCGGGGTGCGCGGCGTCAACGGGCGTGCGGAGATCTTCAAATCCGGCGGGCGGGTGATGAAGAACGTCACCGGGTATGATGTTGCGCGCGGGCTGACGGGGAGCTGGGGCACGCTCGCGGTATTGACGGAGGTCACGTTCAAGGTGGCGCCGCTGCCGGACGATATCGCGACGATCGTCTATGCGGGTTTGCCGGAGGATCTCGCCATCGAGCTGATGTCGCTCGCGGTGGGAACGCCGTACGAAGTGTCGGGGACGGTGCATCTGACGCCGGCGCACGCCGCGCGCATTGCAACGCCGCCGCTCGCAGGACAGAAGACGTCGCTGACGGCGCTGCGGGTCGAGAACTTCATGAAGTCCGTGCGTTACCGCAAGGGACGATTGATCGAGGCGCTCAAGGCCTACGGCCAGCCTGTCGAGCTCGATCTGGAAGCCTCGCTCGGATTTTGGGGAGAGATGCGGCGCATGGCGTTTGCACCCGCTTCGGATGCCATCCTGTGGCGGGTTTCGACCTCGCCGCGCAAGGCCGCTGAACTCGTGGCGACGCTGAGGCGTCACATGCCGGTGGAGGCGACGTTCGACTGGTCGGGTGGGCTCGTCTGGCTCGAGATCCCCGATTGTGCGGATGCAGGAGCCGCCGACATCCGCCGCGCGGTGGCAATCGCGGGCGGGCACGCGACATTGATCCGGGCGCGGGAGACTGTGCGCCGTGAGGTGGAGGTCTTTCAGCCGCAGGCGCCGGGCATCGAGAAGCTGTCGCGAGGGTTGAAGCAGGCGTTCGATCCGCAGGGGCTTCTCAACCCGGGACGGATGTATCAGACGATGTAATGGTGGGTTCGCTCCCCGAGCGCGGCCGAACCAGGAGACGAAATGCAGACCAATTTCACGGCCGAGCAGCTTCTCGACCCGCGCACGGCGGAGGCCGAGCGCATTTTGCGCCGGTGTGTCCATTGCGGGCTGTGTACGGCGGTGTGCTCGACGTATGTGGTGCTCGGCGATGAGCGGGACAGTCCACGCGGCCGCATTTATCTGATGAAGGATATGTTCGAGGGCGGGCGCAACCCGAGTGCGGAGGTGCGGCTTCACATCGACCGGTGCCTGTCGTGCTTGTCGTGCATGACGACCTGTCCTTCGGGCGTCGACTACATGCATCTCGTCGATCATGCGCGCACCTATATCGAGGCGCGTGCCCCGCGACCGGCGAAGGCGCGGTTCATGCGTCAACTGCTGGCGCGCATCGTGCCCTATCCGCGCCGGTTCCGCTGGGCACTGCGCGCGGTACCATTCGGGCGGCCGTTCCGTGGCCTGATGCGGCGCGTGGGGCTATCAGAACTTGCGACCATGATCGATATGGCACCGGCGGTGCTGCCGCGTGCGGGGCAATTCTCGGGTCCGGGTACGGCGGCGACCAAAAGTGAGCGGCGGGCGCGCGTCATCATGCTGGCGGGCTGCGCGCAGCAGGTCCTCAGGCCGTCGATCAACGACGCGACTGTTCGATTGCTGGCACGGCGCGGCATCGATGTGGTGGTGGCGCCGGGGGCCGGGTGCTGCGGCGCGCTGGTGCACCATCTCGGGCGCGAAGAGGAAGCGAAGGCGCAGGCGCGGCGCAATGTCGATGCGTGGATGAAGGAGATCGGCAAGGGGCCGGTCGATGCGGTTCTGATCAACGCTTCGGGTTGCGGCACGGTGGTGAAGGACTACGGCCACCTGCTGGCGGACGATCCGATCTACGCGGCAAAGGCGAAGCTGATCGCGGATCTCGCGCGTGACGTCAGCGAGTTCGTGGCCGGCGTCGGGATCGGGGCGCCGGTGCGCTGGTCCTCGATCAAGGTAGCCTACCATTCGGCGTGTTCGCTGCAACATGGCCAGCGCATCACCGACGAGCCGAAGGCCTTGCTGACGCAGGCGGGATTCAGCGTCGTCGACATCCCCGAAGGTCACATCTGCTGCGGGTCGGCGGGGACGTACAACATCCTGCAGCCGGAGATCGCGACACAGTTGCGCGACCGGAAGGTTCAGAACATCAAGACGACACGCCCGGATGTGGTGGCGGCCGGGAACATCGGCTGTATCACGCAGTTGGCGAGCGGGATGAGCATCCCAATCGTGCATACTGTCGAATTGCTGGACTGGGCGTATGGCGGTCCGGTGCCGCGCGGGCTCGAGTCGCTGGAGCCGTTTGTCACCGATGTGCCGAAGCCGAAGCGCGTCGCGGAAGATTACATCGACGCATGACGGGCGGGCCTTGCTCAGCGGAAGGCTTTGTCGAGGTTGTGCGCCGTATCGAGGCCTTTGACGGTGTCGAGGCCACGGGCGCCCGAGAGGTTGGCCCCATCGAGGTCGGCGCCGGTGAAATCGGCGCCCGTCAAATCCGCGCCGTGGAAATCCACCTTGGACAGATCGGCATGAGTGAGATTGGCGTCGCGCAGGTCCGCGCCGGTCATGCGCGAGAAGGTGAGGACGGCTTCGGTGAAGTTCGCGCGTATGAGTGTGGCACCGGAGAAGTCGCAGGACTTGATCACGTTCTTGCGCAGCGTCGTCAGCGTGCCTTCGCCCGGCCGGTCTTCAAGGGGGTGGAAATCGGCGTCGGTGAGGTCGGCGCCGCGGAAGTCGGCCCCCGACAATTCGGCCTGAACCTTGATGCCGCGGAGGTTGGCACCTGAAAAACGTGGTGCGTCGGCCAGCAGGCTGTTGAGATCGGAGTAAATGGTGGGGCGCAGAATGGTGGCGCCGGCCAGGTTGGCCCCAGAGAGATCAGCGCGAATGAGAACGGCGCGATCCAGGCGCGCGCGGGACAGATCGGCGCCCTTCAGACTGGCGCCGGTGAAGTCGGCGCCGTACAGGTCGGTGCGCGCGAGACTGGCGCCCTTGAAGTCGAGGGTGGAAAGATCGAGGTAGGTGAGGTCGCGGCCGGAGAGATCCATGCGCTCACCGGCTTTGACTTTGTAAAGGCGCTCGGTGATTTCGCGCGCCGTTATGTCCGCTTCGGGTGTGACGAGCGTGAAGACAAAGGGTTCGACGAAGGCATTGCCGAGACTATCGGCAATTGCTGGAGCCCGTCCGGCTGGGATGGCCAGAAGCGCAGCGAGAACAAACGTGCCTGCGGCCTTGAGCATGCGATTGGCTCCCTCGACGGCTGCCGAGTGGGATTTCTTCCCGAAGATGCCAGATTTTAGTTGCCGAGCAAGTGGCGGGGACAACCGACCACACCGCATTAGGTCGAACGCGTCTCGTTGTGACGGGATAACATTGCGTGGTCAGCCGACAGGTCCGAAGCCGCCGCCGGTGGGTGTTTGAATGATCAGGACATCGCCGGCACGGACATCGGTTTCGCCACACCCGCCGAGATCTTCCGATGCACCGTGGGTCCGTTGCACGATATTGCGACCACGCCGACCAGGTTCGCCGCCGTTGAGGCCGGGCGGAGCACAGGTGCGATAGCCCGACAGCATAGAGACGTGCATCGGTTCGAGGAAGCGAAGGATGCGGCGTGTACCGTCGCCGCTGTTGAATTGCCCGCGGCCCCCGGAGCCGCGGCTGATTGCGAATTCCTCGACCACGACGGGATAGCGAAGCTCGAGGATTTCGGCGTCGGTCATGCGCGTGTTGGTCATGTGGGCGTGGACGCCGGCGGCGCCGCTGAAGCCGGGGCCGGCCGGCGAACCCGAGGAGATGGTCTCGTAGTACTGCACGCGGGCATTGCCAAAGGTGAGATTGTTCATCGTGCCTTGCGACGGGGCGAGCTGTCCGAGGGCTGCGAAAAGCGCGTTGGTCACGATCTGGCTCGTCTCCGTGTTGCCGGCCACGACGGGGGCAGGGAAGCGCGGGCGCAGCATCGAGCCTTGGGGAATGCGGATTTCTATCGGGCGGAGGCAACCGGCGTTGAGCGGAATGGGAACGTCGGCGAGGACCCGGAAGACATAGAGCACGGCGGCGCGCGTGACAGGGGCGGGAGCGTTGAAGCTCGTCGGCTGCTCGGGCGATGTGCCGGTGAAGTCGACGATGGCGGAGCGAGCGCTGTTGTCGATCGTGATCGAAACCTCGACGGCTGTGCCCTGATCGGTCTCAATTCGAAAGTGGCCGCCTTGCAACTTGGCCAGAAGGTTGCGGATCGCGGCTTCGCCACCGTCCAGGACTTGGGTCATGTAGTGCGTGACGGCTGCGATGCCGAACTCGGCGGCAAGCGCTGTCAGTTCGGCTGCGCCGCGTGTGTTGGCCGCGAGCTGGGCCTTGAGGTCGGCGATGTTTTCGTCGGGGTTACGGGCGGGATGTCGGGCGGCGGTGAGAAGTGTCCGGGTTTCGCTTTCGAGGAAATGGCCGGCGGTGACGAGACGCGTTGGCTCGATATAGACGCCTTCCTCTTCGACGGTTATCGCGCGCGGGCTCATCGAACCGGGAGAGAGGCCGCCAATGTCGGCATGATGGCCACGGCTGGCGACGAAGAAGGCAGGTGAGATGCCGGCGTTGATGAAGACGGGGGTCACGACGGTGATGTCGGGGAGGTGGGTGCCGCCGGTGTAGGGAGCGTTGAGCATGAAGCTGTCGCCGGCGCGCATCTCGGCGGCGAAGGCTTCGCGGACGGCGGCGACGGCGCTGTCCATGCTGCCGAGGTGCACGGGGACGTGCGGCGCGTTGGCGACAAGTTCGCCTTGAGCGTTGAACAGGGCGCAAGAGAAATCGAGGCGCTCCTTGATGTTGACGGATCGCGCGGTGGCGCGCAGCGCCTCGCCCATGTTCTCAGCGATGGCTTTGAAGCGATTGGCGAAGACTTCGAGAAGGACGGGATCGGGCGTGGAACTGGCCGTGATGGATGAGGATGATCGGTGTGCGCGAGGTTCGGTTCGCGTCAGCACGAGATCGCCGCGGGTCGTGAGGGTCGCGGTCCAGCCGGCCTCGACGATCACGCTCTGATGCGGTTCGAGGATAATAGCGGGGCCGGGAATGGTTTGTCCTGGCGCCAGGGTGGAACGGTCGTGAACAGCCGCGTCGTGCCAAACCCCGCCGGAGAAAAAGCGGCGCGTGGTAGATGTGACCGGCGGAAGGTTTTCGGGTGCGATCGTTGCCTCGGGAGTCGCGGCGTTGCTTGTCGCTTCGACTTCGATGTGGGCGATGCGGATCGGCTTGCCGGGCGATGTGAAGCCGAAGCGGCGTTTGTGCGCGCGTTCGAAGTCGGCGCGCATGATGGCGATTTCGGAGAGTTCGACCGGGATTGCAGTATCCGTTCCGGAGTAGGCGAGGTGAAGGCGCGTGACGAGCGCAATGTCGTCGTTGTCGACGCCCTGGTCGAGGAGCGCGTCTGTTGCGGCATTGCCGAGATCCCAGGCGGTTTCTTCGATGGCGCGGAGGGCGTTTTCATCGAAGGGGAGTTCGATCGACTGCTCGCGGCTGGCGCGCGCGGGAGCGAGTGCCATGCCCCAGGCGGAGAGCACGCCAGAGAGTGGATGAATGAGAACGGTGTCCATGCCGAGCGCGTCGGCGATGAGGCAGGCGTGCTGGCCACCGGCTGAGCCGAAGCACTGCAGGGCGTAGTTCGTGACGTCGTAGCCGCGTTCGATGGAAATCCTTCGGATCGCGGCGGCCATGTTCTCGACGCCCACACGGATCGCGCCGTCTGCAACTTCGTGGGGCGTGAAGCTGCCGCCCATCTCGCGTGCGAGATTTTCGAATGCAGACTGCACGGCATCGCGATCGGGTGGCAGATTTCCGGCTGGGCCGAAAATATGCGGAAAGCTTACGGGGTCGAGTTTGCCGAGCATCATATTGGCGTCGGTGAGGGTCAGCGGGCCGCCCTTGCGATAGCAGAGGGGGCCGGGGTCGGAGCCGGCGCTTAGCGGGCCGACGCTGAGGCGGTTGTCTTCGAAGCGGATGATGGAGCCGCCGCCTGCCGCGACGGTGTGGATGTCGAGCATCGGAACGCGCAGGCGAATACCGGCGACTTCCGTTTCGAAAGTGCGTTCATAGGTGCCGGCGAAATGCGAAACGTCAGTGGAGGTGCCGCCCATGTCGAAGCCGATGACGCGGTCGAAGCCGGCGGCGCGGGCGGTTTCGGCCATGGCGACGATGCCGCCAGCGGGGCCGGACAGGATGGCGTCACGGGCGCGGAAGTTTTCCGCCGCGGTGAGGCCGCCTGAGGACGCCATGAACATGAGCGGCGTGCGTGCGCCGCTGTCAGGGGTGATGCTGGCGGCGATGGAGGCGACGTAACGGTCGAGAACAGGTGAGAGGTAGGCGTCGGCGACGGTGGTGTCGCCGCGGCCGACGAGTTTCACCAGTGGGGAGATTTCGTGACTGACGGAGACGTGCTCGAAGCCAATGCCGCGGGCGATTTCGGCGGCGCGCTGTTCGTGCGCGGGAAAAGCCCAGGCGTGGACGAAAACGATCGCGACGGCGGCGATGCCATCGGCTTTGGCGCGGTGCAGGTCGGCGGTGAGCGAGGCCTCGTCCAAAGGTCTGTCGACCGTGCCATCCGCAAGCGTGCGTTCGTCGGCTTCGATGGCGCGCGCATAGAGCATGTCCGGCTTGACGACGGCTTTGGCAAAGATGTCCGGACGGGCCTGGGTGCCGATTTCCAGAGCATCAGCAAAGCCGCGGGTGATGACGAGAGCCGTGGGTACGCCCTTGCGCTCGAGAAGGGCATTTGTGGCGACGGTCGTGCCCATCTTGATGGCGCCGATGCGGGAAGCGGGAATCGCGGTGCCGGCGGGGAGTTGCAGAAATTGCCGGATGGCGTGGAGGGCCGCGTCGTCATAGGCGGAAGGGTTGACGGACAGGATCTTGGCGACGTGTATCTGGCCGTCAGGATCGCGAGCGACGACATCTGTGAAGGTGCCGCCGCGGTCGATGAAGAATTGCCATTTCTGATGGTCCGCGGGAGCGGTGTTCATCGCGGGTTCCGGTGCGGCGTGTTCGATGATGGGGCTCTAAACAAGAGGGTGAGGTGGCGCAAGTCGATCCGTGGCGCACGCCCACCTGCCGGACCCATGAGCGGCTTCAATGACGACCAGCGGAGAGGCTCATCGGGTGCGGCGTCGGTGCGGGAGGGGCTGCCCTTCTGTTGCCGCGGAAAAGCGGCTAGTTCTGGCGAATGGCCGACGAAACACTTCTCAACTCATTGATGCGTCCGACGCAAGGCGGGGCGGGACGGTACATTGCCCGTCTCGGGCGGCGGCTCAAGGCCTATGGCATTCTGCGGCGGAGGCGGTGGTCGCAGTCGACGGGATTTACTTCAGCGTTTGTGGTCTTGGCGGCGAAAATGGCTGCGGCGGACGGCGTCGCGGTGTCGTCGGAGGCCGCGATGTTCGAACAGTTTCTCGACGTGAAGCCGGATGAGGTGCCGCGGTTGCGGATCGTTTACGAGCAGGCGGCGGCCGATGTAACGGGGTACGAAATCTATGCCGATCGGGTCGGCGAGATGCTGAGGCGTGACCCAGAGACCAAGCGGCGCGTCTTCGAAAGTCTGATGTATATCGCCTGTGCAGATGGGATCCTGCATCCGGCGGAGGATCATTTTCTGAAGACAGTTTCGGCGCGTTTCGGATACTGCGACACCGAATTCCGCACCATCCGCGATCAGTTCGTGCGTGATCCAGACAGCCCATATGCCATTCTCGACGTGATGCCGGACGCGAGCGAAAAGGAGATCAAGGCCCGCTATCGCAAGCTGGTACAGGAGACACATCCCGACCGGCTGATTGCAGAGGGCGCGCCGAGCGGCGTGGTGAAGGCTGCGACCGCGAAACTTGCGCACATCAATGCGGCCTATGAAGAGATTGCTGCCGAGCGCGGTTTCGGGGGGCGGCGCTCATGAGCGGTCCAGCTTTGATCACGGCTCCCGACAGTCCGATGGTGGCAGATCTCTATCCGTCGCCGAACGTCGAACCGCGATTTCGCGGGCTGACGCCGACAATCCTGATTCTGCATTATACGGGCCTGGAGTTGGTCGAGCGGTCGCTCGACGTGCTGTCGCGGCCTGACTGCAAAGTGTCGTGCCACTACGTGGTGGACGTCGATGGCCGGGTGATCCAGATGGTGGCGGAGGAGATGCGCGCGTGGCATGCGGGCGTGTCTTCATGGCATGGCGAAGCGGATATCAATTCGGCGTCGATCGGCATTGAAATCCAGAACGGCGGACACGCACTCGGCTATCCGGATTTTCCCGATGCGCAGATGCGTGCGGTGATCGCGCTGTCATGGGATATCTGCAGCCGGCATGGGATCGCGCCGGAACGGGTGCTGGCCCATTCGGACATTGCGCCCGCGCGCAAGATCGATCCGGGTGAGAAGTTCGACTGGCGGCGCCTGGCAGCGGAAGGCGTCGGGTTCTGGTTGCCGCCGGAGCCGTGCGATGCTGGTGATGCGGGGCTCGGGCCAGGGGCCGATACGGCTGAGATCGCGGAGGCGCGTGTGCTGCTGGCGCGCTATGGATACGGGGTGGCGGCCGAGGGTCCGCTCGACGATGAACTCGGCTTTGTGCTCAGGGCATTTCAACTGCACTTCCGGCCGGAGCGGGTCGATCGTCGTCTCGACAGGTCGACGCTGGTGACCTTGCGGCGTCTGGTGGAGGCTCTTCCCGACGCCGAGAGTGCCTGACAGCAAGCAAAAGCTTGCCGCAAGGTCTTGGCATCGGGATGGGTGGTGGGTGACACTAAGAGCGTTCACATGGTTTGCATTTGCCAATGCTTTTGATCGACAACCGGAGCTGCCCAGATGGGGGAACTCGAACTTTTCGAGCCGGGTACGCAGATTTTTACCGGCACGGTGCGCTCGTGGAGCGGATCGTTCGGAGAACTTGTGACCGACAGCGGGCTGGCGGTCATTTTTGTTCTGCACGGCCAGCCGCAGCCGCAGATCGGCGAACGGATCACCATCAGCGCGCGCAAGTTCCGGCCGGTTTATCAAGCCGGCACAGTCACCAAGGCTTGAGGATCGGGCGGGACTTCGCTTGACGGCGGGCCCGGCGGGGGCCACTTAAAAGGTGTCAGTTGGCTGGACGGCCGCTGCCGGACGGGGCGTTATGGCCCAGTAAACGTGCCGGTGGAGGAAAGTCCGGGCTCCATGGAAACAGGATGGCGGTTAACGGCCGCCGGGGGCGACCCTAGGGAAAGTGCCACAGAGAACAGACCGCCCGAGGGCTTCGGCCCGACGGTAAGGGTGAAACGGTGCGGTAAGAGCGCACCGCGGCTCCGGTAACGGCGCCGGCACGGCAAACCCCATCCGGTGCAAGACCAAATAGGGATGGCCGGCAGGTGGAGCAATCCAGCCTGCAAGCCCGTTTCCAGGCCTGCCATCCGGGTTGGTTGCTCGAGGCGTCCAGCAATGGGCGTCCCAGATGAATGGCCGTCGCGGAGGCAACTCCAGACAGAACCCGGCTTACAGGCCAACTGATTTCTTATTATTTGCGCGCGGCGACTTCCCTGACGGGGAGCCGGCCGCCGCGCGCGGAGCTCGTGGCCCGCCGGCCGCCGGGCGCGAGAGGTGGCGCGCGTTTGCCAATTCGAGGGTTCTGCTCCAAAGCGTCAACTCAGGTGTTCACCTCTGACGACTATTCTCTTAGACTTGCCTGCAATTAAATAGCGCCGGTCACCCAAGGCCGGTTGCGGGAGGGGCACGCCGAGATGCCCGGGAGGAGAGTAGACGTATGTTCGAAGGGATCAGTAAGTCAGCGTTCGCCATCGTATCGTTGGCGTGTCTCGGCATTGCCGGGTGGATGATGGCGAGCCGCAACGATGCGGTGCGGCAACTGGAAACCGTGCAGTTGGCGCGGGACGGCGCCATCCAACAGGTGAAAGACCTGACCGCGAAGATCAGCGAGCTCGAAGGCAAGGTTGCCGGAAGCGAAACGGCAAGAAACGTCGCCGAGGAAGCTTTCAAGAAAATTGAAGAGGTCATTTCGGCGGAACGCTCCAAGCTGACGGGTGAAGCCGCTCCTGCCGCCGCACCTGAGGCACCGGCGGCTGAAGCACCCGCGACTTCAGAGCCTGCGGCACCTGCTGCCGAGGCGACGCCAGCCACGTCTGAAACTCCCGCTACGACGGCACCCGAAACACCGCCGGCTGCAGCGACGGAAGCCAAGCCCGAAGAGAAGAAGGCGGAGGAGGCCAAGCCAGAAGAGGCGAAGCCAGAGGACAAGCCCGCCGAAGCTGCTCCCGCAGCAACTCAGCCTGAGGTCGAGACGCCGGCTGCTCCTGCAGGTGAAACCGCTGCTCCTTCGCCGGCTCCCGAGCAGCCCGCCGACGGTGCTGTGCCATCAGCCACCGAACCGCCGAAGGATGGCGCAGGCACTCAAGCCCCCGCGCCGTCTTCGCCGTCGGCCACGCCGTCTCCGCCGACCGCGCCGACGGACGCAATCGCCCCACCGAGCGAACCTGCAACGCCTGAAAGCACACCGGCCACGCCAGCTCCGGGCGACAGCAGCACCGCAACACCGCCGGTACCGGACAGCAGTTCGACACCTGCACCAACGCCGCCGGCTCTGGAGCCCTCAGCTCCCACGCCCTGAGCTTTCACTGGTGCTACTCGTAAGCGGACGAAAGGCCCGGTTCTGCCGGGCCTTTTTTCATGCGTCGCCGGACCGATTTGAAAGTTATCCCCATGCTTAAAGGTTAACGATCCATTGACGCCCATAAATTTCCATGGCATCCCATAGTTGCCCGACCGCACCGGGTAGGGATCCGTGGCGTGGCGCCGATCTGGAGAGAGGGCCCAGATCAGGTCGACTGCCACGGCCCCGCCGGTGCGCCGGGTGTGAGTTTCGAGACGGTTCGAGGGAGCCGGGACATCGAAGGATCGAGTGGGCGTCGTTGACGAGGTTCGAAACCGGGGGATGGACCGCTTTGTCTCGACATTCACAAACAAGATCGACGCTAAAGGGCGGGTGTCGATCCCCGCACCGTTCCGAGCCGTGCTCGAACGCGACGGATATGCCGGCGGCATCTACTGCTACCCTTCGCTCGATGCTCCGGCACTCGATGCAGGCGGCGAGAGACTTGCGCAGAAGATCGATGGGCTTCTCGCAGGCCTGCCGGACTATTCGGACGAGCGTGACGAACTCTCTGTCGCGCTCTACGGTGATGTGCAGGTCCTCGCGATCGACGGCGACGGGCGCATCGTCCTTCCTCAGCCGCTTCGCACCCATGCCGGTCTTCAGTCCGAAGTCACTTTCGTCGGGCTTGGGGCCAAGTTTCAAATGTGGGCGCCCGAGCGGTTCGACGAACGCCGCCGCGTGGCCCGCGAAAAAGTCCAAGAGCATCGCAAGCTTCTTGGACGGCAGCCGCCGCTTGCAGACGGCGGCGACGGAGAGGGTTCATGAGGGCGGCTTCCGGTTCGCCGGACACTGTGCGGCACATCCCAGTGATGCTGCCGGATGTGATCGACGCGCTACAGCCGAGGCCCCAAGAAACCTACATTGACGGCACATTCGGTGCGGGCGGGTACACGCGTGCCATTCTCGACACCGCCGATTGCCGTGTCATCGCGTTCGATCGCGATCCGACGGCGATTGCAGCCGCTGCCACGCTCGTCGAGGCGTTTGCGCCGCGGCTGACGCTGCTGCATCGGCCGTTCGGCGAGATGGCGGAGGCCATCCAAGAGATCGGCGTCGAGGCCGTGGACGGCGTCGTGCTCGATATCGGTGTGTCTTCGATGCAGATCGATGAGGCGGAGCGCGGGTTTTCGTTCCAGAGCGACGGTCCGCTCGACATGCGGATGTCGTGCGAGGGTCCGAGCGCGGCGGATGTCGTCAACGGCTTCGAAGAAGAGCAGATCGCCGACATCATCTACGAGTATGGCGAAGAGCGACGCTCCCGGGCGATCGCGCGGGCGATCGTGAAAGCGCGGGCTTCGGCGCCACTGACGCGGACCAGGGAACTCGCCGATCTCGTGCTGCGCGTTTTCCATGGGCGCAAGGAGGACGGTCGGCATCCCGCAACACGCACATTTCAAGGTTTGCGGATTTTCATCAACGATGAGCTGGGCGAACTGGAGCGCGCACTTGCGGCGGCGGAAAAAATTCTGCGTCCGGGCGGAAGGCTGGTGCTGGTGACCTTTCACAGCCTGGAAGACCGCATCGTGAAGCGCTTTCTGGCCGAACGGTCCGGCAAGATGGATCAGGGATCGCGGTATCTGCCGCAGAAAAACATACAAGTTTCACCGCCAAGTTTCCGACTTGTTAACTCGCGTCCGTTAACACCTCAGAAAGGTGAATTGGATGTGAACCCGCGTGCAAGGTCGGCACGGCTCAGGGCTGCCATCCGGACGGATGCTCCCGCCTGGAGCGCCGCGCCCGGTAGCCGCTGACACGTCGTCCAGACCTTTCGCGGTTTCGGAGTGTCGCCATGCGTATTTTAAATGTCGTTGCCGTGCTCCTTGCCCTTTCGAGCGCATTTCTGCTTTACGGCCTGAACTACGACACGCGCATGATCGAGCGCAGTCTGCAAGCGCGCGAACGGGAGGCCGAGCGCGCTCGGGCGGACATCGCAGTGTTGCGTGCCGAGCGGGCACATCTTGCGCGACCTGAACGCATCGAACCCTTGGCCCGCGGGCTCGGCCTCGAGCCGCTGTCGGCGCGCCACCTGTTGCCGGGGCCCGGGTTGGCCGCCAGCGAAATCACCACCAGTTCCACCTCGGTGCGGTGAGGCTCCCGATGTCTGTTGCCGCGCGCACGGCCGGACCAGATGTGCGGGAAATATTCGCGGCACCGCGGTCGCGGTCGCGTCTGCTGGCACTTGTGATCGCATTGGCGTTCGTCACTGTTGGCGGGCAGCTCGTGCGGCTCGCGTGGCAGAATGAGGATGTCAGCACCATCCGCGTTTCGATGATGTCGTCGCCGGCCAAGACGTTGGCGCGGCCGGATATCGTGGATCGCAACGGACGGTTGCTGGCGACCGATGTGCAAATGCCGTCGCTTTACGCCGATCCGCTGTTGATCCAGGACGCCGACGACGCCGCTGAGCGGCTTGTGCGTCTGTTTCCTCAGTTGGATGCGCGCGAATTGCGTCAGAGCCTTGCTGACAAGTCGCGCCGGTTCGTCTGGGTGCGGCGGGGCTTAAGCCCGGGTATGGCGCAGCGCGTTCATAATCTCGGGATCCCGGGGCTATTGTTCGTCGACGAGATCCGCCGAACGTACCCGGCTGGCCGGCTCGGCGGGCATATTCTCGGCCGGGTCGATATCGATAATCGGGGCACCGGCGGTATCGAACGGTACATCGACGAGATCGGTGCGTCGGAGGCGGCGATCGGTGCGCGCCTGTCGGCACGGGCGCCGATCCGTCTGTCGCTCGATCTTGGCGTCATGCACGCGCTGGACGAGGAACTCGCAGGTGCCATGGCGCGGTACGAGGCGGCCGGGGCGGCCGGGCTCGTGATGGATGTGCTGACGGGCGAAGTTGTGGCTTCGGTATCGCGACCGGGTGCCGACCCGGCGATGCACGAGGAGGCCCTCGATCCGGAGCGTATCGACCGGATCACCGCGGGGACTTACGAACTCGGTTCGATCATGAAGCTCGTCACGGTTGCGATGGCGCTGGAGATGGGCCGCAACCTGGACAGCGTGGTCGATACGACAGAGCCGCTGAAAGCCGGCCGCTTTACCATCGAGGATCTGCATCCGCTGGGCCGGCCCATGTCCGTGGCGGAAGTTTTCATTCACTCGTCGAATGTGGGGGCGGGCCAGTTGGCTTTATCGGCGGGGGCTGAGACGCAGAAGGCATTTCTGGAAAAGCTCGGCCTGTGGTCGGCGCTCAAGACGGAAGTGTCGCCGGGGTCCGAGCCGCAGAAGCCGCAGCAGATCGGGCGCATCGAGCAGATCACGCTGGCTTTCGGGCACGGGTTGGCGACGACGCCGCTGCAATTTGCGGCGGCGTCCGCGGCGCTCGTGAACGGCGGGATGCGCGTGACGCCGACGTTTCTGGCGCTGGACGACGCGGCACCTCTGGTGCGAGGCGAGAGGGTGGTGTCGGCGCGGACGAGCGCACTGCTGCGCGACGTCATGCGGCGCAACGTGACAGATCAGGCGGGGACGGGGCGGCGGGCCGATGTGCCGGGCTTCGAGGTCGGCGGCAAGACGGGAACCGCTGAAATGGCCGTCAAGGGCGGGTATCGAAGGAAAAAGGTTTTAGCCTCCTTTGTCGGGACCTTCCCCTCCTCCGATCCACGGTATGTGACGCTGATCCTGCTATTCGAGCCGCAGGGGCAGGACGCGACCGGCGGGGAAATAACGGCTGGCCGGAATGCGGCCCCGACGACGGCGCGGATTATCGAGCGTGTCGCGCCGCTGCTGGGGGTACCGGCCCGGCCCCTCTGAGCTGCAAAGCCCTCCTGCTCGGACCCATGGGCGATCTTGTCTTGATCGCGGACCGTACACACGCCAGAACATGAAAAAAATCCCGGAGGTTCGTCCATGCGTGTTTCGACAGCTCTCGTGACAATGCTCGCAGCTGCGGTTCTCGCCGCTACAGGCGCGCAGGCAACTGCGCCGGGGGCGGAGAACTGGAATGCGCCGGCAATCACATGGCACAGCCTCAAGACCGGTATTCCCGAGGCGACGCGGACCGGCAAGACGGTTGTGATGGTGTTTCATGCGCCGTGGTGCACGGCTTGCGCGAAGTATCGCTCGGTGTTCAAGGACGATCGGGTGGTCGCCGCATCCAAGGATGTGGTGATGATCCTTGTCGATGCGGACGCCGACAAGACCGCGAACGGTGCATTCGCGCCGGATGGGACTTATGTCCCTCGCACGATCTTCATGACGCCCGATGGCGAGGTTCGGACCGACCTCACCGGCAAGAGCGATCCGCAGCACCCGCACACGATCGATATCGACAAGCCGGACGAACTTCTGGCGCTGATACAGAAGGCGGGGGCAAAGGCTTCGGGAGAGGCAGAGCCGGATCAGCGGGCTTCGAACTGATCGCTTGCTGGCGCTGCAGCCGCAACCATCTTTGACAGCGAGCGGCGCACATGGCCTGGACGGACAAGATCTTTGCCTACTGTGAGCGAGCCGGCGATCCGGCGTTCTGGGCGGAGCCCTTCAACGCCATTTCAAATGTGGCGTTTCTGATCGCTGCCCTGGCGGGCGCGGTTCTTCTCGTGCGAACGCCGAATGCGGATGCGCGCCGAATTGAATGGGGGCTGGTGCTCCTCGTGACGATCATCGGGATCGGCAGCTTTCTTTTTCACACGTACGCGACGCAGTGGGCGTCCGTCGCCGATACGGCGCCGATCGGGATCTTCATGATCGGATATCTCGGTTATGCGATGCGCCGGTTTCTGGGCACTTCGTACATCGCGGTGCTTTTGGCTTTGGGGCTTTTCATCGCCACGCTCCGCTTCGCCGGCTCAATCCCGTGCGATCCGGCGTTGCTGCCGATCACGGTGGCGGCGGGGCGGCCGTGTTTCAATGGTTCGCTCGGCTACGTTCCGGCGCTGGGGGCCTTGCTGCTCATCGGGGCTGTACTGATCGGGCGCGGGCACGCGGCCGGGTGGCCGGTTTTCATGGGCGGGATCGTCTTTGCGCTGTCGCTGACGCTGCGAACGGTGGACTTCGAGGTGTGCAGCGCCACAACTTTCCTGGGCCGGTCGCGCGGGACCCACGCGCTTTGGCATACGCTCAATGCGGTGTTGCTCTATGTGCTTCTGGCGGCGGCGATCCGGCATGGCGGGCAGGCGCCGCGGCCGGCGGCGACCTGATTGCGTCCTGCGCGACGGCGGAGCATAAAGGCGGCTTCCCCGCGGACGTGGTGGAACGGTAGACACACGGGACTTAAAATCCCGAGGCGGCAACGCCGTGTGGGTTCGAAACCCACCGTCCGCACCAGCGGATCCCCTAAGCCGCTGATGTTCCAAGAAACCCAATCTTTACAGGACTTCAGGCACCCTACCTGCTGCACACACCTGCTGCACAAACGGGGTCCTAGCCGTGTCGAAATCAAGCATGTACCCGGTCCAGAGGGCTTCCGACCCCGATGCTAAGGCCTAGCGCCCTAGACGTACGAAATATGCCGTGCGTGTACCGCCCGAAGCTCGCGGCGGTCGCTTTCGGGGAGAGCTACAACTCGCAGTCTTGGGACACCGACCTGAAAGAGGCCCAGGAGAGATCGCGGAAAAGTCTACGCGGCGCTTCAAGACGAGTTCGAAGCCGAGGCGAGACGAAAACACGGTGCACCGGTACCGTTGGCTCTAGTACCGACCGAAGCCTTGCCGATACTCTCGGTTGACGAAGTTTGCCGGAGGGGGCGAGCGGAGAGATTATCGAGGGGAGGAGACCCATCGAAGAGAATACATCTCGGGCTATCTCAATGCACCACCAACGAGCCAACTTGGCTCAATCCGATGATCCTGCAAAGGTTGCCGCTGCCCACCAGCGCCAACTCCGAGAGACGATTTCGCGATATCGCGCGCGATTGATTGCAAGAGACTTCGAATACGAAGAGTGGTTTCTGACCTATCTTAAAATTCGCAGGTGGAGTGACGTGCGCGATCGCGAAGCCTCTCTTCCCGTGCACAGTTAACGGCTTGCCACCTATGCTCGATATTGAAGGGCTCCGTGCTGCTCTCGACCAGCTGTGGCCGAAGCTGCCTTCCGTGAAGCGCAAAGGGAGGCGATCCACTTTCCGCAGGAGATTGAAGCGTTGGCCCGGATCGAACAAGCAAAGCGGTTCGATGCCGACGACCGACAGCAACTCCTCGAAGACCTCTTGGAAGGCAAGGCTGGTTTTGTCCCGAATGATGAACTCTACCGCGCAATCGGCGTGAGCACGAAGGACAAACATCCTGGTGTCACGAAACTGGTTACAACGGCAATAACACATTAACTGGGAATCGGATCGCCAGCGAGTGGGTCGTCTTACGAAACAGGTGCGCGGCTGGCAGACCCCCGGCAAGGAGGCAAACATGCTCGTCTTCTAAACCCCAACGGCTTCGCGTCCGTACTGCGCGACGGTTCCGGCCAATCAAATGATACTAAGTAGAGATGCCGTGCGTTAGTGTCTCGGCTGCTGTCTCACAAGGGGTCAAGGGCAATGCCCCTGTGCCACAAAATCGGATATAGAGACAGTGAAGCGTATCGCATTTTGCGCCCAAAAACACTGGGATAGCCGTATGACGCTACGACATCAATACGAAGAACTCAATAAGAAGCCGCGAAATAAGTGGAATCGAACCAAGAACCTCCCTCCTGCTGCGCTTTCGTGCACTCTCGGCATGTTGTGGGAAATTAACTGTCTCAGTGTCTCAGTGACTTAAAGCTTCGTCAGAGCCGCGCGCTCTGGCTGAGGCGGAAAAGCGAATTATCCGTACCGAAGTCACGTCCAGCGTAAGTTTGTTCCGAGATGAGGACCACTGGGACTGATGGACCCAAGTCTCGAGCTTGGCGGACGACTACATGGCATTCCACTCGCCTTAAGCGTCTAGTCGGTCAGGCTACCCGATCCGAATGCGAGGAATGCGTGACCGACTTGTGTGGCTTCGCTCCACTATTCCGCGAAACAGCGATTCGCGGCGCCGCGCCTCGTCGTCGAACCAGAAGGCCTCGGGCGGCAGCGGCGCGACGTAGAACGTGTCCCACGCGACCGGGGCCGGCTTCGGGAACGTTGCGCAGCGCCTCGCCCAGCGATGGCGATGTGCGGCGGCATCGAGACCGTGCCGATGTTCCAGAGATTCTCGGCCTGCGAGCGCAGGATGGCCTTCCCGGCGGCGATGCGCGCTTCATACCGGGGGCCTGCTGGTTGTTAGGTAGAGGTTCAGCAGCTCCATGATCTTCGGCGGGGGCGCTTCGCCGTTATCGCCGCGGCTGGCGTACGAGCGCGACCACTTCGGGGCCCCAGATGGTGCGCTTGTCCATCGGCACAAAGGCGAACAGGGCGTCAGTCGAAGCATAGTCGCAAGCGCCATCGATGTGCCAGTACATCACGTCGTACTTGCCGGTCTGAAAGAGCGGATAGACGGAACTGGCGCCGATGGACTTGATCCGCAGGCGGATGCCGACGGCGCCCCAGTACTCCCGCACCAACTCGTAGATAGACACGCGGTCGTTCCAGCTGCCGGGGTGGAACAGCCAGATGGTCAGGTCCTTGCAGTCCGGGCCGAGGCGATGCCCTCCTCGTCGCGGGCAGTCAAGCCCGTCGTCGAGCAGCGCGCCGGCCCGGCGGCGGGCCTTGACCGGATCCGGCTCAACGCCTGCGGTCGGCGAACGCGTCCTCGAAATACGCGCTCAGGCGGTGGTCCGGGATGACCGTGGCCTGGGAGGGGAGCGGCCACCAAGACGTTGTCGTTGATCTCGTCGCGGTCGATGGCCAGCGACAGCGCCAGGCGGAAGCGGTAGTCGTTGAAGAGCGCCCGCTTCGACCGGATCGTCGTGCGTGAGGTTGAAGCCGTAGCGCACCACCAACCCCACAGGGCAGCTCCACAGCAGCGCGCGGTAGCCGCCGTGCAGGCATTTTGCTTCAGCGATGAGTGAATACAGATACCCGTTTAACCGGATTTGATGTTTCCAGTGCTGTTTTCCTGTTGGAACAGAAAAATCCGGGAGTTACTCCATCATCAAGTTTTACAGTTTCCGTTACCAGTTCCCACCCAATCCGCCGATGATCTGCCTGCCCCATGCATAGAACAATCCCGGGAAAGCAACTCCCCGGTTGTTATTGTTCCTCCAAGCTGATTACCATTTTCAACAAGGATGGTTGAACACCCGGTACGGGCTGATTGAATTGCTGCTATAACGCCTGAAGTCCCTCCACCAACAACCAGCACATCAGTATGAATGGTTTTCCCGGGTTTAAGGCTTGTCTTATTCAGGAAAGCATTGTTTTCAGTTACAGGAATCAGTGTGCCCAGTGAAATACTCCCCATGGCCTTGAGCATTTCCCTTCTTTTTAGTTTTGTCATGATTTGGCTGAATTAAAGTACTGGATCAAGTTTTATTGAGATCGGTCCTTAACAAACGGAAAACGTATCTGTCGACAGGGAAGGTCATAACCTCCTCACTTATTTCTGTGACCGGAATCCATCTGAATGACTGGCTCCCATTGATGGTTCCTTCGAAATCAAAAGCCCGGAAGAAATACCGAATTCAGGTTCTCTTGTAAACCTCAGGCGGTAATAAATACTGATCAGTTGATGATCCTCATAAAATATTGCTTTCTGGAAAAATCCGGTTGTATAATAATGGGATACAATCTCCACTTCCTGCCCGAATTCTTCCATTGCCTCACGCCTGATGCAATCTTCAGGTCCTTCCCCAAAATGAAGTCCACCTCCGGGAATTTCGTCATAAAGGTATCCAGCATATATTCATCGCTGACAAGAACCTCGTTTTTCTCATTGATGATTATCCCGTATACCCTGATATTGAAGTGTTTAATTTCGTTCTCAGACATATCGTGCATTTATTTATTGATCCTGTCCTCAATATAGGAAATGATTTTCTCACCCTCTTCAGGATGGACCATTTATAGGATGGTTCCCTTCTGAACCATGTAAGTTGTTTTCTTGCATAGCGCCTGGTACTGGCCTGGATAGAAACGATGGCATCATCCCTGGTTATTTTTCCATCGAAGTATGAAAACAGCTCTTTATACCCAACTGTGTTTAGTGCATTGATATGACGAAACGGATAGACTTTCCTTGCCTCCTCCTCAAATCCATTTTCTATCATTGTAAGGACCCGGTCATTGATGCTTTTATAAAGTTCTTTCCTATTCCTGTCAAGGGCAATCCGGATGATTTCATAATTTCTTTTCTTTTCAGACCTCGTTAGAAAGGAGGAGTATGGTTTTCCGGTCATTATGGTGATCTCAATTGCTTTCTGTATCCGTTTTGGATTCCTTAGATCAATTCTGGAATAGGTCAAAGAATCCAATATTTTTAGATCCCTTCTCAGGCTTTCAATTCCTTCATTATTAAATTGTTCCTGTACTTTCTTCCTGATCTTCTTATCGACCTCAGCATCATCAATGCCTTTGCATACAGCATCGATATATAATCCCGATCCGCCAGCCAGAATGATGACAGGATGGATTTTAAACAGCCCTGACAGAAGTATATTTCTTCAGCTTCATAAATACTGGCGTTAAAAGGATCGTGTATGGATTTATTCGACACAAAAAAATGTTCCACTTCATTACGTTGATTTTCAGTGGGGGCGGATGTGCCTATTTTAAGTTCCCTGTAAATCTGTCGGGAGTCGGCGGATATAACAACTAATCCGAAATGTTTTGCCACCCGTATTGATGTAGTTGTTTTTCCTACAGCAGTAGGTCCGGCAATAACTACGAGATAATTATTCTTCCGGTTCATCACCTGGATTTTCCTAGGATAGTCCGTAGGAAGATCATCTCCGAAATCCTCATCCGGATCAGATGGAATAGCTATTTCAGGCGATTGCTCAACGTCTTCGTTAAAGTCCATGCCAGACATTTCCGCCTCTGAAAAAGAACCGATTCCCAAGTTTCCAAAAGGATTTGTTGAGGAGCGTTGCCCCTTGATCAGATCACCGCCGGATAATCGGAATATTTCACTTCAGCCTGTTTATCGATTAATTCAACCAAACAAACTCCTTTCATTGAAAAAATCGAAAACATATAAAAGTCTTTGGTGCGGCTCCAAATGTAATTCTTAAGAATGGCCTTATCCATTGGAATAGTAAGATTATTCTCTCCATCGGTTATATCAAAGAGGGTGAATTCCCTCTCTTTTTCCCATTCCTGTGAAGTAGTGAAAAAGGAAGCAATCTGGGAGCTGTCATGACCAAGGTCATCCTGGATCAACCGGTGGAAGTTGAAAAATGTCTGATTGGACAGGATTTCAATGTCCATGACAAATTCTTTGACTTCATCAGATAGTAGTCTGAATTTATATACCATCTTGATTTTTTTACAAGTTAATTAAAAATTTTATTGTATCTAAATGATCGGCATATTCCCATAATTCGGGAAACTGGCTTTTCCCAAAACTGACTGAACCGGGCGTCGTTCCGCCAGACTCGACAGTACATTGTATCAATTCTTGATCATTCATCGAACGGTTTCTTAATTCCAATGCACTTTTATAGAATTCATAGTATAAAACTCCAACCGGACTTGCATAACCTGAATCCTCTTTAAAAAGTACAAATCCATTATCAAGGTGGGTTACTCTGCTGACCAGAAAAATTGCCTTATCGTACTGGTAATTGTTGGCATATTTATGATGATTATAAAGATAGGAATAATCTTCCAGATTCCTTAAAATTATGGGGTCATCACCTGCAGGAAGAAATATTTTGGATACATTCCTGCACCCGGACCGAAATAAAGGAAGATGTCATGCCAAGTCTTTTTAGCTCTTCTTTTGTTTCATCTCCGTTTATGATTGCTGTCGAATTCCTGTTTTTCCTGATTATATTGTGGATATTTCCCGAAATAATATTCAAAGTATCTTGAGGAATTATTACTCCTGAAGCAATGATGACATCCATATTTTTTAGTTGCGACTCATGAAAGAAGATGCTTTCATTAAATCCAGGATTCAAATGACAGAGAATTTCTTTAATAACAGGAAAAAGTACATTGTCTTTTGATGACATTTTCCCATAGAGTATGTGTCCGGAGATTATCGTTGAAATCATATCATGAAATCCTGCAAGCGGAATATTCCCTGCCATAATCACACCAATTTTTTTTTCGTGATTACAGCTTCCTTCAATTCCGGATAGTCATGAATCCATTTATTGAATTTAATATTGGTGAGTGATTGTGAAATCGACAGGCATGAATGCCTTATGAATTCATCCGTAAACCAGGGATTGTTTATCCCGGCAATTTTGATGGCTTTCTCGAACGGTATATTAAATATCCTGTTTAATTTTGAAAGCTCTTTATTCCCGGAGAAGCCTCCAAGGGAAAACTGCTGAAGGGATTTCCCGAGGGTTATAAATGCATCTGTTCTGTCTGAGATATTCACCTGCTTTTTTTGCAAAATTAATAAAAAGTAAAAAAGATTCACAATACAATCCGGGTGGAATGAAATATGAATAAGCCGGATCACGATAGGGAAATCATACATGAAATACTTCGATTTAGCTTATATGTTTTCTTTTTCACGTATCAGGTTAAGGGCAGAGCCGGCTCTGAACCATTCAAACTGATTTTCATTATATGAATGATTTAATGAGATATGATCGCTGCTGCCATCTTTGTGTAAAGCAATAAGCATTATATTTACGGGGGAAAAACCCTTTAATCCCAGGATATCAAAGGTATCATCTTCGCGGATTTTATCATAATCCTCCTTTTTGGTAAAGGTCAGTGCAAGAAATTCATGTTTTTTTAGGTTGGTCTCATCAATTCTTGCGAAGGATCTGACAATAACCGCTCTTACATTCATAAATCTTGGCTCCATGGCAGCGTGTTCCCTGGATGAACCTTCTCCATAGTTCTCATCTCCGATGATGATAGATCCTATGCCTTTTGAACGATAGTATTTTCCAAGATCGGGAACGGGAATATATTCAAGGGTATCAGGATTTAAAACGGAATTGGTCTTATCATTAAAACAGTTTACTGCACCGATAAGCAGGTTATTTGAGATATTTTCAAGATGGCCCCTGTATTTCAGGCAGGGCCCGGCCATTGAAATATGATCCGTGGTGCATTTTCCTTTTGCTTTGATGAGCAGTTTCAATCCTTTAAGGTCAGTTCCTTCCATGCTCTGAAAGGATTAAGGACTTGCAAACGTGTTGAATCAGGATCAATCCTGACTTCTATTTTAATACCATCCTCAGCAGGAGCCTGGTAACCACTATCTTCAACAGTAAAGCCTTTAAGAGGCATTTCAATCCCTTTTGGCTCTTCCAGTTTGACTTTTTGACCCTCTTCATTGATGAGGATATCTGTTAAGGGATTAAATGTAAGGTCACCCGCGATGGATAGTGCTGTAACAATCTCAGGGCTGGCGACGAATGCATGCGTATTTGGATTACCATCATTCCGTTTAGCAAAATTCCTGTTAAAGGATGTG
>CAVQMH010000011.1:0-34295 GCA_963713575.1 uncultured Alphaproteobacteria bacterium
ACGGTGACGTGGGGGCCCAAGCGTTGCCTTGACACCAATCAAGTGCCGGTGGGTTGCGCAGGCGTGCGTTCGGCCAGGAAGGCATCCAGTTCAGCGCGCGTGGGGAGGCCAGAGCGGGCACCGAGACCAAGGCAACTGAGCGCGGCCGCGGCGGACGCCAGGCGCGCGCATTCCGCTTCGGGATAGCCTTCGGTGAGTGCCCATGTGAAGGCGCCGTGGAACGCGTCGCCGGCGCCGGTGGTGTCGCGGGCTTGGACAGCGAAGGCCGGCTGGTGATGCACGGTGCCGGTCCCGGTCCAACCATGTGTAGCCATCGGGGCCGCGGGTGACGCCGACGTGGCGGACGCCTTGCGCGATGAGAGACTGCAGGCGGTGTTCGGTGTCGCGGCCGGGGACGAAGGCTTCGAGGGCGGGGGCGGACGCGATGACGTAGTCCGTGAGGTGGGCGACATCGGTGAGAAGGCGGCCCGAACCCATGTCGAGGTCGACGAGCGTGGGAACGTGGTGCGCGCGCGAGGTTTCGAAGGCGGCGCGGGTGCCTTCGATCCAGGAAAGATCGCTGAGAACTGCGCCGGCGTCCGCTATCCACGTCCAGCGGGAGCCAATCCGCCGTCATGGGCATGGCGTGGTCGTCCTCGCTGACGATGAAGCGTTCGCCGGACAGCGTCGACGATGACGGCTGCCGTCGCGGAGCGGGCGCCCGCATACACCTTCACGTGGCTGATATCGATGCCGAACCGCTCTAGTTCAGTGAGGATCAGCCGGCTTGCGGGGTCGGAACCGACTCGGCTCCAGAGGCTGACGTTGCCTCCCAGGCGGGCTGCGGCGGAGGCGGCATTAGCAGCCATGCCGCCGCCGCTCGTGATGTGCTCGCGGGCGCGCATCTTGGTCGGCTTCGGCGGGAAGGCGTCGATGCGGTAGACGAAATCCAGGGCCGCGTGGCCGATGACGATCAGGCGTTTGCCGGGCATTGGGATGGGGCTCGAACAAAGGAGCGGGGAAGGTTCTGCGACGGTATTTGGGGATCGCCTGCGGCGCCAGTGCTTGCTGGCGGTAGGGTGTGCGGGCGACATTCTTTAGACCGTGACGTTGCGTGCTTTGCATTCACGTGAGCTCGCACTTAATCGATGCTCGTGGGGCCGTGGGCAAATGGCGTCAAGACGACCGGCAATTCGAAACTCGACAGCGGACCAAGCGCGGTAATGCTCCCATCCCTTTTGCCTCTCATTCTTGTGGCGCCGTTTGCGGGCGTTCTGGCCGTGGCGCTGGGGAGTGCACGTTTCGCGGAAGCTAGCGGCGTGGACGGCTGGCGCTGCGATGACGGCTGGGCTGGCTGCGGCTTGGCAGCCCGCGCCGGAAGTGTTCGCGGGCAGGACGGTGCTTTGGCGGGTGGCGTGGCTGCCGGAGTGGGGGCTCGATTTCGCGTTGCGGTTCGACGGGCTGGGGCTGTTGTTCAGGTGTCCTCATTCTCGGGATCGGCGTGATGATCGTGCTCTATGCGGCGTATTACCTGCCGAAATATGACGATCTCGGCGGTTCTATATGTCGTTGCTCGGATTCGCTGGCGGCATGCTCGGGATCGTGCTGGCCGAGAATATCGTGCTGATGGTGGTGTTCTGGGAGGTGACAGTCTCACTTCGTTCCTGCTCATCGCCTATAAATACCAAGAGGTCGAGGCGCGGATCTCGGCGCGGATGGCGCTGGCGGTGACGGGCGGTGGCGGATTGGCGTTGCTGGTCGGCGCGCTGCTGTTCGGAGGCGTGGCTGGCCATTTCGATTTCAGCGTGATCGAGGAGCGGGCTGGGCTCGTGCGGGCCGATGGGCTCTATCCGGTCATTCTCGTTCTATTTCTCCTCGGTGCGTTCACGAAGTCGGCGCAGTTCCGTTCCATTTCTGGCTGCCGCACGCCATGGCCGCACCGACACCGGTGTCGGCTTATTTGCATTCGGCCACGATGGTGAAGGCGGGCGTTTTCTGCTGGCGCGGATGTATCCGGTGCTGGCGGGGACAGAGCTCTGGTTCGTGATCGTCTCGACGACCGGCGCGATCACGTTCGTCTACGGCGCCTACGTCGCGCTGCTGAAGCACGATCTCAAAGGGTTGCTCGCCTATTCGACGGTGAGCCACCTCGGGCTGATCACGCTGCTGTTCGGGCTCGATACGCCGATGGCGACGGTGGCGGCCGTCTTCCACATCATCAATCACGCGATCTTCAAGGCGTCGCTGTTCATGGCGGCGGGATCATCGACCATGAAACCGGTACGCGCGACATGCGCCGGATGGGCGGCTTTTTCAGCACCATGCCGCGAACGCGGTGCTCGGCATCCTGGCCGCAGGATCGATGGCGGGCGTGCCGCTTCTGAACGGGTTCTTATCGAAGGAAATGTTCTTTACGGCGGCGGTAGCACATCCGGGGTTCGACGGGGCCAATTGATTTTACCGGTGGTCGCTACGATCGGCGGAATGCTCGGCGTGGCTTACTCGGTGCGGTTCGTGTGGGATGTGTTTTTCGACAGGCGGCGAAGCCATGCCGAAGACGCCGCACGAGCCGGTGAGCTGGATGCGGCTGCCGGTGGAAGTGTTGGTCGGGTCTGGTTCTCATTGTCGGGTTCTTCCCGCAGGTGGTCGGTGGGGCCAATCCTGAAGTTTGCGTCGGATGCGGTGCTGCCGGGCCCCGTACCGGAAATCAAGCTCGCGGTCTGGCATGGATTCAATTTGCCGCTGGCGATCACGGTCGTGGCTTTCGGGCTCGGCGTTTTTGCAGTTCATCGCGGCCGCAAAAGCTCTATGCGCTGCAGGAGAGATATCGGGTGGCGCTGACCAGTCCCGTTGCCTTCGAGCGGTTTTATCGCGGTGCGACGCGGTTTTCGACGGCGGTGATGGGGCTGGTCGATACGCGTTCGTTGCAGAGAAATTTGGCGCTGTTCTTTTCGTTTGTTATCGTCGCCGGTGCGTGGGCCTGGTCGAAATCGGAGATGGCAAGCGGCGGTGGCGCTATGCTAATCGGCTCGTTGACGGTGTGCCGTCGATGCGGCATCAGCGCCAGCCTTCGCCGTACTCATATTCGGATACGGGTTCGACGGTGCTTCTTCGGCACAACCGCGTGCTGGCGGTGATTTTCATCAGTGTCGTCGGGAACGATCGTGTCGTTGACGTTCCTGCGGTTCAATGCACCCGATCTGGCGCTGACGCAGCTGACGGTCGAGGTCGTGACGATCGTGCTGCTGCTCATGTGTTTGCGGTATCTACCGGGGAAGCCGGCGAAGCAAAGTTCAGCTTCGCGGAGGTTGCGCGACGGGACTACTCGCCTTGGCGACCGGCGCTGGCGTGACGGTCATGACGTTTGCCATGCTGACGCGGCCGTACGATACGATGCGTCTTATCACATGGCGAACGCCAAGCCGGGAGGCGGCGGCACGAACGTCGTCAACGTCATTCTCGTCGATTTTCGCGGCTACGATACACTGGGCGAAATCAGGTGCTCGCAATGGCGGCGCTCGGGCTTTATGCGCTGCTTGCAGGCGTGCGCATGAAGCCGCCGCCGGATGGCGCCCCCTGTGCTTGCCGAGCGCATCCGATCATGCTGGCGGAATTGATGCGGCCATTGTTGCCGTTGTCGCTGGCTGTCGCCGCTTACATTTTCTTGCGCGGACACAATCTGCCGGGTGGCGGGTCATCGCGGGGCTCGTAGCCGCAATCGCGCTGATGCTGCAGTACGTAGCAAGCGGGATGGACTTCGCGGCTGAACGCCTGCGGATCAACTATGTGCGCTTGCTCGGTGCGGGGCTCGGTGTCGCCACACTGACGGGGATGGCGAGTTTCCTGTTCGGATATCCGTTCCTGACGTCGACGCACGGATACGTGACTCCGCCGCTGATCGACAAGTTTGAACTCGCCTCTGCCATGGCATTCGATCTCGGCGTGTTCCTGGTGGTGGTGGGGACGGTGCTTCTGGCGATGACGGAGATTGCCGGATTGGAGCGAGCGGAACAGCCGGCTGCGGGGAGGGAGGGATAAAATGGAAGCTCTCGTCTCGGTGGCGCTCAGCTTGATCACGGCTTGCGGCGTTTATCTGATCTTGCGGCCGACGACGTTTTCTGTCGTCCTCGGGTTGTCGCTGCTCTCCTATGCCGTCAACGTGTTGATCTTTTTCGGTGCGCGGCTCAAAGCGACGGCGCCTCCTCTGACGAGTCCCGGGGCTATCGGGTCAGACCGATCCTTTGCCACAGGCGCTCGTGTTGACGGCGATCGTGATCGGGTTTGGGATGACGGCCTATCTCGTGGCGCTGGCCTTGAAAGCCAAAGCGGAGAGCGGCAGCGATCATGTCGATGCAGGTGTGAGCGATGATGGCTCATTTGCCCATTCTACCGGTCCTTATTCCACTGCTGACGGCGGTTCTGCTGTTGATCGTCGCGAATGCGGGTCCGGCTGCGAAGCGCGCGATCTCGCTTGCATCGCTGATCGTGGCATGGCGGCCGTTGGCGCGGTGCTGATCGACGCGGCGAGCGACGGGACCATTCGCGTCTATAGGCTAGGGATTGGCCCGCACCTTATGGCATCGTGCTGGTGCTCGACCGGTTGTCGGCGCTCATGGTCGCGCTGACGAGTTTACTCGGCGCTGCCTGTCGTGCTTGCGGCGATGTGGGGCGCCGACACGCGCGGGCGGTATTTTCATGCGTTTTTGCAATTCCAGATGATGGGGCTCAACGGCGCATTCCTGACGGGGGATCTTTTCAACCTGTTCGTGTTTTTCGAGATCCTGCTGCTGGCATCCTATGGATTGCTGGTTCACGGCGGGGGCTTGGAGCGGGCGCGGGCGGGGATCGCGTATGTGGTTCTGAACCTGAGCGGCTCGGCGCTGTTTCTGATTGCGCTGGGCTTGCTGTACGGGCTCCTTGGTACACTCAACATGGCCGATTTCGGTGTGGCGTTGCAGAAGGTGGCGCCGGCGGATCAAGGCGTTGTGGCCGTCATGTGCATGCTGCTCGTGACGGTTTTCCTGTTCAAGGCGGCGGTGCTGCCGATCGGTTTCTGGCTGCCGCATGTCTACTCTGCGGCTACGCTGCCGGTGGCGGCACTGTTCGTGATCATGACTAAGGTGGGGATCTATGCGCTGCTGCGCGTGACGACCATAGGTCTGGCGGCGGCGCCCTTTACGGCGCACGTGTTGCAGCCATGGCTGACTTGGCTGGCTTGGGCACGATAGCGCTGGGATGCGTCGGAATGTTCGCGGCGCCAAGCTTTCGTGTGGTGATCGCGAACCTCGTGATCGTTTCGGGCGGGACGCTTCTGCTGGCGGTGGCGGAACCGACGGTCACATCGATCGCGGCGGCGCTTTACTATCTGGTGCAGACATCACTGGTGACCGGTGCGCTATTCCTCCTCGCCGATGCGCTGTCGCGACAGCGAGGAGATGTGGCAGATCGGTTCAGCGACGGGCCAAGGTTGCAGAGTTTCACGGCCATTGGTCTGCTCTATCTTGTGATTGGTGTTGCGGCGTGCGGTGCGCCGCCGCTGTCTGGGTTTCTCGGCAAGATCATGGTGATGCAGGCGATGAACGGGTCGGCGCATCAGGCGCTCGTTTGGACGGCGCTCATTTTCTCCGGCTTCGCCGCAGCGCTGGTGTTGCGCGGGCAGCGAGCGTGTTTTTCTGGGAGCCGGGTGCGCCCGGTATCGCGGATCGGCCGGACGTGCCGTTCGTGCCGGCGCGGGGGCTTTCAATGGCGCTGGTGGTCATGTTCGCCGCGGTGGTGGCGGTGAGCTTTGCCGCCGCACCCGTGTCCGGATATGCGCGGGCGACGGCGGAACAGATCGTGGCGCGGGAGGCGTATGTACCGGTGGTGCTCGGCGATCCAGCTGCGGTGCAGAGGGAGCGGCGCCCATGACCTTGCGCCATCGCCTATTGCCGCAACCTGTACTGACGCTGGCGATCGCGACGCTGTGGCTCGTGCTCGCGGGGGACACAAGTGCCGGGAAGTGTTGCTCGGACTGACGCTCGGCGTGCTGATCCCACCATTCACTTCGGCGTTCTGGCCGGGGCGGCCGCACACATTCCGGTTCGGGCCGGCTCTGCGGCTGTTGTTCGTGGTGATCTACGATATCGTCGTTGCGAACATCGCGGTGGCGCGGATCGTACTCGGCAATGTCGATGGAATTCGTCCGGCATTCGTGGATTTGCCGCTCGATACGGGCGATCCTTACGTGGCAACGATCCTCGGCAGCATCATCACGCTGACGCCCGGAACTCTCACCATCGATATCGATATGGAGAAGCGGGTTGTGCACATCCATGCGCTCGATGTGCAGGACAAGTCGATGCTGATCGCCGAAATAAAGACCCGCTATGAGGCGCCGCTGAAGGAGATCTTCGGATGCTGACGACCGCCGTGATGATCGGCTTGGTGCTCGTGGGGCTTGCGACGGCGCTGACACTGTTGCGCCTGGCGGTCGGCCCGTCTGTTCCGGATCGCATTCTGGCGCTCGATACGCTGGCGATCGATGTGATCGCGCTCGTGGTCCTGATGGGGCTTCTGGCAGGCAGCGCACTGTCGTTCGAGGCGGCGCTGCTGATTGCGATGACGGGCTTCGTCGGTACGGTCGCGCTGTGCAAATATGTTATTGGCCGCAGTATTATTGACTAGGTGTTGCGCATTATGATCGCTGAAGCCATTGCATCGTGCCTCATTGTTCTGGGAGCGCTTTTCGTGCTCCTCGGATCCATCGGTCTCCTGCGCCTGCCAGACATTTTTACGCGGCTGCATGGGCCGACCAAGGCGACGACGCTCGGTGTCGGAGCGATCGTCCTGGCGGCGAGCGTGGCCGCGTATGCCCTCACCGGCGAAATCAGCCTGAAGGCGCTCACGGTTCTACTTTTTCTGTTCATTACGGCGCCGGTGTCTGCACATTTGATCGGTAAAGCAGCGCTAAAGGACCTGGCCAAGCGCGGCCGTTAGGGTTCTGCTTCGCAGCCGCAGCATGGCGCGTGATCGTTTCGCATCATCGGTAGAAATTCATCGTCGTTCCGGCGAGGATCGCGTGCGCACCCTTTTTGCGGCGGGGCAGGAAGCGCATAGTCGCGCTCCGGTGAACGTGCAAATGGGAGGACGAACGATGATCGACAGGAAAATGATGGTTGCCGTCGTGGCGACGGGCGCGATGGCGTTGGCTGCGATGCCGGCTTCGGCGGGCTGCGTCCGTGCCGGTGCAAGTGCTACAGCGGTGACCTCCGAATTGGCCACCGTGCTGGCCAAGGAAGGGCTCTACAATTCGAACATGTTCGCAGGCCGCAAGGGCAGAGGTGCGGTCAGCGTCACGTGCAACTATATCGGCGTCCTGACGACGTGTAAGGCGCGGCAGGTGGCCTGCTCGTAAGCCTTGCTCGCCGCGGTGCCGCACGCACGGTGCCGCGGTCGTCAAGTCGGTATCGGCACCACGTCGACGCCGACGGAGACGGTGTGTTCGCCGCCGCCGAGGAGGACGCCGCCTATGGGGCTGATGTCTTCGTAATCGCGGCCGTGAGCGATGGTAATGTGCTCTTCGGCGACGATGAGGCCGTTGGTTGGATCGAGATCCGTCCAGCCTGCCTCTGGCGACCAAACGGAAATCCAGGCGTGCGAGGCGTCGGCGCCTTGCATGCGTGGCTGGCCGGGCGGCGGGTGCGTGAGAATATATCCGCTGATGTAGCGCGCCCGGAACGCGCATGGCGCGCAGGCATGCGAGCGCCAGATGGGCGAAGTCCTGGCAAACGCCGCGGCGCTGCTTGAAGACCTGTGAGATCGGCGTGGAAATGTCGGTCGCTGTCGGGTCGAAGGTGAACTCGTCGAAGATGCGCTGATTGAGATCGATCGCGGCCTCGAGGACCGGGCGGCCGGGGCGGAAAGATTTCGCCGCGTAGGCTTCGATGTCCAAGTTCGGCGTGGTGAGCTTGGAGGTGCAGCGGTATTGCAGCACCTCCAGGTCGAGAGGTCGGCCGGTTCCCAGGATATGAGCGTCGAGAAGATTCCAGGGCGTGGAACGCGCGGGCTCCAACTCGGGCGCCGCACGAACGATGATGGTGCTGCGCGCGTGCAGGATCAGTTCACGATGCGGGACTTCGATGTCGAGCGTGACGATCGGGTTGCCGAAAGCGTCAATACCATCCTGGCGCAGGGCGGGCGCTGGATCGACGATGAGGCTGTGATGGCGCACGACTTGCCGTGGGCAGGGGCGTGGCGACATGTGAATCAGATGCTGGGATTGGATAACGGGCTGCGAATAGTCGTAGTGCGTCCGGTGGCTCACATCGAACTTCATGAGCTGTGCTCGACGCGATTTTGGGGCTCGATGCGCGTGTGGACGCGGTGCGGCGCGTCGTCGGTGAGGTTGAAGTAGTGCCGCGAGACGGCGTTGGAGAGGGCGGGCAACAGTTGGATCTGTTCGAGCATGATGCGTTCGAGAGTGGTGCCGTTGGGTTCGCGCGCCATGGCTTCGACGTCGGCGAGGCGGATGGCGGTAAGGAGGGCGAGGATCAGGCGTCGGTCTTCGGACAGGGTGGTTGAGCGTTTGCCGTCGGGCAGGCGTTCGAGATGACGTGAGAGGGCGGCCAGCTGATAGGCGAGGCTGCGGGGGTTCGACTCGTCGAATAGCAGGAGGTCGAGGACGAGCGCGAGGATCGGGTCGAGGCGGTAGCGCGAGCGGTAGGTGATGAAGCTGTCGGCGAGTTCGAGGAGGAGCAGCAGGCTGCTTTGTTCCTCTTCGCTGTCGGGCACGGGAATGAAGAGCGTCAGGATCGCTTCGCTGAGATTGTAGGCGCGTTCGAGGCGGCGCCCCATGTCCAGGAACGACCAGCCGTAGTTGCGGGTCATGTTCTCGTGCATGAGGCCGTTGAAGGCGGCGAGCGAGGCGAGACCTTCGTCGAGCAGATCGAGCACGGCAACGGGCGGGGCGGAGGCGAGCGTGGTGACCCACGTGTCGCCCGGGCGGAAGCGGGACAGGGTCTGCCAGGCTTCCAGCGAGAGGCGGTCGCGTGCCAGATGGGCGACGCGGTAGAGACCTTCGAACGTGTTTTCCAGCGTTCGGTGTCCGGTCGATCCGGCGATGAGGTCGGTGCAGAGTTTTTCTATCTCGATGTCGGCTGTCCCGGTGCGTTCGGAAACCGCCAGGGTGTCGGATTTGGAGAGCAGCACGTCGAGGCATTTGCGGGCGGCGCGGCGGCCGGTGGCGGGGCCACCGTCTTCCTCGACACGGCGTAGAGCACCGCGCAGGACGCGCATGGTCCAATCCGCGCGCTCGCTATAGCGGCCGAGCCAGAAGAGATCGTCGGCGACGCGGCTTTGGATGACGCGCTGCGAGCGCTCGACGCGGGCTGTTTCCAGCGCAGGGCGCCAGAGGCTGATATGGGGGCCTTGCTCGGCGTCAGAGACGATCCAGACGTCGCGCGTGTGGCCATCTGGAGCACTGAGGGCTACGGCGCGATCGGGATCGACGGTCATGGCGAGGCCGCCGGGCATCGCCTGATAGCCGGCGGGCGTGCGGGCGACGAAAAAACGAACGGCGAAGGGGCGCGATGCCAACCCGTCGCGCGTGACGACGGGCGCGCGACTGAAGCCGATCTTCTCCTCGGCGACAAGCCGCGCGCCGTGGAGTTTGATTTCGCGTTTGAGGATATCGCGGTCGGCGCCGGACAGTGCGCGCGTGTCCTGGCCGAGAGCGGCCTGTCCCGGGCGGCCGGTGCCTTCATTGGCCTTGCGGACGACGAGGCCGTCCAGGTTCGACAGGACATGCGCGCGCGATACCGGATCGCCAAGCCAGAAGCGGCGCGCGTCGGGCAGGTGCAGTTCCTCGCCGAGGAGGCGTTCGCAAATTTGCGGCAAGTAGCAGCCGATGCCGCGGTTCTGTACGAGTGCGGAGCCGATCGCGTTGACGATGAGACGGGGCTGGCGGCGCCAGACGCGCATGAGACCGGCGGGACCGTCAAAGCCGCCGGGGTCGAGTTCGAGCGGATCGATCGAGCGCCCATCGACACAGCGGACGATAAGGTCGATCTCCTTCAGGCCTTCGAGCGTCTTGAGATAGACCTGATTGCCCTTGGTGCGCAGGTCGGAGCCTTCGACGAGCAGATAACCGAGATAGCGCGCCAGATAGGCGTGGGAGAAATAGTCTTCGTGCAGGGGGCCGGGCGTGAGGAGCGCGATGCGCGCGTTCTCGCGGCCGCTGTGCGTCGTGAGGGTGGATTGCACGTTGTGGAAGAACGGTGCGAGGCGGACGCCGTCGCACTGTTTGAACAGGTCGCCAGTGATGTGCGTGTGCACGACACGGTTGGCCAGGGCGAAGCCGATGCCGGCGAGCGTTTCGGTGTGGTTGTCGATGATGCGCCATTGGCCGTCGTCGCCGCGGGCGAGATCGGCTGCATAAAATTGCAGGCCGCCTGCCTCGGGAAGGACGCCTTGGGCCGGACGGATGAAGGCGGTGTCGGAGAAGACGAGTTCAGGCGGGAGCAGGCCTTCGCGCATCAGGTTCTGGGGTCCGTAGAGATCCGACAGGATCGCATCGGACAGGCGGGCGCGTTGGCTGAGCGCTTCTTCCAGCCAGTGCCACTCGGCGGCGGAGATCATCAGCGGTGCGAGATCGAGCTGCCAGCGCTGGTTGGGTTTGCGGGGGTCGGAGAAGATGTCGTAGGCAATGCCGGTATCGCGCACGCGCCGCTCGAGGCGTGCCGGCGCGGTTCGACCGGTCCGCCTCCGGACATATCGCCGAGGCCATCGAGGAGGTCGCGCCAGTGCGGGCGCGCATGGCCAGCGGCGTCCAGAAGTTCATCGTAGCCAGAGCCGTAGGCGGCCCGGTAAGTGCTGACGAGGTCCGCCTGAAGGCCCGCTGGTGACGGGGCCGTTTTGTTCATTGTTATGCAGGCCTTGCCCCTCGTGCATTCATCGCCCGCGCCACATTCTCCCCAGAACGGGCTCCCCAGAACGGGCGCACGCGCCGACTATCCGACCGAATTCGGAGTGCTCGCAACCTCTGAGGAGGTGGCGAGGTAAATACAGGCGGGGCAACGGAGAGGGCTTAGACGTGGCGGCGCAGGTCGAGCGTGCAAGGATAATCGGGATTTCGATCGACTGGGCCCGGACGCATGGTGCCGGCGGTGTGGCCGTTATCCTCGAAACGCGCGAGGCGGCGGCCTTCGGCTTCGTAGGCGTTGACGGGGAAGGTCTCGAAGGCGCGGCCGCCGGGATGGGAGACGTGATAGCGGCAGCCGCCGACCGAGCGCCCGGTCCAGCGTGTCGACGAGTCGAAGTCAGCGGCACGTGCGGCGGGATGGTGGGGTGCAGTGCCGAGGGCGGCCGCCAGGCGCGGTAACGGACGCCGGCCACGGCTTCGCCGACGGTGCCGGTCGGAGTCAGCGGCACGCGTAGCCGTTGCAGGTGACGACATAGCGGTCGCCTGGCAGTCCGCGACACCTCACTTCGAACCGTTCGAGCGAGGAATCGACGTAGCGCGCCGTGCCGCCGAGCGACGCCTTCCTCGCCCAGCACATGCCAGGGCTCCAGCGCCTGCCGGATGTTCGAGCTTGACGCCCGGCGTGCTGACCTGCGCCGCAGCGGGGAAAGCGGAACTCGAAATGCGGCGCGGAACCAGTCGAGCTCGACACGGCAAGCCGCGCGTCCTGGAGGTCGTCGATCACATCGATGAAATCCGCCCAGACGAAATGCGGCAGCATGAAGCGGTCGTGCAGCGCCGTGCCCCAGCGGATCGAGCTGGCCGACGATAGGGCTCGCTCCCAGAACCACGCGATCAGCGCGCGCAGCAGCAATTGCTGCGCGAGGCTCATGCGCGCGTGCGGCGGCATCTCGAACGAGCGGAACTCGACGAGGCCCAGGCGGCCGGTCGGGCCGTCGGGCGAATAGAGCTTGTCGATGCAGATTTCGGCGCGGTGCGTGTTGCCGGTGACGTCGATCAGCAGGTTGCGGAAGAGCCGGTCGACCAGCCACGGCGGGATCTGCGCCCATGCCGGGTCGCGGGATCTGCGCCAGGGCGATTTCGAGTTCGTAGAGGCTGTCGTGGCGGGCTTCGTCGATGCGCGGCGCCTGGCTGGTCGGGCCGATGAACAGGCCGGAGAACAGGTACGACAGCGACGGGTGGTTCTGCCAGTAGGCGAGAGGCTGGCCAGCAGGTCGGGCCGGCGCAGGAACGGGCTGTCGGCGGGCGTCATGCCGCCGAGCACGATGTGGTTGCCGCCGCCGGTGCCGGTGTGGCGGCCATCGAGCATGAACTTTTCGGTGCCGAGCCGCGACAGACGCGCTTCTTCGTAGAGCGCCGGTGGTGATCGTCGACGGCACTCGTCCCATCGGCGTCGCCGGCTGGATGTTGACCTCGATGACGCCCGGGATCGGGCGTGACCTTGATGACGTTGAGGCGCGGATCGTAGCGGCGGCGGGTAGCCTTCGAGGTGCACCGGGTCTGGCCGGTCGCGCGGCGGTTTCTTCGATCGCGGCCGACCAGCGCAGCATAGTCCTCGGCGTCTGCCAGCGGCGGCATGAACACGCAGAGCGTGGCCATCGCGCGGCTCGACCGTCGAGCGCGGTGCGCACCGAGCCCACAGATCTCGTCGGTGACGCGCAGCGGCGGCTGGTCGGCGGACTCAAGCGTCACGGTTCGGCGCTGCTGCAGGAGCGTCTCGCGGTCGGCAACGGCGGCGCGCTGCGTCAACGGATCGGCGGCCACGACATGCGGATAGTCGATCGGCGGACGACAGGGCAGCGAGCCCAGCGGCAGCCGAAAGCCGACCGGTGAATCGCCCGGCATGCAGAAAGAGCTTGTCGCGCCGCAAGCGCCCACCGCTCCGTCACCCAGCGCCGGCCGCGGTCCTGCGTCTGCCAGACCTGGACGGCAGCACGTAGCCGCGCTGGCGCATGCCAGGCCGCGGTCGAACACGCGGACGAGGCGCGCGCGCTCGGCTGGGATCTCGAGCTTGTTCGTCGCGGCATCGACGCCGATCGGCAGCTTCTGCTCGACGAGCAGCGAAGTGGCCGGGGTCCTCATAGGCCGGCGATGGCACTGTCGTCGGGCAAGCCCAGAGCTGCGCGCAGAGCTGCCGATGAAACTGCTGCGGCGCTCGGATCGTGGCGTTGTCGGTGGCGGTCCTCGCGCGCGATGAGGTCGTCGATTCTCCCACAGCGGCTCGCCGTCGGCGCGCCAGTAGAGCGCGAAGGCCCAGCGCGGCAGCTGCTCGCCCGGATACCATTTGCCCTGGCCGTAATGCAGCAGGCCGCCCGGCGCGAAGCGCTTCGCGCAGGCGGCGGACGAGGTTTTCGGCGTAGCAGCCGCTTGGTCGGGCCGACGGCGGCGGTGTTCCACTCCGGCGCCTTCCATGTCGTCGACGGCGACGAAGGTCGGCTCGCCGCCCATGCTGAGGCGGACATCGCCCGCCTGCGAGCCGCTCGTCGACCTCGTGGCCGGCATCGAGGATCGCCTGTCCACTGCTTCGTCGCTGTAGGGCTTGCGTGACGCGCGGCGTCTCGCGGATGCGCGTCGACGCTCATGTCGAAGGCGAACGTCGACCTCGGCCTTGCTCGTGCGCGCCGCTGATCGGCGCGGCGCTCGACGGATTGGGCGTGGCGGCGAGCGGAATGTGGCCTTCGCCCGCGAGCAGGCCCGAGGTGGGGTCGAGGCCGATCCAGCCGGCGCCGGGGATATAGACTTCGGCCCAGGCATGCAGGTCGGTGAAGTCGACGTCGGTGCCGGTCGGGCCGTCGAGCGATTTCACGTCCGGCTTCAACTGGATCAGGTAGCCGGAGACGAAGCGGGCGGCGAGCCCGAGACTGCGCAGGATCTGCACCAGCAGCCAGCCGCTGTCGCGGCACGAGCCGAGCCGGCCTTCCAGCGTCTCTTCCGGCGTCTGCACGCCGGGCTCCATGCGGATCAGATATTGGATGTCCGTCTGGACAGCTGCCGGTTGAGGTCGCAGAGGAAGTCGATCGTGACTTTCGATCTCGGCTCGATGCCCGCGAGGTAGTCGGTCAGCAGCGGGCCTGCCGGCTGCCGGCTCGAGATAGGGCTGCAGTTCCTTGCGGCAAGGTCGCGTCGTAGGTGAACGGCCAAGCGCTTCGCGCTCTTCCTCGACGAAGAAGTCGAACGGGTTGATCACCGCCATGTCGGCGACGAGATCGACCTTGACCGAGAAGCTCTCGTGTCGGTTCCGGCATGACGATGCGGGCGAGGAAATTGCCGAAGGGATCCTGCTGCCAGTTGAGGAAGTGGATCTTTGGGTCCGAGCGTCAGCGAGTAGCTGAGAATGGGGGTGCGGCTGTGGGGGGCGGGCCGCAGCCGGATCGATCTGCGGGCCCATGCCGATCAAGCGGTCGTAACGATAGGTCGTCTCGTGCGTCAGAGCGACGTGCAACGTCATGGGCTTCGTCGTGTCCTTTGGGCCGGAACTGGGCGCGCCGCGGTGCGTCTCTTGGGTTACCGGCTCCTGGATTGCCAAACAAGGGCGGTGCTGACGCATCGGTCGTTGAAGCGGTGAAGATGATTAAGCGGTAGGCAAAGGCCAAGACATGCAGCGGGCATTTGATGGGGAAAGATGCAGACTGCGGCCTGTCGCCAATCGCCCCGCGACAGGGCTCAGGCTTCGTGCTTGAACATTGAACATATGCTTAGGATACGGACGATGCTGTCTGGAGCTTGAGACTTCGGACCCAATCACAAAGGACCCATGCGAAACTTCTCCTGCACGAAATGTGGCGCCAAGGTCTACTTCAAGAACGTAACGTGCTTGAAGTGCGGCCATTCGCTGGGTTTCGATCCGGATGCGTTGGCTGTGATTGCGCTTAAGCCGGATGCTGAACAGGGACTTTATCGCCGGGTCACCGGCAATACGAGGCAGGTTCTCCGGTATTGCAACAACGTTGTACACGGTGCGTGCAACTGGCTCACGGGGGCCGACGATCCGAACCTGTTCTGCGTGGCGTGCGACCTCAATCGTACCATTCCGAATTTGTCGGAGCCGGGCAATCTCACGGCGTGGCAGGATTTGGAACGGGCGAAAAAGCGGCTGGTCTATTCGCTGCTGAGATTCGGGTTGCCCTTGGACACCAGTCCGGCACCGCCGGGGCGGCTGATTTTCAACTTCACGCGGAACACGATGACCGGCCATCTCGACGGCGTCATCACGATCGATATTCTGGAAGCAGATGCGGTGGAGCGGGAACGGCAGCGGCAGCAGTTTGATGAGCCGTATCGTTCATTGCTCGGCCATCTGAGGCACGAGAGCGGCCACTACTACTGGCAGGTACTTGTGGATTCGGCTGGGTTGCTCGACGAATTCCGGGCGTTGTTCGGAGACGAGCGGGCGGATTATCAGTCGGCGCTGGCGCAGCATCATGCCTACGGGCCCAAACTCGGCTGGCACCTCAATCACGTCTCGGGTTATGCCAGCATGCATCCGTTGGAGGACTGGGCAGAGACCTGGGCACACTACCTGCACATGGTGGACAGCGTCGATACCGCCGAAGCCGAAGGCATGGAGCCGCGGGCGGCGGGGCTCATCTTCGGATCGATATGGCCGTTCAAAAAGTACGACGTTTATCGGGATGAAACGCTGGATAGCTTATTGGAGCGCTGGGTGCCGCTGTCGCTGGCACTCAACAGCATGAACCGCAGCATGGGACACGCGGACTACTATCCGTTCGTTATTCCCGATCCGGCTCGTGAGAAGCTGAGGTTCGTGCACCGGGTGATCCGCGGGAAGCGGTGAGCCGGAGGCAAAGAGGGGGCTGGCGCCGAGATCGGGCGCCCCTTGGCCTCCGTCAAAACTGCCAGTGCTTGTGGCAGGTGTGGTCGTTTTCGTCTTCGATCGCTTCTTCGTGGTACCAGCCGGTGGTGTCGATGGCCGAACGGTACTTTGCCGCCTCGGCTTCGAGAGCACGCGTATCGATCCCGTAAACAGGCGCGCGACGGCGGCCCGGGAAGGGAATGACTTCTGCAGACTGGCGATTGAGAACTCTCGGTCATCAGTTCGCTCCTTTCAGCTTTGGAACTCAACGCGGCGCGGCGGTGCGGCGCATTGTTCCGAGCATTAATTATAGCACGTTCTGCACGGCGTTTCATCTGATTGCACAACAATTATCGGTGTTTGCCTAAACTATGAGCATGCATGGACGTGCTTAGCTGAGTAGCATTCTGGGAGCAGATCAGTCTGCTTGGTGCCTGCCTATCGCCCCTGAATTTTGCTCTCGGCACACACTGCCGACGATGGGCTCAAGCTCCAAACTTTGTCTTCGATGGCGGACGCGTGGCGTTCCAGCGGAGGCTTGATGAAGAAACGAGCGTTTGCAGCGGGTGGAATGGAACTGATCATGCTCCGGCAACTGGCCTCTCGGGGGCGGCTAGAGCGACCAAAAAATTCGGTCTTTTGGCCAGATCTTTTCAGCGCGCCGTAAACGCCCATTGCAGTTTTTCCGCACCAACGGCCCCCTAAGGTCGTGTCGCGGAGCCGATGTCACCAATTTAGGAGAGAGCTCAATGACAAAGTATAAGCTCGAGTATATCTGGCTCGACGGATACACGCCGACGCCGAACCTGCGCGGCAAAACCCAGATCAAGGAATTCGACGCGTTTCCCGACGCTCGAGCAGCTTCCGCTGTGGGGCTTCGACGGCAGCTCGACCATGCAGGCCGAAGGCCATAGCTCGGATTGCGTGCTGAAGCCGGTCGCCATCTATCCCGGATGCCGCGCGCACGAACGGCGCGCTGGTGATGTGCGAAGTCATGATGCCGGACGGCAAGACCCCGCATGCGACCAACAAGCGCGCCACCATTCTCGACGACGAAGGCGCCTGGTTCGGCTTCGAGCAGGAATACTTCTTCTACAAGGACGGCCGCCCGCTCGGCTTCCCCGACGCACGGCTATCCCGCGCCGCAGGGTCCCTACTACACCGGCGTCGGCTACAAGAACGTCGGCGACGTCGCCCGCGAGATCGTCGAGGAGCATCTCGATCTCTGCCTCGCCGCCGGCATCAACCACGAAGGCATCAACGCCGAAGTGGCGAAGGGCCAGTGGGAATTCCAGATCTTCGGCAAGGGCTCCAAGCGGGCCGCCGACGAAATGTGGATGGCCCGCTATCTGATGCAGCGGCTGACCGAGAAGTACGGCATCGACATCGAATATCACTGCAAGCCGCTCGGCGACACCGACTGGAACGGCTCGGGCATGCACGCCAACTTCTCGACCAAGTACATGCGCGAAGTCGGCGGCAAGGACTATTTCGAGAAGCTGATGGCGGCGTTCGAGAAGAACCTGCGAGGATCACATCGAGGTCTACGGCCCGGACAACCACATGCGTCTGACCGGCAAGCACGAGACCGCGCCGATGGAACAAGTTCAGCTACGGCGTCGCCGACCGCGGCGCTTCGATCCGCGTGCCGCACTAGCTTCGTCAACAACGGCTACAAGGGCTATCTGGAAGATCGCCGCCCGAACTCGCAAGGCGACCCCTACCAGATCGCTTCGCAGGTTCTGAAGACGATCTCGGAAGTACCGCTTGCAGCAGCGGCCGCAGCCTGATTACTCGGCGGTCGAAAATAAAGGAAGGGCGCCGGTTCTATCGGCGCCCTTTTTGTTTCCTGCAACCATTCCAGATTCAGAATTCGACCTCGAGTTCGTCAATTTCGTCGGCTTCGGCGACAGCACCGTCAGTCCACTCCTGCATGAGCGGCCAATCGAAGATATGGTCGCAATAGGCTTGGAGTGCGGGTTCGAGCGGCACGGCGTAGGTGCGAAAGCGGGTGCAGACGGGGGCATACATCGCGTCGGCAAGCGAAAGCTTTCCGAAAAGGTAAGGGCCGCCGTACTTGGTCAAACATTCCGTCCATATTTCCTTGATGCGCTCAACATCAGGCCGTGCGCCGGAAAATACCTTGAAGGATTTGTGGCGCGCCTTGAGGTTCATAGGCAGGGCTGAACGCAAATTGTAAAAGCCCGAATGCATTTCCGCGGATACGGCCCGACAATGGGCGCGCATTGCGCGATCGTTCGGTAATATTCCAGCGTCCGGGTCAATTTCATTGAGATACTCGGCAATCGCCAGAGTATCCCACACGGTGACGTCATTGTGGGTCAGGCGCGGGACAAGCACTGAGGGCGAGAGCAACAAAAGCTCGCGCCGTGCATTGATATCGTCAACAGCAACTTGGCGTTCCTCGAAGTCGAGACCTGCCATTTTGCACAATAACCAACCACGCAAAGACCAAGATGAGTAATTCTTGGATGAAATCGTCAGTGTCGCTTTCGCCATCTGTGCATCCATGACTTTCTGCGCTGAGAAGTCTCTCGCAGATCGCCGAATAATACACTAGCTTTTCGTTTCTAAGGGAATGCGGCGTCGCGCCTATAAGGAACAAACATGCTTTATGATGCCTACCAGTTCCAGGACGATATGATCGGGCATTTCCGCAAGGCCGCCCGGTTGGCCAGCAGTCATTCGCCGTGGCCTCTGTTCACCGACGCCAAACGTGCTTTCGATGCCGGCATGGAGATGGTGTCGCGATTTACGCTCAGCCATACACGGCCGGAATTCGGGATCACCTCGGTGCGCGTGGGAAACCGCGATGTGCCGGTTCAGGAAGAGGTGGTGTTGAGCTTCCCGTTCGGCGATCTTTTACACTTCGCCAAGGATGTCGACGCACCACAGCCGAAAGTATTGGTGATTGCGCCGCTGTCGGGCCATTTTGCGACGCTGCTGGCGAAGACCTGCACAACTCTGCTGCGGGACCATGACGTCTATATCACCGACTGGACGAACGCGCGGGACGTACCGCTGACGGCGGGGAAATTCGGCGTCGACGAATACTGTGAGTATGTCATCAGCTTTCTGGAGGAGATCGGCCCCGGCGCACACATTCTTGCCGTGTGCCAGCCGTGCGTGCAGGCCCTCGCCGCAGTATCGGTGATGTCGGAAGAGAAGCATCCTGCGACGCCTCGGACGATGACGTTGATGGCGGGCCCGATCGACACGCGCGAGAGCCCGACAGAGGTCAACAAGCTGGCGATGGACAAGCCGCTGTCCTGGTTCAAGCAAACCGTCATTTCACGCGTGCCGCGGCGGTACAAAGGCGCGGGGCGACGCGTCTATCCGGGGTTTCTGCAGTTGACCGCGTTCGTCGCCATGAACCTGGAGAGGCATCGGTCGCAGCATCAGAAACTCTATGAGCATCTGGCCAACGGGGAAGTGACCGAAGCCAAGAAGATCAAAGATTTTTATGACGAATATTTCGCCGTTCTCGACCTGACGGAAGAGTTCTACCTTGAGACGATCGACAGGATCTTCCAGAGAGCGGACCTCGCGACAGGGAACTTTACCTACCGTGGGCGCAAGGTGGATCCGGCGAAAATCACGCGCACGGCGCTTTTGACGGTGGAAGGCGGGCGAGATGATATCTGCGCACTGGGACAGACCGCGGCAGCGCATGACTTGTGCTCTTCATTGAGGCCGCATCTGAAGCGGCACCATCTGCAGGCCAACGTCGGACATTATGGTACTTTCAACGGCAAGCGTTGGGAGAACGAGATCTATCCCGTGGTCCGGAACTTCATTCTCGCAATGGAATGATTTTACGGGTTTGCGTAAGGCCGGCATCGCCACAACGGGGAATGCTTCGGCGCGTCATGCTCTATGCGTTTCCAGGCAGCCGCGCTGTTCGCCTCATCATGCCCGCCTGGCGTTTGCGCAAATCATCCGTGCTGGCTGCACGAAAGTCGCTTGCAGTTGCTGAAATAGGCATCAATTGCCCAATTCAGCGGCACTAATCCAATTGGACAGATAACGGTCATAACTCTACGTTTTGTGTCCGGAGAGATACCTATGATGCTGCGTTGAAGGTAGGGGTCGATGTTCTGGCGCAATTCGAATGGTGGGGCGAATTTGGAGACTAAGACGGCTGCGCAAACGCCAACTGCGCCGGGGTTCGGGGCCCCCTATGTTGTTAAATCACTCGTGAATGGCGCCGGCCATGCGCCGATCCTCGAGGGCTCGCAGGCCCCATCACCGCGTACGTTGACCTCGCCGATCGACGTCTGGCTGCGAAATTTGCATGAGAAATATCGCGATAACATGCATGGCCATTTGGCAAGCTACATTCCGGAGTTGACCAACGCCGATCCGAAGCAATTCGGCATCGTGCTCGCCGCAGCGGATGGCAAAAGCTACGCGACCGGCGACAGCGAAGTTCTGTTCACGATCCAGTCGATATCCAAGCCGCTGGTTTATGGGCTTGCGCTCGAGGATCACGGTTCGGATGCTGTGCTGAAGCGGGTGGGCGTGGAGCCGACGGGCGAAGCGTTCAACTCGATCGTGATGGACGAGGTCAACAACAGACCGTTCAATCCGATGGTGAACGCGGGCGCGATCGCGACGACGGCCTTGATACGAGGCAGCGGGTTCGAAGAACGGTTCAAGCGCATCCTCGATATGTTCAGCCGCTATGCCGGGCGGCAGCTAACGGTGGACGAGTCCGTTTTCGAGAGCGAGCGGGCGACGGGGCACCGGAACCGGGCGATCGCGTACCTGCAGCTGAACTCCGGGATGATCGAGGAGCCGGTCTCCGAGCATCTCGATCTCTACTTCCGACAGTGCGCCATTCTCGTAAGCGCGCGCGATCTTGCGATGATGGCTGCGACGCTTGCCAACAACGGCATCAATCCCCTCACGAAGGAGCGCGCGATCGCGCCGGAGCACGTGAAGACGGTGCTCAGCGTGATGGCCAGCTGCGGCATGTATGATTACTCGGGCGAGTGGGTTTATCGGGTCGGACTTCCAGCAAAGAGCGGCGTCGGCGGCGGTATCATCGCGGTACTGCCTGGACAGTTCGGTGTCGGGACCTTTTCACCATTGCTCGACGATCACGGAAACAGTCATCGCGGCATCGAGGTTTGCAAAGAACTCTCGCAGCGGTTCCATTTGCACGTCTATGACATGCACTTCGTGGCGGATAACATTGTGCGGCGGAGCTATCGCGGCGGCGGTGTGACGTCGAAGCGCTTGCGCGGTGCGCGCGAGCGCAAGGCGCTCGACTCCAATGGTCACCAGATCATCGCTTATGAACTTCAGGGCGGACTGTATTTCGCAACGGCGGAGCAACTCGTTCGGCGAATTGTTGAAGATAGCCCGCAGTCAACATACGTCGTCCTGGATGGCCGACGTATCAGCCGCGCCGATCAGAGCGCTCTCATGCTGCTGCGCGATCTCAATCACTCGCTGTCCAACGAGGGCAAGACGCTCGTTCTCGCGGCGCTGCCGGAGCAAATGGGAGCCGACTGGCTGACGCTGAATGGTGGTGCAGGGGCGGATCTGTGCTTCACGGATGTCGATGCAGCACTGGAGTTCTGTGAGACCAAGGTCATCCTGAAAGCTGATCCTGGTGCGATGCCTTCGGACGGGCTTCTGCCGCTGGCGGACATTGATATCCTTCGCGGATTTTCAGCGGATGAGATCGGCAAGCTGGCACCCTACATCGCAACCAGCAGCTATGACGCCGGGGCGTCGATCATTCGTGAGGGTGATGCGGCCGACCGGCTCTATCTGCTGGCGTCCGGTTCTGCGTCTGTCGATATCATTCTGGACGATGCGAAACGGCGCGTGCGGCTGGCTGCCTTCCGTCCCGGCGTAGCGTTCGGTGAGTTCGCGCTTTTTGATGGTGGCCGGCGGGTAGCGAACGTCATCGCCGAGACTCCGGCGGTTTGCTACGTCCTGGATTTTGCGAACCTCGAACGACTGGAAGCGACCGAGCCGAAGCTTTACCGGCGGGTGTTGTTTGCGTTGGGGCGGCTCCTGACGGACCGGCTGCGTCGTGTCACGGCGGAAGTGCGAGCGTTGACGTGATGCTCACGCGTGCGGTCGCGGTCTTTGCAGCTTTATGGATGGCGTGCGCAGCCGTTGCGGCGGAGACGCCGGAGATCGGGACGACCGTTGCGGTCAAAAACAAAGTGACGGTGGAAGCGGATCAACTCGCCCGGCCTCTCGTTAAAGGCGAGCACGTCCACCAGAACGAGATCGTCGTCACGGAGAAGACGGCGACGGCCGAGATCGAACTCAAGGACAGTACAAAGCTCGCGGTCGGACCGTCTGCGCGGATTGTGCTCGACAAGTTCGTGTACGAGGACGGCACTCAGCCGGCGGCCATCTCGATCAACATGGCGAAGGGCGCATTTCGGTTCATCACTGGAAACAGCCCTAAGCCCGCGTATGAGATCAAGACGCCGACGGTTTCGCTTGCCGTGCGTGGGACCATCTTCGATGTCTATGTCGATGGCGACGGAGAAACGGTGGTTCTCCTGCACGAAGGCGAGGTCGACATGTGCGCAGCGCCGGGATCGTGCCGGCGGCATAACAGGCCCGGCCACGTGGTTCGCGTCGGGGTCGACCGTGTGATTGGCGAGCCCTTGTTGTGGACCGGCTCGCTGATGAAGGGGCTCGGTGTCGCGACGGTTTTTCCGTTTGTCGGCCGCAAACTCATTATCGACCCTGTCCGACGGCTGTCACGGGTGGGCCTGTCAACCGGCAGGACGGTGGCCGGGAAGGTGATCAGGACTCCCGGGCGCGCCGCTCGCGGCATTGGACGAACCTTGCGGAAGTTCCGGCCGCGGTTCTGACGCGCAGAAAATCACCGTCCATTTCCGTCATGCATTGGCTTGGGCGCGAGGCGGGTCGATGGCTTGCTTGCGCGACGTGAGCCATCCGCCGAGGTCGGCGAAAGCGCCGTCAAGATCGGCCAATGATAGAAGCGTTGCGCGCGCGGCTTCACGTTGCTCGCGGGCGTCGGGGAACTCGTAGCGCGACGAGGTCGCCAGGATGCGCAGGACAGCCGTCAAATCAGATTTTAAAACGGATACGCGCTGGGTCCCGATCTGCCGGGGATCGGGCGTTCGGGCCGGCAGTGACGAAGCCGTATGCCGTGCTGGGGCGCGAATGACACCCGGGCGCAGGACTTCAGCGGTGTGTGCGAAGGCGTGGAGGAGGGACTCCAGTGCATGATCGAGGGAAAGGCGTGTCGCGTCATGATCGGCAATGAGCTGGTCCGCAACGGCGTTCCAGTTCGATAGCGCGGCTGCCGCATCCGGACGAATGGCGTTCAGCCCGAATTCGTAGAGCGCGAGACGAGCGAGGCGGCGGGTGATGCGCTTGGCTTTGGCGAAGCGACGTTCGCGGATGCATTGCGCGGAGGTTTCGATTGCTCCGCGAACAGTCGCGGCGTCGGGAGTTTCGGCCGTGTCACCGGCTTGCGTGCTCTCGGCTTCGGGATCGGCGGCGGAGACCAGCAGCACATCTCGGAAGAGGCCGCGTGAGACAGAGGTGAGACGGCGTAGGACCTGGGTGCAATCATCGTCGGAGTAGAAGCTGTCCTTGTGTGTCGCCACCAGCAGAGCGTGCTTGTGGCAGCGGGAGGGCACCGTGGACCAGAGATTGCGATCACTTTCCGTCCAAGCGCGTGTGGCGACGGTGCACCAGATCGCGATGTCGGCGTCGGCGGCGAAGACAGCGGGCGTCTGTGTTGCCGGGGTGTCCAGAAGTTGATGGTGCTGAAGCCAGGGCAGCGGCAGGCGAATGTCAACGGCGCGGTAGTCGAGATCCGTCAGTGCATCGTCTTCATTGCCATCGATGCGGATCTGAACGCCGTTGTTGTCGACGCCGAAAAGAGCCGCAGATTTGGCATAGCTGACGAGAACCGGTACGCCGGTATTTGCGACAACGCTGATCGGTAGCAGGCCTCTGCCGAGGATGAGATCGGTCAGGGAGCTTTTGCCGGAATTGTATTCGCCCAAGATCACGATACGGAGCGGTCGGCGGAGCATGGATTCTATTCGCGAAAGACCGGCGATGCAGACCGGAATCGCCGGATCATCAACGCGCAGGTTCTGAAGCCGTTCGCGAGCGGCGCGGAGGGCCGCGGCATATAGTTGCCATTCGCTGGTCATTTCGGTGGACCTCCTGGCTTGAAGATCTGTTCGACGTCCCGGGCGAGATATTCGAGATATTGCGTCAGGGCTTCGGTGTCTTTCAGGCGCTGCGCCTGGGTGGTGACGCGCTCGTCGAAGCGCGTTGTGAGGCCGTCCTGCACGCTATCCTCCTGCATCAGGCGATCGAGACGGCGCTGGAGCGCTTGCTGAATGTTGCGGCAGGCGCCGAGCGCCCAGCCAATGGTGGTCGTGGCAAAATCGTGGAACGTGCGTGCCGCGGACGCGGCCAGTTCATCGGCGACCTGCGAAAACTCGGCCTTGATCAGCTCTTCAATTTTTGCGCCCGCCTGGTCAGCGCTGGCCGCGCGGTTCCAGAAGGCTTGCCAGCGGGAGCGATCGAGATCGAGCACCAGCATGCGGCTCAAGGGAAGGCTGGCTGGGACAGGAATTGAGAGCCCGTGCTGCTGAGGCACGGGAATTTGCGGCGCGGGAACGACGGTTTGCAAGAGCTTGAAGAGTTCGGGAATGAGGCGGGCGTTGAAGCCGAGCAGGCGTTCGGACGATTCCTTGAAGCCGTTGCGGAACGTGTCGGCGAGCGCGCGGCGCAATTCAAAGCCTTCGTGGGTCCAGGTGGCCGTGGATGCACCGCGCGCAAGACTGTCGGTCAGAACCTTGCGTTCGCGTGCGGCATGGGCGTCGACGAGCTTGAGGAGGGCGGCGCGGAGGCGGCCTTGTTCCTCGTCAATGACGCGAACAAAAAGTTCGCCGATCGCCTTGGCCGAGGCATCAATATTGGAGGACACCGCAATGAGAAGATCACGTTCGCGGGCGTGAATGGCGGGGCTGTCGTTGTGGATGCCGACGGTCGTGGCCGCCTTCTGGCGGCGGGCGCGATCGGCAAGCAGAAGCTGCAGTTCAGCTTCGGCGGCACGTTCGCAGGCGCGGGACATATCGGCGAAGCCGCGAGCGACGAGGCTGAGGGAAAAGGCGGGGCTGGCGATGCCGGTGACGAATTCGAACGCATCATAGAGTGCAGGCATGCCTGACATTGCATGGAGAGCGTGGCTGACCCGTGCCTGGGTGTCGGGACGGACAAGCGCTTTCGGGTCGGCGTCGCCCGGGTGCAGCAGTCCGCTGCGAAAGAGATGGGCGGCGGACGGACGCTTCAAAGTTTTGGCGACAGCTTGCGGTTCAAAGGCCAGTGCCTGCATGGCCCACCAGGCGCTGCCAGGGACGACGGGAATGCTGGCGCCGGGGAATTCTTCCGCAAGACGTTCGCGAACGAAGCGCAGCACTTGTGGCAATTCGCTTGCGACATCGGAGAGTTCGTCGATGCGGTTGAGCAGGACGATGACCCGATCCTTGTTGAGGCCGCGCATGAATCGCAGCAGAGCGACGTCTTGCGCTGAGAGCGGCTGACGGGCGGTGAGCACGATGATGTAGGCGTCAGCGGCGCCGAGTGAGCGGCGCGTGATTTCATCGCGAACGAGCGACGGGTCGTTGATGCCCGGGGTGTCGGTCACCGTGGTGGGGAAATCGAATGGGCCACCCGGCAGATACAGATCGGCGCTGCGGGTGATTTCCGAATAGCGGCCGATGTCGTTGCCTTCGCCAAATTCTCCGGAGCAGATGTAGCGCTCGAGAAGTCCGGGATGGAGCGACTTGAAGAGATGGCCCCGGCCGATCAGCTGTTCGAATTCAAGGCCGAGCTTGAGGCGGGCGCGTTCGGCGAGTGCATAGGTTTCCGATTGAAGTATGCGCGGCTCGAACCCAGGGACGAGGCGCTCCGTCAATTCGCGGAAGCGGCCCGCGCCGTTTGCGATTTCGCCCCACTCGTTGGCATCCATGAAGGAAAAGCGGACGGCGCCGTCCTCTGGCGGGGCTTGAGCGAAGTGGAGGTTCGTGACGGCTGTCGTCCACGGTGTTACGGCGGTGGGCAGCAGACGCGGGTGGCGGACGAAAGCGTTGATAAACGTGCTCTTGCCGGATTTGATCTGGCCGACGACGGCAATGCGAACCGTCATGCGCGCAATCTTGGCCAGCGCATCGGTGACGAGAGGACGAGATTGCGGCTCGACGAGGCTGCTCATGACGGCACCGCACGACAGGAGCTGCTGGCGCACGCTCTCCAGCCGCGCGCCCAAGAGCTGGCGCGGTGTTCCGGTCGTCCGCTGCATCGGGTCGGCGTTCACGCGTACGTTGCCTTCGCTACTCAGCGGTCGCCGGATTGCGGCGGAATCGCTGCATCTGCCATCCCCAGTTCGCGGGCGCGTTCATACCACACGCGGGCCAGCGCCGGGTTGGTTTCGCGGGTGGTTGGCGGTGTATCCGGCTTTGCCGTGGGGCTGGGATCGTAACTGCGGGCGAGTTCAAGGGCTGCAGCGCCAGAGCCCAATTCGGCCGCACGGCGCAGAAGCTCACGGGCGCCGTCAATGTTACCTTTCTCCAACAGCAGAGCGGCGCTGCGGACCAATTCCATGGACGCGTCACCGCGGTGGTTCATGGGCGAGGCCGTACCGGTGGGTGTCGTGCCGATGGATTTTACCGCAGCGGGGAGCGTTGCGCGCTCCTCTGCCGACATCAGGACGTAAACGGTGGCCGTGGAGATGAGGGCCGCGATCATGCCGGCAAGCAATGCCGCCGATTTCGGAGAGACTGTCTGTTGCGGGCTTTCCTCGATCGGGGCGATACCGTCTTCGGATTCGAGAGCGCCACGCAGGGTGCCGACATAGTCGCGTTGCTCGGCGTCTTCGCTTGCATTGGCGCCTGCTGAGCGCCGGGTATCTAGTCCGTCAAGCCGGCGAAGAAGACGCTTCAACTCAGCCATTTTGGTTTCGTCACTCGGTGCCATGGTCGCATTATCCCGTTTCACATGCGCTCGGCGGCGCCTGTTTTGTCGGAGACTTCGATAACCCGCACCGTTTTGCGAATAAGCGGCACATCTCGCCGTTATCCGCTGGTCGCTAGTCGTAACTCAGCCGGCTAAACCCGACAACGGTGCATCGCGCGCTTCAATTGGGCAGGCCGGTCAGAAATCAAGCAAATCAAGGTGAAACCGGCTGCGGCAACATTAGCTCGCTTATGAGCGTAACGGGTGGCGAAGAGCTTTATTCCGCGGGGACCTTATCGGTTATGGAAATTCGTTTGGAACGATCGGCACGGCGCCTGTGGCTTGCGCGAACGGGCACCGCGTTCGTCGCATCCATCGTGTTGTCAGATGCAGCATGGGCTGCCCCGGACAAAGGCGACACAGCCTTCATCATGCTGGCGACCGTTCTGGTCTTATTAATGACGGTACCGGGGCTCGCGTTGTTCTACTGCGGGCTGGTGCGCACGAAGAACGTGTTGGCGACGATGATGCAGGTGTTCATGACCGTCGCGGTCGTGTGCCTGATCTGGATGATCTACGGATACAGTCTGGCCTTCACAGCGGGGAGCGGAACCGGGCCTTTCGTCGGCGATCTCTCAAAGGCGTTTCTCATCGGTGTCACGCCGGATAGCACGGCGGCGACGTTCTCGCCGGGGGTCTATATTCCAGAGTACGCCTACATCTGCTTCCAAATGATGTTCGCTGCGATCACGCCCGCGTTGATCGTGGGTGCGTTTGCCGAGCGGATGCGGTTCGCGGCGGTCATGCTGTTCATGGTGCTGTGGGTGACTTTCGTCTATTGCCCGATTGCGCACATGGTCTGGTACTGGCCGGGACCGGATGCGCTGATCGATGCGGCGCGCAAGGTCGAGTTGGCGGGGCCGGAAGCGCGGGCGGCGGCGGAGGCCGATCTGCAGCGGCTGATCGCAACGTCGGGGCTCGCGTTCCAATGGGGCGTGCTCGACTTCGCAGGCGGTACGGTGGTGCATGTGAATGCAGGAATTGCGGGGCTCGTGGGTGCGGTCCTCACCGGGCCGCGATCAGGCTACGGGCGGGAGCCGATGCCGCCGCATTCGCTGACGCTCAGCATGGTAGGCGCTGCGCTGCTATGGGTCGGCTGGTTTGGCTTCAACTGCGGATCCAGCCTGGAGGCAAATGGCACGGCGGCATTGGCGATGGGCAACACGTTCGGTGCCACGGCTGCCGCGGCTGTCGCCTGGACGAGCGTGGAATGGCTGACAAAGGGAAAGCCCACGTCGCTGGGGTTCATCACAGGCATGGTGATCGGTCTCGTCGCGGTGACGCCGGCCTCCGGCTTCGCGGGACCGATGGGGAGCATTGTGCTCGGGATTGTCGCCGGGTTGACGGGATTTCTCGCGTGCACCTGGCTGAAACGTATCTTTGGGTACGACGACAGTCTGGACGTGTTCGGTGTGCACTGCGTCGGCGGCATTCTCGGTGCGCTGGCGACGGGATTGCTGGTCGCGCCGGCGCTCGGCGGCACGGGTGTCGCGGATTATGTGACAAAGCCGGGTCAAATCACGATCGTCTATGATCTGGCGACGCAGATGGCGGCTCAGGTGAAGACGGTCGCGATCACGCTGGTGTGGTCGGGCGCTCTATCTGCCGTCTTCTTCCGGCTGATCGATCTCACCATAGGACTGAGGCCAATCCGCGAGAAGGAGCGGACGGGGCTTGATCTGACGGACCACGGTGAGCGCGGGTATCATTTCTAACCCGCGCCCACACCGCGCTGCGCTCAGGCTATGACGTTGCTGGCTTCGACGACAATCGGATCTTCGATCAACCGCGGATCGAGAGGATGCTTGGGCAGGATCTGCGGATTGTGCGAGGGACGCTTCTCGTTTGGACGCAGCTTCCAGCGCCAGCCGGAAGGGCCCGGAATGGTATCGAGCGCGACGGGATAGATGATGGCACGGTCGGGTTCCAGGCGGATGCGAAGGAAGTGCTTGTAGTCCTTGATGCCGAGTGCGCCGAAAGCATCGCCCGTGTGCATGTTGAACAGGGTCGACGTCAGCGTCCAGTAAAGGCCCATCACGAATCCGCCGATCAGGCCGCCGAGCAGGAGCGTGATGGTGAAGTTCCACGTCACGCGGATGACGTCCGGCCATGGATCGGCGATGTGGTACTTTAGAACTGTGGCGAGGGGGACGCCGACGCCGCTCGCGATCCAGCTGATGACGAGGAGCGCGACGAGGTGAGCGGAGAAGTGGACTGTTCCAATCGTGAACTTCGCGATATTGCCGGCGAGACCCGGTCGCGTTTCCACGTAGCTGACGAGCAGCGCCCACAGGCCCAGCAGAAGGAATGCGAACAAGGGGCCTTGCTGGCAGGCGGCCAGCAGCGCCGTGGGATTGAGCACTTCTTCCAGCGGACTATATTGGCGGAAGAAGACGACGAGGTAACGCAGCCGCTCGTCGATCGAGAGGTTCGTCATCGTTTCCAGTTCACGAATCTGATCGTTGAGCTGAACCTTGCGTCCGCCGTCGATTGCCTTGCTGCGCTCATCGAGGTCGTACCACTGCTTCTTGGCCGGTTCGAGCCGCGCGCGGGCGGCGACGAGTTGTTCTTCCAGCACCACCATTTCTGTCGTCGGCGGATCGCCGGGTGACAAGGCCGATTGCTGTTCCTTGAGCCGTGCTTCGAGAGCGGCAATCTCCTTTCGCACACCGTCGAATTCGGAGCGTGAGTGCTGGGCCTGGACGGCGATGTCTTCGGCCAGCTTGGTCATGACGGGCGAGTGGCGCGGGTCGGAGGACGACCAGACCCAGGCGAAGAGGAAGTAGATGACGCCGACGAGAACGGCGAATTTTTTGTTGCGGAACGGCAGCACGAGGTTCTTCAGGCAGAGCAACCGGCTTTTCCAGCGCGGTGGATAGATCGCGTCGGCCTTCAGCTTATAGCTGTCGCTGGAGATGTCTTCCCTGCGAATGGCTTTGGAGCGGCGACCGCCTGCGGGCCCAGCTTCCACGTCGCTGATCGGCTTGTGGTCGGTGGCGGCAGAGGCCGTCGTCATGTTAGCTGCGGCGGCTTCGATGGCGCTGCCCAATCCTGCCTGCGAGAGAGGTCCAGGAATGAACGACGGCCGTGACGGGGCGCGCGGCGGTGATGCGGTTTCGTCGGGATGCAGCGTGAAATCGGGACCTTCCGGTCCGATGACGTTGCGCTCCTTGCGGTTGAAGTCTTCGGGGTCGGCCGGGTCGGAGATGCGTTTGTCGGCGTCCGTCGGCGTCGCCCAATTCAGTGAGATACGCTTCTTCAAGTCCGTGGGTGGCATGAGCAAAGGCGCCTCCGCCTCCGCAGGTGATGAACTGGACGCCGAGCTTGTTGCAGGTGTAGCGGCTGTAGTGATGCCAATCACCTGCGAGCACGGCCAAGATCTTGGCGCCGTTCTTGCGCGCCAGCATGCTGATTTCGTGCAGGTTGTCGTAGTTGTGATGCAGCCAGCTCGGCTCGGCGAGGCAGAGAATGATCTTGTCGCCGGGCTGGGTTTGATCGGCCATCAGGTCGAAGTAGTCGCGCTGGCTGTCGTCGAGGTTATCCGCGAGCTGTATGTCGGGGCCCCAGATCCACCAGTTGTGCGGCAGCTTGATTGCGAAATAGCTGCGATGCTGGTGGCAGCGCCAGCCGCCGAGCTGGGCGCCGAGGCCGCCGGAGATGCGATCACGCGCGGAGCAGAAGAGAGCGCTGAACGAGGCGAGGCCGTCATACCAGTCGTGGTTGCCGGGAATGGCGAAGAGTTTGCGCTTCGGGGTGTCGGTGGTGAAGGCCCAGTCATAAGGATCGCGCAGGCGGGTCTGATATTCGTCCTTTGTGGCATCCGGATAAACCTGGTCGCCGCCCATGATGAGAAGTTCGCCGGCGGGCAACTCGACGTCGGTGCCTGCTACCTTCAGTTTCTCTTCGGCCAGCATGTAAGCCATGGCGAAGGTGGGCTCGAAGCCGTCGCCCAGATCAGCGATATAGTCGACCCACACCGCGCCCGATGCGTCGGGCTTCAGGCGCTCGGAGGGTTTGCCGGTGTCGCTGTAGTCGTAGCGCGCCTTGAGTTCGTCTTCGGTCGCCTGATCGGTTGCGGCCTGGATGAGGCGCTGGTCGGTGTAGGAGCCGATGGTGGCGGAGAGGACTGAGCGCACCCCGACTTTGGCGAGAAGTTCGGGATCGAACCAATCGACCATTTGGGGGAGTTCGCCAGCGCGCAGCCGTTCGATGATCTGCTTGCCGCGGCGGGCTTCGGCGAGTCGTCGTCGCGACCGAACAACTGGAACTGCATGTAATCCCCCGCACCCGATACAAGAGCCGCTGCCTCGAGGGGCGGCGTGCCGGTGGGGACTTTACGCGGCGGGAACGGCGGAGGGTATCCGGGCCCGGTTCAATTCAGCGCGAACATGGCGAAACGGCACATTTTGTGTCTCCGTTGCCACGCGACGGGGGCCGGTCCATTGATTTCACAAGGACAACATCCCTCGCTACACCTGCGAGCGTGGCTTCTTTTTCGGGCCGGCCTTGCCGTGGCTGGGACCTGTGGTGCTCTGTGGAGTGCCTGCTGGCTTATGCCCCTTAGGCGCAGGGCCGGCATGGCGCTGGCGCGGCGCCCAGCCTTCGGCTTTTGATTTGCCCTTGTCGCGCCAGCGGGGTTTCTCCGCCTTGGGTTTGTACGGTGGACGGGCCGCGGCCGGTGCGGGTTCGCGCGCGGTGGGTGCGATATCACGCGCGGGCGGTGCTTTGACAGGTGATGGACTTGCGCTGCTCTCCGCCATAGCCGGGGGGCTTGCGCTCCACGCGGCGTTGTCGCGGACGATGTGGCCTTCCTTCTGCTTGGCTGTGCGCACGGCATGATCGAAATTGTCGGCGAAGTCGGCTGCGATCTGGAAGCGCGTGTTGCGATCCTCGATCCGGATAGCGCCAATCTCTGCCTTCGTGACGCCGCCAGACCGGCAGATCAGTGGCAGTAGCCAGCGGGGATCGGCATTGCGTTCGCGGCCGATGTTGATGCGGAACCAGACCATCTCACGGCCATCATCGTGGCGGGGCCGCGGGCGGCGCGGGCCATCAGCCGGCGCGTCAGAGGCGGGCTCATTTTTCGCGCGCTGCGAGGCCGGTGCAGTGCGCTCGCCGTACTTGCTGGAGGGTCTGCGTTCGCGATCGGGCCGGGGTGCAAAGTCGTCGCGGCGCGGCCGTCGCTCGCTCGCGTCGCGTCGCGGAGGACCTGCATCCGGTATCAGGTCTTCAGGCGCGGGCAAGCGCGCGTCGTGCATACGCACCAGTGCCAGCGCAATCTCGTCGGCTGTGCGGCCGGCTTGAAGCGCGCTCACGCGCTGCAACTCATCTTCCGTCGGTGCGGTGGTGAAACTCGGGTCCGCTAAGAACCTTTCTTGATCACGGGCGCGGATTTCATCGGGCGATGGTGCGTCGGCCCATGTCACCTTGAGGCGAGCGCCGCCGATCAGCACTTCCGCCTTTCGCCGCCGGTTGTAAGGCACGATGAGCACGCACTGGCCCTTGCGGCCAGCACGGCCGGTACGGCCGGAGCGATGCAACAGGGTCTCGCTATCGTTGGGGAGATCGGCATGGATGACGAGCGCGAGGTCGGGCAAATCGAGTCCGCGCGCTGCGACGTCGGTCGCCACAAGAACACGCGAGCGGCCGTCACGCAGGGATTGCAGGGCTTGCGTGCGCTCGTTCTGGGTTAGTTCGCCGGAGAGGGCTACGGCTGAGAAGCCGCGCTCGGCGAGACGGGCGCTGTAGCGGTTCACCGCTTCGCGTGTCGAACAGAAGACCAGCGCCGCGCGGGCGTCATGCAGGCGCAGCACGTTGACGACGGCGTGTTCGACATCCTGCGGCGATACTCGATGGGCAAGGTAATCGATATCGACGTGCTGCTGATCGCGGCGTACGGTTTCGATACGCAGGGCATCTTTCTGGTAGCGGACGGCGAGGTTTTCGATCTCGCGCGGCAGCGTGGCCGAAAATAGAAGCGTGCGGCGCTCGGCCGGTGTCGCATCGAGGATGAATTCCAGGTCTTCGCGGAAACCAAGGTCGAGCATCTCGTCGGCTTCATCGAGAACGGCCGCCCGAAGTTCGCCGAGTTTGAGCCGGCCGCGTTCGAGGTGGTCGCGAAGGCGGCCAGGCGTGCCGACAACGATATGTGCCCCGGCGTGAAGCTGCCGCGCTTCGGCGCGCGCATCCATACCGCCGACACAGGTGACGACGCGGGCGCCCGTATTTTCGTAGAGCCACGTCAGTTCGCGGCAGACCTGCATCGCGAGTTCACGCGTCGGTGCGATGACGAGCGCCAGAGGGGCGGCCGCATGACCGAGCGTTTCCTTTTCACCGAGCAGCGTCGAGCCGAGGGCGAGACCAAAAGCGACCGTTTTCCCCGATCCTGTTTGGGCGGAAACCAGCAGATCGCGGTTCGAGGCGTTTGCAGTCAGGACCTCGAGCTGCACGGCGGTGGGGACCGTGTAGCCGCGCGCGGCTAGGGCACGCGCCAGCGGGGCGTTGGTGGTGGGGAAGGTCATGGCGGAGGAATACTCGGATGTGGGCCGGGGTGCCAAGCTGTCGGAGAAGGTCGGGACAGGCGGCGCAGCGGGAATTCGGATGGGGATTGTTTATCTGGTCTGGCCGCGGGTCACCAGATCCTAAGTCGTCACGGGTGGTGGGGCGCCCGGGGGGAGCCTGCCGCGGACCAGGCTGTCACTCTATAATAAATATGTGCGCTAAGGTTTTGGGATATCGGTCATCGCCGAGCTCTTCGAACAGCTTAAGATGGACCGCATTCGGCTTCTCGTGCTGTCCGAGAGGGAAGAGAGCCGGCGGGCCGAAGTTGAAGCGTAGCTCTCGACCGGACTAGCTTCTTGGTGATCCGCGCTCAGCTTGCGGGTACGAGGCCGGCTAGTCGTTTGACCCCGGGTTCGGAAAATGATTGGCGCAGATCGTTCGCAGCCGAGTGTCCTGGCCAATTCGCGCGCAGAGCTCCGCTTTGGTCGATGCGTTTTGTCGGATGTCTTCGTCGGACACTTTTAGACCCCGCTCACGTGCCACGCGCCCGAGGTATTGATCGCCGCAATAGGGAGTTGAGATTTTTGAGCCACTGACGATTTGAAACTGACGATCGCATTCGATCGCGGAGACGGCTGTGGGCAAGGAAAGCATTGCGATTACGAGTGCCGGTGCAGAGTAGATGGAGGATGGCATGTTATTGTATCCCACGATGACCCCCCAATGATCTGGTCCGTAGGTGGCCTCAATCAAGGCATGACGCGATCGGAATATTCGATGTCAGGCCGATCCTCCGCCGGTCAGGGTCCTCAAGCAGGCTACCGCACCGGACTAGCGAGCCTGCGGGCTCATCGTTAACGGCAGTCCCCATCGCCGTTCGAGGTCGTGGTGGAGATCGCAAACTGCCCGTGGGAGGAGGAAATAAGGCGGGCGCGATACTGTCACACGCCTGAAACAGAACTTCGGCTATCTCCCGCC
>CAVQMH010000012.1:0-11325 GCA_963713575.1 uncultured Alphaproteobacteria bacterium
CACATGAGCGAGACAAGCGAATCGAGGCGCGCCGTGACAGACGCCCGGGCAGAGATGAGCTATCGGACGATTTTTATCTCTGACGTTCATCTTGGCACACGCGCGGCACAGGCTCCGGCCCTGCTGGACTTCCTCAAGCGCGCAGATGCCGACACCTACTATCTCGTCGGAGATATCATCGATTTCTGGAAAGTCCGGCGCGGCCCCGTGTGGCTGCAATCTCATAACGACGTCATCCAGAAGCTCTTGCGCAAATCACGCAAGGGCGCGCGCATCGTCTACATCCCGGGCAATCACGACGAAGCACTCCGCGACTACTGTGGCCTGAACTTCGGTACCGTCGAAGTGCGGCGGGATGCAATTTTCGAAACCGCCGCCGGAAAGAAATATATCGTCATGCACGGCGACGAATTCGACGTTGTCGTCCGATATGCCAGGTGGCTCGCGTTCTCGGCGACCGTTCCTACGAATTGGCGCTATGGATTAACCGCCCCCTCAATCGGACCCGCCATAAGTTTGGGCTCGGGTACTGGTCACTCTCCAATTACCTGAAGAGCCGCGTCAAGACCGCCGTCAACTTCATCGGTGAATTCGAAGGCGCATTGTCGGACGTTGCCCGCCGTCACGAGGCGGACGGCATCATCTGCGGTCACATCCATCATGCCGCCGATCGCTTCATCGATGGCATCCATTACCTGAACTGCGGCGACTGGGTCGAAAGTGCTACGGCTATTGTCGAAACACACTCCGGCGAACTGAAAGTCCTGCATTGGGGCATCGCCGCTCAATCAAGCGTCGCCAATTCATCCGATGACGACACCCACCTTGCGGCAGCCGCTTGAATGAAAATCCTAGTCGCAACCGACGCCTGGTTCCCTCAGGTCAACGGCGTTCTGGCGACCTATCGGCGCCTTGCTGACGAGCTTCCGGAACTAGGATGCGATCTGTCATTCTTCACACCCGAGCCCTTCGACACAGTTGCAATGCCGGGCTACCGCGAAATCCGCCTTGCCATTCCAAACTCGCGCGTTGCTGCATCGCAGATCGGTGCAGAAGCACCGGATCATATACATATCGCAACCGAAGGCCCCGTTGGCTGGATGGCGCGCAACTATTGCCTGCGCCGCGGCATTCGCTTTACGACCAGCTTTCACACCCGCTTCCCCGAGTACGGATCGCAGCACCTCGGCGTCCCGAGAGGCATCGTCTATGCCGGGTTGAAGCGCTTCCACAATGCGGGCGCCGGGTTGATGGTGGCAACCCCGTCCCTTCAACGAGACCTTTCCAGTCGCGGCTTTCGCAATGTTCTTCCGTGGACGAGAGGCGTCGATACGAACTTGTTTCGCCCACGTCCCGATCGGCTATTTGGGAACGACGGCCCCGTTTTTCTCTACGTCGGGCGTGTCTCGATCGAAAAGAACGTCGAGGCCTTCCTATCCGCGGAACTTCCCGGCATCAAAGTCGTGGTCGGCGATGGTCCGCACCTCGCTACTCTTGCCGAACGATTTCCGCGCGTTCGCTTCATGGGCCGCCGCGTCGGCGAGGATCTCGCGCGCCACTTCGCTTCCGCTGACGTCTTTGTTTTTCCGAGCCGGACCGACACCTTCGGCTTGGTGATCCTGGAAGCCATGGCCTCGGGCATCCCTGTGGCGGCTTACCCGGTCACTGGACCCATCGACGTCATAGAGGACGGCATCAGCGGCTTTCTCAACGAGGATTTGGCGTCGGCTGCACGGCGGCGCTCAGCCTCGACCGCGCGCTCGTCCGCCGCCGCGCTCTCCAATTCACGTGGCGGCGCACCGCTGAAGTGTTCGTTGACAACATTCGCCAAGCCCGCGCGGTCCAAGTTCGATTGACCCCACCCTCGGCTGCAACGCTGCCTCAAACGCATACCTGCTGCGGCGCCGCCGCCAACCGGAGACCATGACGATGGACCGAGCCGAAACGGCCGACCAGATGGACATCTCTCGCCGGCGCAGTGGCGCGCTCGTCGGGGCCGCCGTTCAACGCAACAGCCTCTTCTCGGTGGCCGGCCTCAACGAACGCGCCTTCACTTTCGCCTTTTCGAACCTGGTCTATCCGCAGATCTGGAGGACCCGTTGGTCGACCTCGATGCTCTGCGGATCGAACCCGGGCAGCGTGTGATCACCATTGCCTCCGGTGGCTGCAACGCCCTGTCCTATCTCACGGCCGACCCGGGCGAAATCATCGCTGTGGATCTCAACACGTCGCACGCGGCTCTTAATCGCCTCAAATGCGCCGCCGCGCGTCACCTTCCCGACTACGATGCATTCTTCTCCTTCTTCGGCGCAGCTGACCGCAAAGCCAATATTGCACTCTACGACCGCTACATCAGAGACCGGCTCGATGCAGAAACGCGCGCGTTCTGGAGTGGCCGCGATCTCACCGGCCGCCGCCGGATCGAGCGCTTCACTCGCGGCTTCTCCGCTTCGGTCTGCTCGGCCGCTTCATCGCCGCCGGCCATTGCGCCGCCAAACTCTTCGGCAGCGATCCACGCATCATGATGCAGGCCCGCACCATCGAAGAACAGCGCGCCATCTATGATCGGGAACTGAAACCGCTTTTTGAAAAGCGCCTGGTCCGCGCCATTCTCAACCAACGGTCGTCGCTATTCGGCCTCGGCATTCCCCCTGCCCAGTACGACGCCCTCTCCGGCGGACGCCCGATGCATGAAGTCGTCGAAGAGCGTCTGCGCCGCCTCGCCTGTGATTTCGACCTGCAGCAGAATTACTTCGCCTGGCAGGCCTTCGCCCGCAGCTACGCGCCGGATGAGAGGCCCGCTGCCGCCTTATTTGGAGCGTGAAAGCTACGAGCAGATCCGCGATCGCGCGCACCGCATCACTATGCGCAACATCGCCTATAGCGATCAGTTGCGCGCGCTCCCGTCCGCCCATCTTGACCGATATATTTTGCTCGACGCGCAGGACTGGATGAATGACGCAACCCTTGCGGAACTGTGGACCGAAATAACGCGTACGGCCCGCCCTGGCGCACGCGTCATCTTTCGCACCGCAGGTGAAGAAACGATCTCCCCGGTCGCGTCCCAGATGCGATCTTCAACCGCTGGACCTACGAAGAGGCGGCGTCAAAGACCTGGACCACGCGGGATCGCTCCGCAATCTATGGCGGCTTCCATCTCTATATCTTCAAGGGCGACGGGACATGACGGCGACACACCTCTCCGATGCGAGCGGATGGACCGGCACTACCGCTACCAGCGCTTCATTTATGATTTGACGCGGACCCACTACCTAATCGGGCGCAAGCATCTGATTGGCGATCTGGCATCCGGACCGGGCGAGACGGTCTTGGAAATCGGTTGCGGCACAGCTGAAATCTCGTCCGGGTCGCGAAACGCTATTCTCATTCGCACGTTTATGGCGTCGATGTCTCCAACGCCATGCTCGACACTGCCCGCGCTGCGATCAAGCGGCACGGACTCGCAAGTCGCATCTGCGTAGCCCAGGCCGATGCCACCAACTTTTCGGGCGCTGATGTGTTTGGCATCCCTGCATTCGATCGCATATTTTTTTCCTACGCTCTGTCGATGATTCCCGGCTGGCAAGACGCACTCGACGCCGGCGCTTCGCACGTCGCCCCAGGCGGGAGCTTGCATATCGTCGACTTCGGACAGTGCGATCGTTTGCCCGGGGCCTTCAAAGCCGGGTTGTTCGCGTTCCTGGATCACTACACTGTCACGCCGCGTGCAAACCTCGAACAGGTTTGCCACCAGATTTGCGAGAAGCACGGGCTGACTGTGTCATTCCAGCTTTTCACCGCGGCTACACGGATTACGCAGTGTTGACGCGGTCAAGTCGCAGCATGTGACGGACATCATCGGGATGCTAAAGCCATGGAAGCACTCGCACTGACTGCGCTGATCTTCGCCGCCGTGGCGACCCTGCTCCATCTCGTCACGACGGCCATCGGTCTCGTGCGCCTGCGCAAAGCCCGCCGCGGCAACGCGCCTATGACCCCGACGGGAGAACGGGTCACGATCATCCGGCCCGTCTGCGGTGTCGATCCGTTCGAGTCGTTGACGCTGCGCTCCACGTTCAAACTCGATCACGGCGACTATGACATCATTTTCTGTAGCGCCTGCGAGCAGGACCCCGTCGTCCCGCTCGTCCGCACTTTGATGGCCGAGCATCCCCATGTCCGCGCACAATTGCTTATCGGCGACGACCGAACCACGCCAAATCCCAAGCTCAACAACCTCATGAAAGGCTGGCGTGCAGTCACGGCACCGTGGATCGTCATGGCCGACAGCAACGTACTGATGCCGAAAACCTATATCAGCGAGTTGTTCCAGGCCTGGACGCCCGGCACCGGCCTCGTGTGCGCGCCACCCATCGGCAGCCAACCACAGGGTTTTTGGGCCGAATTGGAATGTGCTTTCCTCAACACGTATCAGGCGCGCTGGCAGCTCTCGGCCGATGCGGTCGGTTTCGGCTTCGCCCAAGGAAAATCAATGTTGTGGCGCAGGCAGGATCTCGAGCAGGCGGGAGGCATCCGCGCATTGGCGCTGGAAATCGCCGAGGACGCAGCGGCCACAAAAATCGTACGTAGCCGCGGCCAGACCGTGCGCCTTGTCGATCGCCCGTTTCCTCAGCCCATCGGCATGAGGACCGCGCGTCAAGTATGGGACCGCCAGGTGCGGTGGGCGCGCCTCCGGCGGGCTACGTTCGTGCCCTATTACCTCTTGGAATTTCTCACAGGTAGTTTGCTCCCTATCGGCGCGGGCGTGTACGCAGCCGCCGGTTTGGGCGCAGATCCATTCCTGACGGCTCTGGTCTTATTTGCACTCTGGTTCGGTGCCGAAGCCGTTCTGGCCCGTGCTGGCGGCTGGCATGTCAGCTATTGGTCCCCTGCAACCTGGCTCGTGCGCGATCTTGCCTTGCCAATCCTCTGGCTTCAGGGCTTCGCAGGCAACCGGTTCACCTGGCGTGGCAACGACATGACGGTTTCCGACACCCCTGCGGTGTCGCCATCGTAGCGGCGCGGCGGAAATTAAGAGGGCGGTTTCTCGCTGACTACGAGCGGTCGTCCTTCGGCAGCGGCAGCGGCAAGAGGCGGCTCGCGGCGTTGGCGATCATTGCCTGCACGTCTAGACCCGGCGCGACGTTCTCATAGTCTTCGTCGATAAGTAGACATGCTGCACCGTGCACGAAGGTCCAGAGCCCAAGCGCGATCTGCATAGCATCGCCTTCAGCGTTGTTCCGCGCGCAATAAATTCCGACTTGCTCGATGACGTTACGGAAACAGGCGCGGCCGGTTTTTTCAACCTGAGCAGCGCGCTTGATTGCGCGGTTGTGCCCGAACATGAGACGGAATACCGCCGTCTCCTCTAGGGCAAAAGCCAAGTAGGCCTGCCCCATCGCGATCATGCCCTCGATCGTGCCTTCGCCCTTCGAGCGCACGGCCGCGATCGAGCGCTCGGCCATGCGATCGAAACCCTGTTCCACAATCGCTTCCAGTATCTCGAGTTTATCGCGGAAGTGCTTGTAGGGAGCGGCCGTCGATACCCCTGCCACACGGCAAGCGTCCGCGAGCGAAAAATTCTCTGCGCCCTTTTCAACGAGCAACTGGTGCGACGCATCGATCAGCGCCTGACGGAGGTCGCCGTGATGATAGCGCAGCTTACGCGCCGCAGCGTCGGTGGGGTGTGATGTCGACATCGTTCCATCTTCGGCGATTTGATGAACTCCTCAAAGTTAGAGCAGCTACACAATTGTCTACATAGTTGCCCACTTTTTCCCACAATATGAGGCGAAAACAATGGTTTCAGACGGTCTTATTCATGTGCGCATCGCTGCCACCGTTGTTCTCGCCGCCGCGGCACTTGCCGGCTGCAAAGCTGAAGCCACCTCCTCATCGTCGGCGCGGCCGCAGACCGTTGAAACAATAACAGTCACTTTGGCGCCGGCTATCCAGACCTGGAGCTATGTCGGGACGGTGAAGCCCCGCTATCAGTCCGACCTCGGCTTCCGGGTCGGGGGGAAGATCACGGCGCGTTTGGTTGAGGTCGGCAGCGTGGTGAAAAAGGGCGATGTGATCGCCCGGCTTGATCCAACCGACTTTGAGCTCACGCTGGCCGCCCAGAAAGCGGAGCGAGCCGCCGCCAAGATCAACCGCGATGAAGCGGCAGCTGCGCTCGAACGGTTTCGGCTCCTTCTCAATGAGGGGCACGTTGCTCAGGCGGCTCTCGATCAACGTGTTTCTGCGGCCGCCGAAGCCAACTCGCGCGTCGAGCGTGCCGAGCGCAATGTCGATCTTGCCGACAACCAACTGGCGTACGCCAGCCTTGTGTCGGATAGCGACGGCGTCGTGACCACTATACCGGTCGAAGCAGGGCAAGTTGTTGTATCCGGACAGCTTGTAGCCCGCGTTGCCCGGCGGGATGCCCTCGAAGTCGAAGTGGCGCTGCCTGAGCAGGACGTCGAAGCGGCCAGGAATGCAACAGGTGAAGTCGATGTGTGGGGCGGCGGTCCATCCCGGTTTCCCGTTACGTTGCGGGAAGTGGCGCCAGATACCGATCCGGTGTCACGCACCTTCCGGGCGCGCTTTGCGTTGCATGCTCCTAAGGCCGCTCTAGATCTCGGCCGCACGGCCACCGTTCATCTTCAGACCCGCACACAAGATACTGTCGCTGCGCTGCCCCTCGCGGCTATCGCCAATGACGGGCCCACTCCCGTTGTGTGGGTTATCTCCGAGGACGGGACGCGCGCAATTCCTCGGCCAGTTATGATCAAGGCTTGGGAGAAGGACCGCGCGATGGTGTCCTCGGGTGTCCGCTCTGGTGACCGTGTGGTCGCCTTCGGCGTTCATATGCTCGATCCGCATAAGGCGATCCGGCCAATAGAAGCGCGCGCTCTCTACAGCTCGAAATAGCGGAGACGAAGTCATGTCAAAAGGTCTTGTCGTCGTCACCGGCGCATCCGGATTCATCGCGAAGCATATCGTATTGCAGCTTCTCGACGAGGGATATTCGGTGCGCGCAACCGTACGCTCACCATCACGTGAGGCCGAGCTTCGAGCGGCGATGTTGGGGCATGTGCGTGACAAGACGAGTGTCGAAAACCTTCTATCATTTGTGTATCTCGATCTGGACCACAACGAAGGGTGGGATGCGGCGGTATCCGGTGCCAACGCTCTCATCCACACCGCGTCGCCATTTCCGCTCATTCAGCCAAAGAACGAAGACGATGTCGTTCGGCCGGCGGTGGACGGGACACTCCGTGCGCTTCGGGCTGCAAAGCGAGCGCATGTATCCCGTGTCGTGATGACCTCATCCTGCCTCGCGGTCCTCCTCGCCAAGCCGAATGGAAAATTGCGGCTGGACGAAAGCGATTGGAGTTCGCCGGACGACCGCGCGCCACGCCATATGCGAAGTCCAAAATTCTCGCGGAAAAGGCCGCGTGGAACTTCGTTGAAGAGAATGCAGGGATTGAACTCTCCGTAATAAACCCGGGTTTCGTCATCGGGGCGCCGCTCGATCTTTCGTTTGGGACATCGCTGCGTGTGATCCAACGGATTCTAGAAGCCAAGGATCCGATGTTGCCGAACTTCGGTTTTCCGGTGGTCGATGTGCGCGATGTCGCGCGAATGCACGTTGCATGTCTGGTCCGGCCCGAGAGCGCAGGGAAGCGCTACCTCGGCGGAGACGAGTTTCTGTGGTTCCCGGAAATGGCTCAAATCCTCCGCTCAGCATTTGCCAGCCGCCGCATCGTGACCCGGCAGGCACCGAACCTCGTTATTCGTCTGCTGGCGCTCTTTGATGCCGAAGTTCGCACGATCGTGCCCAATCTCGACCAACGAACCGACGTCACAGCAGAGCGATCTCGCCGCGAACTTGGCATGAGCTTCCGGCCCGCCGCAGAGGCTGTCGTCTCTGCAGGACGATTCCTGATCGACAACAAATGCGTCTAGTCCGCCTATGGGAAAGCCCGAGATGAAATTCAATCTCTCCGAGATTGCGGTCCGAAATCCTGCGGTTGTGCTGTTTCTCATTATCGCCACTGGCCTCAGTGGTGTCTGGGCCTACCTCAACCTCGGCCGGGCCGAAGATCCGAACTTCACTGTCAAGACGATGGTGGTTCAGGCCGTCTGGCCGGGGGCCACATCTGACGATGTGCAGCGCCTCGTTGCCGAGCCGCTGGAGAAGCGGCTGCAGGAAATGCCGGAACTCGACTACGTGCGCACATACTCGCGTCCTGGGCAGGCCGTTCTACAGGTGCAGTTGAAGGACAGCACGCGTGGCCGCGCGGCGACGGAGGCATGGTATCAGGTCCGAAAAAAGCTCGGCGACAGCCGCATCGAATTGCCCCAGGGGGTTATAGGGCCGTTCTTCAACGACGAGTACGGCGACGTCTTCTCGGCCGTCTACATGCTGACTGGCGACGGTGCGATGAGGGCCGATCTCAAGCGGCAGGCGGAAACATTGCGCCGGGCGCTTTTGCGCGTGCCTGACGTGGCGAAGGTCGTCCTGGTCGGGGATGTGCCCGAGCGTATCTTTGTTGAAATAAGCTATCGTAAGCTCGCAACCCTCGGCATTCCGGCCGAGACGATCTTCAATGCCATCGGCGAACAGAATGTGATGACGTCGGCCGGCGCAATCGATACCGATGCCGATCGCCTCGAAGTCCGCGTCAGCGGCGCCTTCACAGGTGAAGATGCTATTCGCGCTGTACCGGTCGAAGCCGACGGCAAGACTTTTAGGCTGGGCGACATTGCCGACGTAAGGCGAGGTTATGAGGATCCCCCTGCCTTTCTGGTCACGCATCGCAGCCAACCTGCCGTGGGCGTGGCGGTCGCCATGGCCGAAAATGCAAATGTCCTGGAACTCGGGCAGAACCTTCAAACGGCCATCGCTGACATCCGGCCGGATATCCCGCTTGGTATTCAGATAGAGCAGATCGCCGATCAACCGCGCGTCGTTCAGGATTCTGTTGGCGAATTCCTCATTTCTTTCGGAGAGGCGCTGGCGATCGTTCTCATCGTCAGTTTTTTCTCGCTCGGCTTTCGTGCCGGCATTGTGGTGGCGCTGTCCGTTCCGCTCGTTCTGGCAATCGTATTCGTCGTCATGTTTGCGAACGGCATGAATCTCGACCGGATCACCTCGGGCGCCCTCATTATTGCGCTTGGGCTCCTGGTCGATGATGCCATCATCGCCGTCGAGATGATGGTCGTGAAAATCGAAGAGGGTTTCGACCGATTGCGCGCTGCCGCGTTCACCTGGGAGTCGACAGCATTCCCCATGCTGACAGGCACCCTCGTAACGGCTGCTGGCTTTTTGCCCGTCGGCTTCGCCCAATCGACAGCCGGCGAGTATGCCGGCAACATTTTTTGGATTGTCGGGCTGGCGCTAGTTGTTTCCTGGATCGTGGCCGTCGGTTTCACTCCATATTTGGGTACGAAGATCCTGATCCGAAACGCAACTCCGCATCAGAATTTGAATGCTTACGATGGACGCAGCTACCGCGCACTGCGGTCGACCGTGAACTGGTCACTCAAGCGTCGCTGGCATGTGATCACGGCCACTGCTTTGTCCTTTGCTGCCGCCGTCGCTGGGATGGCGCTGGTGCAGCAGCAGTTCTTTCCGACATCCGCTCGCCCGGAACTTTTCATGGAAGTGCGGATGCCCGAGGGTACTTCGATCGAAGCAACAGCGAAGGCCGCGGCCGCGGCCGAGAAGCTTGTTGCGACCGAACTCGGATGCCGTCATGTACACGACCTATATCGGGCAGGGTTCGCCCCGATTTTTCCTGGCGCTGAACCCTGTGCTGCCTAACCCCAACTTCGCCCTTACCGTGATCATGGCCAAGGATACGAGCGCGCGCGAGCGGCTTAAGGAACGGCTTGAAGTGGCTGTCGCGAATGGTGCCGTGCCGGAAGCACGCATCCGCATTGACCGGTTGAATTTTGGCCCCCCTGTTGGCTTCCCTGTACAGTTCCGCGTTGTCGGCGAGGACCCGCAAAAGGTGCGCGAGATTGCGCACGGCGTCCTCGCGATTGTTCGGACAGATCCTCGCGCCATCGATCCGCAGCTGGAATGGAACGAGCAAGTAAAGAACATCACGTTGGAGGTCGATCAGGATCGCGCACGGGCATTTGGACTCAACGCGGCGCAGATATCCGGAACGTTGCAAGCGCTTCTCTCCGGCAGGACGGTCTCAGAGTATCGCGAAGGAATTGACATCCTCGATGTCGTAGTCCGAGCGGTATCCAGCGAACGTCTCGATCCCGGCCACATCGGCGACCTGACCATTCTGGCTCGCAACGGCCAGGCTATTCCGCTGCGTCAGGTCGCAACGATACGCTACGGTTTCGAGGAACCCATTCTGTGGAGGCGGAACCGCGAACTCAATCTTACCGTGAGGTCGGATGTGGCGCCTGGCGTCCAGGCACCGACTGTGACATCGGCGCTGGCGCCGAAGATCGCGAAACTGTCGGCAAGTCTCCCATCCGGCTATCGCATCGATGTCGGCGGCGCAGTCGAGGAAAGCGAGAAGGCGAACATCGCCCTGTTCAAGATCTTCCCAGTGATGTTGGCAGCGATGCTGACGATCCTGATGTTGCAGCTCAGAAGTTTTGCAAAGCTATTCCTGGTGTTCTTGACTGCACCCCTGGGCCTCATAGGAGCGGTGGCAGCGCTTCTCGTCTTTGATGCACCGTTCGGGTTCGTCGCGTTGCTCGGCGTTATTGCGCTGGCCGGCATGATCATGCGCAATGCTGTGATCCTGATCGACCAGATCGATCACGATCTTGCCGCAGGCCTTCCGCCTTGGGACGCGATTGTGGAAAGCACAGTCCGTCGCGCTCGACCTGTGGTGCTGACCGCATTGGCGGCCATACTCGCCATGATCCCGCTCGCACGCAGCGTGTTCTGGGGGCCGATGGCGGTCAGCATGATGGGTGGCTTGCTCGTCGCAACGGTGCTGACACTCATGTTTCTTCCCGCACTTTATGCGGCCTGGTTCCGCGTGCCACGGCCGGCAGGCAAGCTGGACGGCGCTCTCGGACGGATCGAGACGTGGGCGCATGTGCAGAGTTCTTCTGGGATCTCTCGCGATCTTTCGAGTTCCCACGGCGGCGTTCGTGCCGGCAATCATCCGGCTGTGACGGGCACGGTTCGTTGAACGTGCCGTATCTGTTGTGATGCAACGCTAACCATGCGGTGCTGCCTGCAGCCGTGGTATTGGCCGGATGCACACTTTTTGATGGCGGCCAAGCTCAATCAGCGGAAGTCGAGCTATTCGCGATCCACGTGGCCATAAGCGGGGAGAAAACGTGGCGCCCCGTAGG
>CAVQMH010000013.1:0-8603 GCA_963713575.1 uncultured Alphaproteobacteria bacterium
CGGTGAGATCTTCCCCAAGGGCAGCACCGAGTGCTGCTTCGTAGCCGGGCGTGACGCTGATCTGATCGACGATGGGCGGCAGGTCATCGTCGCGAACGGGGATCAGGAGCTTGGCGAGGGTTTCGCGCTCGGTCTTCAGGAATGGAAAGAAGAAGGCGCGCGGAGGCGGCTTCGTCGCGATGCCGGTCTGGCGGCTTCGGCGGCGGCGGTGACTTGCTCTTCTGCTTCGTGAATTTCGCGTTCGAGACGGGCGGAGCGCTCTGTGAGGACGTTCCCTTTTCCGTGGTGTTCTGGAGTTCGACGACATCGGGCGCGCGGCCTTCGATGTCGCGCGTTTGCGTTTCAAGAGAGGCTGCTTGCTTTTCGAGCCGGGCGATGGCGTCGCGGCGCTCAGCGACGGCGGTATCGAGTGACCGGCGGCGGGCGCGCTGTTCGGCGGCGCGGTGGGTGATGTCGGCGAGTGATTTTTCGGCGGCGTCGAGTTTCTGTTCCAGATCGGTGAGTTCGGCTGCGGCATTATCCTCCGCTGCAACGGCGCCGTTCTCGGCATCGACGAGGGTAGCCAAATCTCTGTCGAGGCGGGCCAGCACATCGCTGGCTTCGGAGATGGCGTGCGTTTCGCGGGCGATGTCGCGTTCGAGCTGGGTCTGGCGGTTGACGAGTTCGTTGGTGCGCTGGCGTGCGCGCTCGGCTTCCTTTTCGAACGTCTCCTGTTCGATCTTGAGGCGGCCGAGTGCGGCACCCTTTACCGCTTCGATGTCGCGCAATGGCGGGAGGTGTTCGGCGAGTTCGGCCTCTGCTCGCAGGGCGCGGGATTCGGCTTCGGTGGCGACGCCCAACCGGGAGGTGGCGTCGGTGAGGTTCTTTTCTTCCTGGTCCACGACGGTTTGCGCTTCGGCCCAGGAGAGATGGAACACGAGCGCTTCGGTGCGGCGAATTTCGGCGGAGAGCTCCTTGTAGCGGCGGGCCTGGCGGGCCTGGCGCTTTAAGCTTTCGATCTGGGACGCGAGGCCGCCCATGATGTCGCCGAGGCGGGCGAGGTTGTTCTCGGCGGCTTTCAGGCGCAGTTCGGCTTCGTGGCGGCGGCTGTGGAGACCGGCGATTCCGGCGGCGTCTTCGAGGACGCGGCGGCGCTGTTCGGGCTTGGCGTTGACGATCTCGGAGATCTGTCCCTGGCGAACAAGGGAGGGCGATCGCGCGCCGGTGGCTGCGTCTTCGAACAAGATTTTCACGTCGCGGGCGCGGGCTTCCTTGCCGTTGATGCGATAGGCGGAGCCGGCTTCGCGCTCGATGCGGCGCGTGATTTCGATGATGTCGTGGTCGTTGAATTCCGCGGGGGCCTTGCGCTCGGCATTGTCGAGGAAAAGCGTGACTTCGGCGGAGTTGCGCGCCGGGCGGGTGCTGGTGCCGGAGAAGATCACATCGTCCATGGCGGCGGCGCGCATGGACTTGTGCGAGGTCTCGCCCATGACCCAGCGGAGCGCTTCGAGAAGATTGGATTTGCCGCAACCGTTGGGGCCGACAACGCCCGTCAGCCCGGCCTCGACGATGAGGTCGGTCGGCTCGACGAACGATTTGAAGCCCAACAGCCTCAGTCGGTTGATCTTCATTCAAATACGATCTCGGATGCGCCTGCGGCGCTGCGGAACTCAGACCATCAGCAGCCTTTTGCAGATGCGAGTGCACCCGGTCGAGGCGGCTATATCTAGCGCGCGGGGGCCACGTTCGCGGTGGCGGCGGGACGACCGCTCACGAGCGGATCAACCTGGCTCCGGATCTCGGCCATCGTAAGCGTGCTCTTCACCCGCTGGTTCTGGATGAAGAAGTTCGGCGTTCCGATGATGCCGAGCGTGCGACCGCGGTCCTTCACGCGCTTCAACGAGTCGATCATGGCCTGATTCTGCAAGCAGCGATCGAATTCGGGGCGCGTTACCCCCACCTGTGTCGCTACGGCGAAGATGGGATCGAGGCGGACCTCCTGAGAAACCCAGGAGGCCTGCTGTTCCAGGAACTTACCGTAGAGCGTGAAATACTTGTCGGGCGGTGCGCAGCGGAGCGCGATCGTGGCTGTGCCAGATGTTTTGCCGATCGGGAATTCGCGGAGCACGAACCTGACTTTGCCGGTATCGATGTATTCGCGCTTCAATTGCGGGAACACGTCACGGTGGAACGCGCGACAGTGCGGGCACGTGAGCGACATGTATTTGATGATCGTGACGGGAGCGTCGTCGCGGCCAAGGGCCATTTCCGGGAGATCGGGACCGGGGGCGATGACTTCGGCGAGCGTCGGGTTTTGAATGATCGCGCGGGCGCCGGACGTGGGATCGGGGATATCCGTCAACGGGTTATATCCGGCGGGGCTGTCGGATGTGACGGCGGTGGCGTTGACCGAGCCGCCACCGATGGTTGGGGCGCCAGAGTTTGAGCAGCCCGCAAATGCAAGGAGAGCCGCAAACGGCACGAGGATATTCAGCACTCCACCTCGTGCCGTGCGCGACCTCATTTCAGTAAAGGTTCCAAGGTCTTGTCGAAGCCTTCGATGGTCGGCGGCTCGGTCAGTTTCTTGCCGTTGATATAGAAGGTAGGGGTGGCGCTGACGCCAAATGTTTCAGCAGCGCGGGTGCGAATGGCTGTCAGCTTGTCGAGAAGCCCCTGATCCGTCAGACACTTGTCGAAGCTTTCCTGGGTGAAGCCAGCCTGCTTGGCGATCTCGAACAACTTCGGAGTTGGGTTTTCCTTCACGTAGGCCCAATCGGCCTGGGTCTCGAACAGAGCGCTGATCATCAGCAGGGTCTTTTCGCCACCGGCGCAACGGGCGAGCATGGATGCTGCGAAAGCGCGCGGATCGAGCGGGAACTCGCGGAAAACGATGCGGACCTTGCCGGTGTCGACGTACTTCGTTTTCAACTCCGGCAGCACCTTGGTGTGGAACTGCTTGCAGTGGCCGCAGGTCATCGACGCATACTCGACGATCGTCACCTTGGCGTCGGGCTTGCCCATGACGAGGTCGGGCAATTCCGGCTGGTTCATCAAGGCTTCGACGGCGACTTCGGTGGGGCCATCGCCGGGCCGGGCCAGCAGGGGCTGCGTCGCAGCGGCGAGGGCGGCAGTGCCAGCCCCGGCGAGTCCAAGGGCAGCACGACGGTCGAGGCTGAAAAGATTGAGGAAAGTCTTCACGGGCGGCTCCTGATCGATCCACTCTTGGCGCTCGCGGCGCCTGATGGATGATGTTCAGGCCCGTAACACGCGGTCACTGCCGCATTAAGGCAAATTCCGGCTGAATGCCAACTGAATAGCCGGTAATGCCGAGGGGCAGCGTCAGGGGTGGCGGGTCGCGCCCTTTACACCAGCTTCCATGCGGGCCAACGCGCGGGCGAGCGGGTCGTCGGGCAACAGTGTTTGCTGCGGCTCGACTGCGGCTTTGGTCGTCTGCCGCGATGCCGCAATCGCGTGGGCCGGCAAGGGGGCTTGGAGAATGCGCAGCTCCGCAATGGCGCGGTAACCGAAATAAGCGTTGATGCGCTCTATGATCTGGCGGGCCCGGTATTCCACGTCGAGGGCGCGCGCCGAATCGACACGCAGCACGAGCGTGGCGCCGGGGCGGACCCCGCTTTCCTGAGCAAGTTCAGCCGTCTCGAAGCCTTGTGGCCACTTCACGCGCTCGGGCGTGGTCCATTGAGCAAGGTCGGCGCCTGCGATGCGCGGCCAATCCATGATCAGGGAGGCTGTGGAAAAGCCGAATTTCTCAAAAGCTTTACGCGTAAGCCCCGGCACAAATGCACCAACGGACTTGCTCGCAGGACCACGGCCGCGCGACAGAGACGGCCCGAGCCGGGCGCGGACGATGGTGCCGCTCCAGGCGGGCGGCGGGGACTTGGTGCGGTTGGTCTTGGCCATCAGTGTCTCTAATTTTAGCGGCTCAAGGCGACCCCGCTGTCGCGGAACCGGCCACCTTACCGACTTACGAAGTCGGTTTGCGCGGCGTCGCGAGGTCTCTACCATCTGGAGGCTGATTCGCGTTTGCAGCGAAGGGGGAGCGACGTGACGCTCGTGGCCCGAAAGCAACTGCCGCTCCGGCCGGCCGGTCCGGACACCGTCGACGCTTTGCTCGCGTGGTACGACGCGGAGCGGCGCGATCTGCCGTGGCGCGCGAAGGGCCGCAAGAAACAAGACCCTTATCGTGTCTGGCTGAGCGAGATCATGCTGCAACAGACGACGGTAAAGGCGGTCATTCCCTACTACGAAAAGTTCGTGGCGCGATGGCCGACGGTCGGCGATCTGGGAGCGGCCGCGCTCGACGATGTGCTCGCGATGTGGGCGGGGCTTGGGTACTACACGCGGGCGCGCAATCTGCATCAGTGTGCGGTTGCAGTGGCGGCGCGGGAAGACAGGCAGTTTCCGCGTACCGAGGCCGAACTGCTCGAGCTGCCGGGTATCGGTCCTTACACGGCGGCAGCAATTGCAGCGATTGCGTACGGCGCGCCGACGACACCGGTCGATGGGAACATCGAGCGTGTGGTGTCGCGGCTGTTTGCGGTGACGCACCCGCTGCCGGGAGCGAAGCGCGAGATCAAGCGGCTGGCGGCAACGCTCACTCCGGCTAAGCGGGCGGGCGATCACGCGCAGGCGATGATGGATCTGGGCGCGACAGTGTGCACGCCGCGGCGGCCGTCATGCCTGATGTGTCCCCTGCAGCAGGATTGTCATGCGCATGCGCGCGGCCTCGCCGAAACGCTGCCGAAGAAGGCGGCCAAGGCGGAGCGGCCGGTGCGGTTCGGGACGGCGTTTCTCGTGTTGCGCGAGGACGGTGCGGTGCTCCTAAGGAAGCGCCCTGCAACCGGGCTGCTCGGCGGCATGCTGGAAGTGCCATCGACGGACTGGTCGGATACGATGATGGTCGCCGACATGGCGATGGCCGGGGCGCCGGTGCGGGCCGATTGGTGGCCGATGCCCGGTGGTGTGATCCATGTCTTCACCCACTTCCGATTGGAATTGCAGGTTCTACGCGCGATTGTGCCACCGGAAACGCCGCTGACGTTCTGGGCCGAGCCCGACCGGTGCTTCTGGGTGCCGCGTCGTGATTTGCACAAGGCGGCGCTGCCGTCCGTCATGCGCAAGATCATCGCGCATGCACTGAAAGAGCACTGATCAGCCGGGTGCGCGGGGCGACATCCGTTCCAGCGATATGCGGATGAGGTCTGCCGTGCGCTCAACGCCTAGCTTTTCCTTGAGACGCGTGCAGGTGTTGGCGACCGTCTTGTAAGCGATGCCGAAGGTGTTCGCGATTTCGTTGAGGCTCTTGCCTTCGCCGAGGAGGCGCAGGATTTCCGTTTCGCGATTGCTGAGCGAACTCAGCGGGTCGCCTTCGACGGGATTGAGAACCATGTCGCTGGCGAGGCGCCTGTCGATGTAGCGGCGGCCGGTCGACGCTGCCTTGACGGCTTCAATAAGCTCATCCGCGCTGGCGCTCTTGCCGACAAAGCCCAGGGCGCCGGAACGCAGAGCACGATTGGCGTAGGCCGGATCGGCATGCATGGAAAACATGACGACACGCGCCTCTTGATCGGCGCTGCGCAGACGGGTGAGAAGTTCGAGCCCGCTGCCGCCGCCCAGATTGATGTCGAGCACGACTACGGCTGGTTTCTCGCGCATGTAAGCGTCAAAGCCCTCTTCGGCAGTTCCCGCTTCGGCGACAACACTGTCGGGCAGAAGGGAGAGAAGGCGACGTACGCCCTGGCGGACGATATCGTGGTCGTCGATAATCAGAAGCTTCATTGTCAGTTCAGTCTCATTGCAGTGTTTGAGTGGAGGGTGCGACGGGCGCTGCGCCGCCGCCGGGCCCTTTAAGCGGGATCGAAACGCGGACCTCGACGCCTGTTCTTTCCGGGTTGTCGACGATCGACAGCTTGCCGCCGAGCAGCTTGGTGCGTTCGTGCATGCTGATGACGCCGAGGCTGCCTGAGTTGGCTGTGGTTGAGCGTACGCCGCCGTCGTTGGTGATGATCGCTTCGATCGTTTCGCCGACGGGTGAGCCGATGCGTATTGCGATGTGCCTCGGGCTGGCGTGTTTCAGAGCGTTCAATACGGCCTCACGCACAATGGCGAGAAGCGCGATGTCGATTTGCGGCTGCCCGGTTTTTTTAGGGGCGTCGAGCGTGAAGCGGACGCCGGGGTGCCGGGCCTTGAGGGGGGCCAGCATATTCTCCAACGCGTTGGTGAGGCCGAGATCGAGGACGAGGCCGGGGCGCAACTGCCATAGGATCGATCGGACCTGTTCCTTGACCTGCGAGACGGCGTCTTGAATCGAGAGGGCGCGCTCTGTGAACTTCGGCTCGCTCTTCTTTTCGGCGAGGTCGCGGATCGTGGTCGCATCGACGTCGATGGAGAACAGGAGGGGGCCGACTTCATCGTGGAGGTCGCGGGCTAGGCTCGCGCGTTCCTCTTCCTGGACGGCGTCGAGTTGGGCATCGAGTTTGCGGTTTTTTTCCTGCGTTTCGGCCAGCAATGCAGACATGCGGTTGAAGCCTGTGGCGAGGCTTTGCAATTCCAAGGGACCGGAAACGGGCAGTAGTTCACCGACGGCGCCCTGGCCTGTGCGTTCGAAGGCTTCAAGAAAGCGCGCGAAGGGGCTCAATGCGTAGCCGAGCAGCGCGGAAAGAATGGCGAGCGTGAGCAGGCAAAAGAGCAGGATCGTGGTCAAGTGGAGGCGGACGTCGCTCCAGACTTCTCCGGCTTCGTTGCGCGGATCGGCTGTGACCAGGATGTGCTGCTGGATTTCCGTTCCGGGCGGCCAGTCGACGCGGGCGGTGAGTTCCCGGGGGGCCAGTGCGCGGTAGAACCATGATGGCATTCCGCTCTGCACGGGGGCGGGTGTGGACGACTGCAATGTCGTGCCGTCTGATCCCTTCAATTCGACGCGGACATGACGGCTCGCATCAAAGGTGCGGACCAGGCGTCCGACCTGCCGCGATTCAGAAGGGGAGCCTTCGATGTCCTGCAGGGCGACGCGGATGGTACGCTGAGCCGCAGCCAGCGTGCTCTGCAATTCGACCTCGACCTTGTGCACCGCGTGCCAATACGTCATCACCGCGCTGACGCTCAGCGTGCTCAAAAGAATGGCGGCAATGGCAAGGATGAGGCCGAGCCTCAGGGATACACGCAAGGAGAGATCTCCGGAAAGTGTTACTATGTTGCATTTTCCGGATGCGCTGCGCCACAGGGAAGTTTTCCCGATCTCTCAACTTTTCGTGGCTATTCGGCCGCCTCGACAAGGATTTCGCTGCGTGTCGCCGCCGATGCGGTGAGGCCTAGGCGTTCCTTGGCGGTTTCGCGCAGCGTGTCGATGGACGTGAGTTTTCCTTCGCGTTCGAAGTGCCAGAAGGTCCAGCCGTTGCAGGCGGCCTTGCCCTGACCTCGGCGCCGACGCGATGGATCGAGCCCTGCCGGCCGGCATGCGACGGTGCCGTCGGCCTTTACTTCGGCGCGGACGCGGCGGCGCTCGTCGAACAGCGGGCTGCCGGGTGTGAGCATGCCGAGCTCGATGATGGTGCCGAACGGCACCCGCGGCTCGGCGCGTTTCGATCGGACGGTTTCGAGCGCGCGCGTCCGGCATCGTCTCGATCGGCGGCGATGCGTTCGCTGCGCGGCCGTGGCGTAGTCTGGTCGCGCTCGATGCCGATCCAGCGGCGGCCGAGCCGCTTGCGCGACCGCGCCGGTGGTGCCGGTGCCGAAGAACGGGATCGAGCACGACGTCGCCGGGATTGGTGGTGGCGAGCAGGACGCGGTGCGAGCAGGGCTTCCGGCTTCTGCGTCGGATGCGCCTTGCGGCCGCCGTCGTCCTTCAGGCGTTCCGGGCCCGCGCAGATCGGGAACAGCCAGTCGGACCGCATCTGCATGTCGTCGTTGAGCGGCCTTCAGGCTCTCGTAGTTGAAGGTGACGCGGGACTTCTGATCGCGGCCGGCCCAGATCAGCGTTTCGTGCGCGTTGGTGAAGCGCTTGCCGCGGAAATTCGGCATCGGGTTGACCTTGCGCCAGACGATGTCGTTCTGAATCCAGAAGCCGAGATCCTGCAGGGCGACGCCGAGGCGGAAGATGTTGTGATAGGAGCCGATCACCCAGATCGCGCCGTCGGGCTTCAGGATGCGGCGGCATTCGGTGAGCCAGGCGCGGCTGAAGTGGTCGTAGGCGGCGAAGGTGGAGAACTTGTCCCAGTCGTCGTCGACGCCATCGACGCGCGTATTGTTGGGGCGGAGCAGGTCGCCGTCGAGCTGCAGATTGTACGGCGGGTCGGCGAAAACGAGATCGACGCTGTCGGAGGGCAGTTTGCGCAGTTCCTCAATGCAATCGCCGACGAGTACGCGGTTGGTCGGAATAGCGGCGGGAACGCGACGCTTGGAACGCATGACTGGACCTACTCGAACAAAATGCTGACGCCACACACTGGCCCGTTCCCCATGCAGATGCGCAGGAAGGAGCCGCACTACGGTAAACGAAATCTGACCAGGGAGGGTTAATTGAAGGTTACCGAACCGTTGAGATACTCGTTGCGGTTTTTGTCGAACGAAGGGCGAGCGAGCGTTGCCGAGACAAGCTGGGTACGCAA
>CAVQMH010000014.1:0-18606 GCA_963713575.1 uncultured Alphaproteobacteria bacterium
GACCCCGCACTAACTCCCGGACACTGCGAACGAAGTTCAAATCCGAACTCATAGTGCATTTTTCACTTTGAAATCAGGGGGTTATGTGGCGGAGACGGAGGGATTCGAACCCTCGATACGCGTTTTAGCACGTATAACGCTTTAGCAAAGCGCCGCCTTCAGCCTCTCGGCCACGTCTCCCTGCTCGTGGGCAGGTCCCTCGTATAGTTGCGCACCCGGGCAATAGCAAGCCGTTCACCGGACTGCCACGGAGGCCCCGCCCCACTGCTGCCCAAGAGGTCTCCTGCTTACGCACCATAGTCAGCCGTGATCTGGCCACGTAAATCAGAGATTTGAAGAGCTTTGGCAGGAAGATGCGCCATGGCTCGCAATCGGGTTCAGTTTCAGAAGGGCCTCTCAGAGGCCGAGTTCGATGCCCTCTACGGATCGGAAGGCAAGTGTCGGGCAGCGATCATCGCCTGGCGTTGGCCCAATGGCTTCGTCTGCCCGCACTGTGGAAGTCGCCGGCACAGCCACATCGCCACCCGCGACAAGTTCCAGTGTTCGGCCTGCCGCACGCAGACTTCGCCGATTGCGGGAACCATCTTCGCGGCCACGAAGGCGCCGCTGACCACATGGTTCCGGGCCATGTACCACCTCACGCAGTCCAAGCATGGAATCTCCTCGATTGAGCTCGGTCGGCGTCTCGGTGTCACGCAGACCACGGCCTGGAAGATGAAGACGAAGCTGGCCGAGGTCATGCGCCGCTCAAGCGACAGGGATCGGCTGCACGGGCGCATCGAGATGGACGATGCTTATCTGGGCGGCGAGCGTTCGGGCGGAAAGACGGGACGTGGCAGTCCTGGCAAGACGCCCATCATCGCTGCCGTCGAGACCACGGACGACGGCAAGCCTAAGCGGCTCAAAATCCGACGCATTGCCCGGTTCAAGCGCAAGCGCATGAAGTCACTGGCCAAGCGCTTGATCGCGGCGGGTTCAATCGTGGTCACGGATGGCCTTGCCTGCTTCAAGGGCGTCACGGATGCTGGGAGCGATCACATGGTCATCATCACAGGATCGGGTCGCCGCGCCGCGCGTCACCCCGCCTTCAAGTGGGTGAATACGATCCTCGGCAACATCAAGAGCTCCATCGTGGGCACTTACCGTGCTGTCCGCCGCAAGCACATGGTGCGAACGCTCGCGGAGTTCGAGTGGCGCTTCAACAACCGAACCCACCTCGCGGCTATGATCCCCGTCCTCGGACAAGCCGCGGTGAACACGTGCCCCGTCACCTATGACGATCTCAAATGGGCTGACTATGGTGCGTAAGCGGGAGAGGTCTTGCTTAAACAAAGTGCAGAACAAAGAAGCTTTGGGTATGACAGCGACCGTATAGCACCTGCGTAGAGCGGCCGGAGAGGCGAAAAAATAACATGATGCAGTGCGCCCGGCTGGTTTTGATCGCTTCACTGGGTGCAGTGGCAGCGCTCCCTGCGATGGCCGAGAGCTATTGCGTCGCCTGCTATAGCCCCGACGCGGTGTATCGGTGCGTCGTGGCCGATGCTCCGGCCAATGCGGCTCCCGATCCGCGCAACCAAGTCCAATGCATCAAGCAACTCGCCAAGTCTGGCGGTCACGCCCGCTGCAGTGTTGAGAGATTTACGTCCGCCGGCTGCAGCGGCCCCGAACGCATCATTTCCCCCTCGGCAGCGGCATTGCCGATCGCACCACCTGCACAAGCAGCCGTACCATCATCGGCCGCTGACACCGAAAATACTGCGCCTCAAGGCACAGCAGTGGCCGAGCCGCCGCGTACTGTCGAGGAACTGGCCAAATCAACGGTTGAGAGCACTAAGAAAGGTCTTGATGGGGTGACCGGCACCGTAAAAACGACCACTGAAAAAGCTGGCGAGCAGATCGAAGGCGTCGGCAGCACAATCGGACAAGCCGCAAAGAAGAGCTGGAACTGCCTCTCATCCCTTTTCAGCGATTGCTGAACCGAGACGCTCGAGCCACTCAATGCTTGGCGAGCCAAGCGCGGGCCTGCCGCTGCGCTTCGGCGATTTCACCCTTCGACATTTCAGCCGCCAATTCGACGCGGTAGCGCTTCGCATCCGAATTCCCGCGTTGAGCTGCAAGGTTGAACCACTTGTGGGCTTGCACAAGGTCCAGTGGAACCTCACGCCCGCTGCAGTACATCAGTCCCAGTTCGAACAAGGCATCCGGGGCACCGCCCTGGGCCGCAAATTCCACCATCTCATTGGTGGCAATCTCGAAACGAGCCATAACACTTCAACTCCGTCACGCAACTGTCCCTCTTGCAGCTCAGCGTTGAGACGTTCGCGTCCCCGCGGCCTGTAGGTCGGCGTCTGCAAGTCGAGAAAGATTGTCAGCATCGGGATGAAATCTGGTTAAAACAGATCGCGTTACGCCATTGGATCGGTTAAGAAATACATCGTTCATAAATTCAACATGAACCGAATGTCGCGGAAACGGACGTGACGATTTGAGTCGTTAAAAGATGGGGAAACCAGGCGGTAACCATGTCCGCGGGAAGTCTTTGGTGCGACTGTTCAGGCTTCATTCAGGCGGCTTTTGGCACATCCATTCGCCAGGGATGCAAGCGGCGGTTCGGCTTGCGACGGGATTAGGGTTACACGTCATGCAATGGGTGGCGCCGAACAGGACGAACTGGAGACGGGTGGCGAAGCTCGCAGGGCTGGCGGGCTTCCTCTTGGGCGGGTGCTCATCCGACCCGCTGACCTTAGGGGTTGCGAGCCCGAGCTACCTCGGCGCCCGCGACGGGGCAAATCCAAGTGCAGCCAGTACGGCTGTCGATCCGCGGGTCAACTCCAGCAAGGTCCTATCTGCTATCGTGTTCGAGCGTGTCACTGGTCTTGAGGTCGACCCAGCGCGCCTTGTACAGCCCTGATCGCGGCCAAGCACCGATCCTCACGACTTCGATTTGTTTCCGAACACGATTTTCTGTGCCTCTTTGTCCTTGGCGAGGTCCACCTTCTGCACGGCAAGATCCTTGCCCACGGCCATGCCCCGGATAACGCCCGGCCGCGCTCCGATGCGCGCGAGCCACGCCTGCACATTCGGGAACGTCGTGAGGTCCTGCCCCTGCTTCTCCCAGCTCATCACCCAGGGATACGAGGCGATATCAGCGATCGAATATCTGTCCGCGATGAAGTCCCGACCGGCAAGCTGCTTGTCGAGCACACCGTAAAGCCGGGTCACCTCGTTCGTGTAGCGGTCAATGCCGTACTGGATCTTCTCCGGCGCGTAGTGACGGAAATGATGCGCCTGCCCCGCCATAGGACCAAACCCGGCCACCTGCCAGAACAGCCATTGATCCACGACGATCCGGTCCCGTTTCCCTTTGCCGCGCAGCTTGCCGGTCCGTCGCGCGAGATACTGCAGGATCGCCCCGCTTTCGAAGATGGAAACGGGCTTACCCCCTGGGCCATCCGGATCGACGATGGCGGGCATCTTGTTGTTTGGCGAAATCGCCAGATACGCGGGCTTGAACTGGTCCCCGCGCGTGATGTTCACCGGATGGATGACATACGGCAGCTCGAGCTCTTCCAGCGCAATCGCAATCTTCTGTCCGTTGGGTGTCGGCCAGAAATGGAATTCAATCGGCTTTGAGTGTTTCTTTTTCGGCATGGATCACACGTTGACCTGAGCGTTAGGGAATGAGGACTGACGACCCTATGGTCTTGCGAAACTCAAGATCCCGGTGCGCCTGCTCCGCATCGCAGAGTGCGTATGTCTGGTTAACCCGGATGACGATGCGGCCGGCGGCGACCTGCGCAAAAAGATCGGCTGCATTGCTTCGCAGCGCCTCCGCTGTCGCCGTGTAGGACATCAGAGATGGGCGCGTGGCAAACAAAGATGCTTTCAAGAGCGATAGATCGAAGGGCGGCACGGGCCCAGAAGCATTACCGAAACTGACCCACAAACCCTTCGGCTTCAGGCAATCGAGTGAGGCCGGAAACGTGTCGCGTCCTATGGAATCATACACCACGTCGCAGCCCTGGCCGCCGGTGATCTCGCGCACGCGATCAACGAAGTTCTCGCGGCGATAATCGATGACATGCGTGCAACCGTGCGCCCGCGCCAATTCTGCCTTTTCCTGCGAGCCGACGGTGCCGATCATGGTCGCGCCCAGCGCTTTCGCCCACTGACAGGCTATGATCCCAACGCCACCCGCCGCCGCATGAAACAGCATCACCGTGTCCGGGCGCACGTCGTACGTCTGGCGGAATAGATAGCGCACGGTCATGCCTTGCAGCATCATCGCTGCCGCCGTCTCGTAGGAGATAGCCGCCGGGAGCGGAACGAGGCGATCGGCGCGGATGTTGCGCTCCTCCGCGTAGCCGCCAAGCTCGGTCCCATAAGCGACGCGATCTCCAACGGCCAAATCCGTTACGCCCTCGCCTACCAATACGACATCGCCCGCACCCTCCATTCCCAGAACTGCCGGCAGGCCCGCCAGCTTGTAGAGACCCGAGCGCTGATAAGTGTCTATGAAATTGAGCCCGACCGCGCGCTGCCGGATGCGCACCTCGCCAACGGCTGGTGGCGGCACATCGACTTCATCGATGCGCAGAACCTCTGGTCCGCCGGTCCTGTGGATGCGAATCGCGCGAACCATTTCTTCTCCTGACCCGCTCCGGAGCGGCTGGCTCCCTCCGAGACAAATAGCTATGCGACTTGTCTGAAACAACAAATCTGACGTGGCACGAACCCGCCTTGACCCGGCCATGACCGGCACATATTCGCTGCACTAGCAAATCCGCCAGCGACCTCCGGGATCCCATGCCATCCGATCAACTTTATCCGGCTCACCGCCGGACCCTGGCCCGGGCCTTGGTCACGTGGGGCGTTTTGATGTCTGTGGGCGCTTTGGCGGCTTGCAGCGGAAACAACGTCACGGTCACAACTCCGGGCGCCGGCCTCAAATGTGTCGACGACAGCCCGACGTGTATCGCCGAACGGCAAGCGACCATGAAGGCCATGCTGGCGGACCCGAGCAAATCCTGGATCGCCCAGCGGCCCGATGCCGCGGCGTACGCTTCAGGAGTTCGCCTATTCGCGTACAAATCCAAAAAGAAAGAGTTGAGCTGCGCTGAACTCCAGGCAGGCAAGCGCGAAGCCGACGCCGGCCCGGCCGTGCTGCGGACCCCTGGTAATGGCCTGTCGCATTCCCAAGTATCGCGCGGAGTCATTCTGGCCCACGAGGTCAGCCGCGAACTCGGTCGCGAGTTGAGCCGCCGCTGCGGCAAGACGTGATCCGATTATCCACTTCTCATTCCGCCCCCGCGCGGGCACGATTATCGCCCAGGAGAGGTTCATCACCATGACACAACTGAAGGCGATCGCATGAGCGTGCAGGATTTCGTGGAGTTGATCGTCGGCGTTGTGAAAACTCATCAGGAGTGGGCTGTCCCGATTGCCTTCCTCGTGGCATTCGCCGAAAGCTTTTGCTTCTTCTCGATCATCTGGCCCGGCACGGCGATCCTCGCCGGCATCACGGCACTTCTAGCGGCCAGCGGCGCCGATCAGACTATTCTCCTGCCATCCATCGTCGCCGCCGGCCTCGGCGGAACGCTGGGTTATGCGATCTCCTACTGGATCGGCCTCTACTTCAAGGACAGCATACCCCACATCTGGCCATTCAAGAACCAGCCGGAACTCATCCGCCACGGCGAAAACTTCTTCGACAAGTGGGGCGGCTGGGGTGTCTTTTTCGGCCACTTCTTCGGTCCCGTGCGCGCGATCATTCCGGTAGTTGCAGGCATGTTCCGCATGCGCCAGCTACCGTTCCAGATCGCCAACGCCGTCAGCGCCTTCATCTGGGCCGCAGGCGTCATTGCACCCAGCTTTTTTGCCGTCACATTCCGCGAGGAAATCGTCGCCTACGTTCGCGAACATCATCTGATCGTCGCGGGTCTTTTGTTCCTCACGGCTTTCCTGAACAGCATCCCCATGCCGCTGATCGCAATCCCGACGCTCCTGCTCTTCATCGCCTCCGCGGCAATATTCTTCTATGCCAATGGTGATCCGATGCTGGCCTTCTCAGCTGGATTTGCAGGCGCCGTCATTGGCGACCTGATGGCCTACCGCTTCGGCCGGTCGCACCAGGGCGAAGACCTGCACAATGTCTGGAGCAACAGCTGGAGCCCGGAAATCGTCCGATCGGGCCATCGCCTTTGTAGGAAAACGTGGAGCCGCTGGGATCCTCCTCTCGAAATTCCACACCACCCTGCGCTCCTTCGCGCCGTTGGCCGCAGGTGCCACGGGTCTGTCTTTGGGACCGTTTTTAATCGCGAGCATCGTCTCCTGCGTCATCTGGACCGCGGTTCTCTTGGCCCCTGTCCCACTGATCAAGGCTCTGATCGGTGGTTGAGGCTTGCCAGCGGGGGTATCCTGGCCTAAACGAAGCGCTTCCCAATTCCGGGGCGCGGCTGTAGGCCTGCCCCTCCAATTGACATCCCAAGAGGATCATTATGGCCGCCCGCAGCCTGCGCAGCATCGAAACCCGCAAAAAGAAAGCCCGCCGCGCCATTCCCCGCGCCAAGGCCACGCGGATCCAGGGCAACACGGCCGGCGCCCGCAAGCGCCTCAAGAAGGCCGCCGGCCTTGCCCGCGGCACGGCAAAAGCCGCCTCCTAAAGCAATAGAACCTTCGCGGCCTCGGCAACGCGCTCCTTCATCAGTGCCGCCGCCTCAGCTTCATCGAGCACCGTAACAGGCGACCCATCGTAAGGTCCGCGCCCGTCGCTGCTCATGCGCGGATGTTTGGCAACAGCCCGTCCGATCCGCGCCCACACATCTTCTTCGACGCTGCCATTCTGGCTCCAGATGCCGGATAGGATGTAGCTTGCCTTGGGACTGAGCACCGCCAGCGCTTCCAGCTGGTCGATGATCGCGGGCCCGTGCTTGACCACCGCATTCTCGACCAGACCCGCCGCCACGAATGAAGCATCAGCCGGTGTCTCACACGCGTCCATCGCTGCCACGATCAGCGGCATGAGCAAGTGCGGATGATCTTCGGTCGTTTCGTATTCGCAGTCCGTCACCCAGCCGATGCTGTCGTCGACGATTGCTTCCCCGCCGGTCTCGTCCGCTGCCTGATAAGCCCGCGCCACCGCCACGATCGCCGCCGCGACTTTCGCAAAATCAAACGCGCCCTCAGGCGTCCGGCATGGGTGCCCCAGACTGCCGTACTTGCATTCGAAGCAATCTGGCAGCATGGCGGGACAGCCTTTCGCGCCTATTCGATCCCGAGCTTCTTCTTCAGGATCTCATTCACTGCCGCCGGGTTCGCCTTGCCGCCCGATGACTTCATCACCTGACCGACGAACCAACCGAGCAGGTTCGGCTTCAGTTTCGCCTGCTCCGCCTTATCCGGGTTGGCAGCCAGGATTTCGTCCACGGCTTTCTCGATCGCGCCCGTGTCCGTCACCTGCTTCATGCCACGCGCTTCGACGATTTCCGCCGGATCGCCGCCCTCACGCCATTGGATTTCAAATACGTCTTTGGCGAGCTTAGTCGAGAGTATGCCCTCACTGACCATTGTAAGAATGGCCACATTCGCCGTCGGAGTCGCGTTCGAAGTGTCAAGCGTCAGAAAAGCTCGCGGCGGTCCAGAATGCTTCTTGTTTTCGTTGGCTATATTCTCGTTCTCTTTGTTAATTCGACCTAGAACTTCATTGATTATCCAATTAGCGATGGTCTTCGGGTCAACCTTGCCGGCTGCTAGCCGTACGTGCTTCTCGAAATAGTCAGCTCGCTCCCGCTCCGCGACAAGCACGCTCGCATCATACGGCGATAGGCCATAATTGGCGATGAAGCGCGCCCGCTTCTCATCCGGCAACTCCGGCAGATGCTTGGCGAGATCATCCACCCAGCCCTGCTCCAGTTCCAGCGGCAGCAGGTCGGGATCGGGAAAATATCGGTAGTCGTGCGCTTCTTCCTTCGAGCGCATTGAGCGCGTCTCGCCCTTGCCGGGATCGAACAGCCGCGTCTCCTGATCGATCTTGCCGCCGTCCTCGATGATGTCGATCTGGCGCCGCGCTTCCACCTCGATCGCCTGACCAATGAAGCGGATCGAATTCACATTCTTGATTTCGCAGCGGGTCCCCAGGGGATCGCCCGGCTTACGCACGGACACGTTAACGTCGGCGCGCAGGTTGCCCTTCTCCATGTCGCCGTCCGAGGTGCCGAGATAGCGCAGGATCGTGCGCAGCTTGGTCACGTACGCCTGCGCTTCCTTGGCGGACCGCATGTCGGGCTTCGACACGATCTCCATCAGCGCCACACCCGAGCGGTTCAGATCGACATAAGAATAATCAGGATGCTGGTCGTGGATAGACTTGCCGGCATCCTGCTCCAGGTGCAGGCGCTCAATCCCAACGGTCTTCGCTTCACCGTCGACATCAATCTCGATCTGCCCCTCACCGACGACGGGATGCTTGTACTGCGAGATCTGGTAGCCCTGTGGCAGGTCCGGATAGAAATAGTTCTTCCGGTCGAAAATGCTGCGCAGCTTGATGTCGGCCTTCAGCCCGAGCCCCGTGCGCACCGCCTGCGCCACGCATTCCTCGTTAATCACCGGCAGCATGCCGGGCATCGCCGCATCAACGAGCGATACATGGCTGTTGGGCTCGCCACCGAACTCCGTCGAGGACCCTGAGAACAGCTTCGAACGCGATGCCACCTGGGCGTGAACCTCCAGTCCGATGATCACCTCCCAGTCGCCGGTCGCACCCGGAATCAATTTGGAAGTCTTCGTCTTGGCACCGGTCGTGTCAGCGCGCGCCATGGCTTCGTCCTGCCTCGGTCGATTGGGAAATCAGCACTTTGGTTATCGCACCGGGGCGAGGCAAGCAACCAGCCCGGTGTTGCCTACGGAGTCGGCGCCAAGTACTTCAGCGCCGCGGTCGAGACAGCGCCGCCGACCACGCATGGGATGCCGAGTTGCACCTGCCCCATGGCACTTGCCGCGACACAGCCGAGCGCCAGCACGGTCTGCCCCGCCTGCCCCCACCAGGAATAGTTCCGGGCGCTCTGCGGACCCTTGGCTTTCAACTCGTCGATGGCCGCGACGGCGTCACGTCGGATCTTGCCCGTCTCGAAAGTTTCGGCCGCCAGGATGACCTCGCGCAAGTTGGTCCGCGCGACCTCGCTACCCTGCACGTTCATCTGCCCCTTGAGTGTATCGAGCAGGTCTTTGTCACGTGTCGCATTGGAGGCCAGCGTCCATTTCGCCATCGCCGCAATCGTCAGCTTGTCGACGCTGTCGCCTTCCTTCATCCACGCCAGCGCGGATACGATCCGCCCGACAGCCGCCTCGGAGCCACTTCCGAAGTAGTAGCCCCAGTGGCTGTCGAGCACGAACGAGCCGTCGTCCAGCGGCAGCTCGAACAGCGTCTTCCCATCACCGAAGAGATACTTGTCGATCAGCACCTGCCGGGCCGGCATTCGCTCTGAGAACGCCGATAGAAGTTGCTTCCAGTTCGGCAGCCCGGAAAACGCGATCGCTTTGATCAGGATGACCTGATCTTCCGGCGGCATCGGAAACATTTGCGCGACAAGACGTGGCGCCTTGTCTGGATTTGTCCCCAGGACGCCAGCGATGAACCCGACCTGCAACCCCGCCTGATCAAGTTCCCGCAAAAGGCCGAACTCGCCCATCGCCTTCACCGCCGCGGGCAGCTTCTCCGGCTGCGGCTCAACACGATACCCGTTGATCCACTTCAGAACGGCTTCCGCGCGCTCAAACGTCGGCACTGCCTCGCGCGTCTTCTTTGCCGCCGCATGAGCAGCGAATGGCAGAACCAACAACAAGATTGCCGCGACCCGCGCCGATCCGCGCATCATCTCTCCTCCACCCGACAAAGAGACAGACACGCCCGGTGATGGCGCTTTTGTGGCGCGCATTGCCCGGAACCGGCGCCACAAGCTTCAGCCTATCAACCCACCGCCAGCCCCAGTTCGTGCCCACGTAGACAGATGAACGATGATCCTGCCCGGTACCTTGACCTTGCCGGCCGCTCCGGACAATGGTCCGCGCATGTCCGACAGTCCGACACATGAGACGCCTGAAACGGCTGCGCCGGCAACCGCACCACCCGCCGGTCCCGCGGTCATTGCCGGCTATCTCAAAACGCTGACCTCCCAGCCGGGCGTCTACCGCATGCTCGATGCGGAAGGAACGGTGCTGTACGTCGGCAAGGCCCGCAATCTCAAGGCGCGCGTCTCGAACTACGCCCGCGGAAACGGTCATTCCAACCGCATCGCCAGAATGATCTCCCTAACCACGGCGATGGAGTTCGTCACCGTCCGCACCGAGGCGGAAGCGCTGCTTCTGGAAGCAAACCTCATCAAGCGCTTCAAGCCGCGCTTCAACGTGTTGATGCGGGACGACAAGTCGTTTCCATACATTCTCATCCGCCGCGATACGCCGGCGCCGCAGATCGTCAAGCACCGCGGCGCCCGCACCGTCAAAGGCAACTACTTCGGTCCATTCGCGTCCGCAGGCGCCGTCTCCCGCGTCATCAGCATGCTGCAACGCGCATTTCTTCTGCGTTCCTGCTCCGACAGCGTTTTCGAAGGACGCACACGTCCATGCCTACTGTTCCAGATCAAACGCTGCGCGGGCCCGTGCACGAACGAAATTCCTGCGGCGGAGTATCAGGCTCTCGTTGAAGAAGCCGTGCGCTTCTTGCGCGGGGAAAGCCAATCGGTGCGCGCCATGTATCAAAAACTGATGCAGGAAGCCTCCGACGCGCTCGAATTCGAACGCGCCGCAAAGTTCCGTAACCGCCTTTGGGCCCTCGCTCACGTACAGGCCGATCAAGCTATCAACCCCGATAACATCGAGGAAGCCGACGTCTTCGCCGCCCATCAGGATGGCGGACAAACCTGCATTCAGGTTTTCTTCTTCCGCGCCGGCCAGAATTGGGGCAACCGCGCCTACTACCCCAAGGCCGACAGATCCGTACCTGTCGAAGACGTGCTCTCCTCGTTCATTGCCCAGTTCTATGACGACAAGCCAGTCCCGCGCCTGCTTCTCGTCAGCCACGACTTCGAAGAACGCGCGCTGATGGCCGAAGCGTTGACGACAAAGGCCGAACGCAAGGTTGATATCCGAGTCCCGAGCCGCGGCACAAAATCCGGTCTCGTCGATCACGCGCTCTCCAACGCGAAGGAAGCGCTCGGCCGCAAACTTGCGGAGACCTCGTCGCAGACACGGCTTCTCGAAGGCGTTCAAGAGCGATTTGGGCTCGCGGAATGCCCGCGTCGGATCGAGGTTTACGACAACAGCCACATCTCGGGCACGAATGCGATCGGCGCCATGATCGTCGCGGGGCCTGAAGGCTTCGTGAAAAACGCCTACCGCAAGTTCAACATCAAATCCCCCGACACCGCACCCGGCGACGACTACGCCATGATGCGCGAGGTCCTGACCCGCCGCTTCAAACGCCTCGCGGAAGCAGAGGGAACGCCTGCTCAAAACGCACCGCGCGCGGACAGTACCGATCCGGAACCCATATTCCCTGACCGCCCGGACCTCGTCCTCATCGACGGCGGCGCCGGACAACTCGCCGTAGCCCAGCAAGTACTGGCCGACGTCGGCCTCGAAGACATCCCCCTCGTCGGCGTTGCCAAAGGCCCGGACCGCGACGCCGGTCGCGAACATTTCCACGTGCCCGGCCGTCCCCTGTCGTTCATGCTGGAACCGCGCGACCCGGTCCTCTACTTCGTCCAACGCCTGCGCGACGAAGCCCATCGCTTCGCAATCGGCACACATCGCGCCAAGCGCTCAAAAGCAATTGGTGCCAATCCGCTCGATGAGATCGATGGTATCGGTCCGTCCCGCCGCCGCGCACTTCTCAACCATTTCGGTTCCGCAAAATCCGTCTCGAAGGCCGGTATCGAGGACCTAAAGGCCGTGGAAGGCATCTCGGCTGAAATGGCGCAGAAGGTTTACGACTTTTTCCACGAACGCGGCTGAACCTACCCAATCCGCCGTGCGATCGACAGGAGTGCCGGGAATGCCCCCGCCCAAACAGTTCCGATGATCCCGAGACTCTGCCAAACCGGCTCCCCGAGCGCCAGCGCTCCGAGTTTCGAGCCAGCGTAATACGAGGGCGCCGCCGCGACCGCACCGAACAGCATTGCCAGCCAGAGCCGGTCCTTCAGCCACGCCAGACTGACGTTGGCGAGCGTGGCAAATGCCATCCAGAGGCCGAGCATGAAGAGCGGCGGCACGCCCCCGACTGCAGCACCCGCTGGATACTGCGTCGCACCCGACGCCATGTTAATGGCCTCCACAAGAAATCCGAGGGGAATAGCGGCCAGACACAACAACAGTTCCGGTCGCCGCCGCAACGGCTGCGTCATGGCCAGATGGATACCCACCACGACCAGGGAGGGCAGAACCGCGAGCCAGAACTGGCCCCGCGCTGAAAGCGTCACCACCGCGAACCAGGCGGCATAGTTGAGCACGACATTCAGCAAGACCAGCATGCACCCCCCGGTGAGCGTTTCTCAAAGCAACGTATAGGATCTACGAGACCAAATGCTGGAAAGATGACCCCACCCATTGACGCCGCCGGTCCACGGGTGGTGTTAAAGGCTCATCTCATCGCGGAATTTATCCGTGGACCCGCTTTGGAGCCCGCCGGAATGGCAAATGGACCTGACATTACGCTGCGTTACTTCGCCTGGGTACGCGAGAAAATCGGACGCGCCGAGGAAAGGGTAACGCTGCCCGCCGACGTTGAAACCGTCGCGGATGTTCTGACGTGGCTCGGCACGCGCGGCCCCGAATTCCAGGACGCCTTTCGCCAGCCTGGCGTCATTCGCACGGCCGTTGATCAGCGCCACGTCAAGCCGGACACCGAAATCTCCGGGGCGCGCGAAATCGCATTTTTTCCGCCCGTCACCGGAGGCTGAAGCAGTGGCTGTCCGTGTCCAGTCGGGTGATTTCGACGTAGCGGCCGAGATCGAAGTTCTCACACAAGGCCGCACTGACATCGGTGCCGTCGTCACGTTCACCGGTCGGGTGCGCGGGTCGGCTGGCGGCAGCGAACTGGTGTCCATGACGCTCGAGCATTATCCCGGCATGACCGAAGCGGAATTGGAAGCCGTCGAGGCAGAAGCCCACACGCGCTGGCCACTCCAGGCCAGCCTCATCGTCCATCGGGTCGGCGAACTGCGCCCGGGCGCCAATATCGTCCTCGTCGTCACGGCTTCTCCGCACCGGCATTCAGCGTTTCAAGCCGCTGAATTCCTGATGGATTACTTGAAGACTCGCGCGCCATTCTGGAAAAAAGAAGCCTTTGCGGATGGTGCCGCCACGTGGGTCGATGCGCGGGAGAGCGACGACGACGCGCTGCGCCGATGGCAGCCATAAGCCGCATCCTGAGCCTCTGTGGAGCGCATATTAAGCCGCGCTTAACCATTGCGGCTCCATAACTTTGCCCGACAGCGTCCCGGAAACCGCCATCTTCTCCGGCGATGCTTCAGACTTGCCCGTCTTGTGAACCGTAGTGCGTCGTCGGGGGTCGAAGGGGATGGTTCTGGACAAAATGAGCACGCGCGTGCGCCGCGCAAGATTTCGGTTTGCCGCCGGAGTAATCGCCATTGCGCTGAGCGCATCCGCCGGCATGACTGCCGAACTCGAACGCGTCGCCGTCGCCGATCCCAGCGCCCCTGTTCCTTCCGCATCCGAGGAGACAGCGGAGGCCGCCGTCGACAAGAAGCCTGTCACACCGGTCCGCACCCGTTTCCTGATTGGCCTCGACAAATCCGTGGCCTACACCGTGATGGCTCTCGCCAACCCGAACCGTGTCGTTATCGACGTTCCCGTCGTGGGGTTGCGCCTTCCACCCGACCCTGGCGAAAATCCTGTCGGCCTTGTGAAGTCCGTTCGCAGCGGTGGAGCAGGTGCGGGGCAGACGAAAGTCATTATCGAAGTCACCGAACCGGTGGTGATCGATAAGACCAGAATTGAGAAGGCAGCCAACGGCAAGGGCTTCCACCTCGCGGTCGACATCCTACCAGCCGGCTCCATGGTGACGACAGCCAAAAAGCCTCTCAAGTCGCAGCCGTTTGCGCTCGGCGCAGCGGGCATTCAGCCGCCGCTCCCAACGCCCGCAAAACGCCCGGCGGAGGCTGCCAAAGCCGCTTACAAACCAACCATCGTGATCGACCCCGGCCACGGCGGTCACGACACCGGCGCCATGAAGAACGACGCCGTCGAGAAGGACGTCGTTCTCGCCTTTGCCATGGTCCTCCGCGATAAAATCGAGAAGACCGGCCGCTACCGCGTACTGATGACCCGCGATACCGATATCTTCGTTCCCCTCGATGAACGCCGCGCCTTCGGAGAGAAGCATCAGGCTGCTCTGTTCATTGCGGTCCATGCCGACTATGCGACGACCGGCGCCCGCGGCGCGACGATCTACTCCCTCCGCGAGAACGTCGCCAATTCGCTCAAACGCTCCGCCAAAGGCGACGTCTCCGAACACCTGTTATCCGATGGCGAACTCTCGGCAGTGGAAAAAACCAGCGGCTCTAAAGAGGTGTCTGCGGTCAAGGACATCCTCGCAGACTTCGCCGGGCGCGAAGTCGAAACCACGCAGGAACGCACCAACATCTTCTCGCGCTCGGTCATCGAGCATATGGGCGAAACGACGAGCCTGCGCGAAAAGCCAGATCAGCAGGCTGCCTTCCGAGTGTTGAAAACGGCTCAGTTCCCGTCGGTCCTGATCGAGTTGGCCTACGTCACGAACAAGGAAGACGCCAAGTTGCTCAAGTCTGACGCCTGGCGCGGTAAGGTCGCCGACAGCATCACGACCGCTGTCGAAAACTACTTCAGCCACCAGATCGCCCGCCTGCCCATGTAATCGCATGGGCTTTTTGCTCATACGCCGCCAACTGTCGAAAAAAAGAAAAGGCCGGCCCGACTGGACCGGCCTTCGATATCCTGCCGGTGATGCGGATCGCACCCTTCACCGGCCTTCGTCATTCAAGCTCTACTTGGAGGGTGTGCGGGTTTAAGTCGCCAAAGCAGATAAATCCATTCGAGATCGAGCAACGAGCGACGTGGTCGCGACGCCAACACGATAGCTGGACAGGGACGAAGCGTCTTCATCAGGCACTCCCTCGAGGGTCGTGGCACCGCGCCGTGGGGCCCATTCGGCTAGCCCCCCTTCACAACAGTAGGACAGCCACGCACGCCGCCGGGGCGACGGGGTAGCCCATCGCGGCGAGTGCTGTCCGGTTTGTCTGTAGGAAGGGACGCGGCGGTCTTGGACGGCTCTGCGGAGAGATTTCGGTGCGGCCCGTTCCGACGCTCCCTCGAGCAGCCCCGTCCAGGACCGCTCCACGTCGAACCGGCACCTATCGCCAGTAGTTTTTGACCGGCACAGAGTATTCAAGGGCTTCTGCCTTGCAAGCTCCGACGCACGCACCTCTCCGGCACACTCCGGGAAACCGGACCGGCCGGAAGCGAGGCTCCCCCGCAGGTCTGATGTTAAGTGATTCGTGCGAAGCTCCGGTAACTCATCTTCGGCCGCACGTGCCTCAACTTCCGGCAGTTGCAAATGCGCAGCGGCCCCGCCCGTTGAGGCGAGGCCGCTGGAATGTGCATCGGTGTTACGCGCCGCTAGGCCGCCGCATCGGCGCTTCGCGCCGCGCCACGAACCGCCTTCTGCACCTTCTCGAAGGCGCGCACCTCGATCTGGCGGATACGCTCGCGCTGACGCCGAATTCGGCCGAAAGGTCTTCGAGCGTCGCTGGATTTTCCGCCAGACGGCGCGCCTCGAAAATGCGCCGCTCGCGGTCGTTCAAGCGTGTCCAGCGCAGTCACCAGATAGGACTTGCGACGCGTCTGGCTTCTTCACTCTCGACCAGACGCTCTTCCTGATCCGGCGTCGTCGTCGACGAGCCAGTCCTGCCATTCGCCCGCCTCCATATCCGCGCGCACCGGCGCATTGAGCGATGCATCGCCGCCAAGGCGGCGGTTCATCGAGATCGACGTCTTCTTCGGTCACGCCGAGCTTGGTCGCGATGTGCCTTGACGTGCTCGGGCTTCAGATCGCCTTCCTCGAGCGCCTGGATCTGGCTCTTCGACGCGCCGCAGGTTGAAGAACAGCTTCTTCTGCGCGGCCGTCGTGCCCATCTTCACGAGGCTCCACGAGCGCAGGATGTATTCCTGGATCGAGGCGCGGATCCACCACATCGCGTAGGTCGCCAGGCGGAAGCCCTTGTCGGGCTCGAAGCGCTTGACGGCCTGCATCAGGCCGACGTTGCCTTCGGAGATGACCTCGCCGATCGGCAGGCCATAGCCGCGATAGCCCATGGCGATCTTCGCCACGAGCCGCAGATGCGACGTGACCAGCTTGTGCGGCCGCTTCGCTGTCCTGATGCTCCTGCCAGCGCTTGGCCAGCATGAATTCCTCGTCCGGCTCCAGCATCGGGAACTTGCGGATCTCGTCGAGATACCGCGAAAGACCCTGCGACCCTGCGGCCAGAACTGGAAGTGACTTTGCGCTCATCGGCTTATTTACGAGGCCGGCCTTGCGACCGTACCCTGCTCCCTTAGACCCACCCGTTGAAATGGGAGGTCACCCATCCCAATTTAATATTCATTACGCCGAATTAACCGGCCATGACGGGCTGGTAGGATCATGCCACGAAAACCCGACGGGTGCATCCTTGTGTAATACGCAAGGGAAGTGTTTGTTCCGTCGCTTAAACGTCCGTTCAGACTAGAAAATTTTATGCATCGCGACTGGCCCGCTCGCGGGCTACGGCGTCGATATCGATTCGATCGGCCCACGAGGAACCGTCCACCCGGCGATCCACTCGGTTCGCCCGGGAAGAATTCGGCCACAATGCGATCACGCACAGCACCAGCAGCCCGCCCAGCGATGCCAAGATGCCCGTAACACCGGACAAGGCGCCGATGCTCCCATCCGAGAGCGCAAGGACGCCGACAATATAGAATGCCGCCAGAACACGAAAACGCAGACCCATCGCAAATTCCCTCAGCAATATGCGAAGGCTGAGGCTAACTGGTCGGGGTTAAGCTAGGCTTGTCCTCTCGTACGCCATCAATTGTATACCGAACAGAGCCTTAAGCGGGTCTCGTCAATTGCGCCGGCCCCTTCCCCGCGCCGGTAACTTCCGCGCCGCCGACGGCCCCAGCGCAATGATCAGCCCGGTAAGATCAGCTGGTAGCTCTGATTGAAATCGCAGTGGCTTCCCCGTGACGGGATGTTCAAACCCGAGCTCCGCCGCGTGCAATGCCTGCCGCCCCAGGGTCGCCAATATGTCTCGCGCCGCATCCGGCAGCCGAGCAGCTCGCGTCAAAAACCCTTTGCCATAAACAGGATCACCCAACAGAGGATGGCCGATGTGGGCCATGTGGACTCGAATTTGATGTGTTCGCCCTGTCTCTAGAACAAGCCGCACCAGCGAACCGACCGGCGAACTCTTGTCCAACAGATCTCGATCCGCGAACGTCTCCAAAACTTCGTAGTGCGTGACCGCATGGCGGCCCGCACCTTCCGGAACGACCGCGATCTTCACCCGGTTATGCGCCGATCGGGACAGCGCCGCATCGATGACGCCCTTCATGCGCGGCGGACCCCCCACACGACAGCGACATAGGCCCTCTCCAGCCGGCCATCCGCGCCATGCGACGCGAACTGTTCCGACAGACCCGCATGCGCCGATCGGTTTTGGCAACCACCAGAAGTCCTGAGGTGTCCTTGTCGAGGCGGTGCACGATGCCTGGTCGCTTAACGCCCCCGATACCGGAAAGACTATCGCCACAGTGCGCGATGAGCGCGTTGACCAGCGTGCCGCTCTCGTGCCCGGCCGCCGGATGACGACAAGTCCAGCGGGTTTATCGATCACGATGAGGTGGTCGTCTTCATAAACGACGCAGAGGGGAATTGCTTCGCCGACTGGATCGGCGGCAACCGCTGGCGGTACCGTGAGCACCAGCGTCTCGCCCCCGCGCAATTTAAACCCTGGATCGGCGCGCGCCACGCCATCTGCCAAAATTTGGCCGTCCTTGATCAGCGCCTGCAGACGCGACCGGCTGATCGCAGGCAGCGCCGCAGCCAGAACCCGGTCGAGCCGCTTCCCCTTCGCATCAGCACGGTGACATGGGTTACCACACCACCGTCGGCCGCCGGGCCAAGCGGCTCCGGCAAATCGTCGAACTCGTCATCATCCTGAACAGGATCGTCGGAAATCATCGGCAACGGATCACCCAAATACGAAGGAAGATATGGCGGATGGGGAGCACCAAACGCCCGCCCGATCCAGCACTCAAGCGCTGTGGCGACGTAAATGCCGCCATACGGCGGGGCATCGAGGCCCGCGCGCCGCATACCACCGACCGCTGACGCCTGCCTTGAAACTGGGCCCGTCCGCGTTCGTCGCGGCAGTGCGCGCCACATAGGCCTTGATCCATCAAGGCCATTCCCGTACACGTCTCGCTCTGCCCGGACGCCCCGTTCGTCTAGTGGCCTAGGACGCCCGCCTCTCACGTGGGCAACAGGGGTTCGAGTTCCCTACGGGGCGCCAC
>CAVQMH010000015.1:0-190901 GCA_963713575.1 uncultured Alphaproteobacteria bacterium
GCACCTCATCATTTGATGTCGTGCCGGTTGGCCCCGATGAACGGTCGTTCTGACATTCCCGGGACCGCATCCCGCCGTTCCTTTCTGAGAGCGGGCGGCGTGCTGGCCGCCCTCGCGGTCGATTCCACCGGGGGTCCGCGCCCCGCGTGCTGGCCGCCGCCGGAGAGGAATCAGACGAAGAAATTCTGCTCCGCATCTTCACCTCCGCCGACACGCGGCGCCTGTTCGGGCGGCCGATCGGACAGCTCGTCGCCGCCTCCGCCCGCTCATTCCTCGGCACGCCGTACGCCGCAGGAACGCTCGAGACCGGAGAGCCGGAACGGCTCGTCGTACACCTGCGTGGATTCGATTGCGTCACCCTCGTGGAAACCAGCGTCGCCCTTGCCCGGTGTATCGCCGGACGACGGCACACGATGGAGGCGTTCACGGCCGAACTCACGCGTCTCCGTTACCGGGGGGGCGTCATCGAGGGCTATCCGTCGAGTCTCCACTATTTCTCCGACTGGATCGACGAGAACGAACGGAAGGGCATCGTCCGGAATGTGACGCGGGAATTGGGCGGCGTACCGCAGCGGGAACGACTGACGTTCATGACGGCGAACAGGGACAAGTATCCCGCCCTGGTGGACCCCGCCGTCTTCGATGCAATGCGCCGGATTGAGAAAGAGGTGAGCGCACGGGAACACGCCTTCTCTTCCTCTGAGACGGCTTGCGGCTGCGGAGGGCAACCTCCAGGAGGGAGATATTCTTGCACTCACCACATCGATTCCCGGGCTGGATGTCTCACACACCGGCATCGTCGTCATGGAGGGATCGTCCCCACGATTTCTCCATGCGCCCCTCACAAACGGAGCGGTCCGGATTGCACGCGAATCCATCGCGACCGCGATCGGTGCGCGCGGAACCACAACCGGTGTCATGATCGCCCGACCCCTGCAGCCGCCGGCCACCGAATGATGGCACCACCAACCACTCCACACCAAGGAAGCATCATGACCTCCTCTCGTCGTCGCATGAACGGGGCACTCGTGCTGCTGTGTCTCGGCACAATGCCGCTGGCCGCGCAGGGCCTCTTCTGGGAAATGACGATCTCCCGCAACGACGGTCCGGAACAGCGGTCCACATTCTACTACGTTCCGGGCAAGTACAAGATCCTCCCCGGGCAGGGAATGGCCAGCGTCATCCGGCTCGACACGGAACGCCTGTATATGATCGACTATGATCAGAAGCGGTACCACGAGATGACCTTCGCGCAGATGCAGACGATGATCAAGGGAGTCGACGAGAAGATGGCCGAGATGCGGAAACAGCTCGAGAGTCTTCCTCCCGATCAGCGAAAGATGGTCGAGGATATGATGGGCGACCATATGAAGGTGTCGAAACCGGAAGCGAAGAGCATCGAAGCGGTGAACACCGGAGAGAACCGCACGATCAGCGGTTATGCCTGCACCAGGTACATCCTCACGGAGGGGGAAACGAGAAAGCGACGGTCTGGGCCACAAAGGGAATTCCGGGCTACGCAACCATGTGGAAGGACATGGCGAAGGATCTGGAGGAGTTCAGCACGAAGATGGTCGCGCTCACCGGTCTCGACGACAGCAATATTCTCGAGGGATCGCGCCACCTGATCGACGGCTTTCCTGTTCAGACCGTCACAAAGGATGGAACAACCATGACCGTGACGACCGTCGACCGCCGGTCAATCAGCGCCGCCGAGTTTGAGGTTCCGAAAGGCTTCACCAAGGAGACCGCCCCGGCGATGGGCGGCGAGGGGGGAGAATAACATTCATGCGTGCACGCCGGTGCCTCGCTCCGCTCCTGTTGTCGTTCTGCCTGCCCACGCTCTTCTCCGGTTGCGGCAGGGAGCTGTCGCCGGATGAACTCCGGGCCGACCGCCTGCTCGAGGAAGGGCGGACGGCGTTTCAGCAGCACCGGTACCGTGACGGCAGGTCGCTGCTGATCGAGGCCTATGCGCTCGATCTCCGTCTCGGCAGAATCCCGCAGATGGCGGATGAGCTCGGCATGCTCGGCCACATCGCCGCGAGTGCGGCCTCCTTCGACAGCGCCCTGGCCCTGTTCCAGGCCTCTGCGGGGCGATACAGGGAACTGACCGACCGCGACGCCGTCCGGCTGATCACCCTGAAGAATGCCGCGCTCTACCGTCAGATGGGAGACGATCGGAAGGCGCACGCTCTGCTCACGGAGGCACTCCGTCTTGGCAAAGTGTTCAACGACGACGAAGGTTCGGTCGAGCTCCGTCGCGCCCTCATTCCGCTCTGCCGGTCCCTGGAACTCCAGGAAGAGGAATCAGCGCACCTGATGGCTCTCCTCGATGCGGCCGGCAACGACGCCGCGGGCAGGAGCGGGTCTACTATGAAATGGGGGTCTCCGCCTTTGCGCAGAATGACGATCAGCGCGCGGAGGAACAGTTCCTGCGCGCGCTGACCCTCGCCGAACAGGCGCGCGATTCTCTTGGCACCATCGCCGTGATGAACCGTCTGGGCATGGTAACGGCACGCAGCGGGCGGGTGAAGGAGGCGTTCGAGACCTACACCGAAGCCCTTCGCAGGAGCGACCGGACGTCGGGCACGCGCTCTCTCCGGCAGGAGATGCTCATCCGCGTCGGGATCATCTACCACCGGACCGGGGCCCCCGTGGACGCAACCCGCTTCTACCGCGCGGCGCTGACAAGCGCCATGCGTGCCGGCGATCGCCTTGCAGAAGGATATCTCTTCCTCCTCCTCGGCCACTGTGCCCTTGCCGCGGGCGCCACCGATGATGCCGTCAGGAACTACCAGTCGGCCCTCGATCTCTGGACCGGGATGTCATACCGGCTCGGCGTGTCGTTCGCCCTGACCTGCCTGGGTCAGGCGGCCGAGCGCGGAGAGATCTCACCGTGGCCATGGACCACTACAGAATCGCCGTTCGGGAGCCGCGGATGACCCTCGCCACGCGCGATCCCGGCGATCTGTATGCCGAATGTGAACAAGCGCTTCTGGGACCCTCGGGAGAAGGTCCCGAAGACCGCCTGCTCGACCTGCTCCTGAGCACCGGCCGCGTCGACGATGCGTTCTGGTACGCCGGCGAGCGGCAGGCCAGAGGACACGCGAACAGCCTGGCCCTGCAGCAGCTCCGGACCGGGGAGACCGTCGCGGATTCCCTTCTCGATCTCTGGCACCACGCCCGATCACTCTGCATCGGCGCCGAACGGAGGCAGGAGGCACAGCTGGCGGGAGGGACGCTTAAACAGGATCTGCTCCGGGAGGTGCAGGACGCCCTCGGAACTTCCACCCGCAGGCTGGAAGAAGCGGCCGGTGCCGTCGTGCAGGTGCGCAAAGAGCTGGAACCCGCCGTTCGCCCCGCTGCTCTCGATCGGTCGAGGTTCGAAAGCTCCTTCCCGCAGGAAGCGGATTGCTTCTGCCGGTTCCGACTGCACGGTCACTCTCTCTGTTTCTGCTGACGCCGCAGAGCATGACGGTTGAGATCTCCGCGATCACGCGCGAACAGGTCGACGCTCTGGCCCGTGAATTCACGACGCTTCTTGCACAGCGTATCGCGATGGAAGACTCCGGCAAAGCGGCCCAGGCGGTGACCGACCGGCGCATCACTGAGCTTTCCACAACGCTTCAGCGAGCGTGTGTCCGACCGGTGGAACGACTGCTCCCGGGCCTGAGCCGTTTGTTCATCGTCTCCCCCCCCGGCATTCGGAGACCTCCCGATCCATGCCCTGCAACGGGGCGGCGTGACGGGAACCCGGCAGTACCTGATCGAACAGATTGCCGTCTCGTACCTTCCGGCGGTCACAACACTCATGCTCGATCCTCTGCCGGCCCGCGTGCAGCCGGTTGTCGGGGACTCGGTCACCCCGGGCAATCGGGGGCGGACGTTGAATATGAACTCCGCGACATCCGTGCGTTCTACCGCGATGCGAAACTCCTTTTTCGGCCCGGACGCAACCCTCGAGCGACTCCGTCAGCTTCCGGGAGATGTTGTTCACCTCGCGGCGGAAATCCGTCCGGGTGAACTCTCTGACGGCAATACGATGCTGTTGCTCTCGGACGGCAAGTCGGCATTTACGACTGCCGCTCTTCCCCCGGGGGTGCTTGGCTCGATCCACAGCCGGAGTGCTGTCATCCTCTCCGATCTCGGCGGCCATCGACCCGGGAAGAACGCGGGCCTCGCCGGCATTCTCCTCACGGGCCGGACGGGAACGGTGATCCTTCACGGGGTGACACCCATACGGCGAAGCAAGAAATACATGGGCGAGCTCTTCTACACCGCGCTGCTGGCCGGGGCCACGCCGGAGACGGCCTACCGTCAGGCAATGACGGGCATGATCAGAACCCCCGCCTATGCGGCACCGCACTTCTGGGCACCCTTCTTCCTCTGGGGGAGATAACAGAAAGGGTGAGGCCTCCGCCTCACCCCTGTGGATTTCTTCGCACCGAGCCGGCTACCGCCGGCGGAGCTTGACACTCCCTATCCCCACGTCGATCGTGATGTTCAGCTTGGCGCGGGCGGCGCTGTAATTGTCGGAACTGTACTCGTGGTCCGACGTTTTCCGGAGACTCTGATCGTAGTCGAACCGCGACATCCACCCCTCGTCATAGGAAACTCGCACGCCGACATCGTTCGGAACGATGATCGTGACAATGCCCAGTCCGATCTCCAGGTCGACATCCGCCTCCGCGGCGAGTGCTCCCCCGAAGTCGAGGGTGGAAGCGCCCACGCCTCCCTGAAACCGGAACCGGCGGAAATTCGCGTTCCCGAGGTTCCTCCCCTCGAACTTACTCAGGCCCGACTCAATGGTGATATTGTCGATCACGGTGCCGTTGGGTTTGTCGAACACCAGCGCGACATCACCCGCTCCACTGTTCAGGGTGAAGTCCTTCACCCGGAGTCCGGTGAGGTTCAGATCCGCGGTGCCCACCGCCTGCTCCACATCGAAGGAGATCGGTACGGCATCACTGAATCGCAGGAGCCAGCTTCCGCCTTTGAATTCACTCACGTTGAAACAAGGTCTTCTTTTCTCGGGCGTCCCCCCCTTCCCCGAAGCGGACGTCAAGATAGCCGATCCGGTTCCGGACTCATAGTCGAGATCGGTAGGGAAGGTCGCCCGCTCGGGCCCTTCCGGGCGACGAGATCTTCTCCGGCTCACCCCGCCGGAGAGCGAGGCTCCCCACGGAGGAGGAGATCAGCACATTGAGTTCGCGTTCGGTGGTCCGGCCGACTTCCCGTGCCTGCTGATCCTCCCCCGGCGTCACCGGGGCTGCCCGGGCTCCGATGGGCCACGCCAGTAGAGCCACCAGGCCCGCGATATGGAGCTGTACGGTGCATAGTCGGGGGGATCCCCCCCTGCCGGATGTACGGAGAAGAGCGGGTGGGGAGTTGCATCCTTAATAGTGCCGGATGCGGTCCCGCAGAGCTCTTGTACAGGAGCTCCCGGGCCCGGAAAATATGGGCTTTGACGGTCCCGATGGGGAGGCGCAGCTGCCTGGCGATCTCTTCATAGCTCTTCTCCTCCACATGCCGGAGCTGGATGACCTTGCGGTACTTCTCCGGGAGTGCGTCGATGGCCCGGGTTGAGCAGCCGGGCCCGCTGGCCGCTGATGAGCTCCCGGTCGGCCTCGTAGCGTGTCGTCGGAAAGCTCGAAGGTGAAGTCGCTGTCCCGGGCCTCGATCGGCTTGTCGATCGAGAAGGTCTGGAGCTTCCGCTTGCGGATGTAGTCGATGCAGTTGTTGGTGGCGATCTTGTAGAGCCAGGTGGAGAAGGCGTACTCCTCGTTGAAGCTCCCAGGGAGCCGAACGCCTTGATGAAGGCCTCCTGGGTGAGATCCTCCACCTGCTCCCGGTCATGGATCATCCGGAAGATGAAGCTGAAGATCGCGTCGTGGTACTTCCTCATCAGCTGCTTGTAGGCGCGATCGTCGCCCCGCAGAGCGGCATGGATGAGCTGCGCGTCTTCCGCTGCGGGAGTCGTGCTTGCGCTGTTCGGTGGGATCGGGAGGAGGGGGCGTGGGAGGGGTATGTGGCCGCGGGTTTCCTGGGCATGGAAGACGATGGAAGGTACAGAAAACACTCTTCAGGTGCAAGCCGGAGCAGCCGGCGCCGGTTGCTTCGAGCGGACGAAAATCGCTATGTTGAACGTGCCTGACAGGACGCATGTTCATCACGTTCGAAGGTCTGGACTTCTCCGGGAAGACCACACAGGCGAGCTCCTCGTGCGACAGATCTGCGCCGCGAGGGACGCACGGTGCATCTTCTGCGTGAACCCGGGGGGAACCCGGATCTCGGCGAACGGGTCCGCGAATCCTGCTGGACCGACCCTGGGCGAGATGAGTAAGACGCCGAGCTGTTCCTCTTCTCCGCCAGCCGCGTCGCAGCTCGTCCACGAGGTCATCCTCCCGGCGCTCCGGCGCGGGGAAATCGTCGTCTGCGACCGGTATCTACGATTCCACCACCGCGTACCAGGGGTACGGACGGGGGCTGGACCTCGAGGCTGTCCGTGCGCATCAACCGCCTGGCCACCGGGGGACTCGATCCGGATCTGACGCTCTTCATGGACATTGACCGTGGAGGAGATCGGGCGGCGCAAGGCGGCGGCCGGACTCACCATTCGACCGGATGGAGAGCGCCGGGACGGGCGTTCTACGAGCGTGTGCGGGAGGGCTATCCTGGCTCTTGCCGCGGCCGAAGCGGAGCGGTTCGTGCGTACTCGACGGCATGGGCCGCCGTGGAGGAGGTGGCGCGGCGAGATCTGGCGGCCGTGTCGCGATACGCTGCACACCAGTCCAGCGAATAGACACGAGGAACCACGATGAAGATCAGGATGATACGCAGGGCACGGTGTGTGGCTGGACGGGTGCGGCGCTGCGGCGCTGCAGTCGTACTGATCGTCTGACGGCGGCTTCGGTCCGCCGGCGGAGCAGCGACCTCTTCTTCAAGGTCAACAGGAGCATCGATCGTCTTCGGGCGGGTGTACCGGGAGATCACCCTGAACTATGTGGACGAAGTGGATCCCGAGAAGTTCATGGAGGCCGGGATCGAGGGGATGCTCGGAGACCCTCGATCCCTATACCGTCTACATCGACAGGGAAGACGGCGACGAGGTCGAGCTCATCACCAACGGGAAATACGGCGGGATCGGCGTCACGATCGGGCTGCGCGAGGGCGCCATCCAGGTCATCACGGTCATGGATGGCTATTCCGCCCAGCGGCAGGGGATCATCCCGGGCGACCGGATTCTCGAGGTGGACGGCGTCCCCGTCGCTTCGAAAAACCCGACGAGGTCCGCGCCCTGACACGCGGCGAACCGGGAACGGAAGTCCGCGGTACTGGTCGAGCGCGAAGGCGAGACCGCGCCCCTGGCCTTCGTGCTCATCCGCGAAGAAATCCAGATCAAGAACGTGACCTATTGCGGGTTTCCTCGACACGGGCATCGCGTACATACGCCTGGAACGGTTCTCCCGCACGGCCGGTGAGGAGAGTCCGCGCAGCGATCGAAGGAACTCAAGCTCAGCGGGCGAGGTCCGCGGCGTGGTGCTCGATCTGCGCGGCAATCCGGGCGGACTGCTCGACGCCGCGGTTGATGTCGTGAGCAAGTTCGTGCCCGCGGGGAAGCCTCGATCGTCAGCACAAGGGGCCGCCGGCCCGAGGCGGAGAAGGAGTACCCGTCCGTCGAGGAACCGATGCTGCCCGGGGTCCCCCTGGTGGTGCTGACCGACCGGAACAGCGCCAGCGCCAGCGAGATCGTCGCCGGGCGCCTGCAGGACCTGGATCGGGGCCTCATCGTCGGGCGCGCGGACGTTCGGCAAGGGGCTCGTCCAGACCATCCTGCCCCTGAACTGACGGTGCGCAACTCAAGATCACCACCGCCCGTTATTACACCCCGAGCGGACGGAGCATCCAGGAGATCGACTATCGTCCACCGGGACAGGGACGGCGTCTTCGCCGCGTACCGCGGACAGCGTCCGAAGAAGTTCTTCACGACCGCGGGCGGACGAAAGGTCTATGAGCACGGCGGCATCTCCCCCGACTCCGCCGTCGACGACGCCGATGCGGGACCGATGGTGCGTCAGCTGCAGCGCAAGTCGCTCTTCTTCAGGTTCGTCAACCGCTACGTCGCGCGACACAGAGGGGACAGCAATCACCGGCGTGACGGAAGAGATCCTGGCATGCATTCCGGTAGTATCCTGGAAGAGCAGAAGTTCGACTTCCAGGAGGAGACGCGAAACCAGCGTGAGCGAACTGCGGAACATCGGCCGAGGACTCCACTACGGCCGAAGCGTGCTGAACGACCTCGACCAACTGGCGGACGATCTCGAGAGCGGAGAAGCGACGGGGGTTCGACGCGATATCGGGACCACATCCGGCGAGGAGCTGGGCATGGAGCTGATGGCCCGGGTGCGGGGAGAGCAGGGCGCGCATCGAGGCCTCCTTCGCGGACGATACGGTGCTCCAAACCGGCGTGGCCCTCCTGCAAGAACCGGAACCTCTACGCAACGAAACTGCGGCTCGAAGGATAGACCCCGCCAGTGGACCTCGGTGCATATCGTGCCTCCTTCTTGCCGCCGGGCGCGTCACCGGCTTCCTCGCCGGGTTCTTCGGCGTCGGCGGCGGCATCATCCTCGTGCCGATCCTCCTCTGGTACTATACCGGACCGCTCGGGATCTCCTCCCTTGTGGCAACCCACCTGACGTTCGGCACGAGCCTCCTGATCGTCATCTTTGCGTCGCTCTCGTCCGCGGCGCAGTACACGCGGAACGGCCACGTCGTCTGGAAGGCGGTGCTGCTCATCGGTCTGGCGAGCGTGCGGGGGCGCTCGGGGGGCCGCATGGCGGCGGGACTCCAGGGGAAGACGCTGCAGCAGATCTTCGCCGTCGTGGTTGTCGGTCGGCCGCCATCCGGCTGCTCGCCGAATCGGAGCACGCGCGGGGGAGCGGGCGATGCGTCTGCTCCCGCCGGGCCTGGCGGGGATCGGGCTGGTGGTCGGGGTCGGTGTCATCGCTGGCAGGCGTGGGCGGAGGCGTCTTCTCGATCCCGATGATGTACTCCCTCATGCATTTTCCGCTGAAGAAAGCGCTCGGGACCTCCAGCGCCACCATCGTCATCACGGCGACGGCCGCAATGATCGGCTATGTCGTAACGGGTGGAACGATCCGCTGCTGGTCCGTACCGCGGGTTCACGCTGGGATATGTCGACTGGCTGCACGCCCTCCCCGTCATCGTCGGCACGATTCCGCTGGCAAGGCTCGGTGCGCGCGCTCGCCCAGCGCACGGCAACGGACCGTCTCCGGAGACTCTACGCCGTGTTCCTCCTCCTCATCGCCGTGCAGAATGTTCTTCTTCCTGAGGCGTCACGTCCGGCGCCGGCCCGCTTCTCCCGCTCCGCAGTTTCCCCTCGATCACTGCCACAATGTTCTCCAGATCCTCCTCGCGGTTGACGAAATCCAGCCGGTCCGACTCCACCACCAGCAGCGGACCCAGCCGGTAGCGCCGGATCCATGATTCATAGTGACCGTTGAGCTGCTCGAGGTACTCGCCGCTGGATCGACTGCTCAAAATCCCGCCCGCGCAGGGCGATCTGCTTCATGAGCGTGTCCACGTGGCACGGAGATAGATCAGCAGGTCCGGAGGGTGGAGGTACTCGGTCATCACCCTGTAGAGGGCGACGTAGTTCTCGTAGTCGCGCTGTCTCCATGTTGCCGATCTCGTGGAGGTTCCGCGCGAAGATCTCCGCGTCCTCATAAATCACCCGGTCGAGAATCACCGACCCCCTTCCTTCCGTGATGGCCTTGTGGCTCCGGAACCGGTTGGAGAGAAAGTAGACCTGAAGGTTGAACGACCAGCGGTTCATGTCGTCGTAGAAGTCCCCGAGGTACGGATTATCCGCCACCGATTCGAAGTACGGTTTCCAGCCGAACCGCCTGCTCAGCAGACGGGTGAGCGACGACTTCCCGGCGCCGATGTTTCCGGCGACGGCGACGAAGACCTTCCTGGGTGCCATGCGTATTACCTTCCATCCTGATACATGAGAGTGTGGAGCAGGGTCAATGCCTCGACCGCCCGCGGCCCGGGCCGCGCAAGCAGATCCGCGTCGACCCGATGAACCCTTCCCGTCCGGACGGCCCTCAGATGCTCCCATTCGGGATAGAGCGATGTCGGGGATTCCCCCTCGCCGAGGATATCGGACATGATGAACAACACCTCCGGATCACCGGCGACGACCGCCTCGCGACTGAACTGCGGATACGTGGACAGTGACGCCGCTGCAAGGTTTTTCCCCCCGGCAAGACTGAGGAGCTGGGCAAGAAAGGTACCGTGTCCCACCACCAGAAGAGGCTGGAGGGAAACGACGAGGAGAACATCCCGCTCCCGTCCGGCGCGTGCCGCGGCAATGATCCGGCCCTCGCCCGCCCTCATGGCCTGCACCAGGCTGTCGGCCTGCCGCCGCCACCCCGTCACCGTGCCGAGCGTGAGGATGGACCGGTGGATTCCCTCCAGCGTCCGAGGATTGGTGACAAGCACGGGGATGCCGGCGCCGATAATCCGGTCGAGATCGTCGCGGATGTTCCCTTCGACGCTCAACACCACGAGGTCCGGCCGCAATCCAATGATCGTCTCCATGTCGGGATTAATCATCCCCCCCACGCGCGGTTTCCGCGCCGCCTCCGCAGGGAAGTTGCACCAGGCGGTCACCCCCGCCACCTGATCTCCCGCCCCCAGGGCGAACAGCGTCTCGGTAATACTGGGAGCGAGCGACACAATGCGCTGTGGCGGAGACGGGAATGCCACCACGCGGTTCAGGTCGTCGGTGACCGTGACCCAATCGCCGGTCTGAAGAAGGAGAAGAAGGGGGAAGAGAAAGGGCATGGTAACAACGAATATAGAAGGAGGAGGGGGGATATTCAAGACCACCCCCCCGTTCGGGTCCGCGGAAGCCCGGAAGGCCCTGACCGCGGACGCCCACGGCACAACGCCGCCCGGCGGTGCAGCGCGAATGGGACAACTTGTTGACTTTCCCGCCGGTTTTGAAGAACTTAGGGCGGTTCATCAACAACTGGAGGTGCAGGCGTGGATAAATTCATCATCCGCGGCGGAAGGAAGCTGCGCGGAACGGTCGGGATCAGCGGAGCAAAGAACGCCTCGCTCGCCCTCATGCCCGCGGCCCTGCTCGCATCGGGCACCTTCAATCTCCGCAACACGCCGAACCTCCGTGATATCGCCACCATGTCGAGTCTCCTGAAGAGCATGGGGATGCGTATCGCGCTTCACGGCGGCGTCCTGACCCTCGATACCACCGGGGTCAACAAGTATGAGGCGCCGTACGAACATGTGAAGAAGATGCGCGCGTCGATCTACGTCCTCGGTCCGCTCGTCGCGCGCTATGGCCGCGCCAAGGTCTCCCTGCCCGGCGGCTGTGCATGGGGTCCGCGTCCCGTGAACCTTCACCTGGAGGGTCTGAAAAAACTCGGTGCCGAGGTGGAGTTGCGGGGTGGATACATCCACGCGACGGCGGCGACGACTCACCGGGGCGACGATCCACTTCGATATTTCCAGCGTCGGCGCAACCGGGAACACGATGATGGCCGCCGTCCTGGCCCGGGGAACCACGTGTATTCAGAATGCTGCGATCGAGCCCGAGATCACCGCTCTCGCGCAGTTCCTCTGTTCCATGGGGCGCGGATCGGGGGGATCGGCACAAACCGTCTTGAGATCGAAGGGGTGGATGAGCTTCATCCCGCCGACGTACACACCATTCCCGACCGCATCGAAGCCGGAACCTTCCTCGTTGCCGCCGCCATGACGGGAGGCTCCATCACCCTGGAGGGGGCGAATCCCGATCATCTCTCCGCCGTTCTCGCCAGACTCGAAGCCGTCGGATGCAGCATCACCATTCACGCCGGCACCATTGCGCTCTCGGCTCCCGCCGCACTTCGTCCCGTGGACGTCACCGCGGCCATCTACCCCGGATTCCCCACCGACATGCAGGCCCAGTGGATCGCACTGATGGCGGTCGCCGCTGGGGACGTCGGTGGTGACCGACACCATCTACGCCGACCGGTTCAAACATGTGCCGGAGCTGGTGCGCCTGGGGGCGGATATCGAGATCAAAGACAACGCCGCAGTCGTACGGGGTGTGAAGCGGCTCACCGGCGCGACGGTCATGTCCACCGACCTCCGCGCGTCAGCGTCGCTGATCCTCGCCGGATTGATCGCCGATGGGACGACGGAAGTGCTCCGGTGTCTACCACCTCGACCGCGGCTACGAAGCCATTGAGACGAAACTACGTGTCCTCGGTGCGGAGATCGAGCGGGTCGCAGGAGCGGAATTCTGAGTGAATCCTCCGCCGACAGTCCGACCACCCCTCCTCGCACCCCGCCCTCGTTTTCCTCGCCGTCTCACTCGTGTGTTCGCGTCTCCCGCTGCTGAACATCCTCGGCTATGAATTCTCGGCCGCCATCGCCGTCGTGTCATCGCTGCTGGCCGGGACGGGTACCGCGCACGCCGTTGCCCGGCATGCCTCCGGAGAACGCCGGCACGCAGTGCTGCGGCTGATCGTCCGGACGGGCGCGTCATACGTCGGACTCCTGCTCATCCCCATGGCCGTGATATGTGCCAATGCGCTTGCGGTGAGGAATTGCTCCTGGTCCGACGGTCTGCTGTTCTTTCTTCTGCTGCCCGTCGTCAGCGTCCTGTTTTCGACCTCCCTCGGAGGCTTCTGTGGACTTCACTACCGTCATCCGCGTTCGGCGTTCCTTGTGCTGGTAATGCTCTCCTTCGTGTATGCGCTGGCGCTCGGGTACTGGACGCCCGCCGTGTTCTCCTACAACTTCTTCTACGGGTACTTCCCCGGCCTGACGTACGACGAAGCACTGGTCCCGGACCGGACCCTGATACTCTTCCGCCTTGTGACGCTCGTTGCCGGCGGTGTCGTTCTCTGGATGGCGATGCTGCTGGCCCGCACGACGCAGGCCGGACAGTCGACCACGCAAAAAGGGAAGGCCCTGATCGAGGCGCTGGTCTCCCCGCGGCGTCTTCCTGCAACGCTGCTGATGGTCGCCGCCGCGGCGCTGCTGTACGCATGGCGCGGCCCGCTGGGATTCGAAGCGCCCGCCGGATTTGTGCGCGGAGCTCGGCGGCGTCTACCGGACACCCCACTTCACCATCTACTATCCCCATCCGCTTCTCTCGGGTGAGGCGATCAGGCGCATCGGGGCCGACCATGAGTTCCGTCTGTACCAGATCACGACCGCCTTCCACCTTCCCTCGCATGACCGGTTCACCACGTATCTGTATCCGTCCGACGGAACGAAGAAACGCCTCATCGGCGCCGGCGGCACCGCCATCGCCAAACCGTGGAGCGGCGAAGCGCATCTGAGCCTTCCGACACTGGACCGAACGCTGAAACACGAACTGGTCCATCTCGTCGCGGCGCGGTTCGGAATCCCTCTTCTCCGGGCCAGCACGAGCACCGGACTTGTCGAGGGACTGGCGATGGCAGTGGAGTGGGACTGGGGCAACCGGACGCTTCACCGGTGGGCCGCCGGAATGAGAACATTCAAGATCGCCCCCGATATCCGTCCGCTGATGAGCCTGACGGGATTCGCCTCGCATGCCTCCTCCGTGAGCTATGTGCTTGCCGGGCTCATTCTGTCGATTCCTGATCGACCGGTGGGGGATGAGAAGCATGATGCTGCTCTACCGCTCCGCCGACTATCCAGGGGTGTACGGACGTGATCTCGATGCCCTGATCGGAGCGTGGGAGGAGTTCCTCGATGGAGTGGCGGTGCCCACAACGGACCGGGAGGCGGTCGATGCGGTGTTCCGGAGCGCGCCGATAATGCAGAAGGAGTGTGCACGCGTCATTGCCGCGCGCAATAACGAGGCGTCGCAGCTCTTCGCCCGCCGTGCAGTATCGCGCGCGCCGCCGAACTCTACCGGAGGTCCTACGAGGAAACCGGTGGGGAGGACGCCCTCGGCGGCCTTCTTGCGAGCGCGCTGCGAGCCGGAGATATCCAGACGCTGCTGTCCCTCCGCGACGCGGTCGTGCTCACCGATGAACACCCGGGACGGCATCTGGCCTCGTTCGTCTCTCTCGGACTTGCGTCCTGGTCAGCCGGCGATACCGCCGCGGCAGCGTCGTTGTTCCGCCGCGTCGAACGTGCGGATGTTTTCGAGGAACGAACGGAAGCAGCAGCGCTGTGCAGGCTCGCCCTGCAGGACCCCCTCAACCGCGCGAAGCTGCTCGACTATTTTGTGTCGGGTGCCGGCGATTCGGCCCGGCTCGCCCTTCTTGAAGCGATGACCCTTGACCCGGAGCGAACCCCCGTTCCCCTCTATTTGAAGGCAAAGCTTCTTGTCCGTGGGGACAGGCCCGCCGAGGCCCTTTCCGTCCTCGGGCTCATCGATCTGAGCAGGCACGAGCCACGCCTGGAAGCCCTTCGCCGGCGAACAATGGGCATCTGTCTGTATACCATGGGGAACTACCAGACCGCCAGGGCGGCATTCTGGACGTCGCTGAATCACCGTTCCGATGAAGTCTGGCAGCTCCGGATCACGGAGTGGATTGACCGTTGCGAATGGGAATCGGAAAGGAACGGACAGGGCATGCTCCGACAGAGTCCGGGAGGAGTGGGCGAACCCGGTGTCCCCGGGACGAACGGGCTCCGGGAGCATGATGCGACAGTCGTCGCGGTGGAGGCGGACCGCCCCGGCGGCTTTCCCGCCCCGGAGAGAAGCCGATGAGCGGCATTCCCCCCTACGACCGCATCCTTCTTACCCGCATGAAGTTCATCGGGGATGTCGTGCTCACCACTCCGGTGATCAGGTCGGTGAGGAACGCCTATCCCGGGGCGTTCATCGCGTACATGGGAGAACGGGAGGCGGTCTCCCTGCTGGAGGGAAATCCCTGTCTGGACGACATCATTCCGTTCGACCTGTCACGGCCGTCGGTCCTGGAACAGACACGTATTGCGCTGCTGCTCCGGCGGCGGCGGTTCGATCTTGCGATCGATCTGTTCGGCAACCCCCGCAGCGCGCTGGTGACCCGTCTCAGCGGCGCCCGCGTCCGTGTGGGTCCCGACAGGAAGGGGAGAGGGCGGCTCTACTCCATCAGGGTACAGCGATGACGGAAGCCCGAAGAGTGCGATCGAGTTCCATAACCAGGCCCTGACGGCCGCGGGCATCCCGGTCAGCGCCCGGGCCACGGAGCTCTTTCCCTCGCAGGCCGAGCGCGAGGCCGTGCGGTTGCTGCTCCGGCATGGCGATCCGGTCATCGATACCGCCCGGCCTCTTGTGGGCATCCACCCCGGCGCAAGCTGGCCGGCGAAGCACTGGCTGCCGGAGAGGTTTGCCGCGCTGGCGGACCTTCTGACGGAGCGTGACGGTGTGCAGGTGCTGTTCACTGCGGGTCCGCGGGATGCGGACACGATCCGCGCCATCCGCGGACACGCCGGATCCGCGGGTGCGTGTTGTCGAGCATCTTTCCCTCCGGTCTCTTGCCGCTCTTGTTTCGCTCTGTTCCGCGTTTGTGTCGAATGATGCCGGACCGATGCACATCGCCGCCGCGGTCGGCACGCCGACGATCGGATTATTCGGGCCCGGTGAAGAGAACATCTGGTTTCCCTATGACGCCTCATCGGGCCACCGCGCCCTCAGGGCGGACGTGCCCTGTCATCCCTGCCACCTCGATTTCTGCAACCGTGAAGGGGACGGCTACATGGAATGCATGAAGCTGTTGACCGTGGGAAGGGTGGCTGCGGCGGTCCGTGGGGCGCTCACATCGCCACGCCGCGGCTGACGGGAGTGCGTGATGCGGGCGGGTGCCCCCGGATGGCGTCGTGCAGGAGTTTGATTTTCAGGCCTGATTTGGCTTTCTTTAAAGGCTTTTTCCCATTCCCAGCATGCATTCGAAGAAGGAGCATTCATGAGCACAGTGATCAGTGATATTTTTGCCCGCGAGATTCTCGATTCACGGGGCAATCCGACCATCGAAGTCGACGTCGATCTCGAGAACGGCGTTGTCGGGCGTGCGGCGGTTCCGAGCGGAGCATCGACGGGCGAACACGAAGCGGTGGAACTGCGCGACGGCGACACCACGCGCTATCAACGGCAAAGGCGTGCGGAACGCCGTCGAGAACGTGAACAATACGCTCGCCGGCGAGCTGACCGGCTTCGATGCCACTGGATCAGACTCGGCATGGACCGGATGATGATCGAGCTGGACGGGACGCCGAACAAGTCGAAGCTCGGCGCGAACGCAATTCTCGGGGTCTCGCTCGCCGCGGCGAAGGCCGCGCGCACAGTCCGTCGGAGCTTCCGCTCTACCGGTATATCGGCGGAACCAACGCCAAGTACCTTCCCGTTCCGCTGATGAATATCCTGAACGGCGGAAAGCATGCCGACAACAACGTGGACTTCCAGGAGTTCATGATCGTTCCCGTGAATGCGCCGACGTTCGCCGAAGCGCTCCGCATGGGCGCGGAGGTCTTCCATGCCCTGAAATCGGTGCTCACGAAGAAAGGGTACAACACCGCCGTCGGCGACGAAGGGGGATTTGCTCCAAACCTGAAATCGAACGCCGAAGCGATCGAGGTGATCCTCGAGGCGATCGCGCAAAGCCGACTACGAGGCGGGAAAGGATATCTTCCTGGCGCTCGATCGCGGCCGCGAGCGAGATGTGGGAAGACGGGGGGTACCTCTTCTACAAGTCGGACAAGTCCCGCAAATCCCGCGAAGAGATGGTGAAGTTCTACGAGAGGTGGGTGAAGAAGTATCCCATCATCTCCATCGAAGACGGCATGGCGGAGAACGACTGGGACGGCTGGAAGATGCTGACGGACGCCCTCGGCGACAAGATCCAGCTTGTCGGCGACGATGTCTTCGTCACGAACACCGCATTCCTGAACAAGGGGATCGAGCTGGGCGTCGCAAATTCGATCCTCGATCAAAGTGAACCAGATCGGCACGCTGACCGAAACGCTCGATGCCATCGAGATGGCCAAACGGGCCGGCTACACCTGCATCATCAGCCACCGCTCCGGCGAGACGGAGGACGCCACGATCGCCGACATCGCCGTTGCGACCAATGCCGGACAGATCAAGACCGGCTCGGCGAGCCGGACAGACCGCATCGCGAAGTACAACCAGCTGCTCCGCATCGAAGAGGAGCTCGGGCACGGCGGCACTGTACGCCGGGATGGGCGCGTTCAGCAGGTAACATCTCTTCAAGCAGCAGGAGACCATGGCTGCACCGATCAAATTCGGCACCGACGGCTGGCGTGCAGTGATCGCGCGATGACTTCACGTTCGCCAATCTGGAAAAGGTCGCGCTGGCGACGGCGCGGTATTTCAGGAAGCACCGGAAGATCCGCAACGGCATCGTGATCGGCTACGATGCGCGGTTCATGTCGCGGGAGTTTGCCGAAAAGTCGGCGGAGGTCATCGCCAATGCCGGCATCCGGGTGAAGCTGGCGGACAGCATCGTCACGACGCCGATGGTCTCGCTGCTGACGAAGCTGAGAACGCGGCCGCCGGGGGCATCGTGATCACGGCAAGCCACAACCCGGCGAAGTAGAACGGGTTCAAGATCAAGGGAGACTTCGGCGGCCCCGCACACCCGGAGATGATCGCGAAGGTCGAGAAGGAGCTCGCGGCGGTCCTGAAGCTGAAGACGCTTCCCCCGGCGAAGCGCACCGTTCGCGGCAGCTGATCGAGAAGGGGACGATTTCGCCGGTCGGCATGAAGCAGCGATACCTCGATGATCTCGCGACGAAGATCGACCTCGACCTGATCCGCTCGTCCGGCATCCGGATCCTCTATGATGCGATGTACGGTGCGGGACAGGGGGTGCTGGACGGCGTGCTGCCCGACGTGCGTGCAGATGCACGATGAGTACAATCCCTCCTTCGGCGGAACAAACCCGGAGCCGCTCGCGCAGAACCTCGCCGAGCTCATGCGCCGGGTGCAAAGCCGGGGGATTCGACATCGGCATCGCGACCGACGGGGATGCGGACCGGATCGGCGCCGTCGATGAACAGGGGAACTTCGTCGACTCCCACCGGATTTTCTGCCCTCCTGCTGAAGTACCTCGTCGAAGCAGAAGGGAATGACCGGCGAAGTGGTGAAATCGTTCTCGGTGACGCAGATGGTCGATCGGCAGTGCGAAGGTACGGGCTCACGATGCACGAAACGCCGATCGGCTTCAAACACATCTGTCGGCTGATGACCGAGCGCGATGTGCTCATCGGCGGGGAGGAGAGCGGCGGGCTCGGCGTGAAGGGTCACCTTCCGGAACGCGACGGCATCTTCCTCGGACTGCTGCTGTGCGAGATCATGGCCGTCGCGGCGAAAACCGCTCAGCGCGCTGGTGCAGGAACTGATGGACGAGTACGGCCAGCACGAGTTCAAGCGGATCGACCTCCACGTGACCGAGAAGGAGAAGGCGGCGATCATGAAGAAATACCGCCGCGGGCGTGAAGGAGATCGGCGGCTTCAGGGTGACGTCGGACGGAAAGACACCGACGGATTCAAGTTCTTCGTCGACGGCGGCTGGGTGCTGGTGCGTGCATCGGGCACGGAGCCGCTGATCCGGTTCTATGCGGAGGCGGAGAGCGTCGAGAAGGTCGACGTGCTGCTGGCCGCTGCAACAGGTCGCTGACACCCGCGTCGCGACCGCCAGCCGGATTCACCGGAAAGGGATGGATATGCAATCACGCCATCTTCTATAATATCATGCCCGACGGGACGGTGAAACAGGTCAATCCGTTCACGGGCACCGAAGTCTGGGCGGTCGCCGGCCGGGGCGAAAGCCCGCCGACCAACGAGACGTCCGCTCAGCCGCCGCGCCATCGAGATCCACGACCCCGAAGACTACTGCAGCTTCTGTCCTCCGCGCTATTTCGAAACGCCCCCGGAGAAGTCCCGCCTGGTGCGCCGCGACGACCAGTGGGAACGGCTCGATTTCCTGCCCGCCGACAAGTATGCCGAGACCGTCGCGGAGTTCCGGCGGGTCGGCAACATGTTCGAGATCGTCACGCTCGACTACTGGCGGAAGAACTACGCCTACAAGATGCGCCGCGCAGCGGCAGAAATGGAAGGAAGAGTATCTCGCGAACCCCGCCGGGCTGAAGCATATCACGGACATCATCCATTACAAGCTGCGGCAGGAAGGGAAGACGGAGGAGCAGATCGAGAAGATGCCGCTGTCGGAGCGGCTGGCGGTCGCCGACGCCTTCTTCGGCGGCGGGCACGAGATGATCATCGCCCGGCGCCACTACCGGGAAGGGCGCCACGCACGAGACCGATCTCTTCTCCTCCGGCGAGATGACCCTCGAGGAGCACTACCGCTACTTCAAGTTCACCGATCGAGGCGATCAACGACATCGTCACCACCAACCGGTACGTCCGGTACGTCAGCGTCTTCCAGAACTGGCTGCGCACGGCCGGCGCTTCGTTCGACCACCTGCACAAACAGCTGGTGGCGCTCGACGAGTGGGGTGCGTCCATCGAGAACCAGATCACCATGCTGCGCAAGCGACCCGAATGTCTTCAACGAGTTCGGAGCGAACTTCGCCGCGCACCACAACCTGATTTTCGCCGAGAACGATCACGCCATCGCCTTCGCCGGCATCGGTCACCGCTATCCCACCATCGAGATCTACTCCCGCGCGCACGCCGGGCGGCCGTACGAGCACTCCGACGAGGAAATCCGCGGCATGAGCAACCTCGTCCACGCCTGCCACGCCGCCATGGGCGCCGAGCATCTCCTGCAACGAGGAATGGTACTACACACCCATCGACGCGGTCTACAAGATGCCCTGGCACGTGCTGATCAAGTGGCGGGTGAACGTGCCCGCGGGGTTCGAGGGGGGAACGAGCATCTTCATCAACCCGATGACGCCGATCGACCTGCGCGATCGCATGGTGCCCCGCCTCTACATGCTGCGTGACGAGAACCGGATCGACCGGATCCGGATCGCCGAGGAATGCCGGGTGGACCCGAATCCGCTGAAGTACTACCTGAAGTACCCGGCGGCGCCCCGGCCCCGGGGCGCATCTCATGAGCACTACACCACCGCAGTCTACGGAGCCGGGCCGCCGCTGATCATCTTCACGGACTGTTCGGCTCTCTGGACAACTGGGCCACGCTCGCCCGTCGATGGGCGGAACGCTTCCATGTCTGGTCGTCGATGCCCGCAACCACGGCCGGTCGTTTCACGACGACCGGATGGACTACCCGGCGATGGCGGACGACCTCGGACGGTTCATGACGAGCACGGTATGCCGTCCGCCCACCTCCTCGGCCATTCAATGGGGGGCAAGACGGCGATGCAGTTCGCCGTCGCGGACGAAACGAGGGTCAACCGTCTCATGGTGGTAGATATCAGTCCGCGGCGCTACGAGCGCCGACATGACGAGATTCTCGATGCCCTTCTCGCCATGCGCCCGGAAACGTACACGTCGCGGGGCGACGCCGACCACGCCCTTGCCGCCCGCCTCACCGATCCCCCCACGCGTCAGTTTCTCCTGAAGAACCTTGCGCGGAACACTCAGGGGGGATACCACTGGACAATGAACCTTCCGACCATCGCTGCGCACTACGATGAGATCCGCGACGGAGTGCCCGAAGAAGCGCGGTGCTGAACGCCCGCCCTCTTCATCCGTGGCGGGCGGTCCAGGTATGTGCCCGACGAGGACCGGGACCTGATCCGAACGATCTTTCCCCGGTCGGCGGTGGTGACGATCCCTGACGCCGGACACTGGGTGCACGCCGATGCGCCCGATGCGCTGGACCGCGTGGTGATGGAATTCCTGGCGGCGGACACCGCTCTCTAGCAGGGGGAGGAAAGACAGGGTCTTCCCGCGGAGCCGCAGAGAATTGAACGGTGGCGTGCGTTCGGAAACAACGACACCGACCTCGCCCCCCGGCCTTCGGCCGAGGCTGGTGCCGCCCTCGGCGGGAAGGCTCATTCCACCAACGGTAGGCGGGTGGAGATACTGAAGCGCAGAGTTGCCTGATCTGTTTCCTGAACACACCTCCCCAGTTGTTCCTTGCCCGCGTCCGTCCCGATCCTTTCCCATACCACCCCCGCCCCGACGAGCAATCCGGGAGGAGGCACTCCCACGACGTCTGCGGCCGGAGGAAGGGGGAAGGATGTCGGGGGGGGGAAGAGGAAACACGAACTCGGTGTTGCGACAGCCGGGAGCGACAAGCGCGGCCCTGGCCGTCATGATGTCGGGGCGGTTTCATCGCGCTTCACTCAACGTACCGCGGGCCAGTGGTCTTCGCGTGGAAACGACTTCCAGCTCCCGCGTGACGTTCGCCGCGGTTTCCGCGGACGACCCTTTTTTGTATATTGCTCGGTATGATTTCCGCCGTCGGCATAGCGCTCCAGTTCGGAGGACGAGTCCTCTTCCGCGACGTATCGTTCCGGATCGGCCCGCACGACAGGATCGGACTCGTCGGGTCGAACGGCGCGGGCAAGTCGACGTTGCTCCGGATGCTTGTGGGCGACGCCGCTCCCGACAGCGGAGAAATCGCCAGGGCGAAATTCGTCACGGTCGGCTACCTTCCGCAGGACGGCATGTATGCCGGGGGCCGCACGCTCTATGCGGAAGTCGAGTCGGTGTTCAAGAGCGTTGTGGAAACGCAACAACGGCTCGAGCAGGTGAGCCGGCGCATGGCCGAGGTCGCCGAAGGGGGGGACGAGTTCCGCGAGCTGCTCGAGATCTACGGCGAACTCCAGCACCGCCTGGAAGATGCCGACGCCTTCCGGATGAAATCGAATATCGAGAAGGTGCTCTTCGGACTGGGATTCTCCGCGGGTGACCTGGTGCGCCAGACCGACGAGTTCAGCGGCGGATGGCAGATGCGGATCGCGCTGGCACGCCTGCTGCTCCAACAGCCCTCCCTGCTGCTGCTCGACGAGCCCACGAACCACCTCGACCTCGACTCGCTCCAGTGGCTTGAAGAGTACCTGACATCGTACGACGGCGCAGTCATGATCGTCTCCCACGACCGGCGCTTCCTGGACACGATGACCGTCCGGACGCTTCGAGCTGAGCCTCGGTTCCCTGACCGAATACGCAGGCAATTTCAGCTTCTTTCTCGAGGAGCGGGAACTGCGGAAGCAGCAGCTGAAGGCGTCATTCCGGAACCAGCAGCAGCAGATCAAGCAGACCGAACGGTTCATCGAACGCTTCCGGTACAAGGCGACGAAGGCACGGCAGGTGCAGAGCCGCATCAAGCAGCTCGAGAAGATGGACCTCATCGAGATGGAGGACGAGGAAGGCGCGATCCGCTTCCAGTTTCCACCGGCCCCTCCGTGCGGCCGTTCGGTCATGGAGCTGCGCGGCATCCACAAACGGTATGGCACCCTTGCCGTCTTTGACGGCATCGACTTTGATGTCGATCGGGGGGAGAGGATCGCCTTCGTCGGCGTGAACGGGGCGGGGAAGTCAACGCTCGCCGCGATCATCGCCGGGGTCGAGCCGTTCGATGCCGGGGAGCGGAAGATCGGACACAACGTCCTGGTCTCCTACTTCGCACAGCACCAGGCGGAAGAACTGAACCCCGACTTCGATGTTCTGCAGACCGTCGATGAGGTGGCGACCGGAGAGATACGGAAAGGCTCTGCGAAGTCTTCTCGGCAGCTTCCTCTTCCGTGGTGACGACGTGTTCAAACCCGTTCGTGTTCTCTCGGGCGGCGAGAAGAGCCGTCTGGCCCTTGCCAAGATGCTCCTGCAGCCGGCAAACCTTCTGGTGCTCGACGAGCCGACCAACCATCTGGACATGCGCTCCAAGTCGGTGCTGCAGGAAGCCCTGCAACATTTCGAGGGGAGCATCGTGATCGTCTCGCACGATCGGGACTTTCTTGATCCGCTGGTCACGAAGGTGGTGGAGTTCAAGGGGGGGCATGTCAGGGAATTCTCCGGCGGCATCGACGACTATCTCTCCGCCCGCAGACAGGAAGAGGCGCGCCTGGCTGCGAGCGCGCCCGCGGGTCCGGTGCGGGCGTCCGTCACCGAGAAGGACCGGAAGCGCCTTGAGGCGGAGCTCCGCCAGCAGCGGTATCGGAAGACCCGGCCGCTCCGGACGAAGATCGAGACGATTGAGAAATCCATTGAGGCGCAGGAGAACAGGAAGTCCGTTCTGGAGCACCTGATGGCAGACCCCGGATTCTACAAAGACGGCGACCATGTGAAGGAGGTATCGGCCGAGTACCGGGAAATCGAACATGCGCTCCGGGACGCTTATTTCCGGTGGGGCGAACTCTCGCGGGAACTGGAGAGGCTGATGGAGGGTGGGACATGAAGCGTGGGGAGGAGATCGATCTCACCCTGGAACGGTTCGCGTTCGAGGGGAAGAGTGTGGGGAGGCACGAGGGACTCGTGATCTTCGTCCATGGGGCCGTCCCGGGTGACCGCGCCCGGGTGCGCATTGTAAAGGCGAAGAAACAGTTCGCCGAGGCGCACGTCTCGGCGCTCCTGGAGCCCTCGCCGCTCCGCACGGCTCCCCGCTGCCGCCATGCGGGGGTGTGCGGGGGCTGCCGGTGGCAACATGTGATCTATGAGGCCCAGCTTGACTTCAAGCGGCAACACGTCGTCGACGCGCTCGAACGAATCGGCGGATTCAAGGGGATTGCCGTCCGGCCCGCCGCTCGGCTCCCCCGACGTATTCCTGTACCGGAACAAGATGGAATTTTCGTTCGGCGACCGATGGCTGAGCGATCAGGAGATGGCGGAGCGGGAGCGGGGTGTCGAGATTCCCGATCGGTACGCGCTCGGCCTCCATCTTCCCGGACGGTTCGACCGTATCCTCGACCTGAAAGAATGCTGGCTTCAGTCGCGCGAGACCATCCCCCTCCTTGCCACGGTGCGTGACTTCTGCCGGCGGCACGGGATCCTCCCCTATTCCACCGTGACGCACACGGGCTTTCTGCGCAATGTGGTCATCCGCGAGGGGAAGCGGACGGGGGAAATGATGGTGAACATCGTCACCCATGACGACGAGCCCGGGCTGATGAGCCCCCTGACCGCCGAAATTCTCGCCGCATTCCCGTCCGTGACCACCGTCGTGAACAACATCACACAGCGCAAGTCGCAGGTGGCAATCGGCGATCGGGAGGTCGTCTACCACGGCCCCGGCTTCATCACGGAACGGATCGGCCCCAACACGTTCAGCATCTCAGCCAACTCGTTCTTCCAGACGAACACGGTGCAGGCGGAACGTCTGTACGACGCTGCGGCGCAGCTGGCGCTCCTCCGGCCCGACGACGTCCTGTGGGACCTCTATTCGGGAACCGGAACCATCGCGCTGCATGTCGCCCGCTCGGTGGCATCCGTGATCGGGGTGGAGGCGGTGGAGGCGGCGGTGGCAGACGCCCGCCGGAACGCGGAGCACAACGGCATCCACAACTGCCGGTTCGTGATCGGCGATCTGAAGGACCGGCTGACCACGGATACGGCATGGCTGCAGGATGTTCCGCTTCCCTCCGTTGTCATTGTGGATCCGCCGCGGACCGGGATGCACGAAAAGGTGGTGCGGCGTCTGCGCGAGTTGAGGCCCGAACGCATCGTCTACGTCAGCTGCAATCCAACCACCCAGGCGCGGGATGCCGCGGTACTGTGCCACGGTGGACTCTACGCTCCAGGTGAAGTACAGCCGGTGGACATGTTTCCTCACACCTTTCACATCGAAAACGTCATGCAATTCCGCCGGGGCGGAGCCGCCTGACGGGTGGTGTGGTGCCCGTCACACCCTGGCGATAATACGGAACATTCTCTTTACAGTAATGTCCGGGGTCGTTATCTTTCACTCCATGAGCTCCAGGCGCTCACCATACTGGCTCCTCCTGCCGTGTCTCATCGTCTGCGCGGGCTCCCGCGCGCACGCGGGGTCCTCGCCCAGGGCGATCGAGGCCGTGCGCATCCCGCAGGCGCCCGTGATCGACGGGCTTCTCACCGATCGGGAATGGTCCCAGGTACTCCCGAACGGCGAGTTCACCCAGTACGATCCGGAGGAAGGCGCCGCACCCACGGAGTCCACCGAGGTGCGGGTGCTCTACGACGACCGGGCGCTCTATGTCGGGTACTATGCCGGGACACGATCCCGCCGGTATCGTCCACCAGCTCACCCGGCGCGACCGCGCCGACGGAGGCGGACCGGTTCACCGTCCAGATCGACTCCTACCACGATCATCAGACGGCGTTCGTCTTCTCGACAAACGTCTCGGGAGTGCAGAGCGACGGGGTGCTTTCGCAGGACGGAATGGCATACGACATCCAGTGGGACGCAGTCTGGGACGTGCGCGCCCGGGCTGATCCCGGAGGGCTGGTCGGCCGAGTTCGTCATTCCGCTTCAGCGCCCTCCGTTTCGCCGCCGGGTCCGAAGGGAGGACGGAATGGGGGATCAACTTCCGCCGGTACATCAGCCGGAAACGGGAGACCACTGGAGTGGGTGATGATTCCCCGCAGCGAACACGCCGCGGTCTCCCGCTGGGGACATGTCGCGGACTTCGCGGCATCCGTCCGCCGGTCCACCTGGAGCTTGCCCCGTATGCCTCCGGCACGGTCGGCATTCGAGACGGCGCCAGACGGATCGCCGACGCGTGCTGAACAGACGGTGACGGCCGGCCTGGATCTCAAGTACGGCCTGAGTGAAAGCTACACCCTGGACTGCAGCCATCAACCCCGATTTCGGGCAGGTCGAGGTGGACCAGGCAGTGCTCAATCTCACGGTGTTCGAAACCCTCTTTCCCGAGAAGCGCCCGTTCTTCACGGAGGGAGCTCGCAGCTTCCTATTCGGCCCGGCGGTGGACAATACAGCGCTGCCGCTCTTCTTCTCCCGCCGCATCGGCAAGCGTCCAACGGGAGTCCTACAGTCGTCCGCTCCCCCCGGAGGCAGCGTCTGAGACAATCCCCACGGCAACGACCATCCTGGGTGCGGCGAAAGTCTCGGGCCGGACGCCGCGGGGTTCTCCTTCGGCGCGCTGGCGGCGGCGACCGATGAGGAAGAACGCGGAGATCGGGATTCGACCGGCGGCAGCCTCGCAGGATCCGGACGGAACCCCGGGGATATACCAGGTGCTCCGGCTCAAGAAGGACATCGCCCCCACGTCGTGGATCGGGGGCATGCTCACCGGCGTCGGCGCGGGAGAATATGCTGCCGGCGTATTCCGGCGGCATGGACTGGAACCTCCGGCTCGACGACGGACGCTATGCCGTGGACGGCTATCTCGCGGGAGCGGTGTCCTCGGCCGGAGGCGGGAACCGCGCCGGCGTGGCCGGGCGGCTCCTCTTCTCCACGGATCTCCGGCGAACACTGGTTCTCCACCGTCTCCTATGAAGCGTTCGGCTGGATTCAACAGCAACGATCTCGGGTTCTTCGCGCAACCGCACGAACACGGTGGCTATGCGCAGCTGATCTACCGGGAGAACTTCGCGGCGCTCCCCGCTCCGCTAGCTACTTCGTGGCAGTCAATCCGGAACTCCGGTGGAACTGGGACGGCATACGGACAACGTCGGCTGTTCTCGGCAGCCTTCCGGCGGAGTTCAGGAATTTCTGGGTTCTGAGGCTGGCCTATGCCGTCGGGTTTCTCCGTCCACGACGACGAGGAGCGGGGCGTCATCGGCATCTACCGCCGGCCCCTCTGGCGCGACCTCGCGTGACGGTCGCAGACGGATGAGCGGCAGCCGGTGGTGGGGTCCGTAACCGCGGGGTAGCTCTTGGATGCCCGCGGAGAAAGCGGGGATGCTCTACGGACCAGCTGCAGTCTGAAACTCCGCCCGGCGTCCGTGGCTGGACGCTCGCGCCTCTCAGTGGATACCAGACGGTGCGGCAGTGAACGTACGGGGGTCTTGAGCGGGGGCGGCACGTGGCGACAGTGATAGGACGGGCGCCTGTACAGGCTGTTCGGCGATCGTGATCTCGATGAGCTTGAACTTTCCCTGCGCGGGATCGTGACCTTCACGCCGAGGCTTCTCCATGCAGGTCTATGTGCACAGGTGCTGCTGGCGCGTGGAACGAGTACGACTGGCCTTGCCCTGCTGACACGGGGAGTCATCCTTCGCGGCCGTGCCCGGCCCCCGTCACTACGATTTCAATATCGGCGATGCTCAATGCGCAATCTTCTGCTCCGCTGGGAGTATCTCCCCGGCAGCGCGCTCTATCTCGTCTGGACACAGGGCAGGGTTCGGCGACAGCGGGACGTCTACCGGAACGGGCCGTTCGGCGAGCGCGATGCGGAGAGACCTGTCGCAGCTCCCGCACGAAGACGTCGTCCTGCTGAAGGTCAGCTACTGGCTTTCCTGGTGTGACCGCCGGCTATCCGCGCGGTATCGTCCGGTCGAAGAACTCCAGGATCCACTCGCCGGTATTCCTCTCCACCGACCTCCGCGATATCGTTGTGTCTCGCCCCCGGGATCAGCCAGAGCTCCTTCGGTTCGCTGTGCTTGCTCGTAGACCATCTCCGAGTACCGGAAGACGATCAGGTCGTCCGCTGTGCCGTGGATGATGAAGAGCGGGACATCCGGATCTCCCGACCGCGTCCAGCGGGGAGACGGCGTTGGCCTTGAAGTGCGCGAGGCGTTCGGAACGCTGATGACGATGATTCCGGAGGTAGTGCCAGGGGAGCTTGATCATCCGCTTCTGGTAGTCGTCGAAGATCTCCGGAGGGTGGCGAAACCGCTCTCGGCGACGACGGCCGCGCACCCGCCGATCGACGGCCGCAACCTGGATGGCGATCGCGGCGCCCATGGAGAGCCGAACAGACCCGATCCTCCCAGCCGCAGATCGGTGCGGGAGTGCGAGGTAGTTGATCACCGTCCTGGCGTCGTGTTTCTCGTAGAAGCCGTACGTGCAGAACGATCCCCCCGCTGTCGCCGTGCCGGCGGGAATCGTACAGGAAGACGTGATACCCCCGATCGTGAAGACGCACTGTGCCAGCGGGGAGGCCGACGATCTTGCACTCGCTGACGCCGTGAAGGTAGATCACGGTTCCCCGGGCGTCACCGGCGGCTGGATGAACCAGCAGCTCAGATCGATTCCCTCGGCGGTCTTCAGCGTGAGTCTCCTCGCAGGGGAGACCGGCGGTCGGAGGGGTGGAGAAGGAGCGTGTGAACCGGCGGTAGTAGTCCACGGTCCGGCGGTGCGGCTGGAGCAGCATCACCGGTCCGATCACCAGCAGGAGAAGGGAGACAAACACCATGAAAAGCATGACGAAGAGCACAGGGCGACGAGGATACTCATGCGAGGGGGTCCGGCATAGACCAATATACGGTAGGCGGTCCTCGTCGCCGTAATCAACCGCGCGTTGACCCGTTGCTCTCGGGCCTTCTTTGTATATTGCGCCACCGCAGAGCCGGTACGCGATGGGGACCCCGGCCGATATCGCGATCGTACACGAGTGGCTCACCGCCATGCGGGGCGGCGAGCGGTGTGTTGAGGCCCTTGCGAGATGTTCCCGGACGCGACGCTCTTCACCCTCCTCCACATGCCCGGGACCGTCTCGCCCGTCATTGAGCGGATGCCGATCCGCACTTCGTTCATCCAGCACCTTCCGTGTCGTCCGCATCCCGCGTACCGTCGCTACCTTCCGCTGTTTCCCGCCGGCGATCCGGAGCTTCGATCTTCGTGAGTTCGACCTGGTGATCACCTCCCACCATTGCGTCGCCAAGGGTGCCGGCGCGGCCCGGATGCACTCCACATCTGCTACTGCCATACGCCCATGCGCTACCTCTGGGACCAGTACGACGAGTATTTCGGCACGGGGGCGAGCGGGACTCGCTCACCCGCCTGGCCATGCGCGACGGTGGCCGGACCCCTCCGCCGCTGGGATGTGAGGACCGCGTCGGCTCCGCATGCACTTGGTGGCGAACTCGGAACAATGTGCGGAGCGAATCCGGACGCTCTGGCGGACGCGCGTCGGATGTGATCCATCCCCCCGGTGGACACGGCGATGTTACCGCCTGTCGCCGGCGGGACGGCGGATATTTCCTGGTGGTCGGCGCCTTCGTTCCGTACAAGCGGATCGATCTGGCGATCGAAGCCTGCTCGGCGGATGGGCGAGAGACTCGTCATGGTCGGCGACGGGCCGGATGCCCGGACGCCTGCGGCGGAGTGCAGCGGGCGGAAACGACATTTGCCGGCAGGGTGAGCGACGACGAGCTGCGCGAGCTCTACGCCGGATGCCGGGGCGTGATCTTTCCCGGCGAGGAGGACTTCGGCATCGTTCCCTTGAGGCGATGGCCTCGGGAAAACCGGTGGTGGCCTTCGCCAGGGGCGGAGCGCTGGAAACCGTGTCGAGGAACGCAGGGACGGAGACGGGAGTCCTTTTCAGGAACAGACCGCCGCGTCCCTTCGCCGCCATCCGCCGGATGCCGGGAAACGCGCGTTTGATCCGGCGTCCTCCGGGCCCAGGCGGATGCGATTCGACCGGGCGGTATACAAACGGCGGATGAGGGAATACATTGCGGCGGGCAGTGGCCCGACCACCGCGGGTCAAATCCCCGCAATTGTAAGTCCAGAGAATGCGTTACCGTCCGATGCCGTTGACTTTGCCGCCCGTTTTCTGTATATTAAAAATCCAATATTTTTCAGGGCAGGGAATGTCCCCCGAACCGAGTCGACGCAAGAAGACACCCCGGCAGTACCGTGTACTGATCGTGCCGAGCGAGGAAGGGGGGAAGACCCGCAGCATCACCCTGAGCAGGGTGACGGATGTGGCTTGCCGGGATCGGGGTGGTCGTGGCGATCGTCGGTCTGACGCTCGCCGCGCGTGATGTACACGCCGCTCGGGATCGTATGTCCCGATCCCGAACCCTGAGCTGGAACGCCGGTACGGTGCACAGCTCCGCGATACCCAGGAGCGGCTTGAAGCGCTCGCGGAGGATGTGCTGCTCCTGCGTGACTACAATGTCCAGCTTCGCAAGAGCACTGGGAGACCGGAATCCGTCTGGACACGGATTCGGCGTCGCGGCGGTTTCGCCTCCGTTGATGGCGGCGACCGCATCGCGGGTCCCGCTCGCCGAGCGCCCTGCAACGCCGCCGGTACGTGCGACGCCGGGAAAGCGTCCCGGTCGGGCGACCTGGACCTGATGTCCTCCTACACATGCGGTGGTCACCGAGCGCCGAGGGGTTTCGGGCGGCGTTTCCCCTGATCCGTCCGCCGAGGGGTTCGTCACGCAGGAATTCGATCCGGGCACGGCGGCATTTCGGAATGGACTGTCGCCGCAAAGAGGGGCACGCCGATCGCAGCGGCCACCGACGGGACCATCATGCTTCGCCGGATGGACCTACGAAAGCGGGAAACATGATGATGCTCGCGCACGGCGGCGGGATATGTACCGTCTACAGGCATGCCCGAGTCGCTTCTCAAGGGAGAGCATGGCATTTGTGAAGCGGGGGGAACTGATCGCCCTGGTGGGAAATACCGGGCGAACCGAGCAGCGGACCCCACCTGCACTTTGAATTCTGGAAAGACGGGCTTCCTCTCGATCCGCAGCGAATATCTGCTGACACCACCAACACTCCAATAGCAAGAGGACGCCGTGGCCGAGAAACAGCAGACAAACGGAGAACTGAGTCTGGTCGGACCCAGACCACGATCGAAGGGGTGATCAGGACGGAAGGAAGCATCCGCATCGACGGCCGACTTGTCGGCGACGTCATTGCCAAAGCCAATGCCGCCGTCGGACTGACCGGCGTGGTTGAGGGAAACGTGACGGCACGGAAATCTCCCTCGCCGGCAAAGTGAACGGCACCGTCACGGCGCACGAGAAGCTGATTCTCGAGGGGAAATCGGTCATGCGCGGCGACATCCGCGCAGCCCGGCTTGTGGTGGACGAGGGTGCGATGTTCGACGGGAAATGTGCCATGGTCCGGACGGCGACCCGCCGGCCGGCGGCCCCGAGTCGAAGCCGGCCGACGCACCGCGCAAGGGGTAAGCCGCCGTGCACCGGCCTGACGAGGGATACCGACCCGACGGGGCGCCGGAGCGGCGGGTGGGCGGGGAGTCGGCCCGTTTCTGACGCTCGGCATTCAGCTTGCGCTCTCGGTCGTCGTCTTCTTCTTCCTCGGGCGATGGCTCGACGGACTCTGGGATACGCGCCCTGGCTCATGCTCGCGGGGCTGCTGGTCGGAGCCGCCGGCGGGTTTCTCCAGTTCTTCCGGGCGGTGACGTGCTGGGCCCGACTCCGGGGAACGGAAGGAGACCATGAGGCGCGATTCTCCGGTTTCCCCGCTCAGGTGGGCTTGACGTCTCGCGGTCAGCGGCAATCGTGCTGGCCTACCCGCTCTGGACCATGGCATCGGCCCGCGTGCGCGGCCGCCGTCGCGATCGGCGCGGTGATGAGCACGGTCAACGTGCTCCTCGGGATACCGGCGATTGAGTACTACGCTCGGGACAAGTCCTACACCACATTTCTCAAAGCGGTGCTGGGCGGGATGGGACTGCGGCTGGCGCTGCATGCTTGGCACGCTGGTGGTGCTGATCACGATCGGCGGGATGCATGCGGTGGCCCTGACCGTTTCGTCTGCTCGGCTTCTACGCGGTCTACCTCGTCCTCGAAGTACTCTACATCCAGAACAATGTCATTCCACGCCATCAGGGATGATCATTCTGACGCATGTCGCTTTCTTCTGCCGGATCTCCGGAACGCCGGCGCACGCCACGGTGCGGCCGACACGCTCCACGCCGCGCACGGCACGGCAGAGGGGAACTCTTCACCGAGCCTGATTGCGCACGTGCACGACGCCCACGAGCTGGAGCTGCCGTTCCTCGGCCACGTGCACCTGCCGCAGTTCCCCCCGGTCCAGATCGCCGGTGATCACGATCGATTCTCGATCACCAAGCACGTGGTGTTTCTCTGGGTGGCCGCGCTGCTCCTCTGTCGTCCTTGCCATCTGCGGCGGCGCGGTCGAAGCCCGCACCGCCGTGTCCCGCGGGCCTCGGCAACCTCATGGAAGTGTTCGTCGTGTTCATCCGCGACGAGATCGTGGTTCCGAACATGGGGCCCGGCGGGCTGAGGTACATGCCCTACCTGCTCACGACGTTTTTCTTCATCCTCGATCATGAATCTCCTCGGGCTGGTCCCCTACGGCGCGTCGGCCACGGGAAACGTGAGCGTGACGGCCGGGCTGGCGCTCATCGCGTTCGTCATGATCCAGGCCGCGGCCATCCGGGCGCAGGGACTCGGGCACTATCTGGCGCATCTCACCGGGGGCGTCCACTGGGCGCTCTGGCCGATCATGATCCCGATCGAAATTCTCGGGCTCTTCACCAAGCCGTTCGCCCTCTGCATCCGTCTGTTCGCAAACATGACCGGGGGGCACATCGTCATCGTGTCGCTGATCGGACTGATCTTCATCTTCAAGTCGTACATCGTCGCCGTCGGTCCGGTCGGGTTTGTCGCTGGGCATCATGTTCCTGGAGCTGTTCGTCGCGTTCCTGCAGGCATACATCTTCACGATGCTGACGTCGCTGTTCATGGGACTGGGCATGCAGGCGGGCGGACACGGCGCGGAGCACGCCGGAAGGCGCGACACTGAGTATGCCGATCTGACCATCACGATCACCTCATCATACTCAATCGCACAGGAGAACACATGGAATCCATCGGACTCGGATATCTTGCGGCAGGCATCGGCGCAGCACTGACGGTGATCGGCGCCGGCCTCGGCATCGGCAAACTCGCCGCGGCCGCGATGGAAGCCAGCGGCCGGCAGCCCGAAGTTGCCGGCCAGGTCCGGACCTCGATGCTGATCGCCGCGGCGCTCATCGAAGGCGCGACGTTCTTCGCCCTCGCGATCTGCATCATCCTCGCAACGAAGTAAGCACGGGAGCCCGTCATGCTGGACATCAATCCGGGACTGATCCTCTGGACGATCATCACGTTCGTGATTCTGCTGGTGATCCTCCGCGTGGCGGCGCATGGAAACCGCTGCTCGGCGCGCTGACGGCGCGCGAGGAGAAGATCCGAACGGCGCTCGACGAAGCCGAACGAGGCACAGCAGGAGGCCCAGCGGCTGCTGGAAGAGAACCAGCGCCAGCTCGCCCAGGCCGAAGAGCAGTCGCAGCGGATCATCCAGGAAGGACGCGACATGGGCGAGCGGCTGAAGGCGGAGATCCTGGAGAAGGCGAATGCCTCGCTCGCGCGACCATGGTCGACCAGGCCAAAGAGGAGATCCGACGGGAGAAGGAGGCCGCCCTCGGGCAGCTCCGCGCCGAGGTGGCCGATCTCGCGGTGATGGCCGCCGGGAAGATCCTCGACGCCAACCTCGACACGCCGAAACAGCGGCAGCTGGTGGATGCCGCGATCCGGGAGACTGCCGAAGAGCTGACGACCATGAAGAACACCCGCGTGGCCCGGCGCTATGCCACGGCGCTCATGATGGCCGCCGCCGAGACGAACAGACGCTCGACGGACCGCGCGCGGATCTCGAGCTCATCGGGCAGGTACTCCGCGACTCGCGGGAGTTCCGGATGCTGCTGGCAAGTCCGGTCGATCGCCGCCGGAGAAGAAGGTGGCAGTCTTCCGCGAGCTGTTCGGCCCGCACGTCAGCCGCCGGGACGCTGCGACTTCCTCCACCTGCTGACCGCCAAGAGACCGCGAAGCGCTGCTCTCCGACGTCATCGAGCAGTTCAGGGTCCTGCGCGATGAGCAGCTGGGGATCGTCACCGTCGACGTGACCTCGGCGGTGGAACTCACGCCCGCCAGCAGCAGCGACCTCGAGCGACCAGCTCGAGCGGTACACGCGGAAGAGCGTGCGCGCTGCGATTCGTCGCTCGACAGCCGGATCACGGGGCGGACTCGTGGTCAGGATCGGCGACACGGTGCTCGACGCGAGCATGCGCCGGCAGCTGGAGCTCCTGCGCGAGCGGCTCGTCGGCGGGCGGCCCGCTCGACCAACTAACAGTGACTACGAAAAGGACAGGCAATGGCAGAAGTACGACCGGATGAAGTCTCCGCAATCCTGCGCAGACAACTGGCCGGGTTTGAAAAGGAAGTGGATGTCTACGATGTCGGCACCGTGCTCCAGGTCGGCGACGGCGTGGCGCGCGTCTACGGGCTCTCCAAAGCGCTGATGAGCGAGCTCGTGGAGTTCCCCCACGGCGTGTTCGGCATGGTGCTGAACCTCGAAGAGGACAACGTCGGGTGCATCCTCTTCGGTGAAAGCAGCGAGATCAAGGAGGGGGACACGGTGAAGCGCACCGGCCGCGTGGCCTCCATGCCCGTCGGCGAAGCAGATGCTCGGACGCGTGGTCAATCCGCTCGGCCAGCCGATCGACGGCCGCGGCCCGATCAAGGCCGAGAAGCTCATGCCCATCGAACGGAAGGCGCTCGGTGTCATCCAGCGCCAGCCCGTGAAGGAACCGCTGCAGACCGGCATCAAGGCCGTGGACGGCATGATCCCGATCGGCCGCGGGCAGCGCGAGCTGATCATCGGCGACCGGCAGACCGGAAAAACCGCCATCGCCATCGATACCATCATCAACCAGAAATACACCCACACCGAGCAGGCGAAGCAGAAGCGGCGTGAAGCCGGTCTACTGCATCTATGTCGCCGTCGGACAGAAAAGCTCCACCGTGGCGCAGGTGGTGGACAAGCTGCAGCAGGAAGGGGCGATGGAGTACACCACCGTCATCGCCGCGACCGCAAGCGATCCCGCCCCGATGCAGTTCATCGCGCCCTATTCCGGCGCCACGCTCGGCGAGTTTTTCCGCGACAGCGGCCGGCACGCCCTGGTGGTGTATGACGATCTCTCCAAACAGGCGCAGTCGTACCGCCAGGTGTCGCTGCTGCTCCGCCGTCCGCCGGGCCGCGAGGCATATCCCGGGCGACGTCTTCTATCTCCACTCCCGCCTCCTGGAGCGCGCATCGAAACTGAGCGACGAGCTCGGCGGCGGGAGCCTCACGGCCCTTCCGGTCATCGAGACGCAGGCGGGCGACGTGTCGGCGTATATCCCGACGAACGTCATCTCGATTACCGACGGGCAGATCTACCTCGAATCCGAGCATGTTCAATGCCGGCATCCGCCCCGCCATCAACGTCGGCATCTCCGTGTCCCGCGTCGGCGGCAATGCCCAGATCAAGGCGATGAAGAAGGTCGCCGGACGTCTCCGCCTCGAACTTGCGCAGTACCGCGAACTCGAGGCGTTCGCCAAGTTCGGCTCCGATCTCGACAAGGCGACCCTGCAGCAGCTCCGACGCGGGCTCGCGCCTGGTGGAACTGCTGAAGCAGGGGCAGTACGATCCCATGCCGGTGGAGAAGCAGGTGGTGAGCATCTTCGCCGGGACAAACGGATACCTCGACGAGATCCCGCTCGAGCACGTGCGGCGCTATCGAACGGGAGCTGCTCGAGACGATGGAGCTGAAGCACGCGCGACCTTCTCGACGGCGATCGTCGAGAAGAAGGATCTGACGGAAGAGATCACGAAGCAGCTCCACGACGATGCTGAAGGAGTTCACTGCGTCGTTCAAGCGCCTGGCGATCAACGGCATAACTGACATGGCGACGCTGCGCGAAATTCGCAGCCGCATCAGCGGCGTCAAGAAGACGCAGAAGATCACCAAGGCGATGAAGATGGTCGCGGCGGCGAAACTCCGCCGTGCGCAGAACGGCGGTGCTTGCCGCGCGCCCGTACGCCGCGGACGATGACCGGGCTGCTCGACCACCTTGCGGCAGATGCCTGACCTGGCGCGGCATCCGCTCGTCGCGCCGCGGGAGGTCGACGGTCGGCCTTGATCGTGGTGACCTCCGACCGGGGCCTGTGCGGTGCGTTCAACTCCAATCTTCTGAAGGCGATGCGCGAGCCATGTCGCTGCAACCTACGCGGCAGCGACAGACGGAGGGACGCCTGCGGATCTACTGCGTCGGGCAAGAAGGGCGTCGACTTCTTCGTCCAAGCCGCGCTATCACGCTGGCGGGAAAGTACATCGGTGTCTACAGCCCGCTGGTGTTCGGAACCGCCCAGGCGATCGCCCGCGAGATTATGAGGCGTACTCGCGGGCGAGGTTGACCGGGTGGACATCGTCTACAACGAGTTCAAGTCGGTCGCGCATCAGAAGATCGTCATCGAACAATTTCTTCCGGTCGCCCGCCGGCTGATGCCGCGAGGCGCGCAAGGGATCGTCGGTCGACTACATCTACGAACCCGACCGTTCCAGTGATCGTCGACGCACTTCGTCCCGCGGCACCTGGAGTTCCAGCTCTGGCGTGTCCTTCTGGAATCGAACGCGGCCGAGCAGGGCGCGGATGGCGGCAATGGAGAATGCCACCGAGAACGCCAATGAGATGATCTCCGCCCTCCAGCTCGCGTACAACAAGGCCCGCCAGGCCTCCATCACGAAGGAACTGCTGGAAATAGTGAGCGGAGCAGAAGCCCTGAACAGCCTAAAGTCGCGGGTAACGGCTGCGGCCTTCTTGCAGTCACGAGCGGCTTTTCCGTACCTTATAAACCCCCTGCGGCCGTAGCGAGCGGGGCTTTTTTTCCCCGTTGTCATCCCGGACGTTGAGATGTTTGAAGATCTGAGCCGGAAACTCGAAGGCGTCTTCAAGCGCCTGAGGGGCGAGGGACAGATCTCGGAGGCGAACGTCGCGGAGACCCTCCGCGAAGTCCGCCGGGTCCTTCTGACGCCGACGTGAACTACAAGGTGCCCGGCAGTTCATCGACGACGTCCAGAAGCGGGCGGTCGGGCAGGACGTCCTGCAGAGCATCACCCCCGGCCAGCTCATCATCAAGATCATTCACGATGAGCTGGTGCGGCTGCTGGGACGTCGCATGCCGGGATCACGTTCGCCTCCATGCCCCCGACCGTGATCCTGGTGGCCGGACTGCAGGGGTCGGGCAAGACCACGTTCTGCGGCGAAGCTTGCGCGCTCATCTGAAGGGGCAGGGCCGGCATCCGCTGCTCGTGGCGGCTGACATTCATCGCCCCGCGGCCATCGATCAGCTGCTCATCGCTCGGCGGGCAGATCGGCGTGCCGGTCTACGCCGAACGGGAGCCGGGCGCGGTGACGATCGCTGCGCATGCCGTGGAGCAGCCCGCCGGAACGCGCGCGACGTGGTGATCATCGACACGGCCGGCCGGCTGCACGTCGACGAGGAGATGATGCAGGAAGTGGAGGCCGTGCAAAGCGCCGTCCGCCCGCACGAGATCCTGTTCGTCGTCGATGCAATGACCGGTCAGGATGCGGTGAACACCGCACGGGCGTTTCATGATCGACTCGATTTCGACGGCGCGGTGCTGACCAAGATGGACGGCGACGCCCGCGGCGGGGCGGCGATTTCTCTGCGTGCCACCGTCGGGAAGCCGATCAAGTTTATCGGCGTCGGGCGAGAAGCTTGACGCCCTCGAGAAGTTTCACCCCGACCGGATGGCCTCGCGCATCCTCGGGATGGGCGACATCGTCACCCTGGTCGAGAAGGCCCAGGAGCAGTTCGACGGAGATAACGCCGCGCAGCTCGAAGCAAAGCTCCGGAAGTCGCAGTTTACGCTGGAGGATTTCCTCGAGCAGCTGCAGGAAGTCCGGAAGATGGTCACGCTCGGCACATTGGATACCTTCCCCAGGAAATCGCTTTGTTCGCGGGGACGGTGGCGGACAACATATCCCGGTTCGATCCGGATGCCACCAGTGATCTGATCGTGAAAGCGGCAGAAGCAGCCGGCGTGCACGACATGATCGTCAACCTGCCGGATGGCTACCAGACGAAGATTGGCGAGGGCGGCGTCGGACTATCGGCCGGCCAGCGGCAACGCATTGCCTTGGCGCGGGCCCTTTATGGAGATCCCTTCCTGGTTGTTCTCGATGAACCGAACTCCAACCTCGACACGGCGGGCGACAATGCGTTGACCGGCGCCATTCGATCGGTGCGCGCACGCGGCGGCATCGCTATCGTCATCGCGCATCGTCCATCGGCGCTTGCAGCCGTCGACAAGGTGCTGGCGATGACGCGCGGCCAAGTCGTAGGCTTCGGACCGAAGGCTGATATCCTGAAAGACGTGCTCAATCGTCCGCAGCAGGCCCCCGCTCAGCCCATCGCACCCGAGCCTGTGGCGGCCGAAGCTTCCAACCATCGATCCCCGCAGCCCGTTTTGGACGTCGTTAACAGCGGCGCGCCGCAGTCAACATCCGGGGCTGGTGTCCGCAAAGCCCGAGTCGTCGGGTCGATACGTCCTACTGCGTCGCTGAGGCCGATTATAACGCAAACAACTACCACTGACGTGTCGAACGACCCGAACATGGCACCCTTTGTGGGCTCGCCACCTAAAGTGATGCCGGATCGCGATACAGGAGGCATGCAATGAGCTCTGCGCGCAAGAAGATCGAAGTTGAAGCGAATGTGAAGACCTACCTCGCTTCGGGTTTGGCGGTCGTCTTCTTTTTGGTGGGCGGCCTTGGCGTTTGGGCCGCCACCACGAGTATTTCCGGTGCCGTTATTGGGTCAGGCGTTGTGGTGGTGGAAAGCAATGTGAAGAAAGTCCAGCATCCCACTGGCGGAGTCGTCGGTGAGATCAACATCAAGAACGGCGATAAAGTGAAAGCCGGAGATCTTCTGATCCGGCTCGACGAAACACTGACGCGCACTAACGAGCAGATGATTTCCAAACAGCTCGATCAGCTCCTGATGCGTGAAGCTCGGCTAAAAGCGGAACGGGACGGCACTGAAGCGGTCACTGTTCCACCTATTCTGGCAAGCCGTTCGCACGAGCCGGATGTGGCCGAGATTATCAATGGTGAGCAAAGTCTGTTCGTCTCGCGGCGCGAATCGCAAGCGGGACAACTCTCGCAGCTCAAGGAACGAACCGCGCAGTTGGCGCAGGAGGCTGACGGCATCGCTGCACAAATCCAGGCCAAAACTCGTGAGATCAAGCTGATCGCAGATGAGCTCACAGGCCTAGCCGGTCTGGAAGCCAAGCAACTTGTCACGACGACGAAGCTTGCCGCTCTCAAACGGGAGAAAGCCCGGCTCGAGGGCGAGTTTGGGCAATATGAAGCCGCGCTCGCACAGACGAGTGGACGCCGAACGGAAGTTTCTTTGCAAATGGCGCGTCTCGACCAGGAGATGCGAACGGAGGTTGTCAACGATTTGCGCGAGGCGCAGACGAAAATCGCCGAACTTGTGGAGCGTAAAATCGCCGCCGCTGATCAGCTGCGGCGCGTCGATATCCGAGCCCCGCAGGACGGCTTGGTGCACCAGCTCGCCGTTTTCACTGTCGGTGGCGTTATCAATCCAGGGGAGCCGATCATGCTCATCGTTCCCCAAGACGACCGCCTCCTCGTCGAGGCAAAAATTTCGCCGAGTGACGTCGATCAGGTGCACAAAGGCATGCAGGCGCGGCTGCGGTTCAGCGCCTTCAGCCAACAAACGACGCCCCAGCTCAAGGGTGAGGTGGTCAGCCTGTCGCCGGACCTCAGTCGCGACCAGATCTCAGGGGAAATTTTCTTCACCGCACGGATTTCCATCCCCGATGAGGAAAGGGCGAAGCTGGGGACCAACAAGCTGCAGCCCGGTATTCCGGTGGAGGTGCACATCACCACCGAGGAGCGCACAGCGTTATCATACCTCGTAAAACCCATGGCAGATCAAATCAATCGGGCGTTCCGAGAGCGCTGAGAGCGACGTCCCTTCCGATCTTGCCAGGCCCGCCGCTGCCCAGCGGCGGGCCTTCGCATGTGCGAACCAAAGCCGCACCGCAACACCTGGGGCGAGATCAACATCAAGCTTGGCGATTGCGACTTTAGTCGACATATTCGCGGCCGACCGCCAACCCCTTTTTCCCGCTGCTGGCGCCCGCCCGCCGCGCGCGGTTAACTAATAACCCACGCATAAGAAACTCCAACCGAGGGACCCGCCGTGACCGTGAAGACCGATATCGAGATCGCCCGCGAAGCTAGCATGAAGCCTATCACGGAGGTGGCCCACAAGGTGGGGATCCCAGCCGACGCTCTCCTGCAGTACGGACCTACCAAGGCCAAGGTGACGGCGGACTTCATCGACAGCCTGAAAGGCCGGCCGGACGGCAAGCTCATCCTCGTCACTGCGATCAACCCGACACCGGCGGGGGAGGGCAAGACAACGACGACAGTCGGTCTCGGTGACGGCCTCAACCGCATCGGCAAGAAGGCGATCATGGCGTTGCGCGAGCCCTCGCTCGGTCCGTGCTTCGGCGTGAAGGGCGGCGCAGCCGGTGGTGGCTATGCGCAGGTGGTGCCGATGGAGGACATCAATCTTCATTTCACTGGCGATTTCCACGCCATCACCTCGGCGCACAACCTGCTCTCGGCGTTGATCGACAACCACATCTATTGGGGCAATAGTCTTGGCATCGACAGCCGGCGCGTGGAATGGCGCCGCGTACTCGACATGAACGATCGTGCGCTGCGCTCAATTGTGAACTCGCTGGGTGGGGTTTCGAACGGCTTCCCGCGTGAGGACGGCTTCGACATTACCGTCGCTTCCGAAGTGATGGCGATCCTCTGTCTTGCCAGTGACCTCAAGGATCTCGAAAAGCGCCTCGGCAACATCATCGTCGCCTACACGCGCGACAAGAAGCCGATCCGGGCACGCGACGTGAAGGCGGACGGCGCGATGACCGTGCTGCTCAAAGACGCGCTGATGCCGAACCTCGTGCAAACGCTGGAGAACAATCCGGTATTCATCCACGGCGGTCCGTTCGCCAATATCGCTCACGGTTGCAATTCTGTTCTTGCCACCAAGACTGCGTTGAAGCTGGCTGACTATGTCGTGACCGAAGCTGGCTTCGGCGCAGACCTCGGCGCTGAGAAATTCTTCGACATCAAGTGCCGCAAGGCAGGTCTTGCGCCGTCTGCGGCCGTCATTGTCGCCACGGTACGGGCGCTCAAGATGCACGGCGGCGTGAAGAAGGAGGACTTGAAGGGCGAGAACGTCGCGGCCGTTGCCAAGGGCTGCGAGAACCTGAAGCGGCATATTGAAAACGTCGCCAAGTTTGGCGTTCCGGCGGTGGTTGCGGTGAACCGCTTCATCACTGACACGGAAGCCGAGATCCAGGAAGTGATGAAGGCCGCCGAGAGCATGGGTACCAAGGCATTCTTGTGCACGCACTGGGCGGACGGCGGAAAAGGCACGGAAGCGCTGGCACAGCATATTGTCGGCGTTTGCGAAAGCGGCCAGTCGAACTTCAAGACGCTCTATCCGGACGACATGCCGTTACGCGACAAGGTGAAGACGATTGCGACGGAAATCTACCGCGCGGCCGACGTCTCGTGCGACTCGTCCGTGGAGACGCGTTTCAAGGAACTGGAAGCAATGGGCTTCGGTCACCTGCCTGTTTGCATGGCGAAGACGCAGTATTCGTTTTCGACGGATCCCAACAAGCGCGGTGCGCCGTCTGGGCATGTGGTGCCGGTGCGGGAGTTGCGGCTGTCTGCGGGTGCGGAATTCATTGTCGTCGTCACAGGCGACATCATGACAATGCCTGGCCTGCCGAAGGTCCCATCCGCGGATACGATCCGCCTCAATGACCAGGGCCAGATCGAGGGCCTGTTTTAAAGCTTGCTGCGGCAAACGCAGACGAGACATGCAGCGGGCGCTGGAGAAATCCGGCGCCCGTTCGACTTTCGAGGGATTGTCGAGCGCAGCGAATTGATGGATTTCGTCCCGGTCTCAAGCCTGTCGCGAGCCCTTCCATGACTGCGCATTCCAGATCCTTCACCCCAGCACAGATGATCGACATCGAAGTCCGCTTCGTGACGAACGTAAGCAGATTCAGCGACAAGCCTCGCTTCAGTGAAAAAATCGAGGTGCCGGCGGAGACAACCGTCGGCGATCTCATTCAACGTTACGGGCTGCCGGGTGATGAGATTGCGCGCGTTCTCTGCAATGGGCGGGCCATAAACCCCGGCACCTATACGGGCGGCAATCTCGATCTTGGCGCGTCGATCAGCGACGGAGACACTTTCTGTCACCACCCGTAGCGCCGCGCTCTAGGTAGCCGCAAGGGCGGCGGCAGTGGCGTCAGGTGCCTCGTCGTCTGCTGCCGCTGCGACTGTCAATACGGCGATGGGCCGTTCTTCAATCAGGTCAATTATGGCGCTGATGACTTCGGCGTCCTTCCAATAGTTAACATGGCCACCGGGGCGCAGCGGCACATTTCGCACGAACCCGCCGCCGAACATTTCAAGGCGATTGCCGATCGGATCGTCGACGCGCCACATGTTAGTCCACGACGTGAGCCGGGTGTTGAGCGCTTCGGGGCCGGCGCTCGTCCCCCCGTAGCGCGCGAAATAGTACTGGTAGAGATGTGACAGCGGCGACCCCAGTGTGAGAAAGTCCACGCGGCGTGCATGTCGAACCGACAGGTCGTCGCGATTGGCGCTCAAGTAGTCGTGGAGAATAACGCTGCCCTGGCTATGGGCGACGAAAACCAGACGGTCGAAGCGCTCGGCATGAACGATGTCTTTCAAGACGACGTCGAGGCGGGCTTCGATCCGGGCGCGGCGCGGGTGAGCGACGTTTTTGTGAGTGGGCTTTGGCAGCAGCATCCGCGACAGCGCGAAGCGCGGCGTGAACTGGTGATCGACGACATCGCGGCCGATCTGGAGGATGCCGCGGGCGGCATGCTGAAGCGCGCGGAAGGCATAAAATGCCACCGACAGGGCCGAGCCGCCGCCGACGATGATTTTCACGACGTCCTGCCAGGGAAGCAGACGCACATCGACCTGCTGATAGAAATCGACGGGAATGTAGTCGCGCCAGTAGAAAATGATCAGATTGAACAAGGTCCCGGTTAGTAAAATGAAGATCGCGACTGGGTTGACGATCATTCGCGGCATCCAGAAGGAGGCGAGGCGGCGCGTGCGGCGAGCAGGAATACGCAACAGCGAGCGCAGAATCGCGACGCAGAAGAACGTGACGGCCAGCGCAGACACGACAATCAGATTGAATACGACGATGCCGACGAGGTTTTTCTGGACGTCGGCCAAGTAGCTGCAGGCGTGCATCGTGTCCTGCCGGCATGCGGTGGCGGTACGCTCATTGAAGTCGAGCGTGACGAAAATGAAGATCCAGAGAAGTGCAATCACGATCTTATAAATCACGCCCTGGGCAACGCTGAGGCTGACGGCGGCGGCGGGCCGAATGAAGGGGATGCACTCGGTCTTGTCGCGCTCAAGCCTTTGCTGAATGGCAAGCGCGCCGAGCGACAGGATCGCGAATAGCATCGCGTAGTTCCATATTGCCCAGAAGCCGAAGATGATGAGGCCGGCGGCCATCAGATATACAGCCGGATTAGACAGTGCATCGGCTGGCAACACGTTCAAAGCCGTGAAGATGGCTGCTGCGGATAGTGCCGCGAACATCATCGTCGACATGCCGATGTCGGTGAGCGCGATATCGCGGTAGACGTGCCAGCGGGCGAAAAGAAGCGCCGATCCGGCGAGCGCAAGGAGAAGCGCGATCATCACGTGCGGCAACTCGAAAAGGAACAGCGGATGGAGGTCCGGTGTTTCCAACATCTTCTGGCGAAGCAAAAGTGCCAGAGCGCAGACGAGGGCGACAATGTTGAGCCCGGTGATGGGCCAGCGCAGAATCCAGTTCGCGATGTGGATGAGGTTCGCGATTACGCTTGCGAAGACATTTCGGGTCTTGTCGAAAAAGCATTCGCCCAGCACCTGCGGCGCTTCGTAGAATAGGTTCAGCATGGCGAGCCCATTCGCCAGCGTCCCGGTGCCCAGGCTGGCGAGGTCGGCCCAGGTCACTTCCATGACAGCGATTTCGTTGCCGCCCAGCGTGCGGCCGCGCCGAACGAAGCTTTTGAAGCGCAAGTTCGGCCGGTTGCGACCGCGATCCGGGAGATCGTAGACTTCGCTGTGATTGTTGAACGCCGGGCCGTCGGCTTGTTCGACGAGACGCGGGATCAGACGGTCGTTGATCCAACCCGCTTCCGTTTCGCCAGCTCCATGGATGACGATCACGCCGATGCGTTCCTTGGAACCGCGACCGGCCGCGACCGTTTCAGCTTCAGCTCCCCTGCTGGCTGTCGTCATCGCTCCCAGCTTCCCCTCGTGCTCGTTGGACCTATCGACGGGTCTCCCAGACCGCAATCGTTACTATCATGCTAAAAAGGGGCGGCCTCGGGTCGGTCAGGCCTGCACGGCGCTGACTTAAGCTTTTCGGTTAACGGGAAGAGCCTGAAACCTAGGCAGTAGCGAGTTCCGCTGCGCTCGTGCATAAATATTGGGCATGCGCCGCCTCGCCACCCGTCATCCGAGTCATGCTTTCGATCTAATTGACTGAAATCGCATTGTTTTCTAGTTGGCCCACTCTTTGCGCTAGCCAACTCAACAATGTAGGAACTGGGGGAACGTCCGACGTGTCGAAAGCCTTCGACGAGATGAATGGCTTCGGCGGAGGTGTGCGCGAACCGTACCGCGCCGTCGCCGAGTGGCTTGAAACCCAGAAGATCGATGACCTGAAAAAAAAGCGGACCGAGGCTGAGGCCTTGTTCCGCCGGACCGGCATCACCTTCGCCGTCTATGGTGATGGGCAGGCGGCTGAAAGGCTGATCCCCTTCGATATCGTGCCGCGCATCATCTCGGCGTCCGAATGGCGCCGGCTGGCGGCCGGCATCGAGCAGCGGGTGAAGGCGCTCAACGCTTTCATGTACGACATCTACCACCGGCAGGAGATCCTGCGTGCGGGGCGGATCCCGGAAGAACTGGTGGTCCAGAACAGCGCGTTCGTGCCGGAAATGATCGGGGTTGATCCGCCGCTCGGCATCTATTCGCACATCATCGGCATCGACATCGTTCGCACGGGCCCGAACGAGTTCTATGTGCTGGAGGACAACACGCGTACGCCGTCCGGCGTCTCCTATATGCTGGAGAACCGGGAAACGATGATGCACATGTTTCCCGATCTCTTCGCGAAGAACCGGGTGGCGCCGATCGAGACCTATCCCGACAATCTCTTGAAGACGCTGGAGAGTGTTGCGGACAAGAACCTCGACCGCGATCCGAACATCGCGCTGCTGACCCCTGGTCTCTATAACAGCGCCTATTTCGAGCACTCGTTCCTCGCGGATCAAATGGGCGTGGAACTCGTCGAGGGACAGGATCTCGTCGTGCTCGACGGCGCGCTCTACATGAAGACGACGCAGGGATTGAAGCAGGTGGACGTGCTCTACCGGCGCATCGACGACGACTATCTCGATCCGCTGGTGTTCGAGCCCACTTCGCTGCTCGGCGTACCGGGCCTGTTCGATGTGTACCGGTCGGGCAAGGTCACGATCGTCAATGCGCCAGGTGCGGGTATTGCGGACGATAAGGCGATCTACAGCTACATCCCCGAGATCGTGAAATTTTATACCGGCGCACCGCCGATCCTCAACAACGTACCGACGCGCAACTGCCGCAATCCCAGCGATCTGGCCTATGTGCTCGAACATCTCAGCGAACTCGTGGTCAAGGAAGTGCATGGATCGGGCGGCTACGGCATGCTCGTCGGTCCAACGGCATCGGCAAAGGAAATCGACGCTTTCCGGGAAAAGCTCAAAGCAAAGCCGCACAATTATATCGCGCAGCCGACGCTCGCCCTTTCAACGTGTCCGACGCTGGTGGACAGCGGGCTGGCGCCGCGTCATCTCGACCTCAGGCCGTTCGTGCTCGTGGGCGACCGCGTACGGCTCGTGCCCGGCGGGCTCACTCGCGTGGCCCTCAGGGAGGGCTCACTCGTCGTCAATTCCAGCCAGGGAGGCGGTACGAAGGATACCTGGATTCTTCAGGACTAAAGGACAACCTCACGCCATAGCCCATCAACGACAACGCTGGTTCATCCCATGCTCGGCCGCACGGCAAACGATCTTTTCTGGCTCTCGCGCTATCTGGAACGCGCGGAGAATATGGCGCGGCTCATCGAGGTCGGCTATCGCATCGCGCTGCTTCCCCGCGAGGGCGAAGGCTACAACGAAGAGTGGCGTTCGACGCTGCAGAGTGCCGGTTGCGAGACCGGATATCTCGGGCGCCATGAGGCGCTGACGACCAATGACGTGATCAATTATCTTCTGTTCGACAGCGAGAATTCTTCGAGCGTCCGCTCGTGCATCTCGGTGGCCCGGCGCAATGCGCGCGCGCAGAGAACTGCGCTGACGCGCGAGATGTGGGAGAGCCTGAACAGTGCTTGGATCGACTTTGAAGCGATCAATCCCCGCGACATCACCTCTGACCGTCTGCCAGCCCTGCTCGACTGGATCAAGGAGCGGTCGGCGACCTACCGGGGCGCGCTTCTCAACACCATCTTGCGTAATGATACGTTCTACTTCAGCCAGCTCGGGACATTTCTCGAGCGGGCCGACAACACGGCGCGCATCCTGGATGTAAAGTATTTCGTGCTGCTGCCGAGCTACGAAATGATTGGCTCGAGCGTCGACAATCTGCAGTGGGCGTCAATCCTGCGGTCCGTCTCCGCGCACCGAAGCTATCGCTGGGTGTACCGCCAGGCCTACAAGCCTTGGAACATCGCCGACTATCTGATCCTGAGCGCGGAGATGCCGCGCTCACTGAAGGCTTGTTATCTGGAGATCGATCAGGCCGTCGCGGGCTTGAAAACATTCTACGGGCAGACGGATACATGTGTTCCGAGCGCGCACGCCACCCTCGCACTGCTGGAAAACGGGGACATCGACACCATTTTTCAATCCGGTCTGCACGAGTTTCTGACCGAGTTCCTCGACCGTAATAACCGTCTGGGCCAGGAAGTCTCGGTAGCGTACCATTTCAACGGTTGAGGCCGACCATGTTGCTCAGCGTTAAGCACACCACGACGTATCGCTACGATACGCTCGCGCGTTACGCGATCGAAAGCCTGCGCCTGACACCTCCGACATTCGACGGGCAGAAGGTGATTTCGTGGCAGGTGAACGCTCCCGGCATTGAGAGAGCGGCGCGATTCCAGGATGGTTTCGGCAACATGGTGCATCTGACGGCACTTCAGGACGAGCACGACAGCATCACCATCGAGGCTAGGGGCATTGTCGAAACCGAAGACCGGATTGGCGTGGCGAAGGGACTGTCAGAGCCGGCGCCGCTGCGGGTTTACTTGCGCGAGACACCGCGCACAGCGCCCGATGATGCGATCCGCGGTCTAGCTGCGAAATGCAAGGGCGGCTGCACGCTCGACCGGCTGCACCGGCTGATGCACACAGTGCGCGAGGCTGTGACTTACGAGATTGGCACGACGCATTCGCACACCAGCGCGACGGAAGCGCTCGCCGATGGCAAGGGTGTTTGTCAGGATTATGCGCACATCTTCATCGCTGGAGCGCGGACGGTCGGCATTCCGGCGCGCTACGTCAACGGATACTTCTTTGCCGGCACGCCCGATCCGGCTGATGCCCATCATGCATGGGCGGAGGCCTGGGTGGAGGGTCTGGGCTGGGTCGGGTTCGATCCGGCCAATCTGATGTGTCCGACGGACCGCTACGTGCGGCTTGCCAGAGGCCTGGACGCGGCGACAGCGGCGCCCATTCGCGGTAACCGGAGGGGCGGGCAGAACGAGACACTTGACGTGGTGGTCGAAGTCCAGCAAGCAAGGCGCTCAACACCAGCAATAATCAGAGCGCCCTTGCGCGATGACCTATTGCGTAGCCATGCGTCTCGACAGCGGTATCGTCTTTGCCGCGGATACCCGCACCAACGCGGGCGTGGACAATATTTCGCAATTCCGCAAGCTGCACTATCTGGCGCCGGCCCGGAGATCGGGTCGTGGTGATGCTGAGTGCCGGCAATCTCGGCATCACCCAGTCGGTCGTCAGCATGTTCAACGAGCAGCTGACCGATGGATCGGGCGTAGAACACACGCTCATGACGGCGACCTCGATGTATCGGGCGGCGCGCGTCGTCGGCGATGCGGTCCGCGAAGTCCGCCGCATGGATGGTGCGGCGCTGGAGGCGACGCGAAGCGGATTTTACGCGTCATTCATTTTCGGCGGGCAGATCGGCTCGGAGCGGCCGCGAATTTTCCAGATCTATTCGGAAGGCAACTTCATCGAGGCGACCGACGACACGCCGTTCTTGCAAATCGGCGAGCACAAGTACGGCAAGCCGATTCTGGATCGCGTGGCGCAATCCGGCATGCGGCTCGGAGAGGCAGCCAAACTGATGCTGCTGTCGTTCGATTCTACGCTGCGGTCGAACCTGTCCGTCGGCATGCCGATCGACATTCTTGCTTTACGATCGCGATAGCCTGGATGTGCAGCGATACCGGCGCATTTACCCAGACGACGACTACTTCAAGAAGCTGTCCGGGTCTTGGGCGGCGGCGCTGCGCGAGGCGTTTGGGAAGATCGAGGAATTCAAGGGCTCAGGGGTTGGCGCGGTGCAGTGGTCCGCCTCGCCAGGCTTTAGGTTGGTCGGGGTACGCGCTAGGGTGCGGCCGTTCTGCCGCTGGAGGCCGATAATCAATGACAATCCCCGACACTGAAAGCCGCCTGACAGATCTGGTGACCGTGCGTGATTGGCTGCGCTACGGGGTTTCGCGGTTTCGCGCGGAGGGGCTCGTCTTCGGGCATGGCACGTCGACGGCGGTCGACGAGGCGGCGTTTCTCATTCTGTCGGCGCTGGAGTTGCCGATCGAGCAGCTCGATCCGTGGATCGACTGCCGGCTGACCGGAGGGGAGCGGGTCCGGATCGCGGAGCTCATCGATGCGCGGGTGAGGACACGGAAGCCCGCGCCATATCTCGTCAATCGGGCCTACATCCGCGGACGGGACTTCTATGTGGACGAGCGGGTGATCGTGCCGCGGTCCTACATAGGGGAATTACTCGACGGGGAGTTGGCGTCCGTGGTGCCGGACCCGGAGGTGGTGACATCGGTACTGGATCTGTGTACGGGGTCGGGGTGTCTCGCGATCCTTGCGGCGTTGACTTACCCCAATGCGATCGTTGATGCTGTCGATCTGTCGGCGGATGCGCTGGCGGTGGCGGAACGCAATGTCGCCGATTACGGACTTGGAGATCGCATTACTCTGCAGAACTCTGATTTGTTTTCGGCACTCGGCGGGCGGCGGTATGACCTTATCATCTCAAATCCGCCTTACGTGTCGGCGGAGGCGGTCAGCGCGTTTCCGCCGGAGTTCAAGGCGGAACCGGTGATGGCACATGCGGGCGGGGAGGATGGCCTCGATCTCGTTCGCCGGATCATCGACGAGGCGCCGCGGCATCTGGAACGGGACGGGGTGCTGGTGGTTGAGGTGGGGACGGGTCTCGACATTCTCGAAGAGGAATATCCCAACCTGCCGTTCCTGTGGCTAGAGACCGAGGATAGTTCAGGCGAGGTCTTCGCGCTGACGCAGACGGAGTTGCAGTCCGCCGCGCGACCAGACGGCCGTAGCCGGAAGCGCTGACGAACTGGAACCTGCAATGCCTCCGAGAAACGACTACGCTTTGACCTTGTGGTTGGCGAAACGTCCGGGCTACTGCTGCGGCTGCTGGTGCCTCGCGAGGGACGATGCCAAGCGAACGAAGCGCGTTCTCAGATTTGTGCGGGCCATCGTTAAGGACTGGGAAGAGGGCAGGCGCATGCAGGAACAGGCCGAGCGGCGGACTTGACAGGACGCGCCCATCCGCCACCATATCGCGGCCCGCCTCTCCACCTCGAGCCGACGGACATCATGCGCCGCGCCCTAATGATTTTTATCGCGGCGACTTTCTGGGGCACGGCCGCCATCGCGGAGCCGAGATCCCCGCCGATCGTCATAAAATTCAGCCACGTGGCGGCACCACAGGCGCACAAGAGTAAGGGTGCCGAGCGGTTCAAGGCGCTCGCGGAAGAGTACACGAACGGTCGCGTCCGCATCGAACTGTTCCCAAACTCGCAGCTCTACAAGGACAAGGAAGAACTGGAGGCGTTGCAGCTCGGTGCTGTCGAGATGCTGGCGCCGTCGCTTTCAAAATTCGGGCCTCTGGGGATCAAATCTTTCGAAGTGTTCGATATTCCGTATCTTTTCCGGGACACGACGGAGCTAGCGCGGATTACGGAAGGGCCAATTGGCAAGGAGATCCTCAGCCAGCTCGAACCAAAAGGGATCGTCGGGCTCGGCTACTGGAACAACGGCTTCAAGAACCTGTCGGCCAATACACCGTTGCGCCAGCCGGATGATTTGCTCGGACTGAAGGTACGAATTCAATCGTCCCGCGTGATCGAAGAGCAGATGACGGCACTCGGTGCTCTGCCGCAAGTGCTGGCGTTCTCAGAAGCGTATCAGGCGCTGTCGTCGGGCGTAGTGGACGGGACGGAAAACCCACCATCCAATTTCTACAATCAGAAAATGTTCGAGGTGCAGCGGCATGCGACGCTCACCAATCACGGCTTTCTGGGCTATGCGCTGATCGTCAATCGCGACTTCTGGAATGGCCTGCCGCTTGATATCCGGGCGGCGATCGAGCGGGCTGTTCGGGAGGCGACCCCTTACGCTAACGCCGAAGCGGCCAAGGAAAACGATGACGCGCTGGCGGCGATGATACAGACCGGCAAGACCGTCTTTCACAATCCTACGGCTGAAGAGCGCGCGGTTTGGGAGGCGGCCCTGCTGCCGGTTCGCACGCGCATGGCTGACCGGGTCGGCGCGGATCTCGTGCGCCGCATCGAAGCCGAACTGGCGAGGCCCAAGTCATGACATCCGGACCCGGCCTGCGCTGGCTCGACCGGCTGGAGGAGAACCTCATCGCGGCGCTCATGGGCCTTGCGACGCTCGTGATCTTCGTGGCGGTGGTGCACCGCTATTCCCTCTCGCATCTGGGCGGCTTCGTCGTCTGGGCGCGTGACGCGGGTCATCCGGGGCTCTCCGACACTTTGCGCACGATCTATTTCTGGCTTCTTGCGATCCGGCTCACTTGGGCGCAGGAGCTGTGCATTTATCTTTTCGTCTGGATGGCGAAGTTCGGCGCAGCTTATGGCGTGCGCACCGGCATCCATGTCGGCGTCGACATTCTGGTCAATCAGCTGAGGCCGGAATGGCGGCACCGGCTCATCTTGTTCGGGCTGTTCTGTGGAGCTCTTTTCACCGCGTTCGTGGGGTGGCTCGGCGCGCGTCTCGTTGCGCATCTCTTTAATTCGGGACAGGTCTCGGCGGTTCTCGAAGCGCCCATGTGGTTCGTCTATTTATGCCTGCCACTCGGTTCGTTTCTGATGTGCTTCCGCTTCCTGCAGGTTGCAGCGCACTTTTCCAAGACGGGTGAGCTCCCACACCACGATCCAGCGAGCGAAGTCATGACTGATGAGGTTCGCTCGTGACCTCACTTCTGATTTTCGGCCTGCTCATCGCGCTGCTGCTCACGGGAACGCCGGTTTCCATCGCACTTGGTCTAACCGTGCTGACGGTGCTGTTCACGATTACCGAAGTCCCACTCGACGCGGTGGCGCTCAAACTTTTCACCGGCATGGAAAAATTCGAGATCATGGCGGTGCCCTTCTTCATCCTTGCCGGCGCCTTCCTGACGCACGGAGGCGTGGCCAAACGCATGATCCGATTTGCGACAGCGATGACGGGGCATTGGGCGGGCGGGCTCGGCATTTCATCGGTTCTCGCGTGTGCGATCTTTGCGGCCGTGTCCGGTTCGTCCCCCGCGACCGTGATCGCGATCGGGTCCATCCTCGTCCCCGCCATGGTGGCGCAGGGCTACCCGGCGCGGTTTGGAGCCGGCGTCATCGCGTCGTCGGGCACGCTCGGCATCCTCATTCCACCGTCGATCGTGATGGTTCTGTACGCGCTCGCGACAGCCGGGATGAGTGCCAAGGGACCCAACGGTGAGCGGGTTTCTGCGGCTTCCGTCGATGATCTTTTTATGGCCGGCGTGGTGCCCGGAATTCTACTCGCCACCGTTCTGGGCACCGTCACCTGGTGGATAGCCAAGAAGAAGGGCTATCCGCGCGCCAAGCGCGCCACTTGGGGGGAAGCGTTCGAAGCATTCGTAGATTGTATCTGGGGGCTCGCGCTGATCGCCGTCGTGCTCGGCGGCATCTACGGCGGGTTCGTGACGCCGACGGAAGCGGCAGCGCTAAGCGCGGTGTACGCGTTTGGCGTCGCGAAATTCATCTATGGCGATATCGAGCTGGGATGATGTTCCGAAGGTGCTGCTGTCGGCAGCGAATATGAGCGCCATGCTGCTCTACATCATCACGAACGCAATGCTGTTCTCGTTCCTTCTGACCTACGAGCAAATTCCGCAGGCCATTGCAGATTGGATCGTCGCGCAGGGGTTCAACTGGATCACGTTTCTGATTGTCGTGAATATTCTGTTGCTGGTTGCGGGGACGTTCATGGAGCCCGCATCTATTATTCTCATCATGGCGCCAATATTGTTTCCGGTTGCGGCCAAGTTGGGGATCGATCCCGTGCACTTCGGGATCATCATGGTCGTCAACATGGAGATCGGAATGATCACGCCGCCGGTGGGGCTCAATCTCTACGTGACAAGTGGTATCGCGAAGCTCGGCCTGACGGAAACGTCACGTTCGGTGCTGCCGTGGCTACTCTCGATGCTTGCGTTCCTGGTTCTCGTGACTTACTGGCCTGCGCTATCGTTGACGCTGCCTAAAGCGCTAGGCCTGATGTAAAGCGTGCTGTTTGCCCCACTCCGCAGGCGGGTATGGGATTATGCTTGGCCCACACTCCGCACGCGGCTGTGGGGCTTAAAATGCTAAGGGGCGCCAACGGCGCCCCCGAGCGGACGGCCGCTCTTCCCCAGAAACTGGCCCAAAACAATTTTAGCCGAAGGCGCCGAAGTGGTGCGAGATGCCGGTGCCGATTTCGCGGATGGCCTCGTAGGCCTGCTCCATCGGCTCCAGTATTTCCGTTTCAATGCGGCCGTAGTCGTCGATACCTTTCGGCAGATAGGTCGCCGTTTCGCGGAAGGCTGTCGTCTCCTCGGCCGTCCCCGTTCGCTTGGGGAACGCCTGTCGCATGACGTTGATGACCTCGGGAACCTCGAGCGTCAATGCCGAAGCGACGATTTGGGCATGGCTGACGTCCCGGGTCGTGAAGCGCGGTAGCTGGCCGGCCAGGATGAACACCCGCATAATCAAGGCGAGGCGAATGGCCTGGAGCAGGTCAAGTTCCAGGCGGTTCTCGTCGGGGATTTTGCCACCGTCGATGCCGATGTCTTCCAGCATGGTGTGCAGGTCGATGGCGTCGAGGCGCAGTTCGTGGACGAGGCCGTTGATGGCAGCGTTGCGCTCGTCTTCAAGCAGGAACGTGGAGAGGTTCTTGAAGGCGCCCGTGAGGTGCGGCTCACGGCCCCAGGAGGCGCGCATAGCCCAGAAGCCGGGGTCGAACACGGTTGCATTGGCGCCCATGGCGTTCAGGCTGGAGAGCTGCTTGCCGCGGGCGACCATTTCGATCAGAGGCCGCAGGCGAGCAGACGACTTCGCGACTTCGACAAAGCGTTCGCGTTCGGAGCCGACTGCGGCACCGAGGCCAGCCACCACATTCGCGATGTAGCCGAACTGCTGCAGGATGGCGTTGTTGGGGATGGCGCGCATCCGGGCCGGATCGCCGCGATCGGCCGTGGAGGCGCCTTCCATCTGGCGTTTCACGGGACGCGACCCGGTCTTGAACAGCAGGTTCGGGCCGAAGGCGCCGAGCACAGCGCGATAGCCGGGATGGGCGAAGAGGTCTTGCTGATAGGCGCGCAAGCGGAGCAGGAAGTCGAGCGCGAGATTGGTGTCGTCGTAGAACTCGTCTTCGACGGCCCCGGGTCGTTTCACCGTCGATGATAACGGTCGCGAGTGCGCGCATGGCGAGCGGCTTGGTCGCGAAATAGAGGTAGCCGTCGCCGCCCTGCCAGCTGGTCTCGTGCTTCAGAGGAATTTCCGCATCCGCAAAGCGGCGGCGGGCATTGGGCGAGAAGACGTACTGGAGGCGCGAGGACATGTGGCCGGGGTGGGTGCCGCGACCCATGGATTCGCCGTGGGTCGAATAGATCAGCAGTTCCGCACCGCCGAGTTCCTTCGCGTCGAGGACTTCGGCGAGGCCCTGATGGAGGCGTTCGATCGAGAGCGTCGCCGCGATCTGGCCGATGAACCGGCCAGCGTCGGAGAAGCCGGTCTGGATGCAGAGGCGCTTACGGCCTCGAACATAATTCTTGTAGGCCTCTTCCTCGAGCAGGCGCTCAATGAGGCGGGCGCCGGTTTCAAGCGCGGCTGGCGTTTCGAACAAGCGGCGAAATGTCGACGACGTGTTCGATGCCGAACAGCTTGGCGAAGAAGAGAGCGATGAGCATCGTCGCCGGGCTCTCGCATTCGGCGATCAAGTAGCGGATCGGCGTGTCGCGATCGACGTGCTTGTGAAACTGGGCAGCGAGTGCAAACTGGCGGATGGCGGTCGCGGTTTCCAGATCGAGGGTCTCGAAGTTCACCGTCTCCTTGCCAGCAGTGCGGATCATTTCGACGATGCGGGCAAGCGCCTGGCGTTCGGTGAGGTCGCGGGTCCAGGGTTCGTGAACGAAGGCGCGGAATGCGTTGTTCAACTGGACGGCGTTCACGCGCAGATGAATGTGCGACGTGCCCATGCCCGTCTGGTCGAAGAGGCTCGCCAGCGCGGCGAGTTCGCGCTTTGACTGCGGCTGGGGCACCACGTCGATCAGTTGGTCTATGAGCGTCAGGACCGGGGCGGGAGACGTGAGATTATAGGCGTCGGATTCAGTGATGATATTGGCCGCGTCGGACAGCTTGTTCTTGCCGTTTATGGCGGCGTTCAGACTGTCGAGCTGCTTTTGAGCAGAGGCGATTGCGAGATCGAGCTTGGCGACGATCTGGCGGGCGATGCGCTGTGCTTCGACTTCGTCGGTCAGGCGGTGCTTCAGGAGGATAAAGCGGGTGCGGATGTCATGGAGGGCCGCCACCTTCTCCTGCAACTTGAGGACGAACGAGTGGGTCCACTTGATGTCGGTGCGGCCGTCGAGGTCGTAGCCGACCCAGGAGGCGATGGTGGCAATCTTCGGGCGGAACTTGTAGGCGCGCTCGCCGAAACCGGCGGCAGCGACTGAGTAGAAGCCGTTCAGCAGTTCTTCGAACGCGTCGCGAATGTTATGGATGCAAACCTGGACAGCCTTGTGCTCGTAGTCGAGCGTGATCGGGCTATCGGGGCGGTGCGGAAGACCGATGACGGGGTCGCCTTTCACTTCGCCGGACGCTATCTCGACCATGCGGCGGCTCAGCGCTTCAGAGAGACCGAACGTGGGATGTGCGGTGAATACGATGCCGTTGCGCGCACGGCCCCAGCGGTCCTGGAATGCGGCGAATGCTTTATCGGCGTCAGCGTCATTGCCGACAGTTTTGGCGACGAAGTTGGAGAACTCGCGGATCGTCGTCTGGTTGTCAACGTAGCCTATCTGTTCGCGCAGGCGCTCGGCACGTCGCACGCAGGCGCGGTCCATAAGGCGGCCTGCGAGGGCCTTCAAATCCTCGAAGCTGATCTTGCCAGACTCGAGGCTGCGCGAGAGATAGAAGCCGATATTGACAATGGGGTTGAGGCCCGGCGCATCGGGAATCTGCGCCCTCATCGACTTCAATTCATCACGCAGCTTGAACTCGTCGAGAACCGAGATCTGCGGATTGATGGTATCCACGCGGCATTCCTCCAGAAGGGGACGGGCCTGATCAGGCATCGACGCCAAGGGTAAAGTCACCACCCGGAACCGGCAAGATCTCGGACGGCCCGCGGCCCGGATGCTTGCTCATTGTTTTGGCCGTCCGCATTCGCAATCAAACGCGGACGGCAGTCGTCTTGGAGCACCATAGCGCTAATCAGGCAGCCTTGCGGGCCTGCAGTACCTTGGCAATCGTGGCGCCCATCTCGGACGGCGTCGGTGCAATGGTGACGCCGCAGTTCTTCAGGATCTCGACCTTCTCTGCGGCCGACTCGCCAAAGGCGGAGACGATGGCGCCTGCATGGCCCATGCGGCGGCCCTTCGGAGCCGAGAGGCCTGCGATATAGGCCACGACTGGCTTCTTCATGTTGGCCTTGGCCCACTGTCCCGGCTTCGGCTTCTTGCGGTCCGCCGATTTCGCCGATCATGAGCACCGCGTCGGTGTCAGGATCATTCTCGAAGTGCTCGAGGATGTCGCGATGCGAGGAGCCGTTGATCGGGTCGCCGCCGATGCCGACGGATGTCGAGACGCCGATGCCGAGATCCTTGAGCTGGGCGGCGGCTTCATAGCCGAGCGTGCCGGAGCGGCCGACGATGCCGACGCGTCCGGGCATGTAGATGTGGCCAGGCATGATGCCGAGCATGGCCTTGCCGGGCGAGATCGTGCCGGCGCAGTTCGGGCCGGTCAGGATCATGCGCTGCTCTTTTTTGTAGCGGCGCATGTAGCGCTTCACGCGGATCATGTCCTGCGCCGGGATGCCGTCGGTGATGCAGACGCAGTATTTGATGCCGGCGTCGGCGGCTTCCATGATCGCGTCGGCCGCGAAGGGAGGCGGCACGAAGACGATGGAGGCTTCCGCGCCGGTTTCCTGCACCGCGCCCTTGACCGTGTTGAACACCGGACGGCCAAGGTGCGTGGAGCCGCCCTTGCCAGGGGTGACGCCGCCAACCACGTTGGAGCCGTAGTCGATCATTTCCTGCGCGTGGAACGTGCCGATGCGTCCGGTGAAGCCCTGGATCAGGATCGGGGTGTTCTCGTTGATGAAGATCGCCATGAGATCTACTCCTTATCCCCTCAAGCCGCGGACTTGACGGCGGCGACGGCCTTGGCCGCTGCATCCGCCAGTGACTCGGCGCTGATGACCGTAAGGCCGCTCGTATCGATAATGCGACGACCTTCCTCGAAATTGGTTCCGGCGAGGCGGACCACGATCGGCATCTTGATCTCGAGTTCCTTCACCGCGTCGACGACGCCTTTTGCAACCCAGTCGCAGCGGTTAATGCCGGCGAACACGTTGACGAGGATCGCCTTGACGTTCTTGTCGCGAAGCACCGCCTTGAACGACTTCGTCACGCGCTCGGGGGTTGCGCCGCCGCCGATGTCGAGGAAGTTCGCAGGTTCGCCACCGGCCAGCTTGATCATGTCGAGCGTGGCCATGGCGAGGCCGGCGCCGTTGACGATGCAGCCGATGTTGCCGTCGAGGCCGACGTAGGCAAGGCCGCGGTCGGAGGCGTAGGTTTCGCGCGGGTCTTCCTGGCTCTTGTCGCGCAGCTCCGCGATTTGAGGACGGCGGAAGAGTGCGTTCTCGTCGAAGCTCATCTTGGCATCGAGCGCCACGACGTTCTTCTGCTTGGTAATAACCAGCGGATTGATCTCGACCATGGTGGCGTCGAGATCGCGGAAGGCACGGTAGGCGCCCAGGATCGTCCGCTCCATCTTGGCGATGAGATCGGGTTCGATGCCGAGGCCGAACGCAACTTCACGGGCTTGGAAGCCCTGCATGCCGACGGCGGGGTCGACCTCCACTTTGATGAGCGTGTCGGGGCGGCTGTGGGAGATCTCTTCGATGTCCATGCCGCCCGCCGCCGAAGCGACGACCACGATGCGTTCCGCCGCGCGGTCCATGACGAAGGAGAGGTAGATCTCCTTGTCGATGTCGGTCGCTTCTTCGATGTAAAGGCGCGAGACGAGCTTGCCCGTAGGGCCCGTCTGCACCGTTACGAGGCGCTTGCCGAGGAGCAATTCGGCCGCCTCCTCGATTTCGTTGTCCGAACGGCAGAGTTTGATCCCGCCGGCCTTACCGCGGGCACCGGAATGGATCTGCGCTTTCACCGCCCACTTCGAGCCGCCGATTTCGTTTGCACGATAGACGGCTTGTTCGGGGCTGTAGGCGAGGCCGCCACGGGGGACGGACACGCCGAACCTGGAGAGCAGTTCCTTGGCCTGGTATTCGTGAATGTCCATTTTCGGACCCCCTGGATCGAATTCAGCCGTTCGTTGCGATTACTTTGCTGCGCTCGCAGCGATCTTGTCGGCGACGACGAGAATGTTCGTTGCCATCTTCTCAGATGCGGCGTCGATCATCTTGCCGTCGAGCGAAGCGGCACCCTTGCCCTGGGCTTCAGCTTCCTTGAGCGCTGCGATGATGCGCTTGGCCTTCTCGACTTCGGCGGCCGTCGGCGAGAACACGGCATTGGCGAGTTCAATCTGGGTGGGATGGATCGCCCACTTGCCTTCGACACCGAGAGCGGCGGCGCGCTTGGCACCTGCCGTGTAGCCGGCGGGATCGGAGAAGTCACCGAACGGGCCGTCGATGGGACGCAGACCGTAGGCGCGGCAGGCGACCGTCATGCGCGAGATGGCGAAGTGCCACTGATCGCCCGGATAGTCGGGGTTCAGGCCGCCGATGACGACGGTGCGCGCCTTGTTGAAGGCGGCGTAGTCGGCAACGCCGAAGTGCATGGCTTCGAGGCGGCTATTGGCCGAGGCGATGGCTTCGACGTTGGCCATGCCGAGCGGCGTTTCGATGAGCGCTTCGGTGCCGATCTTGTGGGGCAGTTTTTTGGCTTCTTCGATCTGGCTGACAACGGTTTCGATCGCGTAAACGTCGGCGGGGACGCCCACTTTCGGGATCAGGATGGTGTCGAGCTTTGAGCCGGCCTGCTCGACGATGTCGACCACGTCGCGGTAGCAGTAATGCGTGTCGAGGCCGTTGATGCGAACGGACACCGTCTTGCCGTGGCCCTTCCAGTCAAGGTCGTTGAGAGCCTGGATGATGTTTTTGCGGGCCTGTTCCTTGTCCGGCGGTGCGACGGCATCTTCGCAGTCGAGGAAGACGTAGTCGGCGGCGCTGACGAGCGCCTTCTCGATCATGGTCGGGTTGGAGCCAGGGACGGCGAGCTCAGAGCGCTGCAGGCGCTGCTTCTTGAGCGGATAAAGGGTGAAGCTCATCGGACGTTTCCTCAGTTTTCTTTCGAAGTTTCACAAGTCGAGCCCCATAACTCGATCCCGGCGGACCGGGTCGTTGGGGCAGGCCCTCAGGTAGAAGATCGGCGGTGCCCTTCATCAGGGCACCGCCGGTATTGTTTAGGCAGCCTTTGCCTTCGGCAACTCAGCGGCCTTCGTGGCCGTCTTGTTGAAGTACTCGGCAGCGGCACCCGTGCCCGAACCGAACTTCACCGGCACGCCGCAATCCTTGAGCGTCATTTCGACGGCGAACAGCACGCCACCGACCATGAACTCATCCAGCGCACCGAGGTGCCCGATACGGAAGACGCGACCAGCGACTTTGTTGAGGCCGACGCCGAGGGAGGTGTTGTAACGGTAGTAGGCGGTCTTAACGATCTGGGCGCTGTCGATGCCTTCCGGAGCGAGAATGGCCGACACGGTGTCGGAGTGCCACTTCGGTTCCTTGGCGCACAGCTTCAGGCCCCAGGCGTCGACCGCAGCGCGCACGCCATTGGCGAGGCGGTGATGGCGGGCGAACACGTTCTCGAGGCCTTCAGCGAAGATCAGGTCGAGCGAACAGCGCAGGCCCTGGAGGAGCTGGGTGGCCGGCGTGTAAGGGAAGTAGCCGAGGTCGTTCGTCTTGATGTGGTCTTCCCAGGCGAAGAAGCAACGCGCCATGCCGCCGTTCGCCTTGTTGGCGTCGAGCGCCTTCTGGCTGACGCCAAGGATGCCGAGGCCGGTCGGAAGCATGAAGCCCTTCTGCGAACCGGACACGCAGCAATCGACGCCCCATTCGCCCATACGCATGTCGAGCGATCCGAGGCCGGAGACGCTGTCAACAAACAGGAGTGCGGGGTGCTTGGCGGCATCGAGTGCCTTGCGCACGCCGGCGATGTCCGAGGTCACGCCGGTTGCAGTTTCGTTGTGCGTGGCGAAGACGGCCTTGATCTCGTGCGCCTTATCCTTAGCCAGGATGTCGGCATACTTTTCGAGCGGTACGCCCGTGCCCCACTCTTCGTCGCAGAGTTCGACCTTGAGACCGAGACGCTCGGCCATGTCGACCCAGAGCAGCGAGAACTGACCGAAGCGGCTCATGAGAACCTTGTCGCCCGGCTTCAGCGTGTTCTGAATCGCCGACTCCCACGCGCCCGTGCCCGACGACGGGAAGATGAAGACCCGGCCGTCCTTCATCTTGAAGACCTTCTTCAGGTCTTCGAAGATCGGAAGCGTCAACTTCGGATATTCGGCCGAACGCATGTCGATCATGGGCACGTTCATGGCCATGCGGACTTCGTCGGGAATGTTGGTGGGGCCGGGAATAAAAAGATGCGGCGTGACGGACATGACGTTTCCTCCAGTCAGTCTTTCGGAATTCGCGGCGGCGTCGCGGAGTCGGGCGTCTCTTCGAGGGACGCCTTCAGGCGCGGCATTCGCTGCAGGTGATGAATTCTGCCGGACCGTGGTGATCATGGGGCTGCCCGGTCAGGGCCACCTCCGAATACCATCGGCTGGTCGGGCGCAACATTCACGATTGCTTAGGGCATCACAATACCCCCGCGGCGAGAATTGCGGCTCAAAAGGGTGGGATTGAAACCAGACAAGAGTGGGTCCGAACCACCTCAGCGGGTAGCCCACTACCTACCCGATCGAACCCTGTAGCGAGGTTCGCGATGTCTTGGACATGTAGAGCGCGACGGCCATGGCCCGGTTGTTGACGCCCAATTTGTCGTACAAGTTTTTGAGGTGGTACTTGACCGTATTGCGTGAAATGCCGATGCGCGACGCAATCTGAAGGTTTGACCAGCCATTTGCGAGTGCTGCAAGCAATTCGCGCTCGCGCGAGGTCAGCATTTCGAGTGGATCTTGCGACAATGTTTCGAGATCGACGTAGGGAAAGCACAGACGGCCGCGCGCCACCCACGAAATCGTGTCGAGCAATACCGGCGGTTCGTCGCTCTTGGAGATGAAACCCCACGCGCCTGATTTGATGGTTTGGCGAAGTACGTCGGAGATGGCCTCACCGGTGTAGATGATGACACGGGTGCCGAGCTGACGACGCTTCAGGACTTCGAGCACGTCGCCACCGGTCATGTCGGGCAGCGACCAGCCGATGAGACCAATGTCGACCGGGCTTTCCATGCATGCGGCTATGAAAGCGCCACCGCTGGCGACGGTGGTGACGATGTCGAAGCGGCCATCGCGGGCGATGAGCTCGGCAAGTCCTGTGCGAACGACAGGATTTTTATCGGCGACGAGAATGCGCGGCTTCTGGCCCGCCGTGCGGACGGGCGCACCCGACGTGATTGGCATCATGGGAGGCAATCCTCCCTGCGCCAGACACTGCGACCATCGCTCGTCATCGGTTGGACCATTCGCTAGCCGGCGCAAGCGCCGTGCCGCTTTCTCGTGCGGTTGACATATTTCTGTCTTGCGTCAGCAACTCAACGTGCGACTGTTGCGATCTCAGTAGGACGTTCGATCCTGTGACGCTACCGGAAAACCGAGGCGTTTGGGAGAGATCTCAGCTGAGTTGCCGCTGCTTCTTGAGACGTTGCGTCCGCATTTCTCGATCATAGAGAATTTCACCGCCAGGAATGCGAATGTCGCGCACAATTGCCATTACATGCCGGGTTGGCGGAGGGGTGGCCAGCGAGACGGCAAATATGGCTGCGATGGCGGCGGGAATACCGACAATGGCCGCCAAGGCACTCGGTATCGCAGCAGTTTCGGCTTGCCCGCCGATAACCGCCAGGAGGGCCACCAGAAAGCCGGTCAGCACGCCTGCCATGGCGCCAAACGCGTTCATCCGCTTCCACCAGATCGAAAGCACCAGAACTGGGAACAAAGCCGAGCCGCCAATCGACAGTGCACAAAGAACAACGCGGAGGGGATCTGTGGTTAGAAAGGCAGCGGCAAGGACGCCGGTCGCGGCTGCGGCGGCGATGCCCCCGCGGCCAGCGTGGAGACGGACGGAACCGTGAGGCGCGTCCCAAGTCCCACCGAAGACGATGTCTTCAGACAGAATGTGGCCGAGGGCGGTGGCGGCGGCGCTGGCAGCGACAAGGCCGCCAGCAACGATGGCGGCGAGCGAGAGGTCAAGCAGCATCGGCGGTAGTTGAGCGGCAATGGGAAGGCTCAATAACACGCTGTCGCGGGCGAAGCTGATGCTGGATGTGGTGAACTGCGTTCCGGTTTCGGTGATGCTCGCAAAGCCGCGCTTGGCGAGTTCTGCGAGCCACGGCGGCACAACGGCTGGCCCCGGGGTTACGATCAAGTCCATCAGAAAGTCGCGCATGAAGACGGCCACGGAGGCGGCGGTGAGCATCGCAAAGCCAAAAATGAAGGTTGCCCAGGCGAGGGTTTTGCGAGCCTCGTAAACGCCAGGAGCCGCGGCGAGGCGCGGAAGCAACCAGGGGGCCGATGCAACTCCAGCGATCATGGAGAGTGTGCCAAGGACGAACGCAGCCGGGCCGAGCGCGCCGAAGGGATCGGCGAAACGCTTCAGAACAGGTTGCAGTTCAGGGCCAGGCAAATCGAAGGCCATGCCTGGTGGCAAGATAATCGGCAGACCCTGGATGGCCTCGTTGCGTCCGATGGCACGCAAAACGGGGCCATGCGTCAGCTGCGGCACCGGCATCGTGGTGACGATCGCCGCGACGATGATCACCGGGACCATGACCGCGAAGAAGGCTGCGAGGCCTTGGGCCACGCTCGTCCAGGTCATCGAGCGCATGCCGCCGGGGACGAGTGTCGCCAACAGAACGAGATAGAGAAAAAGAAACGCTTGGCCGTGGCTCCAGCCGGACAGCAGTACGGCGGCTTCGGCGGCGAAGCGCAGTTCGGCCGAGAGAACCATGATCATCGGGACCGCGACAATCAGCGCGGTGGCGAGCCGGAGCGGGCGACTTTCAAAGCGGCGGCCGAGGTAGCTCGGAATCGTGAAAGCACCGAACTTTCGCAGAAACGGTGCGAGCAAGACAGCCATGATGACGAAGCCGCCCAGCGCACCGATGCCGATGAAGAGGGCATCGTAGCCGATCAGGAAAAAAAGCCCGGTGAGTGCGACGAGGCCGGTGGCGCCGAAAGCCGACATCGCGAGGACGAGGCCATTAAAAAACGCGGGAACGCGACGGCCGGCCGCAAAGAAATCGAGAGGATCTGAGGCGTGTGTCGCGATGCCGATGCCAACGTAGAGCGCGACAGGCCCCAGCAGCATGGCAAGGCTCAGCATCGGCAATTCGACGCCTAGCCCGTGCAGGATGAGGCTCGTCAGCGCGATAGCGGCAAACCCGCTAAGGAAGATGCCAAAGTAGGAGCCGAGCCGTGGATTGACGGCGCGCGACGGGGAGAGGGTCGCCATCCTTGTCAGTTATCCTCGTGGGCGCCGTGCCAGTGGTCGATGGCATCTTGCTGGCGGACGAAGTTTGCGACGGTGATAACGGCGATCAGGACAAGGCCGTGGGCGGCGAGGAAGTAGCCCAGTGGGAAGCCAAGAAACTTATTGGAATTCAGCTGGTCGGCATAGAGAGGAAGGATGATGATAACGGCAAAGAAGGGCGCGAGGCTGGCCAACATCTGCCACTTCGTGTGGCGCCAATAGGGTTTGCGTTCCTTGCGCTCGATCATGCGGCTCGTCTCCCCATCGCTGCCCCGGCCAATCCGCCCCGACCTCGTGCCCTACCTAGGGCCCTGTAGGGCAGCCTTACAGTGGCCGCACGTTTCCGCCTTTTGTTTGTCGTCGAATTCTAGACGGAATTTGCTGCTGCGTTCCGAAACATATTTCCGCCCCGTACTCAAATGAAGTCGGTACCCTGGATTGTACCCGGTGTTCAGGTTGCCTATCGTCCCCGTCAGCGAATCGCTGTTTTCGACGGGGCGGAGCGCGCGGTGGCTCAGCGGCCGAAACGGTGCTGCGGCTGCAGGCAACACAGCAATGGGGAAGACACAATGGGCGTTATTCAAGAATTCCGCGAATTTGCGATGAAGGGCAACGTGGTCGACCTCGCAGTCGGCGTCATCATGGGTGCTTCCTTCGCGCCAATCGTCTCTAGTCTGGTCGACAACATCATCATGCCGCCGATCGGATACCTTATGGCCGGGGTGGACTTCTCCACGCTCGCCGTGACCCTGCCGACGCCGACTGGAGATGGTGTGGGGATCAGATACGGCGTATTCCTCAACGCAGTGGTCAAGTTCGTAATCACAGCCTTCGCCATCTTCATGCTGGTGAAGGCAATGAACAAACTGAAGAAGCCGGCGCCCAACGCTGCGCCGCCGCCGCCCACGCCGTCGGAGGTCTATCTGAAGGAAATTCGTGACGCGCTGGTGGCGCAGAAGTAACCGCGCTGTCTGGCCTAAGAGTTCTGGCCTTAGAGTTCTGGCCTTCAAGTTTTGGCATTTGGGTGATGAGCCCCGGAGCGGTGACGTTCCGGGGCTTTTTTAAGAGCAGCTGCCGCCGCCGAGAACGCAGAAGCTTGAGCAATGCGGGTGGGCGAGCTTGACAGCGCCCCTGTCGAACACACCGCCGTCGGCGCGCGCGGCATCGGCCAACGTGGCGCCCATTTCGAAACGCTCGTCGTACGGAAGCAGCGTGCAGGGCAGAACAGTCGGCGCATCGGCGCCCCTGCGCTTTACGACCATGCGCGAGGAGGCGCACATCATCGCATCGGGACTGACGTTCAAGATGCTCCAGCAGCCCGGAGTTATCTCGGGGACGTCCGCGGCGTTATCCATCTCGGGGAACAGGACGAGGTCGCAGGTGGAGTTGGCGTCGAGCTGCCAGCCGCGCTCGGCAAAGAGAGCAGCGTAGCCCGCGTTTGCGGCGTCGTGGCCAATGCCCCAGCATGTGCGTCCGGCTATTGCGAATTGAAAGCCGTTGGACGCCAGCCAGTCGGTTCCTTCCATGGCTTTGGCAAACGAGCCTGCTCCGCGTTCTTCGTCGTGCAGCACTGCAGTGTAGTGATCGAGGCTGACGCGCAGCGTGAGCTTGCCGGCGAAGCGGGTTTGAAGCGCGGCCAGCCAGGCTTTCACGGAGGGCCGCTGCATGGGCGCCATTGCATTGGTCAAGACGAGGACGTCGAAACCCATGTCCAGGGCTTCGGTCATCATCAACTCGAATTCGGGATTGAGGAACGGCTCGCCTCCGGTGAAGCCGATCTCCCGCGTGTCAAGTGCGCGCGCTTCAGCAAGGAATGTCGAGACTTCGCTGGCGGAGATATAGACGAGGCGGTCGTTGGTGGGGCTCAACTCGATGTAGCAATTGCGGCAGGTGATGTTGCACAGCGTGCCGGTGTTGATCCAAAGCGTTTCGAGCCGCTTCAAGGCGACAGTTGCGCGCGGTTCGCCCTTCGCGGTGCGATCCGGGTTCAAAAACTTCGCAACAGGCTCGACGCCAACAATGGTCTTGAGTTCGGTCACGCGTTCTTACCCCCGTGGATGTCGGCCACATTGCGCCGGGGCGCTCAGCTGCTCAAGGCCATACGATGCCGGGCGAGACCGGTTTCACAAGGTCGGTTTCAAACGGGGCGCCTTGTTCCTGGCCGGGGGGCTATGGTAACGAAGGAGCGTCGCGGGCGTAGTTCAATGGTAGAACGGCAGCTTCCCAAGCTGCATACGAGGGTTCGATTCCCTTCGCCCGCTCCATTGTTCGTCGCACGCGCCAAGGGAGGTCCGACGGGGCGGGCTTTTCGCCTACCGGCCGTCGGGCGGACGAATGCGCTGCGTTCAATGTGCCATTGCGCCGTGCGAGGGTTCTTCACCCTTCATCGCTCCCCGTCGTTACCTTGAGCGCGGGGCGTGTTCGGTTTTGCGCCAGTGGAAGGGTGAGCGAATCAGATCGACGATGGCGCGGTAGGCGGCTGCGGAGATCATCATCCAGTACACCGGCATGAGCACGGCCCGGATGGCGAGGGGCCAGCCATAGCGCCGCCAACCGGTGAGGAACGCAAGTGCGATGCCGACGGTGTAGGCAAATACGAGGTTTGCGAGGCCGAACCACCAGATGACAGCTTGCCAACCGTGCGGCGGCCAGAGTGTCAGGTCGCCGGTGCCAAGCTTCCAAAGCGCATAGACATAGACGAGCGGGTGCACGAGTGCCGACACGATGACGCCACCCATAAGCACGTTGAAGCCGACGAAGCCGCGGGGACCAAGATCGGAAAAGAGGCGAGCGGGCTCGCGCAGATGCACCAGCGATGTCTGCATCCAGCCTTTGAGCCAGCGGGTGCGCTGACTGCGCCAAATCGCGTTCGTGGGTGGGGCCTCTTCCCAGGTGGTGGAGTTCAGCATTTCGACGCGCCAGCCCATGCGGGCGAGGCGGATCCCCAAGTCGGCATCTTCCGTAACGTTATAGGGGTCCCAGCCGCCTGATTTTTCCAAGACTTCGCGACGAAAATGGTTCGACGTTCCGCCGAGAGGGACCGGCAGCGACAGGTGCTCTATCGCCGGGAGGATGGCATCGAACAAGGCCGTGTACTCCAGCGTGAACTGTCGCGTCGTCCAACTCGTGTCGGCATTGTAGATGTTCAGTCGGGCTTGCAGGCAGCCGAGGTCCGGACCGGCTTCGGTGAAGCGGGCGTAAGCCTCACGCAATTGACCGGGCTCGGGGTCGTCTTCGGCATCATAGACGACGACGAAGGCGCCTGTTGCCAGTGGCAGTGCATACATCAGCGCGCGCGGCTTTGTACGAGGGGAACCCGGCGGCACGGTCACAATTCGCATCCCAGTGCGGCCGCTGACTTCAGCCTCAAGGGCACTGCGCGTTGCAGCGTCGTCGGTTTCGGTGATGAAAAGGATATCGCGTTTGTCGGGCGGCCAGTCGAGGCGCTCAACGGCTGAAACCAGTGACGCCGCCATATGGGCTTCGCGGTAAAGTGGAACAAGAATAGAGTAGACTGGCAGGTACGCATCGAGTTCGAGGGGCGGTGACGCGGGGGCTGGGACTTGGTAGATTGCAAAGGCGCGCAGGATTGCGACGCACAGAAAGGCTGGCGTCAGCAGAGCCATGATCGCCGCGACCGCGACGTCTGGACTTTGCCACAAGCCTGCTGCAACTGCGATCGAGACGGCGAACAGCGCGAGCTTTTGCCATAATGCCAGCGGCGTAGCAGCGGACAGGCGCGGGTGCTGACGCTTCAGTGCCTCAGCCCAATCTGAACCAACAGAGCCGCGCGGTAAGAAAGCTGGCTGCCCGCCATGATGCGGCTTCCCCAGCGAAGTCAGCTGTCTCAGTTGACTGGGATTTGACAAGGCGGCGTACTCGCACGACAAGTCGGCAGCCGTGGTTCGGACACCAACGACTTTCAGACTACGGCAGAGAATCAGAACTGAACAGCTGGAACCCGCGATGCCGCCCTTCAGGACCGCCCGGTCTCCATTGCTCGCTGCTGTGATCCGCTGCTCGCTGCCGATGGCATGTGTGACGGCAGTTCTTGCCTTGGCAGTTCTGTTTCACGGGACGTCGTTTGCGCAGGAGCGGCAGTCCGGCGAGCAGCCGAGGCGCGTCGTCGTGCGCTTTCTGACCGAGGGGGATTTCCCGCCGTTCAACTATCTTGACGACGACGGCGTGCTCGGTGGCTTCAATGTTGATCTGGCGCGAGCGCTTTGCAATGAGATCGGGGCGGCGTGCGATATACGTGTTCGGCCATGGGACGAACTGTTGGTTGCCTTGAAGCGCGGCGAGGCCGACGCTGTGATTGCCGGGCATACGGTGACGCCTGACGCCCTGCGCGAGGTTGCGTTCACAGACCGTTACTTTCATACGCCGGGACGCTTTGCGACGAAGACCGAAGCGGAAAAGGTGGAGATCGCGCCGGACGCGCTCGACGGACGCTCCATTGCTGTCGCGCGCGGCACTCCGCACGAAGCTTTTTTGAAGACTTTCTTCCGTGACAGCCGGATTCAAACATTCGAGACCGCGGAACTGGCACGGGACGCTTTGTTGCAAGGCAAGGTCGACTACGTTTTCGACGACGGTGTCGGGCTGGCTTTCTGGATCAACGGAACCTTGTCTCGCCGGTGTTGCGAGTTGCGCGGCGGGCCATACTTCGAGCCACGGTTCTTTGGCGACGGGCTGGCTATCGCAGTGCCCCATAGCGATCCGCAGATCAAAGCGTTGCTCAATGCAGCACTGCATAAAGTGCGCGCATCGGGTCGTTTCGACGAACTTGTTTCGCGGTATTTTCCACACCGGGTGTTCTAGAAACAAAACGGGCCGGCGCATGTCGCGGCCGGCCCCGTCTCAAGTGGTCTGCGATGGCGAAAACGCCTCAACGGCGACGCTGCTGGCCGCCGCCCGGAGGACCACCAGCGCCGCTCGGAGGGCCGCCGCGCGTATCCTTGTGACGGAAGTTGATGCGGCCCTTGGTGAGGTCGTAGGGAGTCATTTCGATCGTGACTTTGTCTCCGGCGAGTATCCGGATGCGATTCTTCTTCATGCGGCCGGAGGTGTAAGCAATGACCTCGTGACCGTTGTCGAGTTTCACGCGGCAGCGGGCGTCGGGGAGCACCTCCACCACCACGCCCTCGAACTCGAGCATTTCTTCTTTTGCCATGTATCCCCTTGAACTTGGCGCGTCGCCGCTTGGGCGTTCCGCATAATTAAATGGGGAGCAGATTGGCTCTGCTCCCCACGCACTGCTCGTGCGGCGACCACTCTTATCAGAGCGGACGCAGGTTGATTGCAGCGATCTTGCCGTTGCGGCCGCGCTCGGTCTCGAAGGAGATCTTCTGACCTTCACGCAGGGACGAAAGGCCGGCGCGCTCAACGGCCGAAATGTGAACGAACACGTCGTTCCCACCTTCGTCCGGCTGAATGAAACCGTAGCCCTTCTGCCCGTTGAACCACTTCACGGTACCAGTCGACATCGATATGCCTCCAAAGCATAGGTAAATTACCCCGAAGCGACGACCTCGGGGGCCATCAAATCGCGCGTTGGAGACGTCTAGTGTCAGACTCGGTGGAGCTGTCGCAGAGTAAGCCAAGGCGTGTTCGATGGCGTCTTTATGACCCGATGGGGCTCCGAGCGCAAGGTCGAAGCCCATAGACAACCGCAACAAATGTTCGAGATGACGCGCTTTTTTCAGGTCAGGGCAGAGCGGCCAGTCCGTTCACTTCGAACCCATCCCGTGCGCTGGTGTCTATAAAACTAGGGAGTCTTTGTGGGTGGGTTGCCAGTTATAGCGGCGTCTTCACAGATCATCTTCATTCGACTTAGGCGACGTTCTATCGAAAGTGGCTGAAATCTGCCTCGGCGCGCTGAGGTCGTACCCGCAACCAAATCCCTGGCTCCAGACAAGATCTGCCTCCGCAGAGGGCTGTTGCATCGGGTGCGGGCTGCCCGTATAACGCCGCCCGGAGCCGTCCGGCAGGGCATGCCGTGGCGGCTTTCATGCTTCAACCAACGAGAACGGCAGCGCGCCTTGGGGCCCACGCCCCAGACCGACCGCTGCCCGCCGGCTTTGTGCCGGTACCTTAAGAAAGGAAAGCCAAATGCCCAAGATGAAGACCAAAAGTGGTGCCAAGAAGCAATTCCGTTTCACGGCGACCGGTAAAGTGAAGGCGGGTGCTGCAGGTAAGCGGCACGGCATGATCAAGCGGACGGCCAAGTTCGTCCAGAAGGCGCGCGGCACGATGGTGCTGAACGACTCGGATGCCGGCATCGTCAAGAAGTACATGCCCTACAACCGCTGAGGATTTCCGAGCCTTCTGTTCATGAAGGCCGGCTGAGCCCCATCACACCGATCGAAACGGAGCACACTCATGGCACGCGTCAAGCGCGGCGTTACCGCCCACGCCAAGCACAAGAAAGTTCTCAAGGCCGCGAAGGGCTATTACGGCCGTCGCAAGAACACCATCCGCGTCGCAAAGCAGGCCGTCGAAAAGGCACTGCAGTACAATTTCCGCGACCGCAAGAACAAGAAGCGCACGTTCCGTGCCCTCTGGATTCAGCGCATCAACGCGGCTGCCCGCGAGCATGGCCTGACCTACGGCCGCTTCATCGACGGGCTGACCAAAGCCGGCATTGAAGTCGACCGCAAGGTTCTGGCCGACATCGCGGTGAAGGACAATGCCGCGTTCAAGGCGCTCGTCGACCAGGCTCAGGCCGCGCTGCCAAAGGCCGCTTGACCTAGCGCACAGGCGCCCACTTCATTGACACCGGGGGGCGCAATTCCCCCGGGTTACTCTTTCTGAAAAAGTTCGTCGCGCCCTGCGGGGCCGCTTCGCCGTGCTTCTCGCGCGGCGCCTCGAGCCAGACCCGCGAACGGGACGACGGGCATACCGCCCCTTCCGGAGGTCGTCTCGCATGTCATCTGGCTCTGATCTCGCCCGCCTCGAAGACGACGTGCTGAAAGAGATCGCCGTCACGGCCGATCTCGCAGCCCTAGAAGCAGTCCGAATTTCGGCTATCGGCAAGAAGGGCCGCATTTCCGAGTTGATGGCGCAGCTCGGCAAGCTTCCGCCGGAGGAGCGCAAGTCGTTCGGAGCGTCCGTCAATGCGCTAAAAAGCAAAGTTTCCGATGCGCTCGATATGCGCAAGGCGTCGCTTGAGACGGCAGCGCTGACAGAGCGGCTGGCAAGTGAACGTCAGGACGTGACGCTGCCAGTCCGTCCGGCGGCGGAACTGCAGGGCCGCATTCATCCGGTCAGCCAGGTGCTCGACGAGTGCATCGAGATCTTCGCAGATCTGGGATTCGAGGTGGCGGAAGGTCCCGATATCGAGACCGACGATCTCAACTTTACGAAGCTGAACATTCCCGCGGAGCATCCGGCGCGGCAAGAGCACGATACGTTCTATTTCAACCCGAAGGCAGACGGGTCGCGGCTGCTTCTACGGACGCATACGAGCCCCGTACAAATCCGGACGATGCAGACGAAGAAGCCGCCGATCCGCATCATTGCGCCGGGCCGCGTCTATCGTTGCGACAGCGATCAGACCCACACACCGATGTTTCACCAAATCGAAGGTCTCGTCATCGATGAGAAGACCCACATGGGGCATCTGAAGTGGGTGCTGGAAGAATTCGCCAAAGCGTTCTTCGAGGTCGAAAGCGTGACGATGCGTTTTCGCGCCTCGCATTTCCCGTTCACGGAGCCGTCGATGGAAGTGGACATCGATGCGTCCGCGATCGGCAAACCCGGCCAGTGGCTCGAAATTCTGGGTTGCGGCATGGTGCATCCGAATGTGCTCGCAAACTGCGGACTCGATCCGGAAAAATATCAGGGTTTCGCATTTGGCATGGGGCTCGACCGCATTGCGATGCTGAAATACGGGCTGCCGGATCTGCGCGCGTTCTTCTCCGCCGATCTGCGTTGGCTGCGCCACTATGGGTTTTCACTGCTCGACCAGCCGACGCTCGGCGGCGGGCTGTCGTCGTAAATCGTGGGGAGTGACCGATGGCACTCGCCATTCCGCTGATTATCATGACGGTGGCGCTGCTCGTCGCATTCGGGCTCGGCTTCGTCATGGGGACGCGGCCGCTGAAGCAGCAACAGCTCGTTGGGGCGATGGGCGTCGCGGCGCTGATGCTGCTGCCGCTCGGTTACGACGCTACGATTTACGACGGCAATTGCTATGCGCTCGACGGCGGCGTGTCGCCATGCTCGCTCGGCGAACGTCTCGGGCAGAGCTTCGTCTCCGGCTTTGCATTTACGCTCGCGCCCACACTGCTGTGGGTGCTCGTCTATATCATGGCGATCAACGCCAAGACGTCCCGCTGAACGGATCATCTCATGAAATTCACGCTGTCTTGGCTGAAAGAGCACCTTAAGACGACGGCAACGGTCGAGGAGATCGCGACGAAGCTTTCGGCTATCGGCCTGGAAGTGGAAGGCGTGGACGACCCTGGTGCGAAGCTCGGGGCGTTCACGGTGGCGCGGATCGTGGAAGCCAAGCGGCATCCCAACGCCGATAAACTGCAAGTCGTGCAGGTGGAGATTGCGAAGGGCCAGCCGCTGATGGAGGTGGTCTGCGGAGCGCCCAACGCGCGCGTCGGTCTCGTGTCCGTGTTCGCACCGCTCGGCACGAACATTCCGGGCTCCAAGATCACGCTGGAGAAAAAGCCGGTTCGCGGTGTCGTGTCGAATGGGATGATGTGTTCAGCGGCCGAATTGGAGCTTTCGGACGAGAGCAATGGGATTCTCGAACTCGATGCTGTGCTCGCGGACAAGGTCGGCAGCCGGTACATCGATGTGGCGGGACTGAACGATCCCGTGTTCGAGGTGAAGCTGACACCGAACCGGCCGGACTGCACGGGCGTGCGCGGGATTGCGCGCGATCTGGCGGCGGCGGGACTCGGTACCTTGAAGCATGAGACGCGGATACACGGCGTTGAAGGCGCGAAGGACTGCCCCATTGATGTGAAGCTGGAGTTTCCAAAGGATGCGGAGAGCGCATGCCCAGTGTTCGCGGCGCGGTTTTTGAGCGGCGTGAAGAACGGGCCATCGCCGGAGTGGTTGCAGAACCGTTTGAAGGCTGTCGGACTGCGGCCGATCAATGCACTCGTAGACGTGACGAACTACATCTCGAACGAGCACGGGCGGCCTTTGCATGTGTATGACGCCGACAAGCTGAAGGGCGCGATCCGGGCGCGGCTCGGCAAATCCGGCGAGACGTTCGTCGGGCTCGACGGAAAGCAGTACACCGTCGACGAAAGCATGTGCGTCATCGCCGATGACGACGGAGTCCGCTAGGTCTCGGCGGCATCATGGGCGGCGAAGCATCAGGCTGCACGGAAGAGACGAAGAGCGTGCTGATCGAGAGCGCATGGTTCGATCCGGTGCGGACGGCCACGACGGGCCGGAAGACGGGCCTCGTGACGGATGCGCGATATCGGTTCGAGCGCGGCGTCGATCCGCAATCCGTTTTGCCCGGGCTCGATCTCGCGACACAGATGATCGAGAAATTCTGCGGTGGCACACCCTCGAAAGCAAAGGTGGCCGGAAAGGTGCCAGAGACGGCGCGGGTCATCGAGTTCGATACCGATCGGGTCGCGAAATTATCGGGCATCGCCATCGAGACGGCGGAGGTGCGACATATCCTGGAGGCGCTCGGGTGCACGCTCGAGGGCCACGGCCATGAGATCACGGTAACGATACCGACATGGCGACCGGACATCCACGGCCCCGCTGATCTTGTCGAAGAAGTCGTGCGGATCGCGGGACTCGATCGTATTCCATCGACGCCGATGGAGCGGACGACGGGTATTGCAAAGCCTGTGCTGACCGAGCGGCAGAAGCGGGCGAGGCGGGCGAGGCGGACGCTGGCGGCGCGCGGGCTCGTCGAGGCCGTGACATGGTCATTCCTGCCGCGGGCGATCGCCGCTCATTTTGGCGGCGGTTCAGATGCACTGGAATTGGCAAACCCGATTTCGTCCGATCTATCGTCGATGCGACCCAGCCTGCTGCCGGGGCTGCTGATGGGTGCGGCGCGGAATGCCAATCGCGGCTTCGCGGATGTGGCGTTGTTCGAATTGGGTCAGGCGTATATCGGCGACCAGCCTGCGGATCAGTTGCTCAATGCGGCGGGGGTCCGAGCGGGGACTGCGAAGGCGACGGGCGCGGGACGCTACTGGGACGGTGCGGCTGAGGCCGTCAGCGTGTTCGACGCAAAGGCGGATGCCATTGCGGTGCTGACAGCGCTAGGGATCGATCCTTCGAAGGCGCAGATTACGCTCGATGCCCCAGAGTGGTATCACCCTGGCCGTTCGGGCACGCTGCGGCTGGGACCGAAAACAGTTCTGGCGCAATTTGGTGAACTGCATCCCGCTACTCTGAAAGTGCTCGACGTGGCAGGCCCTGCCGTTGCCTTCGAAGTTTTCCTGGATGCGGTGCCACGTGAGAAGAAGAAGTCGCGGGCGCGGGCGCCGCTTGCCTCCGTCGATCTTTTGCCAGTGCGGCGCGACTTCGCGTTCGTCCTGGATAATGGCGTCGCGGCCGGCGACGTCGTGAAGGCGGCGGCGGGCGCGGACAAGGCCCTGATCTCGCAAGTGTCGGTCTTCGACGTGTTCGAGGGCGGCGCGCTGGCGGCGGAGGGCAAGAAATCGCTCGCCATCGAGGTGACGCTGCAGCCGGGGGCTACAACTCTTACCGAGGCGGAAATCGAGGCGGTCTCGCAGAAGATCATCGCGGATGTCAAAAAGGCGACGGGTGGCGAAATCCGCGGCTGAGATTGCCACATTGACCCGTGAGGGCGCTGCTACGACATAAAGGTACGCTGACGTATCAGCGGGGAGACTGGCACATGAACGGAACGCGCACCCTTCTGGTCCCAAAGCCGGAGAATACGCACATTGTCGTCGTCGGCGGTGGAGCGGGCGGTCTGGAACTCGCCACCGCGCTCGGTAACAAGCTCGGCAAGAAGGGCAAGGCGGCGATCACCCTCGTCGACAAATCGCGGACGCACATCTGGAAGCCGCTCCTGCACGAGATCGCAGCCGGCAGCATGGACGTGGACCAGCACGAACTCGAGTATATGGCACAAGGCCATTGGCACGGTTTCAAGTTTCGCTACGGCGAGTTGATTGGTCTTCATCGCGCGAACAAACAGGCCATTCTTGCGGCGACCTTCGATGAAGAGGGGCGCGAGATCACACCGCAGCGTGCGCTCATCTATGACATACTCGTCATCGCCATCGGCAGTGTCTCAAACGATTTCGGTACGCCGGGCGTAAAGGAGCATGCGATCATGCTCGATACCCAGGTGCAGGCTGAGAAATTCAACCGGCGTTTGCTGAATGCATGTGTGCGGGCACAGGCTCAGGAAGGCCCGGTGCGTCCCGGTCAGTTGGACGTGACCATTATCGGCGCGGGCGCTACAGGCACGGAATTGTCGGCTGAGTTGCATCGGACCGTGCGCGGCATCGCGCAGTTCGGTCTCGATAAAATCGAGCCGGAAAAGGACATCAAGATCACGCTCATTGAGGCCGCCCCGCGTATCGTTCCAGCGCTTCCGGAGCGGATTTCGGAAGCCACTTCGGAAATTCTGCGTAATCTGGGCGTGGACATTCGGACGAATTCTCGCGTCGTGCGCGTTCGGGCCGACGGCGTGGAACTGGAGTCGGGTGACTTTATCCCGTCGGAACTCGTCGTCTGGTCGGCGGGCGTGAAGGGTCCTGCGGTCCTCAAGGATCTGGATGGCCTTGAAGTTAGCCGTATGGACACACTGGTGGTGAAGCCGACGCTGCAGACCACGCGCGACGAGGATATCTTCGTGCTCGGAGATTGCGCGTATCTCGTGCCGGAAGGCGATACGGATCCCATTCCGCCGCGTGCTCAGGCTGCCCACCAAATGGCATCGCATGTCTATCGGCAGATCCGGCGCAAGCTCGATGGGGAGCCGCTGGAGCCGTTCAAGTACCGCGACTTCGGCTCGCTGGTGTCGCTGGGAGAATACTCGACCGTCGGCAGCCTTATGGGGTTCGTGACGGGCCGCAAGATGATGATCGAAGGCCTGTTTGCAAAGCTCATGTACAGGTCACTCTACAAGATGCACGAGTGGGCGCTGCACGGGTTCTGGAAGGTAACGCTCGATAGCTTCTCCCGATTGCTTACGCGGCGGACGGAGCCGCACGTTAAGCTGCATTAGGCATTTTTTTGCCTCTGTAGCCCCACTCCTCGGGTACCCGCTGACCGGGAGTATGACGCGGGGGTGACACATCCGTCCCTGGCGGCGAGCGGGGGGATGTGCTACCTCCCGCCGCAATTGTTGCCGGTCAGACCGGTTCTAACCCGGCCCCGGCCCCTCCCCAGACAGAGACACATTATGAAGCTTAGAAATATCGCGATCATCGCGCACGTCGACCATGGCAAGACGACTCTCGTCGACGAACTCCTGAAGCAGTCCGGCTCGTTTCGCGACAACCAAAAGGTTGCCGAGCGTGCGATGGACTCCAACGATCTCGAGCGCGAGCGTGGCATAACCATTCTCGCGAAGTGCACCTCCGTTTTGTGGAAGGACACGCGCATCAACATCGTCGATACGCCGGGCCACGCCGACTTCGGCGGTGAGGTGGAGCGCATCCTGAACATGGTCGACGGAGTAATTGTACTCGTCGATGCTTCGGAAGGTCCGTTGCCGCAGACGAAGTTCGTCGTCTCGAAGGCCCTGAAGCGCGGGCTGCGGCCGATCGTTGCGATCAACAAAATCGATCGTCCGGACGAGCGGCATCTCGACGTGCTGAACGAAATCTTCGACCTGTTCGCCAACCTGGATGCGACGGACGAACAGCTGGATTTTCCGGTGCTCTACGGGTCGGGCCGCAACGGATGGATGGCGCTCGCTCCGGAAGGGCCGCAGACTGATTTGGCGCCGCTGTTCGATCTCGTGCTCGCTCACGTGCCGCCGCCGGCGGTGGACGACGGTCCGGTGCGGATGCTGGCTACGACACTTGAAGCTGACCCGTTTCTCGGACGTATTCTGACCGGCCGCATCACGTCGGGTACGATCAAGCCGAACATGCCGTTGAAGGCGATCCGTCACGACGGCACGCTGGTCGAGACATTCCGGGCGACAAAGGTATTGGCGTATCGCGGGCTGGAACGGATTCCGGTGGACGAGGCCAGCGCCGGTGAGATCGTCGCCCTTGCAGGCATGACGGATGCTACTGTGGCCGACACATTGTGCGATCCCTCCGTCGAGCAGCCGCTGCCGGCGCAGCCGATCGATCCGCCGACGCTTTCGATGACATTCCGCATCAACGACGGTCCATTTGCGGGCCAAGAAGGCAGCAAGGTTCAGAGCCGCGTGATTCGCGATCGCCTGATGCGCGAAGCGGAGCGCAACATCGCGATCAAGGTGACGGACAGCGATGAGACCGACAGCTTCATCGTGTCGGGTCGCGGTGAATTGCAGTTGGCCATCCTGATCGAAAACATGCGGCGCGAAGGGTTCGAGATCACGGTGTCGCGTCCGAAGGTCGTCATCAAAACAGATCCGGACACGGGGCAGAAGCTCGAGCCGATCGAAGAAACGATCATTGACGTCGACGATGGTTATACGGGCGTCATCGTCCAGAAATTGTCTGAGCGGCGCGGCGATCTGATGGAAATGCGCCCATCGGGCGGTGGGCGCACGCGCATGGTGTTCCTGGTGCCGACGCGCGGTCTCCTGGGCTATCAATCGGAACTCTTGTCGGACAGCCGAGGGACCGCCGTGATGAACCGGTTGTTCCACTCCTATGCGCCCTTCAAGGGCGAAATTCAGGGTCGCCGGCAGGGCGTACTGATTTCCAACGGATCGGGCGACGCCACCGCCTATTCGATCTTCCACCTGCAGGACCGAGGTCAATTCATGATCGGCGCGCAAGCGCGAGTTTATGAAGGCATGATCGTCGGTGAACACTCGCGCGACAACGATTTGATCGTCAACGTGGTGCAAGGCAAGAAGCTGACGAACGTGCGTGCGTCGGGCAAGGACGAGGCACTCACTCTGGTGCCGCCGATGAAGCTGACGCTTGAGAAGGCGATGTCATACATCACTGACGAAGAACTCGTGGAGATCACGCCCGAGACCATTCGTTTGCGCAAGCGCTGGCTGGATCCGAACGAACGCAAGCGGCAGGAGCGCAAGCGCGAGGCGGAGCGCGAGGCCGACGTCGCGTAGCGCCGCTGTTAGGGATTTTTTCCCGCTTCTAACGACATAATTTTCCTGAATTTTCGGGGAAGCATTCCCATTGTCAAATGGTTCGATAAGCCCACATAAGCTATTGACGGAAACAGACTGTTTCCGTGATCTGCGTAAGGTTGTCCGCCATTCTAAGGGCGATCTCTCAGGTCATCGTTTCCCCAAACGATCCATCAGCCATTCCAATTCGGAGGATTACTCATGAAAATGTCGCTCATCGCGATGACAGTTCTTGCGCTCACGTCGAGCGTTGCCTTTGCCGACGATAAGCCGTCGGCTGACGAAGCTGGCAAGGTCGCCGCCACGGCGAAGGCTTGGGGCTGCACGGGCGGCGAAGGCGAAAAGGAGTCGGAAGGCTCGGGCGTGTTCGAACTCAACGATACCAAGTGCGCCGATGGTGCCAACTACGACATCAAGATGGACAAAGCTTTCAAGGTCATCAGCATCACGGCCGACTGAGCCGAACGGCTTGCATCCTATCGATTGCTTGAGAGCGGCTGCCGACGGCAGCCGCTCTTTTGCTTTGTCTGCTATGGTCGTTTGAACCCCGGGGCCATGCGTCCTGGATTTAACACCTGCCCAAACGAGCCGATATTCCGGCCAGTTACTTGAAAGAAGCGATCCATTGGCCGCTCATGAACCCGCCGCCGTCGCGCCCGCCGTACTGGCCGGACACGCTTGGCCTGCTGGCGTCACTCCGACGGCTGAGTATGAAGCGGCACTCGCCTATTTGCGTGAACCCGGCGGCCATCTGTTCATCACCGGGCGGGCGGGATCGGGAAAATCGACGCTGCTGCGTTGCATCCGGGATCTTATTCCCGATGACATGGTCGTGCTTGCCCCCACGGGGCTCGCTGGCGTGAATGTGGGCGGCCAGACGATCCATTCCTTTTTTGGGTTACCGCCTCGTCTCATCAAGCCAGACGATATCCGCCGCAGCCGCAACGGTCAGGTGATGCGGAAGCTCAAATTCCTCATCATCGACGAGGTTTCAATGGTGCGGTCGGACCTGATGTGGGCGATGGACATGTCGCTGCGGATCAACCGGGGGCGGCCGCGCGAGCCGTTCGGCGGTTTGCGTCTCGTGATGTTCGGAGACTTGCATCAGTTGCCGCCAGTGGTTCAGGAGGCGGAGGTAGCGCAATACCTCGACAGTGAACATGGCGGGCCATTTTTCTTTTCCGCCTCGGGGCTGCGCGAGGGACTGGGCACGATGCTGCTGGAACTCAACCAAGTGTTCCGTCAGAGCGACGAAGGCCTTATTCGCGTTTTGAACCGGGTCCGCGAAGGCGAGGTCGAGGAAGACGATCTGGCGCTTCTCAATGAATGCGTGCGTCCCGTGCGTACGCTGGGTGAAGGCGATGCTTACGTTATTCTGACGCCGACGAATGCGGCGGCCCAGCGCATCAACATGGCATATCTCGATGCGCTACCGGGGCAACTCCATGCCTATCAGGCGGGCGTCAGCGGCGAATTCAATCCAAATGCCCACCCGACGGATTCGATGCTGCAGCTTAAGCCGGGAGCAAAGGTCATTCTGCTGCGAAACGATCCGGACCGGCGGTGGGTGAACGGCACCGTAGCTCGGATCTCACGCCTTACGGACAAGCAGGTGTGGGTCGATGTGAACGGGAAGGAGTACGAGATCGAGCCCGCTGCATGGGAGAGTCGCCGTTACGCCTACGACAGCGCGCAGGAAAAGATCGTCGAGTCGGTCGCAGGAACGTTCAAGCAATTTCCGCTGCGCCTCGCCTGGGCACTGACAATTCATAAGGCGCAAGGGCTCACGCTCGACAAGGTCTACATTGATCTAGGACGCGGAACTTTTGCGCACGGGCAGGCTTATGTGGCTTTGTCACGCTGTCGCTCCCTAGAGGGTTTGGCGCTGGCGCGTCCTCTTAGGCCGGCCGACATTCTGTTCGATCCCGCCGCGATGGGATATCGAGACCAATTCCCAGCCCTTTAAGTCACGTCACAATGCCGCGCAGGCACTTGATTCCGATCAAGAAGTTTGCAGTGCAATGGAGCGTTATTCGCTGCGCCATCAATTAGATAGGTGGTTCTTTGGAGTGGTGCGGCGGATTGGATGTTGCAATGCACAAAAGAGCTGCTATGTTTCTGTTCAACGAGCCGGCAAGCTGGCTTCCGAAATTCCATCGCCCCCGCGGCCACGGCCGCCTTTAAGCGGTGGCTCCGCGTGCATGCCCTTACAATCGTCGCACAAATCAAACTGCAAAAGGACCAACTCCTATGAACGACCAGTTCACGCGCCAGGCCCAGGAAATGTTTACCGCCGCCAAGGATGCTCGCATCCCCGAAAACATTCAGGCGATTGCCGAAGACGGTGTTGCCAAGACCCGCGAAGCTTTCGACAAGCTGCAGACGGTCTCCAAGGACGGTGTGAAGACGATGGAGAACGTGGTGCTGACGGCTCAGGCCGGCGCCCGCACCATCGGTGAGAAGGTTCTTCGCAACGTCGAGATCAACACTGAAGCCGCTTTCGACGCCGCTGAAGCCATCGCCAAGGCCAAGACGGTTCCGGAAGTTCTCAAGCTGCAGACGAGCTATATCCAGCAGCAACTGACGGCCTCGTCGAACCAGACCAAGGAACTCTTCGAGCTTTCCGCGAAGATTGCCCAGCAGACGTTCGAGACGATGAATGCTGCTGCTGCCAAGACCTTCGAGCAGCTGAAGAAGACGGCCTAATCGACTGATGCAACGATTACGGAAGAGCCCGGGACACACGTCCCGGGCTTTTTCATTTCAGGTCTTGAGTTTCAAAGCGGCTGTTGCCGCAATTATGCGCCACGTTGGCATAGAATTCGCTACACTCAATCGAGGTCGTCGTAGCCGGTGTGGACGGAGTTTTGCGATGTTGGGTTGGCGTTCGGACGTGCTTGTGAGGCCCGCGAAGGCTGCCGATGCTGCATCGCTGGTGAAAGTCTTTTCTGAAACATGGCGTGGTGCCTACACCGAAGTCATTCCGCACCAGCACCTGGACGGCATTATCCAGCGGCGGACGAAAGCATGGTGGACGGCTGCTATCCGCGGCGGTGACGGGCTGCTCATCGTCGAGCACGAGGGTAAGATCGCCGGATATGCGACGTACGGCGCTGCGCGGGGACGCGGCCGCCAGCAGGGCGAAATCTACGAACTCTACATTGCGCCGATCTACCAGGGCGTGGGACTGGGCGAGCATCTGTTTGAGGCCTGCCGGGCACGTCTCGACGGTCGCGGTTTGCGTGGGCTTGTGGTGTGGGCGCTGGCGGAAAATGCGGCGGCCGGCGACTTTTATTGGCGCCGGGGCGGGCGGCCGTTCAAAACTGTGCGCGAGGCGTTCGGGAACGTCCAACTCGATAAAGTGGGATTTGGCTGGGCTTGACCTGCCATTAGCGTCAACGCGCCGGGCGTCCGCGGTGGTGACCATTCGGGCCGCTAACGATTGTCGCCCTGCTCCCGCTGATGGTTCGACCTTCGACGGCTATCTTTTCGTCCCTGGCCTGGGGCAAACTCCGCCCGCAGCTTAAACACGACCCACGTTCCAACGTCTCAACGAACAAAAAACGGGGCTATTCGATGCGCATCGAAGCAATTCCAGTGGGCAAGAACCCGCCGGACGACATCAACGTGATTATCGAAGTTCCCGTTGGGGGTGAGCCGATCAAGTACGAGATGGACAAGGCATCGGGGACGCTCTTCGTTGACCGCTTCCTCTACACGCCCATGCGCTATCCGGGGAACTACGGCTTTGTCCCCCACACGCTGTCGGCGGATGGCGATCCCATCGACGTTCTCGTGTGCAATACTCGCGCGATCGTGCCGGGGGCGGTGATCAATTGTCGTCCGATCGGCGTTCTCGTGATGGAAGACGACGGCGGCGGGGACGAGAAAATCATCGCGGTTCCCAGCGACACGCTCACAAAGCGATACAGCAAGGTGAAAAACTACTCGGATCTTCCGTCCATTTCGACTGAGCAGATCGAGCATTTCTTTGCGCATTACAAGGATTTGGAGCCCGGCAAGTGGGTCAAGATCCATCACTGGGGGGACGCTGCGGAGGCCGCCCGCCTGATCCGCGAGGCCGTCAGCCGGTTCGCAGCCAAAACGTAAGTATCCGGGTTGGGCCATGGCGAATTCGCTGGCGCGGAGGGCGAATTCGCTGGCGCGGAGCGGGCCGTTATGGGCTTGGAGCCGGACTAGCCTGAGGCGAAGACGCCCGCAACAGGCGTGGGGGTCTTTTAAGGCGAGGCGAGGAACCTGCGGATGTTCGCCTTGACGCACTTCCCGCTCGGGGTGGCCGTTGCTATACCCCCGGCCAACCGACTGAGCGGAGGCCGCCCTTGCCAGAGATGAAGATCGCCGTGATGGGTGCCGCCGGCCGGATGGGCCGGGAACTCGTCCGCGCCATCGCGGCTGACCCCGGATGCCAATTGTCGGGCGGGACCGAAGCACCGGGCAGCGCCGATGTCGGACGCGACCTGGGGGAACTGGCAGGCCTTGGGCCCAACGGGATCCCGGTGACGGACGATGCCCTCGATTTAATCGCCCGCTCGGACGCAATCATCGATTTTACATCGCCCAAGGCCACAGCCATCTTTGCGGGACTGGCTGCAAACGGGCGCATTGTCCACGTCATCGGCACAACAGGTCTCGACCCTGTCTCGGAGGCGGCGATCGCGGCGGCCGCACGCCACGCGACCATCATTAAGTCCGGCAACATGAGCTTGGGCGTCAATCTCGCCGCTGCGCTGACCGAGCGCGTGGCGGCCGTTCTCGACGCGGACTGGGACATCGAAATCGTCGAGATGCATCACAAGCACAAGGTCGACGCGCCTTCGGGGACCGCGCTGATGCTGGGCAAGGCTGCCGCCAAAGGGCGCGGCGTGGATTTGACGTCGGCGTCGGTGCGCGTTCGCGACGGGCATACGGGCGCGCGGCGGCGCGGCGACATCGGTTTTGCGACGTTGCGTGGGGGCAGCGTCGTCGGTGACCACACGGTCATCTTCGCCGGCGAGGGGGAAGAGATTTCAATCCGACATCACGCCTCAGATCGCAGCATTTTCGCCCGTGGCGCCGTAAAGGCCGCACTCTGGGGCCGCGGCAAGGGTCCCGGACTTTTCTCCATGACCGCCGTCCTCGGTTTGTGAGGGCGGTACGAACGGCGATGCAGAAACACCAGCCCCAACATGATCACGGTCCTTCGACCCGTACGCTGGTTCTTGTCCGCCACGGGCAGAGCGAATGGAACAGGCTCAACCTTTTCACCGGCTGGCGCGATCCAGATCTGACCGAAAAGGGCGTGATCGAGGCCCGCTGGGCCGGTCGCGTTTTGCGGGACGCGGGGCTTACCTTCGACCAGGCCTACACCAGCAAGCTGCGGCGGGCGCAGAATACGCTCGACATCATCCTCGATGTGATGGGCCAAGCGGGCGTGCCGGTCGAGCGCCACGAGGCTTTAAACGAACGCGACTATGGCCAGCTGTCGGGGCTCAACAAGGATGAAGCCAAGCAGCGCTTCGGGGAGGACATGGTGGCGCGCTGGCGGCGCAGTTACGATATCCCACCACCAGGCGGTGAAAGCTTGAAAGATACGGCCGCGCGCGTGCTGCCCTACTACGAAGCGGAAATCTGGCCGATCGTGAATAGCGGGAAATCGGTCATCGTCGCGGCGCACGGCAATTCGCTACGAGCGCTCATCATGCAACTCGAGGGCCTGACCGGCGAGGAAATCATCGCGCGTGAGTTGGCGACCGCCGCGCCGATCGTTTATCAGCTCGATGCCAGCGGGAATGTCGTGAGCCGCGCCGATCTCGTCACTGCCAAGGGGGGTGATGATGGTATGGGATGAGCTGACCCGTGACGCCGAGAGTGAGAATGTTCGCGACCGCGACCGGTGGATCGGCGTTTACATCGGCGTGCTCGCCGTGCTTCTGGCGATCTGCTCGATGGGTGGAGGGAACGCGGCCAAAGATGCCACGCTCAAGAACATCGAGGCTGCCAATACCTGGGCGTTTTTCCAGGCGAAGAACATGCGCCGCCACGTTCTCCGGGTGGAAGCGGACGACTTGGGGCTGCGGCTCAAGGCGGAATCGGATCTGACGGCGGACGGCCGCACGGCCATCGAGGCAAAAATAGCCGACTACAAAAAGCAGGATGAAATCCTAACCGTCGGCGATACGGCCAAGCCTGCCGAGCAGCGTGAAGGGCTGGACCAATTATTCGAGAAGGGCAAGCGGCTCGAGGCGGAACGCGATCTGGCCATGCGCAAGGACCCCTATTTCGACTATGGCGAGGCGCTGTTGCAGATCGCGATCGTCCTGGCTTCGATCGCCATCATCACCAAAGGATCGTTCCTGCTTGCGGTGAGCGGTGCGTTGGCTGCCGGAGGTGCGTTCCTGGCGTTCAACGGTTTCACTCTCGCGCTGGCCGTTCCTGGTCTCGGCTGACGCTCCGACCGATGATACCCATGCAACCTGCGACGACCGGGCGGGGCGGCATGAACTTGCGGCGCGAGCGCGCACCCGTTAGCAGTGGGGCCGCAATTGCAGAACCACCTTTTCCAAAGAAACGCTGACGACGGAACCCTTCCCATGGCCACCAAGACCCTACTTCTTCTTCCCGGCGACGGCATCGGCGTCGAGACCATGGCCGAGGTGGAACGGCTGATTTCGTTCTTCAACTCGCGCAAGAACGGGGTCAAGTTCGAGACAGAGAGCGATCTCGTTGGTGGCGCCGCATACGACGCACACGGCGTCGCCGTGACGGACGCATGTGTCGCCAAGGCGAAGGCGGCGGATGCCGTCATCTTCGGAGCGGTCGGCGGGCCGAAGTGGGCGGGGGTGCCTTATGAGGCGCGCCCGGAGGCCGGCCTCCTGCGTCTTCGTAAGGACCTTGGACTGTTCGCCAACCTGCGTCCGGCCATTTGCTATCCGGCGCTAGCGGATGCCTCGTCGCTGAAGCGCGAACTCGTCGAGGGTCTCGACATCATGATCGTGCGCGAGCTGACCGGCGGCGTGTACTTCGGCGAACCGAAAGAAATCGTCACGCTCGAGAGCGGCGAGAAGCGGGCGGTCGATACGCAGCTGTACACGACTCACGAGATCGAGCGGATCGCCAAGGTGGCTTTCGATCTCGCCCGCAAGCGAGGCAACAAGGTGCATTCGGCCGAAAAGCACAACGTGATGCGGACGGGTGTTCTATGGAAGGAAATCGTGACGGCTGTGCACAAGTCGTATGCGCCGGAAGTTCAGCTGGAACACATCCTGGCCGACAACTGCGCCATGCAGCTGGTGCGCAATCCGAAGCAGTTCGACGTGATCGTCACCGACAACTTGTTCGGAGACGTGCTCTCGGATGAAGCGGCCATGTGCACCGGATCGCTCGGCATGCTGCCCTCGGCATCGCTTGGCGCGCCGGATGCCAAAACCGGTAAGCGACTGTCGCTTTACGAGCCAGTTCATGGATCGGCTCCTGACATTGCAGGCAAGGGGCTCGCAAATCCGATCGCCACTGTGGCCTCATTCGGGATGGCGCTGCGCTATTCGCTCGACATGCTGCCGGAAGCCGACATCGTCGACCAAGCGATCGCGGCGGTGCTCGCGAACGGCTTGCGCACAGGCGACATCATGCAGCCCGGCATGGCCCAGGTCGGCACGTCCGAAATGGGCAAGGCTATCGTCGATGAGGTGGCGAAGCTTGTCGCTTAGCCTTAGTTAGCGGTTGGCTCATCGTCTGGCACGGGCTCAATAGGGTCGCCCGTCGAGATGGTGGCGCCTTCCATGATGCGTGCGGTCAGACCGCCCCGTCCGCGGACAGCATTGTATCCGCCGGGACCGAATGCATCCTCCATCCGGCTGCAAGGGGCGCATTCGCCTGTTGCCTCAAGGAGGGCTCTTCCGATGCGAAAGCGCCGCCGCTTGAGAGCCACGAGATTGATGCCCGCCGTCACGAGGTTGCGGCGGAGTTGATCGGGCATCACGCGCTCTAAACCTAAGAAGGATGCGATTGCGGCAAGATCTTCCGATGCGATCAGCGTCACCTGACGCGCGCCGTTGGTGCTGGTCTGATAGTGGTCGCCAGCTATGCCCTTACCGGCGATCAATGTTGCCGATGTGGTTGCCACCAACGGCGCGCGGCGTTCCGGCCGTAGTCCTATCCAAGTGACCCGTCCAGGGCGGACGGGCGCAACGATCAATGCGCCGAGGAGGGATTGTTGGTTCGGCGCGTTTGCCAACGGGCACCTATTATAATTTGGGCGTGTCTCACGCGTCGGCAACCACGGCGCCGGCTCGGATGGCCAGATAGCATTCTAGACATTTCAGACTTTTCGGTCGGACGCATTTTGCGTCGGCCGACGGGTATTAAGAGGTCCCGGGCGATTGCATGCGAGCGGGCGGTAGCGCGGGCTGAACGCGCTTTGACTGCTCGTCGATCCACGGAGCGGGCTCGTTCGACATGCCGCCGGTAAACGTGGCTGCCGCATAAGACAGAGCCTGGGTGCAGAGGCTGCCGTCGCGCGTGCACGCTTCGAACGCTGCGTTCTTGATCGCAACAAGGCCGCGGCCCATCTCGGCCTGCTGGTCTGGCGTCGCCGTCACGACAGCATAGGCGAGGAAGCCGATGATTGCGAACTTGTAAAGCCTGGGCATACGCATGCCTCTGGAACAGAAGCGGAACTACCGGACGATCCCATGCTGGGAGTTAATGACGAGTTAAGCACGTCGTCGAAGGGGCTGCGGCGCGAGGGTGTTTAGACACTTTCACCGTCGATGCAGGTCCTCGGCCTGTCGGGGATCCAGCCGCGGGCGGTCCAATCAGGTGTGCGTGGATCTTTTTCGGCTTCGGCGGCCGTGCGGGCCACGAAGTGGAACTCAAAGCAGTTCTCGCTCGCTTGGCGAACGCGATAGCAGCCGCCCGATGGGTCGCCGTCGTAGATGGTACAGAACGTACCGGCACGTACCGACCATTGACCATCCGACGTGCGAAGCGCATCGCGATAGGATACCGAGCCGTCCTCAGCATAGGTTTCGTGGAACGTGTCGCCGTTCTCGTATTCGCCGGCAATGCTGCGGCCGCCGAAGGTGGCCGTCATTTCGGCATCCGACATCCAAACGGTTTTCGCCGCTCCCGGGACGGTTGCCGCCACCAGAAGTCCACCGATCAGGCCGATCATCCAAGCTCGCATTCCCGTTGTCCCTTGGGTCGCGTGTGTCGATCTCGATTAAGGGGCGTGCGCGGCCGTCTGATGGCGGGATTACACTTTCGGATGAAGGGGCGTTTCAACGCGGTTCGACGGGCTTTTGCCAACGGCCGCGACCCATCTCCGCCTTGAAAGCGTGGGCAAGCCCGCGTAAGGGAACGCTATATCCAGAAAAGAGCCGCTTGCGGCACCCCGAACGCTGCGTATTCCGGGGGAAAATCAAGGACCTTCGGTCATGGGCTTTAAGATCGCCGTCGTGGGCGCCACCGGTAACGTGGGCCGGGAAATGATGAATGTGCTCATTGAGCGGCGCTTTCCAGTGAGTGCAGTGCACGCGCTGGCATCGCGCCGGTCAGTTGGCACTGAAGTGTCGTTCGGCGACAAGACCATCAAGTGCCAGGATTTGGAAACCTTCGATTTCTCGAAGGTCGACATCTGCCTCATGTCGGCAGGCTCGAGCGTGGCCAAGGAGTGGGCTCCACGGATCGGCGCGAAGGGCTGCGTGGTGATCGATAATTCGTCGTGCTGGCGCTATGATCAGGACGTGCCACTCATCGTTCCGGAAGTGAACGCGGATGCCATCCGGGGCTACACGAAGAAAAACATTATCGCGAACCCGAACTGCTCGACCGCACAACTCGTGGTGGCGCTAAAGCCGCTGCATGATGCGGCAAAGATCAACCGTGTCGTGATTTCGACCTATCAGTCCGTGTCGGGCGCCGGCAAAGACGCCATGGATGAGCTTTGGCAGCAAACGAAGTCGAAGTACGTTCCCGGCACCGACGTTGAACCGAAGAAGTTTTCAAAGCAGATCGCTTTCAACTGCATTCCTCACATCGACGTCTTCATGGAGGACGGCTACACGAAAGAGGAGTGGAAGATGAATGCCGAGACGAAAAAGATCCTCGATCCGAAGATCAAGATCACCGCTACGTGTGTGCGCGTGCCGGTTTTCGTGGGGCACTCCGAATCGGTCAATATCGAGTTCGAGAACCCGATCAGCGCCGAGGAAGCGAGGGAGATCCTTCGCAACGCGCCGGGAATTCTGGTCGTAGATAAGCGCGAGCCCGGAGGATACGCCACGCCCGTTGAGGCGGCTGGCGAGTTTGCGACGTTCGTCTCGCGCATTCGGGAGGATGCGACGGTGGAGAATGGTCTGGCGCTCTGGATCGTTTCAGACAACCTGCTGAAGGGTGCGGCGCTCAACGCGGTGCAAATCGCGGAATCGATGCTGGAGCAGAACCTGCTGAAATCGGCTGCGTGAAGGTGTTCAGGATTTTGAATTAAAAAGGCCGCTGGTCGCAGGACTGGCGGCTTTTGTTTGCGATAATGATCTTTCTACGATCCGGCCACCGTCGTAGGCGGATTGTCCCGGATCTTTCCGAGCGCCGTAACGATGGCGCTGAGATCGGAGAGAAATCGCTCGCGCTGTCCGGCCGGAAGCGCCGAAAGAATGCGGTCATCCACGCGCCGGGCCACAGGATCAGCCACTCGAAGTGATTTCCAGCCGTCGTCGGTGAGCCGGACAGCGTACGCGCGGGCGTCCTCCTTGGTACGGCGCCGGGTGAGCAGTCCCTTCTTCAGCATCCGCCTGACGATATCAGCCAACGTCGAACGGTCGATACCGGTCTTCTCGACGAGCTGGGTCTGACTCAGACCTTCGTTTTGGGAAACGGTCAGTAGGACGGCGTATTGACGAGGCGTCAGGTCGTCCAGGCCCATCTCTGCCTGAAAGATATCAGCTGCGCACTGGCCAGCCCGATGAAGTTGATGAATGGGCGAGCGATCAAGCTGATTGGGAGATGCTTGTCGAGGAGCTGCTTCTTTGGCCATTGCTTGCACGGTCATGTTTTTTCTTCTGTGCGTCGCATGGGTAACATTGTTACGATTTTGCGCAACATACCCTCTACGATTTGAAGAAAATACAAGTTTGAGGCGACCGTCCACCAAAAACAGGGGCGGAGACAACAAAGACTAAACGCGTGGCCCAGACTGGTCCAAAAAGCTATTTTGCATTGGAGATAGCTCTGAGAACTCGCAGCTGCGCGTCTGGAACGAGGCGTCAGTCCTGCTTCATCTCGTAGGTTTTCAGCAGCCTCATCTGCGCAATCCCGAATATCATCGTAAGGGGCATGATGCCGAAGACTTTGAAGCTGACCCAGGTGTCTGTCGAGAAGTTGCGCCACACGATTTCGTTCAGCACCGCGAGCACCACAAAAAACAGACCCCAGCGCAATGTCAGCTGGCGCCAGCCCTCCTCTGTCAGCTTGAAGACGTCTCCAAACAGGTGACGGAGCAGCGAGTGTCCCGCCGCGAGACCGCCGAGCAAGACGCTGGCAAAGATGAGGTTCACAATGGTGGGCTTCAGCTTGATGAACTGCTCATCGGCGAGCCACAGCGTCATGCCTCCGAAAATGATGACGAAGAAAGCCGACACGAGCGGCATAATCGCCAGTTTTCCGAACATGATGCGCGAGGCAATGATCGAAATCGCAGTGGCTACGATCAGGACGCCGGTACCCCAGAAAATGCCGGCACGAGAATTGACGAAGAAGAACACGAGCAGCGGGCCCAGTTCGACCAGCAGCTTCCAGAGTTGTTGGGTATCGACCTCCGGCTCCGAAGCCTTCGGAGCTTGTTCTTTCGCGGTCTGCGGCTCGGTCATTACGGCCTCTCAACTCCAACACAACGGTATCGGCTCAGCTTATCAGTGTTACGGCACAAAGCAGCGGAACGGCATTACGCCTGCTGATCAGTCCCGCGACGGCCCGCCGACTTGATGTGCTCGCTTACGGGCTGAGCCGTGGCGGCAGCTGCCGCTAACGTACCGGTCGCGCTCTCGTCATCGGGTATCGGCAGGTGGTGTCGCTGCATCCAGCGCGTGAGCAGCCATGCGTAAAGCCCACTCAGCGGCATGATGAGCGCGATCTTGAAGGCAATCCAAATGTTTACGCCACTCATCTCATGGCCAAAGACATTGTAGATTTCCGCGTCATGAAAGGTCAAACGCACAACTTCGTTCAAGACCGCGGTAAAAACGAAAAACCACGCGAAACTGCGTGTGAACGTGTTCCAGCCCTCTTGAGTGTAGTGGAACGTCTTGCCGAAGACGTATTGGAAGAAGTTGCGGTCGAGCCAGAGCCCGATGAACAGGAAGGCTGCAAACATGGCGTTGAAGATGGTCACTTTGATCTGAACCCACATCGGGTCCCCGGTGATGATCGTCAGTGCGCCGAAAACGATGGTGACCGTGGATGCGATCAACGGAAACACCGGGGGGCGGCCGAACATGTAGAACATGACCGCGATGGCGAGGATCGTGGTCAGGATCAGCGCCCAGGTCCCGGTGTTGATGTCGTAGATGGCGTTGACGATGAACATCGTCGCGAGCGGGCCGAACTCGCTCAGGATGTTGATCGTCTGCTCGGCGTTGAACGGAAAAAAGCGCCGCTTGCGGGGCATGGATTGAGAAGCTTTCGATTGTGGCGCGTTGATCATGCTGTATCAGGACCCGGCAATGGCGTTGGCAAAATCCCGCGCCTGGAATGGTTGGAGATCATCAACACTTTCGCCGACGCCGATGGCGTGGATAGGTAATTGGTATTTGGCGGCAATAGCGACGAGGATGCCGCCGCGGGCGGTGCCGTCCAACTTTGTCATGACCAGACCGGTGACGCCGGCTCGCTTGCCGAAAATCTCAACCTGCTGCAATGCGTTCTGACCCGTTGTGGCATCGAGCACGAGCAGGACATCATGTGGCGCTTCGGGCTCGAGTTTCTTGAGGACGCGGGTGACCTTCTCGAGTTCTTCCATCAACGCCTGTTTGTTCTGCAAGCGTCCCGCGGTGTCCACAATCAGAACATCAACGGCTGCTTCCTTGGCGCGCTTCAGAGCATCGTAGGCGAGGCCTGATGCGTCCGAGCCGACGGCACTCGAGATCACGTCACAGCCGGTGCGCTCGCCCCACACCTTCAACTGATCGATCGCGGCGGCACGGAAGGTGTCGCCAGCGGCCAGCAGCACCGTTTTACCTTCGCTTTTGAAGCGTGCGGCCAATTTTCCAATGGTCGTCGTCTTGCCTCCTCCGTTGACGCCAACCACGAGGATGACATGCGGGCGATTTTCGGATGAGACGGTCAAAGGTTTGGCGACGGGGCCGAGAGCGGTCTCCACTTCGGAAGCCAAAATTTCACGCACCTCATCCGCCGAGATGCCTTTCTCAAATCGTCCCTTGGAGATGCGGTCGATGATACGCCCTGAGGTCTCAACGCCGAGATCGGCCTGAATGAGCAGATCTTCCAAATCTTCCAGCGTGGCACCATCCAGCTTGCGCTTGGTGAAAAGCCCCGTGATGCCGTCGGTCAGTTTGGACGACGTACGCGTCAAGCCTGATTTCAGGCGTTGAAACCAAGTCTTGCGCGGCTCTACGTCCTGAGTAGCGATGGCGGCAGCGGCCGGCAATGCTTCTGCCGGCGTGGAGATTTCGATCGGCGCCGGTTCCTCTAAGGTAACGGTCTCATCAGCCGCCAGTGCTTCCGCATGATCGAGCGCGACAAGGTCCGTCTCCAGTAAAGGGCTGGCGGGAGCTTCGGCTTTGCTGCCGAATAATCGTCCGAACAATCCGGGCTTTTTTTTCTGGGCTTCGTTTGTCACGCCCTGACCTCGACTTTCGAACTGGTTTTGCCGGCTGTGCTTTCGCATACGAAGCCCAGCAGCAGCTTCCCGAACTGCTTGGATCGGTCATGGCCTACAATGTTGCCGTTCAATATGACACCTGCAATGGCGGGCAGGCTGAGGGCGACGTCTGCAAATTGCCGCGCACACCGGCTACAACTCGCCGTGCCAAGTGCCTCGCGAGCCTATCCTGCCTTTCCTGACGCAATCTCGAAGGGTGCGCCATGACGATCTTGACGGGAAGCTGCGGCATTCGGGCCGAGGTGAGCCTGGGTGCGGTGCATGGGGAAAATACGTCAGCTAAGTCAATTCGTAAGCGGGACCCGAGCGCGGTGAAGATCGGGTGGTTCACGGGTGAAGTTTCGCCTAGTGCCGGTCATACGCCGGCTGCTGCCGGACGGCTGGTCCAGTCATCCTCGTACTCATGCTCGACAGGGCCGGTCATCAGAATTCGATTGGTGTCGGTCCACGTGATCGTCAGCGGTCCGCCAGGCAAGCGGACGGTGACGGTGCGATCGACGAGTTTCTTGCGCATGGCTGCGACGGCGGCCGCGCAGGCCGCAGTTCCACAGGCCTGGGTCAATCCGGTGCCGCGTTCCCAGACGCGCAAAACGATCTCGCTGCGCGAGCGCACTTCGGCAAGTGAGATATTCGCGCGTTCGGGAAAGATCGGATGATTTTCCAGCAGCGGACCAAACCGGGCGAGGTCGTAAGCGCCTGCGTCATCGACCCAGAAAATCGCGTGCGGGTTGCCGACGTTGACGACAGACGGCGAATGGAGAATAGGCGCGTCGATCGGACCAATTTGCAGTTCGATGCCGCGCGTGTCGTGGAACGGCTCGGCAAGCGGGATCTCGTTCCAGGCAAAACGTGGCTCGCCCATGTCAACGGTGATGCTGTCGATGCTTGCAACGTTGACGTCGAGCAGGCCGGCCTTCGTCTCGAACTTCACGTTCGCCCGGCCGGTCTTCCGGCTCTCCAACCAGCCGATACACCGCGTTCCGTTGCCACACGCGGCGCTTTCCGAGCCATCCGTGTTGAAGATGGTCACGAAGGCATCGGTGCCCAGTTGGCGTGGCGGGCTGAGCACCATCATCTGGTCGAAGTGAGTGCGCGGGCCGGCAGCCATGGCGCGGATAATCCCGGAGGAAAGGTCCGTCTTCGACGCGCGTGTGTCCACGACGACGATCTCGTTGCCGAGACCGTTCATCTTGTGAAAGTGGATGCGCTGCGCGGCGCCTGCCGAACCGTCATTCATGATGCGCTATATGGCCGAGGCGTCCGCAAAAGACAAATGGGCTGCAAGCCTGGACCTTCGCGGTGTTGCGGCGCGGCGGCTTGGTGCCTATCTGCCATGGCGAACGTGCAGTCTTAAGGCGGAACCAATCATGGGACCTCATCGCATCGCGATCTTTGTTGCGACTGTTTTTGCCTTCGCGGGCGCCGTCCAGGTGGGTGCCGCGCAAACGGATGCGCCCAAGCCGGCCACGAAAAGCCGCGTGAACGCTGAAACAGTGGCAAAGGGGCTGGCCAATCCATGGGGCCTGCAGTTCTTGCCCGACGGCCGGCTCCTGGTAACGGAAAAGCCTGGACGACTGCGGGTTGTGACGCGGGACGGTGAAGTTGGGCCCGCTATTTCAGGCGTGCCGAAGGTGTTTGCTACCGGGCAGGGAGGCCTCTTGGACGTTCTGCTCGCAAAAGATTTTGGTCCGGGAGAGGGAGACATTTATCTCTCGTTTTCGGAACCGCGGGAGAATGGCGCGGCTGCGACAGCAGTGGCACGCGCCCGTCTGACTCTCGACGACGCCGGCGGCGGGGCTCTTGCCGATGTGCGGACCATCTTTCAGCAGCAACCGGCAGTGGCCAATTCGGGCAACCATTTTGGTTCGCGGCTCGTGTGGGCGCCGGACGGATCCCTCTTTGTGACCACCGGGGATCGCGGTACGGCTCGGCCCGAGGTGCAGAAGCCCGACACGACCATCGGCAAGGTCATTAATCTGAAACCGGATGGATCGCCCGCACATTCGCAGCCGGCGAAACCCGGATGGGATGCGAAGATCTGGTCGCTCGGCCATCGCAACATCCAGGGTGCGGCGCTTGATCCGGCAACAGGCCAATTGTGGACGGTAGAGCACGGGGCGCGAGGGGGCGACGAGTTGAACCTTACGCTGCGGGGGAAGAATTACGGTTGGCCTATCATCACCTATTCCAGCGAGTATTTTGGCGGCCGCATCGGTGAGGGGACAGAGAGGACGGGTATCGAGCAGCCCATCTACTATTGGGTGCCGTCGATCGCGACGTCGGGGCTTGCGATCTATTCCGGCGACCTTTTCCCTGATTGGAAGGGCAACATTTTCGTTGGTGGTTTGAAAGGTTCGCAACTGGCTCGGCTGGAACTCAAGAACGGGGAGGTCGTCGCGGAAGAAAGTCTCTTGCTGGACCTCGATCAACGCATTCGCGATGTCCGCCAAGGTCCGGATGGCGCGCTGTGGCTTCTGACCGATGATTTGCGCGACGGTCAGATTGTCCGGCTATCGCCGGCGCCGTGACGCAAATTAGCGTGTGCCCGGAACCTGCTGATCGGTGTTGGGCGCCGTTCCGCCCTTGGGTGCATCAACTTGGAGGACGCGCACAGATTCATTGCGGTCGATGCGGCAGTCACCGTTTTTGTCGAGCTGCTTGAAGGCTGCATTCTGCTTACCCGTCAGCTCTTCGACGGTAACTTTGCCGTCGCCGCTGGCATCGAAATAGGACCGGTCGGCAACACTAAAAAGCTGATCCGTTTTAGCCATCTGCTTGAATTCGGCGTCTTCGAGCGAGCCGTCGCCGTTGCCGTCGGACTCGCGCAGCAGGGTTGCCAAGTAGTTCTTCCATTCGTCGCAGGTCACGGTGCCGTCCTTATCGAAGTCCCACGTCTGGGCGGCGCCGATAAATGTGCGATCGATGCTGGAGGTCGAGCCGAATGGCGATCCGCCGGTCAGAGACGGTACAGAACTACACCCGCCCAGCGCAGCTGCCAGGCCGAGCGCAGCACCTAGCGGCCGGAGCCTGTTTTTCGGCAGGGCACGTCGTTCCATCATTTCCCCCAGCGGAGCGCTTTTGGGCGGAGCCCCGCGCACAGCATCAGTCCCCGCTGCTTGCTATCCCGCTCTCGGGCTTTAGAGCAATCGTCACAGGCGGTCGCCGCGTCAGTTGATAACGGGAAAATTGCGGCAATCGCATGAGAGCCGACAGGGGGAGCGACTCACGTGAAACGAACACGATACGAGTTGCAACTACACTGCTCGATGGTTCTCTTCGCCCAAGTCTACTGGGTTGACAGACCGGGCTCGTTCCTTGATGGTCCCGGCAAATCCGGCCCTGATATTCAGCGCCGCCGACCGGTCCATGCTCTCCAGCGAGCTAGAGTCCGGAGGTGAACATCCGACAGCGCGATGCGCTCTCGGGTGCCTTTGTCCTTTGTGAGTTGGGATCTGCGATGTTCCAAAGCCTCTCGGACCGGCTGTCCGGTGTCCTCGACAAGCTTCGCGGCCGTGGCGCGCTGACCGACAGCGACGTTGCGGAAGCGATGCGAGAGGTGCGTCGCGCGCTCCTTGAGGCCGACGTCGCTCTCGATGTCGTCAAGGATTTCACCGACGCGGTGAAAGCGAAAGCCGTCGGGGCGGATGTCGTCAAGTCGGTCACACCCGGCCAGATGGTCGTCAAGATCGTCAACGACGAACTGGTTCGCATTCTGGGTTCGGATGCAGATCCGATCAATCTTGCAGCTGTCCCGCCGGTGGCCATCCTCATGGTGGGTCTGCAGGGTTCGGGCAAGACGACCACAACAGCCAAAATCGGCTACCGTCTGACCAATCGGGACCGCAAAAAGGTCTTGATGGCGTCGCTCGACACGCGCCGTCCCGCGGCGCAGGAGCAGCTGCGCGTGCTGGGTGAGCAGACGAGTGTCGCGACATTGCCGATCATCACGGGTCAGACGCCGCTGCAAATTGCAGAGCGCGCCATCACGGCAGCGAAACTCGGCGGCTACGATGTGGTGATCCTCGACACGGCCGGCCGCATCACGCTCGACGAAGAACTGATGCGGGAAGTGGCAGAGGTGAAAGCCGCCACGAACCCGCACGAAGTGCTCCTCGTCGTCGACAGCCTCACCGGCCAGGACGCCGTAAATACTGCGAAGGCCTTCGACGAGCGCCTTTCGATCACCGGCACCGTCCTGACGCGCGCGGACGGCGATGGCCGCGGCGGTGCCGCGCTCTCAATGCGTGCCGTTACCGGCAAACCGATCAAGCTGATCGGCGTCGGAGAGAAATGGGACGCGCTGGAGGATTTCGATCCTAAGCGGATCGCGGGCCGCATTCTCGGCATGGGCGATATCGTCGGGCTCGTCGAGAAGGCGGCGCAGACCCTCGACATCGAAAAGGCGACGAAAATCGCCCAAAAGATGAAGAAGGGCGAGTTCGATCTGGAGGATCTTTCCGAACAGCTCAAGCAGATGGAAAAGCTCGGCGGTGCCGGCGGCATCATGGGCATGCTGCCAGGCATCGGAAAGCTGAAGAGCCAGATCAACGAAAGCGGCTTCAATAAAGATGTGGTGCGACAGCGGGCGATCATTTCGTCGATGACCCCAAAGGAGCGGCGATTGCCGAAGGTCCTGGATGCGAAGCGAAAGCGGCGCATCGCTGCGGGTTCGGGCACTCGGGTGGAAGACATCAATAAGCTGCTCAAGATGCACCGCCAGATGGCGGACATGATGAAGACCATGGGCCGGAACCCGGGGATGATGGCGAAAATGGCCGGGGCTTTGGGGATCTCTCCTATGGGAGGGATGGGTAAAGGTCCGAGCGAGGCCGAACTGATGAAGATGCAAGAAGAACTGGCCACGCTCGATCCGAAAGCACTCGAACAGTTGCCGCCGGAACTGAAGGCTTCTCTCCCTAAGGGATTGCCTGGTCTGGGTGGTGGTGCAATCGGTGGCAAGGGCTTGCCGGGTCTCGGCGGTGGTGGGCTTCCGGGGCTTGGTGGGGCGCCGCGCTTCCCCGGCCTGCCGGGTAAGAAAAAGTAGGCGCCGATGTATCCGGATCAACTGGCCGATATCTGGAAGATCGCGATCCCGCTGTCGACGCTGATGATGGCGTTTGCATCAGCGTTGTTCGGGTTCTTGGCATGGCGCGGCGAAGGCGCCCGGCGGCGTGCGGAGGCCCGTCGGCAGCGACTGGAATCAACCGTCGATGATTTGGCGGAACTTTTCGCCGCTATCCCGCACAGCCCAGCGAAATGGGATCAATCGTTTACAGAGTTGTTCGTCGAAAAGGTCTGCAAGGTGGACTTCAAGATCAACGACGACAACCCGCACTCGGACGAACTTGTTCGAGCGATTCAGAACATCCTCCCGCGGAACGCACAGAACCGCGATGAGGAGCACATGGCGAAGTACAACGCGGCCCGGGCGGTTGCGAAGAAGTACCTCGACTTGGAGTGGAAGCGATTCAAGACCGAAACCGGAACCAAGAGCTGATCTAGAAAGGACTAGGAAATCATGGCTGCAAAGATCCGTTTGTCGCGTGGTGGCGCGAAGAAGCGTCCATACTACTATATCGTCGTGGCCCATACGACATCGCCGCGCGATGGCCGCTATATCGAGCAGATCGGCACCTTCGACCCGATGCTGAAGAAGGACAACCCGGAGCGCGTGAAGCTTGACGCGGAGCGTGCAAAGCATTGGCTCGGCGTGGGCGCGCAGCCGACAGATCGCGTGGCTCGCTTCCTTGATGCCGCTGGTCTCTTGAAGCGTACACCGGTCAAGAGCGTGCAGAAGGCCTTGCCGAAGAAGAAGGCGCAGGAGCGCGCTGCCGCAGCCGCCGAGAAGGCCGCTAAGGCTGCCGAAGCGGCTGCCGGCTAACCGGCGCTCCGTCACCTCGAGATTTGGAGAGAGGGAGCCGCGTGCTCCCTTTTTTCTTGCCCCGATTTCGGCAACACTCATGCGGTTGCCCTCATGGAGTTTACAACCGTGATCATGTTGCTCGACGTTCTCGCGATGCTGACGGCATTCGCCTCATCAGTGTTGTGGTTCAAAGCGAGCGGAAAGTCGCTCAGGCGGGTGAACAAGGGCGAACCCCTCGACGAGCATGATCTCAATCGCATTGTCACCGCTTTCAATCGCAACCAGATCTTGAATGGCAGGGCAGCGCTGGCGACGGCGGTCTCGGCGTCTGCTGTGGGAGCACGGTTTCTCGCACAACTCCTTGGTTTGGCGTAATCCCCTAATATAATTATGGAATTCCCGAACGATAGTTGGCCCAGCTCTTGCTGAACGCTGATCATGATTGGTCTGAAGCGTGTCTTGGATCGCCTGGGCCTGAAGCAGTCGGAGTTCGCCAAACTCCTCGACGTCAGTCCGCGCGCGGTCAGCTTGTGGGCGACCGGCGAAGTCGCTCTGCCGGGGCCAGTGAGAGCGTACCTCAGAATGTTGCAGCACGCCGAGCCGGCGGTGAGATCGGCTGAATTGGCTCGGCTGTCGTCGCCGCGTCCGGTGTTCGAGGATGGTCTTTACAGTTTGACATACGGCTCGCGTAGCGGCGGGTCCGACAAACGGGACACGAGAAACGGAGTTGCGCTGCTCAGGAGAGGCCGGATCGTTGGTTCCGACGCCGGTGGCGCCAAATTCGAGGGGACATATCAATTTGACAGCACGCGACAGACCAATCATTTCCATGTCTGGCTCCGCGTGCCGCCAGCAGGAAAACTGGTCACGGGGCTCGATGCAGGTGAAACAGGCGCGATGGTCGAAGTCGTCGCTGACTTGGACCGTGCGGATCCCGTGTCATCGACGGTGGTCCACGTCGGCGGGCGGCCGCTCGGGTTGACGCTCGCTTATCTGGGGCCGCTACCGGGCTGATGCCATGAGTGCCAATCCTCGAGAAACCTTGCGATGATCGATCCCGACCGACTTATTCTTCTTGGCGAGATCGGAGCCGCGCACGGAATCCGCGGTGAGGTGTCTATCCGCACCTTCACCGAGGACCCGGCGGACATCGCCGCCTATGGTCCACTAAGTGACAAGAGCGGTGCGCGCACTTTTACGATCGCCGGGCTCAGGGTGACACCAAAAGCGGTGATCGCGAAGCTCAAGGGTGTCGACGACCGAACCGCGGCGGAGAAGCTGCGCAATACAAAATTGTATGTGAAGCGCAGCCGGCTGCCGGACCTGGAGCCTGGTGTCTTTTATCACGAGGACCTCGCAGGCCTGACAGCGATCGATGGGGCAGGGGGAGTGCTGGGGACCGTGGCGGGGGTCGTCAATTATGGGGCCGGCGACCTCATCGAGGTTGCGCGGCCTGGCGAACGAGACACGCTGCTCGTGCCGTTTACAAAACAGGCCGTGCCGACGGTCGATCTCGCAGCAGGTCATGTGACCATCTTGGTGCCCGATTTTATCGAAGCCGACGGCGAAACCGAGGCCGATAATCTTGAACCCGACAGGTGAGGCATGAGCAGAAACAGAGCCGTTCAGGCGGGTATTTTCGCAGTTGGTCTGGCACTCATGTTTCTGCACCCAGTTGGGGCCGAGCAAGCCTCACCGCTTGCCGCCGTGGAAGCGGATGTCAAAAAGGCGTTTCCCAATGTGTCTGTCATGTCGACGGCGGACCTGGAGACCCTGGAGAAAAGCGGGCAGCCGGTCGTGCTTCTCGATGCGCGAAGCGATCAGGAATTTACGGTCAGCCGTATCGAGGGCGCGCGGCGCGTCGATGCGGGCATGTCGTCAACACAGTTCATGGACGCGTTCGGCGCGGATCTGAAGGGGCGTAAGGTCGTTGTGTACTGTGCCGTCGGCGGGCGCAGTTCGACGTTGGCCAGCCGCATCGATAAGGTTGCGAAAGAAGCAGGCGCAGAGGGCGTTTACAGCCTCCAGGGCGGCATATTTCGCTGGCATAATGAAAAGCGGCCACTCGTAGGTCCTGCTGGTGCGACGAACGAAGTGCATCCGTTCAGCGCCAATGCGGCGCGTCTCATCGAGCGGCAGGAGGGCGTTGCCTACACGCCTGGTGCGTCGAAGGCTGCCAAAGGGGATTGACCTCGGGAGGTCAGATCGTCTCGCCGCGCAGGAGGCGGGGCAAATCTCCTGACAGGCCGGCCGCCTCGGTGACGAGAAGCTGTTTGACCGCCGGCATGCGGTCGACAAGACCGAGACCGGCGTCGCGAACGGCCCGAACCACCGCATTATCCGATGAGAAAAGCCGGTTGAGACCATCGAAGGCAGCCGTCGAGACCGCACTGTCAAACCTGCGCCAGCGTTCGTAACGTGAGAGAACCTCGGCGTTGCCGACATCCAGTCCGAGGCGGGCCGCGTCGATCAGCACTTCCGCCAATGCAGCGGCATCCCGCAAAGCCAGATTGAGACCCTGGCCGGCAATGGGATGGACCCCATGCGCCGCGTCCCCAATCAGCGCGAAACGATCGGCGACGTAGGCTCGCGCCAGATGCATGGATAGCGGCCAGGATTGTCGGCCAGCAACCATGGTGATCTCGCCGAGGCGGCCACCGAAGCGCTTTTCGACTTCAGCCATGAAGGCGGACTCGTCGAGCGCCAGGATGCGGCGGGCCTCATTCGGCGTCTTCGCTCCACGTGATGCACGAGCGGTTGCCGGTCAGCGGCAAAATCGCAAAAGGTCCTGCGGGTAGGAAATGCTGAATTGCTGTCGCTTCGTGCGGGCGCTCGTGGGCAACCCATGTAACGATGCCGGTCTGGTCGTAGGGCCAGCCGATGATTTTTATTCCCGCCTTTTCGCGCAGAGAAGATTGACGGCCTTCAGCCGAAACCAGGAGGCGGGTGCGCAGGTGGCGGCCGTCGGCGAGCGTCAGTATCAGGCCCGCCGTTTCGCTGGCGAAGGATGCGATCTCGCCTGGCATGAGGCGTTCGATGGCCAAAAAACCGGCGACCCGGGCAGCCAATGCAGAGACGATTTCTGAGCTGGGAACGATGTGGGTCGCAGGTTCGCCGTCGACCTCGTTATCGTAGGTCAAGACGACTGGCCGAATCCCGTCATCCAAGCGGCTGTCGGTGATTTCAATGCGGTCCACGGGCTGGGCATGCGGTACAGCGCTTTTCCATGCTCCCAAGACTTCCATCATGTGGCGGGATGCTGCCGAGAAGGCGTAAGCGCGGACGTCGCTGCGAACGGCGGACGGTGGCCAGGTGCGATCCACGAGGGCAATCCGAAGGTCGCCTTCGCTGGCTTCGGCTAAAGCCAATGCCAGGGACAGGCCTGCGGCACTCGCACCCGAGATGACAACATCATAAGAGGAGACAGGCGAGGACATCCCGCCTCGATCGCTTGACACGCCGCCGACCCCGTCCGCCAATAACCTCACCGGCCCCAGTGACCGGCATTTCCCTAGCACCCCTTTCAGTAGCACTGGCCATTGGCAGCGTCATGCCCGATCCGGAACCCGCCTCACTCGCACTTCAATCGCTGCTCACCATCCTCGATCTGGAGACCCTGGAACAGAACCTTTTCCGAGGGCGCAGTCCGTTGGACGGGTGGCAGCGCGTGTTCGGAGGTCAGGTACTTGGTCAGGCGCTGGTGGCGGCCTCCAGGACGGTGGAGAAGGGGCGGGCCGCCCATTCTCTTCATGGGTACTTCCTTCTGGCTGGCGATCCGAAGCATCCGTTGCTTTATGAAGTGGAGCGAACCCGGGACGGCGGCAGCTTTTCCACGCGGCGCGTGAAGGCGATCCAGCACGGTCGCGTCATCTTCACCATGAGCGTGTCGTTTCACCGGCCGGAAGAGGGTTTCGAACACGCCATCACAATGCCGCAGGTGCCGCCTCCGGAGGCGCTGCCGAACGCGCAGGAGCTGATCGCGCGGTTCGTGGACAAGCTGCCCGACAATATGCGCAGCTACTGGAGCCGGGAGCGGCCCATCGAGATGAAGCCGGTCGACGTGCGGCGATATCTCAGCAACGAACCGGCAGAGCCGCAACAGGCGATCTGGATGCGGGCGGCGGGGGTTTTGCCGGACGATCCGGCGTTACACCAGTGCGTGCTGGCCTATGCCTCGGATTTCACGTTGCTCGATACGGCCCTGATTGCTCACGGCAAGGTCCTTTTCGATCCCGAGATCCAGCTCGCCAGTCTCGATCATGCGCTGTGGTTACATCGAGCCTTCCGGGCCGACCACTGGCTCCTCTATGTTCAGGACAGCCCCAGCACCCACGCGGCCCGAGGCTTCTGCCGGGGTTCATTCTTCGACAGGGACGGGCGTTTGATCGCGTCGGTGGCCCAGGAAGGATTGATCAGACGGCGAACCACCTCATATGTGGTCAAATAATAAGCTTGTGGTTTTTTGTGCACATAAATTAGGCATTAATCGTTGCGCGGGGCGGCTGGTCGACTCCGCTGCCTAACAATAAGCCAATCCTTTTCAGAGTGTTATGATCTTACGACTGATCTGGCACAGGACTTGACTCCTTTGCAGGCGGCTTAAGGGCTTTTCGGCCCGGACGCATACAAGGCCATGCCCGAATCTACAGGACGGCGGCGGGCCATTAGGACCTAAAGGGGGTGCTCAGATGAAACTCATCACTGCCATCATCAAACCGTTCAAGCTGGAGGAGGTCCGCGCCGCACTGACCGAGCTTGGCCTTCAAGGCATGACCGTGACCGAGGTGAAGGGTTACGGCCGACAGAAGGGCCATACGGAGATCTACCGTGGCGCTGAATACGCCGTCAGCTTCCTGCCGAAGGTGAAGATCGAAACGGTCGTGCCGTCCGCTCTGGCTCCCAAGGCCATCGAGGCCATCACCAAAGCCGCCAAGACCGGTCAGATCGGCGACGGAAAGATTTTCGTCTCTCCGATCGAGAACACCGTTCGCATCCGCACCGGCGAGTCGGACGACGAAGCGCTCTGATCTGCGAAACCAGACCACACCATTCATAAACTGGGGAGTTACCACATGACGTTTGCCCTACCACGCTGCACCGGCCGCCTTGTGGGCGCCGCGGCAGCGCTTGCCATGCTGGCGGTTCCCGCCCTGGCTCAAGACGCGGCACCGCCGACACCGAACAAGGCCGACATCGGCTTCATGTACATCGCGACCATCCTCGTTCTTCTGATGACGGTGCCGGGCCTCGCCCTCTTCTATGGCGGTCTCGTGCGCACGAAGAACATGCTCTCGATGTGCATGCAGGTCTTCGCGACCATGTCGCTCATTATGATCCTATGGGTGACCTACGGTTACTCGATGGCCTTCACCAATGGCGGCGCACTCAACGATTTCGTTGGCGGCTTCTCGAAAGCCTTCCTGTCGGGTGTCGACTATTCGTCGCTGGCAGCCACCTTCTCCAACGGCGTCTACATCCCCGAATATCTCTACATCTGCTTCCAGATGACGTTCGCAGCTATCACCCCGGCACTTATCCTCGGCGCCGTCGCCGAGCGCATCAAGTTCTCGGCCGTGCTGCTGTTCATGGCTCTCTGGGTGACGTTCATCTACTTCCCCATGGCGCACATGGTTTGGTACTGGGGCGGCCCGGACGTGTTCGGCAATGCTGCAAAGGCCGTGGCTGCCGCCGCGGAAGGCGATGCCAAGATTGCGGCTCAGGCTGCGCTCGACGGCGTGCTCGCAGACGCAGGTCTCATCTTCAAGTGGGGCGCTCTCGACTTCGCCGGCGGCACCGTGGTGCACATCAACGCCGGTATCGCAGGCCTCGTGGCATGCCTCGTTCTCGGCAAGCGCGTCGGCTATGGCAAGGAAGCCATGCCTCCGCACTCGCTCGTAATGTGCATGATCGGTGCTGCCCTGCTCTGGGTCGGCTGGTTCGGCTTCAACGTCGGCTCGAACCTGGAAGCCAGCTCGTGGATCGGTGTTGTCACAATCAACACGTTCGTCGCGACCGCTGCTGCGGGTCTTTCGTGGCTGATCGTGGAATGGCTCGCCAAGGGTAAGCCTTCGCTGCTCGGCCTCGTATCGGGCGTGATCGCGGGTCTCGTTGCGATTACGCCGGCTTGCGGTTTCGCAGGTGTGTTCGGCTCGATCATCCTCGGCCTCGTTGCCGGTATCGTCTGCTTCATCTTCTGCACTGCGATCAAGCATGCGTTCGGCTACGATGACAGCCTCGACGTGTTCGGCATTCACGGCGTCGGCGGCATTATCGGCGCTTTGGCGACCGGCCTCCTCGTCAATCCCGACTTCGGTGGCTCGGGCATCCCCGACTACATCTCGAAGCCGGGCGAACTGACGACGGCACCCTACGACATGATGTTCCAGCTCACGGCGCAAGCGAAGGCGGTCGGATTCACGATCCTGTTCTCGGGTCTGGGGACGCTCGTGATCCTGCTGCTGGTCAAGATGGTCGTCGGTCTGCGCCTTTCCGAAGAGAAGGAGCGCGAAGGCCTCGACATCTCCGATCACGGCGAACGCGCCTACAACTACTAAGTTCGGCGGCGCCCGCAGTAACCATCCTAGCGGGCGCCTCTCACGATTCTCCCGAGCACGGACTTCCCCTAGACGTGCTCCTCCCTGGACCCGGACCGCGCAAGCGCTCCGGGTCCTTTTTTAATGTGTGTTGAGTCACGGTATGTGGACGCGCGCGCCGCGGCGAAGCATGGTCAGCACGCGCATAAGATCAGGGCGCCGGAGCGCTATGCACCCTTCCGTCGGCGGGAAACCGGGGCGAGCCACGTGCATAAAAATGGCGCTGCCGCGTCCGCGCACGCGAGGCTTGCGGTTGCAGTCGAGCACGACAATCAGGTCGTAGAGGCCGTCTTGCCGCCACATCTGTTCGGCGGAGGCTGCGTAGGGGTGGCGAACACGGCGATTGTAGTTGCGATCCTTGGGTTCATCGCACCAGCCGTCGGCGGGCTTAAGGACCTGCAAGGGCAGGCCCGTCCTCGGGCGCGGGCATCGGTCAGGACGGTAAAATACGCTTTCAAGGGCATAGGCGCCGGATGGAGTTGCGCCATCACCTTCCCGTTTGACGGCATGCCGTCCGCTCCGGCCCAAGGCACACGGCAGGGGGAAGCCCCCAGCCAGGAGCACGCCGCGGGTCGCTGCCCGAGACAGCGCCCTCACAAACAGTTGACCTCGTCGCTGCTTTCTCATCATTTTCCTGGTCGCGATAACTTGCCATTGCTCGCCCCGCCAGGGCCAAGTGAGCCTACCGCCAATTCCGATACGGCGCCGGATGGTGGGATTTAGCTCAACGGTTCTGATGGACACGCACTTCGACACGGAGAGGACCCCAGAATGACCGCACGCCGTATCCTGCTCGTCGACGACGACGAGGATCTGCGCGGCTCGCTCAAGGATCAACTGTCGCTTTACGACGAGTTCGATGTCTTCGACGCAAATACGGCGACGAAAGGGATGGAGCGCGCCCGCGCCGATCAGCCCGACCTTCTCGTTTTCGACGTCAACCTGCCCGATATGGACGGACGCGAGGCGGTGAAGCAATTGCGCAAGGGCGGCTTCAAGTCACCGATCATCATGCTGACCGCCAATGACTCCGATGCTGACCAGATCCTTGGTCTCGACTCCGGGGCCAACGACTACATCACAAAGCCGTTCAAGTTTGCGGTTTTGCTGGCGCGGATCCGGGCGCAGCTTCGCCAGCACGAACAGAGCGAAGACGCCATTTTCACGATCGGACCCTATACTTTCAAACCCGCGGCAAAAATTCTGCTCGACGAGAAAGGCAGCAAAGTGCGTCTCACCGAGAAAGAAACGTCGATCCTGAAGTTTCTTTATCGCGCCGGAGACAAGGTGGTTCCGCGCGATACCCTTCTTCTCGAGGTATGGGGTTACAACGCCGGCGTGACCACGCATACACTCGAGACGCATATCTATCGGCTGCGCCAGAAGATCGAGAAGGATCCGTCGAATTCGGAGATTCTGATTACTGAGAGCGGCGGCTACCGACTCGCGCCTTGACTCGTTGTGAAGCCGATCTCGCGGTGGCTGAGCCAGCCGCCTTAGGCGGAAATCTTCATCAACTGACTATCCCCAGGCCCATCCACAGGGGTCTGGACCCCATCTCTCGAATCAGCCGACCGTCGGTCCACCTAATTCGGCATACCCGTCATTGACGGTCTGCCAAGTGCTTGGGACCGCAGAGATGGCGATCGATTCGTTCGTGCAACCGATGTTGAAGCTGGAAATCTTCCAGGGTCTGCGACCGTTGCAGATTACGGAAATTGCCCGCCGGGCGTACCGCGTCGTCTACAAGCCCGGCGACTTCATCATGCGTGAAGATGAGGAGGGCGATGCGGCAATCGTCATCGTGTCGGGTGAGGCGGTGAGGATTGCAGGGCCCGGTCTCTCGGAACCTGCCGAGAGCGTCCCGGCCGGTTCGCTGCTCGCTGAAATGGCGATGCTTATCGAAACCCGCCATTCGTCAACGATCGTCGCGCGGACGACCGTGCGCGCGCTGCGCATCTCGCGGGAAGAGCTTCAGTCCCAGATGGCGGAAGACGCAACGGTGGCCGACCATTTTGTAAACCGCATCAGCTCGCGCCTATCCTTGGTCCTGGAGACTTTGAAGTCGATCGATTCGATGGTGGCGGGCACTGCTGTCGCACCAACTGCACGTAGCATCAATGCAGCGGCACAACCGGCGCACATTCACTGAACTTAGATTAGGCGCTGAAACGAGAAGCGCCCAACTCCGGGGGGCGAAGTTGGGCGCTTGCGCTCTCGCGCTAGGCACCGGGAGGGAAGCCGGCACCTCAGGCGCGTCATCGGGTAGACGGGGGGGAGCTACCGATGAAAGACGACGTCGCCTGTCTGCCACTTAGTTAAGCGCAGCTTGGCCCATTTCAATAGGTCCACTCCGGCCAGATCACGGAAATGTGATCAATTTTGCCCGGGTTATCCCCAAGCTGGGCTTGCCCGGTACCAAAGAGCCACAGGCCCGATCACTGGTTAATGCGGCATCTGGAGAGGGTTGTTGCTCACGCCCTGGATTTTGAAGGCATCTGCATCGACTTTTTCGTCCCGGGCCACGCCAGCGATCTCAACCCGGGTTTCAATGCCCTGAGCGTCGGTGGTGACCCATTCCTTCAGCTCAATGGACGGCTTGGTGGACAGGAAGACCTTGATCCGCCCTGGTGTGTCGGGGCTCTTGTCCTGTAGCGCGACGACCATCAGATCCTCGGCCTGCTGGACCTCCATGATCTTTGCGTCACGGGCGAGGTCAACGTCTTTGCGCAGGAGCAGGCGGAATGGAGTCTGGTCAAGCGCGATGCGGTCTTCGTTCCTGAGGTCGAGGTCCTGAATGGCTAGAAATTCGCCATCGGAAATGATGATTTGCTTGGACGGCAGCGCGTAGTCGAAACGGAATTTCCCGGGCCGGAGCAGCGAGAACTTGCCCTTCATTTTCTTCTGGTCGGACGTGGTCTGGACGAAGCTGCCTTTCAATGAGGTCAGCCCGTTGAAATAATCGCTGACGGTCTTGACGACTTTCATCTGGGCTTCGTCGAGGGTGATGCCCTGGTTACCCGCTGACACTTCCGCATTCCAGGCGGAGCCGGCGGCGGGCTGGCCTGCGGGAGCGGGAGGTGCCGTCGGTGCGGCGCCGGAGGCTGGAGCAGGAGCCGCTGCTGCAGGGGTTTGAGCGGGAGCGGTTTTGGTGTCTTCAGCCCAAGACGGAGCGGCGAAGCTCAGTGATGTCGCAACAAGCAAGCCCAGCCCGGAAGCCTTAGCAGTCCACATTCTTGTCATCCCCCGAAACGTCCGTTCGCCAGCCTTTTGCGGTTCCTGAGCGAAATGTCGGAACAATGCGACGAACTGAGGGCCGAAACCCCCGCTGCCGGGCCTTTACTAGCGCGTTTAGGCAAAGCCGCAACGGGGCAGGTGGGCGCGGATGCAGGCTCAAGCCGCAGGCTTCAGAACCTCGCGGCGGCCGGTGCTGCCGGCGGGGGTGATGAGACCCTCCCGCTCCATGCGATCGATGATATCCGCGGCGCGGTTGTAACCGATCGACAGGCGGCGCTGAATGTAGCTCGTCGAGACTTTTCTCTCACTCAGCACAATCGTGCGGGCACGCTCGTAGAGGTCGTCACCGTCCCTGCGATTGTCCGACCCGTCAAGGCCGGGCTCACCATCGGCGCCCGCCGTGACGTCATCGACATAATCCGGCTGGCCGTGGTTCTTAAGGTGCGTGGCGACCGCTTCCACTTCCTCATCGGATACGAACGGACCGTGTACGCGCGTAACAGTGCCGGCGCCCGTTGAGAAGAGCATATCGCCCTGGCCCAAAAGCTGCTCGGCGCCCTGCTCGTTGAGAATGGTGCGGCTGTCGATCTTCGACGTGACCTTGAAGCTGATGCGGGTGGGGAAGTTGGCTTTGATCGTACCGGTGATGATGTCGACGGAGGGGCGTTGCGTCGCCATGATCAGGTGGATGCCAGCCGCGCGCGCCATTTGCGCGAGACGCTGGACAGCCTGCTCGATATCCTTGCCGGCAACAATCATCAGGTCAGCGAACTCGTCGACGACGATGACAATATAGGGCATCGGCTTGGCGTCGATGACCTGGGTCTCATAGCGTGGTTCGCCGGTGGTTCGATCAAAGCCCGTTTGAACCGTCCGCGCGAGGGATTCGCCCCGTTCGGCAGCCGTACGGACGCGCTGATTGAAGGCTTCGATATTGCGAACCGAGAGCGCGGCCATACGCTTGTAGCGCTCCTCCATCTCAGTCACGGCCCAACCGAGCGCGGCAACAGCTTTGTGCGGATCGGTCACGACGGGCGTCAGCAGATGGGGAATACCATTGTACACCGAGAGCTCGAGCATCTTTGGATCAATCATGATCATGCGGCACTGATCCGGCGAGAGCCGATAGAGCAGCGATAGGATCATTGCGTTGACGCCGACGGATTTGCCGGAGCCCGTGGTTCCGGCGACAAGCAGATGCGGCATGCGGGCGAGGTCGGCGATGACGGGTTCGCCACCGATGGATTTGCCGAGCGCCAGCGGAAGAATGGCTTTCGATGCGCGGAAAGACTCGCTTTCCAGCATCTCGCGCAGAACGACGGCATCTCGTTTGACATTCGGGAGCTCGAGGCCAATCGCATTGCGGCCGGGAACGACAGCGGCGCGGACGCTGGTGACGCTCATCGAGCGGGCGATATCGTCGGCGAGTGCGATGACGCGTGCGGACTTGGTACCGCGCGTCGGTTCAAATTCGTAGAGCGTGACGACGGGGCCGGGCTTGATATCGCGCATCTCGCCCTTGACGCCGTAGTCGGCAAGTACATCGAGCAGCTGCTGGCCTGTTGCACGGCCGGCGGCTTGCGACAAAGCGGGCGCCAACCCCTGTTGGACCGGACGCTTGAGAAGGTCGAGTGGCGGCCGCATCAGAACAGCTGCAGGCGGGCGGCGCGTGGCGCGCTGCGGGCGCGCTTGGGGTAAATGCGCGGACAGTTCCGGCTCTACAGGTTCCGTCGGCGTTTGGAATGGCCGCAGATTGGCCGGAGCGAACCGCTGCGCAATAAGACGGCCCTGGGTGTCCTCGTCGTCTAGTTCTTCTGCTTCGAAATCGTCGACCTCAGTGTCGCGAGAACCGGGCACGAGATCGCGAAGATTGTCGAAATGCGATGCGAAGCGGGCCGCAAATCCCGGATCGCCCACGTCAGTGACGGGGCCTGCCGGTTCCATACGGTCGGCAGGCAACGGGCGGGTTTCTAAGCGGCTGGATGTATAATTGTCCTTCAGGCGCTGCCAAAGTTGGGGCACGGACCCTGTCGCGGACTCGGCCGGCGGTGCGGGCTGCGCAATGTCGGTACCCGGGGAACTTGCAAAGAGTGGCTCGATGTGCGGAGCGGCGGCCGGGGCGTTGCGGCGGTCACTGCGCATGCTGAGATGCCACTTCTCGACCGAGGGGCCATTGCACAAATGGGTCCACGCAGCCTGGGCGCTTTCCTTCGCATCGGCACCAATGCTTTCGGCAGCTACGGCAAGGCCGGCGGCCAGCAGCGCGAAACCGGCTATCGCAGACGCGAAATCCGGTGTTGTGAAATTGCCGATGAAGGATCGCACGAAGCTCGCAACGAGATCACCGAGGATACCGCCCATCGCATAGTGCAGTGGCCAGCCGGGTACGACGGGAAGAGACCCGCAGGCACCGGCGAGCAAAAGGATCGAGAGCGGGTAGAGCATTCCCTTGGTGCGGAAATAGAGGATGCGCTCCTGTCGGATCAATTCGATGGCCCACAGCATGGGAGCGAACAGGCAGACCACGGCACCAAAGCCCAGCATCTGCAGAAGGATATCGGATAGAATGGCGCCAATGGGACCGCCGGCGTTACCGGTCCCGGCGCTACCGGAGATCGTCAGGCTGGGATCGTTGGCCGACCAGGTGAGCAGGCTAATCCAAACGAATGCCAGGAGTGCCAGCAGTAGGAAGCCGCCCGTGCGCGCGCTGAGGCCGAGCAAGCGTGCTTCCACGCTTTCGGGCAGAAGGGCGTCGTACTTTTCTTCACGCAAACCGGGCATCGACGCGAACGCTTCTTTACGCAGACAATTGAACAATTCGTTCGAGCGCCTCCCTCACCACAGCGACCGGTTGGACCAGTGCCACCCTGACATAGTCGTCGCCCGGGTTGCGCCCGTCCCTGCCCGGCTGGGCGAGGAAAGCTCCAGGTATCACCTTGACGCCGAAGGATTTCCATAAGGTTACCGCCGCGTTGGCACCGCCACCGAGATGGCTCATATCGAGCCATAGGCAGAACCCTCCGGCGGGTCGCCGGTACCCGAAACGGCCCGTCAGGAGGTCGTCAGCGGCGGCAAACTTGAGGCGGTAGGCCACGCGGGCGGTTTCGACGTGGGCCTCGTCCGACCAGGCGGCGGCCGACGCATGCTGGATCGGTCCCGCCACCTGCGGTGCGCACATATTGCGGATCTCACCATAGGTTTCGAGGAAAGCGGCGTCGCCGGCGCAGAAGCCGGACCGCATGCCGGGAAGGTTGGAGCGCTTCGACAGAGAGTTGAAGACGACCAAATTGCGAAACCGTTCCGGTGTGGCGGCGGCGACAGCGAGGGCACCGGTTGGGGCCTCGTGCGTGTAAATCTCCGAGTAACACTCATCGAAGAACACCATGAAATCGTGACGGCGGGCGAGAGCGAGCGCCTTGGCGATGTATGCTCGGTCCGCCACCGAGCCCTGCGGATTGGACGGTGACCCGATGAAAAGTGCCGCCGTGCGCGCCAGCAAGGCAGGGTCGGCCGACAAGGCTTCGAGGTCGGGCAGGTAGCCGGTCTCACGGGTCGCGTTGAGGAAGACGGCCTCAGCACCGCACCCCAACGCGCCTGCGATATAGGCCGAATAGTATGGATTGCACATCAATATTGCCGGGTGCTCGAGGCCGGCCTTGCGGCCTAGTGCCGGCATGCAGGCGAAGGTCAGGCCTTCGCGTGAGCCATTGAGGGCGAGGATCTCCTTCTCCGCATCGATATCGAGAACGCCATATCGGCGGCCGATCCATGCGGCGATCGACGCGCGCAGTGCCTCCGATCCTTTGATCGGCGGATATTTGCCGAAGCTCGCGGCGGCTTCAGCAATCTTGGCTGCAATGAAATCGGGCATGGCTTCGCGCGGTTCGCCGATCGTCAATTCGATCGGCCGAGCGTGACCTGGCGGCATGCCGTCGAGCAGGCGGCGAAGTTGCGTGAAGGGTGATCGGATCGTGCCGTCGGTCAGCGCCGCGACGCCGCGGAGCATTCCCGCCATGTCGCGCTTTGCAATTTTCGTCATTGGCACGTCACCTCTGGTCTCAAGTCGCGTAGCAAATCGCTTATCCTTTTGCAGATACAGCGTCCAGACGCGGAAGCGCCGGTCATTTGCTTCCGCCAGTAACGAAGAGCCGGCGCGGTGCAAGCGTCGGCATCAACCGCATCAACGTGACAGGCGCGGCGCGACCGCGTCATAGGGGGTTTGCTTGACACCACTCCGTTCGTTCCATGGCCTCGCCCGCGCCGTCGCAGCTGCCGCGATTTGCGCTGCCGCTACGCTCGTGTCCGGCGCCGCGTCGGCAAAGGACGTCAGCCCCGCCGTAAAGCGGGCCTGTGCCAATGACTACTTCGCACATTGCAGCATGCATCCGGTCGGCACACCTGCAGTGCGCAAGTGCATGCGGGCGGTCGGTCCGCGGCTCTCCAAGCCGTGCATCGGCGCTCTCGCTGCCGCAGGTGAAATCAAGGATTCTGATCGGAAGCGCTACAAGACGGCGTCGACGGCAAAGTCGCGCCGCAACTAGACTTTGCAACGCCGCAAGTCAGAATAGAAAACCCGGCCAACCGAAAGGTCAGCCGGGTCTTTTTTGGTCGTCGCGCGAGGGCCTGTGATCAGCGCGTGCGGCGTGGGTTCTTGTAGAGGTCGGCTTCCTGAGCTTCGATCTTCGGCTTGATCTTGCCGCGGCGAACATCGCGATAAAGCGCCTTCATGTGACGACGGCTGTCACCGTTAAAGATCAACATGCCGGCGAAGAGCTTCATGACGGTCAACAATCGCTTATCGGCATGACCCTGCTTGATCTTGCCGTACCATTTGCCACCGAGTGAAAAGACCTTGCCGTCAAGCGTGCCGACGACGCTCCCGTGCTGATCATACAGCGTGTAATCGCCGCCGAGGTCGATCAGGTCGCGCTTCAGGCGATAGAATTCGGGCTGGTTGTCGTTCATGAGAAAGAAAGAGAAGTTCTCCGGCATGAACGGCCACTTGTTGGCCGAACGCTCGAGATAAATGAGGAAATTGTCGTCATCCGTGTTGATGGAGAACGCGGTGACAGGAAGGCCGCGCGAGCCGATCGTCATCTGCAGGCTGCGGCCGACCATCAGGTCCATGGTGGCGCGCCAATTGACCGTCTCGTTGAACAGCTTGAAGACGAGGCGCTTATCCATGCCCGTCCTCTCTTTCCAAAGATCTTCGCGGTAGCCGATGAGGCCCGTGCGCTCGCCGTTCTCGATCACCTCCGCGAAGATATCCATGTCGGATGTGAACTGGCGCGACTTGGCGCGGTTGCGCGAGCGCTTGTAGATGCCAAACTCGATCGTGTTGAGGTTCGTGATCCAGACATCGACGGTAAACCGGTGCCAGCCGTCCTTGCCCGGCTTGGGCGCCTTGCCGGAGCCTTTGCTGGCGGTGCGTTCGGCAATTTCCTCCCGCGCGGCTTCGGCGGGCGCATTTCCGCTGCGCGCAACGATTGTCGTCATGTCGCTCTCCTTAAGAGAATCAATCCAGAGAACGGTAACACCGGCCGCACGCGACCTCGGGCAAGGCAGGTGGAAAAGCTCTGGATAACCGGCAGCACGACGGGTGGACGACGACGCCTTGAGGCGCCGATTGAGAGTTCTTCCGGGTGATGTTAGTTTCCTGTCGCTAATGAACGCGGCGTTGTGATCGTTCGCCACGGCCGCATGAGCCTAGGGAGTTCAATCATGACGAGCGTGACCGTGGCCCGCCTTGCTTCATCCGGCGGTGGTGTCGAACCCATCACCGCGGACCTGCCGGGTTGGACGAAGGTCTCGGGCAATCCGACCATGAAAACCTTCGTGCAGCACACTTCGGCCGACGGCTCGATGATCTCGGGCTATTGGGAGGCGACGCCGGGTACCTATCGCGCCGAGTACAACGGTTTCGAGTTTGTGCATCTGCTGGCCGGTAAAGTTTCAATCACGCCAGATGGTGGAGACCCGGTGAAAGTGTCGGCCGGGGATGCTTTTCTCGTCGAGCCCGGGTTTGCCGGCACATGGGTGATCGAGGAACCGGTGCGCAAGCACTTCACGGCGCGGATCAAGTAGCGGCGGCGTTGCGGGCGCCGAAGATTGCACTGCCGACGCGGATGTGGGTGGCGCCTAGAGCGATCGCGGTCTCGAAGTCGTCGCTCATGCCCATGCTGAGACCGGTCAATCCATTTTCACGCGCGAGCTTGGCCAACAGGCCGAAGTGGAGGGCGGCTTCCTCGTCGACGGGGGGAATGCACATGAGGCCCGAGATCTCAAGCTTGAGTTCATTCCGGCAGTGGTGGAGGAAGGCTGCAGTTTCACGCGGAGCGACGCCGGCTTTCTGCTCTTCCTCGCCGGTGTTCACCTGCACGAAGAGCTTGGGGCGCTTGCCTTGCCTGGCCATTTCGTCTGCGATCGCTTTGGCGATCTTCGGGCGGTCGACGGTGTGGATCGCGTCGAACAGTTCGACCGCTTCCGCTGTCTTGTTCGACTGCAGCGGTCCGATCAGGTGCAATTCGAGACCCGGGACCCGGGCTTTAAGGCCGGGCCATTTCGATTTGGCTTCCTGCACCCGGTTCTCGCCGAACACGCGCTGGCCGGCTTCAAGTACGGCCAGAATTGCGTCTTCGCCGTAGGTTTTTGATACCGCCACGAGCGTGACGGCGGCGGGATCTCGGGCGGCACCTTTTGCTGCAAGTTCGATGCGACTCCGAATGCCACGCAGGGCCGCGACGCTGTCTGTCATACGTTTCTCCCCGACTTCGCGATGCTCTTCGCGAGAGGCTGGCCGTAGGGCGCGAAGTCGTGTGTATCGCTCGAAAGAAGGTCGAGATACTTCCGGTTGATGAAGACTTTGTCGCGCCATGCGCGCTCCTCAACCAGGACGCCGAGTTCGACCAGCTGTTTGAAGTACCCCGCAACAGTTACCCGGTTGCCCAGTCCGGCCTGAATGGCATTTTCGATACGGCAGTATGGCTGCGAAAAGATGAGCTCGACGAGTTCGCGCGTATACAGTCGCGGCTTCATTTCGCGAATGTGCTGGGCTGTGTCCTCCATCAAAGCACGAACGGCACGGACCTTCTTATTGGTCCAACGCGCCGTCTCTTCCACGCCAGCGAGAAGGTAGAGCACCCAGCCTTGCCAGCCGGCGTTGCGCGTGACCTCGGCAAGGTTGGCGTAATACTCCGCCCGTGTGCGCAGGATGTAGCGGCTGAGATAGAGTGTTGGGCGCTCCAGTAATCCGGCCTGAACTAGAAAGAGCAGGTTCAGGATGCGGCCTGTGCGTCCGTTGCCGTCACCGAAGGGGTGGATGGCTTCGAACTGATAATGCTGCACGGCCATCCTTATGAGCGGATCGATGTCGCTCTCGTCATTGATGTAGCGTTCCCAGTCGGCGAGGAGGTCGCGGATGACATTGGCGCCTTCGGGCGGCGTGTAGATGGTTTGGCCGGTGAGGACATTCTTCAGTGCGGTGCCGGGCGTGGATCGGATATCGAGGTCGGTGCCAGTGACCATGCGGCAGATGTCGGTTGCGAGCCGAGTGGTAATAGGCCTTTGAGCCAGGGTTTCAAAACCATTGTGGAGGGCGCTGCGGTAGCGCAGGGCTTCTTTCGCCGCGGGGTCGATGGTGCCGCGGTCGCCGCCGCCTAGGCTGGCTTCGCGGAAAAGCGAATCGTTGGTGGTGACGATGTTCTCGATTTCGGAGCTGGCGCGAGCTTCGAGGGTCGGGATGGCTGTGATCAGCACCGTGTCGTCCGGCAAAAGGTGGCCTGCCAGCCGGAGTTCAGCCAATTCGCGGTGGGCGGCCACGCAACGCTTCAGAACCTCTCTTGTTTCGAGGTCCGCCGGCGGGGGGAGGCGAGGGAGGTCGTTGTACGGCCGGGACGGATCGTTCTTTGGCCGTTGGATTTTGGTTCGTGCGGGGGGACGCGGCATGGCTCATGTTCGTTTTCGAGTGTTTTTTGCTTATGATAGACAACTCATGTGCAGATGTTGGACATGATAGGCTAGTGATGTTCGAAATCTAGTCGTTTTTGATCATGAGCCTAGCATCATGATCGTTTAGCGAACACGAGCTGCTGCTCATGTTCAATAATGCCTAATATTTTGAACATCATGCGGCCTGGGATACCGGCGCTCGTTGTCTTGCTCACCTTGACCCCTCTAGGGCTTTCGGGCTCTGTACCGGCCAACCTCCGTTCACCAATTCCGACGAGATCCGACAGGCCCGATGGCAACCGAACGCTACAACGCCCCCGACCGCGAGCAGCATTGGCAAGCGGCCTGGGATGAGGCCGGCATTTTTACCGCTGGCTCCGATCAGACCAAGCCCAAATGCTACGTGCTGGAGATGTTCCCCTATCCTTCCGGGCGCATCCACATGGGGCACGTGCGCAATTACGCGATGGGCGACGTGTTCGCGCGCTACAAGCGGGCGAAAGGGTTCAACGTGCTGCATCCGATGGGCTGGGACGCCTTCGGCATGCCGGCGGAAAATGCCGCGATGGAACGCAAGACGCATCCGGCCAAGTGGACCTACGCCAACATCGACGCGATGAAGGCGCAGCTCAAGTCAATGGGCTTGTCGCTCGACTGGTCCCGCGAGATCGCGACCTGCAATGTCGCGTACTACAACCATCAGCAGGCGATGTTCCTCGAAGCTGCTTGAAAAGGGCCTCGCCTATCGCGGTCCAGGCAAGGTCAACTGGGATCCGGTGGATCAGACGGTGCTCGCCAACGAGCAGGTCATCGACGGGCGCGGCTGGCGCTCGGGCGCACTCGTCGAACAGCGCGAGATGAAGGTCTGGTTCTTCAAGATCACGGAATTCGCGGACGATCTTCTCGAGGCGCTCGGCACCCTCGATAAGTGGCCGGAAAAAGTGCGCCTGATGCAGGCGAACTGGATCGGCCGCTCCGAAGGCATGGCGGTTCGGTGGGCGCTGGACCCTGACGGCGCGCCGGCCGGCGAAACCGAAATCGAGATTTTCACGACGCGGCCCGACACGCTGTTTGGCGCTTCGTTCATGGCGATTGCGGCCGATCATCCGCTGGCGCGCAAGCTGGCGGAGAAAAATGCGGCGCTTGCCGATTTCGCGGACGAGTGCCGCCGCCGCGGCACATCCGTCACCGAAATCGAGAAGGCTGAGAAACTCGGTTTCGATACCGGACTCAAGGTGCGCCATCCGCTCGATCCCGATCGGCTCGTGCCGGTGTGGGTCGCGAATTTCGTGCTCATGGACTACGGCACGGGCGCCATCTTCGGCTGCCCGGCGGGCGACCAGCGCGACCTCGACTTTGCGCGCAAATATAGCCTTGCCGTCGTCCCCGTCGTGCTGCCGAACGGGCGAGAATGCGGCAACATATGAAGTCGGCGATCACGGCCGCCGACGGCGACGGGACGATGATCAACTCGCAGTTTCTCGATGGACTATCGACGACGGATGCCTTCCAGATCGTGGCCGAGAAGCTGGAAGCCCTGTCACTCGACGGCAGGCCTGTCGGTAAGCGACAGGTGCGGTTCCGGCTGCAAGCGACTGGGGCATTTCGCGCCAGCGCTACTGGGGCTGCCCGATCCCCGTCATCCACTGCGAGAGGTGCGGCGTGGTTCCGGTGCCGGCGAAGGACCTGCCGGTCGAGCTGCCGGAAGATGCGACCTTCGACAAGCCGGGCAATCCGCTCGACCGGCATCCGACGTGGAAGCACTGCGTGTGCCCGAAGTGCGGCAAGCCAGCGCGGCGCGAGACGGACACGATGGATACGTTCGTCGATAGTTCCTGGTACTACGGCCGCTTCACGGCGCCCGACAGACGTCCGCCATCGATGCAAAGGCAGCGAATTACTGGCTGCCGGTCGATCAGTACATCGGCGGCATCGAGCACGCGATTTTGCATCTGCTCTATTCGCGCTTCTTCTCCCGCGCGATGGGCGAGGCCGGGGCACGCTCCTGCCAGCGTGAAGCGAGCCGTTCGCGGCGCTGTTCACGCAGGGCATGGTGACGCACGAAACCTATAAGTCGGAAGGCGGTGCTTGGCTGCTGCCGACCGAGGTCGCACTTCGATGGCGAGGGCGACGCTCGGCGTGCGACCGAGATCGCCACCGGCAAGCCGGCAAGCATCGGCTCGATCGAGAAGATGTCGAAGTCGAAGAAGAACCTCGTCGATCCCGACGACATCATTGCGCACTACGGCGCCGACTGCGCGCGCTGGTTCATGCTGTCCGACAGCCCGCCCGAGCGCGACGTGATCTGGACTGAAGCGGGCGTGCAGGGCGCGGGGCGTTTCATCCAGCGCATCTGGCGGCTCGTCAACGATATCGCCGAGCGGCCGAAGACGAGCGCAACGGGTATGCCATCGGAGGAAGCGCTGGAAGTTCGCCGCGCAGCGCATAAGGCGCTGGATGCCGTCGGCCGGAACATCGAAGCTTTGCGCTTCAACGTCGCCGTTGCGCAGATCTATGAGTTCACCAATGCGCTCTCGGCAGCCTTGGGCAAGAAGGCGGACGATTTGGATGCAGCGCTGCGCGAGTGCGCGGTCATGCTCGTGCAGATGATCGCGCCCATGATGCCGCATCTGGCGGAGGAATGCTGGGCGCGGCTCGGATACAACACCCTCCTGGCCAATGAACCCTGGCCTGAAGCCGATCCGGCGTTGCTCGTTGACGATCGCGTGACCCTTGCCGTACAGGTCAATGGCAAGCGGCGTGAGGAGATAACCCTCGCACGAGCCGCCACTACTGCCGAGGCTGAGGCCGCGGCCCTGGCACTCGAGCCCGTCGTGCGAGCCCTCGAAGGGCGGCCGGCCAAAAAGGTCATCGTCGTGCCGCAGAGGATCGTGAATATCGTTGCCTGAGGCGTGTATGGTCGAAACTCGTCGCAACGAACCGGTCGGTGGAAGGGGCTTACGCGCTTTGCGTTCGCTCGGCGCCGTCGTTTTGCTCTGCGGCGCCCTCCTAGGGGGCTGCGGCGACGCCGGATTCCGTCCGATGTATGGGGCCACGGGTGTTGGCGGGGCAGCGGCTTCGGAGAAGCTGGCCCAGGTCGACATTTCGACCATTCCAGGCCGCGTCGGCCAGCAACTGCGTAACGAGTTCATCTATCAGTCGACCGGGGGTGGAGCCCGTCCAGAACCGGTGTACCGGCTCGAAGTGGCTGTTCGTGAATCCGTGACATCGACGCTTATCGAGCAAACGGGTGACGCGCGCGCTCAGGTTTACAACCTTGACGCCGCTTTCAAGCTCATCCGCATCGCCGATAGCCAGGTGGTGATGGAAGGCAAGAGCCACTCGCGCGCAGCCTTTGACCGCTTCAGTTCGATCTACTCGAATGTCCGAGCGCGGGAAGAGGCCGAGAGCCGCGCCGCCAAGACCATCGCGGAAGAACTGCGCACGCGCATCAGCGCGTACGTCGCAACCGCTGCCTAATTCGCCATGGTAGCCGTGAAGGCTCAGCAGGTTCAGGCCTTCCTGAAGGCGCCTGAGGCTCGATATTCCGCCTATCTTCTCTTCGGCAGTGATGCGGGTCTCATCAGCGAACGGGCAGCCAACTTAGCCAAGACCATTGCAGCATCGGACAATCCCTCCGGTGAGATCGTGCGTCTCGATGAAATGGACATCGAGAATGATCCCGATCGACTGTCGCTCGAACTGCTGATGGTTCCGATGTTCGGCGGGCGCAAGATCGTTCGCGTCGAGACGAGTTCGACGCGTCAACGCGCTGATGCTCAAGCCTCTGCTCGAGGGGACGTCCCTTGCCGGTGTTCTGATCGTCGAGGCCGGCAATCTCAAGAAGGATGACAGCTTGCGGCTGGCGTTCGAGCGGGCCGGCCATGCGGCAGCGATCGGCTGCTACATGGACGAGGGCCGCGATCTTGAAAGCGTCATCTCTGATATTCTGCGCCCACTGAAGCTTTCCATTACGCCGGATGCGCGGCAGATGCTGATCGGCCGGCTGGGCGCCGACCGGGTGATGTCACGCGGGGAAATCGAGAAGCTGGCGCTCTATGCAGCCGGGCAGGAACAGATCACCGAAGACGACGTGGAGGCCGTGGTTGGAGATGCGGCGGAACTGACGATCGATCGTATTGTAAATGCGGCTGCGTCCGGGGATGGGCCGCGGTCGGTCACGGAACTCCAGCGGGCGCTGACCGCCGGGGAAAGCGCACAGGGGATCATCTTTGCGATTCAGCGGCACTTTACGCGACTGCATCGCATCCGGGCATCCGTCGATGCCGGGAAGTCCATCGAGCAGGTGATCGGCGAAATCCGTCCACCGGTTCATTACAAACAAAAGGATGTGCTGGCCGCTCAATCGCGGACCTGGCGTCTGGAAACATTGGATGCGGCGCTCGCCGGTATTGGAGTTGCGGCGCGGACCGCGCGAATCTCGTCAGCTCTCGAAGATCTGCTGGCGGAGCGGCTGATCCTCACTTTGTCTCGTCTTGCGCGGCCGGCGCGCTGAGAGCGATCGGCGCGGCGACACCGCCATCATGCCCCAGTTGCATGCCCTCAAGCGCTGCCTATAGTCCGCGCGAACTTTTTCCAAGGAGCCTTCATGACCGCCGCTCGCTATTCCGTCGCCGCTATCGGCAACGCCATCGTCGATATCATCGGCCGTTGCGATGATGCCTTCTTGGCCAAGCACGCGGCACCGAAGGGCTCGATGCGACTTGTCGATGCGCAAACGGTGCAGACGCTCTACAGCGAGATGGGACCTAGTATCGAGATCTCAGGTGGTTCGGCTGCCAATACGATGGTCGGCGTCGCGTCATTCGGTGGCACGGCTGCTTTCATCGGCAAAGTGGCAGGTGACGAGTTCGGCCGCATTTTTCGGCACGATATCGGCGCAGCCGGCGTTGCCTTCGAGACAGCGCCGGTCAACGGCAAAGCGCCGACTTCGCGTTCGCTGATCCTCGTCACACCTGACGGTGAGCGGACGATGAATACATTCCTCGGGATCAGCACCGATCTTGACCACGGTGAGGTGGACGCGGCCACGATCGAGAGCGCGGACGTCGTTTATCTGGAGGGGTATCTTTTTGACCAGCCGCAGGCCAAGGCTGCCTTCCGACAGGCGGTGGCACTCGCGACAAAGGCGGGGCGGACCGTTGCTCTCGCACTCTCGGATGGATTTTGTGTCGATCGCCATCGGTCGGAATTTCTCGAACTCATCCGGTCTGGCGTTGGAATTCTATTTGCCAATGAGAGCGAGATCACGTCGCTCTATGAGACCACGAACTTCGATGAAGCGGCGCGCCGGGCGTCGGCAGATGCGCAACTTGCAGTGCTGACGCGGAGCGCAAAAGGTTCGCTGATCATCGCCGAAGGGAAAGCGCACGAGATTCCCGTCGAACCAGTGGCCAAGGTTGTGGACACCACGGGCGCGGGGGATCTTTACGCAGCCGGTTTTCTTTACGGTTTCACCTCCGGACGCGATCTCGCCACTGCCGGTCGTTTAGGTAGCTTGGCTGCGGCGGAAATCATTTCGCATGTCGGCGCGCGGCCGCAGGCCAATCTCGCCGAATTGGCCAGGGCGCGCGGTCTGATTTTCTGATTCTCCAATTGCCGTGAATTTGAATACTAGCGAAATGCTGCAGTGCGTAAACTCGCGAAATAAATACTGGTTGTATCTGAATCGGCTTCTTTCGTTCTCGCGGCTATACAAGCCTACGATGCAATTGCGCAACAGAAACAGCGCGTTCCATTCGTTTCTTTAGTCGATGCCTAATTAAACTCCCTGGATAATTCGGCGAATTCCGGCATCCTTTGCCTGTTCCCGAATTCGTTTCCAAAGGTCAAATTGAATGGCACAGAAGACCGCGGCACGCGGCCGGCCGAAGGGCACGGGCCTCGATGATGCCGGTCCCCTTGCGGCCATTGCGGAATTGATCGCCGCCAATCCAGGCATGAAACCGACAACCGCGATCAAGGCTCTTGGCATTACCGACCCGTCGACGGTCCGCCGTTTGCGGGACAAGTATCAGCAGCGGCGTGCTTATCATGAAGCGGCGCCGGCCAATTTGGCGCCGGGGTCGACTCAGCGCCGCACGAACAATGTGATTGCGCTAAGGGCCCGAAGCCCTGCCGTTCGCCGCGATACGGCGCCGGCAGCTTCTGATGCGACGCATAAGTTGCCTGGCGTCAAAGGTGAAGACGCATCACCCGTTTCCGACGAGCACCCGGCGCAATCTGCGTCGGCGACCAAACCCGATCTCTTCGCAGCCGCTTATGCCGCCAGCATTGCGACTGCGAAGACAGCGATCCACCTGCACTACAAGTCGCTATGGTATGCGTTTCACTGGTCACCTCTTGCGTGCGCAATTCGAAATACCGAGTACACGCGTCTCGTACTTTCGAGCTTGAAGGAAAAGGATGACGATCCGAGGTATTCGCGACCCGCGGACTGAAACCCGCCTGCAAGCCCGTTCCATGCAAACTTTGAAGGCCGCTCCCCAAGCGGCCTTTTCTTTTTGCTTCGCGTTCAGAATGTGGAGGAGAATTACAGTTTGCGGAGAGCGACGGACTCGACGCGGTGGTCTGCGGTCTTGCGGAGGATGAGACGAGCCCGCTGACGCGTGGGGAGGATGTTTTCTTCGAGATTCCGGGCATTGATCGTCGACCATAGCTCCAGGGCCCGCGCCTTGGATTCATCGGGTGACATGCTGGCGTACTTGTGAAAATACGCGCCGGGATCGCGAAAGGCGGTCGAGCGCAGGCGCATGAAGCGTTCGAGGTACCACTCCTCGATGATCGCGGGATCGGCGTCGAGATAGATCGAAAAGTCGAAGAAATCGGAGACGAAGGGGATCTCGGCGCCGTCCTTGGGCAGGCGAGCGGGCTGGAGCACGTTCAATCCCTCGACGATCAGAATATCCGGGCGGCGGAAGACGGCCTTCTGATCGGGAAGAATGTCATAATGGAAGTGCGAGTAAACGGGCGCTTCGACGACGTCCTTGCCGGATTTAACGTCGGCGAGGAAGGTCAGCAGGGCGGCAGTGTCGAAGCTTTCGGGGAAGCCCTTCCGGTTCATGATGCCGCGCGCCTGGAGTTCGGCGTTGGGCAGAAGAAATCCGTCAGTGGTGATGAGGTCGACGCGGGGATGGTCCGGCCAGCGGGCGAGCAAGGCCTTCAACACACGCGCCGTGGTGCTCTTGCCGACGGCGACGGAGCCTGCAACGCCGATGATAAAGGGGACTTTACCGTCGGTACGGCCGAGAAACGTGGTCGTGACGGCGTGCAGCTTCTGGAGCGCGGCGACATAGAGATTGAGAAGACGGGACAGGGGAAGATAAATCTGCTCGACTTCTTCGACGGAGAGTTCCTCGATGATGCCCGAGAGCTGTTCGAGTTCATCGGGCAGCAGTGTCATCGGCGTGTCGGCGCGTAGCCGCGCCCATTCAGATCGCGGGAAGATGCGATAGGGAGAAAAAACGAGATCGCCTTCCTGCGCATTCGTGGGTACGACGAGGCGTCGCTTACCGGCGCCCGCAGGACGCGCCTCGTTTTGCCGCTTCCTCAGGCGCTTTGCCCGACGCTCTTGGACTGGACTCACAGGACACGCTTGTTCCGGTTAAAGGGTTATTGCTTCGGCCGCGCGGACTTTTCGGCGTGGCCGGACGTGCCTTGGCGCGACCGCAGGACCGCCAGGACATCTTCCACCGCGACGCCGCGGGATTCCAGCAGCACCAAAAGATGAAACAATGCGTCGGCGGCTTCACCTTTCAACGCATCGTCATCCTGGCCGACGGCGGCCATGACAGTCTCGACGGCCTCCTCGCCGAACTTTTTCGCGCAGCGCGCAATCCCGGCGTCGAGCAGTGACTTGGTGTAGGAGGCTTCAGCCGATACAGACCGGCGCGCCCGAATGGTCGCAGCCAGTTCTACCAAAATGTTATCTGACATCGGTGAACCTTCGAACGGGAGACAGGAATAGGCATGGCGATGCCCGACCGCTCGGGTCGCGTCAATGATTACCAGCGGCCGTGGCAAATGCCCAGGCTGTCAATCACTCGGACATGCCGGTGAGACGCATGCGGATGTAATCGAGCTGGTCGAAATTGCCGTACTTGATGGTCATGACGCCGCTTTCGCCGGAGCCACGCTTGATTTCGACCTTGAGGCCGAGGGCGTCGGTCAGCTCCTTTTCAAAGGCGCGGGTGTCAGGGTCCTTTTCGCGGACCTTGCGCTGAGAAGAGCCTGGCTGGCCGATGGGCCCTGTCTGCACGAGGGCTTCGACCTCGCGAACATTCAGGCTCTGGTCGATGATCTTCTGGGCGAGGTTTTCGGCATCGTCGCGGCCGACGAGCGCGCGGGCATGACCGGCCGTCAGCGATGCCAGCCTGGACGAGGCTTTGGACGCTGGCCGGGAGTTTTAAAAGGCGGAGCGTGTTCGTGACGTGACTGCGGCTCTTGCCGATGATTTCGGACACCTGCTCCTGGCTGTAGTCGAAGCGCTCGATAAGGTCGCGATAGCCGGACGCTTCTTCGATGGCGTTGAGGTCGGCGCGCTGGACGTTCTCGATGATGGCGAGTTCGAGGACTTCCTTGTCGTCGAGGCTGCGGACGATGACCGGCACCGTGTGCAGGCCCGCACGCTGGGCGGCGCGCCAGCGGCGTTCGCCGGCGACGATCTCATACATCTGCTCGTTGTCGGGATCGACACGGACGATGATCGGCTGGACGAGACCCTTGGTGCGGATCGACTCGGCGAGTTCTGCCAGTTCATCTTCACGGAAATCCTTGCGCGGGTTGAAGCGGCCGCCGCGCAGCTGATCCGTGCCGACCAGACGCTGTTCGCCCTCCGCGGGGCCGCGCGGCGCGACGCTCGGGGTATCGCCAATCAGCGATGCGAGACCACGGCCAAGACGGCTCTTCTGCAGGGGCACGTTCATCGTTCTCTTCACCTTTGCAAAGGTCAGCAATCCATTGTTGTCACGCCACTCAACCACGTACAGCCCACACGGGGATACAAAACTCGGGACTTGAATTTCAAGCCGCTTTCGTCTGCCGCTCGCGCTCAATCATTTCGGTGGCGAGCCGGATGTAGGCTTGGCTGCCGGCGCAATCGTAATCGTAAAGCAGGATCGGCTTGCCGTGCGATGGCGCTTCGGCCACGCGCGTGTTGCGCGGGATGACGCTCTCGTAAACCTTGGGACCGAAGAAGGCGCGTACGTTGTCGGCAACTTCGCGCGAGAGCGACGTCCGCGCGTCGTGCATCGTCAGCACCACGCCCTGGATCTCGAGGCGCGGATTGAGCGTGGCGCGGATCTGATCGATCGACTCTTTGAGCTGCGAAATACCTTCAAGGGCGAAAAACTCGCACTGGACAGGCACGATTACCGCGTTGGCGGCGGCGAGCGCATTGAGCGTCAACAGGTTCAGTGAAGGCGGGCAATCGATCAGGATATAGCTGATCGAGGGTTGCTCCGGCATTGCGCGCGCGCGGCCAACGAGCGCCGTTACGGCGTCGCGGAGTTTGTAGGGACGCCCGGCATCGTTGATGAGATCGTGCTCGATGCCGACGAGATCACTGTTCGCCGGCACGACCGACAATCCAGGAACTGCCGTCGCAACCGCGGCGTCGGTCGAGAGAACATCCGCCCACCATGACATCGTAAGCCGTTCTGGCCCGCGCTTCGGGCGCTACTCCAAGACCCGTCGAGGCATTGCCCTGGGGATCGAGATCAATGACCAGCACCTGTTCCCCAATCGCGGCGAGCGCGGTGCCGAGGTTGATGGCTGTCGTCGTTTTGCCGACGCCGCCCTTCTGGTTGGCCACCGCCAGAACCCTGAGGCGGGCGCCAGTCTGATCAATGCCGGTCACGGGGCTTTCCCTCCGTTGGCGACGGGGCTCATCCCCGCGGACTGAGGTTGCGAACACAGACAATGCGCGCCATAGAATCTGTCAAGCTGGGTTTTAGCTCCAACTCGAAGTTCCAAGCTGCACGGGCCGCTTCGACTTCATTCTCTGCGTCGCGGCCTTTGAGGAACAGTCCCAATGTTGTGGGCTGCCAGAAAGGATGGGCAAGGCGGAAAAGTTCTGTCAGCGGCGCCAGAGCGCGTGCCGAAACCACTTCAACTGTGTCGACCTTATCGCGAGTTCGAGGCCGATTCGATTCTCGTCCCCAAGATGTCCACAGGGCACCCGGTCTGGCGGGCCACCTCGCGGAGGAACGCCGCCTTTCGCGTGTCGCTCTCGACAAGCGTGACGCGCAGATCCGGCCGGATCGAGCCGGAATCGCGGGCCAGAAGCGCGATCACGAGGCCAGGAAAGCCGGCGCCGGAGCCCAGGTCTGCCCAGGTCCGGGCGTCTGGGGAAGCCAAGGACATGAGTTGTGCGGAATCGGCGAAATGGCGGGTCCAGATGGCGCCGAGGGTACTTGGGGCGACCAGCTGTACGGCCTTCTGCCACTGCTTGAGCAAGGCGGCGTAAGATCTCGAATTTTACTGCGGTTTCACGTGAAACCCCGAATTCGCGGGCGAACCCTGCGGCGTCAGTGACACGGACGACGAGTTGGTCATGCACGCGATCGCTCGGCGGCGGATGACTTGGCTGTTTTCTTGACGGCGGCCAACAGAATCATCAGCGCGGCGGGGGTCATGCCGTCGATGCGGCCAGCCTGGGCTAGCGTACGCGGCTGAAGCGTCACGAGCTTTTGGCGCACTTCGTTCGATAGGCTCGGAATGGCCGCAAAATCAAAGTTAGAAGGTATTGCGACAGCCTCGTCACGCTTCAGGGCGGCCACGTCCTCGTCTTGACGACGGACATAGGCGGCATAGCGGGCATCGATTTCGATCTGGCCTGCGGTCGAGGCCGCAATCGCTTTCAATTCCGGCCAAATAGCGGTCAAACGGCCGAGCGTGACGTCCGGGAAGGCGAGAAGTTCAAAAGCCGATCGGCGGCGGCCGTCCCGATTGACGCTCAAGCCTGCGGATGCAGCTTCATTTGGCGTTAGGGTCAAGCTGTCGAGCAGCGTGCGGCTGCGCTCGAGGGCCGACAGTCGGGCGGCAAAGGTGGCGGCGCGTTCGGCTGCCGACGCACCCGATGGCGAGGCCGAGGGGGGTCAGGCGCTGGTCGGCATTATCGGCTCGCAGCTTCAGACGAAATTCGGCGCGGGAGGTGAACATCCGATACGGCTCGCTGACGCCGCGGGTGACGAGATCGTCGATCATCACGCCGATGTAGGCGTCGGAGCGTGACAGCACGAAGGTTCGGCCGCCACCGCCGACCGCTAAGGCCGCATTGATGCCGGCTATGACACCCTGGGCGGCGGCTTCTTCGTAGCCAGTGGTGCCGTTGATCTGGCCGGCGAGGAACAGCCCGGCCTAGGCGCTTGACTTCGAGGGTCGGATTCAAGTTCGCGGGGATCGACGTAGTCGTATTCGATGGCGTAGCCCGGGCGCAGGATCGAGACCTGTTCGAGACCCGGAATGGTGCGGATGAAGGCCTCTTGGATCTCAGCGGGAAGCGAGGTCGAGATGCCGTTTGGATAGACGGTGGGATCGTCGAGGCCTTCAGGTTCAAGGAAGATCTGGTGCGTTTCGCGATCGGCGAAACGGACAACCTTGTCTTCGATCGAGGGGCAGTAGCGCGGGCCGACGCTCTGAATCTGGCCGCAATACATGGGCGACCGGCTGCAGATTCTCGCGGATGATGGCGTGGGTCTGCGGCCGTGGTTTCGGTGATGCCGCAGGCGATCTGAGGCGTCGTGATGGCCGTCGTCAGAAACGAAAAGGGGACCGGCGGGTCATCGCCCGGCTGACTGGCGAGGCGCTCCCAATCGATCGTGCGGCCATCGAGCCGAGCCGGGGTGCCGGTCTTCAGGCGGCCCATGGCCAGGCCGAGGCCGTAGAGGCGCTCGGAGATGCCCTTGGCGGGGGCTTCGCCGTGGCGGCCGGCGGGGGTGCGCGTTTCGCCGAGATGGATGAGGCCGTTGAGGAACGTGCCGGTGGTGAGCACGACCGCTCCGCGCCGGATCTCGCGACCGTCTTCGAGTTTCAGCCCGCTGACGCGCCCGGATTCGACCAGCAGGTCGTCGACCGCGCCTTCGATGACGCTCGAGGCCGGGGGTGGCGCCGATCGCGGCCTGCATGGCCTGCCGGTAGAGCTTGCGGTCGGCCTGGGCGCGGGGGCCCTGGACGGCGGGGCCCTTGGAGCGGTTGAGCAGGCGGAACTGGATGCCGGCAGCGTCGGCGACGCGGCCCATGAGGCCGTCGAGGGCGTCGACCTCGCGGACCAGGTGGCCTTTGCCGAGGCCGCCAATGGCCGGGTTGCACGACATTTCGCCGATGGTGGCAAACCGGTGGGTGACGAGGGCCGTGCTGGCGCCCATGCGCGCTGCCGCGCCGGCGGCTTCGACACCCGCGTGGCCGCCGCCCACGACGATGACGTCGTAGGTGTGTTGGGCCAGCGACACGGTCTTGACAGGGCTCATGAGCGTTCTTCTAGCCGAAAAAGCGGAGAGGAAAAGCGCTCTTGCCGCGCTAACCGATTCCAAAACCGTGAAGAATCCGTTTCACGTGAAACAAGACGCCGAATCAGCCCTACGGGGCCAGCGATTTCTTACCGAAGTGTTTCACGTGAATCATCGGTGAAACTCACGGGAATTTGGCGGGCTTCGTGCGTTGATCGGTTATTTGCCGATGCAGAAGCGGCCAAAAATCTGGCCAAGAACTTCCTCGACGTCGATGCGACCGGTGAGGCGGCCCAGCGCGTGGGCGGCGCGGCGCAGATCCTCGGCGCGCAGCTCGGTTTCGTTCGGGTTTTCTTGGAGAAAAATGCACAACTGGTGATGGGCATCGGTCACGAGGGCGCGCTGGCGGGCGTTGGTCAGCGCCGCAGGCTGGCCGCGGTCCTCGAGGCGGTCTTTGGCAATCGCGGCTAGGCGGGCGGTCAGGTCGTCCAGTCCTTGGCCGGTTTTGGCGGAGAGCAGGACACTATCGTCGGGGAGGGCCGGTGGCGTGCCCGTTTTGATGAGATCGGATTTGTTGCGCACCACAAGCACCCGATCGGCGAGCGGAACGAGGTCGTCGGGGAGCTGGATTTCGGGGGCTGCAGGATCGACGAGCCAGAGAATAAGGTCGGCGGCACGCGCAGTTTCGAAGGTGCGGCGGATGCCTTCCTGCTCGACGCGGAGTTCCGTTTGCCGAATGCCGGCGGTATCGGAGAGGATCACGGGGTAGCCGCCGAGGTCGAGACGGACTTCGATGATGTCGCGGGTGGTGCCGGCCTCTTCACTGACGATCGCGGCAGGCCGGCGCGCGAGTGCATTGAGAAGGCTTGATTTGCCGACGTTGGGTCGGGCCGGCGAGGACAACCCGGAAGCCGTCGCGCAGGATTTCGCCACGGTTGGCGTCGTCAAGGTGATGACTGATAACGGCTTCGAGGCTTTCGACCGTGGCGCGGCCTTGGGCGAAACTGCGCTCGCCCACGTCGGCTTCGTCAGAGAAGTCGATGGCCGCTTCGACCAGGGCGATGGCGTCGATCAGTGTGGCGCGCCAGCCTTCGATGACTGCCGAGAGTCCGCCGGTGGCCTGACGCAGGGCCTGGCGACGCTGGGCTTCGGTTTCGGCGTCGATGAGGTCGGCAAGGCCTTCGGCTTCGGCAAGGTCGAGTTTGCCGTTGTCGAAGGCGCGGCGAGCGAACTCGCCGGGTTCTGCCAACCGGAGGCCGTGGATGGCGCCCAGCGCCTCGAGGACGGCCGAGACGACGGCGCGGCCGCCGTGGAGCATGAGTTCGACGACATCTTCACCGGTGAAGCTCTTTGGGCCGGGGAACCAGATGACGAGGCCCTTGTCGAGCGGGCGGCTGTCGATGGGATGGATGAAGGTCCGGGCGGAAGCGATGCGGGGTTTCGGCCGGGGGCGCGTCATCAGGTTGAGCACGTGACCAGCGCGGGGACCGGAGACGCGGATCAGCGCAACGCCGGCGCGGCCGGGCGCGGTCGAGAGCGCGTAGATCGTCGAGTGCTCGGGGGGCGGGGACATCCGGACCTGCGGGGGCCGTTCGGGCTGGCGCTGGTCGTAGCACGGGAGCGCTGCCGCCGCGATGGATCTGGCTTTTCGGATGGAACGCGCCGGTCGGATCAAGAGTCCTAAGTCGAGTTATCAGATGCCGCAGATGTGCCTTAACCACACTCGCACGAGTTGTTGACAAATCTCATGTAGCCCTCTGAATCAATTCACGAAGAGTGACCTGGCCTGCTGAGAGACGGCCGTTCAAAAGAAATCGCTCGGGAGTATTCAGTCCATGCGAGCAGCATCCGCTGGTGCGCCTCAAAACGAAGCCAAGTCTTGGGCGTTGGACAAATCGATCGCGTCGCAGCTTCAGCGGCTCAAGGAACGCGATAATCACACGAACTATCGATATCTCGCGGCCAACTACACCATCTTCATCGCGACGATGGTGGCAACGCTCTGGTCGTATCATTACGCGGCGACGTCGGGGCTCGACGGGTGGCTGACAGTGCCGGTGACGGTCTTGGCAGTGATCATCATCGGCGGCTTCCAGCATCAGCTAGGCGGGGCGATCCACGAGGGCACGCATTACATCCTCTTCGCCGACCGGAAGAAGAACGAGATCATTTCCGATTGGTTCGCTGCGTTCCCGATCTACACATCGACGTACGCGTTCCGGCTGCATCATCTGGCGCATCATCAGTTCGTCAACGATCCGGTGCGCGACCCAAACTTCGCGCAGGCCGAGATGTCGGGACACTGGCTCGACTTTCCACTGACGCAGTATGAGCTGCTGCTGGGCGTGATCCGGCAGCTGAACCCCATTCGGCTCGTCAGGTATATCCTGGCGCGGGCGCGCTACAGCGCGATCGGAACGGATCAGAACCCATATGCCGACAAGAAGCGGATGGGATCGCCTTGGGTCGTGCGGGTGGGTGCACTGTTCGCTGTTCTCATGCCCGCGGTGGCCGTGACGCTGATCCTGCTCGAGGACTGGCTGCTAGCGTTGATCGCGCACTTGACGATTTCGGCGGCGGTGCTCGGCTACTACGCGCTAATCCCTGAAGAGGACTATGCGCAGAGCCGTATCAATCCGATTATCTCGCACCGGGCGACTGCGATCTCGCGCATGGGCTTCCTGGCACTGCTTTATGGGGCGCTGACTCTGACTTGCTACCTGACGGGTGCGCCGGCGTGGGGCTACTTCGGACTCTTGTGGATACTGCCTCTGTTCACGACGTTCCCGCTGTTCATGATCGCGCGCGAGTGGGTGCAGCATGGCAATGCAGATCGCGGGCGGCTGACGAATTCGCGTGTGTTCTTTGTGAACCCGATCTTGAACTGGCTGATTTTCCCTTGGGGTATGGAATACCACCTGCCGCATCACATCTATTGCTCGGTGCCGCACTACAAATTGAAGGATCTGCACGAGGTGTTGCTCAACGATCCGGACTATCGGGAGAAGGGCATGGTCGTGCACGGTGTGCTGGGACAGGGCGGTCCGGGTGTGCCGTCGATCGTGGACGTGCTCGGTCCGCGCTATACGATGACCGGGCAGGAGATCAGCGTGCAGGACGACACGCTGGAACTTGCCGACGTCAATGACAAGGCTGGGATCGCGAAGCACAGCGAGGCGTCGCGGCAAGGCCAGCCGATGTGACAACGAGCTCGTGACTGCACATATGAAAATGACAAAAGGGCCGCTTCAGCAGCGGCCCTTTGCATGTTGGCGGTTGGCGGCAATCGCCTGAGATCAGGTGTTCATCTGCTGGAAGAACTCGCCGTTGCGTCTTTGTCGACTTGAGCTTGTCGATCAGGAACTCGATGGCATCCATCGTGCCCATCGGGTTGAGGATGCGGCGCAGCACATAGATCTTCTTGAGCTGATCCTTCGGGATGAGCAGGTCTTCCTTGCGGGTGCCGGAGCGGGCGATGTCGATCGCCGGGAAGACGCGCTTGTCGGCGACCTTGCGGTCGAGAATGATTTCCGAGTTACCGGTGCCCTTGAACTCTTCGAAGATCACTTCGTCCATGCGCGAGCCGGTATCGATCAGCGCGGTCGCGATGATGGTCAGCGAGCCGCCTTCCTCGATGTTACGGGCGGCACCGAAGAAGCGCTTCGGCCGCTGCAGGGCGTTGGAGTCGACGCCGCCGGTCAGCACCTTGCCGGAAGACGGCACGACGGTGTTGTAGGCGCGGCCGAGGCGGGTGATCGAATCCAGCAGGATGACGACGTCGCGCTTGTGCTCGACGAGGCGCTTGGCCTTCTCGATCACCATTTCGGCGACCTGGACGTGGCGCGACGCCGGCTCGTCGAAGGTCGAGGCGATAACCTCGCCCTTCACCGAGCGCTGCATGTCGGTGACTTCTTCCGGGCGCTCGTCGATCAGCAGCACGATCAGATAGCATTCGGGATGATTGGTGGAGATCGAGTGCGCGATGTTCTGCAGCAGCACCGTCTTGCCGGTGCGCGGCGGCGCGACGATCAGCGCGCGCTGGCCCTTGCCGAGTCGGCGCGACGATATCGATGACGCGGGCCGAGAGATCCTTGATGGTCGGATCCTCGATTTCCATCTTCAGCCACTTCGTCGGGTAGAGCGGCGTCAGGTTGTCGAAGTGGACCTTGTGCTTCGCGCCTCGGGATCTTCGAAGTTGATCTTGTTGACCTTGAGCAGCGCGAAATAGCGCTCGCCTTCCTTCGGGCTAGCGGATCTGGCCTTCGACGGTGTCGCCGGTGCGCAGCGCGAAGCGGCGGATCTGGCGAGGGCGAGACGTAGATGTCGTCGGGGCCGGGCAGATAGTTCGCGTCCGGCGAGCGCAGGAAGCCGAAACCGTCCTGCAGCACTTCGACGACGCCGATCGCCGATGATGTCGATGTCTTTGGCCGCGAGCTGCTTCAGCGTCGCGAACATCAGTTCCTGCTTGCGCAGGGTGCTGGCGTTTTCGACGCCGACCTCTTCCGCGAAGCTCAATAGCTCCGTCGGCGATTTCCTTTTGAGGTCTTCGAGCTTTACTTCGTTCATCAATATGCTCCGCAACGGCTGCGGCAGAGGTGGGGCATGGAGGGCCGCGCGCCAAGGTAGGGTGGGGAGGAAATAAGCGCAGTCTGGTGCTGAGCTTGGTGGCCGGTGCGAGCCGCTGACTGGGGCCGACCTGGACCTATTCGCAATCGGAGAGACTGCGAAGTCTTGTTCGAGACACCTCAATGTTAGCAGACTCGATTGAAAAGCAAAAGTCTTTCCTGCGCGGCTCGGTTCCGTCTTCCGCGCTACAGGCGGCGGCTGCGATTTCAGAACGGCTTTACGATCACCAGAATGACGATGCCGACCATAAGAAGCGTGGGGACCTCATTCACGATTCGCCAGTGACGCGGCGGCTTATCATTGCGCGTCCTGGCTGAAGCGGCGGGCCGAGGCCACAAAATATCCGTGTACGCCTGAAAGGCCGAGTGTCAATGCGAGTTTGGCGTGAAACCAGCCGCTCGAGAAGAACCCGGCGTGGTAGGCAAGCCAGAGACCCAGCACCCACGAAATCACCATGGCGGGCGTCATGATGATGTTGAGCAGACGGCTTTCCATGACCTTGAACGTTTCCGACTGCACCGATCCTTTTGGCGCGTCGCAGTGATAGATGAACAGCCGCGGCAGATACAGCAAGCCAGCCATCCACGAGATGATCGCGATGACATGGACGGACTTCACCCAGAGGTAGGCGGCATCGCCAAATAGCCAGATGACCAGGGCAGTGATGGCGACGGTGACGACGAGGGCACTGCCAGCACGCGCGCCGGCCGACTTTTCCTCCACCGCTGTGGTCATGCGGCAACCTTGCTGGATGCCCGCACGCGATCGACGAGGCGTGCCACATTCTCCGGCGGGGTATCGGGGACGATGCCGTGGCCGAGGTTGAAAATATGCGGAAGGCCTCGCAGCGCCTCCAGCGTTTCATCAATGCGGCGGTCGAGAGCCTCACCGCCGGCAACGAGCAGCAACGGATCGATATTGCCCTGAACCGCTACGCCGGCTTCCCTGGCGAGCGTGCGCATTTCCTTCAGCGGCATGGCCGTATCGCAGCCGACGCCGCGCACGCCCGTGTCTTTGACGAAGCCGAGCGCATTGGAGCCCGCGCCGCGCGGAAAGCCGATGACCGGCACGTCCGGATGGCGCTTCTTGAGATCGCGTACGAGGCGAGCCGTGGGTGCGGTGACCCAGGCGGCGAACTCGCGGTCCGGCAGTGTGCCGGCCCAGCTGTCGAACACCATCACGGTGTCGGCGCCGGCGTCGATCTGCTGGGCGAGGTAATCGACGGACGTGTCGACGAGGATGTCCATCAGTTGCTGGAAGCCCTTCGGATCTCGATAGGCGAAGCGGCGGGCGGCGGCCTGGTCGGAGGAGCCTTCGCCGCCGACCACGTAGGTGGCGACAGTCCACGGTGCGCCGCAGAAGCCGATCAGCGTGGTTTCCTTCGGGAGGTCCTGACGGAGGCGCGAAACGGTCTCGCAGATAAGACCGAATTTCTCGCCGGTCTTGGACCGGTCGAGGCGCGACAGTTCGGCCGTTGAGCTGATCGGTTCAAGCTTCGGGCCTTCGCCTTCGAGGAAGGCGACCGACTGGCCGAGCGCGTCTGGAACCACGAGGATGTCGGAGAACAGGATGGCCGCATCGAAGCCGTAGCGGCGGATCGGCTGCAATGTGACTTCGGCGGCGAGAGCCGGCGTGTAGCAGAGCTTCAGGAAACCGCCGGCCTCGGTGCGGGTGGCGCGGTATTCGGCGAGATAACGGCCGGCCTGGCGCATGAGCCAGATCGGCGGCGTGGGTAGCACTTGACCGCCAAGCACCTTCATCAGCTTGCGATCGGTTTGGGCGTTGGCCCCCGCACTCGACATCCCGTCCCCTTAAATTCTGATAGAGAGTCTTCTAGGTTTTTTCTTAGACTCTTAGACCGAGGGATTGCGGGAATTCATATGGCATCCCCAGCTTCTCCAACGGATCTTAGATGTGCACGGCCAGACTGACACGATCTAGTGGCAGCAGGCCTTGTCACTCTACCAGGGTCAGATGCGGCTTTGGAAGTCAGTGTGTTGCGGCGAAAGGTGTTTCAGCAACCGACGGGGAGGGGTTGTGGAAAGACAGCGTGTATCCCCTTGGAAGGTTGGCAATCCCCATGGAGGGAGGAAAATCAGTGGGGGCTATCCCGGCGGGCTCGATTGTGGGTATTTGGCAGGGAAACCCCACAGGCGAGGCGGGAGAGGTTCGGCCGCCCTCCCGATAGCGTTGATAACCGGCCCCTTTGTCCACAGATGCCGAACAGCCCGCCGAGCTACTACCATATGCATCTCGTCTCCGATTCCACCGGAGACACGCTGACTGCAATTGCCAAGGCGGCGGCGGCGCAATACGCGACGCTGAGGCCCATCGAGCATATGCATCCACTGGTGCGCACGCCGCGGCAGCTGAAACGCGTGCTGCAAGAGATCGAGCAGGCTCCGGGGATCGTGTTGTACACGGTGGTGAACCGGGAGCTTGTGGCAGCGCTCGAGGACCGGTGCCGGGAACTCAACGTGCCGGCGCACGCGGTGTTGCAGCCGATCATGCAGGTGTTCGAATCGTACCTGGGTGCGCCGAGGACGCCGACGGTTGCCGGTCAGCACGTTCTCGATGCGAGCTATTTCAAGCGAATCGACGCGTTGAACTTCACGATGCAGCACGACGACGGACGGCTGCCGGAGGATTTGAGCAAGGCCGACATCATTCTGCTCGGCATCTCGCGCACGTCCAAAACGCCGACAAGCATCTATCTGGCGCAGCGCGGTTATAAGACCACGAATTTGCCGCTGGTGCCGCAGATCCCGCTGCCGCCGGCACTGACCGAGCCCCACACGGCTTTCGTTGCGTGTTTGATTGCGAGCGTGGATCGCATCACCGAGGTGCGCCGCAATCGGGCACTGCTGATGTCTGACCGCGATATCAATGCTTATGCCGATCGTACGCAGATCGCGGAAGAGATCGCGTACTCGCGCCGGATTTGTCAGGAGCATGGCTGGCCCATCATCGATGTGACGCGCAAGTCGGTGGAGGAGACCGCGGCGACCGTCATCCAGCTTATGAACGATCGGCGGTCGGAGACGCGGGCCGTCGAGAGTTCGATATGAGTGCGGCACGGCTCGTTCTTGCTTCGGGATCGGTGGCACGGCGTCAGATGCTGGCCAACGCGGGACTGCTTTTCGATGTCATGCCTGCCGAGATCGACGAGGATCGACTGCGCGACGATGTCACCGGACCGGCGTCGCATTCGGCGATCGCGGTGGCACTCGCGGAGGCGAAAGCACTCGCGGTTGCGGCGGCGAATCCGGATGCTGTCGTCATCGGGTCGGACCAGATTTTGAGTATGGGCAAACAGATGTTGTCGAAGCCTGGATCACGAGCGGGTGCTCGTGAGACGCTGCGGCAATTACGTGGCACGACGCACTGGCTCCATTCGGGCGTTGCGTTGGCTTCCAGCGACCGCGTGTTGTGGCAGGTAGTCGAGAGCGCGACTCTGACGATGCGGGATTTTTCCGATGCAGAACTCGAAGATTATCTCGACGTTGCGGGTGAGGGAATTTTCGGCTGTGTCGGGGCGTATCAGATAGAGGGTGCGGGGATTCGGCTTTTCGAGCGCGTCGAGGGGGATCACTTCACGATCATGGGAATGCCGTTGTTGCCGCTGCTGGCTGAACTGCGCCGCCAAAAGGTGCCGGCATGAGGCGGGCGTGCGTCATCGGCTGGCCGATCGAACATTCGCGGTCGCCGATTATTCATCGGTATTGGCTGCGGACGCTTGGGATCGAAGGCGCTTACACGCGGGAGCCGGTGAAGCCGGAGGAACTGGCAGGGTTTCTCGGCCGTCTTGACGAACGTGGATTTGTTGGATGCAACGTCACCGTTCCGCATAAGGAGGCGGCGTTTGCGTTGGCGCAGGAGCGGGACGCAGCGGCGGTTGCAATCGGCGCTGCGAATACGCTTTGGCTCGACGGTGGGCGGCTATGGGCATCGAATACTGATGCTTATGGCTACATGGCTTATCTCGGCCGCAAGGCGCCGGGGTGGGCTAAGCGCGATGCGCAGGTGTTGATTTTAGGTGCGGGCGGTGCGGCTCGCGCAATTGTTCATGGCTTTCTGCAGGCCGGTGTGTCGCGCGTTTTGGTGTGCAACCGATCCGCTGCGCGGAGTGAGGAACTCGTGCGGCACTATGGGACGCGCGTGGAGGCGTGCCCGTGGGAGTATCGCAGCCACGCAGCACGCGATGCGGGCGTGATCGTCAATACGACGACGCTCGGCATGAAGGGACAAGGTGAGCCTGGCGTCGATTTTTCCGGTGTGCATCCTGATACCGTTGTCAGCGATATCGTGTATGTGCCTCTCGAAACGTCTTTTCTTGCTGATGCTCGGCGGCATGGCCTCGTCACGGTCGATGGGCTCGGCATGCTGCTGCATCAGGCTGTACCGGGGTTCGAGAGATGGTTCGGCGAGCGGCCGGCGGTGACGGACGAACTTTATGATCTGGTGCGCGCGGATATCGAGAGGCCTTCGTGATGCTGGTCGTTGGGCTCACCGGGTCGATCGCGATGGGGAAGTCGACGGCCGCGGCGCATCTGAGATCACGGGGTGTGCCTGTCTTCGACGCGGATGCGATCGTGCATGAGATCTATCGCGAGGAAGCGGTGCCGCTCATAGAAGCGGCATTTCCGGGGACGACGAATGCCGAGGGTGTGGATCGCAGCAGGCTTTCGGACTCGCTGCAGCATGATCCGACAGGGTTCAAGCGGTTGGAATCAATCGTGCATCCACTGGTTCGCGAACGGGAGCGAAGATTTCTCGAAGAGGCGCAGGCTGCCGGTGCGCTGCTCGCGATACTCGATGTGCCGTTACTCTATGAAACGGGGCTCGATGCGGCACTCGATGCGGTCATCGTCGTGAGTGCATCGGCGGAGGCGCAGCGGGAGCGGGCGCTGATGCGGCCGCGAATGACCCCGGAAAAGCTCGATCAAATTCTCGCCCGGCAACTGCCCGACGAAGAAAAGCGGCGCCGGGCACATTTCGTTGTGGATACGAACGGGCCACCGGGACCCTCGCTGCACCAACTCGATGCTATTCTGGCTGCGCTGTCGGGCCGACGGGCGCACGCCTTTGCGCGGTTCTGGTCGCGATCGTGACACATTGAATTTTGGCCGGGGGGCCGTCCGTACCATGATGCGCGAAATCGTGCTCGATACCGAGACGACGGGGCTCGATCCGACGAAGGGCGACCGGTTGATCGAAATCGGTTGCGTGGAACTTTATAATCGCATTCCGACGGGGCGCGAGTTTCACCGCTTCATCAATCCGGATCGTGATGTGCCAGCGGAGGCGCAGGCGGTGCACGGGATCTCGACCGAGTTTCTCAAAGACAAGCCACGATTTCACGAGGTCGCGGATGACTTTCTAGAGTTTATCGGTGGCGACATACTCGTCATTCATAACGCCGCGTTCGATGTCGGGTTCTTGAGTGCGGAGTTGGTGCGGCTGAAGAAGCCGCCGATCGCGATGAGCCGTGTCGTCGATACGCTTGCGCTTGCGCGGCGAAAGCATCCGGCAGGACCGAACAGCCTCGATGCGCTGTGCAAGCGCTATTCGGTCGATAACTCGAAGCGCACCAAGCATGGTGCGCTCATGGATTCGCTTCTGTTGGCAGAAGTGTACGTCGAGCTTCTGGGCGAGCGTCAGGCGACGCTGGTGCTCGCGCAATCTGCGGCGGCGAACGAGACGGCGGCACGTCGCGCCAGTGCGGTTCAACGATCGGCCGCACAGCGGCCACAACCGTTGCCGTCGCGGCTAACGGAGCAGATGGAAGCGGCGCATCGCGCTTTCGTCGAGACGCTCGGAGTGGATGCTATTTGGCGCCGCTTCTATCCGCAGCCGCCGACGGAGACCGATAAAGCGCTCGATATTGGATTGCGCCATCCGACCCCGCTTCGCGGAGCCGGCTGGATGGCGGGTGGCAGCTACTGCTTTTCGGCGGTTTTGGCGAGTTCCTGCTGACGGCGCATGTAGAGCGCGCCAAAATCCACCGGATCGAGCCACAGCGGAGGATAGCCGCCTTCGCGCGTCACATCGGCCACGATACGGCGGAGGAACGGAAACAACAGCGTCGGGCAATTGACGAGCAGGAACGGTTCGAGCGCCTGCGGGGGCACATTTTGCAGGCGGAAGGCGCCGCCGTACACGATTTCAAGCACGTAGATGGTGCCGCCCGAGTGTGAGGCGGTGGCAGTGAAGCTGATGGAGCTCTCATACACGTCGGGCCCGAGGCGCTGCGCATCGACGTTGACTTCGAGTTGGACGGCGGGGTTCTCGCCCTCCTTGATCTGCAGCTTACCGACGCTGGGGTTCTCGAACGAAAGATCCTTGATGTGCTGGCCAAGGACCTGCACCTGCATCTGGCCGGGTTCGGATGCGGTTGCGGCCGCGCCGCCATTTTTCTCGTCTGCCATGGGACTTTCGCTGGTTTGGGCGCTCGTTCGGGTTCGAAGGTGGCGGAGCGCTACCATGCTCGCGGGCGCGCTGCAATCACGGCCGATCGCGCGGATCCTCGTCGAGCCGTTCCCATTCGCCTTCAATAATCTTGCCGGGGCCGGAGGGTGGGCGCGGCTCTGCCGTCGTCGCCGAGGTCCTTGAGCGGCGCACGACGATGGTGGAGGAGCCGAGCACACGGGCCGAGATGGTGTGGCGGATCAGGTGGCGAAGTTGGGGAATGAGCAACAGGAGACCAATTGTATCGCCTACGAGGCCGGGCGAGATCAGCATGGAGCCTGCCGCAAAAACGAGGGCGCTGTCGGCCAGAGGCGCAACGGGCTCGCGACCCTCCTCGAGCGCCGCGGAGACTTTTTCGACCACTTTGAAACCCTGACGACGGAGGATCGCCACGCCGAGGAGGCCGGTGCCAATAATAATGGCGAAGACAGGCCAGAACCCGATCGCCTGCCCGGCGCGGATCAGCAGCGCCAGTTCGAGCAGCGGGTATGCGACGAAAACGAGCAGCAGGGCGAGGCGCATACATTCATTCCGGTCGGGACAGGTCGTGATTCGTTCGGCTTGAAGCCCATCATCCGAGCCGCTCGTACCAAAACCATGTGCTTTTGCGGCTTCCGTGACGCACCCAGCGGATGGAGAGGCGACACAGTTGGCATCTATGCCATTGTGCCCTAAGGTCAAACGCAACACCAATCCTTGTGCCGAACGGGACCTCAAAACAGGTCCAGATGCCCGGGCCAGCCATAATGAGCTGTGATTTCCCGGGTCCTCGACCTACATGAAGCGGATCGCTTGTTCGAACTCTCATCCGGAAAGCAGCCGATGGAAGGCCAGATCGACCTCTTTACCTTATTGGCGATGATCGTCGCCGTTATCGCGGTGTTGAAGCTCCGAAGCGTTCTGGGCCGCAAAACCGACGAGGACGACGCGCGGATCGAACGCCGAGCGCGCGATGAAGTTCGCACGGGATCGGCGGGCGCGGGCTCCGACAAGGTGGTGTCGCTGCCGCGACGTGACCGGAGCGAAGAGCCCGTGGCGGAAACCCGGGTCGATACGGCGGAAGCCGAAAACAAGCTGCGCGCGTTCGCGAAGGGCGACGAGGGGATCGTCGCGGGCCTGCTGGCCATCCGGAAGCTCGATCCCGACTTCGAACCTGAACAGTTCGTCGCCGGAGCAAAACAAGCCTATGAAATCATCGTCACATCGTTCGCAGAGGGGAATCGCAAAGCGTTGCGCGATCTCCTGAGCAAGGACGTTCTCGAAGGGTTCACGGGTGCCATCGGCGAGCGCGAAGCCCGCGGCGAAAAGATCGAGCAAAACTTCGTCGGCATCAATAAGGCCGACATTCTGGAAGCGGAAGTAAAGAGCGGCATCGCCAACGTCACCGTGCGGTTCGTGAGCCAACTCATCACGGCCACGCGCGACAAGGCAGGCACGGTGGTGTCGGGCGATCCAACTCGAATTTCGGACGTCACCGACATTTGGACGTTCAGCCGCGATATTTCCACGGCGCGGGCGCGCTCCAATCCGAACTGGCGGCTTATCGCAACACAGGATGCCCATTGAGCGGCGGACGGGGACGCATGGTGACCCATGTCGAGCACGGATGTCACCTTCGTACCGGCACCCTTCGCCGATCTGCGGTACTGGGCGGATGATGATCACGCGGCGGCGTTCGCCGCGTTTCTCGTGTCGTCGAGACGGTTGCTCGAACGGGCGCGCGACGGGTTGACGCCAGCCTCGCCCGAGGCATTGCTGCATGTGGCGCGGATCGCAATCGATTGCTCAGGGCACATTCATTCGGCCAATGAAGCGCGGTCGTTTTTCGAAGAGCATTTCTCGCCGCATCGGGTGGTTCATGTGGACGCGCAGGGACTTCTCACGGGCTACTACGAGCCGGTGATTGCGGGATCGCGCACGCGCACGGAACGGTTCACAGTGCCGGTGCTGCGGCGGCCCGTGGATCTCGTAAACGTGGTGTCGGAGAGCGAGCGCGGGGCGAAGGCCGAGGCGCTGACGCATATGCGCAAGACGGCGACGGGGACGGAGCCGTACGCGACGCGGGAAGAGATCGAAGAGGGGGCGCTCGCGGGGCAGGGCCTCGAACTCGTGTGGCTTGAGGATGCGGTGGATGTATTCTTTCTGCATGTGCAGGGTTCGGGGCTGATCGCATTTGAAGACGGCACAACGGCGCGCATCACGTATGACGGCAAGAACGGGCATCCCTACACGTCCGTCGGGCGGTATCTGATCGACGCGGGGTTGTTTCCGGCGGATCAGATGTCGTTGCAGGCGCTAAAGGACTGGCTGCGGGCTGATGCACAGCGCGGTCGAGCGGCGATGCGGCAGAACAAGTCGTATGTGTTCTTTCGCGAGCTGACGGGCGAGGCGGCAGGGTCGGCGCTCGGCGCGATGGAGATCCCGCTGTCGGACCATCGCAGCCTCGCCGTCGATACACGGTTTCATGCGCTCGGCACGCCGGTTTACGTAGTGGCGCCGTCGCTGACGCATGCGGGCGGCGTGGACGGCTTCCACCGGTTGATGGTGGCGCAGGATGTGGGCTCGGCCATTCGCGGGCCGGAGCGGGGCGATATCTATTTCGGAACCGGCGACGAGGCCGGGCGCAACGCCGGCATCACCAAGCATCCGGGCAATTTCTTCGTGCTGCTGCCCGAGGCCGTGCTGTGACGAAGAAGCCCGGCCGCGCGGGCGGCAAGAAGACGGTTCTGACGGACGAGGACCACGAACTCTGGGAGCACACGGCAGCTTCGCTTTCGCCATTGAAGGTGGCGAAGGGGCGGGTGCACGCGGCGCTGGAGGACGAGCCGGATTTCGCTCAGTTGTTCGCGCCGAAGACCAAGCATGACGGGCACGGTAAGAAGCATCATGCGACGGTTGATGCGCCGCCTGTGGCTGCGAAGAAGACAACGCCTGCGCTCAATCCGTTCGATCCGCGCAACGTGAAGAAATTGAAGCGGGGCAAGATCGAGATCGAGGGGCGGATCGATCTGCACGGCATGCGGCAGGCGGAGGCGCACGCGGCGTTGATCCGGTTCATCCACGGGTCGGCGTCGATGGGCAAGCGGTGGGTGCTCGTGATCACGGGCAAGGGGTTGCCGTCACGGACGCGCGACGACGATGTGGAGCGGCCGTTCGGAGAGCCGCCGCGCGGAGTTTTGAAGCGCAGCGTGCCGATGTGGCTGGCGGAGCCGGATGTGCGCGGGCTGATCGTGAGTTTCACGGAAGCGGCGGCAGAGCATGGGGGATCAGGTGCGCTTTATGTGCATTTGAGACGGGGGTAAGTTGGCTTGATCCTTCATCGGCTGCATTGTTGGCTGCCGCTTTTTCATCGCTAGTTTCACGAAGATGAGCGGCTCGGAAACAACCGCAATGTCGCACTTGCATCTGAAGCGTCATCCAGAATCGGGTGCAAAGTTCCGCCAAGGCTTGGCCAAGTGATACTTTGGCCATCCCAGTGACATCAGTCGCGCTCATTTTTGCGAGGGTACGGCTTTTCTTGATGTCGGCCATGCTCGGTGATCGCTGTTAATGGCTGGAATATCGAGCGTAATTCGCCGGGATAGGGCCGAATCTGGCGTCTCGATCAGCGGCCATGGCGCCTAACAGCAAGTTCATGCGTCAAAGGGGCCATGAATCCGGAAAGTTAGGCGCAGTGCATGACCGCAGAGAACGTCCCCGGGGTTCCCTTCGAGTTAAACCGACGTAGCCATGGCAAATCCATTTCTTTTCTTTGCGACCCGTTTCAGTGTTCGACGTGTTGCTCGGTAAATATCGTTATCGCCGATAGGAAGACTTGTTTTCTGCGATGGCGTTCATCGCGCTTTCTTTGGGTCCGTTCCAGTAGAGCGACCGGTGCATAGCTACCGATGCTTCAGAGCCTGATCCGACTAGCGCAATAAAAGCATGATCGAGGTTTACTTCGACTATTGCCCAAGTCGATACTATTGAAGCCACATGGATCGCTAGGGTTGGGTGGTGGCGATAGGATACGGGCCCGAAACTAACTGCGTGAAATTTTCCAAAGTTCCGAAGTGGTCGTGACATTCAGATTCACTTACACGTCTTGCTCAATTCGGTGAGGGCTTGGGTTAGACCGCTGAGGCGTGTAGGTGTCGGTGGTTTCGGTGCCTCGGGCGCTCGTAGCGGTCACGTCGGCTTTGGAGCCTTTTTTCAAGGCTTCAACGAGTTTCAGTTCCTGGGTCGCGTCGGCGACGTAGGCGCGCTCCTCTTTCGGGAACAGGCTGAACGTGTCGGTGCCGATTGTGACCGTGACGGTCGAGTTGGGCTTCAAAGGATAGCCGAGTTTGACACTGACTTCCGAGCGGATGCCGTCTTTCGGCCAAGCGGAGACATAGAGCAGCGTCGGGCCGCGGTTGGCGGTGGCAGGTTTTTTCTCCGTCGGCGAGGCGGCGGCAAAGCAGAGCTTAGAGCCAGCGCTTTCGTTCGCATAAAGGCTCCACGCACCGAAGGTGCCTTCGACGGTGGTTGCCTGCGCGTTGGCTGAGAGCGGGGCGAGGATCGCTGCCAGGATCGCGGCGAGCGGTGCGGTTTCGATGGTTTTGCGCATGGTCGGATGCTCGGTTGGATATTGAGGACACACGCGGCGGGCTGCTGCGGATTTCAACTCACTAGTGTCACACTACGCGAGAACCGGGGCGATGCCTTCAGCCTTTGCGGGTTTTTCCCAAGGGCGCGTGACCCGTGGGAGGGAGCGGTGCTGCAGGTCCGCCTTCGTGGAGCGGCCGGTCGGCGAAACGGGCGAGCGATTTCACGCGGTCGTACATGACGATCGCGCCCGCCATGGCGACGTTCACGCAAAAGGATGTCGGGATCTTGACGACGTAGTCGCAGCGGGCGAGCAGCGGTTCGGAGAGCGAGCCGCGTTCGGGGCCGAGGATGTAGGCGGCGCGCAGCGGGTGGTGGAAGCTCGGCAGGTCGATGGCGCCTTCGACCAGTTCGATGCCGACGAGCTTGACGCCCTTGGGCAGGGCCATGTCGTCGAGGCCGCGCCAGTTGTAGTGCGGCAGGTGGAGCTGGCTGCGGGACGTGTCGGCGTAAGCTTCGAGCGCGTTGTAGGTTGCACCGATGGTGAAGGTGAATGAGGCACCGAAGGCGTGGGCGGAGCGCATAAGGTTGCCGAGGTTCAACTGCTTCGACATGCGTTCTGCACCGACGGCGAAGTAGCCGCGCGCCCGGGGTGGCCAGGACGGCGGCGGGGGCGGATAGGTGAGCGTCGGCGGGGCGTCTTGGGACATCAGGGACGATCGGGCGTTGTGACGGGTTGCGGCGACAGGCTTAACGGCTTCTGGCGTAGCGGGTGCGAGGGCCTTGCGCGCGGCGGCGAAACGTTCCACCTGACGCGCGGCTGAACAGGTCTTGGGGGAGATTTCATATGCGGGCGGTGCTGTGCAAGCGTCTCGATGGGCCGGAGGCGCTCGTGATCGAGGACGTGGCGGCGGCCGAGCCGGGGCCGGGGGAGATCGCGGTGACGGTGCGGGTCGCGGCGCTGAACTTCTTCGATACGCTGATCACGCGGGGCAAATATCAGCACAAGCCGGAGTTGCCGTTTTCGCCGGCGGGGGAAATCGCGGGCGTGGTGGCGCGCGTGGGCGAGGGTGTCAGCGGGTTTCAGCCGGGGGACCGGGTGGCGGCGTATCTCGGATGGGGTGGCGCGCGCGAGGAAGTGATCGTTAAGGCCGAGGCGGTCATTCCGATCCCGTCTGGGGTTTCGGATGAGGTCGCGGCGGGGGTTCCGATCACGTACGGGACGGCGATCCACGGGTTGAAGGATCGGGCCAATGTCCAGCCGAACGAATGGGTCGCGGTGACGGGGGCTGCTGGTGGCGCGGGGTTGGCTGCGATCGAGATCGCAAAGGTGATGGGCGCGCGGGTGATCGCGGTGGCGTCGTCGGAGGAGAAACTGGCGATCTGCCGGGCGCACGGGGCGGATGCAGTGATCGATTATGCGCGTGAGGATGATCTGAAGCAGGCGTTGCGCGAGCGGACCGACGGGGCTGGCGTCGACGTCGTGTACGATTGCGTCGGCGGGGATACGGCAGAGCCGGCGCTCAGGGCGCTCACGTGGAACGGGCGATTCCTGGTGATCGGCTTCGCGTCGGGGACAATTCCGAAGTTCCCGCTCAATCTTCTGCTGGTGAAGGGTGTGTCCGCGATGGGCGTGTTCTGGGGTGAGGCGGTGAAGCGCGATCCGGCTGGGCACCGGGCGAACATGGCGTTCGTGCTGCGGGCCGTGGCCGATGGGCGGCTCAGGCCGCATGTGCATGGGAGCTTTCCCCTCGAGCGGATCGTGGAGGCGATCGGCGTGCTGGAGCGGCGCGAGGCGTCGGGCAAGGTGGTCGTGCGCGTTTCCGGCGGCTAAGCGTTCCGGATTGGGACGCCCGTTGATTGAGAATTCACCGTACTCATCTGATATATCTACAATTTTTCTGATCTCGTTCAGTCAAAATTACCCATCGCCGGACATGATCCCATCTGTGCATGGCGCTCCGCTTCGCAGAGCCGGCTGCCATGCGTGGGCCGCGTGCGCGCGGCCAGAGCATCTTTGGGGACGGGGTTGCGACGTGGGGATCGTCTGGCAAATCATGAACTCGCTGTGGTGGCGGGTGGCGATGAGCTTTCTCGCCGGCAGCTTCACGTGTCCGCAGGCGAAGGCAGAATCGTTTTTCGAGACCCTGTTCGGGTTTGGGACTTCGAAGCCCAAGGTCGAACGGGCGACACCCAGGCCCGGCGCACGGATGGGAACAAAATCGCAGTCGTATTCCGAGTGGAAGGCGGAGCGGTTTCAGAGCACGCCGCAGGAGGGGGACCGCGACCCGGCATACGGCGGCAGCTATAAGACAGTGTGTGTACGCATGTGCGACGGGTACTATTGGCCGGTGAGCCGGTCGGTGATGCGCGAGCGCTTCGAGACGGATGCGAAACGGTGCGATGCGGGGTGTCTGGGCGAAGCCAAGCTCTTCTACCAGCATAAAGACAGCGACGACCCCAAGACCATGGTGGATCTCGAAGGCAAGGCCTACGGGGAGCTGAAGACGGCATTTCTCTATCGCAAGACACTGCTGAACGGATGCGGCTGCCGGGCGGCGCCGTGGTCGATGGCGGAGCACGTGCGGCATCAGGATTACAAAGTCGCGGATGACGCTCGGAAGTTGCAACTCGCGATGGTTCGCGAGCGGGATAAGGCCGAGGCGCTGCGCAAGGACAAGATCGCCCAAATCATCGCGGCGACGCGTGAAGCTGTGACGCTCGACGAAGCCGAGGAATCGACCTTCGAGGATGCTGTTGCGGCGGTGACGATTGATGACCTGGAGCCGGTTGCGCCGACTGAAGCGATTGCAGCAGTGGATGTGGATACCGATCCCGCTGTCAGTGTGACGGGATATGTGCATCTGCATGTCCTTCCGGACGCGGCTGTCGAAGCGGATTTCGCGGTTGCAGAACCGGAAGGTTCTGAGGGGATGCTGGCAGAGCTAGAGGAGGCGCTGCAAGAGATCGCAGGAGCGCCGATGGCTGCTGCCAAATCCGGTGCGCCAGTACGCAAATCGCGCGTGAAGGCGGTCAAAGCCAGAACGTCCAAACCCGTGCAGACGGTGTCGCTATTCGGCGGGTTTGCCAACTTTACCTGGCCGGGCGATGCGCCGCGTCGGGCACGCTAGTTATTGTGCCAACCGACGCCGGTCCGCGGAGCCGGCCGCTTGGCATGTTAGTCGTCGAGATCGGCGAAGACATGGCTGGCACCGCGGAGGGGAAAGGCGTCCTCTATGGCGTAGGGTCCGCCGCCGGTTTTCGGCTTCGATGAAAACAACACGAACTCTTCGATCAAGAACGGGCGCGAGCGCAGCAAGGCTTGGGCCTGCAGGAACCGCATGAGGTCGGGGATGACCACATTGCGCAGGCGGGCGAGCGTGATGTGAGGCTTGAACGGACGCGTTTCCGGTGGAAGCCCGACCGATCGGGCGGCGCGTTCGTGCGCGCGGGCGAGCGCCTCGAGTTGCGGCGACGAGCGCAATCCTGCGTAAAGGATCTTTGGATCGTTGCCGCCAAGAACGTGCACGCCTTCGAGGGCCAGTTCGAAAACGTCGACGTCGATGCGGGAAAGTTCCTCGGCAAATTCGTGCGCGAGGCGGTTGTCGATGTCGCCGACAAAACGCAGGGTGATGTGGAGATTGTCCTCCTCGATCCACGATGCGCCGGGGAGAGGCACTTCAAGATCGGAGAGTTGATCTGTGATGTCTTCGGGCAGTTCAATCCCGCTGAAGAGCCGCGGCATGGGACGCCTCCTTAGACGTGCGGGTCATCGCGTCACGATTTCGACTGGACGCTCGCGCGCTGGGTCTCAACCTTCTGGAGCAATTCTTCGACCTTGGGCATGATGTTTTCGACGATTTTTGCAACACCCCCGCCGTTCGGATGCATCCCATCCTCGAGGTTCAGCGTCTTGTCGAGTGCGACGCCATCGAGGAAGAAGGGATAAAGGAGGACATCATGCTTATTTGCGAGATCCTGATACATCGTATCGAACTGGCGCGCATAATCTGCGCCCCAGTTCTTCGGAGCGATCATGCCCGCCAGTAGCACGGCGATATTGCGCTCCTTGAGCTTCGCGATGAGCGTATCGAGATTGGCTTTGGCTTCAGCCGGTGATTGTCCGCGCAGAGCATCGTTAGCGCCCAGTTCCAAGATAACGGCTTCAGTGCCGGGGGGGATTGCCCATTCGAAGCGTTCGAGCCCGGCGGCGGTGGTATCGCCCGACACGCCGGCATTGGTAACTTCAACGGCACGGCCTTGGGCTGCGAGCGCTTTGGAAAGCTGGGCGGGAAACGATTCGTCAGGCTTCAACAGATAACCGGCCGTGAGGCTGTCACCGAATGCGACGAGTTTCACGGGTGATTTGGCCTCCGCTGGGAGTAGGGTGAAGGTCAAGACGCCATTGAACAAGACGGCGAGAAGCCCCACTTGGAGGCGACGGCAGACCAGCCGGAAGATGTGCGCGCCAATCATTTTTCTGCCTCACGTCTCGTCCATTGGGTTTCTGTCACGTATAGCCCTTGCGGGTGCAAAACAAGGCACCTCTCCTTATAACGCCGTCATCGAAGGACCGCGCGTGACCGAACCCATTATTTCATTGAAGTCCGTTCATCTGACGCTCGACAGTCGCGCTGGACCTGTGTCGATCCTCAATGGGGTCGGATTGGAGATCGAGGCGGGCCAGTCGGTCGCCATCGTCGGCCCGTCAGGGTCAGGCAAAACCTCGCTCCTCATGGTGCTGGCAGGGCTGGAACGCGCGACTTCGGGCGAGGTTCGCATTGCAGGACACGATTTCCAGGCGCTCGGAGAAGACGCATTGGCTCGGGTGCGCGGGCAAACGATCGGTATTGTGTTCCAGTCGTTCCATCTCGTGCCGACCATGACGGCGCTGGAGAATGTCGCTCTGCCGCTGGAATTCTCAGGGCGAACGAATGCCGAGACGACTGCACGCGCGCGGCTGGACGATGTGGGGCTGGCGCATCGTCTCGATCACTATCCCGCCCAGCTTTCAGGCGGCGAGCAGCAGCGTGTGGCACTGGCGCGCGCGTTGTCGATCGAGCCGAAGCTGCTGCTCGCCGATGAGCCGACGGGCAACCTTGATGGACGCACGGGGCGTGGGGTGGTTGATCTTCTATTCGGCCTTAAAAAAAACCGCGAGGCGACGCTCGTTCTCGTGACGCATGATGAGCGGCTGGCGGCAGAGTGCGATCGCGTGATCCGCATGGCGGATGGGCGCATTGTCGATGACAAGCGGGCGAAAGCGGCATGACGATCGCCACACCGGCTGAGATAGGCCGCGCGCGAACAGCGCCGCTGCCGCTTGTTTTTCGATTGGCCGCGCGGGAATTGCGCTCCGGCCTTTCGGGATTCTATGTGTTCATCGCATGTGTGGCGCTCGGCGTGATGGTTATTACAGGCGTCGGCGCGCTGTCGGATGCCTTGAAATCGGGTTTTGAAAAGCAAGGAGCACTGTTGCTCGGCGGTGATGTGACGGTGTCGCGGCCGCACACGCGGGCGACCGCGGATGAGCGGCGGTGGATCGACGATTTTGGCCGGTCGAGTGAGACGGCGACAATGCGGACCATGGGCCGCATGATCGATGGCGAAGATCAGGCGCTGATCGAATTGAAGGCTGTCGACGGGGCTTATCCGCTCGTCGGATCGGTGACGCTGGAAAGCGGTGAGGCGCTCGATGCGGCACTCGCGCGTGGGGTGGTGGCCGATCCCATGTTGCTGGAGCGGTTGAACCTGAAAGCCGGCGACCGGTTGCGCATTGGCGAAGCGGAATTCGATATTGCGGCGGTACTTAAGACGGAACCCGATGGATTGGCGGATCGCGTGGCTTATGGGCCGCGGGTGATCCTGACGCATGCACAGATGGAGAAGACGGGGCTGGTGCAGCCCGGAGCGCTGATCCGCTGGAAGTATGCTGTGGCGTTCAAGGAGAGTTCTGAGGCGATCGAGCCGCGGCTTTTGGCGTTTCGCGAGCGGGTGAAGAAGGAACTGCCGGAATCCGGTTTTACGGTTACGGATCGGCGAGATCCTTCACCTCAGGTGACGAAGACACTCGACAGATTGCGGCAGTTTCTGACGCTGCTCGGTTTGACCGCGCTGGTGACGGGTGGCGTCGGTGTCGCGAACGCGGTGGCGACGTTCATTGACCGGCGGCGCAAGGTGATCGCGACGATGAAGAGCGTCGGGGCGACGGGCGGTACCGTGTTCGCGGTGTTCCTCGTGCAGGTGATGGCGATGGCGCTGGCGGGGGTCGCAATCGGCTTGGGACTTGGCCTTTTTATTCCACCGATCCTGACGCAAGTGCTGGGATCGTATTTGCCGGTCGTGCCGGAGTTCGCGCTCTCGGCACAGAGCGTCGGGTTGGCGGTGGCATACGGCCTGCTGGTGGCGCTACTGTTTGCGCTATGGCCACTGGGGCGGGCGGAGCAGGTGCGGGCAAGCGTGCTGTTTCGCGACGAGGTGGACCCAAGTCATGCGTGGCCCGCGCCGCGCATCCTGGCGTTGATTGCGGCATCGGCGGTGGCGCTGGTGGCGATCGCGGTGCTGTCGTCGGACTCGCGGTTGATCGCGTTTTATTTCGTCGGTGGGCTGGCGCTGGTCATCCTGCTGTTCTGGGGCCTTGGCGGGCTTGTGACGCGGTTCGCGCGGCGTATGAAGCGGCCGCGCCGGCCAGAGTTGGCGCTGGCGATTGCGAATATCGGGGCGCCGGGCGGGCTGACGCGATCGGTGGTGCTGTCGCTCGGCGCGGGGTTGTCGTTGCTCGTCGCAGTGGCGCTGGCGGATTCATCGCTTGTAAATGAATTAGAGAGCCGGCTGCCAGCGACGTCGCCTGCATATTTCGTCATCGACATCACGAAGAAGGATCAGCAAGCGTTTCGCGAGACGGTGCTACGCGAGGTGCCGGGGGCTGAGATCGAAGATGCGCCGATGCTGCGCGGGCGTATGGTCGCCATCAAGGGCGTGCCTGTGGAGGAGATCAAGGCGCCGCCGGAGGCTCAATGGGTTCTGAGCGGCGATCGCGGGCTGACGTATTCGGACCGCGTGCCGGCGGGATCGACGGTCGTCGAAGGGGATTGGTGGAAGCCCGGATATAGTGGCGAGCCGCTGGTGTCGTTCGAAGCGGAACTGGCGCGGAACCTCGATCTGAAGATCGGCGATAGTATCGCCGTTAACGTGCTTGGGCGGAACCTCACGGCGAAGGTGGCGAACTTGCGCGAGGTGAAGTGGGAGAGCCTTGCGCTCAATTTCGTGATGGTGTTCTCGCCAAACACACTTGCGGGTGCGCCTCACAATTTGCTGGCGACGATTTCGCTACCGGAGAGTGCCGGGACAGTCGAGGAGGTGCGGCTGGCGCGTGCGCTTGGCAAGACATTTCCGGCAGTGACGGCGATCCGCGTGAAAGAGGCTATCGAGGCTTTCAACAAAGTATTTGAGAAGGTGATGGCGGCGGTGCGGGTGGCGGGGAGCGTGACATTGCTGGCTGGCGCGCTCGTGCTGGCGGGTGCCATGGCGACGGCGCAGCGGCGGCGCATTTTGGAGGCGGTGATCCTTAGGGCCCTCGGGGCGACGCGGGCGCGCATCTTGGGTGCGCACGTGGCGGAGTATCTGCTGCTGGCCGTGGTGACTGCGCTCGCGGCGACGGTGCTGGGTTCGATTGCGGCCTATGCTGTGGTCACGGGACTGATGGACCTTCCATTCGCCTTTTCATGGCGTGCGGTCGGTGGGGCGCTGCTGACGGCGGCGGCCTTGGTGCTGGCGTTTGGGGCGCTGGGCACCTGGCGGGTGCTGAGCGCAAGGCCGGTCCCGTACCTCCGGACCCAATGAGCGGCGGCAAATCACTGAAAAATAGGTATTTGTCCTGATCCCGATTTGTGCGCTTTTGTGCGGTCCAGGGCTTGGCCGGGCTTGAATTAGCCTCGTGTTTCCCCAATATCTCGCGAGCGGCCCACAGGTGGGTCGCGTTACAAGTTTCTCAAAGGGTCTGCCAGATGGCACAGCTTGAAGATAGATACGCGCGGCCGGGTAGCGTTGTCCGCACGGGCGCCGAGGTCGACGCGGGCCTGCGCGCCTACATGCTGCGCGTCTATAACTACATGTCCGCCGGCGTCGCGCTGACGGGTGTTGTCGCCTACTTTACGGCTCAAACCGCAATGTCCAACCCGGCGGTCGCGCAGGTGCTTTACCAGTCGCCGCTTAAGTGGGTGATCATGTTCGCTCCGCTGGCGTTCGTGATGTTCCTGTCGTTCCGGGTTTACAAGATGAGCCCTGGTGCGGCGCAGATCGCGTTCTGGGCGTTCGCGGCCGTTATGGGCGTGTCGTTGTCGGCGATCTTCCTCGTGTTCACGGGCGCATCGATCGCGCAGGTGTTCTTCGTGACGGCCGCGGCGTTCGCTTCGTTGAGCGTCTATGGCTACACGACGCAGAAGGATCTGTCGGGTTGGGGTTCGTTCCTGATCATGGGCGTGGTCGGCATCATCCTTGCCGCACTGCTCAACTTGTTCCTGCAGTCGAGCGGACTGATGTTCGCGATCAACGTGCTGGGCGTGCTGATCTTCGCGGGTCTCACAGCCTATGACACGCAGCAGATCAAGGACGGCTACTATCAGGTGCGCGGTGACTCGGCCCTGATGGCCAAGAGCGCGATCATGGGTGCGTTGAGCCTGTACCTCGACTTCATCAACATGTTCACGTCGCTCCTGCAGCTGATGGGCAGCCGCGAGTAGCAGGTTGACGATCTGAGACGAGAAAGCCCCGCAGCGATGCGGGGCTTTTTCTTTGGCGCGAGGGTGGTCTACCCGACGACGCGGATGGATTTGTCCAACACGGTGAGGACGCGGGCGAGATCGTGGCCGCGCTTCAAGATGAGGCCCGTGGGCGTGACGACGCTGTAGGCGCCCTGCTTACGCGCGAGCTTCAAGTTTTTCTCGATGCGGTAGAGTGGGAATTCGGTAGCGCGGCGGAAGACGCTAAAGATGGCTTTGTCACGCGTCATGTCGAGTGCGTAGTCGCGCCATTCGCCGATGGCGACCATGCGGCCGTACACGGCCATGATGGCGGAGAGTTCTTGCCGGTTGAATGCGGTGATGGTGCCGGTCTCATGGACGCCCCCGGCATCGGGACGCTGCCGGGAGCTGGTCGCTCGCGGCGTGAACTGTATGGGCTCAATATCGCTCAAGGGCGCCTCCCTGTTCACAGGACTGACATGATCGGCAAGGTCATCCCGGTTGGCAAGAGGGGCGGAGGCGGAAAGTACGGCCAAGCTTACGGAAATTTCAGGCGCCCGTCCGCAAAGGGGCAAGTCATGTGTCCGGCCTGTTTGCGCGGCGCCATGACCGCTGGCCCTGATGTAGTCCGCAGATCGGGTCCCAATCAAACTGCGCGGGCTCGATACCCATGACCCAGTAGCGGGTTCTCCCAATCGACGGCTCGACCGTTTCGCATCACGCCATCATCACCCTCGCAATTCGAATATCTTGCGCCGCCGGTGCCTCACGCTCCCATTGCCAAGCCCTCTTCAGGCGGCTGCCGCGAGCGCCGGCGCCCGATAGGTTCCGCCCTTGGCCATGATCGCCCAGGCGATGCGCGCCATCTTGTTGGCGAGCGCGACGGCGACACTTGGCCGGCTTCTTGGCGAGCAGCTTCATGATCCAGGGATGCTTGTCGGGATGCCGCCGCGCATGCTGGATCACAGCCGTGGCCCCGACGACCAGCAATCGCCGCAGATAGCGGTCGCCCTGCTTCGATATGCCGCCGAGCCGCTCCTTGCCGCCGGTCGAGTTCTGCCGCGGCACGAGACCGATCCAGGCGGCAAGATTCGCGCCCGGATTTGAACGCCGCTCGGGTCGGTGACGGTGGCAGCGATCGCCGTGGCGCCGATCACGCCGATGCCGGGAATGGTCTCAAGGCGCCGGCTCGACATCGCTCGCCCGATGCTGCGCATGAATGGCGCGATCGAGCTCCCGATCTGCTCCTGCAAGAGCCGCGAGTTGATCGACAAGGCCTGCAGGGCCTGCAGCATCGCGATCGGAAGAGCTTCAGTGCTCACTCTCGTCCGTGACAATGGCGAGGAGCCTGGCGAGGCCCTCGCGCCCGTTGTCCGCAACGAGACCAAACTCGGCGAGATGGGCGCGCAGAGCGTTGATCAGTTGCGTGCGCTGGCGGATCAGAAGATCGCGCGTGCGATGCAGCATCAAGCGTGGCCTGCTGCTCGACCGTCTTCACGGGCACGAACCGCATCGATCGGGCGCGTCACGGCCTCGCAGATCGCGGCCGCGTCGGCCGCATCGTTCTTCTGACCGCTTGACATAGGCCTTCACATAGCTCGGCTGGCATCAGCCGACCGTATGGCCGAGCTTGGCCAACTCGCGAGCCCAATGATGCGCGGTTGCGCACGCCTCCATGCCGATCAGGCACGGCGCAAGCTTGCCGAAAAACTCGATCACCTGGCTGCGGCGCAACTGCCGCGTGATGCACGACCTTGCCCTTCGCATCGACGCCATGAACTTGGAATACGTTCTTGGCGAGATCAATGCCGATCGTGCTAACCTGCATGTGGACGACCCCCTCGGTGATTCGCTTTCAACGATCACCCTATGGCACTTCGATGCCGGGAGCGGGCGTCGTCCACCCCATCAAAATCGGACCCCAAGGGCGCCGCATTGGACGGGCATCATTTCGGTAGTTGCCTCAGGGGCCGGTCACCTAAGACCGCCCTAAGCGCCTAGCCCCCAGCTCGCTGGTGGTCGAGGCCGGTCCTATCAGGCAACTCTCCCTAAGTGTCCCTCTACCCTGCAACGAGGGCCGGCTCCCCCAGCCGGCCCTCGACGCTTTCGGGCGCGCCTCTATATGGTAGGCGCACGCCAACACCAGGACACCCCCTCTCCATGAGCAAGACCACGACGAAGGCGAAAGCCGCATCCAATCCGTTCCAGCAGACGTGGCGCACGCCGAATGGACTGCCTCCGTTCGCGAATATTTCGGCTAAGCATTATTGGCCCGCATTCAAGCAGGCACTGGCCGAGCACAAGGCTGAGATCGCCGCGATCGGTGCGAACGAGAAGAAGCCGTCGTTCCAGAACACGATCGTCGCCTTGGAGAAGAGCGGGGAGGCGCTGAACAAGGTCGCGGACGTGTTCTTCAACCTGGCGAGTTCGGATACGAGCGCGGAATTGCAGGAGATCGAGCGCAAGCTGGCGCCGGTGCTGGCGCAGCACTGGAACGCGATCCAGCTCGATCAGAAGCTGTTCCGGCGCATCGAGGACCTGTACGAGCGGCGGGAGAGCCTGAAGCTCGACGACGAGCAGGCGCGGCTGCTGGAACGCACCTACACGACGTTCGTGCGCGCGGGGGCGCGGCTCAGCGCGAAGGCGCGCAAGCGCGTGGCGGAGATCAATACGCGGCTTGCGGAACTCGTAACGCAGTTTGGCCAGAACGTTCTTGCCGACGAGCAGTCTTGGCGGCTGGCGCTGGACGATGAAGCGGATCTCGCAGGGCTGCCGCAGGGCGTGCGCGATGCGGCGGCGCGGACGGCGGCGGATCTGAAATCGCCGGCGAAGTACGTGATCACGCTCGCGCGGTCGAGCATCGAGCCGTTCTTGCAGTTCTCGGCGCGGCGGGATCTGCGCGAGGAGGCGTTCAAGGCGTGGATCAAACGGGGCGAGAACGGCGGCAAGACGGACAACCGCAAGATCGTGGCCGAGATCGTGAAGCTGCAGGGCGGAACTGGCGAAGCTGATGGGCTATCGCACGTTCGCGGAATACAGCCTCGACGACACGATGGCGAAGACGCCGGATGCGGTGCGCGGGCTTCTCAATCAGGTGTGGTCGGCGGCGGTGAAGCGCGTCGACGAAGAACGCGAGGCGCTGTCGGCGTTGGCGCGCAAGGAGGGCGGGAACTACGACCTCGAGGCGTGGGACTGGCGGTATCTGGCGGAGAAGGAGCGCAAGGCGCGCTACGATCTCGATGAGGGCGAGATCCGTCCGTACCTGCAGCTGGAGAACATGATCGACGCGGCGTTCGATACGGCGTCGCGGCTGTTCGGGTTGAAGTTCAAGGAGCTGAAGGACGCGCCGCGCTATCACCCGGACGTGCGCGTGTGGGAGGTGATGACGAAGGCGGGCGAGCCCGTCGGCGTGTTCCTGGGGATTATTATGCGCGGCCGTCGAAGCGGTCGGGCGCGTGGATGTCGAGTTTCCGGTCACAGCACAAGCTGGGCAAAGGCTCGAAGCCGGTGATCGTAAACGTGCTCAACTTCGCGCGCGGGGCGGAGGGGCAGCCGACGCTGCTCTCCATCGACGATGCGCGGACGCTGTTCCACGAGTTCGGGCACGGGCTGCACGGACTGCTGTCGGACGTGACCTATCCGTCCCTCTCCGGCACAAACGTGTCGCGCGATTTCGTGGAGCTGCCGTCGCAGCTTTACGAGCACTGGCTGACGCGGCCGGAGGTGCTGAAGAAGTTCGCGACGCACACCAAGACCGGCAAGCCGATGCCGGACAACCTGATCAAGCGCATTCAGGCGTCGCGGACGTTCAACCAGGGGTTTGCGACGGCGGAGTATGTGGCGTCCGCGCTGGTGGATATGGACCTGCACGCGCTGGAAGCAGCGGACGGGCTCGACGTCGGCGATTTCGAGAAGACGACGCTGTCACGATTGGGAATGCCGCGCGAAGTGGTGATGCGGCATCGCATTCCGCACTTCCAGCACATCATGGGCGGGTATGCGGCGGGGTATTACAGCTATCTGTGGTCGGAGGTGATGGACGCGGATGCGTTCGCGGCCTTCGAGGAGGCGGGCGACATTTACGACCGCAAGACGGCGGCAAAGCTCAAGCAGCACGTGTACTCGGCCGGCAACCGGCGCGATCCGCTGGAGGCGTACGTCGCGTTTCGCGGACGGCCGCCGAAGGTGGAGAGCTTGCTGAGGAAGAGGGGGTTTGGGGGGTAGTGCGGTGTGGGGTCAGACCCCTGAGAAGGGGTCTGACCCCGTTCGCACGGCCGGTAACCGGCGCGATCCGCTGCGAGGTGTATGTGGCTTTCCGGGGTAGGTCGCCGAAGGTGGAGAGCTTGCTCAGGAAGCGGGGCGTTTATCGTTGCTTACCTGCAAGAAAGCTCAAATAAAGGACGAGGTAAATTTCGTTGGCGTGGAGATGAACAGTGAGGTACTGCGACGGAAGCATCACTCCACTTCATAATTCCCGCCGCTGCGTTACGGCGAGCCGACTTTACTGTGCGGACATCTATTGATGACAAGAGCCAGACTTCTGACTCGGAAGCGCTTGGTGTGCTGCAAAGAATTGCTTCATTTGCTTGATCGCAGACACCAACAAGGTGAAGTCGAAAGGCCGACTTCGTTCGGCAGGTGGAGACAAATTCGTGCTTCCGCCTGAATTTCAAGAACCCGTAGCCGACGGCGCCAGAGTTCTCTCGGATCGCGTCGCGACGTACTTGGCAGTTGCAATATTGTTCCCGTGGCAGGCAAGACAACTTTTGCTGCCCCCATACGTAGATGGCAAACTTACACTTGAGGACATCTCACGTATCGCCGACATTCCGGAGCGATACGTTGCGCTTGTCTTGAGTGACGAGTGGGAACATTTCATGAGATCATGATCGAAACCGCTTGAACGATTTGAGAGTGTAAGGGTTGCTCGCGCCGCCCCTACGCCGCGAGGTTCCGCAGCACGTACTGCAGGATGCCGCCGTTGCGGTAGTATTCGATCTCGTCGAGGGTATCGATGCGGCAGACGATCGGGATGGCGACCTTGTTGCCCTTGGCGTCGGTGATTTCGGCGATCATGCGCTGACGCGGCTTGACGTCGGCGAGGCCGCGGATGGTGACGGTCTCGTCGCCCTTGAGGCCGAGCGTCGCCCACGACGTGCCCTCCTCGAACACGAACGGCACGACGCCCATGCCGACGAGGTTGGAGCGGTGGATGCGCTCGAAGCTCTGGGCGATGACGGCTTTGACGCCGAGCAGGGTCGTGCCCTTGGCCGCCCAGTCGCGCGATGAGCCGTTGCCGTATTCGATGCCGGCGAAGACGACGAGCGGCACGCCTTCGTCCTTGTAGCGCATCGCGGCGTCGTAGATCGGCATCTGCTCGCCCGTCGGATAGTGGACCGTGTAGCCGCCTTCCTTGACGTTGCCGTCGGCGTCCTTGGCCATGTAGTTCTTGATGCGGATGTTGGCGAAGGTGCCGCGCATCATCACCTCGTGGTTGCCGCGGCGCGTGCCGTACTGGTTGAAGTCGGCCTGCGCGACGCCGTGGTCGAGCAGATACTTGCCGGCGGGGCTGGCGGCCTTGATCGAGCCGGCGGGCGAGATGTGGTCGGTGGTGATCTTGTCGCCGAAGAGGCCGAGGATGCGCGCGCCGACGATGTCGCCGTTGCCGGTCGGCTTCCTGCTTGATGCCCTTGAAGTAGGGCGGGTTCTGGACGTAGGTGGACTTGCGTCCCAGTCGTAGGTGTCGCCCTGCGTGGTGTCGATGCCCTGCCAGTTGGTGTCGCCCTTGAACACGTCGGCGTAGCGGCTTTCGAACATCTCGCGCGTGATGTTCTCGGCGATGAAGTCCTCGATTTCCTTGTTCGTCGGCCAGATGTCCTTGAGGAAGACCGGCTTGCCGTCCTTGCCCGTGCCGAGCGGCTCGTGGAGAGGTCGATCTTCATGGTGCCGGCGAGCGCGTAGGCGACGACCAGGGGCGGCGAGGCGAGGTAGTTCGCCTGCACGTCGGGCGAGACGCGGCCTTCGAAGTTGCGGTTGCCGGAGAGGACGGCGGCGGCGACGAGGTCGTTCTCGTTGATGGCTTTCGAGATCGGGCGTGCAGCGGGCCGGAGTTGCCGATGCAGGTGGTGCAGCCGAAGCCGACAAGGTTGAAGCCGAGGGCGTCGAGGGATTTCTGCAGGCCGGACTTCTCGAGGTAGTCGGCGACGACCTGCGAGCCGGGCGCGAGCGAGGTCTTCACCCACGGCGTGGGCTTCAGGCCCTTGGCGACGGCGTTGCGGGCCAGAAGGCCGGCGCCGATCAGCACGCTGGGGTTCGAGGTGTTGGTGCAGGACGTGATCGCGGCGATCACGACGTCGCCGTGGCCGAGGTCGAAGTTCTCGCCGTCGACGGGATAGCGCTTCGCGGCTTCGCCGGGCTTCTTGTATTCGGTCTCGAGCGCTGCGAGCGAAACCGGGCTTTGCCGCGCTGAGCGCAACGCGGCCTTCGGGCGCTTCGGGCCGGCGATCGAGGGAACGACGTCGCCGAGGTCGAGCTCCAGCGTGTCGGTGAAGACCGGATCGGGCGAGCGGCGTCGCGCAACAGGCCTTGCGCCTTGGCGTAGGCCTCGACCAGCGCGATGCGGGCCTTCGCGCGGCCGGAGAGTTCGAGGTAGGCGAGGGTCTCGGCGTCGACCGGGAAGAAGCCGCAGGTCGCGCCGTATTCGGGCGCCATGTTGGCGATGGTGGCGCGGTCGGCGAGCGTCAGGTGGTCGAGGCCGGGGCCGTAGAATTCGACGAACTTGCTGACGACGCCCTTCTTGCGCAGCATCTGCGTGACGGTCAGCACGAGGTCGGTGGCGGTGATGCCTTCCTTCAGGCTGCCGGTGAGCTTGAAGCCGACGACTTCGGGGATCAGCATCGAGTGCGGCTGGCCGAGCATGGCGGCTTCGGCCTCGATGCCGCCGACGCCCCAGCCGAGCACGGCGAGGCCGTTGACCATGGTGGTGTGGCTGTCGGTGCCGACGAGCGTGTCGGGATAGGCGACGGTGGTGCCGTCGGCGGAGCGGCGCGGTCCAGACGGTCTGGGCGAGATATTCGAGGTTCACCTGGTGGCAGATGCCGGTGCCGGGCGGCACGACGCGGAAGTTCTCGAACGCGCCCTGGCCCCATTTCAGGAAGATGTAGCGCTCGCCGTTGCGCTCGTATTCGAGCTCGACGTTGTCGGCCGAGCGCCTGGGCGTGCCGAATCGTCGACGATGACCGAGTGGTCGATGACGAGATCGACGGGGACGAGCGGGTTGATCTTCTTCGGGTCGCCGCCGAGCTGGCAGCATGCCGTCGCGCATCGCGGCGAGATCGACCACGGCCGGAACGCCGGTGAAGTCCTGCATCAGCACGCGGGCCGGGCGGAAGCCGATTTCCTTGCCGGCCTTGCCTTTGTCATCGAGCCATTACGGCGTCGACGATGTCGTGCCTTGGTGACGGTGCGGCCGTCCTCGTAGCGCAGCAGGTTCTCGAGCAGCACCTTCATGGAGAAGGGCAGCTTGGAGATGCCGGTGAGGCCGTTCTTCTCCGCGTCGGGCAGCGAATAATAGGCGTAGGTCTTGGCCGCCGGCGGTCAGCGTCTTGCGGCATTTGAAGCTGTCGAGGGAAAGGGGGGCGGTGACGACGCTCAATGCAGGTCTCCTCGGAGCTTGACGGTGAAAAGGTCCGCAGTGCGGCGGGTGCCGATGCGGCTCATGGTGCGCTGCGCACAGGGGGCGCGATGGTCCGCACGGCCGTTCTGTTTTTGCGCTGGCGAAATCATGGGCAAGCCTTTTATATAGGCGCAAATCGGAGAGAACTAGCCACCGCGCGAGTGTGACTTTGCGGCAATCCGCCTCTCTTTCAGCGCAATGCGAAGGCCCACCTTCGACGGAATAATCTCCTCGTGCGCTTGGCAGTCTGAAAATCTCGTCGTGGATCGCGGCGCGCGGCGCATCGTGGACGGCCTGTCGTTCACGGTAGAGGCGGGCGAGGCGCTGGTGCTCGTCGGGCCGAACGGTGCGGGCAAGACGACGGTCATCCGTGCGGTGGCGGGGTTGATCGGAGCGGCGGGCGGGACGATTGCGTTGGAAAGTGGGGATGCGGAGAGGGAGCTTCCCGCAGCAGGCGCATTACATCGGACATCTCAATGCGCTGAAGCCGTCGCTGACGGTGGAAGAGAATTGCGCTTCTGGGCGGAGTATCTGGGCGCGGGGACGCAGGCTTCGATCGATGAGGCGCTCGTGGCGTTCGATCTGGAGCCGCTGGCAGCGATCCCGGCGGGATATCTTTCGGCGGGGCAGAAGCGGCGGGCTGTCGTCTGGCGCGGTTGATCGTGACGCCGCGGCCGCTATGGCTGCTCGATGAGCCGACGGTGTCGCTCGATGCGGCGTCGGTGAAGCTGCTGGCGACATTGTGGACGCAGCATCTCGCGAGCGGTGGCATGGTGGTGGCGGCGACGCATATGCCGCTGGGGCTGGCGTCGGAACGGCGGTTGGAGACTCGGCGAGCGGAGTGCCGCCGCATGAGCGCTTTCTTGACGCTGTTCGAAGCGCGATCTGCTGCTGCGGTGCGCGAGGGCGGCGCGATGGGCACGGCGCTCGGCTTCTTTCTGGTCGTCGTGACGCTGATGCCGCTCGGGCTCGGGCCCGACCTCAACTTGCTGTCGCGCATCGCGCCGGGCATGCTGTGGATCGCGCTGCTGCTTGGCGGCGCTGCTGTCGCTGCCGCGGATGTTCGAGGCGACGACGAGGACGGGTCGCTGGAGGTGATCGCGACGGGCGACTGCCGCTCGAGCTGGTGACGGCGGCCAAGGCGCTGGCGCACTGGATCTCGACCGGAATTCCGCTGGCCTTGCTGGCGCCGGTGCTGGGCATGCTGCTCAACCTCGAGCTGACGGCCTATCCGGTGCTGGTGGCGACATGCTGGCCGGCACGCCGGCCATCAGCTTCCTCGGCGCCATCGGCGCGGCGCTGACGCTCCGGCGGCGGCGCGGCGGGCTGCTGCTCGCGCTGCTGGTTCTGCCGCTTTACGTGCCGACGCTGATTTTCGGCATTTCCGCCATCTCGGCCGCTACGGGTGGTCGCGGGTTTCAGGCCTCGTTTCTGATCCTGTGCGGCGATTTCACTGGTGTCGCTCGTGCTCGGGCCCGTAGCCGCGGCGGCGGCGATGCGGTTCAGCAGATGCAGTGACACGTTAGCCAATTGGCCCGGCGCCGCCGTTGCGTGCGGGCTGAAACCCTTAGATCAGCGCCAATGACCCAGAGCGACGTCACACCGCAGCAAACCCTGACGCAGACGGCTCGCCAACCCGACCCGCTTCATGGAGCTGTCCGGCACGCTGCTGCCGTGGGTCGCGGGCGCGGCGGCGGCGTTCATCGCGTACGCGCTGTATCTCGCGTTCTTCGTCGCGCCCGCCGACTACCAGCAGGGCGAGACGGTCAAGATCATGTTCATCCACGTGCCGGCCGCCTGGCTCGCCATGATGGGCTATGCGCTCATTGCGATTTCGAGCTTCGGGCTACCTGGTGTTCCGGCATCCGCTGGCGGACGTGTCGGCCAAGGCGGCGGCGCCGATCGGCGCGGCGTTCACGTTTCTGGCGCTGGTCACGGGGTCGCTGTGGGGCAAGCCGATGTGGGGCACCTACTGGGTGTGGGATGCGCGGCTGACGTCGGTGCTGATCCTGTTCTTTCTCTATCTCGGCCTGATGGCGCTGCGGCTCGTCGATCGAGGACGAGTCGCTGGCGGCGCAAGCTGACGCGCGGTGCTGGCGCTCGTCGGCGTCGACGATCCTGCCGATCATCAAGTTCTCGGTCGACTGGTGGAACACGCTGCATCAGCCGGCGAGCGTGATTCGCATGGACGGCCCGACGATCCATCCGCGACCTGCTGTGGCCGCTGCTGGTCAGGCGGTCGGGTTTTCGCTGCTGTTCTTCGCGCTGCACGCGAAGGGATGCGCAACGAAATCCTGCGCCGGCGCGTTGCGGTCGCTGACGATGGCGGAAGTGGAGCGCGCGCGCGGCATGTCCGCGGCGGCGGCGGCGGAGTGAGAGCGATGATCGATCTGGGACCGCACGCGGCCTTCATCTGGGCCTCTTATGCGTTTACGCCGCGGTGCTGGCCGGGCTGATCGGCTGGCTCGTCTGGGACGGCCGCCGGCATGAAGGCGCGGCTTGCGGATCTCGAAGCGCGCGGCGTTTCGCGCCGCTCGCGCGCAGCGGCCAAGGAGACTTCAGGATCATGACCGAGCAGATCGACGGCGTCGCAGAGCGTCGCAGCGGCCGGCTGGGTGTTCGTGCCGCTCGCGATTTTCCTGGCGGTGGCGAGGCTGTTTCACGTTCGCGCTGACAGTCGGGCGATCCTTCGAAGCTGCCTTCGGCGCTGATCGGCAAGCCGGTGCCGCAGACGTCGAGTTTCCGGCGCTCGAAGGGCTGGTCGGACGCAGCCGGCAAGCCGGTGCCGGGCTTCACAGCGGCTGATCTCGGCAAAGGCAAGGTGACGGTCGTGAATTTCTGGGCGTCGTGGTGCGCGCCGTGCGTCGAGGAGCATCCGCTGCTGGTGGAACTCGCGAAAGAACCGGGGCGTCAAGCTCTACGGCGTCAACTACAAGGACGAAGCCGACAACGCGCGCCGCTTCCTCGGCCGCTACGGCAATCCGTTCGAGGCGGTCGGCATCGATCCGAACGGCCGCGGCGCCATCGAGTGGGGCGTCTATGGGATGCCCGAGACGTTCGTCGTCGATGGCAAGGGCGCGATCGTCTACAAGCACGTCGGGCCGATCTCGGCGCAGAGCATCGTCGAAAAGATCTTGCCGGCTGTGCGCGCGGCAGCGACTGCCGCGACTGCCAGCCGGCTGAGTTCATATCAACCTAGAGCGGGAAGAACTCGCCGCGGGAGTGGTTGAGGACCGACAGCGTGCCGGTCTTGATGTCGAAATGCGCGCCGTGGAGGTTGAGCTTGCCCTTGTCTTCGCGTTCGGCGACGAACGGGAATGTGCGCAGATTCTTGATCGAGGTCTTGATGCCTTCTTTTTCGAGAGCATCCAGCTTTTCGGCTTGAGTTTTCATCTGGTGTGACGCGAGCACTGCACAGACGGGCGTCGTCCAGCATCGACATCCAGCTGCGAGATGAACATCGCTTCCGTCTGGATCGCGGCCGACTGGTCGAGCGCGGCTTTGACGCCGCCGCAGCCGGAATGACCCAGGATGACGATGTGCTTCACGCGCAGGTTCAGGACGGCGAACTCGATCGCCGGCGCTGACGCCGTGGAATTTGCCGCCCGTCTCGTAAGGCGGAATGAGGTTGGCGACGTTGCGTGCGACGAAAAGCTCGCCCGGCATGGCGTTGAAGATGGTTTCCGGATCGACGCGGCTGTCGCAGCAGGAGATCATCATGATCTCCGGGCTTCTGGCCGTAGGTGGCAAGTTCCTCATACTGGTCGGCGTTGGGCACGAAGATGCCGATGCTTGAAGCGGCGGTAGCGGTCCGTGAGCGTCTCGGGAAATGAGGACATCGGCAGCTTTCTGGTTGTTGTTGGCCGGCACAGGACGGCGGCGCAGGGGAAGCGCGATCTAGGATCGCGTTTTCTATTTCGTCTGACAAATGTCAAGTATTGGCGGCAATGATTGCCGCCGATCCAGTCAAATTGCTGCTTCGACCTTCAGCAGCCGGAGGTTTTCGCCGGGTTCGAATAAGGTTGTGAGGTTCAGATCGTCCGCAGAACCGCTTGCCGATAGGACGGCTTCCAGTCGCGCACCCGCAACGGCCAGAGCCGCCTTGGGGTTCGAGCCCGTGGCATGTGCTCCAGTGAACAGGCCGGTCAAGAGATCGCCGGTGCCGGAGGGGACGTTGGACCGGCGGGGGACAGTCGTGAACACGCTGCCGGTGGCATCTTGGAGCAGGGTCGCCAGTTGGTCCTGGAAGACGGGGATGGATGTGGCAAGCACCATCGGTCGGCCCAGGGCGTGCGCGGCAGCCCTTGCGTCGTCTAACCCGGCTACGGCGCGCCGCTCCGCGAGCCAGGCGAGTTCGAATGCGTTAGGGGTGGCCAGATCGGCGATCGGTAACAGGCGGTGCTTGATGTGGCGGGCGATTTCTTCCGGCACGTAAAGGCCTTTTGGATCGTCACCCAGCACGGGGTCACAGACATAGCGTGCGGCAGGATTAGAGGCGCGGACGCGGTGGATGAGGGATTCTGCAAACGTGATATGGGCTGTGGAGGGCAGGTAGCCCGTGATGACGCGGTCGGCCGTGGCAAGCCAGCCGTTGGCTTCAATGGCCTGCAGCATGGCGTCCAGCGAATCGGTGGAAATCAAGGTGCGCGCGACGTGAGAGTGGGCGGCATGGCTCGAAAGTATCACGGTCGGCAACGCAATGACGTCGTGGCCGAAGGATTCCAGCGCGGGGATCATGGCCCGCAAGCCGACGTGACCGCGCGCGACAAGCGACGATAGTGCGACTATTCGTGCCACGAAGCCGGTCCTCCCCTGGGGAGAACGGTATGCGCCGAATGGCGATTTGTGAACACGGACGTGTTGGCGTATTGTTGCGGTGCACAATCAACGCTCGGGCCGTGCTTTCATGAAAACTAACATCCGACCACGTCGCAGCGTACTTTACATGCCGGGCGCCAACGATCGCGCGCTGGAAAAGGCGAAAGCGCTCCCGGCGGACGCGGTGATCCTGGATCTGGAGGATTCGGTAGCGCCCGAGGCGAAGGTGCAGGCGCGGGAGCGGGTCTGCGCGGCCGTCCGGGAAGGCGGATATGGCCGCCGCGAACTTGTGATCCGCACGAACGCTCTCGAGACGGTTTGGGGCACGACCGATCTCCAGGCGGCGGCCGAGGCGGCGCCCGACGCCATCTTGATCCCGAAGGTCGCGCACCCGGGCGACATCATCAGTGCGGCCAAAATCTTGAAGTCCGTCAACGCGCCGGAGCGGACCCGCATCTGGGCGATGATGGAGACGCCGCAGGCCATCCTCTATGCGCGCGAGATCGCTGCGGTGGCGATGGACCCGGAAAACAGGTTGGAGTGTTTCGTGCTCGGCACGAATGACCTGCTAAAGGAATCGCGGGCGCGGGCGCTGGATAATCGATTTGCGATCGTGCCGTGGCTGGCGCTGACGATCGTCGCAGCGAGGGCGTTCGGGCTCGATATTATCGATGGCGTTTACAACGATTTCAAAGACGAAGAGGGTTTCCGCAAAGAGTGCGAGCATGGGCGCACGCTCGGAATGGATGGCAAGACATTGATCCATCCCTCGCAGGTGGGGCCGTGCAACGAGGTGTTCACACCCACGGATGACGAAGTGGAATGGTCGCGCAAGATCATTGACGCTTTCTCGCAGCCGGTGAACGCGCAGAAGGGCGTGATTACCGTCGAAGGCAAGATGGTGGAGCGCTTGCATCTCGTCATGGCTCGACGGACGGCGGCGATTGCACACGCTGTGCGCGAGATCGACGACTGGTTCTGAGAGCTGGTTGGCGCGGGGCAGTGCTGCGACGCTTGCGCGCGGCGCGGGATGGCGCCCCGGACGGGATTGCAGATGGACAGTATCGGCCGGACCCTCTAATCGCTGCGGAAATCCTGCACTTTCGCTGAATAATCGAGACGTTCCGAACGAGGACGCGCGCCATGACGACGACGAAGACCAATGCCGGTAATTTCTTCGAGGACTATAAGTTCGGGCAGATCCTGACTCACTCAACTCCGCGCACTGTCACGGAGGGTGATGCGGCTGTTTATATGAGCCTTTACGGCCCGCGTTTTGCGGTGACGTCGTCGGATCAGTTTGCGAAGGCGATCGGATATCCCAAGGCGCCGCTCGACGATCTGCTGGCGTTCCATGTCGTGTTCGGCAAGACGGTGCCGGATATCTCGCTCAACGCGATCGCGAACCTCGGGTATGCGAGTGGCCGCTTTCTGAAGCCTGCTTATCCCGGCGACACGCTGTCGACAGTGTCGGAAGTGATCGGGCTGAAAGAGAATTCCAACAAGGAGACGGGCACCGTTTACGTGCGCTCCACGGGCCGCAACCAGAACGGCGAGATCGTACTGGAGTACGTGCGCTGGGTGATGGTGCGCAAACGGGACAAGAACGCGCCTGTGGGTGAGGCGGTGGTGCCGAAGTTGCCGGACCGGATCGATCCATCGGAAATCGGTGGCGCGGTGCCCGCAATCAACACGGCGGCTTACGATCTGGCGCTGGCCGGCAGCCCCTATCGCTGGGGCGACTATGAGGTGGGCGAGAAGATCGATCACGTCGACGGTATGACGATCGAAGAAGCCGAGCACCAGATGGCGACGCGGCTCTACCAGAACACGGCCAAGGTGCACTTCAACCAGCACACGGAGTCGAAAGGCCGCTTTGGCAAGCGGATCATCTACGGCGGTGTCGTGATTTCGCTGGCGCGCGCGCTGTCGTTCAACGGGCTTAACAACGCATTTCATCTGGCGGCGATCAATGGCGGGCGGCACGTCGCGCCGTTGTTTGCGGGAGACACCGTTTACGCTTGGTCAGAAATTCTAGAGAAGGCTGAGATCCCAGGGCGCACAGACGTGGGCGCGCTGCGGATTCGCTTGGTGGCGGTGAAAAACCACGACTGCGCGGCGTTTCCGCTCAAGAAGGAAACGGGAGAGTACGCTGACGGGGTGATCCTCGACTTCGACGCGTGGGTCGTCTTGCCTCGCTAGGCATTCCCATAGCAGCCCTGCCGTCGTCGAATGCCGAATGTGTGATCTGCTGTTCGGCTGGGGTTAGCTAATTGTTGGTAAATCGGACGTAAATGTTTCCGCAACAGAACGCCAAGTGTCGCCACGACATCGCCGCGGGGGCGGTAGAATTTTTGCAACTATAATCCGAGTACGGCCTATGGTGGGCAGAGCGGGCTGGGCGGGGTTCATCTCGTGACTATGATGGTCGCCGTTATTGGAGCAGGGCTTGCGGGCTTGTCCTGCGCTCGCGATTTGCGGCGGGCCGGTTTCTTCGTTGAAGTTTTCGAACAGGAACGCGTTATCGGCGGTCGCCTGTCCATCGCGCGTGTGGGACTGGAGAGCTTCGATTACGGGGCGCAATATTTGACGGCCCGCACGTCCAAGTTTCGTAGCTTCATCGATGAAGTCGCGAGCCTTGGTTATGCTGCGCGTTGGACGCCGCGCTCGCAGATCAGTGGCCCGGAGGGCGGGGGGCAGATCATGCCCTGGTATGTCGGTACGCCGGGGATGGCCTCGGTGGTGCGGCCGCTGACGGAAAGCCTGCGTATCCAAACGTCGCGCCGAGTGCATACGCTGGAGCGTGTCGATAAAAGCTGGAAAATCTGGTTTGAGGACCAAACGGTGGTCGGCCCCTTCGCGGCTGTGGCTGTTTGTGTTCCGGCGCCTGAGGCGCGGCTGCTGCTCGGACGCGTTGGCGACATGACGCCAGATCATAAACCAAGTGCGGATGGCTCCTTGCTGGGCGCTGATGATCCAGTTCGAGGAGCGCGTGCTGCCGGAGCAGGACGTGTTTTCCGACATGAGCGAGACGATCCGCTGGATCGCGCGCAATAATACAAAACCGGGCCGGGGCAGGAAGGGCGAGACCATCGTGATCCATGCGTCACCGACATGGAGCCGGGAAACGGAGGACGTCGATCCGGACGTGGTGGCGGACGAATTGTGGAATGAGGCCTCGCATGCGCTGGGACTGCCACCCGTGCGGCCGAGCCGGAAGTCTGCGCATCTGTGGCGGCACGGGCTCGTGGAGAATGCGCTCGGCGAAACGTACCTGTTCTCGCAGGACTACAATGTCGGTGCCGCGGGTGATTGGTGCCTCGGGCGGCTCGCCGAGCACGCCTATGAGAGCGGAACGGGCCTTGCCAAGGCAATTGTAGCCGCTTTGGATTAGCGTCGCTTTGAAGGTGGCGTCTGGCAACATCGTCGTGTGAGCCAGCTGTAAGCTTTTGCGCGGTGCGTGGTGATTGCGCTCCGCGGAGCCGCCTGCCACGCTCGGAGGCGTTAAGACCTTCGGTCATGCGCCCGTCTGGCAAATTGCGGCGGCTTTCTTGCCGGGCTAGAAGGCGAGATTATTCTGTTTCCCGAGGTCCTTCATGTCGGAAGCCACGACGGGGCGCGGGGCGAAGGTCGATCGCCCGCTGTCTCCGCACCTGCAGATCTACCGGCCGCTCATCAATATGGTGATGTCGATCCTGCATCGCATCACGGGGGCGGCGCTGTATTTCGGCACGATCGTTCTGGCGGCGTGGCTCGTGGCAGCGGCCTCCGGTCCGGATGCGTTCCAGGCCGTTAGTGGCTGGTTGAACACCTGGCCAGGCTGGATCGTCCTGTTCGGCTACACCTGGGTGCTCATTCACCATGCACTCGGTGGCGTACGGCATTTCATCTGGGATCTTGGCGTGGGATATGAGCACGAGACCATCGATTTCCTGTCGTGGGGAACGGGCGTCGCCTCCATTCTCCTGACAGCGATGGTCTGGGTCTTTGTTTTGCGCGGACTGGGGGGCTGACGGGTATGTCGCTGAGAACTCCGCTCAAGAACGCGCGTTATCTCGGTTCGGCCAAGGAAGGCGCCGATCATTTCTGGAAGCAACGTGTCACCGCCGTTTCCAATCTTGTGCTGTCAATTGTCGTCGTTGCGCTGCTGGTATCGCTGGCAGGGGCAGATCACGGGACTGTGGTTGCGGCGCTTAAGCGGCCGGAATTCGCGCTGCCACTGATCCTCCTCGTCGTTTCGGGGGTAATCCATATGCGGCTCGGCATGCAGACGATCATCGAGGACTACGTGCATGGCGAAGGGGCGAAGATTGCACTTCTGATGTTGAATACGTTCTTCGGCATCACGGTGGGCGCTGCCAGCATCTTGGCCGTCCTGAAAATCTACTTCGGAGCTTGAACGCAGTATGGCTGGCAAGGTGAACGGAGCGGCAGGCAAGGCAGCGGTCAACGGACGCGCTTATCCGATCGTCGATCACACTTACGACGTCGTCGTCGTGGGCGCGGGTGGCGCGGGATTGCGCGCGACGCTCGGGTGCGCCGAAGCGGGGCTCAAGACGGCCTGTGTGACAAAGGTCTTTCCAACACGCTCGCACACGGTTGCGGCGCAGGGCGGCATCGCCGCATCGCTCGCAAACATGGGCCCGGATAATTGGCGCTGGCACATGTACGACACGGTGAAAGGCGCCGACTGGCTCGGTGACCAGGACGCCATCGAATACCTCTGCCGCAACGCACCGGAAGCTGTTTACGAACTCGATCACTACGGCGTTCCGTTCAGCCGCACGGAAGACGGCAAGATCTATCAGCGTCCGTTCGGCGGGCACTACACGGAATACGGCGATGGTCCGCCCGTGCAGCGGACTTGCGCGGCCGCGGACCGCACCGGACACGCGATGCTACACACGCTTTATGGCCAATCGCTGCGCCATTCGGCGGAATTTTTCGTCGAATATTTTGCGCTCGACCTCATCATGGATGACGAAGGCGCGTGCCGCGGCGTCGTCGCTATGAATATGGAAGACGGAAGCATTCATCGCTTCCGTTCGAAACGCACGATTTTGGCGACGGGGGGGTATGGCCGGGCTTACTTCTCGGCGACATCGGCCCACACGTGCACGGGCGACGGCAATGCAATGGTGCTGCGTGCGGGGTTGCCGCTGCAGGATATGGAATTCGTGCAGTTCCATCCGACTGGCATCTACGGCGCGGGCGTGCTGATCACGGAAGGTGCACGCGGCGAAGGCGGTTATCTCACGAACTCGAAGGGCGAGCGCTTCATGGAGCGTTACGCGCCGCATGCAAAGGATCTCGCGTCGCGCGATGTCGTCTCACGCTCGATGACGATCGAGATCCGCGAGGGGCGCGGCGTTGGCCCTGAAGGTGATCACATCTACCTGCATCTCGACCACCTCGATCCCAAGATTCTTGCGGAGCGTCTGCCGGGCATCACGGAAAGCGCGAAGATTTTCGCGGGCGTGGATCTGCGGCGTCAGCCGATCCCGGTCATTCCCACAGTGCACTATAACATGGGTGGCATCCCGACGAATTATCACGGTGAGGTGCTGACGCTGAAGGGCGGCAATCCCGATACGATCGTGCCTGGCTTGATGGCCATCGGCGAGGCTGCGTGCGTGTCGGTGCACGGCGCCAACCGGCTTGGGTCCAACTCGCTGATCGACCTCGTAGTGTTCGGGCGCGCGGCAGGCTTGCGCTGTTCGGATACGGTCGAGCGGCGCGCGGCTCAACCGGAATTGCCGAAGGAGGCGACTGAAAAGGCGCTTGACCGGCTCGATCGGTACCGGAACGCAAGCGGTGGGACGCCGACATCAGCACTACGGCTTAGAATGCAGAAGACGATGCAGGCGAACTGCGCCGTTTTCCGCGATGGGCCGGTGCTTGAGGAGGGTGTGAAGAAGATAGCGGACATCTGGAAGGGGATCGAGGATATCAGCGTCACCGATCGATCGCTGGTATGGAACTCGGATCTCATCGAGACGCTGGAGTTCGACAACCTCATCGCCCAGGCGGCGGTGACCGTGGCGGGCGCGGCGAACCGCAAGGAAAGCCGCGGGGCGCATGCGCGCGAGGATTATCCGAAGCGTGATGACGTGGCTTGGATGAAGCACACCTTGGCGTTTGCGGATTACGGCACGCGGCAGGTGCGGCTCGACAGCCGGCCGGTGCATACACGGACGCTGACCAACGAGATCAAGTACATCGAGCCCAAAGCTCGCGTTTACTGAGGCCTGAGAAGAGGCCTCTTTCAGCCGTTATACTCGATGTGACGGCCTCATCCGCACGGTTGTGCGCGGGTTGACGGGTGGCGGCGGGGCGCTGGCTGCGGTAAGGGATGCTCCATAAGCCGTGGCAACCCGGAGCGCGCGTGGCCCTACCGTCCCGCAGAGGCAGCGACAAGAGCAAGGACCAAGCGAGGCCCGAGGAGCCGCGCGAACCGGATAGCCGGATCGCGCCGGACCCGTTCACAGCGGTGTTGCCCGCGCTGGCCGCGCTTGGAGCAATCGCATCCATTGCCGCAATCAACTGGACTGCGGAGGAGCGCACGCCCGACCGCTCGAAAGCGAGGCGGAAGGCGGGGACCGCAATCCGCGAACTGGAGACGTGCTGTCTCGGGCTGTCTGAGATTTTTCGCCGGTTTCAACGCAACCCGAAGCTATTTGCGGGGGAAGGTGCGGGTGGGGCGTCGCCGCTGAAGTTCGGCGTGCATGGGCCGCGCGTCGGACCGGACGGCAGCCGGCTCTTCCATCAGATCATGAATGACGTTGCTTCGATGCTGGTGCTGGCCTCGCAGAATGCGTTCGACGTCATGTGCGCTGTCGAGGATGGGGAGATCGATGCGCCCGAGACGCTCTACTTCGCTTTTGGGGAATGCCAGGAGCGGCTCAACAAGCTGATTCAGAACAGGGCGACGCTCAAGGTCGCTGTCGATGGCGGGGCGGAGATCGCCGAGCGGCTCACGCAGTTGGTGCGGGAACTCAAGAAGCACCGTTCGGACTGATCTTCGACAAAAGAACGAGGCGCAGGCCCGAAGCGCAAGAATGTGGGCAAAGAACCGCATCCGGTAACAGTCCGGCTGCGTTGACAGGGGGTGCACAGGGCCCCAATTCTTGGGGTTCATTGGATTATTTCGCTCAACGTGAGGATCGAAGCAGACCTATGGTGCAGCTGACGCTCCCGAAGAATTCGAAATTGACCAAGGGCAAGGCTTGGAATGCGCCGGAGGGCGATGGGACTTGGCGCGAATTCCGCATCTATCGCTGGACGCCTGACGATGGGCAAAACCCGCATGTGGATACGTATTGGGTCAACCAGGACCAGTGCGGTCCTATGGTTCTAGATGCACTCATCAAGATCAAGAACGAGATCGATCCGACGCTAACGTTTCGCCGCTCTTGCCGTGAAGGCATCTGCGGGTCGTGCTCGATGAACATCGACGGGACCAACTACCTCGCGTGCCTCAAGGGCATCGAGGAGGTGAAGGGCCCCGTCACGATCTATCCGTTGCCGCACATGAAGGTCATCAAGGACCTCGTGCCGGACATGACGAACTTCTATGCGCAGTTGCGTTCGATCGAGCCGTGGCTGAAGACGGATACGCCTACGCCACCGAAAGAATGGAAGCAGTCGCGCGAGGACCGCGAGAAGCTCGACGGGCTGTACGAGTGCATCCTGTGCGCATGCTGCTCGACGTCGTGCCCGAGTTACTGGTGGAACTCGGACCGGTATCTCGGCCCGGCGATCCTGCTGCAGGCTTATCGCTGGGTGATCGAGAGCCGGGACGAGGCAACGGGCGACCGGCTCGATCATCTCGAAGATCCCTTCCGGCTCTATCGCTGCCATACGATCATGAATTGCACCAAGGCTTGTCCCAAGGGCCTTTCGCCGGCCAAAGCCATCGCTGAACTGAAGAAGCTGATGGTGCAGAGGCGGGTGTAGGCTGTCGAAATCGGCTCGACCGATGACCATTCGCCTGTATTCAGAAGTATCGATTGGACCGGTCTCGTGGTCCTCCCCACCTAAGTGGTCGGGAGGTATCCATGAGAATCCTATTTATCTTGGCGGTATTGTTGGCTGCATCGCCCGCTCACGCTCAATGGCGGTGGGACGATGCTAAAATGAAGAGCGCGATAGTAACCAAGGCGACCGGTCCGACCGAGCCGGGCGATCCAGCGGCGAGGGCCACTCCTTCCACCGGCTATCACGACAGCGCGTTATTGGCAGACAGGGTGACTGTCCGAGTGAGCGGGACGGCTATTGCCGCTCCGTCAATGACTGGTGGGACTATCAGAACAACCGCAACTGATATAGCTTGCGCAGGCAACTCTCTTTGATGCGGTCGTGACAAATGAAGAAGGCCGGTGGCGCCTATCGCAGCCACCGGCCTTAAAATTTTCGGTCCGTTCAGACCGGCCCCACTCCCGGTGCCCAACCGGGAACAGAGCAGAAACGTCAGCCTTAGGCTGCGCGCTTCTTCTTTGCAGCCTTCTTGGCCGGCTTCTTCGCTGCCTTGGTGGCCTTCTTGGCCGGAGCGCGCTTCGCCGTTGCCTTCTTCACTGCCTTCTTTGCTGCCTTAGCCATAGTTCTCTCTCCCTCTGGAATCAGATCGAAATCATTTCGATCACGAAAAAAATATGCGCAAGTTCGAGGATTTTGTTGACATCGAAATTCGATTTCGCGTCGATATTTTTGTCCAATTGCGGAAAGTGTGGCGCAAACGCCGCAATTTTTGAGCAATTCCGGGCCTCTAGATTTTGAATTCGCGTTTGCACGTGAAGAGAAGCCGTCCAGCTGACGCGCCGACGATATGAAATCGATGCCGGCTATTCTCTCATTCAAACTCATCCACAGGGTTCGTGTCCTACGCTCGCGCGCATCACCCATCGTGCAACTGTTTCAAAATGAACTTGGTCGATGGGTGTCCTGGGTGATGTGTCGCGGGTCGTGAGATGTGTTGCGACACCAGGCGGGCAGTTGCTTGAAGACAGAGCAGCAGCGTTGGATTTCATCGGCCAAACGCGGCTTGTGCGAAAAAGTTCCCAGAGCCGGTTTCGATCGTGCTCCGCCGCGCTGTGGATAGAGTGACGGGAATGGTCGCGCGCACAACGGTCGTCTTTGACGTGGAGCGCATCACCGGCTTGGCGTGGCGAGCAATGTTCATTCGTGACATACCGTCACGAGGTGCTTGCGGGGCGGGGGCAGGAGGGGGCTAGCTCGCGGACCACAGGTGTAGGGGACAAGATGCCAGGCCGCGTTTGGCAATACTATCAGCAGAGGGTGGCGACCGGCCAGATCGAGAACGATCCGGCGCAGGCGCAGATCGTGGAGCGGCTCGATCACCTGGCGACGGCACTCGAGGGGCACCGGGCGGAACGGGGTTCGAGGCTCTCGATCTTCCGCGTGCCGAAGCGGGTGACGCCTGCGGCACCGCGCGGTCTGTATATATGGGGCGGGGTCGGGCGCGGGAAGACGATGATGATGGACCTGTTCCATCTGGCGGTCGGCTTCAGTCCTCGGCGGCGAGTTCCACTTTCATCAGTTCATGGCGGAGGCGCATGAGCGCATCGCGCGCGGACGGGCGACGACGGATGGTGATCCGATCCCGTACGTGGCGGCGGAGATCGCGGGTGAGGCGCAGCTTCTTTGCTTCGATGAGTTTCATGTGACCGACATTGCGGATGCGATGATCCTCGGGCGGTTGTTCAAAGCGCTTCTCGAACGTGGCGTGATCGTGGTGGCAACATCCAACGTGCCGCCGGACCGGCTTTACTGGAATGGCCTCAATCGCCAGCTTTTCCTGCCATTTGTGTTTATGCTTGAAGAAAAGTTGGATGTCCTCGAAGTTGCAGCTGCGAAGGATTACCGGCTCGACAAGCTGCAGGGCCAGACACTCTATTTTCATCCCGCGGACTCGACGGCGAAGGCAGAGATCGATGCGATCTGGTCGCGGCTCGCAGGATCTGAAGAAGGCAAGCGCACGGAGGTCGCGTGCAACGGCCGCATGATCACGGTGCCCGAAGCGGCGTCGGGTGTGGCGCGGTTCTCTTTTTCGGAACTGTGTGCGCAGCCGTTGGCAGGGCCCGACTATCTCGCCATTGCGAAAGCGTTTTCGACCCTGATCGTCGAGGACATTCCGCTGCTGACGCCCGATCGGCGCAACGAAGCGCGGCGGTTCATTACCCTCATCGATACTCTTTATGACCGAGGGACCTGCCTTGTCGCATCGGCGGCGGCCGAGCCGGACAAGCTCTATCCGGCAGGCGACGGAGCGGACCTGTTCGTGCGGACAGCGTCGCGACTTATGGAAATGCGCAGCGAAGCCTGGCTGGCCGAGCGGGTGGCGTCGCGGCCGTCGTTCTGACGTTGAGCGGCTTTTTCTCCGCGACAGCTTGAGAGCAGCGGGGTTTCGGCCTACGAACGGACAGATTGGCTTCGCATCTGCTGAATGGCAGGGCAGAGAGGCAGCATAGGATCTGGGACCGCGGCTCATCCGCGGGTTTGGCTGGGAGAGTGAATTGCGATGGCGCGTACGAAGATTGCCCTGATCGGCGGCGGTATGATCGGTGGAACGCTGGCTCACTTGATCGGGCTTAAAGAACTCGGCGATGTAGTCTTGTTCGACATCGCGGAAGGTCTGCCGCAGGGCAAGTCGCTCGACATCGCACAGTCGGGCGCCGTCGAAGGCTTCGACTGCAATCTCAAAGGTACGAACGCGTATTCGGATATCGAAGGCGCCAGCGTTTGCATCGTGACCGCTGGCGTGCCGCGCAAACCCGGTATGAGCCGCGACGATCTCATCGGTATCAATTTGAAGGTTATGGAGCAGGTGGGCGCGGGTATTAAAAAGTACGCGCCCAATTCGTTTGTTATTGTCATCACCAACCCGTTAGATGCGATGGTCTGGGCTTTGCAGAAGTTTTCGGGTTTGCCCCGCAACATGGTCTGCGGCATGGCCGGAGTTTTAGATACAGCCCGGTTTCGGCACTTTCTGGCGGATGAATTCAAGGTCTCTGTCGAAGACGTGGCTGCGTTCGTGCTGGGCGGGCATGGGGACGACATGGTGCCGCTGGTCCGATATTCGACGGTGGGTGGGGTGCCGCTGCCCGACCTTGTGAAGATGGGCTGGATCCGCCAGGAGCGGGTCGAAGAAATCGTGGACCGCACCCGCAAGGGCGGCGGCGAGATCGTCGGGCTCTTGAAGACCGGGTCGGCATATTATGCTCCCGCGGCCTCCGGGATCGCCATGGCCGAGAGCTTCCTCAAGGACAAGAAGCGGGTCCTGCCCTGCGCCGCCTATCTCAATGGAGAATATGGGGTAAAGGGTCTTTATGTCGGCGTGCCGGCGATCATCGGATCAGGTGGCGTCGAGCGAATTATCGAGATCGATCTCAATTCGGCCGAGCGCCAGATGCTGATGCGCTCGGTGGAATCCGTGAAGGGTCTGGTCGATACCTGCGTGCAGGTGAACCCGCCGCTCGGGACCTAAGGCTGTTGCCCTCATCAGGTCTCCGGCCCCGCCTGAGGCCGCTTCGTCGCATGCCCGAGGGGGTAGGTCCGGGTGGCCCGTTCGGGGGTGGCTTGACCGTTGCCTTCGCGATTAAACACCCCCGTCTCCCATTCAATGAGAAACGCCCAGGAGCGCCATGAACATCCACGAGCATCAGGCGAAGGAGCTTTATCGCCAGTACGGTATCCCCACGGGTAAGGGTGCTGCCGCGTTCACCGTCGAAGAAGCCGTCGAAGCCGCCAAGCAGCTGCCGGGCCCGGTCTGGGTCGTGAAGGCGCAGATCCACGCCGGTGGACGCGGCAAGGGCACATTCAAGGAAAAGGACGCCGGCGAAAAGGGCGGCGTCCGTCTCGCGAAGTCGGTCGACGAGGTCAAGCAATTCGCGGGCGAGATGCTCGGCCGCACGCTCGTGACGGTTCAGACCGGTGACGCAGGGCGCGTCGTCCGCCGCCTCTATGTCGAAGACGGCACGGCGATCGACAGGGAACTCTATCTCTCGATGCTGGTGGACCGCGCCACTTCGCGGGTCGCGTTCATCGTCTCGACCGAAGGCGGCATGGATATCGAGAAGGTCGCGCACGACACGCCCGAAAAGATCGTGACACTGTCGATCGATCCGGCTTCAGGCTTCCAGCCCTTCCACGGTCGCAAGATCGCTTTCGCCCTCGGCCTCAAGGGCGATGCTTTCAAGCAGATGCAGGCAACCGCCGCCAACCTCTACCGGATGTTCATCGAGAAGGACATGAGCCTTCTGGAGATCAATCCGCTGGTCGTGACGAAGGAAGGCAACCTCATCGCACTCGATGGCAAGATGGACTTCGACTCGAACTCGCTGTTCCGCCATCCCGAGATCGTCGCCTACCGCGACATCACGGAAGAAGAGCCGAGCGAAATCGAAGCTTCCAAACACGATCTCGCGTTCATCAAGCTCGACGGCAACATCGGCTGTCTCGTGAACGGCGCGGGCCTCGCCATGGCGACCATGGACATCATCAAGCTCTACGGCGCTGAGCCGGCGAACTTCCTCGATGTCGGCGGCGGCGCTTCGAAGGAGAAGGTGCGGGAGGCGTTCAAACTCATCCTCGCCGATCCGGCCGTGAAGGGCATTCTGGTCAACATTTTCGGCGGAATTATGCGTTGCGATATCATCGCGGACGGCGTGATCGCGGCCGCGCGGGAGATGGCGATCACCGTTCCGCTCGTCGTGCGACTCGAAGGTACCAACGTTGAACTCGGCAAGAAAATGCTGGCCGAATCCGGCCTCAAGATCGTCCCCGCTGACGATCTGGCCGATGCCGCCCGCAAAATCACCGACGAAGTGAAGAAGGTTGCCTAACGATGTCCATCATGATCGACAAGAATACGGTCACCATCTGCCAGGGCATCACCGGCAGTCAGGGGACGTTCCACACAAAGCAGGCGAAAGCCTACGGTACGAAGGTCGCCGGTGGCGTGACGCCGGGCAAGGGTGGCACCAACCATCCCGACGCCGATCTCTCCGACGTGCCGATGTTCAACACGGTGCTCGAGGCGAAAGAGAAGACCGGGGCCACGGCGAGCGCGATCTACGTGCCGCCGCCGTTCGCAGCCGATGCCATCCTGGAAGCGATCGATGCGGAGATCCCGCTGATCGTTTGCATCACGGAAGGCATCCCGGTCATCGACATGATCCGCGTGAAGCGGGCTCTGTCGGGCTCGAAGTCGCGGCTCGTCGGGCCCAACTGCCCGGGCGTTCTGACGCCTGGCCAGTGCAAGATCGGCATCATGCCGGGCAACATCTTCTCCAAGGGTTCGGTGGGCGTTGTGTCGCGGTCGGGTACGCTGACGTACGAGGCGGTGAAGCAGACGACAGATGCCAAGCTCGGCCAGACGACCGCGGTGGGTATTGGTGGCGATCCGGTGAAAGGGACCGAGTTCATCGACGTGCTCGACCTGTTCCTCGACGATCCAGAGACGACGTCGATCATCATGATCGGTGAAATCGGCGGCTCGGCAGAAGAAGAAGCCGCGGAGTGGCTGATTTCGCAGGCGAAGAAGGGGCGTAAGAAGCCGATGGCGGGTTTTATCGCCGGTGCTTCCGCGCCACCCGGTCGACGGATGGGTCATGCAGGTGCCATCATCTCGGGCGGCAAGGGCAAGGCCGAAGATAAGATCGAAGCGATGCAGAAGGCCGGCATCGCGATGGCGGATAGCCCGGCAGCCCTCGGCACCACACTCCTGAAGGTGCTTGGCAAGTAGGGCGCCTACACGAGGCAATTCGGCTTCCTGATAGTGAAAGCGGCGTCGCGGATCTCCTGCGGTGCCGCTTTCTTTTGAGATGTTTTCCACAATGCCTGAAATTCAGGCCGAACCTGCACTTTCGAGGGTCTTAAAACGCAGCTGCAAACGGAGTAGGGTCCAAACCGCTGCGGTGCAGCAATTCGCTCTGGCGGATCGCCTTGAACCCTGGGCTGCTGCCCATCAGCTATGTTTGCGTACGACTTCGTACATCGACGACCGGCCCTGCAGGGCCCTCCCAGGACACATCCGATGACCCGCCACGCGCGCAACGAAAATTTTTTGAGAACGTCTTTTCTGCAGGGAACGAACGCCCCTTACATCGAAGAAATGCAGGAACAGTATGAGCGCAATCCGGGCTCGGTCTCTGATGAGTGGCGGCATTTTTTCGAAAGCTTGAAGGAAGAGCATCAGCGATCGAGACTCGATGAGCATTCCGTGCCGGTGCTCAGCGGCAATGGCGGACCCTCGTGGGGCATTCCGTTGTCGGAACTGACGCAGCACGATGACATGATCGCAGCGCTGACTGGCGATGAAGGACCAGGTGAGCCGCAGTTGCGCTCGCGCTTGAAGCAGCGTGCGCATCAGGCTGGCGTGGAACTATCGCCCGAAGCATCGGTACGGGCGACGCAAGATTCCATTCGCGCATTGATGCTGATCCGCGCGTATCGCGTGATGGGGCATCTGGCGGCGGATCTCGATCCGCTGGGGATCGCTGATCGCAACGTGCACAAGGAACTGCGCGCGGACACGTATGGCTTTCTCGAAGCCGATCTGGACCGACCGGTGTTCCTCGACCGCTATCTGGGGCTCGAGTTCGCGACGATCAGGCAAGTGCTGTCGATCCTCAGGCGTACGTATTGCCGCAAGATCGGCTACCAGTTCATGCACATCACCAACCCGGCGCAGAAATCGTGGTTGCAGCAGCGCGTCGAGGGCGAGGAAAAGGGCATCAACTTCACGGTACCCGGCAAACGCGCCATTTTGAACAAGCTCATCGAAGCTGAGCTGTTCGAGAAGTTCTGCGACATCAAATACACTGGTACGAAGCGGTTCGGCCTCGACGGCGGCGAGGCGATGATTCCGGCGCTGGAGCAGATCATCAAGCGCGGCGGCCAGCTCGGTGTGCAGGAGATCGTGTTCGGCATGGCGCATCGCGGGCGGCTCAACGTGCTCGGGAACGTGCTCGGTAAGCCTTTGCGTGCGATCTTCAACGAGTTCAAAGGCGGGTCGTTCAAACCGGATGACGTGGAAGGTTCGGGCGATGTGAAATACCACCTTGGTGCATCGTCCGATCGGACGTTCGACGGCAACAATGTGCACCTTTCTTTGACGGCGAACCCGTCGCATCTGGAAATCGTAGATCCGGTTGTGCTCGGAAAAGTTCGCGCGAAGCAGGATCAGCATGGTTGCGATCCGGGTGACAGGACTCCGATATTACCGCTGCTCATCCACGGAGATGCCGCCTTCGCCGGCCAGGGCGTCGTCGCCGAATGTTTCGGGCTCTCCGGTCTAAAGGGCCACCGCACCGGTGGTTCGATCCACTTTGTCATCAACAACCAGATCGGGTTCACGACGAGCCCCCGCTATTCGCGGTCGTCGCCGTACTGCTCGGATGTGGCGCGGATGATCGAAGCGCCGATCCTGCACGTGAATGGGGATGATCCGGAAGCCGTGGTGCATTGCGCGAAGATCGCGATCGAGTACCGGCAGCGATTCCAGAAGCCGGTTGTCATCGACATGTTCTGCTATCGCCGCTTCGGCCATAACGAAAGCGACGAGCCGATGTTCACGCAGCCGCTCATGTACAAGAAGATCAAGGCGCATCCGACGGTGGTCGAGATTTATGGCCGGCGGCTCGTGGAAGAGGGCGTGATCGCGGACGGGGAAGTTGAAAGCATGCGGGGGACTTTCCGCGCACGCCTCGACGAGGAAATGTCGGCGGCGGAAACGTATAAGCCGAACAAGGCCGATTGGCTCGATGGCCGGTGGGCCGGATTTCAGCGTGCCGGTGAGGATGACCTTGCCACCGCGACCGGCGTCGAAGCAGAGACGTTGCGTCATGTCGGACGGCAGATCACCGCCATCCCGAACGAATTCAATGCCCACAAGACCATTGCGAAGTTGATGGAGCGGCGCCGCGAGATGGTCGAGAGCGGCCAGGGCATCGACTGGTCGATGGCGGAGGCGCTGGCGTTTGGATCGTTGCTCAAAGAGGGCTACGCGGTCCGGCTGTCCGGGCAGGACAGCGAGCGCGGGACATTCTCGCAGCGGCACTGCGTGCTGATCGACCAGGAAAGCGAACGGCGGTACACGCCCTTGAAGTTCGTTGCGCCGGATCAGGCGAAGTTCGAAGTCATCAATACGATGCTTTCGGAAGAGGCTGTGCTCGGATTCGAGTACGGGTATTCGCTGGCGGAGCCTAACGCGCTGGTGTTGTGGGAGGCCCAATTCGGCGATTTTGCGAACGGGGCGCAGGTTGTATTCGACCAATTCCTGTCTTCGGCGGAGCGCAAGTGGCTGCGGATGTCGGGTCTTGTATGCCTGCTGCCGCACGGATTCGAGGGGCAGGGTCCGGAACATTCGTCGGCACGCTTGGAGCGGTGGCTACAGCTGTGCGCGGAGGATAATTGGCAGGTTGCGAACTGCTCAACTCCGGCGAACTACTTCCACATTCTTAGGCGTCAGCTGTTGCGCAAATTCCGCAAGCCACTGATCCTGATGACACCGAAATCGCTGCTGCGACACAAGCGGGTCGTGTCGCGCATCGAGGAACTGGGGCCGGGGACATCGTTCCAGCGCATTCTTCTCGACGACGCGCAGACGCGGACACAGGAGAAGATCAAACTGGTGCCAGACGACCAAATCGCGCGGGTCGTACTGTGTTCGGGCAAGGTTTATTACGATCTATACGAGGCGCGTGAACAGCAAGGCATCGACAATGTGTATTTGTTGCGCGTGGAGCAGCTGTATCCATTCCCGGCGCGGGCGCTGATCGGCGAGCTTGGACGGTTTAAATTCGCAGAAATCGTATGGTGCCAGGAAGAACCCAAAAACATGGGTGCTTGGCACTTCATGGATGCCAATATCGAGTGGGTACTGACGCATCTGGGTTACATTCATCGCCGTCCGCGGTATGCGGGGCGCGCTGCGGCGGCCTCGCCCGCGACCGGGCAGCTCAGCAAGCATCTTGCCGAACAGGCAGCACTGGTGAACGACGCACTTAAGGGCAGCAAATAAATCCACCACGGGGAGCCGCCCATTGTGGTGGCTCGAAGGGACGGCGAGGACGCGAATGACGATCGAAATCAAGGTTCCAGTGCTCGGTGAATCGATCACGGAAGCAACGGTTGGGCGCTGGTTCAAAAAGCCGGGTGAGGCGGTGAAGGCGGACGAGCCGCTGGTGGAACTCGAGACGGACAAGGTGACGGTGGAAGTGCCGGCGCCGGCAGCCGGTGTTCTTGGGGATATTCTCGCGGTGCAGGGCGCGACGGTCGCGATCGGTTCGCTATTGGGTGCGTTGAATGAGGGCGGTGCCGTATCGGCTCCTGCTCCGATTCCCGCTCTCGCCGCTACGCTGCCGCCTCAAAAGGCTGATGCGCCCTCAAAACCGGCTGCGACTGCAAAACAAGCCCCGGCGAAAGCGCCATCCGCGGCATCCGCGCCACCGCCTCCTCCCGCCGCGCGCAAGGTGCTCGCCGAAGCGCAGATCGAACCCGACGCGGTCGTAGGGTCCGGCCGACGCGGACAGGTTTTGAAGGAAGATGCCGTCGCGGCGGTTGCGGCGAAAAAGCCGGCTCTTGCACCGACGCCGGCGCCTCAACCGGAGCGACGGGAGAGCCCGTCAACGCCGGTACCGGTTCCGATCCAGGAACTGCGGGTGCCTACGACCATGGGCGAGCCCGGCCGTGAAGAACGCGTGAAGATGAGCCGGCTGCGCCAAACCATCGCGCGACGGCTGAAGGATGCGCAGAATACCGCTGCGATGCTGACGACGTTCAACGACGTCGACATGAGCGCCGTGATGGCGCTGCGTTCGCAGTACAAGGACCTGTTCGAAAAGCGGCACGGCGTGAAACTTGGGTTCATGGGCTTCTTCGTGAAGGCCTGCGTGCAGGCGTTACGCGAAATCCCCGCGGTCAACGCCGAGATCGACGGCGACGACATCATTTACAAGAACTACTACCACATCGGCGTGGCGGTCGGGACGGAGCGTGGGCTGGTGGTGCCGGTGCTGCGCGAGGCAGACCGCATGTCGTTGGCAGAAACGGAAATCACAATCGCCGAGTACGGACGCAGGGCGCGCGACGGCAAGCTCTCGATCGAAGACATGCAGGGCGGCACGTTCACGATTTCCAACGGCGGCGTATATGGGTCGATGCTGTCGACGCCGATACTCAACGCCCCGCAGTCGGGCATTCTCGGGATGCACCGGATCGAGGAGCGGCCGGTCGTGAAGAACGGTCAGATCGTGGCGCGGCCGATGATGTACCTGGCGCTCAGCTATGATCACCGTGTTGTCGACGGCAAAGAGGCTGTGACGTTCTTGGTGCGCGTGAAAGAATGTCTTGAAGACCCGCAGCGGTTCATTCTCGAGCTTTAAATCCATGCCTCGCGTACAACTAGGCGGGTCGGTCGATTGTTCGGCTTTCGCTGTACGTGCGATCTGCTCAGACGTTGTAACGAGACCCAGATATGTATGACCTTGTCGTGATTGGCACTGGCCCTGGCGGATATGTGTGCGCCATTCGAGCGGCACAACTCGGGCTAAAGGTGGCGGTTGTCGAGAAGCGATCGACGCATGGCGGAACATGCCTCAACATCGGCTGCATTCCTTCCAAGGCCTTGCTGCATGCGTCGGAACTTTTCGACGAGGCGTCTCGGCATTTTCATTCGATGGGGATCAACGTCACGCCGGAACTTGATCTCGGCCAAATGATGGCCTTCAAGGACGAGGGTGTGAAGGGCAACGTGGACGGCGTTGCGTATCTTTTGAAGAAGAACAAGATCGACAGCTACCACGGGACCGGCCGGATACACGGAGCGGGGCAAGTGGGGATCATCTTCATCAACGGCGAGACGTCGACGCTTGAAACAAAATCGATCGTTATTGCAACCGGATCAGACGTCGTTGCGCTGCCGGGCATTCCGATCGACGAGAAAAGAGTGGTGTCATCGACCGGAGCGTTGACGTTGGAGGTTGTGCCGAAGCGGCTCGTGGTCATAGGAGCCGGTGTCATTGGCCTGGAATTGGGGTCGGTGTGGCGCCGGCTTGGCTCCGAGGTTGTTGTCGTCGAATATCTGGACCGCATTTTGCCCGGAATGGATTCAGACGTAGCGCGGACGTTCCAGCGCATTCTAGAGAAGCAGGGCTTTGCATTCCGACTTTGTCGGAAGGTGACCGGCGTTGCGGATGCGGGAGACGCAGGGCTTGCTGTGAGTGTGGTGCCGGCGGCCGGCGAGGGGACGAACGAGACGATTGAAGCGGACGCGGTGCTCGTGGCGGTGGGGCGTAAGCCTTTCACGGACGGGCTGGGTCTTGATGAAGCTGGTATCGAGCGCGACTCGAAGGGACGTATTGCAGTCGATGAGCACTTCGAGACGAGCGTCGCCGGTGTGTATGCGATCGGCGATGTCATCGCCGGGCCGATGCTGGCACACAAGGCTGAGGATGAAGGCGTCGCCGTCGCGGAAATTCTCGCCGGGCAGGCGGGGCATGTGAACTACAATGTGATCCCCGGTGTCGTTTACACCGCACCCGAAGTGGCGAGCGTGGGCAAGACCGAAGATGAGCTGAAGGCAGCCAATATCGCCTACACGGCCGGCAAGTTCCCGTTCACGGCGAACGGACGGGCGAAAGTGAACAAGACCACCGATGGGTTCGTGAAGGTGCTAGCGGACGCTGCGACCGACCGGGTGCTCGGCGTGCATATCATTGGACCGCACGCAGGCGAGATGATTGCAGAAGCCGCGGTGCTCATGGAGTTTGGCGGATCGGCCGAGGATCTGGCGCGGACTTGCCATGCGCATCCGACTTTGACGGAAGCGGTGAAAGAAGCTGCACTCGCGGCGGGTAAACGGGCGATACATATTTGATGGCGCGAGGTGGCTGCGCTTGTGCGAAGCCGGCCTTTACGCGCGGGTATTAGGCGCGGGGGTGGGCGGCATCGTAAACGCGCAGGAGCTGGGCGCGATCGACTTCTGTGTAGACTTGTGTTGTCGAGAGCGATGCGTGGCCGAGCAGTTCCTGGATCTGGCGAAGATCAGCGCCGGCTGAGAGCAGATGCGTTGCGAATGAGTGGCGAAGGGCGTGTGGTGTCGCGGTTGCAGGCAATTGCAGGGCGTCGCGCAGGCGGGCTATCGCGAGTTGAATGATGCGGGGCGAGAGAGGGCCACCTTTGGCACCGCGGAACATCGGTGCATCGGGCTCGAGCATGAATGGCACGAGGCCGGAATAGTGTTCGATTGCCGCTTGGGTGACGGGGAGGATGGGGACTAGGCGCTCCTTGTCGCCTTTGCCAGTGATCCGGATGACTTCGCGCCCCGCTGTCGGGGCGTCGCGCGGTGTAAGCGCGAGCGCTTCCGATATGCGCAATCCTGAGCCGTAAAGGAGCAGCAATACGGCGGTATCACGAGCCGCGATCCATGTATCTTCGTGCTCGCCGATGGCATCAACGACGGCGGCTGCTTTTTCGACGGTGAGCGGTTTGGGAACCGCATGCGGAAGCTTTGGCATGCCGACCCGGAGAATAGCGCGGTTGGCGGACACGCCGGTGGTGTCGAGCCAGCGGATGTAAGTCCGCAGGGCAGACATGGTGCGCGACAGCGAGCGGCTGGTGAGGCCTTCTCGGCGGCGGGCGGCCATGAAGCTTCGAAAGGTCTTCAAATGGAGGCGATCGAGGTCTGCCAGGCAGGGTACATGGCCGAGGTGGCCGCGAAGATAGACGAGGAAGGATCGAAGGTCGCGTTCGTATGCTTCGATGGTGTCGGGTGATCGGCCTTCGTTAAATTCGAGGTGGGAAAGCCAGCGGGCGACGGAACCTGCGAGGTCGCCGCCGAGTTGTAATTCTGGCGCAGTGTCTCCCCTGATCCGGTGGGCTACCATTCTCTTCCCATGCAGCAATTGTTTCGAGTTGAGCCTCATCCGCGTCGGTTAATGAATGGTAAACACGACCATCTTGCGACCGCGAAGCCCTGTTCGTGTCTCGTCTATTTCTTCAAGGATTTCTCCAAACATGCCGAAGCTTCTCGACCCGATCACCATCGGTGACCTTTCGCTGCGCAATCGCGTCATCATGGCGCCGCTCACCCGGTGCCGTTCAAGTGTGGGCCGTGTGCCAAACGCACTCATGGCCGAGTACTACGTTCAGCGTGCGTCCGCTGGGATGATTCTGTCGGAGGCGACATCCGTCGACCCAATGGGTGTGGGGTATCCGGATACGCCGGGCGTCTGGTCGGAGGAGCAAGTGGCGGGCTGGGCGGCCATCACGCATGCGGTGCACCGTGCGGGCGGCACCATTCTCCTGCAACTCTGGCATGTCGGGCGGATCTCTGATCCGATCTATCTCGCGGGCGCGCTTCCGGTGGCGCCGAGTGCGATCCGGCCCAAAGGAACGGTGTCGCTCGTTCGGCCGAAGAAAGAGTTCGTGACGCCGCGAGCGTTGGAGCGGGCTGAGATAACGGGCATTATTGCTGCATACAAACGCGGCGCGGAGAACGCCCAACGCGCTGGTTTCGATGGCGTCGAGGTGCACGGCGCCAACGGGTACTTGCTCGACCAGTTCCTGCAGGACACGACGAACACGCGGACGGACGACTACGGCGGATCGCTTCCGAACCGTGCGCGGCTGATGATCGAGGTGGTGGATGCGTGCATTGGCGTGTGGGGTCGGGGGCGCGTCGGCCTGCATCTGGCGCCGCGCGGGGATGCGCACGACATGGGCGACAGTAATCCAATCGCAACATTCGGGTATGTGGCTGAGCAGATGAAGGCGCGTGGTCTGGCCTTCTTGTGCGCACGCGAATCTCTGGGCGACAACCGGATCGGGCCACAACTCAAGAAACTCTTCGGCGGTGTGTATATCGCAAATGAGGGGTTCACAGCGCAATCGGCGCAGCAGGTCCTCGACACGGGTGAGGCGGACGCGGTGGCATTCGGGAAAACCTACATCGCAAACCCCGATTTGCCTGAGCAATTCGCGCTTTCTGCCGCCCTCAATGAGCCCAAGCCGGAGACGTTCTACGCTCAGGGACCTGCAGGATATATCGACTATCCGGCCCTTTCTTGAGCTTCGACCGTGGCAGACGTGCAAAAAACCCCTGAAAATGGGGTTTTTTTGCACGTGCGGGATCGATTGACCGTTGCAAAACGCTGCGACGCACGTACTTTGGCGCCACCGGAGAACCCGACGGCCGCTGCTCTGCAGCCGTTGCTTGTGCAAGCGTTTCTGCGATTTGGAGTGCAGCTGGTGCGCGATCGTCTTCGCGCATCGAGCGATTGGCTTCAGTGGTCGCGGGCGGTTCCGCCGACATTCTAATTCCAATTTCAGGGACGACATCCATGGCAAAAGCTGCTGCAAAGGCCCCCGCAAAGACGGTCGCAAAGCCCAACACCGTAACGCTCCGCCAGCTCGGCGCGGCGCTGGCTGAAAGCCACGAAATTCCGAAGAAGCAGGCTGCGGCCGTGCTCGAGGACCTCGTGACGATGATCACAAAGCACCTCAAGAAGGGCGATCGTATCCGTATCGGCGGTCTGGGCGTGCTTCAGGTTCGCAAGCGTCCGGCACGCATGGGCCGCAACCCTGCGACGGGCGAAGCGATCAAGATCAAAGCTTCCAAGAAGGTCGCTTTCCGCGCGGCCAAGGAACTCAAGGAAGCGGTCTGAGTTATCCGGTTCGATGCGAAAAAGGCCCGCGAAAGCGGGCCTTTTTTGTTTGCCTTCAACTCGTCGTGCTGTGCAGAAGTGGCCGCTGGCTCTACTCTCTCTCTATGAAGTGAGAGAGGATTGTATCGGACCTTGTCGTCCGATCAGATCGTCTGGCCGGTTTTCTTCCAGTCGGCGACGAACGTGGCGATCCCGGCGTCGGTGAGCGGATGCTTCACCAGTGTTTTCAGGATGGCTGGCGGAATGGTCGCGACGTCGGCGCCGATCATTGCGGCCTCCTTGACGTGGTTCACGGTGCGGATCGAGGCGGCAAGGATGTCGGTGCGGAGGTCCTGATAATTGTCGTAGATCGTGCGGATTTCGCGGATCAGGTCCATCCCGTTGAGGCCGATATCGTCGAGGCGCCCGATGAAAGGCGAGACGAATGTTGCGCCCGCCTTGGCGGCAAGCAATGCCTGGTTGGCCGAGAAGCACAACGTGACGTTGACCATCGTTCCTTCGGACGCGATCGCCTTGCACGCTTTCAGGCCGTCGAGGGTGAGCGGGACCTTAATGGTCACATTCTTGGCGATGTTGGCGAGGATTTTGGCTTCTCGCATCATGCCGTCGTAGTCGGTTGCCGCAACTTCGGCCGATACGGGGCCGGGAACGATGGCGCAGATCTCGGCAATCGTCTCCTTGAAGTCACGACCGCTCTTCGCGATCAGCGAGGGGTTGGTCGTGACGCCGTCGAGTAGACCCGTGGCGGCCAGTTCCTTGATCTCGCCCACATCGGCGGTATCGACGAAAAACTTCATCGTGTTCGGCTCCTCGAACGCTGCGGCTTTGCTTGAGATGGCTTTCGCCCCGCAGAAGGCATTATGTCTGTCGGCCCCCGTCGGCCCGGGCCGGCGTAGCTTCTAACCCTTGAGGACTGCCTTTGGATAGTCTGCTCGATGGCATGGCAAACAAAGGCGCGGCGGAGATGAGCCGCGTGCCAGTGCTAATGCCCGTGGCGCTTGAGCAGACCTATGACTACGTCGTGCCCCCGGGGCTGTCGCTAGAGCCTGGAGCATTCGTTCTCGTGCCGTTCGGGTCGCAGTCGCGCATTGGTGTCATTTGGGACCGGCAGATCGACACCTGCCACAAACCTGTCGATCCAAAGAAACTCAAGGCGGTGGCGGACCGGCTGGATGTCCCGTGTCTCCCAATCGTTTCAATGCGCTTTGCGGAGTGGGTCGCCAAGTACACGCTGGCGCCGCTCGGGATGGTGCTGCGCATGATGATGAGTGCGCAGTCCGCGTTCGAGCCGCCGAAACTTAGGACGGGTGTGCGGGCCGTCGCAGGCGCCGCGCTGCCGCCGCGGATGACGCCGGCACGGGCGCGGGCGCTCGAGTTGGCGGGAGATGGTCTGATCCGATCGAAATCGGCGCTGGCCGAGTTGGCGGGATGTTCAACGGGTGTGATCGAGGGGCTGGTGCAGTCGGGCAACCTCGTCGAGGTGGCAATCCCGCAAAAAGTTTGTCCGCAGCCAAATCCGGCTCATCGCATCACCGAGTTCGGCGAGGATCAGGAGCGAGCGGTTCATGCGTTGCGCTCGGCGGTAGATGCGGAGAATTTTTCCGTGACGCTGCTCGATGGTGTGACAGGATCGGGCAAGACGGAGGTATATTTCGAGGCGGTGGCGCGCACGCTAGAGAAGGGACGGCAGGCGCTGATCATGCTGCCGGAAATTGCGTTGACATCGCAGTTCATGGAGCGGTTCGAGCGGCGTTTCGGTGCGGCACCGGTGGAATGGCATTCGGCGCTGTCGGGGCCGGAACGCGGGCGCATCTGGTGTGCGACGGCGACGGGGGAAGCGCGGATCGTGATCGGGGCGCGGTCTGCGCTGTTTTTGCCGTTTTCGGACCTTGGACTGATCGTCGTCGATGAGGAGCACGACGCGGGGTACAAGCAGGATGACCGCGTACACTATCAGGCACGCGACATGAGCGTGGTGCGCGGTAGTCTCGGCAAGTTTCCCGTGGTGCTGGCGTCCGCAACGCCGGCAATCGAGAGCCACGTGAATGCGCGCACTGGGCGCTATCGGCATGTCATCCTGCCGGGGCGGTACTCGGGAGCAGAACTTCCTGCCATTACTCCTATCGATTTGCGCGCCGAGCAGCCAGACAAGGGGCGGTGGCTGGCGCCGCGACTCGTGTCCGCCATTTCCGAGACGTTGGAAAAGGGCCAGCAATCGCTGCTGTTTTTGAACCGGCGCGGCTATGCACCGCTCACTTTGTGCCGGAAGTGCGGGCACCGTTTCGAGTGTCCTCAATGCACGGCGTGGCTGGTGGAGCACCGGTTCAAGGGCAAGCTCAACTGTCACCACTGCGGCTTCTCGATGCCTCCACCGTCGAAGTGCCCGAAGTGCGGAGAGCCGGAGGCGCTCGTCGCGTGCGGACCCGGTGTCGAGCGCGTTGCGGAGGAGGTTAGCGAGCGCTTTCCGGAGGCGCGGGTCGCTCTGTTGTCGTCCGATCTCATCCCTGGGCTGACGGAGATGCGCGATGCCATTCACCAAATCGAGGCTGGGGAAACGGACATCATCATTGGCACCCAGATCGTGGCGAAAGGTCACCACTTTCCAAACCTGACACTCGTCGGCGTGGTGGACGGCGATCTAGGGCTCGCGATGGGAGCCGACCCAAGAGCGGGTGAGCGGACCTTTCAATTGCTTCATCAGGTGACGGGGCGCGCTGGGCGCGCGTTCGCGGAGGGGCGCGGTTTCATCCAGACGCATCTGCCGGACCATCCCGTCATGCAGGCAATTCTGTCTGGTGATCGCGAGGAGTTTCTGACGCGTGAAATCGAGATGCGACAGCGCGGGCTGCTGCCGCCGTATGGCCGACTGGCGGCGATTATCATTTCGGCGCGGGAGAAGGAACTGGCCGAACGGTATGCGCGCGAAGTCGCGCGGCGTGCACCTGGGTCGGATCGCATCAGCGTGCTCGGGCCGGCGGAGGCGCCGATTTTCGTGGTGCGTGGACGGCATCGCTGGCGTCTGCTCGTAAAGGCGCCGCGCGAAGCCGACATTCAAGGATATTTACGAGAGTGGCTTTCGATCGCGCCCGAGCCCAAGGGCGATCTCCGATTGTCCGTCGATGTCGATCCGTACAACTTTTTATGAGGGTTGGCTCAGGGATGAGTTGAGTAGGCACGCCACCAGACGGCTGTGTCGTCGCCTGCCATCAAGGCCAAACCCTCGATGAGGAGCATCGTCGAGAGCCAGCCGGTCATCACGGTCGCCAACAAAACCGCGGCGATGATCAGGTTGGGCGCCAGTCCGAGTTGGCCTTCTTGGCGAAGGCGGATGCGGCTACGTCGTTCGCGGCCGACCATGAACGCGACGTAGATGCCAAAACCAGGGATTGGGATACTGGCTTTAAAATCAATCCAATGGGGTGAGCGTTGGGGGATTAGAGCCTTGGCATAGGCTTGCAACTCTTCGTGCGTGAGCCGCCGGGAGATCGCAGTCGGCAAACGGTGAAGAAACCGCTGTAGCTCCGGAGTGGCTTGAAATTCGACTCGAACGCCGACGCGCTTGGCGGCGAGACTTTATCTAACACGGGAGACCCCCTCCGTTTAGCACATCCTTAGGTTGCATCATCGGGGTAAATAATATCTTTAAATTGTAGCGATCATGTCGTCACGGACCAGAGACCTTCTCCGATAGAGGCGAAACCAGCTTCGGCAATTTGCGGGCAGACGTTTCGTTACTCGACTTGCGATATTGCGCGTCGGGCCGATGTAAATCGCCGATCCGTGCGGCATTCGTGCGCCCATGCCACGGTTGATGCCTTGTGGGGCCCATGATACA
>CAVQMH010000016.1:0-154326 GCA_963713575.1 uncultured Alphaproteobacteria bacterium
AGGTCGCGCACGAAATCACAGCGCGCCACGGCTGGGCCGCACCCGGTCCGCGCGCCAACTTCATCTCCGTCCTCTGCCTCTCCTGGCCCGATGGCGAGGTCGCCACATTCGAAGGCAAGGTCTTTGGCCACCTCGTCTGGCCGCCGCGCGGCGGCAATGGTTTCGGTTACGATCCGATGTTCGCCCCGGATGGTCACGACAGCACCTTCGGGGAAATGGAACCGGCCGACAAATACGCGATTTCCCATCGCACCCGCGCGTTCGACGCCTTCCGCAAAGCGGTGCTCGGCGATCTCTCGGCTGGACCCGTCACGCCCAACGCCAACCGCGACGCGGATGGCCTGCACGCCGCTGCCGCTAACATCTCGACCCGTGAGGAACTGAAGACGTTCGTAAAGTTCCTTAGCGCCGATCTCGAACGCCGCGGCCGGCCGCGCGTGAACCTCGGCACGCTCATGGTCGCCCTCGAAGACTCGGTCGGGGAAAAAACGGATGAGCCACGCTGGCGCACGCTGGCCAAAGCCCTCCTCGCCGCGACGGAGGCGAAGCAGCCGTGAGCGCAAGTCCAACGCGACCGGATGCGGACCAGTTGTTCGGCGTTTACATCCACTGGCCGTTCTGCGCGCAGAAATGCCCCTACTGCGACTTCAACAGCCACGTCCGTTTCGGCGGTTGGGACGAACCCCGCTTCCTGGCAGCCTATCTGCGCGAACTCGACTATGTGAAGGCGCGCGTTGGACGGCAGGATGTTTATTCCATCTTTTTCGGGGGTGGCACGCCGTCGCTCATGCAGCCCGCCACGGTCGCGGCCATCCTCGGCCACATCGGCAAACTCTGGACCGTTCAGCCTGGCGCTGAGATCACGATCGAGGCCAACCCCAACAGCGTTGAAGCTGAACGATTTGCTGGCTACCGGGCCGCCGGCGTTAATCGCGTCTCTATCGGCGTGCAATCTCTGCGCGACGATGAACTGAAGCGCCTTGGCCGGCTGCACTCGGTCGCAGAAGCGCGCACTGCCATTGAAATTGCGCGTCGCACCTTCGATCGCTTCTCCTTCGATCTGATCTACGCCCGCCCGGGACAGACAACTGACGCTTGGCGCACCGAACTCTCCGAAGCGCTCGCCATGGCGGGCGGACATCTTTCGCTCTACCAACTCACCATTGAACCCGACACACCCTACGCCGAACTCCACGCCCGGGGGCGGCTTGTGGTGCCCGATCCCGATGCAGCGCTCGATCTCTATGCGCTGACGCAGGACATGTCGGCCGCCGCTGGTCTTCCGGCCTATGAAATCTCCAATCACGCCGCGCCCGGTAACGAAAGCCGCCATAACCTCCTTTACTGGCGCTACGGCGCTTACGCCGGCCTCGGCCCAGGCGCCCATGGCCGCCTCGTTTTGCCGGATGGCCGCCGCATCTGCACGGCGACGGAGAAAAATCCTGAGCGCTGGGCGGAGCGCGTCGAAACGGCGGGCCACGGTTTCACGGATCAGACCACGCTATCCCGCGAAGAGCAGGCCGATGAGATGCTGCTTATGGGCTTGCGCCTCACCGAAGGTATCGATCTCGACGCCATGGGCCGCCGCTTCGGATTTGCACCTGCAGCGTCGGAAGTGGCGGACCTTGAACGGCTGGGCTTCATTGAAAACATGGATGTACCGGAGTTCGACAAGGACATCATCCGCGCTTGCATTGGCCCGGGTGTAATACCGGCCGCAGGTAAGCCCTACACCCGCCGCCATCCGACCATCCGCGCCGTCGGCGAAGGCCGCTTTGTCCTCAATGAACTCGTCCGCCGGCTTTCACTCAAAACCGAAGCCGTTGCACCATCCGCACAGGCATCTGCAACACTTCCCAGGTAGACATGCCCTACAACCCGCACTATTGACGCCGCGATGATGAAGCGCCTCTACGAGTGGATCATGGGACTGGCCGCGAGTGATCGCGCGCCCGCCGCGCTGTTCTGGGTATCTTTCGTCGAGAGTTCGTTCTTCCCCATTCCACCAGACGTGATGCTGATCCCCATGGTGATCGCCCAGCGGGTGAAGGCGTGGTCGTATGCGACGATCGCCACCATCGGCTCGGTCATCGGCGGCGCATTCGGATATGCGATCGGCTACTTTGCGTTCGAAAGCATCGGCAAGCCGATTCTGGAATTCTACGGCAAGTCGGAAAGCTTTGGCGAATTCACCCAGTGGTTCAACGAATGGGGCGTGTGGATACTCATCGCCAAGGGATGGACGCCCTTTCCATACAAAGTGCTCACCATCACGGCCGGCGTCACCCAGATGCCGTTCTTGGAGTTCATGCTGGCGAGCGTCGTGGCGCGTGCCATGCGTTTTTATCTCGTGGCTGGCCTTCTCTACTTCTTTGGCGAGCCAATCCGCGATTTCATCGAGAAGCGGCTGACGTTGGTCACGTCGGTGTTCGTAGTCCTTCTTGTCGGCGGTTTCGTAGCCGTGAGATACCTATTCTAGTTTGACCGGGTTCAAGGTCGAAGGTTCGCCATGCTCGAAACGACGCTCCGCCCTGACCACGTCAACGCCTACCGTCTCGGCGGTTTGGCGCTGCTCATTTCGGTCGGCATTATCTTGACCGCGCTCGGCTTCGAATATCTCGGCGGATATTCGCCCTGCCCGCTCTGCCTCATTCAGCGATACGCCTTCTATGCCGGCATTCCCCTCACCTTTCTCGCCATGGCTCTCGTCGCCGAACGCAGCCGCATCGCCACCCTGCTGTTCTTCGTCGTGGCCCTCGGCTATCTCGCGAACGCGGGCCTCGCGGCCTACCACGCCGGTGTTGAATGGCACTTCTGGCTCGGCCCCGACACCTGCACCGCGGCTCAGGCACTGCCAACCAACCCGGCTGACTTGTTGAAAGGCTTGGATACCGCTCGTGTCGTCCGCTGTGACGAAGCTACTTGGCGCCTGTTTGGCCTCTCGTTTGCCGGCTGGAACGTGCTCATTTCTCTTGCGCTGTTCGCGATCTCTCTTCAAGCCGCTGTCGCAGCCAAGGCGCGAGATTAAAACATCAGCCATTTCAAGGCGATGTAAAATGCTCGCAACGATTTGAGCGAGCCAACGACGCCTATGTGGCGGGTGGAACTCTCCATGAACAGACCGCAAGCAAATTTCCTTGGATAGGACTAGCCTCCGCCATTTTTGCGCCTGAGTGTGGCAGTTAATTCACACCAAGCGCGGAACACAAACGGAACGCAACGCCCCTGAGGCGAAGTTTCGGTGAGGTTCACGGGCGGTGTGAAGGAGTGGTCGCGTATGGGGATCTTTGTTGCGTCCTCCCCCTTGTCTCCAAAGCAGGTCTTGTCGCGTTGTGTGCCTCCTGCCGGATTTGCGGAGAAGAGGCTGACCGGTCAACCCGCCGACGTTGTGGTTCCGCCAATTGGTCTCGGTAAGCGTTGCGTTCCTGTTGCGTCGGTTGCGTCCCCTGTAGCGTCTGCGTTGCACACCCCCAAGAGCGCGCTGAAAGGCGTGTTCCAATGTCTGAAGCGAGCGGTCTGGCGTGAAAAGTCCACGCGTCTGGCCAGACTGCTCCCCCAGTCGAGTGGATCCAGGCGAAGTCGTCCACAGCACGGTGCCGCTGCTCTGGAGTTCGTGCACAGGTTTGAAGCGTTCTGTATCAGTGCCCGCGTTTGAAAGCGTGAGTTGCGTTGCGTCCCGTTGCGTCAGTTGTGTCCGAGATAGCGTGAGGAATGCGATGCCCCCCGTGCAGAGCCCACAGTTGCAAGTCATCGAAGTCGCGTCAGCGTTCCCGCCGAGTGCATGGCGGCCCCTGTCAGACATTTTGTCCGGCATCGTGCGTAAAATCGAAGTTCAGTCCGCAGCCGAGGCCGCCGCATTCGATGTCTGCGCTCTGCCGAAAGCGGCGTAGGGAACCGTCTGAAGAATTCGCCGGTCCGCGATTGCCTGCGGATCTGCAACGGAACGGCAGGCGCATCGAGTGTAGGACCTGCAGTCCCTAACGGCACTGCATCACACGGTACTGCGTAGTGGTGCCATTGCGCTCTTTGTGCCTGCCACCTGACTGTAATGCGTGCGTTCAGCGTCGCTGTAGCCCAGTACCCAAATGGAGCGCCCCCCATGGCCCACCTTTCGAACCCTGATCACGTCAATCCCGTCCAGTGGCAGCAGGCCCAGGGCGTCGCGCGTCAGACTTGCGCGCGTTTCTTTCGTGATGGCGGCAAGCCAGAAGACGCGCTGCAGGCTTTCGGCCTTTCGGATGCTGAATTCGAAGGCCTCGACTGGAGCCGCGCGGTCGACGCCATTGCCCAGACACTGTGTTCAGCCCCGCAGCGGCGCGCGGCTTGATATGAATCCGCGGCGCAATTGCCGCCGACCCCGTATTCGTCCTTCGAAATTTAGCCCCGCTGCTTCGGCACGGGGCTTTTTTCTGGCAGGTTCACTGGATGGCGCGCGCTACTCCGCAGCGGGTATCGAACGGTTCTGCGACCAACGGGGCTCAGAACGGGATGTAGGGGTATCCCGAGTCTGCAGGCAAATTCCGTCTCGCTGAGCCGCCGCTCGAGCCACCCGCGCAATTGGCTGCGCACGACCCGATCGATGAATGTGGTGCCAAAGCCGGCGCCCTCGGCGTGCACAGCAGAACGGGGTTCCCTCACGCGTTCCGTCCATTCCATAGAAAAAATACGCCGGTGATCAGATCCCATGCCACGATCACGTCACGGTCAGCCTCGCCCATGGCGCCGTACTTGACGCTGTTCGTCGTAAGTTCGTGCACGACAAGCGCCAAAGTTTGCGCCAACCCCGGCCCGAGTGGCACAGACGGACTTTTGAGGAAGATCTTCAAAGTCGGGAAAGGCGGTTTCAGGAGAGCCGCAAAAAAGCGGTCGCATCTTCTCCGCCAGCGGGACGAGGGCACATGGCAAGGCCGCGGCCCCTCCGGCCTGTGCTCAGGCCTATGGATCGCGAACCGGTTCTACAAGCGGTTTGCTGCAGCCTTTCAGATCATTGCGAAGGCGTGCGAAGCAGCATACTTGCTCCACCCCAGGTTCAAACCTCGGGGGTCAGCATGCTCGCACGTCTTCTTGTTCTGCCATTTTTCCTTTGGTCGGGTGCGGCAATGGCCACCGGCCTCGATTTCGAGCTGAAGAACGCCACCGGGTACGACATCGAAGCGGTCTATGTCGATCCGTCCGACAGCGACGAATGGAGCGGCAACATTCTCAAAAACGATGACGAATTGGCGGACGGATCAACCGCGAGCGTCACCTTCGAGGGCGATCCTGAAAGCTGCAAGTGGGACCTAAAGGTCGATTGGGTCGGAGATTACGAGCCGACGGTCTGGGAAAACCTGAACCTCTGCAAAATCTCGACGATCACTTTGAAATATAACCGTAAGACCGACGAAACGACCGCCATCCTCGACGAGTAAGCCCCTCTGACGGGGATTGGAGTCGTGAGGACACCTCTTTCTGGTAATGTATGTCCCGTAGCTCTGCTACGGGACGTAACAACCAATTGCAGGTCCGCGGATGTTTCCACTGTCAGACATGTTGAAGTCGTTCGTAAAGGTCGGAAGCCTCACGGTGATCGACGCTGAGGGCAAGACTCACGTTTTCGCCGGCGGGCCGGGTCCCGAAGCGACCATGCAGCTGACGGATCCCACGCTTTACCGCAAGCTTTTTTTCAATCCGGAGCTGCACGCAGGTGAAGCCTATATGGACGGGCGGATGAGCTTCCCCGGATCGAGCCTGCGCGCGTTTCTAACCCTCTTCTCCGTTAACCGGCTCTCACTCGGCAATCAGCCGATGCAAAAAGTTCTGCGCCGCATCTCGCGCGGACTGAAGCGCTTCCAGCAAGCCAATCCCGTCGGCAAAGCCCAGCAGAACGTCGCCCATCATTACGATCTCGGCAACGCGTTCTACAAATTGTTCCTCGATACAGAAATGTTCTATTCCTGCGCTTATTTTCGCGACGAGCAGGAAACGCTGGAACAAGCGCAGCGCAACAAGTGCCGCCTGATTGCATCGAAACTCAACCTCAAGCCGGGCCTGCGTGTTTTGGATATCGGCTGCGGTTGGGGCGGGCTTGCGCGCTATTTGGCACAGATCGCCGACGTCCACGTCACGGGCGTCACGCTGTCCAAAGAACAGCATGCGCTCGCCGTCGAACTCCTTGAAGGCGTCGCCCCTAGATGAGCGCGTGTCGATCGAACTGAAGGATTATCGCGAACTGACCGGCAAGTTCGACCGCATCGTTTCCGTCGGCATGTTCGAGCACGTCGGCGTCGGTCATTACGGCGAGTTCTTCGCCAAGGTGAACGACCTGATGGCCGACGACGGAATCATGCTGCTCCACTCCATCGGGCACATGAGCCCGCCCGGAACGGCGAGCCCGTGGTTGCGGAAGTACATTTTCCCCGGAGCCTATTCGCCCGCATTATCGGAAGTATTTCCCGCCGTCGAGAACAACAGCCTGTGGGTGACGGATCTGGAGTTTTTGCGCGTTCACTATGCCACCACGCTACGCCATTGGCATGATCGGTTCGAGAAGAATCGCGCAACCGTGGCTCAGATGTATGACGAGCGGTTCTGCCGCATGTGGGAGTTCTACCTCATTAGTGCTGAGATGATGTTCCGCACCGGCTCGCAGGAAGTCTTCCACATGCAGCTCGCCCGCAAACGCGACGCCGCTCCCATCGTTCGCGACTACATTACCGATGTGCAGCGCAGGTATGAGCAGATTGAAGCGGGGTGGGCGAACCAAAGTTGATGTACCCGCTGTGAGTTTCTCAATATCTATCGGAGCAGGGCTGCCAAGTCTCGATGAGCGCCGGAGCATCGCTGGAGCGCGAAAATGACAGGCCCGAACCAGGAGTTGCAGTCGGATGACTTTCCGCCAATCCCGCCGGTCCGAACGACCGACGTGATTACGACTTCACGATGGTCGATCGCTTGCGTTTGTCGACATGGGCGATCCGAATGGTCCACTTGTCATCCACAATCACGGAGGCCCCAGCAGTCGGTTAGAGGCACGCCTGCTGTCGAATTCGGCGACCAAGAACCGCCTGCGGCTTGTGTGCGTCGACCGGCCAGGGATAGGGCAGTCTAGTGCGCAGCTAGATCGGAGCTTTTCAGGTTGGGCAAATGATATTGTGTCAATCGCTGACGCGCTCGGCCATCGCGAGTTTGGCGTAACCGGCTGGTCGGAAGGAGGACCTTATGCGTTGGCCGCTGCCGCATACATTGACCCCGGCCGATTACGTCATGTCAGCAGCATTGCGGGCGCAAGCTACGGTGCATTTGGCGACGATTGGGCCGCTGAATACTTGTCCAAGATAGATGCATTTGGGGGAATGTTGGCCATGCGCTTCAGGCCGGCCTTCCGGCTTATGTACGAAGCACTCGATTTGACCGCCACGCATTTTCGCAAGACCTATCTCAACGCCGTGCTGAAGTCCGTCGATGACTACGACCGTCAGATCTTGTTGCGGCCCGGTTTCGACGCGGCCTTTTACGATGCCGGGGTTGAGTGTTTCGCTCAAGGCCCTGACGGACTTGTCCAGGACGCGACGCTTCTCTACCGGTCCTGGGCCTTCGACGTCACTCGGATCGAGCGGAGGGTTCATCTGTGGCAAGGGACTGTCGATCTTCTGGTCCCGTCCATAATCAATAAGACCATCTCCGATCAAATGCCCGGCGCGGCATGGCATTCGATTGCGGGAGCGGGGCATTTCATAGCCATTGGCGCGGGAGACGAAATCTTCGCGTTGGCTGCAGCGGAACTTGGCGCGTGATCCTGCGCACACTCCGTCCGAATTCTACTCTTCCAGTTCCGTATCCCAATAGAGATAGTCCATCCAACTCTCGTGCAGATAGTTGGGCGGGAACAGGCGGCCGTTACGGTGGAGTTCGAAAACGGTGGGGCGGTAGGGCGGTTGGAAGGGCTTCATCCCCGCGGCTTGGAGCGACTGGCTACCTTTTTTGAGATTGCACGGCGCGCATGCCGTGAGAACGTTTTCCCACCTTGTCATCCCGCCACGTGCGCGGGGCACCACATGGTCGAAGGTAAGGTCGTGTTTGTCGCCGCAATACTGGCAGCTGAACCGGTCGCGCAGGAAAACATTGAACCGCGTGAAAGCGGGATATAGGGCGGGTTTGACGTAGGTCTTGAGCGACACGACGCTCGGCAGTCGGATTTCAAAACTCGGACTTCGAACGGTCGTCTCATATTCGGAGACGATGTTGACGCGGTCCAAAAATACCGCTTTCACCGTCTCCTGCCAACTCCAGAGCGACAAAGGATAGTAGCTCAGAGGGCGGAAGTCGGCGTTAAGAACCAAGGCCGGACACGAGTCCGGCAGGGAGGCATGAGCAATCACAAGCTTGCATCCAGTCGGTTCGCCGTTCGAATCGGTGTGTCAAACCGTTTCGATCGCCGGGATACTAACCGGGCGTGACACCGATGTGAAGCCTTGCAATCGGCTCGCGCCGCTCACCCACAAGTTTCGGGCGGGATTGGATTTTCTCCGTTCGTCGATGTCCTTTCAAGGCATGCTCCGTCCCCTCGATGTGTCCCCACGGTGACGTAGGGCCACTGCCCTTGCTACCGACTGCTCCATTCGCGAGAATCGCCGCCATGAAAGCAAAATCGACGAAATCGCCAACGGCCAGGCCGGTGGCAAAGAAAGTCGGCAGCACGCCCGCCGGGAAAAGGCCCGCGCCCAAGCCGATCGTTTCCACCGGGTACTGGCTCCTCAAGTCCGAGCCTGATGTGTTCTCTTACGAGATGCTGAAGGCGAAAGGCGCGAGGGGCGAGCCTTGGACGGGCGTGCGCAATTTCCTCGCGCGCAATAATATGCGCGCCATGGCCGTTGGGGATTTGGGTTTTTTCTATCACTCCAACATTGGCAAAGAGATCGTCGGCATCTGCCGGGTGATTGCGCCCGCGCATCCCGACCCGGAAGACGGCACCGGCACGTGGGAGTGCGTCGACGTCGAAGCCGTCGCCGATTTCATGAAGCCCGTCACGCTCCAGGACGTGAAGGAAAACCGCAAACTCGCGAAAATGAGCCTCGTCACGTCGATGCGTCTTTCGGTGCAACCGGTGACCGCAGACGAATGGGCCGAGGTCTGCCGGATGGCCAACTTCGACCAAAAGAGCCTCGATCCAAAGCCGATTGGCGCGAAGAAGCATAAACGATGAGCGCGGGTCCACAGACCGACGACGACTACGCCCCTTTCATCGCCGCGAACACGAAGTTGATTGCGCCGCCGCACGTGCCGGAGATCCGGCTGCATTTGGCCGAAGAGTCGCTGCCGATATGGCAGAAGACGGAGGAGGAACTGGGCGAGATGAACGTGCCGCCGCCGTTCTGGGCATTCGCCTGGGCGGGCGGTCAGGCGCTCGCGCGCTACCTGCTCGACAGCCCCCACGAAGTCGCCGGAAAGGCCGTGCTCGATCTCGGCACCGGCTCGGGCCTGACGGCAATCGCCGCCATGAAAGCCGGCGCAGCGTCCGCTCTCGCTGCCGATATCGATCGCATGGCGCTCGCTTCTGTCTGCATGAACGCGACAGCGAATGGGGTATCGATCGTCACCACGAATGAGGATCTTCTGGACGATCTCCCCCAATCTTTCGGAGCGGTGCTGGTGGGCGACCTCTTCTACGAACGCGAACTCGCCGAGCGCGTCCTCGCCTTTGTGGCCGCTGCACAAGCGAAGGGCGCGCGCGTTCTCGTCGGCGATCCGCAACGAAGCTACTTCCCTAGGGATCGCTTCGCCCTCGTCGCCGAATACGAGGTGTCGGTGACGCGAGAACTGGAAGACGCTCTGGTGAAAAGGACCGCCGTTTGGGCGCTTAATCAGAAGCCGCGCGCAGAGAAAAAAGATTAACGGCGCCGTCGCTGCCCGAATATTGCAGCGCAAAATGCGACGTTCTGGTTCGTACCTTCTATCAGTTGTGCGCCGCCGTAGGTGCTCTCATAATGACTTCAAAAATAAGCTCCGGAGGAGAACCGCATGTCCGAGAAGGTGTACCCGGTCAAAGCTGACTGGGCCAAAGGCGCATGGATCGACGACGCCAAGTATCAGGAACTCTACAAGCGCAGCGTCGCGGACCCGAATGGCTTCTGGGGCGAAGCCGGCAAACGGCTCGATTGGATCAAACCCTACACACGCGTCAAGAACACCTCCTTCGACCCCGGCAACGTCTCGATCAAGTGGTTCGAGGACGGCACGCTGAATTTATCGGCCAACTGCATCGATCGGCATCTCGCGACCCGCGGCGATCAAGTCGCCATCATCTGGGAGAGCGACGACCCCACCCTTGATGAGCAAATCACCTACCATCAGTTGCACGAACGCGTCTGCCGCTTCGCCAACGTCCTGAAAGCGCACGGCGTCAAGAAAGGCGATCGTGTCACCATTTATCTGCCGATGATCCCCGAAGCGGCGTACGCGATGCTCGCCTGTGCGCGCATCGGCGCAATTCACTCGATCGTCTTCGGCGGCTTCTCACCAGACAGCCTCAAGAACCGCGTTGATGATGCCGAGAGCCGGGTCATCATCACGGCGGATGAAAGTGTGCGTGGCGGCAAGAACGTGCCGCTGAAGAAGAACGCCGACATTGCGCTCGAAGATTGCCACCCCGACACGCGGCTGCTGGTCGTTCGCCGCACCGGCAATCCAATCAACTGGGTGCCGGGCCGCGATTTCTGGATGCACGAGGAAACGGCGAAAGTACCCGCCGACTGCCCGGCTGAGGAAATGAACGCGGAAGATCCGCTGTTCGTCCTCTACACGTCCGGCTCCACCGGCAAGCCGAAGGGGGTCGTCCACACCACCGGCGGCTATCTGCTCTACGCGTCCATGACGCATCAGTACGTGTTCGATTACCACGACGGCGACGTTTACTGGTGCACAGCCGACGTCGGTTGGGTCACCGGCCATAGCTACATCGTCTACGGTCCGCTTGCGAACGGCGCCACGACGCTGATGTTCGAAGGCATTCCGACCTATCCGACCGCCTCGCGCTTCTGGCATGTGGTCGACAAGTGGAAGGTCAATATCTTCTACACCGCGCCCACCGCGATCCGCTCCCTCATGGGTCAGGGCGACGACTTCGTGAAGCGCACGAATCGCTCCTCCCTGCGAGTCTTGGGGTCCGTCGGCGAGCCGATCAATCCGGAAGCCTGGGAGTGGTATTATAATGTCGTCGGCGATGGGCGGTGCCCCATCGTCGATACCTGGTGGCAGACCGAAACCGGCGGCATCCTCATCACACCGCTGCCGGGCGCCACGGCCCTGAAGCCGGGCTCGGCGACGCGGCCCTTCTTCGGCGTGCAGCCCGCGCTGGTCGATGACAAGGGCGTACAGCTGGAAGGCCCCGGCTCCGGCAATCTCGTCATCCTCGACAGTTGGCCGGGTCAGAGCCGCACCGTCTTCCGCGATCACGAACGCTTCGTTCAGACCTACTTCTCGGCCTACGCGGGTCAGTACTTCACCGGCGACGGTTGCCGCCGCGATGAGGACGGCTATTATTGGATTACAGGCCGCGTCGACGACGTGATCAACGTCTCCGGCCACCGCATGGGGACGGCCGAAGTGGAAAGCGCACTCGTCGCCCATCCGAAGGTCGCCGAAGCTGCGGTCGTCGGCTACCCGCACGATCTCAAGGGCCAGGGCATCTACTGCTATGTGACGTTGAACAACGGCGTCGACCCGACCGACGAACTGCGCAAGGAACTTGTGGCCCACGTTCGCCGCGAGATCGGTCCAATCGCCTCACCCGATCTCATACAGTTCGCACCGGGCCTGCCCAAAACGCGCTCTGGTAAAATCATGCGCCGCATCCTGCGCAAGATTGCTGAAGACGAGTTCGGCAGCCTGGGTGATACGTCGACGCTGGCCGATCCCGGCGTCGTCGATGATCTCATCGAGAACCGGCAGAACAAGCGCGCGGTTTAGACTGCAAAGTCGAACAGTTGTAATGCGAAAAGGGCAGATGGAATGAACCATCCGCCCTTTCGTATTGAGCGCGCTGTGTCGATGATCAACGCCTCACACGCAGGTCTTGGAGACACTGCACCATATCGTGAAAAGTATAGGTATGCGGTCCCCGGTTCACTTGCAGCGCGAGAACGCGCCGCGATCGAAGTGGAAATGGTTTTTGTGCGCCGCGTTGTATTCAGGCCCGAGCGCAACGCGGAAGTAGCCGCACGCGCGTCGGTGGATTTCTTTCAGGAACGCGGCTTCCGGGCTTTTGCCCGGCCAGTCACGCAGGATCGTGATTTGCCGGCCGCCATCCAGTGTAAAACCCGAGATGTCGATGGCGTTTGCGGTGGCGTGCTGGCTACGCACATCCTTCATGAGCGGGTTACCGACGATGTTGCGGCAATCGTAGATACCCATGTCGCCGATAGAAGCAACGCGAGCGCCGAAGGTGGACTGCGCCAGAGGCTGCACCTCGTGCTCGACCCACAGCGCCAAGGCAGCGGCCATTTCGCACGTCAGCTTTTCGGCTCCAATCCTCGCACCGCCAGCCTTTGAGAACGATACCGCATTCTGCCATCCGCAGCCGTTCTTGTAAGGCTGGTCGGGAATGGCGGCAGCGTCGATGTACGGCTGCTTTAAAACGGCCTCGCACAAAGGACGGTCGAGGCGCAGAGCCGCGAGCCGCGTATCAACGAACCACGAGGGTTGTGTGTCGAGCGAAATCGGCGGAAACGGGCTGTAACGCTGCGGCAGGTATCCGAGGCGCATGACGAGAAATACCGTCGCGGCAATGAGCAGAACGAGAAGAAGCCGGGAGAACAGGCGGCGCTTCGGGCGGGCTGGCGAGGTCATGGGCACTCCGGATTGCCAGCCGACAGTAGCGAACCAGCGAAGCGGCTCCTAGACCCCCCTCGCCACACTCCACGAAGCGATCGCAACAATCCGAAACAAAAGAAGTGGGTCGGTATAATGCCGACCCATCCTCTAAAACGGCGGGAGAGGGGGCGCTGCGGCAACACGGTCGCCGCGCGCTATCCGCGATTGATCATTGCGTCAGGCGCAGGTCGTTGAGAGACTGGGCGATCGCCAGGAACGCTTGGCGAAGTTCTTCGCCATCGGCGGCATCGTGGAATTCGCCACCGGCCCGTGTTGCACACTCCTGCAACATCGCCTTGGCGGACGTTGGTGCATCAAAAGCAACCGTGTGCACCTTGACGCCCTTCTCGCCGAGACCCGTGCAGATCGACAGCGCCTGCGTACTGGAATTGCCGTTGTCATAAGCCATATTGAACATCCCGTCCGTCATCAGGATCACGGCCTTCGTGGTTTTGCGGTCGTTGTACGAGACGGGTTTGCTGTCCGCCGGCCACATCGAGGCGAAGTTGGGCGAAATAAGGTTCCAGGCCCACTGTGCCCCGATATGTCCGGCCGTGGCGCCACTTGCGACAAAGCTGTCGATCGAGTTATCAGCGGAGACTTGTCTTCGGTGAGCGGGACAATCGGAGCCGACGGGCAGAAATACCCTTGGCGGCCCTCGGTCGAGTCGATGTCCGAAAAGCGGCCGGTGCCGCGATAGGCCCCGCCGTCACCGATGCTGTCATCCGTGTAGGCGCTGCGGCCATTGCGCTCACGCACGCAACCATCCCGGCTGGTGCCGTTCGAAGCGCGGTCGGCGTAGGAGCCGAGTTGGATCGCGGCGGCATAAGGTGCCAGACCGATACGCACCTTGTTCGGGTGCTCACTGTCCGGCAGCAACATTTCGACCAGATCCGTCGCGGCGGCTTTCAGATCCGCAAGCTTGCGGCCCTGCATCGATCCCGTGATGTCGAGCGCCATGCCGAGTTCAAGATCGTTCGCCTCGAAGGTCGTCAGCGTGTCCACGGGCGCGGCAACGTTCTGCACGCCGGCAATTCGCATAAAGGTCATCGGGATACCGGCATCGACCTTTACTTCAATTGTGCTGTTGGCACGATTGGGGATGACCTCGACGTTATTGACGTCCGCGAACGTGCCTCCGCCGGAGAGGTTTTGATTGAAGTACCGTCGGCCGAGTGCCGCGATTTCTTCATCGCTCATCGCGCCCTCCATCAAGGCCCGCCCGGCAGCAAGTGCTGCTGCATCCGCCGCCGCGGCGATTTTCGACGATGAGTGATAGACACGCGCCTGATCAATGGCGACACCGACGGTCACCATCAGCACCATCGCGCAGAAGCCGAACAGGATCGCAATGCTGCCACGCTCGTTGCGGACGAAAGCAGTGACGGTCGCGAGGGGCAGGGTCGGCATCGTGTCTCTCCTTGGAACAACCCGGCGGGGTTCAAAGGAACAGGAGCAATCGGGATGCCTGGGGCGGCAGGGCGAGCCCCGATATCTGACGCATCACCCCGAGTGGTTGAAAAAGTCTTAACGGCCTCGCATGCACTTCAGACATATTCGAGCAAAATCAGTGCAACGCTGCAAACCAATCGAAAACCGTAGCCGCGTCGGCGCGGGCATCGGCCGTCGTCGGCAACGTGCTGGACCAGTCACGGGCAACTGGCGACGAGCCGCCGCGCCGCTTACTGTGTCTTGTTGGGACGCGGATAGTCGGCCGGCCGCGACGCCTCGCCTTTAAAAGTCGGAAATGATCCCGTCCTTCTCCCAGTCGCCGTAGCGGACGGGATCTGGCCCATTGCGGCCGCCCACTTCCCGGCACGTACCCTCCGCCTTGGCCGCCTCAACCCGCGCCCGGCGGCGCTCCTCGGCCTCGGCGAGCGCGCGCTTGGCAACCTCGGAAAGCTCGCGGCTAGGAACCTCGTCGGCCCCCGCAGCGCCGGTCGCGGCTGACGGAGGATCGGGTGTGTCGGCCATGGCCGGTCCTTTCGCATTGCAATGGCCAGTTCGCCGCTGGACCTGCGCCGGTCTCTGGTTGTCGCTTGCAACCATTCCCATATACCATTCGCATCGAGAAATGGATGCCTACCGGGCGGCCCGTTGTGCTGCCATAGTTATAATGAGGGAGCCGTATCCTGCCATGCCGATGAACTACGCCAAGACCGGTTTATTGCTGATCGTCCTGACCGGCATCTTCGTCGCCATGGGCGCACTGGTCGGCGGCAAATCCGGCCTGGTGATCGCCTTCATCTTGGCGCTTGGGATGAACATCTTCAGTCTTTGGAAGTCGGATTCTATGGTCCTGCGGATGTTCCGCGCCCGGGAGGTCGATGAGCGAACGGCACCGGGATACGTCCACCTTGTCCACGATCTGGCCGCGCGCGCCGAACTCCCCCCGCCCCGCGTCTATGTCATCGACAACCCGCAGCCGAATGCGTTTGCGACCGGTCGCAGCCCGAGCCGCGCTGCTGTTGCGGCCTCGACGGGGCTTCTGGATTCGCTTTCGCAAGAGGAACTCGCCGGCGTGATGGCGCATGAACTCGCCCACATCAAGAACCGCGATACGTTGACCATGGCCGTTGCCGCCACGATCGGCGGTGCCATCTCCATGTTCGCGCAGTATTTGCAGCTTGGCATGCTGTTTGGCGGCAACCGTGAGAATGGCAATGGCCCCGGCTTTTTAGCAAGTCTCGTCGCAATGCTGATCGCCCCGTTTGCTGCCATGCTCGTGCAAATGGCGATCAGCCGTTCGCGTGAGTATCAGGCCGACCGTATGGGCGCGATGATCTGCGGCAACCCCATGTGGCTTGCCTCTGCGCTGGCTAAGATCCATGCCGCTGTCCAACGCACACCTAACTGGCAGGCCGAGCGGATCCCTGCCGCCGCGCATATGTTCATCGTCAATCCGCTGACAGGTCACGGCGTCGATAATCTGTTCTCGACGCACCCGAACGTGGAGAACCGCATCCGCGCGTTGAAGGAACTGGCCATCGAAATGGGTCAAGCCCCTTCGGCCCTCGACGTCGGCATCGGAGACGGATCGGTCGATTACGAAATTGCTCCAGCACGCCCCGCGGCCGGACCGTGGTCACGCAGCGGCACGTCGCGCGGCCCATGGGGCTGATCGCCCATCCCGAGCCCGATGCGCTGCAAGGAGAGCAGCATTGACCCCGCGACGCCGACACCGTAGCGATGGTGGATGACAGGCACCCGGCCGCCGCGCGAATTCAAAGCTGACCGCAAGAGTGATCGTATGGCGTCCTCCGCCGGCGCGAAGGGACGCGGTCCGTTTAAGTCAAAACCAACGAAAGCTGGCACAAAGCCGGTCGAAAAGCCGGCCGGCTTCGAGGCCCGTCAGGCCGCCGCCGAAACGCTGTGGCGTGTCATGAAACGCGGCACGTTCTTCGAGGAGGCGTTCGCCGAAGCCTTCACCAAACCCGAGCGCGCAAAGGTCGAGCCACGCGATCGCGCGTTCGCGCGACTCCTCGTCACGACGGTTCTGCGCCGACACGGTGAACTGTCGCACGTCATCAGTACGCATTTGCAAAAACCGCTGCCCGAACCGCAGGGATGGGTTTGGCCGATCCTGCTCGCCGGCGCTGCTCAATTGCTCTTTCTCGATACACCCCCGCATGCCGCCATCGGTCTGGCCGTCGAACAGTGCAAAGCTGACCCGAACGCCCGCCGCTTCGACAAACTCGTCAACGCTGTTCTCCGCCGCGTTTCGGACGGGGGCGTTGCCGCCTTGAACGGTCTCGATGCCGTTGCACTGAATGTTCCGTCCTGGCTCCTCGCCGGCTGGGAAAAAACGTATGGGCCGGAAGCGGCGCGGCGCATTGCAGCAGCGAGCCTTGAAGAGCCGCCACTCGACGTGACGGTGAAGGGCAATCCAGTAGAATGGGCGGTAAAGCTGCAGGGCGTGCCATTGCCGACGGGGACGGTTCGTATTCTCCAAGCCGGCCGCATCACGGATTTGCCGGGGTTCGATGAAGGCGCATGGTGGGTGCAGGACGCAGCGGCTGCGTTGCCCGCGCGGCTGTTGAACGCGTCGCCCGGCCAGCGCATTGCGGATTTGTGTGCCGCGCCGGGTGGCAAGACCGCGGAACTCGCAGCCGCTGGGGCCCACGTCACGGCCGTCGATATCTCCGCCGCACGCTTGCGGCGCGTAAAAGACAATCTCGATCGATTGCATCTCGGAGCGGAATGCGTCACTGCCGACATTCTCACATGGCAACCCGCAGCGCCGTTCGATGGGGTGTTGCTCGATGCCCCCTGCTCCGCCACGGGCACCATCCGCCGCCACCCCGACATCCTGCATGTCCGACAAAATCGTGGATTCGAAAAGCTCGTCGATTTGCAAAGCAAGCTTTTGGAACGCGCATCCACCCTGGTCCGCCCCGGCGGCCTACTCATGTATTGCACCTGTTCACTCGAGCCCGAGGAAGGCGAGCATCAGGTTAGCCGCTTTCTTGCAGCCCACCCCGAATTCGGTCGTGTGCCAATCACGGCATTCGAAATCGGGGGCCTTGCCGATGCGCTGACGCCCGATGGCGACCTGCGCACCCTTCCGAGCCACCGTTTTCCCGGTGACGAGGCCGGGTCGGGCCTCGACGGGTTCTATGCCGCACGCCTTCGCCGCCACAACGCCTGACGCATCCGCGATATACGCACAACTTGGTCTGTGCGCTGCCTTGTCAGAGACTTAACCCTGCGCTACCGACCACATGAGCCGTCGCCAGCCGGAATGGACACGTTCGGCGTCAAGCGCGGCGTGTGGAGGCAGTTGCCCATGTCTGGTTCGCGATGGCGGGTTTAAGTTTAGCCGAACGGTCGCGAATTGCTCTCATCGCCGCCAAGCGATCGCAACGCGCGTCGATGGCCCGTCTGCAATTCTCGCCGCTTTTGCGCTGGCGCTTCGGCTCCGCGAACCTCGGCAATCTTCTCATTGTCCCGCAAACACTCCGTAATGCGGACCCCAGCTTCTGGCCTGAGCTGAAGCTCGGCCACATGGGTCTGGCCGGCACGGGGATGTCGTTGCGCAACCGATCGCCGTTCGAAATCCAGCACCCTCCTGACACGTGGGTCCGCGCGCTTCACGGTTTCGGCTGGCTGCGCCATCTGGAAGCCACCGGCGATGAGGAGGCCCGCGCGCTCGTCCGGAACCTGACTGTTGAATGGACCCTTCGCCAGCGAGGCTCCGGAATTGCTTGGGAGCCGGCCGTCCTCGGACGCCGCATTATTTCATGGCTGAGCCACGCAAACTTCTTGCTCGACGAAGCCGACATCGAAACTTACGACGCCATCTCTTCGAGCCTCGGCGCGCAGATCGTGCGACTTGCCGCCACTTGGCGGGACGGCCCGGATGGCTATCCGCGCATGCTCGCTCTGACGGGCCTCATGCTCTCCTATCTTTGCGTTTCAGGCCACGATCGCCAGCTAGACGAAATCGAAAAGACGTTCTCGGCCGAGATTGAACGCCAGTTCCTAGATGATGGAGGCCACGTCAGCCGCAACCCGGCTGTTCTCGTCGATCTGTTGCTCGATCTTCTGCCGGCACGGCAGTGCTTCGCCGCGCGCGGTCGCAAGCCTCCGCCAGCCCTGTTGCAATCGCTGTCCGACGCCGTTGCCTTTCTCCGTTACATGCGCATGGGCGATGGCCGATTGGCACGCTTCAATGGTGTTTCGGTCGCCTCGCCCGCAGGTCTTGCCACAGTACTCGCCTATGACGATCTCTTCGCCAAGCCGTTGGCATCGGCGCGACCTTCGGGCTACGTCCATCTCACGCGAGGCGCCACAACCATCATCGCCGATGCGGGCGTCCCGCCGCCCTTCGAATTTGCCAGCGAAGCACACGCCGGTTGCCTCTCATTTGAGATGAGCGCAGGCGCGCGCCTCATTTTCGTCAACGGTGGTGCGCCGGCCCCCGCGGATCAAGATTGGCGTCCGCAAGCCCGCGGGACAGTGTCTCACAACACGCTGTGCGTCAACGAGACGTCGTCGGCCAAACTCGTTCGCCATCGCGGTCTCGAAGCCATGATCGGCGGCTCGCCGATCCGTGGACCGCTTGAGGTCGTGAGCGCCGTTGAGGAGGCCAACGGCGATCTTGTCTGGACCGCGTCCCACAATGGCTATCTGGGGCGTTTCGGAATCATTCACCACCGTAAGATGACGGTGAGCGCATCCGGCGCGGCCATCCGCGGTGTCGACCGTTTGAGTGGCGGTGACACCCCGCTGCGTCTCAAGTCCGATCTTCCCTATGCGATCCATTTTCACCTCCATCCCGAGATCACGTGCCGACTGCTCAGCACACCGGGCGAAGCCGAGATTGTCACCCCCGAGGGGCAAGTTTGGCGGTTTTTGTCCGCAGGTGCAGCTCTCAGCATCGAGGAAAGCACGTATTTCGCCGATAGCTCCGGACCTCGGCGGGCGCTTCAGTTCGTTTTGCGGGGAACGACCTATGGAGACACGGAAGTCAGCTGGAGGGTCGATACCCGGGCGTGACCTTGTGGCCCGCGGCAGGCGCCGGCTGGGCGGTACCCTGCTGCGATCGTTCATGCTAAGGCCCGGTCGAAACTATACGAAAGGATCCGACCTTGGCGACCGATGCCGTCACTATCCGCCGCGCCCTTATCTCCGTGTCGGACAAGACCGGTCTTGTCGATCTGGCGCGGGACCTAGCAGCCAATGGCGTCGAGATACTCTCGACGGGTGGGACGGCCGCCGCGCTCAAAGCCGCGAGTCTGCAAGTCATCGACGTTTCCGAGCACACGGGCTTTCCCGAGATGATGGACGGGCGCCTCAAAACGCTGCATCCGAAGGTGCACGGTGGTCTTCTGGCGGTGCGCGGAAATGAAGAGCACGAGCAATCGGCTGAGGCGCACGATATTGCGCCCATCGATCTCCTCGTTGTCAATCTCTACCCGTTCGAGGCCACGTTGGCGATGGGCGGTACGTTCGATGAATGCGTCGAGAACATCGATATTGGTGGCCCTGCCATGCTGCGCGCGGCTGCCAAAAATCATGCCGGCGTGACCGTCATCGTTGACCCCGCCGACTATGATCTGCTGCGCGAAGAACTGGCAAAGACCGGCGGCGGGACCTCGTTCGCCTTCCGCAAGATCATGGCCGCCCGCGCACTGGCACGCACCGCCGCCTACGACGGCGCCATCTCCAACTGGCTGACGGCCGATCCTGATGAGTCGGGCCGCACGGCGAACGCTTTTCCGCGATCCTACACCTTACAGCTTACAAAAGCGCTTGACCTGCGCTATGGCGAGAACCCGCACCAGTCGGCCGCGTTCTATCGCGAGATCGGCGCAGTGGCCGGCACGGTGGCGACCGCCCGCCAGCTCGGCGGCAAGGAACTCTCCTACAACAATATCGCCGACACAGATGCTGCTCTCGAATGCGTCAAGGAGTTCGATCGCTCGTCTCACGCCTGCGTCATCGTCAAGCACGCCAATCCGTGCGGCGTCGCCGTCGCGGCGACCATCAAGGATGCCTACGACCTTGCCTACAACACAGATACGGAATCGGCTTTCGGCGGCATCATTGCGTTCAACCAGCCCCTGGATGCGGAGACCGCCGAAGCGATCGTTTCCCGCCAATTCGTGGAGGTGATCGTCGTTCCCGACGCGACACCCGAAGCGGTCGAAGCGGTCGCGAAAAAGAAGAACGTCCGCCTCCTGGTCACTGGCGTCTGGTCGGGCGCAACACGGCCTCGCCGCGACTACAAGAAGGTCAACGGTGGGCTCCTGGTGCAGGATGCCGATCTCGATCTCACCGAAAAACTCGACATCGTGACGAAGCGCCAGCCCACACCCTCGGAACTCGCCGACATGGTGTTTGCGATGAAGGTCGCCAAATTCGTGAAATCGAACGCCGTCGTGTATGCGCGCGGACTGGCGACAGTCGGCATCGGCGCCGGTCAGATGAGCCGCGTCAACTCAACCCGCATTGCGGTGGAAAAGGCGAAGCAGGCGGGACTGGAAATCGTCGGATCGGTCGTCGCATCCGACGCGTTCTTCCCCTTCGCAGACGGCCTCATCACGGCCGCCGACGCCGGTGCGACGGCATTCATTCAGCCCGGCGGTTCAATGCGCGACGATGAAGTCATCAAAGCCGCCGACGATCGCAACCTCGCGATGGTTTTTACCGGTATGCGCCACTTTCGGCACTAGAGCACTGCCAGCGTTACATCCCGCCTTTCAACCGCTTCAGCGCGTAAAGCGCTTCCAGCGCAGCCTTAGGCGTCAATTCATCGGGATTGAGCTTGGCGAGCGCCTCTTCAACCGGAGACGGACCGCCTTTGGCCGCAGCACCCTTCGGGCGCGCGGCGGCGAACAACGGCAGATCGTCGAGCGGCTTCTCGGCACCCGTCGCGCGGCGATCATTCTTTTCAAGCAGGTCGAGTACCTGCCGCGCCCGTTCAATGACGGGCTGCGGAATGCCGGCGAGCTTGGCGACCTGGATACCGTACGAACGGTCGGCGGCCCCCGGGCGCACTTTGTGCAGGAACACGATCTCGTCCTGCCACTCTTTCACATCCATCGTGACGTTGCCGACATCCTTGAGCCGGCCGGCAAGCGCCGTCATCTCATGGTAATGCGTGGCAAACAAAGCTCGGCACTGAGCTACATCGTGCAGGTATTCAACCGTCGCCCACGCGATTGACAGCCCATCGAACGTTGCCGTGCCGCGCCCGATCTCATCGAGGATCACGAGCGATCGCTCGGTCGCCTGATTGAGAATTCCAGCCGTCTCCACCATCTCGACCATAAACGTAGACCGCCCGCGCGCAAGATCGTCTGACGCTCCGACACGCGAGAACAGCCGATCGACGACACCGATCCGCGCCACGCGCGCCGGAACGAACGATCCCATCTGAGCAAGAACCACGAACAGCGCGTTCTGACGCAGAAATGTCGATTTACCGGCCATATTCGGACCGGTGACGAGCCAGATCCGCGCCGTCGTCTCTTCGTCGAAACCCGCGGGCTCCGCGGTATCAAGACCAAGAATGCAGTCGTTTTCGATGAAGGCTCCCGTCTTCGATTGTCGCAGGGCCTGTTCCACGACAGGATGCCGGCCGTCGCGAATTTCAAACCCGCCCATCGCCGAAATTTCCGGCCGCACGTAATTATCAGTCACGGCGAGTTCAGCGAGCGCAGCCTGATGATCGATTTCTGCGAGAGCAGCCGCCACCGCAGAGAGTTCCTGCTCGGCCTGGGCAATGGCAGACGTGAGTTCCTGGAACACCTCGTCTTCGAGCGCCAGCGCCCGCTCACCGGCAGACGCGATCCGGCCCTCGATCTCGGACAGTTCAGCCGTGGTGAAGCGCATCGCATTGGCCATGGTCTGGCGATGGCGAAAAAGCGCGTCGAGCGGTGGTGTCGTCAGCGCCTTCGCATTCAGCGCCGTAACCTCGATGAAGTAGCCAAGGATGTTGTTGTGCCGGATCTTCAGCGTCTTGACGCCTGTCTGCTCGATATACCGCGCTTCCAAAGTTGCGATCACCTGCCGGCTGTCATCCTTGAGCCGCCGCGCCGCATCGAGGGCTTCGCGATAGCCCGTTCGCACATAGCCACCGTCGCGTTTCAAGTGAGGAAGGTCATCGGAAAGCGCTGCCGTGAGTGCTGCGCCCAGATTGGGACCGGCCGCCCAAAGATCGCGCACCACGCGATCGAGTTCCGGGGGCAGTCCCATAGCCGCTCCGGCCTTCTTGAGAAGAGCAGCACACTTGGCCGCCGCCTCCAGTCCGTCGCGCAACGCGCCGAGATCCCGCGGGCCGCCGCGCCCGAACGCTAGCCGTGCAATCGCGCGCGCGATATCAGGCGCCCCGCGCAGCCGCTCGCGCAACGCATCGCGCAGTGCCGCCTCGGCAACAAGAAACGACACGGCATCCAACCGCTTCTCGATCGCCGTTACATCGCGCAACGGACTTGCGAGGCGCTGGCTGAGTTCGCGCCCACCGGCAGCCGTGACCGTGCGATCGATGGCCGTAAGCAAGCTGCCCGCCTTGTCGCCCGACGACGATCGCGTCAACTCGAGGCTGGCACGGCTTGCGGCGTCGATAACGAGAACGCCACTGCCGCCCGTGCGCTTTGGCGGACGGATGACGGGGCGCTTCCCGATCTGGGTCAGATCGATGTAGCGCAGCAGTGCGCCGACGGCAGCGAGTTCCGATCGCGAAAAGCCACCGAAGCCGCCCAACTCGGAGACCCCGAGTTGCGTCTTTAACCCACGTTCTCCAGACAGGCTATCGAACGAAGCCGACGGCACCGGGGTCGTCGCTGCACCCGAAATGCCAATCCAGCGCTTCAACTCGCCGTCCGCGAGCACGCCATCCGTCGTGATGATTTCACCGGGCGAAAGTCGCACGAGTTCGCCTGGCAGATCGGGACCCGTGACTTCGCCCGTCTCCATCTCGCCCGTCGAGATATCCAAAGATGCCAGAGCGTAGTTGGATGTCGCGTGCAGCGCGTCCGCCTCGCCGGTTCCAGGTGCACGGTAAAGAGCCGTCAGGTAGTTGCGTGACTTGGCATCCAGAAGCGTGTCTTCGGTCAGCGTGCCGGGTGTCACGAGTCGCACAACATCGCGCTTCACGACCGCTTTCGAGCCCCGCTTCTTGGCTTCCGCCGGATCTTCGAGCTGCTCGCACACGGCAACTCGATAACCTTGTCGGATCAGCCGCTGCAGGTACTCATCCGCGCGGTGAATGGGCACGCCGCACATCGGAATCTCGACGCCCTGGTGCTGTCCGCGCTTGGTCAGCACGATCCCGAGCGCGGCAGAGGCGACCACGGCGTCCTCGAAGAACAGTTCGTAGAAATCGCCCATCCGATACCAGAGCAGGCTATCCGGATTGGCAGCCTTGATCTCGAGGAACTGCGCCATTGACGGTGTCGCCTCGATGGTAGGCGGTGATGCCGCATTCGCGCCGGCGAGCGTCGAAGGCTCGCTGACTGCGTTGCCAATCGCGTCTCCCGCATCACTTTTCGTATTCCGCCGCGCGGCCATTCCCGCCTCTTTACTGTCCCATGAATGACATAGCGGCTCCCAGCAGGAACGGCTAGCGGCTGTGGCCAGTGGTGCGAGGGACACCCAAAAGTAGCAGATTGGCCGCGTTGAGAAATCGGGCGCGGGAGCCTACGGTGCTCCATCTTGTCGGGCTGTCGCGATCGCAGTTTGTCCGCCGTGCCCAAACCACACGCCGCCGCGTCCCTGCGGCTCCCGGCAGGGGGAGTCGACGCGGCCAACAAAGAGTTCTCCTACCCGATGGCCCAGAAGAACCAGCCGGCTCGCATCACAGCCCAGGAAGCCTTGCAGTTCCATGCTCAAGGCAAGCCCGGCAAACTCGAGATAACGCCCACGAAGCCGCTGGCGACGCAGCGCGATCTATCGCTGGCCTATTCTCCCGGCGTTGCCGCTCCCGTGGAAGCGATCGCTGAGAACCCGGCTTTAGCCTACGACTACACGAACAAGGGTAACCTCGTCGCCGTGGTCTCCAACGGCACGGCCATTCTGGGACTTGGCAATCTAGGAGCGCTGGCGTCGAAGCCGGTGATGGAAGGCAAGGGCGCGCTGTTCAAGCGCTTCGCTGACATCGACGCCATGGACCTCCTCGTCTCGACGGAGGACGTCGACGCTTTCATCAATTGTGTCCGCTATCTGGGCCCGTCATTTGGCGGCATCAATCTCGAAGATATCAAAGCCCCCGACTGCTTCATCATCGAAGAGAAGCTAAAGGAACTGCTCGACATCCCGGTGTTCCATGATGACCAGCACGGTACGGCGATCATCGCCGCCGCCGGGCTCTTGAACGCCCTCGAGTTGACTGGCCGCTCGATTGAAAACTTCAAGCTCGTCGTCAACGGCGCGGGTGCCGCCGGCATCGCCTGCCTGGAACTGCTGGGTTCGCTTGGCATGCCGCGCAAGAACGTCATCTTCTGCGACACGAAGGGCGTCATCTATCAAGGCCGCAAGGAAGGCATGAACCAGTGGAAGTCGGCTTACGCGGCGAAGACGAAGGCGCGCACGCTTGCGGAAGCCCTTGATGGCGCGGATGCCTTCTTCGGCCTTTCCGCCAAGGGTGCCGTGACAGCGGACATGGTCCGATCGATGGCGCCGAAGCCGATCATATTCGCGATGGCCAATCCCGACCCCGAGATTACGCCAGAGGACGTCGCGGCCGTTCGCTCGGATGCGATCATGGCGACAGGTCGATCGGACTATCCCAACCAAGTGAACAACGTCCTTGGTTTCCCGTTCATCTTCCGCGGCGCGCTGGATGTGCAGGCAAGCACTATAAACGACGCGATGAAGATCGCCGCGACCAAGGCATTGGCCGAACTCGCGCGCCAGGAAGTCCCCGATCAAGTCGCCGCCGCGTTCCACGGTCGCCGCCCGACATTCGGTCCGGAGTACATTATTCCCGCACCGTTCGACCCGCGCCTCATCAGCCACGTGCCGCCTGCGGTGGCTAAAGCCGCCATGGAGAGTGGCGTCGCCCGCCGTCCCATCGTCGACATGGACGCCTATCTCGCGCGCCTGAAGGGCCGTCTCGATCCCGTGACCGGCTGGCTGCAGGCAACCTTCGACACTGTTCGCCAGGAGCCCAAGCGCGTGGTTTTCGCCGAGGGCGAGGACCCCGCCGTGATCCGCGCCGCAAATACGTACTTTTCGCAAGGCTTCGGTCAGCCAATTCTTGTCGGCAGCAAGGACATCATCAAGAAGCGCTTTGCCGAACTCGGCATCCCGCTGCGCGCCGAATTCGAGATCATCGATACAACTCTGTCGTCACACGCCGATGAATTTGCCGAGTTTCTCTATCAGCGTCTTCAGCGCCGCGGCCACCTCAAGCGCGACTGCGAGCGCATCGTGCGCAATGAGCGCAACGTCTTTGCAGCTCTTATGGTCGTACACGGATACGCCGATGCGATGGTATCCGGCGTGACGCGCAACTGGACCAGCGTATTCCGGGATGTACGACGTGTCATGGATGCCAAGCCCGGCCGCAACATCATCGGCGTCTCACTCGCGCTCTGCCGCGGCCGCGCCGTGTTGATCGCCGACACGAGCGTTCACGATATGCCGACACCCGAGCAGCTTGCGAACATTGCCGTGGAAGCGGCAATGGCCGCCCGCAATTTTGGTCTCGAACCGCGCGTCGCCATGCTCGCCTACTCGACATTCGGACAGCCGCGCGGTGAACGCTCCGACGTAGTCCGCCAAGCCGTCGCCATTCTGGATGAGCGTCATGTTAATTTCGAATACGACGGCGACATGGCCGCCGACGTCGCGCTCAATGCCGATCTGATGAAGCTCTATCCGTTCTGCCGTCTCACGGACACCGCGAACGTACTGATCATGCCGGCATTCCACGCTGCATCGATCGCAACGAAAACCTTGAAGGAACTCGGCGGCGCTACCGTGATCGGACCGCTGCTGGTCGGCCTCGAACACTCGGTGCAGATCTGCACGCTCGGCGCTCAGGACACCGACATCATGAACATCGCCGCGCTGGCGGCCTACGATCTGTCATCCTAACGTTTCACTTGAGGCCTGTGGGACGTGCTCTCCGCGTCCGTCCTTTTTCCGACAGTCGCTCCATCATGTCCGCCAATTTACGCGAGCGGGCGACCGTCAGCGCGATGAACCCCGTCGTCGCAGCTAAGGTGGCCGCGAACATGCAGGCCCGCCAAATCGGATCCTCCGCGGTCCAGTCGAATATGTTCATGCCGAGAAAACCCGTCGCGATGCTCGCGATCAAGCCGAAAGTCGTCACGACGGTGAGCCGCGTCATTGTTTCGTTCTGACGCCGCATCGCATCATTTTCGAGGAACTCACTCATCTCCTTGAGTTCCTCGCGCACATCCTCATAGAGACGATCCGCCTCCAGGTGCTTCCGGCAAAGAGCAAAGAGATCGTGCACATGCACCTGATTGCTGATCACATGAAACCAGTAGCGGTGAGTAAAGCGCAAAAAGGTTTCCAGCGCATACCTAGTCTCCAGACGGAAGGATCTCACGGCCGCGGCGTCTTCCGTATCGAGCCGGCTGACAGCCTTCGCCAAGCGGTCGGAAAACATCAACAGCGCCGCTTTGTGGAAGTGTGCGATCAGGAACAGCAGAAAATTTTCGTGGCGAAAGCTGTTCAAACAGCCATGATCCAAGTTGACGAAAAAGTCGTCGTCAGCCGAGCCCGTCACGACGAGTGTATGGCCGCAGGTCATGTACCGGCTTTCAGGCCATTCGAGCGGAGCGCTCTGCCGGAAGAAGCGATCATAGCAGTACTTATTCTCGAACTTGACGAGTTCGCCATCCGAAAACGGTAGCTTGTTGCTGTCCCCCGGCCCAGTGGAGAGTGCGAGTCGGACATAGTCCGCTCTGCTCAAAGTTTGCGACTTTTCCATCGCGACGAAGGCCATCTGGGGCATTCGATAGTATTCAAGCTGCCGGTAGCGGATCGGCCCGGTCTCGTGGGAGTGGTGCAGAACGAGAGGCTTCAAAATGAAGTCCCAGTGCGCCGCGGTCCGCGGCGAACGATTGCTGCAGGCAAAAGACAGAAACGCCGTCTTATTTTCGTAATCCGATTCCGCAAGTACCCGTCCGTCTTCTGCCAGAAGCTCGACCTTCTCCGGACAGTGCCCCGCCTTGCCGTCCGTATGCCAGAACGAAGGGTAGGCGCGACCGAGTTGGAACATCACATTTTGCACGGTCTCGAGAGGCAAATTTGAAGCGTGCAATTCAACAGCTAGAATTGCGATGTCGATATCGTAGAAAAAATAGAGATCGACGTGCGCCACCTGCAGCGTCACAGGCTGCGCCTCCCCAAGAAGCTTCACACGAAACGTCGCGATATCGCGGCGCCGCAAAACGCTCATTGGTCCGCGGCCGGATCCGTTACGGGCGTTGCGGCCGGAACCGTAAAGAAACCGCTGCACCGGCGGCAGAAACGTGACGAACTCGTTGTAGTGCCGCTCTTGGAAATCGGCGGGATTGCCTGTGAACTCGTCGACAACTTCGCTCCAAGGATTGTCTGGGCCAAGCGCTGCGACAAGCGCTGCGTTGTTGCGCGCCACGCCCGGCTCGCCGGCACCCATGAGCTGTACGGGCCAAAGGAGAATCTCACGAAAATGCGTGACCTCGCCGCTCCCTGTCGGGGCGCCGACCTCGAATTCAGTAGCCCTTGCATCCATTCTTGATCTGACCTCTGGCTCTACATCTCGACGCAAATCTTGCCGAAATGAGTGGCGCTCTCTTCGTGGCGGAACGCATCGGCCAGCCTTTCGAACGGAAACGTGCGATCGATGACCGGCCGCATGCCAGGATTTGCGTCGAGTGCACGGATCATATCCTGCTGATGTCGTCGGCTGCCGACGATGATGCCTTGCAGCTTGATCTGCTTCGCCATCAACATCATCGTTGGAACATTGCCGGCGATCCCCGTGAGAATTCCGATCAGAGAGACGTGCCCGCCGACCCGCGCTGCGGCAATGGATTGCGGCAGCGTACCCGGACCGCCGATTTCGAGTACGTGATCAACACCCCGCCCGCCTGTCCACTGCCGCACCGCGTCGCCCCAATGCGTCTCCGTTCTGTAGTTGATCGTGTGATCCGCGCCGAGCGCCTTTGCTTTCTCCAGTTTTGCATTCGATGACGACGTGATGATTGCCGTCGCTCCCATCATCTTGGCGAACTGCAGCGCAAACACCGCGACGCCACCCGTGCCGAGGATCAAAACGCTGTCACCGGCCTTGATTGCACCTTCCACAACGAGCGCACGCCAGGCTGTGAGAGCCGCACACGGCAGTGTCGCCGCCTCCACGTGCGACCAGCCCTTGGGCGAATGCGTAAACCAGTGCGCAGGCGCAACGACGGCCTCGCGCGCGTACCCGTCGAGGCCATCGCCCGGTACGTGGCTGAAATTGCCATGCGGAGGAATGCCGTCCTGCCAGTAGGGAAAGAAGACTGAAACGACATGATCGCCGACGGCGAACTCCGTCACGTCCGGACCCACGGCCTCCACGACGCCGGCACCATCCGACATGAGGATGCGGCCGTCAGCAGTTGGAATGGCGCCGTTTGCCACTGCATAATCATGGTAGTTCAGCGAATTCGCAAGCAGACGGACGCGGATCTGCTGATGTCCGGGCTCACCGGGATCGGCACGCTCCACGACGTCCAGCGTATCGATTTTCGACGGTTTGCGGGCAATGACGGCTCTCATGCGGACTGCGATCCTTATTCGTAATAGGCGTAATGTTTGCGTACGGTTTCGACGACCTCCCAGGTGCCGGTGAAGCCTGCGGGAGAAACGAACGCATCGCCTGCGCCATAGGTTGCTTTCTGTCCGTCATCGCCCGTGACGACGAGCATACCGGATAGGATCTGGCAGAACTCGCTCTCGGTGAAAATGCAGCGCCATTTTCCTGGCTTTGATTCCCAAATGCCGGAGTGGAAGCGCCCGTCGTCGCTGGTATAGAGATTCCATGCCGTCTGTACGGGGTCACCCGAGAGAATGCGATCGGCCGGCGGCCGGTAGGTCTCCCCGCGCGGCAGGGGCACACGGAACGATACGAGTTGAGGAAGTGCGGTGGCGGGGCTGGCTTCAGTCATGTGCTTTTGCGATCTCACATTGGAAGATATCGCAGGCACGATAGTCGCGCGGCGCCGACGCGGCAACTGCGTGTCAGCAGGATTTCTGAAACATGGCAGCGAGATCCGCCGTCAGTCGCCGGCGGCGATGCGGCTCTTGACTTCGGTCGGCGCGCCGAAGTGCTCGAAGTAGCGCGGATCGATCTTCTCAACCGGTAGGATGATCAGAACGTCCGTAGTTCCGAACTGCCGGTCGATGACCGCGCCATCACCGACGAAGGCGCCGAGTCGCAGGTACCCCTTGATGAGAGGCGGCATAGCCTTGAGCGCCTGCTTCAGGTCGATCTTGTCCTTCGCGATGAGATTCATGTTCTGATGCAGCGGCGCATGCGCCGCACAGCGCCAGTCTGCGGGCGCCATGGCATAATGGTGAAGGTAGGACAGCGCCATGGCATGTGCGGCGGGATCGGTGCCCTCGAAGCTGGCACAGCCGATCATCACGTCCACCTTGTGCTCGCGCACATAGGTCCACAGCCCATGCCACAGAAGCTCAACGGATCGCTTCGACCGGTAGGGCTTCAAGACGCACGAGCGGCCAAGCTCCATGAATCGGTAGCGCGGAGACTTCGAACGCAGGAGCGGCGCGATATCGTATTCGCCCTGCGAGTAAAATCCGAGCGTCCGGTCAGCAATGTCTTGCCGCAGGACGCGATAGGTGCCGACGACCCGCGGCCTGCGCCGGTGCGCCCAGCGTTCCCTGCCGTGCGGTTCCGGCGACGTGTCGACCACCAGCAGGTGATCGCAGACCGCATCATACGCATCCTGATCGAGCCGCCGCATCGCAGCGACCGGATTGGGCTTCGCAGACATTTCTTCGTAGAATACTTCGTAGCGCAGTCGTTGTGCTTGCAGAATGTCGGCGCGGTTGGCCGCCATCCGCACCTCCAGGTCACCAATCGCGCCATAGATCTTCGGCTGGGGTACCCGAATGAACGAAAGTGCCTTGGCCCGCGCCCGTTCGTTCAACGCGCGCAATTCGAGTGCGCGATTCGCGAGAAGGCCGGATGGGGGAGCGCTCAATTTGGCAATGCGCTTCAATCGTCCCGTCAGGCCTTGGCCCTGCTTCATCTGGTCTGCTCCGGCGCCGGTTTGCGGGGCGCAATCTCATGCGACCCTGCGGCCGCTGTGCCAGCATATGACATGATTCCGAGACGATTTTGCGACAAGCAACCGCGTCGCAGCCGATGAACTCAAGCTGTCAGGCAGCCGGATTTTCGCGGCGCCCCCGCGTCAGCCAGCGGGCCAGAACCGCCGCCAATGCTGAGCTATCGAAGGGCTTGGCGAGGTAGTCGTCCATCCCGGCAGCAAGATAGCGCTGGCGGTCCTCCGGAAAGGCATTTGCTGTGACAGCGATGATGGGAAGAGCCAGCGGCACGTCCCTGCTGGATGCAGCAAACAGACGGCGGATGGCACGCGTCGCCTCCATCCCGTCAAGTCGCGGCATGTAGATATCCATCAGCACGAGATCATAGGGCGCGGCTTCACCGGCAATGGTCCTCGCCACGGCCGCAACCGCTTCGTCGCCGGTGTGTACGCGCTCCACCCGGCACCCCTCGCGCTCGAGGAGCCGCGTCGCGAGCAGCGCGTTGACGGCATTATCCTCGGCGAGCAGCACGCGCGCAGTCTCCCGCCGATCCGTTTCGGCAAGAAGCGGCCGGGCAACGAGCGAAACCCGTTCTATTACCGCCCGTAGCGCCGCAGCCGATGTCTCCACCCGCTCGAGGACCAGTTCAGCGGTGAACACGGACCCGCACCCTGGCTTCGATACGACGGTAATGTCACCACGCATCGCATGTGCGATACGCCGTGCGATGGCGAGCCCGAGGCCCGAACCCCCATCCTGCCGCCGGACTGCGGCCTCCGCCTGCTCGAACTCGGCAAACACCGCCGCTGCTTCAGCCTCACTGAGGCCGATGCCCGTATCCTCAACCGCGATTGCGAGCCGCACCTTGCCTGTCGCAAGCTCGCCGTCGCGCGCCGAAACGGTGACACGCACGGAACCCGCATCGGTGAACTTGACTGCGTTGGACAGCAGATTGAGCACGATCTGGCGCACGCGAGGCTCATCACCGGAGAGCAACGGAATCGGATCCCCCGTGACGGAAAACGAAATCGCAAGCCCCTTCTGGACGGCCTTTGGTTCAAGCAGCGCTACGCAGCCTTCAATCGTATCGGCGATTGAGAACGGCGCGTCGACCAGCACGAGCTTGCCAGCTTCGATCCGAGAAAAGTCCAGGATCTCATCGATAAGCGACATCAAGGCCCGCGCCGACTGCGAAATCGCCCGCGCGTAGCTCGCCTGATCGTCCGACAGGTCGCCGTCCAGCAGCAGATCGGACATGCCGAGAATACCGTTCATCGGGGTCCGAATCTCATGGCTCATGTTGGCCAGGAAGCGCGACTTCGCACGGTTCGCATCGAGCGCCGCGTCGCGCGCTTGGCGCAGATCTTCGGCATCACGGCGATCTTGTGTGATGTCGCGGCCAGTACGCTGCGATCTCGCTGCCGTCGATCCCATCGCATGCCGTTTCCTCCCACGCGATCCAGCGCGGCCCGGCAACCGTCTCGATATGTTCGATGCTGTGCGAGGAACGACTCTCGCCTTCGAGCACGTGCGGCTCGTGCCGTCGTCCGGCCAGCTCGTCCTCGCGGAATTCAAACGCCTGCAGATAAGCGCGATTGGCGAACAAAACCCGGCCTTCGGCGTCGCGACGCACGATCATGCCGGCCTGCGCATCGAGCAGATCGCGATAGCGGCGCGCGCTATCGGCGATCTGCCATTGCAGATCATGCAGCTGTTCCAGTTTTTCGTCAGCAGAAGGATGTGCGTCCGTCTTCCCACGCCGAAGCCAAAGCCGTTCCGATAGTCGGCGCACGATCGCTGCCAAAGCGCCGATCAACGGACGCGTTGAGGATGCGCGACGATCTTCGTCTCGCTCCGAGCTATGGCCGCTTTCATTCACGCTGCTACACCTTTTTCAGGCGCACACGTCGGATTTCGCGCGCCTGCTCGCAGCTAAGCGGCGCCCAGTTTAATAAAAACTAAAACAACAGAGTTAATGCCGCCCGCGTGATGAAACGCATGCTGCGTTGCTTAAAGTTTAGCGACTTCATCGTCGGTGAGCGGGCGCGCGGCCTCCGCCGTCATAAGCGGAACGCCGTTGCGGATTGGGTAGGCGAGAGCGGCGCTGCGGCTGAGCAGTTCCTGCTTCTCGGCATCATAGACGAGCACAACTTTGGTCAGCGGACACACGAGCACTTCCAAAAGCCTTGGATCGAGACGCGGTCCCGCCGCATGGGGGTACGAAATCTCACTGGCGCTCATTGAATAGTCCCGCCCGATCCGCCATTGGCCGCGATTTCCATCTCTGCAAGCGCCACGAGCACTTCCGACCGCGTCTTCAAATCGCGCGCTTCGAGAAGCGCCTGCTTCTCTTCCGTACCATATGGCGCCATGATCGACAGCGCGTTCACCAGAGCTTTCGCTCGACGCACGTTCAATCGCCGACCAGTCCGCCTCGAGCCGGTTCTGTTCGAGATAAGATTTGAGAACCCGCAGCAGTCCCTCGCGATCGACGTCGTTTTCGCCGAGCCCCTGTGTCAAATCCTGTACGAAGCGGTCGAATGTGACGCTGGCAATGCGATAGGCTGTTGGCGTCGCCGCCTCTCCAATGACTTCAAACCGGCAGATGCCAGTCAATGTGATGGCAAGCCGCCCGTCGTCGAGTTCTTGGTAGCTCGTCACGCGTCCGGCACAACCGACAGACCGCAGCGGCGAGGATTTGCTTTGCGGGCTTTCAGCTTCCAGCACGCTCCCGCTCCGCGCCGGTTGAATGATGCCGATCAACCGTGATCCGGCCAGCGTGTCATGCAGCATCGCGAGATAACGCGGTTCGAAGATATTGAGCGGCAACGTCGCGCGCGGCAGAAGAATGGCTCCGCGCAGTGGAAACACCGGCAGCCGCGGCGGCAAATCCTGCGGTCTCTGATACTGATCAGTCCAGCCCAAAGGGCGTCCTTTCTATGTGCAAAACTCAGGCGAACAGGATCGAAGAGAGCCGCTTGCGGCCATCGACCGTAAATTCGTCCTTCGGTCCCCACACCTCGAACAATTGAACGAGCTGCTTGCGCGCAGCCTGTTCATTCCAATTCCGGTCGCGCCGTACGATCGTCAGCAGGTGCTCGACTGCTTCGCCCTTGTACCCGGAAGCCGCCAGCGCGATCGCCAGATCATAACGGGCTTGATGATCCGCAGGATCTTTCGCGATACGCTCCTCGAGCACCGCGGTCTCACTCGCACCCGCCGCTTTGGCCGAAAGTTCGAGCGCGGCCTTCACCGCCTGCACCGACGGCGTGTTCTCTTTGTCGGGGGGCACCAGTGACAGCATTTGCTGGGCCCGTTCGGTATCGCCCGACTTGAGGTAGCAGCGTGCGACGCCGGCAAGCGCCTCCACATTGGTTTGGTCTTCCTGCAGCACTGCGGCATAAGCCTCAGCCGCGCCTTGCAAATCCCCGGCGTCAAAAGCCTCCGCTGCGGCAGCCAGGATATCCTCGAGCGTGGGCCCGGCGTCCGCAGCAGCGCCCGGATCATCTCCGATCAGCCGGTCGATGAACTGGCGCAGCATGCTCTCCGGCTGCACGCCCACGAAGCCGTCGAGCGGCCGCCCGTCGCGGAAGGCATAGACCGTCGGCAGCGACTGCACGCGCAATTGTGCCGCGATCGAAGGATGTGCGTCCGTATCGAGCTTCACGAGCCGCACCTTGCCGCCGTAGCTCTTGACGACCTTCTCGAGCACCGGCGCGAGCTGCTTGCAGGGTCCGCACCAATTGGCCCAGAAATCGACGAGCACGAGCGCCGTCTGCGACGCCTCGATGACGTCCTTCATGAAATTCGCCGTCGTCGTATCCTTGACGATGTCCCCGGCCGCGGGTGTTGCCGAACCGATATCCATTCCGTCGTCTCCTTGGGTTTCTGCCTCGGGCGGCGTCCTCCGCTCTGCCCGGGTCATCTCGAAAAAATCCAACCGCCTCTGCCCCTGTTTGAGGCCGTATTCATGTCGATCCCCGGGGCGTCAGTCGACCGAGAGCGCCGCGATCTGGGGTGTGTGTCCCGTGGCGCGAATGAACCGCAAAAGGTCGTGCCGCGCAATGCTCGTCGTGGCGGTATTTTCCATCGGGTGCAGATTGATAGTATCAAATTCCATCAGGTTCCGATCCAACACCACCCGGACGTGCTGCGCCGCGTCATTCATCACCGCGAACGCCGTCACCGAACCGGGTTTGACGCCCATGACCGCCTCCAGCAGGTCAGCCCGCCCGAAGCTCAGCCGCGCCGATCCGATAACGGCCGGCAGTCGCTTCAAGTCCACTCGCGTCCCGTGATGCGCAACGATGAGGAACAGTGCGCCCTTGGCGTCCTTCAGGAACAGGTTCTTCGTGTGGCCGCCGGGGATCTTCTCATACAACTCACCGCTCGCCTCGACCGAGAACACCGGCGGATGTTGGATCGTCGCCGTCTCAATGCCGAGTTTGGCGAGCCGTTCCATCAAGAGCTGGCGGAGGGGGAGGGTCACGGATTGGCTCGAAAGTAGACGTCACGAGTTCAGTTCTCGCAGGTAGGGCGGATGAGCGGCTGCGGCAAGCCCGGTGGCCCGATGGGTTTCCAGTTGACGGGCTGGAAGCGGCCTGTTATCCGCCTGCCTCCGGTGACCGGTCAGCTTGATCGAGCCACAGTTGTCGCTAAGGTATGCGGCATTCGAAATGGTAAGCGGGTGTAGCTCAGCGGTAGAGCATCACGTTGCCAACGTGAGGGTCGAGGGTTCGATCCCCTTCGCCCGCTCCATTCGACGTACGATCACCAATGCCGCACTGACCGTCCTAGCTCAAGCCGCGCTGGCGGCCGACGCACTCGTACCCATCCGCTGAAGCAGTTCCTCCGTCAGCGCGCGCACCGCTTGTCCGACATGCCCAGGGTACTTGGCAAAATATGAGCGGTCCTGGGTCCGGAAACGTGCCGCGTCCTGCAACGATTGCGCGCGCGGTACGACACCCGTGAAACAATTGTTGTCCGGGTTCTCAGCGAGCCACCTGTGGTACTCGGCTTCCGTAGGCGAGGTCGCATCGAACATGTTGACGATCACGCCGAGGTTTTCAGCGAAACCCATCTCCGGGTTGAAGGCTTTGAAGCGGCGGAACACGTCGAGCCCGCAGACCGAAACGTAATCGGCCTTTGTCGGTGAGATGTGGAAATCGGATTCGCGCAGCCAGCTTTCCGTCAGCACCGAGAGCCCCGGCGGGCAGTCGATCAGCACCACGTCGAACACGCTGCGCACTTCGAGCAGCAACTGGGCGATGGCAGCTCTGAGCCGCGTGTGCAGCTGCTCCTTCGACACCTCGCGCTCGAACAGCGTCAGCTGCATGTCGCTGGGGATGAGGAAAACCGAGCGCGCATCATCTACGTCGCCGACATCGCGGATCACGACGCGCGACCAGTCCGGCGTTCCGCCCTGCAAAACGCGCCCGACCAGATGATCGACGATTGTCAGACCTTCCGATTGCAGCCGGTGCAGATTGGCGACCGAGGTCAGCATGCTGGAAACGCTCGCCTGCGCGTCGCTGTCGATCACGAGTACGTTTTTCCCGTGGTAGCATGACAGCGTCTCGGCAAGCGCGAGAACCAGCGTCGATTTCCCGACGCCGCCCTTGGTATTCATCACGGCAATAATATTGCGCGGCATCGCGCGTGAACCCCACCCGTCATCGTCCCAGCCAAGGTAGCCAGGAAAGCCGCGCCCCGCCAAGACATGTGCGGCCCGATTGTGGCGGTCTCGGGGTCAGGTGACCTGTCGCCCGGCGGTCGGCTCCGCGCAGCGGAGTTGCAGGGCGTAAACCCCTATCCGGCTCACAGCCGTGTCGGAGGGCGCACTAATGAATTTGCCGCCAAGCAACGCCGCCGGAGCGGACCTTCACCGTGTGCCGGGCGACGCCATAGATCGGCGGTTCGACCCAGACGCGCGCCTGAGCCGGCCGCAGTACAACCATCCGCTCCACGACGCGCGTCACCGGCGGTTCATAGACGTGCCGGACGCCGGCAGGTCGAACGAGGACCGTGCGTGGCACATCCGCGTAAACCGGCGGCGTGAACACGGGCACGCGGCGACCCGGATCGACGATCACCTGTCGCGCGACCGTCCGCGTCAACGGTGCCGATTTCTCCAGGCACTTGATCTCACGGCCATGGCGGTCCCGCTGATGCACCCACCGCGTGCGGCCGGGACGAACGACGACGTCTTCGTGCACGGTGCGCACCACGGGCGGCGTCATTCGATAAGCTACCGAACCGGGCTGCACCAGCTCGCGGCGGACGACAGCTGAATAAACCGGTGCCAACGGCAAAGCATACACCCGCCCGTGCGCGATCACCTCCCGCTCGAGGCGCCGGCCGATGACGGGCGGAACATGCTCCATCCGCTCCGTCGCAGGTCTCAACACCACCGGCCGCTCGACCGTTTTGTAGATATCGGGGAGGCGAACCTTTTCGTAGCAGGCGACAGCCTGCCCCCGGCAGCCGTATCCCCCGGCCGTGGACGGGCCACTCAAGCCGAGAAGGGCCGCCAGGGCGACCCCTGTTGCCACTGCCTTACCCACCGCCATATCCTCAACTCCACTTGAAACAAAAGAGATCGGTCGAACCTAGCGAAGGCTGTCACCGGTTCGAAGGACGGCGCACAATCAGAGTAAAGACGAGCGTCGGACAGCCCCTGCATGGGCCTTGCCTTCGCGCGACCGGCCGCTATGACCATGGGTAGTCAGTTTATGAGGAGGCCTCGCGTGCCATGACTGTTTCGTCGTTTGCCCGGTCCAGCCGATCGCTGGTGTTGGCTGGTTTACTCGCCGTCACGCTGCCGCTCGGCGGTTGCGGCGTGAATAACATCCCGACCTATGAGCAAAACGCCAAGGCGGCATGGTCCGAGGTGCTCAACACCTATAAAACCCGCACCGATCTCATCCCGAACCTCGTCGCGACCGTCAAAGGCTTCGCCGAGCAGGAAAAGAGCGTGCTGACCGAAGTGGTCGAAGCCCGCGCGAAGGCGACGAGCGCTCAGGTGCAGGTACCGCCGGATATTCTGACCAACCCCGACGCGATGAAGACTTTCCAGGAGACACAAGCCCAGCTCGGCGGTGCCTTGGGTCGCCTCTTGGCTGTCGTCGAGCGTTATCCTGACATTAAGTCGGGTCAGAACTTCCTCGCACTGCAGAGCCAGCTTGAAGGCATCGAGAACAAGATCCGCATCGCGCGCAGCGACTACATCCAGGCCGTCCGCCAGTACAACACCGAGATCACCACGATCCCCGGCCGCTGGTGGCGCGCGTTCGTCTATCCGGACAAGACGGAGATGGCCGCCTTCGATATTCCTGCCGAAGAACAAAAGACACCTAAAGTCGATTTCGGCACCGAAAAGAAGTGAGGAGAGTTGTTCCCTCTCCCCGTCCTGACGGGGAGAGGGCTGGGGTGAGGGGCAGCTGCTTGCTCCGAAACCAAACTCTCGGCTACGGAGCAACCTTGTGCGCGCGATCCTGACTGCGCTGGCACTCGTTCTGACGGTGCTCGTCTCCTGCATCGCTCCCGCGCACGCAGCCGATCCGGTGTTTCCGGAGTTGACCGGACGCATCATCGACAATGCCAACCTGCTCACACCCGAAGACGAAGCTGAACTCTCCGCCACGTTGGCGTCGCTGGAAGGCACGTCCTCCGATCAGCTGGCCATCGTGACATTGCCGTCGCTGCAAGGCTTCACCATCGAAGACTTTGGCTACAAGCTCGGTCGCCATTGGGGCATTGGCCAGGCGGGCAAGGACAATGGCGTCCTACTCATCGTCGCACCCAATGAACGGAAAGTTCGCATCGAAGTCGGCAAGCGGCTCGAGCCGATCATGACCGACGCCATGAGCCGCATCATCATAGAAAATGCGATCCTGCCCGGCTTCCGCCGCGGTGACTTCGCTGGCGGCATCCGCGCCGGCGTGCGCGATATCAAGGATGTACTGCTCGGCGATGCGGAAGCGGTCAAGCGGCGCGCTCTGGGAATGCAACAGGCGCCCGAAGTCGATTGGGTTGCCGTCCTCATCATCGCTATCTGGATCGCCATCGTGGTCTATTCGATTTATCAGCAGCACAAGCAGGCCGGCCAGTACCCGCAGTCGGCCGGTCGCGGCGGACGCCGCCGCACCGGCCGCGATCGCGGCATCGTTATCCTCCCCGGCGGCTCGGGCGGCTGGAGCGGCAGTGGTGGCGGGGGCGGTGGCTGGTCGGGCGGCGGCGGCACGTTCAGCGGTGGCGGCGCCTCGGGCGGCTGGTAGGATCAAGGGGAACGGACCGCATGGCCTTCATCTCGGACAAAGATCAGGCGCGAATCGGCCAAGCGATCGTCGCCGCCGAGCGCAAAACCTCCGGTGAGATCGTCACCGTCTTGAGCGGCGAAAGCGCCATTTACCTGCACGTACCATTCCTGTGGGCCGCACTGATTGCCCTCATCGTGCCCTGGCCCCTTGTCTATTTCACTTGGTTGCCCGTCCAGACGATCTATGTCGCCCAACTTGCTGCCTTCCTGCTGATCCTGCTGCTCACGCTGCCCCGGCGCGTCCGCTACGCCATCGTGCCACAAAGCGTGAAGCGCGAGCGGGCCCACCGCCGCGCGGTGGAACAGTTCCTCGTCCAGAACCTGCACACGACCTCGGGCCGGACCGGTATCCTGATCTATGTCTCGGTCGCCGAACGCTATGCCGAAATCATTGCCGATACCGGCATCGACGCCAAAGTTGAGAAGGGCACATGGCAAGCGATCGTCGATGATCTGACGGCGAACATCGCGGCCGGCAATGCGGGCGACGGCTTCGTGCACGCCGTAGAGAAGTCGGGAGATCTCCTGGCCCAACACTTCCCGCCCGGGACCCGCGACCCCAACGAGCTGCCAAATCATTTGATCATCATCGAGTGACGGTCCGGCGCGCGACGAGGAGAAATCGATGACAACGGCGGAAGCAATGCTCGATCCGGCGGCGATAAGAACCACGGAACGGGCGCCCGTGCGCGCCCTCGTGTCCTGGACGCTCTACGATTTCGCCGCCCAGCCCTACTACACGCTCGTGCTGACCTTCCTCTTTGCGCCCTACTTCGCAAGTCACGTGGTCGGCGATCCGGCACTCGGACAGACCATCTGGGGCTACGGTGCCGCCGCCGCCAGTATCCTCATTGCAATCGGCAGCCCCTTCCTCGGCGCATATGCCGACGGCCGCGGACGGCGTAAACCTTGGATCGCGGCATTCGCCGTACTTCTCATCATCGGGCTCGCTACACTTTGGCTCGCAGTCCCCGGCGCACCGAAGGAAACGATTGCGCTCATCGTCCTCGCGTTCGTCGCCGCCACCGCCGCCGCCGAATTCTCATCCGTATTCACGAACAGCATGATGCCGAGCCTCGTGCCGGCCTCCGCTTTGGGTCGCCTCTCCGGCATCGGGTGGGGCGTGGGCTATCTCGGCGGCCTGTTAAGCCTCGCCCTCGTCGCCGGGCTGATCGTGAGTAACCCCTCGACGGGCAAGACGCTGTTCGGCCTCGATCCGATTCTCACACTCGATGCCGAGTCCCGCGAAGGCGACCGCATCGTCGGACCCATTGCAGCGGTGTGGTTCGCGCTCTTCATGATCCCGTTTTTCCTGTTCGTGCCCGACGTGAAACCGAAACCGTTGGCGCCCGGTGAAACACGGCGCTCGCCCGCAACTCAACTTTGGCAAACCTTGAAGCAATTGCCGCAGAACCGGGACATGCTCTTCTTCCTCATCGCGCGCATGATCTACTCAGACGGCCTATCCGCGATCTTCGCCTTTGGCGGCATCTATGGCACCGCTGTATTCGGCTGGAGCGCCGTGGAACTCGGCCTTTTCGGCATCATCCTCACGGCCACAGGCATGATCGGCGCCGTTATTGGGGGTTTCCTCGATGACCGCGCCGGTGCCAAGACCGTGATACTCGTCGCGCTGGCCCTGCTGCTCATTGGGGCGCTGGGCATTCTGTCGGTCGATAAAACGCATGTGCTCTACACGCTGGAAGTCCCGGAAAAAGCCGCCGGCTCCGCGCCCTTCTCCTCCAGTGGTGAACAGGTCTTCCTGGCCTTTGCGCTGGTCGTCGGCCTCGTCGCGGCACCCGTCCAGGCAGCCAGCCGCTCGCTCCTGGCCCGGCTTGCACCCCCGGACCAGATCACCCAGTACTTCGGCCTCTTCGCCTTCTCCGGCAAGGTGACCGCCTTCCTCGCGCCCTTTCTTGTCGCGACCGTCACGCTGGCCACCGGCAGCCAGCGCTTGGGTATGGCCGCCATCGCCGTGTTCCTTATCGCCGGCATGCTCCTGATGCTGCCGGTGCGGGAACCGCGAGCCCGTTGAAGGTAAATGGGAAATCGTTTGCAAGGGATAAGCTGGCCAACAGAGCCGGTGCGCCCGCAGCGAGCCTTGACAGCCGTGTAAGGCCGCGCGCATCGTCCGGCCAAATTTCATTCCCGGGTCATCTTCGTGCGCCGTGCGCACCCCGGTCCCGAAGCGACGAGGCTTGAAAAGTGGAATCGATGACCGAGCGTCCGGCCCCGACAATCGTGCGCACCTATCTGAAATTCGAGACACCGATCGCAGAACTCGAGCGCAAGGTGCAGGAGTTGCGCGCCCTCGAAGGCTCCGAGACAGCGGTCAACATCGCCGACGAAATCAAGAAGCTCGAGCAGAAGGCGCATGCAGCCCTCGCCGAAACCTACGCCAAGCTGACGCCGTGGCAGAAAACGCAGGTCGCCCGCCATCCCGAGCGCCCGCATTGCCTCGACTACGTCGCGGCGCTGATCGAGGATTTCACGCCGCTCGCCGGTGACCGCTACTTCGGCGAGGACGACGCCATCATCGGCGGCCTCGGCACGCTTCCGCGGCCGCTCCGTCATGATCATCGGCCACGAGAAGGGCTCCGACACCGAAAGCCGCCTGCGCCACAACTTCGGCATGGCCAAGCCGGAAGGCTACCGCAAGGCCGTCCGCCTGATGGAGATGGCCGACCGCTTCCAGCATGCCGGTCATCACGCTGGTCGATACTGCCGGCGCCTACCCGGGCGTCGGTGCCGAGGAGCGCGGCCAGGCCGAGGCCATCGCCCGCTCGACCGACTGCTGCCTGGCCATCGGCGTGCCGCTCATCGCGGTCGTCATCGGCGAAGGCGGATCGGGCGGCGCGGTCGCCATCGCCACCGCCAACCGCATCCTGATGCTGGAGCACGCGATCTACACCGTGGCCTCGCCGGAAGCCGCCGCCTCGATCCTGTGGCGCGACAGCGCGCAAGGCCATGGATGCCGCGACCAGCATGAAGATCACGGCCCAGGATCTGCTGCAGGCCTCGGCGTGATCGACGACCATCGTGCACGGAACCCGTCGGCGGCGCTCATCGCGACCGGACGGCGGCCATCGAAGCGCGTCGGCGACGCCATCGCCAAGGCGCTGGCCGAATTCGACGGCAAAAGCCGCCGCCGAGATCCGCCGCCAGCGCCAGGACCGCTTCCTCGAAATCGGCCGCTCGTTGTAAGTCGCGGCAGGGCGAGAGGCCCGCGAAGCGGCAGGCTGTGAGTGAAGTGCGTATCGATTGTTCTCCAAGCCATTGTTAACGCTGATAACTCGCGCCTCACCCGCGCCGTATTCCCGGCGCCCTGTTCGGCTTGTAGGACGGGCGGCGCTGCGCCCCACTGTCGAATTCGATCCAATTCGTTAGGGAAGTATTAACCTTCTCAAACAGATGGTGATTCGTACGAGGCGATCCGCCGAGACGCGAGGAAGGTCAACCAGTGGGTGGCCAGAGTCGAACTAGGGTGGGGATGTGAGTCGAACTCCGGTTCGGAGCAGTTCTGGCGTGCCGCAGCGCTCGTGCTCGCGGCGCTGCGGCAAGTGCGCCCGAACTGACGTGCCCGCCGACAGCCCTTGCCCAAGGAAACGCTGGATGTTGCTCGGCAAGAAGGGCATGCAGCCCGGGATGCCGATCTTCGTCCGCATCTTCAAGGAAGAATCGGAACTCGAAGTCTGGAAAGCGCGCGAAGACGGCCGCTTCTACCACTTCAAGACCTATCCGATCTGCAACTGGTCGGGCGAGATCGGTCCCAAGCTCAAGAAGGGCGACAAGCAGGCGCCCGAAGGATTCTACGCCGTCGGTCCGAAGCAGATGAAGCCCGAACTCGAGCTATCACGTCGCCTTCAATCTCGGCTATCCCCAACGCCTACGACCGCGTCGCACGATCGAACCGGCGAATACCTGATGATCCATGGCAAGTGCAAATCGGCCGGCTGCTACGCCATGACCGACGCGCTTGCAGAAGAAATTTATGCACTCGCCCGCGACGCTTTCCGCAACGGCCAGACCGCGTTCGAGGTACACGCTTTCCCGTTCCGCATGTCGGACGAGAAATCTCGCCCGCTTTAAGGGCCACAAGAATTATTCGTTCTGGGCGATGATCAAACCGGGCTATGACTTCTTCGAGACCTATCGCGTGCCCCCGTCAATCGCAGTTTGTGAACGCAAGTACGTCGTCGGCGTTACCCTGCCGGCCACGGGTCGCATCGATCCGCAAGGCGTCTGCCCCCGATTCCAGAAACAGGAACTGACGCCCTTCGTGCCGAACCAGCTCGATCAGCTGATCGCCAATCAGAAGGGTTCAATCGTGCCCGGCGCGAAAGCCCGCGACGCTACAGCACTCGCATGGTCCGACGGCGAAGCTCCTGCGCCCAAGACGGTGGCTGCGCCCGCCGCAGCCGCAACGGGCTCGATCGCGAGCCCTTCCCCGGCAGTTCTTCCCGCCGCATCGCATCTCGTTGCGGAGCCCGGACCCGTGGTGCGCAAAAAGCCCGCCAAAAAACCTTTCGAGGTTCCGGCATCGCTCGGGTTGAACGCGCCCTGATGCGCGCCATCTGACACCTCAAGGGCGCAGTCCGGGAGCCGGGTGGAATGAACGATATGGTGAGAGCGAACATCCCGCAAAAGCGCCGGAAGACCGGTCTCACCGGCCTCATCCTTCTCGCACTGATTGTCGTGGGCGCGGTCGCCGTCGTTCTCATGCCCGCACCCTTGCGCGACGAATATACGATCGCTCTCCAGCGCCATTATCGTGTCTGGCTCGCCTCCACCGGCCAGGCGATGCCAAGCACCCCCGACCTGACGCGGCTTGACGAGCGCCTCCGCGAAAAAGGCATGGCGCTCGGCACACCGATCCTGATGCGCGTGTTCAAGCGCGAGTTCGAACTCGAATTGTGGATGCTGAAAGACGGCCGCTACGAACTCTTCGCGGCCTATCCCATCTGCAAATGGTCCGGCCGCCTTGGGCCTAAGCTCCAAACCGGTGATCGCCAGTCGCCGGAAGGCTTCTATTCGGTCGACAAGACGGCGCTTAATCCGAACAGCCGCTGGCACCGCTCCTTCAATCTTGGCTTTCCCAATGCCTTTGATCGCTCGCACGGCCGCACGGGGTCGTTCCTGATGGTCCACGGCGGCTGCGGCTCGATCGGCTGCTATGCAATGACCAATCCCGTCATCGAAGAGATCTGGGAGATCGTCAACCGTGCGCTTGACGGCGGGCAGCAGCGATTTCAGGTGCAAGTCTATCCCTTCCGCATGACGGACCAGAATCTTGCCCGGTATCAGGGCGAACGCTGGCAGCCGTTCTGGGCCGACCTGAAAACAGGATACGATCACTTCGAGCGCGACCGCCTGCCGCCGTCGGTCAGTGTCTGTGACAAGCGCTATGCGTTCACCGCGGGAACGAAGACCCGCGACGTTACAGGCCCCATCACGGCCCAGTGCGCCGCGAGCAAATCCACCGCCGCGCTGAACTGAACGCCACCAAAGGCGTTCCAGCACCACATGGGGTGGAAAAGTGCCTCGTCAAAAAAGAGATGCGGCCTCCAGCGGTTGCCAGAGGCACCCCTGACCGTCTAGGGTGCGCGCTGGGTCAAGGTTCAACGCTTAGTAGAGTGCTCCGTTGCCTTTCGCTCGAACATTCAAACGCTTGGCGGCCAACGTGAAGCGTCGGCGAAGCATCGCCGCCGGTGCGCTGCTGGCCGCTGTTGCCGCCACGACCAGCGCCTATGCGCTCTCCATCGAACTAAAGGACGCCGCGCCCGACCGGGTGGATCGCCAGCGTGCCGCCGCCATTGGCCGCCTGCCGCTTCCGGGAACGCCGGACGTTTCGAAGACTGCCGAGCGCCTGGCCGCCAAGGGCTTTGCCGCCGGTGCACCCCTCCTCATCCGCATCTTCAAGGCCGAATCAGAGCTCGAGCTCTGGATGGAGAAGGACGGCCGCTACGAACTCTTCGCGACGTATCCGATCTGCCATTGGTCTGGCACGCTCGGTCCCAAACAGCGTGAAGGTGACAAGCAGACACCCGAAGGCTTCTACACCATCACGTCGCGCCAGCTGCATCATGTCGGTCGCTGGCCGCGGTCGCTGAATCTCGGTTTCCCCAATGCCTTCGATCAGGCGATGGGCCGCTCCGGCTCCTACATTCTCGTGCATGGCGGCTGTTCGTCGGTCGGCTGTTTCGCAATGACGAACCCTGTCATCGGCGAGATCTACGAACTTGCTGCGGCAGCGTTGCGTGGCGGCCAGCGCCGCGTCCCGGCGCACGTGTTTCCGTTCCGCATGACGGACGCCAATCTGGTCAAGAATGCGAACAGCGAGTGGGCCGGCTTCTGGGCCAATCTGAAGCAGGGCTACGACAGCTTTGAGAGAACCCGCCAGCCGCCGCGCGTCAGCGTGTGCGAGAGCCGCTACCACATTCAAGACGCAAGCCCGCCGGAGGCGGGCCTCCAAAACCCTTTAGCCGTGTGCGGCGTGACAGCCGCCACCCTTCGCTCCTCGGATCCATCCGCGTCGCTTGTCCCGATCGCTCTCCCGGCGAACGCGGATCCGAACCTGTCACCGCCGGCATCGGAACCGCTCCCGCAACAACAGGCAGCCTCGGACCCGCTGGTCCAGGCCGCCGCGGAAATCAGCACGGCGGTCCAGATGTTCGAATTGGTGCCCAACCTCAACCCGCCGCCGTTGCCGGTGGAGAGGGCGATATCGCGCAGGGCGGGAAAACCCCCGTGCAACTTGGCGAGAGCAAGTTGCCGGAAGTTCGTCGCGCTGAGGACCGATAAGCCGACGCGCATAGCAGACGCTCGGGCGCGCAAAGCCGCCCGCTCCGCGTCCCGCACCCCATAACGCGGCGTTCGCGGTCCTTGCGATCCAATTCCGCCGCGTGGCATAGAACCCGTGAGCCGATTTTGACGGGGAACCTAGATGGCCGACAATGAAACGCCGACCACACCGCCGGCGATGGTCGAGCGCCTGCTCGAGAACACGATTTTCGCCAGCCGCTGGCTCTTGGCGCCGTTCTACTTAGGTCTCGCCCTGTCCATCGTGGTCGTGCTGATCAAGTTCATCGCCGAATTTTTCCACTTGGCGGTACATGCCTTCACGGCCACCGAGTCTCGACGTCATCCTGGGTATTCTCGCCCTCGTCGATCTGGCGCTGATGGGCTCGCTCCTCATCATCGTCATCTTTTCCGGCTACGAAAATTTCGTCTCCAAGATCGACCACACCGGTCACAAGGACTGGCCCGAGTGGATGGGCACCATCGATTTCAGCGCTCTCAAACTGAAGCTGCTGTCGTCGATCGTCGCGATCTCCGCCATCCATCTCTTGAAATCGTTCATGGCCCTGAAGACCATCACGCCCGAAATGGAAAAATCGCTGTTCTGGCTCGTCGTCATCCATCTCGTCTTCGTCGTGTCCAGCGTCCTGCTCGCCTTGTCCGACCGCATTTCTGGCAAGCACGGCGAGAAATAAAACGGTCGAAAGGCACGAAAATGCCCGGGGATTTCCCCCGGGCTCTTCAACTTGAGTGACCTCGCTCAGTCAAACTTACCGTGGCACTGCTTGTATTTCTTGCCCGAGCCGCACGGGCAGGGCGCGTTGCGGGCGACCTTGCCCCAACTCGCAGGCGAAGACGGATCAGTGTCGCCCTCGGCCTTGCGCGTCTGTAGCGGCATGCGCTTGGGAGCTTCAGCAACAGCCGCGCCGCCGCGGCCCCGCGCGGCAATCGCCTTGTCGATCATCCGGATTTCATCGCGCAACTCTTCCGGAATATCCGCCAACTCATCGCGCCCCGTAGTGGCGTCGATATGGTGCGCTTCCATCGGCGGCAACTCACGGGCTGCAGCATCGGCTGTTCTTCGGCCGGTACGAGCGCGACGTGCATGAGCTGACCCGTCACCGCCTCGCGCAGGCGCGCCAGCAGACGATTCGAACAGCGTGAAGGCTTCGCTCTTGTACTCGTTCAGCGGGTCGCGCTGGCCGTAGGCGCGGAAGCCGATCACCTGACGCAGATGCTCGAGCGACACGATGTGCTCGCGCCATAGTCCGTCGAGCGTGCGCAGGAGCACTTCCTTCTCGATCTGACGGTAGAGATCCGGACCGAGTTCCGCCTCTTTCTCTGCCGCTCGCTTATCGACGGCTTTGAGCAGCCGCTCCTGGATTTCCTGATCGGCAATGCCTTCTTCCGCCGCCCAGTCCGGGATCGGCAGATCGAGATCGAAGATACCGGAAATCGCCTCCGCGAGTGTCTTCGGTGTCCCATTGCTCGGCGTAGGCCTTCTCCGGAATGTGCTTGGAAACCAGGTCCTGCGACCACCTGATGGCGCAGCTCCTTCACGGTCTCGGAAACGTCTTCCTCCGCCATGATGTCGATGCGCTGATCGAAGATGACCTTGCGCTGGTCGTTCATCACGTCGTCGTACTTCAGAATCTGCTTGCGAATGTCGAAGTTGCGCGCCTCGACCTTCTTCTGCGCCATCTCCAGCGACTTGTTCATCCACGGATGCGTGATGGCCTCGCCCTCCTGCAGACCCAGGGTCTTCAGGATGCTCTCCATCTTGTCCGAGCCGAAGATGCGCATCAGGTCGTCGTCGAGCGCCAGATAAAATTTCGAGCGGCCCGGATCGCCCTGCCGGCCTGACCGGCCGCGCAGCTGATTGTCGATGCGCCGGCTCTCGTGCCGCTCCGTGCCGATCACGAACAGGCCGCCGGCATCCAGCGCAAGCTTCTTCTTTTCGGCCACGTCCACGACGATGACGTCTCGCTGACGCGGCGATCGCCGCTTCGTCCGGCTCGCGACCGGCAGCCTTCTCTTCCTTGACCCAGTCACGAATGCGGTAGTCGACGTTGCCGCCGAGCTGGATGTCGGTGCCGCGGCCGGCCATGTTGGTGGCGATCGTCACCGCACCGGGCACGCCAGCCTGCGCGACGATCGAGGCTTCCTGCTCGTGAAAGCGCGCGTTGAGCACCTGATGCGGAATCGGATCGCCCGATTTCACCTTCGCCGCCGTATCGGAGAGGTAGCTTCCGATGTCTTCGAAGTAAGCCTTGATTTCGCTTTCCTTGGCACTCGTGAACCGCTGCGCCTGATCCTTGAAGCGCTTGCCGAGCTCGGCGATGTATGTCTTGTCTTTCAGCAGCTCCGAGAGCTGTTCCGACTTCTCGATCGACGTCGTGCCGACGAGACACGGCTGGCTCTTGCGGTGCGCATCCGCGATCGTCGCGACGATCGCGTCATACTTCTCCTTCTGCGTCCGGTAGATCTCGTCGTCTTCGTCGAGACGCGAGACCGGCAGGTTGGTCGGAATCTCGATCACCTCGAGACCGTAGATGTCGCCGAATTCCTGCGCTTCCGTCGAGGCCGTGCCGGTCATGCCGGCGAGCTTGTCGTAGAGGCGGAAGTAGTTCTGGAACGTGATCGAAGCGAGCGTCTGGTTCTCCGGCTGGATCTCGACATGCTCTTTCGCTTCCAGCGCCTGATGCAGGCCTTCCGAATAGCGGCGGCCCGGCATCATGCGGCCGGTGAACTCGTCGATGATGATGACTTCGCCCGATTTGACGATGTAATCCTTGTCGCGCTGGAACAGCTTGTGCGCTTTCAGCGCCTGATTGACGTGATGCACGATCGTGACGTTTTCGACGTCGTAGAGCGAGCCTTCGCGCAGAGGCCCGGCCTCCGAAAGCATCTGCTCCATGCGCTCGTTGCCCGTCTCGGTCAGCGAAACCTGCCGCTGCTTCTCGTCGAGTTCGAAATCCTCCGCAACGAGGTCCGGGATCAGCTTATCGACAGCGTTATAAAGATCTGCCTTATCGTCGAGCGGCCCCGAAATGATAAGCGGCGTGCGCGCTTCGTCGATCAGGATGCTGATCGACTTCGTCCACGATAGCGAACGCATGTCCGCGCTGGACCATGTCGTCCTTGCGCATCTTCATGTTGTCGCGCAGGTAGTCGAAGCCGAGTTCGTTGTTGGTGCCGTAGGTGACGTCGCAGTCGTAGGCAGCCTTGCGCTGTTCGTCGTCGAGGCCGTGCACGATCACGCCGACGGTCAGTCCGAGGAAGCGGTAGACCTGCCCCATCCATTCGGCGTCGCGCCGGGCGAGATAGTCGTTTACGGTGACGACGTGAACGCCGTCACTGGCGATTGCATTCAGATACACCGGCGCGTTGCGACCAGCGTCTTGCCTTCGCCCGTCTTCATTTCGGCAATGTTGCCGTCGTGCAGAACCATGCCGCCGATCAGCTGCACGTCGAAGTGGCGCTGGCCGAGCGCGCGCTTGGCAGCCTCCCGCACGGTCGCGAAAGCCGGCACGAGAAGATCATTCAGCGATGCGCCATTCTTGTACTGCTCGCGGAACATCGCGGTCCGTGCCCTCAGCTCCTCGTCGCTGAGACCCGCCAGTTCCGGCTCCAGCGCGTTGATCTCCTCCACCCTGGCGCGATACCCCTTGACCCTGCGGTCGTTGGACGTGCCGAAGATTTTCGCGGCGAGCGAGCTGATGGACAGCATGGAGATCAATGTCCTTAGATACCTGAGCTGAAAGCTCTCTGGAAAAGCGCCAAGCACGCGGCACACTTCGCCCGCACCGGGCAAGGAGCCGACGATCTATCGAAGATCCGTCGTGCGGAGACAGCTCGGGCGGGAGAGGCAACGCGTACGCGGCTCTCCGGTTCACGGGCGAGACATAAGGATCGCGCCCCTTGATTGTCAACGCGCCACGGGGACTTTCGCCACGTCTCGCCTGCGCAATCGACATCAGCACTCGGAACGCGCTTATCTCCAAAACTTAACTTGGCACATCGGCAGGCCAGAGATATCCAGGCGCGGGAAACGAGCGGTGGCATGAGCCGCCAGGGACTGGCCGTGGCCGTCCTTCGACAAAACGACAGCCGAAAGGGACGGGTCTTCGTGAAGTTTTATCAAGCTTTTCATGTGGTTGCATTGAGTGCTGGCCTGTGCGCTGCCATTTCGGGTGCTGCAATCGCGGAAGACAAGGTCGTCGCCACTGTCAATGGGCACGCGATCTCCGAGGCCGATCTGACCCTCGCCGAGGCCGAAATTGGCAACGAACTCGGTAACTTGCCTGAGGCCACACGCCGTCGCGTCCTCGTCGAATTCATGATCGAGAACCAGCTGTTCGCGGAAGCGGCCGAAGCTGAGAAGTTGGGTTCGGGCCCCGATTTCGACAAGCGCATGGCTTTCTGGCGCCAGCGCGCCTTGCGCGACGCATACTTTGACAAGACCGTCAAAGCCAGCATCGGGGAAGAGGGCGCGCGCGCCATCTACGAAGACAAGGTCAAGCTCCTGAAGCCGGAAGAAGAAGTTCAGGCCCGGCATATCTTGGTGGCCAGCGAAGACGAAGCCAAAAAGCTGATCGTCCGCGTTGAAGCCGGTGAAGATTTCGCTCAGCTTGCCAAAGAAAATTCCGGCGACGCGGGCTCCAAGGAGCAGGGCGGCATGCTCGGCTATTTCGGCAAAGGTCAGATGGTGCCGCAGTTCGAAGAAGCGGCCTTTACCCTGAAGAAGGGCGAAGTTTCGAAGCCTGTGCAGAGCCAGTTCGGCTGGCACGTCATCAAGGTCGAGGATCGCCGCCAGAAGCCGCCGCCCTCCTTTGACGAGGTCAAGGACCGCCTGATCGGCTCCATGGTGCAGTCGAAAGCGCAAAACATTGCCGGCGAATTGCGCGGCAAGGCCAAGATCGATTACCTCGATCCCGAAATCAAAAAGATGGCCGAAGAGGACGCCAAGAAGCAGGCGGAGGCTCAGGCCGTCATGAAAAAGCAGATGGAAGACGCTGCCGCTGCCGCCACCGGGAAGGCCGCCACGGAAGAGAAGAAGTAACGGTCTTCACCTTCAAACAGTCAATTCCGTGATCAGGCCGCTTGCATCCAAGCGGCCTGATTGCTTTTAAGCGACATGATCTCTCCGTTTGCTGTACCGGTGCTCCATGGCCAAAATGTCTAAAGTCTCACCGTTCGCCCCCGTAAGCCTGCCGAAATTGGCACCGCTCACCGGCGTGCGCTTTGCCACTGCCGAAGCCGGCATCCGCTACAAGAACCGCACGGACCTGATGGTCGCCGTCATGGACGAGGCAACGACGGCCGCCGGTGTTCTGACCCAGTCGAAGACCTGCTCGGCTCCTGTGCTTTGGTGCCGCAAGAGTCTGAAACACGGGACGGCGCGCATCCTCGTCGTCAACTCCGGCAATGCCAACGCCTTCACCGGCATGAAGGGCAGCGCCGCCGTCGAGGCCACCGCGAACGCCGCCGCCTGCCGCTGTCGGCTGCAAGGACAAGGACGTCTACGTCGCCTCCACCGGCGTGATCGGCGAACCGCTCGACGCCAGCGAAGTTCACTCATCTCCTTGCCGGGCTTGCCAAGTCGGCCGAACCCGATGCATTCGAAGCCGCCGCCCGCGCGATCATGACGACCGACACCTACCCCAAGCTCGCCACGCGCACAGCGGTGATCGGTGAAACCTCGGTAACGATCAACGGCTTCTGCAAAGGCGCCGGCATGATCGCGCCCGACATGGCGACCATGCTGTGCTTCATCTTCACCGACGCCGCCATCGCGGCCGACGTGCTCCAGGACCTCCTCAACGAACACGTCAAGACGACATTCAACTCCATGACCATCGATGGCGACACGTCGACCACCGACACCTGTCTGGTCTTTGCGACCGGCAGCGCGGCGGCCCGCGGCCAGAAGCCGATCACAAAAACCAAGTCGAAACGGCTGAGGGATTTCAGCAACGCCCTTGCAGGATTTGATGCGCGATCTCGCCATCCAGGTCGCCAAGGATGGCGAAGGTATTTCAAAATTCGTGACCTTCATCGTCGAAGGTGCGGAAACCGAAAGCGCTGCGCGTAAAATTGCGCTGTCTTGTGCCAACTCACCGATCCTCAAAACTGCCATCGCCGGCGAGGACCCGAATTGGGGCCGCGTCGTCATGGCGGTCGGAAAATCTGGTGAAGCCGCCGATCGCGACCAGCTCGCGATCTGGTTCGGCGAGCACTGCGTGGCCCGCAACGGCGAGCGCGCCGACGAATACGACGAACCCACCGTCGCCACGTACATGAAGAACGCGGAAATCACGATCCGCATCGATGCCGGCGTCGGCAAGGCCTCGGCCACCGTCTGGACCTGCGATCTCACCCACGACTACGTCTCGATCAACGCCGACTACCGCAGCTAGGACCGGGCATGGATCATACGTTCTGGCTCGATCGCTGGAAGACGGCCGATATCGGTTTCCACCAAGCCGCCGCGCACGACTTTCTCAAACGTCATTGGCGGGCACTCGGTGTGAGCAAAGGCGCGCAGGTCCTCGTGCCGCTGTGCGGCAAAAGCCTCGACATGGTCTGGCTTGCCGAGCACGGCCATACCGTTGTCGGAACGGAGCTGGCGGGCATCGCAGTCGATCAATTCTTCGCCGAGCGTTCGCGCGCTCCCGCCGCCGTCGCGCGGAGCGGCTTCACCGTCAAGCGCGCGGGGCCGTTCGAGATCTGGTGCGGCGATCACCTGCAGCTCGACCCGGACGTCACGCGTCGCATCGGCGGCGTTTTCGATCGCGCCGCCCTCGTTGCCATGCCGCGCGTGATGCAGAAGGATTACGCTGAAAAGCTCGCTGCCCTGACGCCCACTGGCGTGCCCGTGCTGCTCGTTACTCTCGACTACGATCCCTCGGAAATGGACGGTCCGCCCTTTCCCATCTCACCGCAGCGCGTGAAAGAACTTTTTGGGCAAAACTTCCGCCTCACTCTGCTCGAAAAGCGCGATGGCCTGTCCGCCAGCGAGAACCTCAAGAAGCGCGGCGTGTCTCGGCTCGAAGAGTCCGCCTGGAAACTGGTGCGGCGCTGATGGACCCGTCGACCTCTCCTGCACGGCAGCTCCTTTTCGTCGTTGCAGCCGCCCTCGTCGATCGCGACAACCGCGTCCTGATCGCCGAACGCCCGGCCGGCAAATCACTGGCAGGTCTTTGGGAGTTTCCGGGCGGAAAGCTTGCCCCCGGCGAAACACCCGAGGAAGCGCTCGTGCGCGAATTGAAGGAAGAACTCGATATCGAGGTCTGTCTTACATGTCTGGCGCCATTCACGTTCGCAAGCCACACCTACGACACGTTCCACCTCATGATGCCGCTCTACCTTTGCCGCAACTGGGACGGCGAGATCGCCCCGCGTGAAGGGCAACGCGTGAAATGGGTGCGTGCGTCGAAGCTGACGGACTACCCCATGCCGCCCGCGGACCTGCCCTTGATCCCGTTCCTGCGCGATCTCTTGGGCTGATATCCCCGGAACGCCTCGTCAGGCAGACCAGCCAGCGCTCCCACGACATCTTCGACAACATCGTCGGCAGGGTGTGCAACCGAAACGACCGGCCCGGCTGCTGGCGTGGATGGGACCATCGGAACAGGGTCGGCCGCAGGTATCTTGCGCGCAAGCGTGGTGAGGCTCGACCACAGTTGAAGCGGCAGCCGCTTATGAATGGGTTCGACAGCAACCGGGCGCACGTCCTCTGCTCGATCGGCCATCGACGACAGCACCTTCTGGCGCAAATCCCGGCTGTTGATCACGGATGGCGAGGGCGTATCGCCGCGCAAATCACGCGGCGCATCACCGGTCTCCTCCGAGATTGCAGGGCCAGGATAAAGATGAGCCATCAGGCGCCCGCCGTCGGCCAGGTTCACGAATCGCACCCCGACGCTGCTGGGACCCTGGTGCCGGATTTCGCACACCATGGTGTAGGGGGCGCCATCGATGCTCAGACGGAAACTACGCGTCGGCACCGCCGCTCCTGCGAAGTCCACCAGCGCCCCGGCATTGGACAGGTTGCTCACGGTGCAAGCCACCGCCGATCCGCCTGGAAGCATCGCGTACGCCACGCGCGACGTCTCTCGCCGGCCGAACTGGCGGCGTTGAAGAGGACCCGAAGAGGCACTGTCTGTGGCCATACTTCCGTACAAAGATGAATATTCAACCCGGTCTCCAAACTTAGCTTGCAACAGTTTCTGGGTCGTAAACTGCTGGTCAGCACCCCGGTCGCCGCGCGATCATGAACCAGCTTGGCCCTACGGCCTGGTCGTTCCAGATCCGCTGCCAGACGAATCCCGCCTTCTCATACGCTCTGACGGCCGCCTCGTTGCAAATCGAAGCGAATACGCAAACCGCGGTCGCCAAAGTCGTTGAAAAGACTTCGTATTTAAGCAAATTGAGCGCCTTGAGGCCCGCGCCCTGACCGCGATGTCCGGCAGATGCGATGAAGAGATCGAGGTCCCACGTCCCCGGCTCCAGGTCCTCCGGCAGGTCGTCCCCCCATAGCGCCGCGTCGATGGCGTGGCAGTAACCCACCGCCTCTCCATCCGCCTCGATGATCCGGCACACAGCCGACGGCGATTGCAGCGCAATCTGGACTTCCGCCGTCGTCGCTGAAGCCGGTCCCCACCAGGTCTCAATCTCCGGCTGCCGCAGCCACGTCCGGATGCGGTCGAGATCGGCACGCGCCACCGGTCGGAGTGTAATCTGGGTCAAGCAGAGCGATGCCTTTTGATCGAGGAGGATATTCCGCATACTTTTCCGGTAAACGGCTCCGATGGGGAACTCGGCCGCACGTCGCGGCCTCCCGCTTGCGATGCAAAGCAGCTAAGTTGCGCCCGCTCAAGACATTCACGCACTAAAAGACCCGCGCCCGATCGGGCGCCTCCGCGCCAGCAGGACTTTGACTTTCCGACATGGATACGCCCACCTTCCGACCCGCGCCTTATTTCGATACCAAGCAGCTCCGGGTCGAACTGACGGCGCTGTTCAATGCCCACGGCACACCCGCCGAGGCTCGTCCCGCTGTACTCGAGCGCTGCAAGCGGCTGGTCAAGGCCGCCCGCCAGCAAGCCCGGGAGCAACTCGAAGCCGACGGTAAGGGCCGCAAGTGCGCCCACGGCCTCGCCCGGTTTCAAGATGAGCTGATCGCACTGCTCTTCGACTACACGATCGCCCACGTCTACCGCGCCACCAACCCCTCGGACGCCGAGCGCATGGCCGTCGTCGCCACCGGCGGCTATGGCCGCGGCCTGCTCGCGCCCGGCTCCGACATCGATATTCTCTTCCTGCTCCCCTACAAGCAGACGCCCTGGGGCGAGAGCGTCGCCGAGTACATGCTCTATCTGCTGTGGGATCTGGGCTTCAAGGTCGGCCACGCGACGCGGACCGTCGACCAGTGCCTCAAGATGGCGCAGCAGGACATGACCATCCGCACAGCGCTGCTCGACACCTGGCTCATCCATGGCGATGCGCAGCTCTTCGCGGAACTGACGGACCGCCTCCGCCGTGAAGTCTTCACCGGGACGGCCGCATTTTCATCGACAGCCAAGATGGCCGAGCGCGATGAGCGTCACCGCCGCGCCGGCGAAAGCCGCTACAAGGTCGAGCCCAACGTCAAGGATGGCAAAGGCGGCCTGCGCGACCTGCACACGCTGCACTGGCTGGCGAAGTACCTCTACGGCAAGGAAGTCGGCCGCGAGACAATCGAGGAAGAGCATCTTCACGCCCGAGGAATACTCGACCTTCCGCCGCTGCGAGGATTTCCTCTGGACCGTCCGCTGCCATTTGCATTTTCTCACCGGCCGCGCCGAAGAACGGCTGACGTTCGAATTGCAGCCCGCGATGGCCGAACGCCTCGGATATCGGACGAAGTCCGGCCAGCGCGCCGTCGAGCGCTTCATGAAGCACTACTTTCTGGTCGCGAAGAGCGTCGGAGACCTGACGGCGATCCTTTGCGCCGCGCTCGAAATGCAGCAAGCCAAGACATCACCTGGCCTACCGGGATTTCTCTCGAGTTGGAAATTGCGCCGTCAGGTCCGCCAGCTCACAGACTTCCGCATCGAGAACGACCGCATCAACGTCGCCGACCCCGAGGTTTTCAAGCGCGATCCCGTCAACCTGATCCGCTTTTTCGCACAGGCAGAACTGACGAATGCACATCTTCATCCCGACGCGATCCGTCTCCTGCGCCAGTCTCTCCGGCTCATCGATGACCGGCTGAGAAACGATCCCGAAGCCAACCGCATCTTCCTCGATCTCGTCGCCGCAAAATCAAATCCTGAAACCACGCTCCGCCGCATGAACGAAGCCGGTGTGCTCGGCCGCTTCCTGCCCGATTTCGGGCATATCGTGGCGATGATGCAGTTCAATATGTACCACCACTACACGGTCGACGAGCACCTGCTGCGGACCGTCGGCGAGATCGCCAAGATCGAACATGGCCAGAGTGCCGACGAGCTTCCGCTGTCGAACCAGATCATCAAGTCGATCCAGAGCCGCCGCGCGCTCTATGTTGCAGCGTTCCTGCACGACATCGGCAAGGGCCGGCCCGAAGATCATTCGATCCTTGGCGGCAAAATCGCGCGTCGACTCTGCCCTCGCCTCGGCCTCACGCCCGCCGAAAGTGAAACCGTGATCTGGCTCATCGAACAGCACCTGACGATGAGCAACATCGCCCAGAGCCGCGACCTGTCCGATCCCAGAACGGCACAGGATTTCGCCAAGGTCGTGCAAAGCCCGGAGCGGCTGAAACTTCTCACGCTGCTCACCGTCGCAGATATTCGGGCAGTCGGCCCCGGCGTGTGGAACGGCTGGAAAGGTCAGCTGATCCGCACGCTCTACCACGAGACCGAGCCACTGGTCGCCGGTGGGCACACGCAGATCGAGCGCCGCCACCGCCTCGTAGATGCCAAGGAGCAACTGGCGTTGGCCTTATCCGACTGGCCCCGCGCCGAAGTCGAACGCTTTATTGATCGCCATTATCCCGACTACTGGCTGCGCACGGAAACCGCCAAGCAGGCAAGCCATGCTCGCCTTGTCCTCCGGGCGGAACGAGAAAGCCGCAAACTCATCACCGATGCCGTGACGGACGCATTCACTGCCATCACCGAACTCACCGTCTTTGCGCCCAATCATCCCCGCTTGCTTGCTCTGTTCGCCGGCGCGTGCGCGGCGAACGGTGCCAACATCGTGGGGGCCCACATCACGACTACACGCGACGGTTTTGCCCTCGACACCTTCCTGCTGGCCCGCGAATTCGCCGAAGACGAAGACGAGATGCGTCGTGCCAAGCGCATCGAGACGACCATCGATCGACTGTTGCGCGGTGAAGCACGCTTGAAGCAACTCCTCGAAAAGCGCACGACCGGTGCGCAGCGTCTGGAAGCCTTCACCGTCTCGCCGGAAGTCATCATCAACAACCAGCTCTCCGAGCGGTTTACCGTCATCGAAGTCGCCGGCCGTGACCGCACCGGCCTGCTCTACGATCTCACGAGCACGCTTTCCGACCTCTCCCTCGACATCGCCTCCGCCCACATCACGACCTTCGGTGAGAAGGCCGTCGACGTGTTCTACGTCACGGATCTGACCGGCAAGAAGGTCGATAGCGAGAACCGCCAAAAGGCGATCGCCGGGCGTCTTACCGCCGTCCTCTCCGGCTCGGCGCAATCCGCGACATCGACAACGGTGGCGCGGAAATGAAGCTTTATCGGGCGTTCTTCACCGTCGGCGGCCTGACGCTTCTCAGCCGTGTACTCGGCTTCCTGCGCGATATCCTTGCAGCGGCAGTGCTGGGCACGGGTCCGGTCGCCGATGCGTTCTATGTCGCGTTCCGCTTCCCTAATCTGTTTCGCCGCCTCTTCGGCGAAGGTGCTTTCAACTCCGCCTTCGTACCCCTCTTTGCCGCCAAATACGAAGGCGACGGTCCGGAGAAGGCGCGAGCGTTCGCTTCCGAAGCCATGTCCGGCTTGACCTTCGTTCTCATTCTTCTTTCGGCGGCCGCCATGCTGGCGATGCCGTGGCTCATGTATCTGCTCGCTCCTGGCTTTTCCGATACACCCGAAAAGTTTGATCTTGCTGTCCGCCTCACGCAGATCACGTTTCCCTACCTGCTTTGCATGTCGCTCGTCGCCTTGATGTCCGGCGTGCTCAATACAGTCGGCCGCTTCGCCGAAAGCTCTTCCGTCTCGATCGTGCTCAATCTCGTTCTCACCGTTGCGATGGTGGCGTCGGTATGGCTGGGCTTCAAGGCCGATCCCGCCGCCGGCTACATCCAAGCCTGGGGCGTGTTCGTTGCGGGCATCCTGCAGCTCATGCTTCTCATTTGGGGTCTGCGCCGGGCCGGCCTCACCTTGAAGCTCGGTCGCCCGCGCTGGTCTCCCGAGATGAAGAAGCTTGTGGCGCTCGGCATCCCTGGCGTCATTGCCGGCGGCATCACTCAAGTGAACATTGCTATCGGCACCGTCATCGCCTCGATGCAGGATGGCGCCGTTTCGCATTTGTATTACGCCGACCGTCTCTACGAGCTTCCACTCGCTATTGTTGGCATCGCCATCGGCGTCGTGCTGTTGCCCGACGTGTCGCGCCATCTACGCGCAGGCAACCACACCGCCGTCATGGACAGCCAGAACCGCTCCCTCGAGTTCGCGATGCTGCTGACGGTTCCCGCCGCGATGGCTTTGTTCGTCATCCCGACGGAGATCGTGCGGGTCTTGTTCGAGCGCGGCGCCTTCACCGCTGCCGACACGCCCTACACCGCCGAAGCGCTGCGCATCTTCGCACTCGGGCTGCCCGCCTTCGTGCTGATCAAGGTCTTCTCGCCGGCCTTCTTCGCCCGCCAGGACACGAAGACACCGATGCGCTTCGCCGCCTGGAGCCTCACCGCCAACACGATCGGTTCGGTCGGCCTTTTCTTCCTCTTCCGCCGCCTTGGCTGGATGCCCCATCTCGGAATTGCGGTAGCCACGACGCTCGGGGGCTGGATGAACGCGCTGCTGCTCTATCGCGGCCTCAAGACCCACGGCCACTTCGACAGCGATGCCCGCCTCCGCCGCGCGCTACCCCGCATCTTGATCTCTGCCATCATCATGGGCCTCGTCCTCATCGGCACGGCCTACGCGCTCGACCCATGGCTCAGCCAGTCGCAAGGCATCCTGGTGCGCTTCTCGGCGCTGGCCGTTCTCATCGGTGCCGGCTTCATCGCCTACTTCGGCGCCGCCCAGATCACGGGCGCCGCCACGTTCTCCCAGCTCCGCTCCGTCGTTCGCCGCAAGTAGGCCGCCCCTTGCCTCCCCGCCCCGCACGGGCCATAACCCGCGCCGGTTCGAGGGATAAATAGAACATGGCTTTCAAGACCCGCGTCTTCTCCGGCATGCAGCCGACCGGCAGCCTCCACCTGGGCAACTACCTGGGCGCGATGGTGAACTGGATACGCATGCAGGACGAGCACGAGTGCATTTATTGCGTCGTCGATCTGCATGCGATTACGGTCTGGCAGGACCCCGCCGAACTGCGCGCCGCCATCCGCGGCGTCACCGCCGCCTACATCGCCGCCGGCCTCGACCCGAAGAAGTCGATCCTCTTCAACCAGAGCCAGGTGCCCGAGCACGCCGAACTGGCCTGGGTCTTCAACTGCGTCGCCCGCCTCGGCTGGCTCAACCGCATGACGCAATTCAAAGAGAAGGCCGGCAAGGACCGCGAGAACGCCTCCGTCGGCCTCTACGCCTATCCCAACCTTATGGCCGCCGACATCCTCGCCTACCGCGCAACTCACGTGCCCGTTGGTGAAGATCAGAAGCAGCACCTGGAACTCGCGCGCGACATCGCGCAGAAGTTCAACAATGACTACCGCAAAGAAATCGACGCCAAGGGCTACGCCGACGGCATCTTCTTCCCGCAGCCTGAACCTGTCATCACAGGACCCGCCACCCGCGTTATGAGCCTGCGCGATGGCACCAAAAAAATGTCGAAGTCCGATCCCTCCGATTTGTCGCGCATCAACATCACCGATGACGCCGACACAGTCGCGAGAAAGATCCAAAAAGCCAAGACCGACCCCGAACCGCTCCCGAGCAATTCGAAGGGTTTCGAAGGCCGGCCGGAAGCGGAAAATCTCGTCGGCATCTACGCCGCGCTGACGGGCAAGACCGTGTCGGCCGTTCTTGGCGAATTCGGCGGCCAGCAGTTCTCGAGCTTCAAAAAGTCCCTGGCCGAAGTCGCTACCGAAACCATGGGCCGCATCGGAGCCGAAGCCAAACGCCTCTCCGCCGATCCCGGCTACATCGACAGCGTCCTCGCCGACGGAACCAACCGCGCCCGTGCCATCGCCACACCCATCATGGACGAAGTCAAAGACCTCGTTGGGCTCTTGCGCTCCTGATCCCACACGGCGGCCGGCTCCACGTCAGCGAAGTCGCCGTGCGCATCAACAAAAACTCCACTTTCCGTCCGCTGCCCGGCATGGCAGCATCCCGCATATGCCGATCACCAAAAAACGCCGCTCGTTCGAGGCGGGCCACGCCCGCAAGTTCCTGCTCATCGTCGATGACAGCCAGGAAGTCGAAAGCGCTCTCTACTATGCCGCGAGCCGTATTCTCCGCTCGTCCGGCATACTCGTGATGCTGTACGTGATCGAGCCGCAAGAGTTCCAGCATTGGGTCGGCGTCCGCCAGGTCCAACTCGAAGAAGAGACGAACAAGGCCCGCGCTCTCTTCCGGCTGTTCAAGCGCAAACTGCATAACGTCGGCTTCGAGAATATTCCCGTCGAGGAGGTGATCCGCGAAGGTACGAAGGCGGACGAACTCATCAAGCTGATCGATGAGGACGAGGACATCGCCATCCTGGTCCTTGGCGCCTCGGTCGATCCCATAGGCCCCGGACCGCTGGTGTCATCTCTGGCCCTCGGCCGGGCTGCCGGCTCTTTCCCGATCCCGATCACCGTCGTGCCTGGCAACCTTGCCCTGGAAGATATTCTGACCCTCGCTTGAGCCACTCAACTCTGCCCTTGCTCCACGGTTTTGCGCGCTTGTGCCCTCTCGACTTTCAGAACGAGTCCGCCTATATTTTGGAACAATTCTAAGTTTGATCTCCGCCGTACACCGGCAGGCCAAAGGATCGAGAACCATGTTCATCCAAACCGAAGCGACGCCCAATCCGGTGACGCTCAAGTTCATACCCGGCAAGCCGGTCCTTTCGGGCGGCACCGCCGAATACCGCTCGCGCAGCGAAGCGGACGGCTCGCCCCTCGCCCGTCGCCTGTTCGAAATCGATGGCGTCAGCGGCGTGTTTCTCGGTTCCGATTTTATCTCCGTGACCAAGAACGACGCGGAGTGGCAGCACCTGAAGCCGATGGTGCTCGGCGCCATTATGGAACACTACATCTCCGGCGCTGAAGCCGCCGACGCCGCCAATGACGAAGGCCTTGAGAACTTCGATCCCGCTGAACTCGGAGGTCGTCGCAACCATCAAAGAACTGCTCGAAACGCGTGTTCGCCCGGCCGTCGCCCAGGACGGCGGCGACATCACGTTCGCCGGCTTCCGCGAAGGCGTTGTCTATCTGCACATGCGCGGCGCTTGCTCGGGCTGCCCCAGCTCCACGGCGACATTGCGCCACGGCATTGAGAACCTGCTCAAGCATTTCTGCCCCGAAGTGCAGGAAGTCCAGGCAGCGTGACGCTCCGTTAAATCATCCTGTGAGACCCACGGCCAGAAGCCCCGCGGCGCGACCGCGGGGTTTCTGCTGCGCATTCATTCCCAGGAGCCATCTTCATGACAACGCGCCTCGACCCCACCGCGCTCGCAACCCTCTTCACTGACGCTCGTACCCACAATGCGTGGCAGCCGAAAGACGTGCCTGACAGCCTGCTGCGCGAAGTGGTGGAACTGATGCGCTGGGCTCCGACGAGCGTGAACATGAGCCCGGCCCGCATCGTTTTCGTGAAGTCGACGGAGGCCAAAGCCAAGCTGAAACCTCTGCTCATGGATGGCAACGTCGAAAAAACGATGGCGGCCCCAGTCACGGCGATCATCGGCCATGATCTGAAATTCTACGAGCACCTGCCCAAACTTTTCCCCGCCATGGATGCAAGGAGCTGGTTTGTCGGCAACGACGAGTTCGCCAAGGTGTCCGCGTTCCGTAACGGCTCACTGCAAGGCGGATACTTCATCCTTGCCGCCCGCGCGCTGGGCCTCGACTGCGGACCCATGTCGGGCTTCGACAACGCGGGCGTCGATGCCGCCTTCTTCTCAGGCACCGACGTCAAGTCGAACTTTATCTGCAATCTCGGCTACGGCGATCCCGTGGGCCTTTATCCGCGGGCACCGCGCTTGTCATTCGATGAGATCGCTCGCGTCGAGTGAGTGGCCTCGCGGGCGGCCCGCCGGAGTTTGCGCTGGCGAACGATCTCGAACCCCGTGTAGGCTAGCGCGTCATGAACGTGCTTGGATTGGATACGTGTTTTCCTGCGTTGGGCGTTGCCGTGGGTGTTGCCCTCGGCACGCCGGCCGCGCGCATTCTGTCCCGCATAGAGCCGATGGCCACGGGACATGCCGAACGCATGATGCCCTTGATAACCGAACTGCTGGCCGAGGCGGCACTTTCGATCGCTGATATCGACCGCATCGCTGTCACGATTGGCCCCGGCTCCTTCACCGGCACGCGCATCGGCATTGCTGCTGCACGCGCATTGAAGCTCGCCCGCGATCTCCCCATTGTTCCGTTGACGAGCCTCGAAGCCATCGCTCTATCGCCGCAAATCGAAACGGGTTCCGCCGAAGATCTGGCGGTTGCCATCGATGCTCACCGCGGCGAGGCTTACATCCAGATCTTTGACGGCGCCACGCGGGTGCCTGTCATGGAGCCACGGATCGTTGCGATGACCGATCTTGCATCCCTTGCGCGCAGCCGTCCGCTCCTCGCCGTCGGAACCGCCGCCGAAGCGGTCGCCGCTGCTGTCAACGCCGCCGGCGGCACCGCCCGTGCGCATCCGGGCATGATTTTCCCGGACATGTCGGCTGCCGTTGCATGCGCCGTAGTCCGTCACCCCGCCACAAACCCCGTGGAGCCCTTGTATTTGAGACCGCCCGATGCGAAGCCTCAGGAGGGCCAATCCCTGGAGAGAGCGGGCGCATGACCGGCACACCGGACGTATGGGAGGGCAAGCGCGTCAGCTTGCTCTGGGCCGGCCCCGAACGCGCCGCTGCCATCGCAGGCGTGCACGCCAAGATCTTCGATCCCGCATGGGATGAGGCGAACGTCCGCGGTCTCCTCGACCACCCCGCCGCCACCTCCTTCATCGCCACACTCGGCTCACCCAACGACGTCATCGGCTTTATCATCGGCCAGTTCGCTGCCGACGAATCCGAAATCCTCACCATCGGTGTCGCCCCGGAATATCAGCGGCATGGTGTCGGAAAACTGCTCGTCGAAGGTTTGGTGCGGGCTGTCCAGCGTGCCGAAGTGCGCCGCATGTTCCTCGATGTTGCGACGGACAACACCGCCGCGCTTCATCTTTACAGCAAGATGGGCTTTGCCCCGACCGGCGTGCGCAAGGACTACTATGCGCGTCCAGGCTCCGCGCCCGTTGACGCCGTGACCATGTCCCGAACCCTCACTATATAGGCTCATATGAGCCGACTTCGTGCCGCAGCGGTCCTTGCCGGTTTCATGGGCCTCACTTTGCCGTTGATGCCTGTGCAAGCCCTCCTCTTGCGCGTGTCGCAGCCGGCGGCGCGGCGCTTTCCGCACTGGTATCACCGCAATGTCTGTCGCCTTCTCGGCATCCGTCTGCATATCGAAGGCGGCGTCACGCCGGGCCCGGTCCTGCTCGTATCCAACCACACATCCTGGCTGGACATCCCGGTCCTTTCGGCCTTGGCGCCGGTCTCGTTCGTCGCCAAGTCGGAAGTGTCCCGCTGGCCGTTTGTTTCCTCCCTCGCCCGATTGCAACGCACCGTTTTCGTTGACCGCACCAAGCGGATCGCCGTTGGCGACACCGCCAGCGAGATGGCGCGCCGTCTCGCACAAGGTGACGCGCTGGTGCTGTTCGCCGAAGGCACCTCCACCGATGGCAATCGCGTGCTGCCTTTCAAGTCCTCACTTTTCGCTGCCGCCAAGCCCGCGGGCAAAGCGCTGGAAGGAGCCGCGCCCGCTGCAGGTCCGGCTGCCGTCGTCCAGTCCGTCTCGATCGTCTATTCGCGCCTGCACGGCGTACCCCTCGGTCGCGCCGACCGCCCGCTGGTCGGCTGGTACGGCGACATGGACATGCAGAGCCATGCCTGGGAACTGCTCAAGGCCGGCCCACTGGATGTTGTGATCCGTATCAGCAATCCCGTTCCACTCAGCGCCTATGAAAGTCGCAAAGACCTCGCCGAACAAACCGAAGCAGCCGTGCGGGAAGGCGTGGTTCGCACGCTCCGTGGTCGTTCGGGGGGTGAACCTGTTATCCCGGTCAAACCGGCCGGAGGAGCGGCGCGTGCACGCCGCCCGACCTCGGAATCAGAGACTTGGCGGTGACGGATTGACACGATTTCGTCATGCCGCCCTCGACAGACGCCACCAAAAATGCTGCACTGCGAAAACAAGATTACGGAAATGTGTCCTGATAACAACCCCTGCGTGAACCGTTAACGGCTTCGATAGGGCCTTGCGATAGCATCCCGCAGCAGACGCTCGCACTCTCCGGAGACCGGTCCATGACGGCCGAAACCGCAGCCAAAAAAGTTTTCATCAAAACATTTGGCTGCCAGATGAACGTCTATGACAGCGAGCGCATCACGGAAGCGCTCGCCGGCGATGGCTATGCCGAAACCGCCGATATCGAAGACGCCGATCTCGTGATCCTCAACACCTGCCACATTCGCGAAAAGGCCGCCGAAAAGGTTTATTCCGACCTCGGTCGCATCCGCGATGTCCGCGATCAGCGCCGCCGCGACGGAAAGGACACCATTGTCACCGTCGCCGGCTGCGTCGCTCAAGCCGAAGGCGCCGAGATCTCGCGCCGCGCGCCGGTCGTCGATCTCGTCGTTGGCCCGCAGAGCTACCATCGACTTCCGGAACTCTTGCAGCGCCGCTCCGTCACCGGCGAGCGCCTCGTCGAGACCGCGTTTCCCGACGAGGAGAAGTTCGCACATCTGTCGCCCAAACGTCAGGTGCGTTCGGCAACAGCATTTCTCACGATCCAGGAAGGTTGCGACAAGTTCTGCACCTTCTGCGTCGTGCCCTACACGCGCGGCATGGAGTATTCGCGCTCCGTCGCAGACCTCGAAAAGGAAGCCAGAACGCTGGTTGAAAACGGCGTGCGCGAACTCACGCTGCTGGGCCAGAACGTCAATGCCTACCACGGCGTCACGGAAACAGGCGCCGAGACATCGCTGGCCGGTCTCATCCGCCGCCTCGCCCGCATCGATGGCCTGGAGCGCATCCGCTACATGACGAGCCATCCGCGCAACATGAGTGATGATCTCATCATCGCTCATGCAGAAGTGCCGAAGCTCATGCCCTACCTGCATCTGCCGGTGCAGTCGGGCTCCGATCGCATCCTCGCCGCCATGAACCGCAAGCACACCGCGGAAGATTACCTTCGCGCGGTCGAGCGCATTCGCTGCAGCCCGCCCTGACATCGCCCTTTCGACCGACATGATCGTCGGCTTCCCCGGCGAGACCGAGCAGGACTTCGATGAAACCCTGCAATTGGTGAAGACCGTCGGCTTTGCCCAATCCTACTCGTTCAAGTACTCCTCCCGCCCGGGCACACCCGCCGCCAACATGGACGACCAAGTCCCCGAAGCTCTGAAGTCGGAGCGTTTGACGCGTCTGCAATATGTTCTGAACAACCAGCACGAACGGTTCAACGCCGCCACGGTGGGATTGACCGTCCCCGTGCTATTCGAACGCCTCGGCCGAAGCGACGGCCAGCTCGTTGGCCGCTCACCCTACCTCCAGCTCGTTCAAGCTCAAGCTGACGCGGGTCTTTTGGGCAAAATCCTCCCCGTATCGATCCGCGGCCACGGCCCCGGCAGTCTTTCAGGTGTCGTCGCAGCCTGATATCCCGCGATTTGCGTGGGCATGTGACGCGGTTTCGTTGATTCCCGCCCCATCCGCCCTATGATGCCTATCGAAGCCAGCGCTCGAATCGTCGGCCGCAGGCCTTCAGGAGATCGTATTTGACCGGAAATCGCGGGCAAACCGTGCCGGGCGCCGGACGAGCGTCCAAGACGCAGGCCGCGGAAGCGCGCCTCGTCATTCCCTTCGAAGACAATCGCGCGCTGACGCGGGCGCTTGGCGAATACGACGCGCATTTGGCCATGCTGGAGGACCGTCTCGGGATCGAGGCCCATGCCCATGGCAATGTGGTGGTCCTCAAAGGCCCCGAACCTGCCTGCAAGCTCGCACGCGAGGTTCTCGAAGCGGTCTACAAGCGCGCGCTGACGGGCGAAACGATCAGCGCCGGCGATTTCGAAGGCCTCATCCGCCACGCGCGTCAGGAAAACGTCTCGCCGTCGAGCGAGGGCCAGGCGCAGATCTCGACGCGGCGTCGTGTGGTGAAAGCCCGCACGCTCGCGCAGAGCACCTACATCCGCGCTCTCGACAAAACGGATCTCGTGTTCGGTATCGGCCCCGCCGGCACCGGCAAAACATATCTCGCCGTCGCCTACGCCGCACAGTGCCTCGAACGCGGCATCATCGAGCGCATCATTCTCTCGCGCCCCGCCGTCGAAGCCGGTGAGCGCCTGGGCTTCCTCCCCGGCGACATGCGCGAGAAGGTCGATCCCTACCTGCGTCCGCTCTATGACGCACTCGACGATGTTCTCCCGCCCGACAAGGTCGAGAAGGACCTCGAATCCGGCGTCATCGAAATTGCCCCTCTTGCCTTCATGCGCGGCCGCACACTTGCCAACGCCTTCGTCATTCTCGACGAAGCGCAGAACACCACGCCCATGCAGATGAAGATGTTTTTGACCCGTCTGGGCGAGAACTCGAAAATGGTCATCACCGGCGACCCGTCGCAGATCGATTTGCCGCCGGGCATCAAGTCGGGCCTCGACGAAGCGGTCAATCTGCTCAACGGCGTGCCTGGAATAGAAACGGTCCGCTTCACGCAAACCGATGTCGTCCGCCGCGATCTCGTCGCGCGCATCGTGGAAGCCTATGATCGCGCCGCAGTCAAGAAGCCCTGATGCCCGCCTCCGATCCAGGTCCGCGAAGTCGCGCGCCGCAAGGCGCGAACCCATCGTGGCTGAATGTCGATGTCATCGTCGAAGACGAAGGCTGGCAGGAAACATCGCTCGCTGAAAGCCTGATCCGCCAAGCAGCAGCCGCTCTTGCTGCGCACGAGATCGTGGGTCACCTGCAGCCTAGCGAAGCCTGCATCGCCCTGTCGAGCGACGCGCAGGTCCAGACGCTGAACGCCGGCTTCCGCGGTAAGGATAAACCGACGAACGTCCTTTCTTTCCCCGCGCCTGCGAGCCCGGTCGCGCTCACGACCAAACATCTGGGCGATATCGTCATTGCGCGTGAAACGGTCGAGCGCGAGGCGATCGAAAGAGGCATCCCTTTCGCCGATCACTTGCGCCATTTGACGGTTCACGGACTGTTGCATCTTCTGGGCTACGACCACGAAACCGACGAGGACGCCGTCGTCATGGAAGGCCTCGAAACCGACATCCTTGCCCGGTTGGGCGTTGCTGACCCTTATGGCGACCCTGAAGATTGATGTGATATTCAACTCCCATGACGCTCCTCGAACCGCACCGGAAGACCATGTCCACCGACGATAAGGCTGCCAAGTCGCTCACCGCCGATCCACCCGGCGAAGAGCGCAAAGCGCCGTCGTCCTATGGCTGGGTCTCGGCATTGCTGACCAGGCTTGGCCTGCAAAGCGGACCCACGCTGCGCGACACGCTCGAAGACGCGCTGAAGTCCGGCGGGGATGCGGAGCAGAATTTCGCGCCGAAGAGCGTGAGATGCTGATCCGCCTCCTGCGTTTCGGCGCCAGCCGCGTTGACGACATCATGGTGCCCCGCGCCGACATCATCGCAGTGGAGGAAACCGAACCTATCGGCGAAGTCGTCCGCCTGTTCGAAGAGGCCGGCATTTCGCGCATCCCGATCTATCACGAGACTCTCGATGACCCGCGCGGCATGGTCCACATCAAGGATCTCTTCCGCTGGATCTCCGCCGAAGCCGCCGGACGCCCCCTCGTCGAACCGCGCCTGAAGGGCGAGGAACGCGCGGCTGCCGTCCGCAAGGTTGCCGCGGACGATGTGGCTGAAAACGGCGAGCGTAAGCACAACCTGTCCCAGATCGACCTGAAGCGGCCGATCTCGGCGGCAAAAATCCGCCGCCCGGTTCTCTATGTCCCGCCCTCGATGCCCGCGATGAGCCTGCTCATCCGCATGCAAACGTCGCGCATGCACATGGCGCTGGTGGTCGACGAGTACGGCGGTACCGACGGCCTCGTCACCATCGAGGACCTCGTTGAGCAGATCGTCGGCGACATCGAGGACGAACACGATGAGGCCGAAGCCGAGCACATCATTGAAGATCTCAAACTCGGAACCATCGCGTCGGGCCGCACGCCCGTGAGCGAACTCGAGGAATTGGTCGGCACCAAGCTGCTGACCGAAGACGAAGAGGAAGACATCGATACGTTCGGCGGCCTCGTTTTCGCAATTGTCGGCCGCGTGCCGACGCGCGGTGAGATCATCCGGCACGCGTCCGGCCTCGAGTTCGAGATCCTGGAGGCCGATCCCCGCCGCGTGAAGCGGCTCAAGATTTTGCGCCCCAAAGCGGGTGCAACTTCAAAACCCGTGAATGAGATCGCCGCGAAGTCCGATACCGGGGCCACAGGCTCGTCGTGACACTCGTTGCGCGCCTGAGAGCGTTGCGTGATCGCCTGCGCGCGCTGAGCAGTTGGCGGCGCGCCTCTGTTTTGGTATGCGCCGGGCTCGCGAGCGTGCTCGCCTTCGCGCCGTTCTTCGCCTGGCCCATTCTGTTTTTCACGCTGCCCGTTCTGTTCTGGCTCATCACGCCGCAATCGCCCGAGATCGCCTCACGCGCGGTCCTGCGCCGCACATTCATCGACGGGTGGTGTTTCGGCTTCGGCTACTTTTTCGCGGGGCTATTTTGGGTCGGCGAAGCCTTTCTTGTCGAAGCGGACGTCTTCGGTTGGCTTTTGCCCTTTGCCGTGACGCTTTTGCCGGCGGGGCTCGCGCTCTTCTTCGGCGCGGCCGCGGCGATCTCGCGCGCTCTCTGGAGGCCGGGACTGGCCGGTCTCCTCAGCATGGCCGTCGTGTTTGCCGGCGCCGAGTGGCTGCGCGGCCACATACTCACGGGCTTCCCCTGGAACGTCCTCGGCTACGCGCTGACAGGCTCGGACACCCTCATGCAATCAGCCGGACTCGTGGGCATCTATGGCCTCACACTCTGGACTGTGCTGATCTTCACCGCACCCCTGGTTCTCGCCGCCGACGCTGACAGCGATGCTTCACCCGTCGCGGCGTTCGCGCCGGGCCTCGCCCTCGCGCTTATCCCGCTGGCTCTTTCTGCACTCTATGGATCGGCAGTGCTCTCCTCGGCTTTGCCTGCTGCCGCCGACGCAGCCCGCGTGCGCATCGTCCAGCCGAGTGTCCCGCAACGCGAAAAGTGGTTGCCCGCCAAGCAGGGCGAAATCTTCCGCCTCCATCTCGATCTCACGCTCCGCAACCCTGCCGGCGAAGAAGACGATTTTACGGGCATCGCCCTCGTGGTCTGGCCCGAAGCCGCGATGCCCTTCCGCCCGCTGGAACATCCCGAAGCGTTGCAAGCGATTGCCGATCTCCTGCCGGACAATGGCCCGGTGCTGTTGTCCGGCGGCCTGCGCGTCGAAAACGTCAGCACGCCGGGCGGATCGGCGCTCAAAGCCTACAATAGCCTTCTCGCCATCGATGACGCCGGCAAACCGGCTGCGATCTACGACAAGATCCATCTGGTGCCGTTCGGAGAGTATTTGCCGCTTCAGCCCGTTCTCGAAGCCATCGGGTTGCAACAGTTGACCAAACTTCGTGGTGGGTTCGCCTCTGGTCCCTCGCCGCGTCCGCTCCTGAACCTGCCGGGCCTCCCGCCGATTGTCGGACTCATCTGCTACGAAGCGATCTTTCCCTCAGCCGTTGTCCAGGGCACGGAACGCCCGGGTCTCATCGTTAACATTACCAATGACGGCTGGTTCGGCAACACGACGGGCCCTCGCCAGCATCTGCATCAGTCCCGCGTCCGCGCCGTGGAAGAAGGGCTGCCCCTCGTCCGCGCCGCAAACAACGGCATTTCAGCCATGATCGACGCGCAGGGCCGCATCATTGCCGCCCTCGACCTCAATGTTCGCGGCGTCATCGATCCGCCCATCCCCCCCGTTGCCATGCCACCTCCGTATGCCCGCTGGGGTGACGTCCTCTTCTTATTGAACGCCGCCCTCTTCCTGATATGTGCGGGCGCTCTGGGGCGGCGGCGGCCTCGCGACGTCGCGAAGGCATCCCTAGGTTGACGCCCAAGGTTTACGCACGTAGGAATTGCCACCCCAATATTTGGGCAAGCGAGAGATCGTCCGGACGGGAAAAGTGGCTGAGAAGTCAAACGAAACGCTGGTAACGGAAGAGAGTGACGAACGGAGCAATTCCCGTCGCGCAAACCCGATCGACAAACATGTTGGCGAACGCGTGCGCATGCGGCGGATGTTGCTCGGTATGAGCCAGGAGCGGCTGGGCGAGCAGCTCGGCCTCACGTTTCAGCAGGTCCAGAAGTACGAAAAGGGTGTCAACCGCATTGGCGCCAGCCGGCTGTTCGATCTGGCGCAGGTCCTGGGTGTTCCAATTCAATTCTTCTACGAGAGCATGCCCGCAGCCGTTTCCGGCCATCTGTCAGCGCCCGGCTTCGCCGACAAGCCAGGCGATACTTACGTCGCAGATTTTCTCTCCAGCCGCGATAGCGTGGAACTGAATAAGGCGTTCGCGCGCATCGCGGATCCCCGCATCCGCCGCTCCATCGTGGACATGGTTCGCTCCATCGCGGGCGAAGACGCGGCAACACCACAGCCGGAATAGGCAATTCACAAACGATCAGAAGACTTCGGTCGGGTGCGCCTTCACCGCGCTTGACCGGGTTGGCAAAGGCTGCAAAACAGCCGCCAAACATCGCGTTGATCCAGTTTTCGCCTGATACACACGGGGGCCCCAGTGGCGCGCAAGTCGTTCCTTTTCACGAGTGAGTCGGTGTCAGAAGGACACCCCGACAAAGTCTGCGACCGTATTTCGGACGAGGTCGTCGATGCGTTCTATCGCGAAAGTCTCGCCGCCAAGCTCGATCCGTGGGCGATCCGCGCAGCTTGCGAGACGCTCGCCACGACGCAGCGCGTAATCATTGCCGGCGAGTACTCGAACACGCCCAAAAGCGTCACCGTCGCCATGATCCAGGATATTGCCCGCAAGGCGATCAAGGACATCGGCTATGAGCAGGACGGCTTCCACTGGGCCAACTGCAACATCGAAGTCTTGTTGCACGGTCAGTCCGCCGACATCGCGGCCGGCGTCGATGCCAAGCAGCCCACGAACAAGGAAGAAGGCGCCGGCGACCAGGGCATCATGTTCGGTTATGCCTGCACCGACACGCCGGAACTGATGCCGGCCCCGATCTACTACAGCCACAAGATCCTGCATGATCTGGCTCGGGCTCGAAAGGGCAAGGTCGGCGACGCCGCCAAGCTCGGTCCGGATTCCAAGAGCCAGGTCACCGTCCGCTACGAAGATGGCAAACCGGTTGGCGTGACGCAGATCGTCGTATCCCACCAGCACATCGTCGAGGACCTGTCCTCCGGACAGGTGCGCGACATCATCGAGCCGTACGTCCACAAGGCGCTACCCGCCGGCTGGATCGGCAAGGACACCGTCTGGCACATCAACCCGACCGGCAAGTTCTTCATCGGCGGTCCCGACGGCGACTCCGGCCTGACGGGCCGCAAGATCATCGTCGATACCTACGGCGGCATGGCTCCGCACGGCGGCGGCGCCTTCTCCGGCAAGGACCCGACGAAGGTTGACCGCTCCGCTGCCTACGCCGCCCGCTATCTGGCCAAAAACGTCGTCGCCGCCGGCCTTGCCGAGCGCTGCACGATCCAGCTGTCCTACGCCATCGGCGTCGCCAAACCCCTGTCGATCTACGTCGATACGCACGGCACAGGCAAGGTCGACGAAGCCAAGCTCGAAACCGCACTCGGCCAGGTGATGGACCTGTCGCCGCGCGGGATCCGCACGCAGCTCGACCTCAACAAGCCGATCTACGCCCGCACCTCCGCCTACGGCCATTTCGGCCGCGCGCCGGATGCCGAAGGCGGCTTCTCCTGGGAGCGCACCGACCTCGCCGACAAGATCAAGGCGGCGGTCTGATCGCGATTGCAAATCGACGAACGGCCGTGGAATGAAAATTCCGCGGCCGTTTTCTTTTGAAGGTTCGGCAAACCGAGTGCCATGACCGGCGACACCGAAAAACCCCACGCGAATGACCTGCGCTCTTTCGGCCGCAAGCGCAGCCGCAAGCCCAGTCCGCGTCAGCGGTTACTGATGGACGACGCACTACCCCGCCTCCGCGTGGACCTGGAAGGTCTCCGCAAGCAACCCCAGCCGAACTCTTTGCCTCCCCCGTCACCGAAGTCTGGTTGGAAGTAGGGTTCGGCGGCGCCGAGCACCTGATCCATCAGGCGAGCGCCAACCCGCACGTCGGCCTGATCGGCTGCGAACCGTTCGAGGACGGTGTGATCAAGGCCCTCTCCGCCATCGAAGAACGTGGACTGCGCAACGTCCGTCTTCACCCCGACGACGTGCGTCCCCTTCTTCGCTTCCTTCCTTCCGCCTCCCTATCGAAAATCTTCGTTCTCTTTCCCGATCCTTGGCCAAAGGCGCGTCACGCCAAGCGCCGCCTCGTATCGAAGCCCTTCCTCGATCGCTTGGCCGAAGTCATGAAACCAGTCGCCGAATTGCGCATCGCGACCGACATCGACGCCTACGCCCGCACCGTCCTCGAAGCCGCCATCCCCCACCCGGCTTTCCGCTGGACAGCTTGCCAACCGGCCGATTGGCGCACGCCCTGGCCGGACTGGCCCGGCACCCGTTACGAAGCCAAGGCCTTGCGCGAAGGCCGCCGCCCGATGTTTCTGACGTTCATTCGAGCCTGATGCCGGCGCTCACAAAAAAGTTCGGTAAACGCGCGAAAACCGTCCACATCGGCCTTGCCAGAAACCACGCCATTGCGTAGTTTCTCGTTGCTCATGATCATCTCAACTCTTGAGAGTGGGCCCGCAAGGGTCCGCTCTTTTTGTTTTGATGGGTTGCAATCGTGATCTTGAGCGCGGATGAACAGCCCGGGCCACCAGCGGAATGCAGGCCGAAGCACGCACGAGCGACGACAGGTTCTATAGCGAAACCGGCTTGGCCGCGACGCTCGCAGGGCTTGTGGCGCCGGTGCTCGAAAATCTCGGCTATCGGCTTGTCCGCGTGAAGATTTCCGGCCGCGACGGCCAGACGGTGCAGATCATGGCCGAACGCCCGGACGGCTCCATGACCATCGAAGATTGCGAAACGGTCTCGCGCGAACTGTCGCCGCTGCTCGACGCCCACGATCTCATCTCCGACGCCTACCGTCTGGAGATGTCGTCCCCCGGCATCGACCGCCCGCTGGTTCGCGCCAGCGACTTCGAGAACTGGGCCGGGCACGACGCCAAAATCGAACTGCGCGAGCCGGTCGACGGCCGCCGCCGCTTCCAGGGCAAGCTCGAAGGCTTCGAGGACGGCGAAGTGCGCGTCGAACTCGATTTGCCCGAGATCGGCGCCACGACCATAGGATTTCCGCTGAGCCTCGTGTCCGAGGCCCGGCTGGTAATGACCGACGAATTGATCCGCGAGGCGCTCACTCGCGCCAAGAAACAAGGACGCTCCGGCTTCGCGGATGGCGCGGAACCGGACGACTTCGAGGTGGAGAACTAGCCATGGCCGGCATTGCAGGTATCAGCGCCAACAGGCTCGAGCTGTTGCAGATCGCGGACGCGGTCGCGCGCGAGAAATCGATCGACCGCAAGATCGTCATCCAGGCGATGGAAGACGCGATTCAGAAGGCGGCGAAGTCCCGCTATGGCGCCGAAAACGACATCCGCTGCGAGATCGATCCCAAGACCGGCGAGACCCGGCTCACCCGCGTGCTTGTCGGTTGTCGAAAGCGTCGAGAACGAAGCCACCAGATCCGCCTCGCCGATGCGCAGCGCCGCAATCCCGAGGTCAAGATCGGCGATCAGATCGCCGAAAGCCTGCCGCCGCTGGATTTCGGCCGCGTCGCCGCCCAGAACGCCAAGCAGGTCATCGTCCAGAAGGTCCGCGAAGCCGAGCGCGACCGCCAGTTCGGCGAATACAAGGACCGCATCGGCGAGATCATCAACGGCACCGTCAAGCGCGCCGAATACGGCAACGTCATCGTCGATCTCGGCCGCGCCGAGGGCATCATCCGCCGCGACGAGATGATTCCCGCGCGAAACGCCGAAATACGGCGACCGCGTCCGCGCCTACATCTATGACGTCCGCCGCGAGCAGCGCGGTCCGCAGATCTTCCTGTCGCGCGCGCGTCCCGAATTCATGGCCAAGCTGTTCGCGCAGGAAGTGCCGGAAATCTATGACGGCGTCGTCGAGATCAAGTCGGTCGCCCGCGATCCCGGTTCGCGCGCCAAGATCGCCGTCATCTCCAAGGATTCCTCCATCGATCCGGTCGGCGCCTGCGTCGGCATGCGCGGCGCCCGCGTTCAGGCGGTCGTCAACGAACTGCAGGGCGAGAAGATCGACATCATCCAGTGGAACCCGGATGCCGCGACCTTCATCGTCAACGCGCTTGCGCCGGCCGAAGTCTCCAAGGTCGTGCTCGACGAAGACAGCAACCGCATCGAAGTCGTCGTCCCCGAAACGCAGCTCTCGCTCGCCATCGGCCGCCGCGGCCAGAACGTGCGCCTCGCCTCGCAGCTCACCGGCTGGGACATCGACATCCTGACCGAAGCCGAGGAAAGCGAGCGCCGCCAGAAGGAATTCACCGAGCGCACGCAGCTGTTCATGGAGGCGCTCGACGTCGACGAGGTGATCGCCCAGCTGCTCGTCACCGAAGGCTTCGCGACCGTCGAGGAAGTCGCCTACGTCGATCTTTCCGAAATCGCCAATATCGAAGGCTTCGACGAAGACACCGCCGAGCGAGATCCAGACCCGCGCCCGCGAATATCTGGAACAAGCAGGAAGCCGAGCGCGACGCCAAGCGCCGCGAACTGGGCGTCGCCGACGACTTGGCCGAGGTCCAGGGCGTCACCACCGCGATGCTGGTCGCCTTCGGCGAGAACGGCATCAAGACGCTGGAAGACCTTGCCGATTGCGCCACCGACGATCTGATCGGCTGGACCGAGCGCAAGAAAGAAAAGGAAGTCCGAAGCCGTCCGCCACAAGGGCATCCTCGACGGCTTCGAAATCGGCCGCAAGGAGGCCGAGGACATGATCCTGTCCGCGCGCGTCCTCGCCGGCTGGATCACAGCTGAAGAAGTCCCGGAAGACGTCGAAGATACTGAAGAAGCCGGCGCCGACGCCGAGGCGGACGACGCCTCGACCGAAGCCTGAGCGGGAAGATGAGGCGGGAGGCCCATAGAATTGGTGCGCAGCCGTCGAGCAATCGATGCTGATCAGGACGAAGCGGGCGAGGGCCCGCTGCGTCTGTGCGCGCTCACGCGGTCCTCTCTTTCGAAAGACGAACTGATCCGCTTCGTCCGCGGACCCGATGGCACGCTTTATCCTGATCCTGCGGCCAAGCTCCCCGGCCGCGGTGTCTGGGTCACCGCGACCGCCGACAAGATCGCCGAAGCCGTAAAGGCGAAAGTCTTCGCCCGGTCCCTCAAAGCCGAGGTGAAGATCCCCCCGGACCTCCCCACATTGGTGGGCGAACTCTTGGAACGCAGAGCCCTCGACGCGCTTTCTCTGGCCAACAAAGCTGGGCTCGTGACCACCGGGTTCGACAAGCTCGATGCCCTGATCGTAAAGGGGACGGTTAAAGTCCTCCTCCATGCCCGGGACGCGGCAGCGGGCGGGGCCGAAAAACTCGATCGGAAGTATCTGGCGGTCGCTCGTGCTGCCCTCCGGACACCGCGGATCGAGACACTTTTCTCGGTCGAACAAATGAGCTTGGCCATCGGCCGGTCAAATGTGGTACATGCTGCCCTCACACAGGGTGGAGCGACCGAGAAATTCTTGAGCGAGGCCGGGCGCGTCAAGCGCTACCGGCCTGCTTCAGTTGACGAAATTGGCATTCCGGACGCATCTGGCGCCTGAGGACATCTGCGGAAAGACCGAATGGATACGAAGGACACGACCGACAAGACAGCCCGCCCGGGTGCCGCCGGCACAACAGGATCGGGAACAGCCGGTGCAGGGACGCGCAAACCGCTCTCGCTGCAGCGGACGGTCGAGTCTGGACATGTGCGGCAGAATTTCAGCCATGGCCGGTCGAAACCGGTGATCGTCGAGAAGCGCAAATCGCGCAAGCTGGGAGGCCCCGATGCCCCCGCACCCGCCGCCCCGGCGCCGGTATCCGTCAAGCCGCTGTCCGCTCCCGACGCGCCCGCGCCGCAGCAGCGTGCGCCTGAGCGCTCCGATACCGCCCGCTCGCTCCGCCCCGAGGAACGCGATGCCCGCGCCCGGGCATTGGCGGAAGCGCGCCGTCAGAACGAAATCGAAGAAGCCGAGTCGGTCGAACGCCGCCGCACCGAAGCGGTGTCTAACCCTTCCGAAGCGCCCGCTCCGGCTCCGGTCCCTGTCGCCGCCGCTCCGGCAGCCGCGCCTGTTGCCGCCGCGCCCGCTGCTCCGGCATCGGCTCCATCGACCGCCGCACCTGCACCCGTCCAGGCCCGCGCCCCCTCGAGCGCTCCGCGCCGTGATGGTCCCCCGCCGCGCTCCGATCAGGGCGCGCGCCCCGCCGGCCGTTTTGAGGGCCGTGGCGGCCCTCGCCCTGGCGGACAGGGCTACAACACCGCGTTCATGCCGCGTGAGGGCGGTCGCCCGAAGGAAATCAACATTCCCTCGTCGCGTCCGGCTCCCGGTCCCGAGCGTCCCGCCATCGAGCCTCCGAAAGGAAAGGAAGTGCGCACGGAAGCGCGCGCCCGTCCGGAGATGGTGGAAGACGAGGAGACCCGCGTCATCAAGCGAGGCGGCAAGATCGTCCGCACTCCGGTCAAAACCACGCCCGAGCCGCAAAAAGAGCGCGTCAAGCTCACCATCAACAACGCCTTTGACCAGGACCAGCGTGAGCGCTCGCTCGCCTCCTTGAAGCGCAAGCGCGAACGCGAACGCCTCAAGGCCTTGGGCGTGCAGCAGCCGCGCGATAAAATCGTGCGCGAAGTCATCATTCCTGAAGCCATCACCATCCAGGAACTGTCGAACCGCATGGCCGAGCGCGCGGTCGACCTCATCAAGCTGATGATGAAGCAAGGTGCGATGCATAAGATCACCGATGTGATCGATGCCGACACTGCCGAACTCATCGTTCAGGAATTCGGCCATATCGGCCAAGCGCGTGTCGGAATCCGACGTTGAAACCGGCTTCATCGGCGCCAAGGACGAGGATCTCAATCTCAAGGATCGCGCCCCCGTCGTGACCATCATGGGCCACGTCGACCACGGCAAGACCTCGCTGCTCGACGCCATCCGCCAGACCAACGTCGTCTCGGGCGAAGCCGGCGGCATCACCCAGCACATCGGTGCCTATCAGGTCGACGCTGCCCTCGGGCGGCAAGATCACCTTCATCGACACGCCGGGCCACGCCGCGTTCACCGCCATGCGCGCGCGCGGCGCCAAGGTGACGGACATCGTCGTCCTCGTGGTGGCCGCCGATGACGGCGTCATGCCGCAGACCGTGGAGGCCATCAATCACGCCAAGGCTGCCGGCGTTCCGATGATCGTCGCGATCAACAAGATCGACAAGCCGCAAGCCGACCCGACCCGCGTCAAGACCGACCTCCTGAGCCACGAAGTGGTTGTTGAAAGCATGGGCGGCGACACGCTGGAAGTTCCGGTCTCGGCGCTGAAGCGCACCAACCTCGACAAGCTGCTGGAGGCGATCCATCTCCAGGCCGAAGTCCTGGATCTCAAGGCCAATCCGGACCGCACCGCCGAAGGCATCGTCATCGAAGCCAAGCTGGAACGCGGCCGCGGTCCCGTCGGCACCGTACTCGTTCAGCGCGGCACGCTGCACGTCGGAGATATCGTGGTCGCCGGTACCGCGTGGGGCCGCGTTCGCGCCCTCATCAACGATAAGGGCCAGAACATCCCCGAAGCGGGTCCCTCGGTTCCGGTCGAAATCCTGGGCTTCGACAGCGCTCCCGAAGCCGGCGATCAGGTCGCCGTCGTCGAGAACGAAGCCCGCGCCCGCGAAATCACCGACTACCGCATCCGCAAGCGCCGCGAGACGCTCGGAGCCGCCGGCTCCAAGAGCACGCTCGAGCAGATGATGCAGCAGCTGAAGGAAGCCGGGAAGAAGGACTTCAACCTTCTCATCAAGGGCGACGTTCAGGGCTCCGTCGAAGCCATCATGGGTGCTCTCAAGAAGCTCGGCACCGACGAAGTCGAAGCCCGCATCGTGCACTCCGGTGTCGGCGGCATCACCGAGTCCGACATCGCGCTGGCCAGCGCCTCGAAGGCCGTCGTTATCGGCTTCAACGTGCGCGCCAACACGCAGGCAAAGCAGGCCGCCGACGCAGCCGGCATCGAAATCCGCTACTACAACATCATTTACGATCTGCTCGATGACGTGAAGGCGGCCATGTCCGGTCTCCTCGCGCCCGACCATCCGCGAGGTCTTCCTGGGCAACGCGGAAGTGCTGCAGGTGTTCAACATCTCCAAGGTCGGCAAGGTCGCCGGCTGCCGGGTCACCGAAGGCAAGGTCATGCGCGGCGGCAAGGTGCGTCTCATCCGCGACAACGTCGTCATCCACGAGGGTACGCTCTCGGTGCTCAAGCGCTTCAAGGACGATGTCAAGGAAGTGCCGGTCGGCCAGGAATGCGGCATGTCCTTCGCCAACTACCAGGACCTGCGTGCAGGCGACGTGATCGAATGCTTCAACGTCGAGACGGTTACCCGCTCGCTTTGACCTCCAATGCCGGCTTGGGCCCACGCATACCAGCATGGGCCCGGCCCGCAACTTTTTCTCTGATCCCCACAAAGGACGCGCGCGGTTCCATCCCGCCGCGGAAACGAAATGTCCCGTAAGAAAACGAGTTCAAAAGCGGGCAAGGGCCCGACGCAACGCATGCTGCGCATCGGCGAATTGGTCCGGCACAAAGTTTCCGAACTACTGATCCGCGGCGAGATCCACGACGATGTTCTGGCCTCGCACGTCGTCTCGATCTCCGAAGTCCGCATCTCCCCCGATCTGAAGCTCGCCACCGCCTACGTCATGCCCCTTGGCGGCAAGGATACCGAGAAGGTGATCGCGGCCCTTGAACGGCACAAGAAGTTCATCCGTGCCGAGGTGGCTCAAACACTCGATCTCAAGTACGCCCCCGACATCCGCTTCCGCGAAGATGACGACGTTCGAAGAGGTGAGCCGCATCGACGGCTGCTCTACTCCGAAAAAGTCCGGCGCGACGTCGAGAAGAAGTAATCATGGCCCGCCGCAAGAAAGGCCTGCCCGTCAACGGCTGGCTGATCCTCGATAAGCCGCTCGGCCTGACCAGCACGCATGCGCTCGCCCGCGTGAAGCGCCTCTTCGACGCCCAAAAGGCCGGTCACGCCGGCACGCTCGATCCGCTCGCGACCGGCATCCTGCCGATCGCGTTCGGCGAAGCGACCAAGACCGTCTCGTTCGCCGTCGACGGCAAGAAATCCTACGCCTTCGCCGTCCGCTGGGGCGCCGAGACCACCACCGACGACAAGGAAGGCGCCGTCACGGCAACGAGCGACACCCGCCCCAGCGAAGGCGAGATCCGGGCGCTTCTCCCCAGCTTCATCGGCGAAATCATGCAGACCCCGCCCGCTTTCTCCGCCGTCAAGATCGACGGCGAACGCGCTTATGATCTCGCCCGCGACGGCGAAGTCGTCGTGCTCGAACCGCGACCCATCCAGATCGACGACCTCCGCCTCGTCGACATGCCCGAACGCCGACACCGCCGTCTTCGAAGCCGATTGCGGCAAGGGCACCTACGTCCGCGCCATCGCCCGCGACATGGGCCGCGCACTCGGCTGCTACGGCCACGTCATCGAACTCCGCCGCACCCGCGTCGGCCCGTTCGAGGAAGGCGACGCGTGGGGCCTCGAAGAACTCGAGGACGAAGCCGAAGCCGGCCGGCTCTTCGACACGGATGGCCCCCTGCTCCCCGTCGAAATGCCGCTGCGAGGATTGCCGGAATTGATGGTCACCCCGTCCGATGCCTCGAAGCTCGTGCGCGGCATGGCGGTCCTGATCCGCGGCCGCGACGCTCCCATCCTCTCCGGCCTCATGTACGCCACTTGCCAGGGCCGCATCGTTGCGCTGGGCGAGGTCGAAAAAGGGGCATTGCACCCCATCCGCGTCTTCAATCTGGGCTGAGGGCCACACTCCCTCCGGAAAAAAGTCCGCACCGGCTGCCCGTCGTTGACCGGTTGACGGCCGCTCCCATAATGCGGCGGTTGTCGGTCTTGCGGCTGGCGCCCCGGCGGGGGAGATGCCACGCCCCTATAGGAGTTGCGTCGATGAAGTTGGTTCAAGCATTGGTTGCCGCCGCTGCGATGATGGTGGCGCTGGGCGCCCCAGTCGCTCAGGCCGAATGTGTGAAGAAGGGCGCCGTTGCCACCGCCGGCTCGGAAGAGTGGGCTAAGTGGTATGCCCTCGAAACCACCGTCCAGGCTGTCAGCTGGGGTCTGTGGCCCGGGTTCCTCCAGAACGGCAAGGTCGAAGGCTACAACGTCTCCGACAAATATTCCTGCAAGCCCGATGGCGGTCAGGTCACCTGCCGCGCCGCTGTGACCTTCTGCAAGAAGTAAGGATTTCGGGCCTCCCGGCGGCGAAAAACCGCTTCGCGCAGGCCGGTGCCGCATGTATAAGACGCCAAGTCGCGGGCTCCCCGAGGGTCCGCGACTTACGTTTTGCGACCCGGCTGGACGACATCCCGGCCGTGGCCGTTTGCTGGGCCCCCTAATGAGGGCCCTTACAACTCCAACCTCGAAAGGAGCCACGATGTCGGAAGTAGCCCCGCACCGTAAGGCGGCGAAGGCGGCTGTCATCAAAGACAACGCCACCAAGCCCAACGATACCGGCTCGCCGGAAGTCCAGATCGCGGTCCTCACCCACCGCATCAACGAACTCACCGATCACTTCAAGACCCACAAAAAAGACAACCACTCGCGTCGCGGCCTGCTCAAGATGGTCAGCCAGCGCCGTCAGTTGCTCGACTATGTGAAGCGCAAGGACGCAGCGCGTTACCAGGGGATCATCGAGAAACTCGGCATCCGCCGCTAGGTGCCTGCGCGAAGGGCGTCAGTGCCCGAATTCGATCGCGCGTCCGCGGCGATGGCCCTTGATACCGCCAGCAAAAACCATCGCGCCGGGGGCTTTAAACGCTTCCCGGCGCGATGCGCATTCGTGCTAAACACCGCTGCGCAATCAAAAGACCGAAGAACCGAAACGAAAGCTGAAAAACATGTTCGATATCCATCGCGTCGAAATTGAATGGGGCGGGCGCAAGCTCAAGCTCGAAACCGGCCACATGGCCCGTCAGGCCGACGCCGCCGTCTTCGCTCAGTACGGCGAGACCAGCGTGCTCGCCACCGTCGTCGGCGCCAGAAGCGTGAAGCCCGGCATCGATTTCTTCCCGCTGACCGTGAACTACCAGGAGAAGACCTACGCCGCCGGCAAGATTCCCGGCGGCTACTTCAAGCGCGAAGGCCGTCCGACCGAGAAGGAGACGCTGGCCTCGCGCCTGATCGACCGTCCGATCCGTCCCGCTGTTCGTCGAAGGCTTCAAGAACGAAATGCAGGTCGTCGTCACCGTGCTCTCGCACGACCTTGAAAACGATCCCGACATCGTCGGCATGGTCGCGGCCTCCGCCGCGCTGACGCTTTCCGGCCTGCCCTTCCTCGGCCCGATCGGCGCCGCCCGCGTCGGCTTCATCGACGGCGAGTACGTGCTGAACCCGATGGTCGACGAGATGAGCGAAACGTCGCTCGACCTCGTCGTCGCCGGCACCCACGACGCCGTGATGATGGTGGAATCGGAAGCCAAGGAGCTTCCCGAAGACGAGATGCTCGGGGCCGTCATGTTCGGCCACCGGCACTTCCAGCCGGTGATCCAGGCGATCATCAAGCTCGCCGAAAAGGCCGCCAAGGAGCCCTGGGACATCCAGATCGCCGACAAGGCGAAGTACTACGATCAGGTCAAGGCCATCGCCGCCGAAACGCTCACGCACCGCCTTCTCCACGAAGGAAAAGGGCAAGCGCAACGATCTCGTCTGCGCAGGCCAAGAAGGCGCGTCTTCTCTGAAATCAAGATCCCCGACGATCCCAGCGAGAAGGTCCTGCTCGGCGACGCCTTCAAGGCGCTCGAAATGGACATCATGCGCGGCGACGTCCTGAAGACCAGCAGCGCATCGACGGCCGCGACCTCAAGACCGTGCGCCCGATCGTGTCGGAAGTGCACGTGCTGCCGCGCACGCACGGCTCGGCGCTGTTCACCCGCGGCGAGACGCAGGCCCTCGTGGTTGCCACGCTCGGCACCGGCGAGGACGAGCAGTATATCGACAGCCTGGAAGGCACCCGCAAGGAGCGCTTCCTGCTGCACTACAACTTCCCGCCCTACTCGGTCGGTGAGACCGGCCGCATGGGCTCGCCCGGCCGCCGCGAAATCGGCCACGGCAAGCTCGCCTGGCGCGCGGTGCGTCCGCTGCTGCCCAAGCACGACGAGTTCCCCTACACGCTCCGCGTCGTCTCGGAGATCACCGGAGTCCAACGGCTCGTCGTCGATGGCGACGGTCTGCGGCGCTTCGCTGGCGCTGATGGACGCCGGCGTGCCGCTGAAGGCGCCGGTGGCCGGCATCGCCATGGGCCTCATCAAGGAAGGCAACGACTTCGCCGTTCTGTCCGACATCCTCGGCGACGAGGATCACCTCGGCGACATGGACTTCAAGGTCGCCGGCACCGAGAACGGCGTCACCGCGCTGCAGATGGACATCAAGATCACCGGCATCACCGAGGAGATCATGAAGGTCGCGCTCGAGCAGGCCAACGACGGCCGCCTGCACATCCTGGGCGAGATGGCGAAGGCGATGACGGGCGCGCGCGACGAACTCGGCGAGTACGCGCCGCGCATCGAAACGATCAAGATCCCGACCGACAAGATCCGCGAAGTGATCGGCTCGGGCGGCTCGGTCATCCGCGAGATCGTCGCGGAAGTCGGGCGCCAAGATCGACATCGACGACGACGGCACCGTCAAGATCGCCTCCGCCAACCGCGAGTCGATCGAGAAGGCGCTGGCCCGCATCAAGGGCATCACGTCGGAGCCCGAGGTCGGCCAGATCTACAAGGGCAAGGTCGTCAAGATCATGGAGTTCGGCGCCTTCGTGAACTTCTTCGGCGCCAAGGACGGCCTCGTCCACATCTCGCAGCTGACGCAGGGCCGTCCCGAAACCGTCGGCGAAGTCGTCAAGGAAGGCCAGGAAGTCTAGGTCAAGCTGCTGGGCTTCGACGATCGCGGCAAGGTGCGCCTGTCGATGAAGATCGTCGATCAGGCGACCGGTCAGGAAATCCCGCGCGCCGAAGGCGAGCCGGAAGAAGTGTTCTCGGCCGAACGTCCGCCGCGCCGTGACCGCGAAGGCGGCGGCGGCCGTGGACGGGGCGGTCCCCGTCGCGAACGCGACTAGTAAAAAAAGTCGCGAACGCGACCAACGACACGGTCGCGAAAGCGACAAAAATTGCGAAAGCGACGATAAAACATAGCCAAGAGGGCGGTCCACAAGGCCGCCCTTTTCATTTTTTCACGGCGCACTTATCCCCGCTGATCCACGCCCTTCTATCCTTCGGTCACCGCATCGAGCGAAGGATAATCCCGTGGACGAAACGTCGAATCTGCTTCTGCCCTACATCCTCGCAGCCCAGGCGCAGAAGCATGTGACCCACAACGAAGCGCTGCGAAAGCTCGACGCGCTGGTGCAGATCTCGGTCGTCGATCGCGATCTTGCAGCGCCTCCGGGATCTCCGGCCGAAGGCGCCCGCTACATCATCGCGGCCTCGCCCACCGGCGTGTGGACGGGACACGCTGATAAGCTTGCTGCGTGGCAGGACGGCGCATGGGCCATCTATCCACCACGCAAGGGCTGGCTTGCTTGGGTGGAAGATGAAGGCGCGCCGGTCGCGTGGAACGGCACCACCTGGGTCGCAGTCGGCGGCAGTGGCGCCGTCAACCCGGTCCCGCTTGTTGGCGTCAACGCCACGGCCGATACGACCAACCGGCTTTCGGTGTCCTCGCCCGCGTCGCTGTTCAACCATGGTGGCGCCGGCCACCAGATGAAGATCAACAAGAACGCGGCGACGGACAACGCGTCGATCTTGTTTCAGACCGGGTTTTCCGGCCGCGCGGAAATGGGCACCACCGGCAGCGACGACTATGCGTTCAAGGTTTCGGCCGACGGCAGCACGTGGTTTACCGGCATCACGATCAACCGCGCCACTGGCGCCTGCACGTTTCCGAACACGTCGTTTGGTGGCGTCGGCGACGGCGATAAGGGCGACGTCACGGTATCAGGCACGGGAACGGTCTGGACCATCGACGCCGACGCTGTGACCAATACCAAGCTTGCCAACATGGCGGCGCTGACGGTCAAAGGCAACGCCACCAACGCGGCGGCCGATCCGTCCGATATGGCCGCCTCCGCCGATGGCCACGTGCTGCGCCGGTCCGGCACGACGCTGGGTTTCGGAACGGTGGCGACGGCCGGCATCACCGACGATGCCGTGAGCAACGTAAAGCTCGCCAACATGGCCGCCAACACGCTGAAGGGAAACAACACCGGAGCTGCGGCCGATCCGGTGGATTTGACGGTGGCGCAGGTCAAGACGCTGCTGGCCTACACCGCCGCGGACGTCGGTGCGCAGGCCAGCGATGCCACGCTGGCGGCTTTGGCCGCGTTCAACACCAACGGCCTTCTGACGCAGACGGCGGCCGACACATTCACGGGCCGCACGCTGACAGGGCCGGCGGCCGGCATTTCCGTAACCAACGGCAACGGCGTGGCGGGCAACCCGACACTGGCACTGGCCAACGATCTGGCGGCCGTCGAAGGGCTGGCGACAACGGGCCTCGTGCGCCGCACGGCGGCCGATACGTGGTCGGCCGGCACGGCGGTGGCGACGGCGGAAATCACCGACGATGCGGTGACCAACGCCAAACTGGCAAACGTGGCCACGGCGACGATCAAGGGCCGCACGACAGCAGGCTCGGGCGATCCCGAAGATCTGACCGGCACGCAGGCGACGGCGCTGCTCGACGTGTTTTCGTCCACGCTGAAGGGTCTCGCGCCCGCGTCCGGCGGCGGCACGACGAACTTCCTGCGCGCCGACGGCACCTGGGCCGCGCCCGCGGGCGGCGGTGGCGGACTGGCTGATGGCGATTACGGCGACGTCACGGTGTCGGCCGGCGCAACCGTGTTCACGGTCGATCCCGGCGCGATCACGAACGCCAAGCTCGCGAATATGGCGGCCAACACCGTCAAGGTGCGCAACGATGCGGCAGCGGGCGATCCCGTCGATCTGGCGCTTGCAGCCTCGCAATTGCTCGGACGCGGGTCCACGGGAAACGTCGCCCCTATCACGCTCGGCGGCGGACTGGCGATGTCGGGTACGACGCTCAGCGCAACCGGGGGATCGTCCAACGTCAGCTATGCCACTCTGAGTGCAGCTCGCACGCTGACGAACACGACAGCGCAACAGGCCATCTTCGAAGCGAGCCACGATGCCTTCGCCGTGGAGGCGGTCACCACCTATGTTTTCGAAGTCTTACTCTTCATCACCGGAATGTCTGCGACAAGCGGCAGCGCGCAATTCAGCCTCCTGGGCGCAGGCACGGCGACGCTGCTGGGCGGGCGAGCTCAAGTTCTCGGTATCGACAATTCTGCGCCCACGTCAGCCGTCGGGCAGTCGGGCCTTTTCACGGATGCAACCGTGACCACTCCTGCAAGCATGGTCTCCGGCGCGACGGGCACAGGCTTGGCGGTATCGATCCGGGGCAAGTTCCGCACGAACGCGGCGGGGACCATCGTCCCGTCCGTCGCCCTGGCAACAGCGGTTGCCACCGCGACGCTCGACATCGACACCTATTTCCGCATGGAAAAACTGGGACCCAACAGCACCATCAGCGTGGGGGCTTCGTGAGGATGCAGACCTGGCCGGTTGGCCCGCGCGGACCGGAGTGCATTGATTTTTAAATGATTGTCGGCCTGTGGTTAACGCCTCCGCAAGGTCCTTGGTGCCATGGTTGGGCCGATTGGGTGTCGCGTGCCGGCTGGATCAGCTCCGACGCGCCGCCCGGGCGGCATGGTCATCTTCGGGTGGTGTGGGCGTATGAAAGTCTTGGTGACCGGCGGCGCGGGCTTCATCGGCTCGGCGGTGTGCCGCTATCTCGTGCAGGAGCGGAACTATAGCGTCGTCAACGTCGACTGCCTGACGTACGCGGCCAACCTCGCCTCGCTCTCTGAAATCGACAACGACAACAACTACTCCTTCCACCAGATAAACATCTGCGACGGTCCCGCAGTTTCCTCGGTCCTGCGGCGCGAGCAGCCCGATGCGATCATGCACCTGGCCGCTGAGAGCCACGTCGATCGCTCGATCACGGGCCCCGCCGCTTTCATCGAGACCAACATTCGTGGCACCTACGAGCTGTTGGAAGCGGCCCGCGGCTACTGGTCGGCATTGCCAGCCGCTCGCAAAGAGCGTTTCCGCTTTCTGCACGTTTCCACCGACGAGGTCTTCGGCAGCCTTGGCGACGAAGGCCTCTTCACGCCCGACACACCTTACGATCCGAGCTCTCCCTACTCCGCCAGCAAAGCCGCATCGGATCATCTCGCGATGGCTTGGCAGCGAACCTACGGGCTGCCCGTGGTGCTCTCCAATTGCTCGAACAATTATGGCCCCTACCACTTCCCCGAAAAACTCATCCCCCTGATGATCACGAACGCGCTCCTCGGCCGTGATCTACCCGTGTACGGCTCGGGGGCTAACGTACGCGATTGGCTCTACGTTGAAGATCACGCGCGCGCGCTCACAACGATCTGCGAAAGCGGAACGCCTGGCGAAAGCTATCTCGTAGGCGGCCGCAACGAACGCACCAATCTTGACGTTGTAAACACGATCATCCGCATTCTCGATCGACTGCGTCCGCGTGACGACGGCCTCTCCTATCAAAAGCAGGTTTGCTTCGTCGAAGACCGCCCCGGCCACGACCACCGGTACGCCATCGATCCCACAAAACTCGAATCTCAACTCGGCTGGCGCGCCGCAGAAACATTCGAAACGGGAATTGAGAAGACCGTGGCGTGGTATCTCGCCAATGAAGCGTGGTGGATGCCCTTGCGTCTGCGCCGCTACAGCGGCGAGCGGCTTGGACTTCCCGCGGTGGCCCCCATTGCCACCGCTGCCGATAAGAAGCTTGCCTGATCACCAAAGCTAAGCTGCCAATCGAGGACGTGCCGTCCATGAAAATCGCAGTTGTCGGCCGAGACGGTCAGATGGCCCATTCACTCCGCACACTTGGACGCGCGCGCGGCCTCTATGTCTTCGCTGCCGGACGGCCGGAGGCGGACGTCACGCGACCTGAAACCGTCGGTGAATTTCTCGACCGCGTGCAGCCAGATCTCGTTGTCAACGCTGCCGCTTATACAGCCGTTGACAAAGCCGAGACTGAGAGCGAGCAAGCCTTTCTCGTCAACGCCACCGGCGCAGGCGAGGTCGCCCGCTTGTGTTCGGAGATCAACCGGCCTTTGGTGCACATATCGACGGACTTCGTGTTCGATGGCTCGCGCCGCACTCCATATGTTGAAACCGATGCCGTGCTGCCGCTCAGCGTCTATGGCGCGAGCAAGGCGGCGGGTGAAATGGCCGTGCGCCGGGCGCTCAGTCAGCACATGATCATCCGCACCTCATGGGTCTATGGCGCGCACGGCGGTAATTTCGTCAAGACGATGCTTCGGCTCGGCGCAGAGCGGCCGGAGCTGGCGGTCGTAACCGACCAGCGCGGATCGCCGACGAGCGCTGCCGATCTCGCCAATGCCATCCTGCAGATTGCACCGCGTCTTACTTCGATGCGTGACCCGACAGTTTGGGGCACATATCATCTGAGCGGCGCATACGAGACGACCTGGCACGGCTTTGCCACGGAAATCTTTCGTCAGGCAGCTGTCCGCGGCGCCACCGTTCCGCGCCTGAAGCCCATCACGACGATGGAGTATCCGACCCCCGCACGCCGTCCTGCCTATTCGGTCCTCGACAATACGAAGTTCATCTCGACATTCGGCTTTGGCCTGCCGGATTGGCGCGCGAGCCTTGCCGGCTGCTTGAGTGAACTTGAGCCTGTCCGGTCCACGGAGAAGGTCGCGTAACGGCGAACTCTTGCATGGCGCACCGAGCCCGCGAGGGGGTGTGCAATCTTCGCTCGATTTATCAGACTGCAATCAGGTTATCGTTGGGCTTGAGCGTAACATCAAAGCGTACTCCGGCAGATGACCCCGTCACCCACGCGATACTGCCGTGCAGTTGGCGCGCGTTCGCGAGATCGACACGCACGTGATCGCCACGTTTCAATCCCGACACTCGACCCAGTCCCAAGCCACCCGCCGACGCATCGCGGATAAAGCCGGTCTGCACCATTTGCGCCGGCCCGTTGACGACGCAATTCTGAAGCACCGAGCGCCGCGGCGCGCGCCTGCGTTGCGGCAACGGCGGTATGTAGAGCCGGCCATTCTCGTCGAGGCAAGGCTTCAGCCCGTTTCCTGCACCGTTCAATAGCGCCGAAACGATGCGGGTGTTCTGTGAATAGAGCTCCGAAAGCGGGGCGGGTCCGGCCCGTTCGAGATTGATGATGTGCCGCTTGGCGTCGAGAGCGAGTGTGCGCCAACTGGCACGCAGCAGACGCGCATGCACCAGCCCAGCTCGCTCAGGTGAAATCACTTCACAGTCGTCAAGATAAGCGTCGAGCGCAGCCCGCGCGGTATCAACCTCGGCAATGAACGAGAGTAGTTCCGCCGACACCCTGCCATCGACCGTGTGATTGTTGTCCAGCACAAGAAGCAGCGCCTTCAGTGTGGCGGTCTGCGGTGTAAACCGGGCGATGTCGCCCGGTGCCACCGGGGTGCGCCAGTCGTTCAAGGCATTGGCCGCTGTAGTGACGACCGCGACTTCGACTGCCACGGCCTGGGCTTCTGATGTCAGATGCTCAAACAACCGGTGATGGCCCTCGGCCGCCCCGGTCTCAGGTTCGAAAGGGGAAAGCCCCGAGGCGCTAAATCTGGAGTTACGAGATTGCAGCATGATGTGCAGCCCTGGGCCTTGGTTGCCTAAGAACAACCTAGAGTAGAAATGCTAATCCTAGGTAACTGAAGTTGGCTGCAATGACACCAGTGTTGTCTATCCGGACACTCCCGGCGCGAACTCGGCGGTGATGCTGGAGCGGATCAGCTCCACCAGGGCCGGCGACTTTCCGATCGATCCGGCATAAACCGCGTTCGCCTCCGTCTCCGAAATCGCCCCTGGCACGTCCTCGGCCGCATGCAGCCCATCGCCCGAAAAAAACCCGAGAACAACCGTGGGCGATCCAACCTCGCGTGCCAACGCGTCCTCGAGAAACTCGGGCTCCTCGAGAAAGGCGGTCTCAACTCGGGCGAAACGTCCCTCCCGCGCAATAGTCATCGCGACAGCCCGCGTGGCTTCCGCCGACGCCGGCCCGATCTTCGAGCCGTGCCCCACGACGAGCAGCCGCGTGGCATCGAGCACGAGACCGTGCTTTCCCGCCGTGTCGATCGCTTGTCCGAGCATCAGTGAAGGCATGCGCGGATCGGCGCCGAGCGGCGCCAGCACGTGCACGTCGATCGGGATCTCGAGTGCGGCAAGACGCTGGATCAGAACTTTGCGTGTGAAGTAGCCCTCCGCCATGAACATTGGATAAACCGCGAGAGACTTCGCACCCGCTGCCAGCGCGGAGTGCACCGACGCCTCCAGTTGAGGTTCGCCCCGCAGAATGCCGGCCCAAACGCTGTGAAACGCACCGTCGGCGGCTAGGGCCGCGCAATGCCCAAGTAGCGTGGAATTAGGATTGTCACCGCCCCGATCTCCATGCGCGGCGAGGATGACGGCCACCTCCCGCAACGGCACAGCCACTCGAACCGGCTTCGCCGCTGACGCCAGCGCCTCGTCCACGATCGCACGAACGGAACGATGGAGTGGCAAGCCAAGCGCGTGCCGCTGCCCTTCCTCCGACATCTTCTTCCATGTCTTCTGCACGATCCCGACCATCTTTGCATGGTCGTGCTTGGCTGCAAAATCCGCCGCATAATGCTGCAAGAACACGAGGCACGCGATATCTTCCAACGTCTGCGATTCGACGTCAGTCTTCAGATTCTCTTTCCGAATGAGGCTGGCCACCCGCGCCGTCGTCTCAGTGTCAATTCCGATTTCTGTGAGGATTGTACTCGCCCATTCCGCATGACGCCGCTTCAACTCACCCCGCCAGCGATGATAGCCTGCACGGTCCATCGGATAGCTGTCGCGCGGCACGGTCCAGCGCCGCAGATGCTGCGCCCGGGCGGCGAGCCGCAATGCCTCGGACGCCTCCGGCACCAGTCGTTCGAGCATGGCACTCATGCGCTCGGAATAGACGACCTCCGCCGGCCGCGCCTGTCCCGCGACGAGCACAGAGTTAGGATCCTCCGCGTTGGCGGCGTCGATACGCTGAAGCGCGAGGTCGAAAGGGGTCATTCCGAGTTGAGCCTCATGATCCGGAGCGCGTATATGAAGCAGCATGGCAAAGATGCGCAAGAAATCCGATCTGCCGACCAAGGTCTGTGTTGCCTGCGGCCGTCCCTTTACGTGGCGCAAGGCCTGGGCCCGCGTCTGGAATGAGGTGCGCTACTGCTCCGACCGCTGCCGCAAGGAAAAGGGCAAAACCGCCCAAATCGTTACGTCGTCCAAGGCGTGAGACTGTCGAGAAAGGCTTGCGCATCACGCCGCACGGCGTCCTGATCCAATTTGGAGAACTTCCGCCACGTCGCATACATCTGCGCCATGCGTGGATTGCCGGAGAGCTTGTCCGCGTTGCGGTCGAGGAAATCCCAATAGAGCGCGTTGAACGGACACGCACCAGGCCCCGTTCGCTTCTTCACATCGTAGCGGCACGATCCACAGTAATCCGACATCTTGTTGATGTAGTTTCCGCTTGCCGCATAAGGTTTCGAGCCGAGCAGGCCGCCGTCGGCGAATTGGCTCATGCCGAGCGTGTTCGGCAGTTCGACCCATTCGAAGGCATCCGCGTAGACGGCAAGATACCACTCGTGCACCTGCCTGGGATCGAGCCCCGCAAGCAGGGCGAAGTTCCCCGTCACCATCAGCCGCTGAATGTGGTGCGCATAGGCCTCCGTCTTGGTCTGACCGATGGCCGCCCTGAGGCACGCCATCTCCGTTTCACCCGTCCAATAGAAGTCCGGCAACGGCCGTACGTGTCCGAGGAAATTGCCATCGACATACTCCGGCATCTTCAGCCAGTAGATCCCGCGTACATACTCGCGCCACCCGATGATTTGCCGAATGAACCCTTCCGCCGCATTCAGAGGAGCACGCCCCGCGCGGTACTCTTTCTCGACCCGCCGGCACACATCCAGCGGATCGAGCAGCCCGCAGTTGATGTAAAGCGACAGGATCGAATGATAGAGAAACGGCTCCGACAGCAGCATCGCATCCTGGTAATCGCCGAACTGCGCCAGCCCGGTTTTCAAAAAATGCTTGAGCTGCTTTTCGGCATCTGCGCGCGTCACTGCGAACCAGAAAGGTTCAACATCGCCAAAGTGGTTCCCGAACCGCGTCGCCACGAGATCGACAACCTCGCCTGTGATCGCATCAGGCGCAAAGCGCAGGGGCCTAGGAATGAAAAGATCGGCCTTGGCCGGCTTACGGCTTTCTGAATCGAAGTTCCACCGGCCGCCCTCCGGCTCCTCGCCATCCATCAGAAGCCCGGTCTTGCGTCGCATCTCGCGATAGAAGTACTCCATCCGGAGCGACTTGCGGCCGTGCGCCCAAGCGCCGAACTCGTGCCGCGCGCATATGAAGCGCTCATCCGGCAACACCGTGACCGGCAGCCCAGTCTCCCTTTCCCAAGTGTCGATCAATTCGCGCACCCGCCACTCACCGGGTTCTGTCACGATAATGCTGCGGGCCTTGGTCTCACGCGCGAGACGCGCCACCTCACTCGTAAAGCTGCCGGCGTTTTTGCGATCGTCGAGCCGCACGTAGCGCACAGTCCAACCGTCAGCCTCCAATTCGGCGGCGAAGTGGCGCATCGCCGCAAACAGAAACGCGATTTTCTTCTTATGGTGCCGGACATACGTCGCCTCGTCCGCCACCTCCGCCATGACGATCACGTCACGCGATCTGTCGCCGGCCCGAAGACTGGTCAGGTTAAGGCTCAGCTGATCGCCGAGAATGGGGATGAGCGCCGGACCGGCGGCAGACGTCCGTGACGGAGGCATCAGGTCTCTATAAGCAAAGTTAAAGCGGTGCCTTGAATACGAAGAAGGCGCCTGCCACGATCAACGTGAACCCAACTATGTGGTTCACCGTGATGGCCTCCTTCAGCACCACGACGGAAAACACGGCAAACACGACCAGCGTGATCACCTCCTGGATCGTCTTCAGTTCCGCCGCCGAATAGGTGCCATGTCCGATCCTGTTGGCTGGGACCGCAAAGCAGTATTCAATCAGGGCAATTCCCCAGCTCACGAGGATCACTGTAACGAGCGGCGCTGATTTGAACTTCAGGTGTCCGTACCACGCGATGGTCATGAAGACGTTGGAAAGCGTGAGAAGCACGATCGGCGCCAGCCATGCGGGCGGGAGGATTGAGGCCAAGACAGGGGACTCCAAAGGCGACGGCGGTAAGCATCTTGGGTGACTTAACGGTCGCCAGGAGCCATTTGCAACGCCCATGCTCTCGACACGGTGCAGCCCGCCGGTCTAACAATTGCCCCACCAGAGAGCCTGCGCCACTCAGAGTGCCAATGCCACCCCGCGACCCAAAGCTCGAACAATTGCTCGCGGGCGTCGCTGATGGCGACGAAGCGGCGTTCGCCGAGCTGTATCAGGCAACCGCATCGAAACTTCTCGGCGTGGCGATACGTATTCTCAGGAGCCGTGAAGTCGCCGAAGAGGTGCTGCAAGAGGCTTTCTTCAAGATTTGGGAGCGCGCATCGGATTACAACGCCGGCATCGCATCCCCTATGACGTGGATGGCAACGATCGTCCGCAACCGGGCACTGGATGAAGCCCGCCGCCGCGTGATCCGTCCGACGGGTGACGAGAGCGAGTTGGAGAACATTGCGAGCAGTGATGAGCATCCCATCGCCGCACTGGAACGGTCCGAAGATGTCGAACGGTTGCTGCGTTGCCTCGACGGTCTGGAGCCGGAAAAGAAGGAGATCGTCCGTCTCGCCTATCTTGACGGACTGAGCCGGGAAGCCCTCGCCGCACGGTTCGGCAGACCGGAAGGCACGATCAAGACGTGGCTCCACCGGAGCCTCGCACAGCTGAAAGGATGCCTCGAGCGATGACCGAGCTCGACGACATCGATGGTCTGGCCGCCGAGTACGTTCTCGGCACGCTGACGCGCGAGGAGCGGCAGTCCGTCGCCGAACGCCGGGCCGCCGACAAAGCGCTCGACCGCGCCATCGATGCTTGGGAGCGCCGTTTGGCTCCAATGGTCGAAACCGTCTCGCCCCTCGCCCCTTCGTCGAACCTCTACAACAAGATCCGCGCCCAGATCGGGCTTTCCCAGCATGTCGTGTCACTCAAGGCGCGCGAACAACTGCTCACCCGTCGCGCCGCCCGCTGGCGCAACGCCTTCGTCGGCGCAACCGCGGTCGCGGCCTCCCTCGTCGGCGTCCTCGGCTATCGCGAGATGGTCGATCGCAAGGAAGCGACGCAGTATGTGGCGGTTCTCGACAGCGGCAACGACATGCCGGCCTTCCTGCTCACCGTCGATACCAAGACGAACATGGCCGTCATCACCGCAGTGAACCCGCCGGCCCAGAGTGACAAAACCTATCAGGTCTGGATGGTGTCCGACAAAATGCCGAAGCCGAAGTCGTTAGGCCTGGTCAACAAGCCCGGCGAAATGCAGATGATGCCCATGGAGTCGCGTTCGGAGATGGACCTCCTCATGAACGCCTCGTTCGCCGTCAGCGTCGAACCCATGGGCGGCTCCCCCACAGGCGCCCCCTCCGGCCCCGTCATGTTCACCGGCAAGCTCGTGCAGGCGACGCCCTGATGGTCTGCGGCAGCTGTTTCCTCCTGCCGCCTCTGTTATAAGACGCCTCGACCGCACCGGTCCGGTCCCGTAGCTCAGCTGGATAGAGCGACAGTTTCCTAAACTGTAGGTCGCAGGTTCGAGACCTGCCGGGATCGCCAGCGTCCGCTGATCGACCTGCGGACCGCGCCGAAGCCATCGTCCTGAAATCAAATTCGCTGCGGCGTTCTGCCCATAGTGCAGGCAATAGCCCGTTCTTGTCGCAGACCCGAGAACCGTCGGAGCAATGAAAAATTTGCCCGAGTTGTTGCCCTTCAAAAGCAACGTGTTCTGATTTCGCCAACGATTGCCTGCACTTCGCAAGCTGCATGCCGACGTGCGTGGTCGCCTTTTCATGACTGGCACAAAGGTTGCCCTACAGGAAACCAGGGCGCGTCCGCACCTGAAGCTCTGGGGGAGCCACGGTAGGGGGAACGCGCCTGTGTTCCGGCCAGCAGGGGAGACTGCGTATGACCGATCAAGCCACTGCGCAATGACTACGATTTTCACCGAATTCTACTTCTTCATAACCATCGTGCTGATGTTCTTCATTCACGTCGGTTTCTGCATGTACGAGGTGGGCGTCGCCCGCACAAAAAACGTGCAGCACACACTTCTCAAGAACGCGATGGCCATTCCGGTCGTCGGATTTGCGTTCTTTTTGTTTGGCATGTGGCTCTACATCGCTCCGCAGGGCTGGCCGGTGTCGACCTCTGAAGTTAGCTTCGCGACCGGCTTCGAGCCATGGTCTGAAAAGTTGGCTCCTAACCTCTCCGACCGCATCTCGGGCGTTTTCTGGGGCGCGTTTGCACTCTTCGGCATGACGGCTGCGTCCATCGTCTCGGGCTCCATCATCGAGCGATCGAAGACAACGGGCTTCCTCATCATTGCGGTTTGGGTCGGCGCCATCGCGTGGGTCATTCCCGCCGCTTGGGGCTGGTCCGGAAACGGCTGGATGACCCAGTACCTCGGCTTCCACGACCAATACTGCTCGGCCGTTCTTCACGGCGTTGCAGGCTTCGCAGCCCTCGGCATCCTGCTCCACCTCGGACCGCGCATCGGCAAGTTCGCAGCCGATGGCACACCGCGTGAAATCCCGGCCCACAATCCGTGGATGGTCACCGTCGGCCTGTTCATGATTTACATCGGCTTCTTCGGCTTCTACGCCGCTTGCCATATCCCGATCGCGAACATCGCCGCCGAAGGCCAGCCTGCATACTGGACTGCCACCAACATTTACGGCGTTCCGATCACGCTCTCGGGCGTCACGATGAACTTCCTGCTTGCCCTGTTCGGCGGCATGATGACGGCCTACATCGTTTCGGGCGGCAATGCCTACTGGACGTTCTCCGGGGGTCTGACGGGACTGATCTCGTCTTCAGCTGGTAACGATCTCTATCATCCCGCCGTGGCTCTCGCGATCGCCTCAGTCGGCACGGCAATGGCCTACAAGATGCACAACTGGGTCGAGAACAAATTCAAGATCGACGATGCAGTGGGTGCAGTCGCGGTTCACGGCTATTGCGGTCTCTTCGGTGGCATCGCCGCCGGCTTTGCACTCTGGGGCTATCCCGCCATCTATCCGTCCGCCGGCACGCTCGTCGCGCTATCGGAAGGTGCTGGCTGGTTCGGCACCAACGCGGAAGGCCTGCCGATCATCACGCCGATGGGCAACACGATCGTCTCGCTGGTCTTCTGCATCGGCTTTGGCTTCATCCCTGGCTACATCCTGGGCGGGATCCTGAAGGCCGTTGGCCTCCTGCGCGTCGATCCTCGCGTCGAACTCACGGGCCTCGATGGCGAAATCTCGGCTTCGACCTACCCGAACATTTCGGGCGCAGAAGCCGCCTTCGAAGCTCTGCAGCGCAAGGAAAGCAAGATCTAACCCACTCAGGCAATCAACAGGAGCAACACCATGAACACCGGTGTGACCAGCCTCGCGAAGATCCCGGAACTCACCGCGGTCTATCCGTTCCACGGCGCTGAAATCCTCTTACTCGATTGGCATCGCCGTGTTCTTCCTCTATCTTCATCATCCGCCAGCTCGTGATGGAGAAGAAGCACCACAAGGACATCATCGGCTCGTTCACCGCGAGCCCGGCTGAGTAAGCCGCACGAACGATGTTCCGCACCTGCCGGGGAGAGGCACCCCAGCCGGCGGGCGCGACAAGCGAGGCCTCGGGAGCGGACGCCCGAGGCCTCGTCTTTTTTTGACTTATTGAGTTCACTCAACATAAGTTTCCTCAGAAGAAATTATTTTGACAACGTGGTTTCCCTATGCATCCTTTCGTCGCACGATTGGAGGCCACTCCAAAGCTGGGGCAGGGGGAGAACCACATGACAGTCACGTCTCTGGAGAGTGCCGGTGTCGGCGCTCGCGAAAATACGCTGCTGCGCACGATCGACTGGCGGGGCGCATTCTGGATTGCGAGCGGCGTTCCCGCTCTCGTTCTCATTTCGATTGGTGGCATGGGCGCCACAGCGGGAAAAGTCGCCTTTCTCGTCTGGTTCATTTCGGTCATCATGGGTTTTCTTCAGGCATTTAGTTATGCCGAAATCGCCGGCCTGTTTCACAGTAAATCCGGCGGCGCTGCCGTTTATGGCGCGGCTGCCTGGCTTCGCTACAGCAAACTCATCGCGCCGCTTTCTGTCTGGTGTAACTGGTTCGCCTGGACTCCGGTGCTCTCGCTCGGCTGCGCGATTGCCGCCGGCTATATTCTGAATGCCATCGCGCCCATCCCCACCTTCGGTCTCGAGAGTGCCGAAGTGCAGGCTTGGCTGAAAGACGCCGCCAACGCGGCCACGATCGCTGGAAAATCCGGTGAGGAAGCGGCCACCCTGGCGGCGGCGGCCCTCAGCGAAGCGGCGACCCCGTGGATACGCTCGTTCAAGGTGCTGCAGTTCTCTTTCTTCGGTCTCGCCAACATCGAAGTCGGCGCCACGTTCTTCATCGGCGCCATCCTCATGCTTGTCACCTTCGCGATCCAGCATCGCGGCGTCCTCGGCACAGCGCAGGTTCAGAAATACATCGGTCTGCTGGTGCTGATCCCGATGACCATTGTCGGCGTCGTGCCGTTCTTCAACGGCGGCATCAACTACGACAACTTCTCACCGATTGTTCCGCCCACCGGAGACTGGAGCAATCCCGGATGGACGTATGTCCTGGGCGCTCTGTTCATCGCAGCCTGGTCGACCTACGCGTTTGAAACGGCGGTCTGCTACACGCGAGAATTCAAAAATCCGGCCACCGATACCATCAAAGCCATCTTCTGGGCCGGCATTGTCTCTGTCGCGCTCTACACTCTGGTTGCTGCGTCTTTTCAAGGTCATCTGGGTCTTGAAGGCATGACGGCACCGGGCATCGTCGATGGCACGGGCGTCGCGGCAGCCATGGGACAGATGGTCGGCGGCGGCAACGTCTACATCACCCATCTGCTCGAAATGATGATGATCCTGGCCCTGCTTCTTGCGATTATGATGGCCATGGCCGGCTCCTCGCGTACGCTCTACCAAGGCTCCGTCGATGGCTGGCTGCCCAAGTATCTGAGCCATGTGAACGAACACGGTGCTCCCACACGCGCCATGTGGACCGACCTCGTCTTCAACCTCGGTCTATTGACGTTCGCCGCCTCTGATGCCACCGCCTACTATTTGATCCTCGCGATTTCGAACGTCGGGTACATCATCTTCATTTTCTTGAACCTGCAGGCGACGTGGATCCACCGCATCGACAGTCCCGAAATCCCCCGTCCCTATCGTGCACCCACGCTGCTCATCGGAGTCAACGCCTTGCTCGGCTTCGTGAACCTCGTCTTCATGGGCGCTGGCGCGAAGGTCTGGGGCAATCCGAACGTGCTTTGGTACGGACTTGGCTTCGCGGCCCTGATCATCCCGGTTTTCTTCTTCCGCCACTACATCCAGGACAAAGGGCAGTTCCCGGCCGAAATGCTGTCGGAATTGAATTTGAAAGGACAAGATCTGGGTGAGCGAAAAGCAGGCATGTTGCCCTATGTGACGCTCATTCTTGGGGCAATAGTGGTGGTGACGTCCCACTATTATTTTCAGCTTCCGCCACCTGCCTAAAATAAAGCGGAAACAAGAACATATTTCAGGATGGGCCGTGCGAGGAAATGCACGGCCCATCCTCAATTCGATCACGGTGAAAATCGACGTGAAACGGTTGCGTCCCAAATCGTCTTTGCTATAGTGCGGAGAATAAAACTTCACTGGTGAGCAACGAGCGAGGGTGAGAAAAACATGAGGCGCACTCCTGGCCGCCATTGTTTTTCGCCAAGCGATCCCAGCCAGTGTTCGTTTCAAGTTTTGCAACGTGCCGAGGGAGATCGATGCTCACTCCGGGGATAATTAGCAGGCCGGTGTACGGGGGACTGCAGCCCGATGCGCGGGCCAAATACAACCTTCTGGTCGCGGAAGGAGAGGGAGCAGCCGCCATCCTCGAACTGGGCGCCAAGGCGCCGCCCGATTTCTTTTCAAAGGCGACCATTCTCTACTGTGCCGCCGGCTCAGCCGGGAAGGGATACGAGAACCAGCTTGAAGAACTGAAGCCCGACGCACTCTGGGTCTTTCCCACACCGGCGACCACGATGTTCCGCCTCAAGGGTGTGCTGCAAACCGCCAAGATGGGAACGCGGCTCTATTTCACGGGGACCGAACCGTTCATGGGCCTCGCCCTGCAGGAAGCACTCGAAGCCGGCATCGACCACAAGTCGATCTACACCGAACATCGCGGCTCGGCAAAGCGGCGCGTTCAGTGCGTCCATTGCAAGGGCTTCACCGAAGACGTCACCACCAATCCAGCTCAGTGCAGCCATTGCGGCTTGACGCTACTCGTGCGGGATCACTACTCGCGCCGCCTCGGCGCTTTCCAAGGTGTCTGCATCGACGCTGAGGTGCCCGGCGAAGCGCCTGCTCCCGAAGAGGTCTTCAAATGATGGGCGAAGGCGAATTCCGCGTCCGCGTAGCCGAAACCGAGAAAGTAGCCGACGGCATACGCCGTCTTCGCCTCGTTCCGGTCGGCCGCGAGTCGCTGCCCGTCTTCTCCGGCGGCGCGCACACCGTGCTCACCATGCACGACGAAGATCGCATCCTGCGTAATCCCTATTCGCTGATGGGGTCGCCGTTCGATCCCACATGCTACCAGATCAGTGTTTTGAAAACCGTCGAACTCGCGCGGCGGCTCGATCTTCGTGCACGAGAAACTGAAAGAGGGCAGCGAGCTTTCGATCAGCGCGCCCATGAACCTGTTTCCGATTGACCGCCGCGCGCGCCGTCATTTGCTCATCGCCGGCGGCATCGGCATCACGCCCTTCATGGCCATGATGGAGCAGTTGGAACGCGAGGAAATGCCGTTCGAACTGCACTACAGCATGCGTTCGAAAACCGGCGGCGCCTATTGGAGCATGCTTGGCGAGCGCTACGGCCGCAAGGTCCACACCTACTTCGACGATGCCCAGCAGAAGATCCCGCTGGCCCGCCTCCTCGATAACCAGCCACTCGGCACGCACCTCTATGTCTGCGGGCCGTCTGGGATGATCGACTGGGTCTTGAACGAAGCGCGCGACGCCGGCTGGCCGGAAGAAAACCTGCACTATGAGCGCTTCTCCGCCCCGCCCGTCGGCAAGCCGTTCACGATCGAGCTCGCCAAGTCCGGTCGCATCCTCGACGTCAAGCCGACACAAAGCATCCTCGAAACCATCGAGAAGGCGGGTCTCAATCCGCCCTTTCTCTGCCGCGGCGGTGCCTGCGGTCAGTGCGAGACGAGCGTCGTCTCCTGCACCGGTTCGATCGAACACAACGACCACTTCCTGACCGCCGACGAAAAAGCGTCCGGCAAAAATATCATGATCTGCGTGTCGCGGCTTCAAACGGCCGGCGGCCGCTTGATCCTCGACCTATAGTTCGGGAGCACATACGTCATGGGCCTGGTCTTCAAGAACGAAACGTTCCGCGACGACTTCACGTTCTCGAACAGCCCGGAGGCGATCCGGCGGTTTCCATTCCCCTTCCACGAAGACCGCTACATGTACGCGGTCAACATCGAACCCCACATCGCGGGCCCGAAGGGATCGGCCTACGAATTCCCCATCGACATCGATGAGCACTACCTCTCCGACATGCGCGACCGCGCGCTTGTTCTCAAGGAAGATCCCCTGCGCTGCCAGTCCCTGCCGCACATGCTGACAGCGGAATGGGACCTCCTCGAACTCCTGATGACGTCGATGGCACGCGATTATCCCGAGCACTTCTCGCTCACCCGCGACGGCGACAGCTGGCACTGGATCAACCGCCCGATGGGCATCGACCAGCAGTTCGTCTTCGGTGATATCGCGACACTCCCCTACCGCCCGATGGAATACATCACCCGTCAATGCCAGGGTGATTTCTGCCTCCTCGATCAGCGCGACGGCGATCTCTGGATGGACGCGGGGATCGTGTCCTCTCAGGCCGACTGGTCGCTCGATTTCGACGTCGGCATGAGTTTCAAAGAATGGCACGCTCCCGTTCCGATGGCCCACGAGATCGGCGTCTTCGACCGCGCGCTCAAGTTCCTCCTCAATCTTCAGCTGGGCAAGCCCGTGCGTCGTCTCAACTGGACGATGACGATCAACCCGCGCCTCGATACGAGCCCGGAGAACTACCACAAGTGGGGCACCGACCGAACGACGGTGACGCCCGAGAATGTCGGCGACAAAGTCCACCTGCGCGTTGAGCTGCAAGGCCTGTGGCGTCTGCCGCGCTCGAACGCGATCGTATTTTCGATCCGCGCTTACCTCATCAAAATGAACGAACTCGTCACGGTCCCGAAGTGGGGCCGTCGTCTGCATCGCGTTCTGAAAACACTCCCCGAACCGATCGCCGACTACAAGGGCACGACACGCTATCGCCAGACGACCATCGACTGGCTCGCGAAGTATGACGACGGCGCACCGACCTCCAAGGGATGCTGGCCCGACTGACCGGGCTCTTCCCCTAGATCAAGAACGGCCAGCATTCCATTCGGACGAGAAGGACATTCCAACCATGACACAGCGTATTGCGATCATCGGCGCGGGCCCGAGCGGCATGGCGGCCCTGCGTGCTTTCGAAAGCGCGCGTCAGAAAGGCGCCGATATTCCAGAACTCGTCTGTTACGAAAAGCAGGAGGAGTGGGGCGGCATCTGGAACTACACCTGGCGCACGGGCACCGACGACTACGGCGAGCCCGTCCACGGCAGCATGTATCGCTATCTCTGGTCGAACGGCCCCAAGGAATGTCTGGAGTTTGCCGACTACTCGTTCGAGGAACACTTTGGCCGGCCGATCCCATCCTATCCCCCGCGCGCCGTGCTCCACGACTACATCAAGGGTCGCGTCGAGAAGAGCGGCGTACGCAAATACATGAAATTCCGCACGCCCGTGCGCAGCGTCATCTGGAACGACAAGACCCAGAAATTCACGTTGACGGTCAAAGACCTCAAGGACGACCAACTGTCATCCTCCGAGTTTGATTGGGTGATCAACGCTAGTGGCCACTTCTCGACGCCCAACGTCCCCGAATTTCCAGGCCTCGCGCAATTCCCCGGCCGCGTGATGCACGCTCACGATTTCCGCTCCGCCGACGAATTCGCCGGCAAGAACGTTCTCTGCATCGGCTCCAGCTATTCTTCCGAAGACATCGGTATCCAGTGCCACAAGTACGGCGCCAAGTCGGTCACGTTCAGCCACCGCACGCGGCCGATGGGATTCAATTGGCCCGAGAGCATGTCGGAAGTGCCGCTTCTGGTGAAGGTCGAAGGTAAGACCGCCTACTTCAAGGACGGTACCTCGAAGGAGGTCGACGCCATCGTGCTCTGCACCGGCTATCTCCACCATTATCCCTACCTCGATGACAGCCTGCGCCTCAAGTCGCGCAACCGCCTCTACCCGCCGTCTCTTTACAAGGGTGTATTTTGGTGGCCGAACAACAAGTTCATCTACCTTGGCGCCCAGGACCAGTATTACACCTTCAACATGTTCGACGCGCAGGCTTGGTATGCCCGCGACGTCATCCTCGGCCGTATCAAACTCCCGGGGTTTGAAGAGCAGGCAAAGGACATCAATGCCTGGATCCAGCGCGAAGAGGCAATTGCCGACGCCTTCGAAGCCATCGACTTCCAGACCGAATACGTGCGCGATCTCCTAGGCCCGACGGATTACCCGCGTCTCGATGTCGACATGGTCGCCCGCCTGTTCAAAGAGTGGGAGCACCACAAGATGGAGAACATCCTCACCTATCGTGATCGGAGCTACCCCTCCACCCTGACCGGCAACGTGGCGCCCGTTCATCACACGCCGTGGATGCAGGCCCTCGATGACAGCATGCAGGCCTTTCTGAACCAGCCCGGCGCTGCCGCTGTGAAAGTGGCCTGATAGGATTGCCAAGTCATGGCCCCGCCCGCGATCATCACGCCCCGGAGCCCGGAAGTCATCCTTCCGGGTAAACCGGCTCTCAATTCCGGCCAGGAGCGTTATTCGGTGAGCGGCGGCGGCTCGGCCGTCTTTGCGCTCGATCGGGATGATCGCGTCGACATTGTCCCCATCGAAGGCGGCCAACCTCTCGAACTCCTGGCCTTCGGCAAGGGCGGCAAGACGGATCTCAGTGCACTCGGCCTCAAAGGTAAAGTCGTGCCAGTCGGTCTGCAGGCGATACTGGCCTCGGAACGCGAAGACGCCGCCCGCGTCCGCTTCGGCCTCTTCCGCCGTGGCATCGATATCGGCCGGGCCAAAGCCGCCTCGCTCTTCGATGAGCATACGCCGCCCGGCGAAATCCATTCGATGACCGCCGAACGCCCCGTCATCCTCGTCGTCGCCGCGCCCGCGACCGCTGGCGCCGTATGGGACCAAACCTCCGCCACCGACACACTCGTCGTCATCACGCGCGCGCAAGTCTTGCCGCCCGCACTCCGCGAACCGCCCGAACCGCTCGCAGAACCGCGCCTCGACCTGCGGATCAATGTCGCCTCGGCCGCCGACTTCGAGGTCTTCGAAGGCGAATACATTCAGATCGTCGATATTGCCGGCCGCCAGTGTTCCGATTTTCTCGCCTTCGAGCGCCGTGCGGTCGACAAGGGCCGTCCCTTGCCCCTCGACTCTACGACCACGCGCACGATGTCGGGCCTCGCCTACCCCAAGCCAGGCCTCGCCTCACGCTTCTACGACCGCGAGCGCAACCCGCTCGTCGAAGTCGTGCAGGACACTGTCGGCCGCCACGACACGTTTGGACTGGCCTGCACCGCGCGCACCTACGAAGACGCAGGCTACTTCGGCCACGCCAATTGCTCCGATAACCTCAACGTCACGATGGCGCCTTATGGCATCGACGGCCGCCGCGGTTGGCCTGCCATCAACTTCTTCTACAACACCAATGTCGATCACCAGAACCAGATTTGGTTCGACGAACCCTGGTCGCGCCCCGGCGACTACGTGCTGATGCGCGCGCTCTCCGATCTCGTCTGCGCCGCCACCTCTTGCCCCGACGACATTGACCCCGCGAACGGTTGGCAGCTCACCGAGATCCAGGTGCGCGTCTATCCGAAGTCGGCCACGTTCAAGCGCGCGATTGGATACCGAATGACCCCCGACGCTCCGCTGCAGATGACCAAAGAAACCGGGTTCCATCCTCGCACCTCCGAGTTGACACGCGCGTTCGGTGAGTATCGCGGCTTTTGGGTTCCCCAACGCTTCACCAAAGCAGGACCCATCGAGGAATACTGGGCCTGCCGCGAGAAGGTCGTGATGATGGACCTCTCGCCCCTGCGCAAACTCGAGATCATGGGACCCGACGCGGAAAGCTTCCTGCAATCGGTCTTTCCCCCGCGACATCCGCAAGCTCGCCGCCGGCCAGATCTTCTACACGGCGCTCTGTTTCGAGCACGGCGGCATGATCGACGACGGCACGCTGTTTCGCCTGTGTCAGAATAATTTCCGCTGGATCGGTGGCGACGACGCAAGCCTCCTCTGGCTGCGCGAGCAGGCAGCCAAGAGCGGCGCGCAAGTCCTTCTGAAGTCCGCCACCAACGACATTCACAATGTCGCCGTCCAGGGCCCGAAATCGCGCGACACCCTGCGCCCGCTTCTATGGACCCCCGGCGGCCGTCCAACACTCGATGAACTCGGCGTCTTCCGATTCACGATCGGCCGGATCGGCGGCTACGACGGCATCCCGGTCATCGTCTCCCGCACCGGCTACACCGGCGAACTCGGCTACGAAGTTTTCTGCCATCCGAAAGACGCTCCCGCTGTCTGGGATGCGATCATGCAGTCGGGCGAGGAGCACGGCATTTGCCCGTTCGGCTTCGATGCGCTCGACATGGTTCGCATCGAAGCTGGCCTTGCGTTCGGCGGCTACGAGTTCGACAGCACCACCGATCCCTTCGAAGCCGGTATCGGCTTCACCGTGCCGACTAAAAAGGAAGAGGACTACATCGGCAAAGCCGCCCTCGAACGCCGCCGCGCACATCCCTCGCGCAAACTCGTCGGCCTTGAAATCACCGGCAACGAATCCGCCACGCACGGTGACAAAATCTACGCCGGCCGCGCCGAGATCGGCGTCGTCACCAGCGGCATGCGCTCGCCTCTTCTGAAAAAGACGATCGCTCTCGCCCGCGTCGACGTCGCCCACGCGGAACTTGGCACCAAGCTCGCTGTCGGCAAACTCGATGGCCACATCAAGCGCCTGGACGCCACCGTCGTCCGCTTCCCCTTCTACGATCCCGAGAAAACGCGGGTCAGATCCTAAAACCCTCCAGTTGAACAAAGGGAGTTTGAAAAAATGCCAGCCTTTCCGCGCGTCTCAGCACTTTATGATCGCCACACCGCCCTCGGCTCCGACATGTCGAGCGCCTGGAACGACATGGCCATCCCGCAGAACTACGCGACCGACCCTTACGTCGAGACGACCGTGACACGCAGCAAGGCGGGGCTCATCGAGGTCACCGCGCTGAACCTTCTTCTGGTCAAGGGACCCGGTGCTCTCGATCTCCTCAACCACATGCTGACGACGGATGTCTCGAAGGCAGCACCCGGTGACAGCCACATCTCCAACATCGTCAATGCCAACGGCGGTTTGATCGACGACGTACTCGTCTACGTGCTCGAGCCGAACGTCTATCGACTCTCACACGGCAGTGGCGCGACAGCAGCAACGCTCAAGGAACTTGCGCCGAAATTCGATGTCACTATCGAACCGGACGACACCCACGTCCTCTCGCTTCAGGGGCCTGCTTCGCTCAACGTGCTCGCCCCGCACACGCCGCTGAAGATCGCCGAACTTGGCTACTTCAAGCACGCTCCCACGACGCTCTTCGGCAAGTCCATCCAACTTGCCCGCGGCGGCTACTCCGGCGAACGCGGCTATGAAGTCTTCTGCTCGCGCGACGACGCCGTGTACTTATGGGATGCGATCCTCGAAGCCGGCAAACACTTCGGCGTGATGCCCGTCTCCTGGACCTGCCTCGATATCGTCCGGGTCGAAGGCGGCCTCCTATTCTTCCCCTTCGACATGCCCCATCCCGACACCACGCCGTGGGAAGTCAAAGCCGACTGGACCGTTGATCTTTCAAAGCCGGACTTCATCGGCAAGGCGGCGTTGGCCGCGAGCAAGGGCAAGGAACGCTCGGTCATCACCGGCATGGAAGTCTGGCACACCGCAGCGATGACTCCCGGCTCGAAGGTGAAAGTTGGCGGTCGCGACGTCGGCGTCGTGACTTCCACCGTCTTCAGCCAGCACTTGATGAAGTCGCTCGCGATGGCGCAGATCGACAAGGGCTACACCGCTTTCGGCACCGCCCTCGAAATCGAGGAAGACGGCAAGACGTATCCCGCTACCGTCGTCCGCATGCCGTTCTACGATCCCATGCGCCTGCGCACGCACGGCTGATCGCATCCACCTCTGATACAACGCGGGCTCCGGAGCAAATCCGCTCCGGAGCCCTTGTTACGTCCGCCTCACTATTCCGCCGCTGCGGCCGGCGGTACGATGGCAGCAGGCACCTTGAGCAGGCTGTCGCCTGCATTCGTCACCGCAGTCACCAAGCCCACCTGGGTCTGCGTGGCCGGAGTTTGGCCCTTCAGCTTTTTGCCGATCGCATCGATGACAGCGGAAGACTTCGAATATTTGCTGTGATGATTGCCCTTGCCATCATCGACTGCTGTCAGGTCAACCACCTTCAAATTGTACCTCTCCGCCGCCGCGATCGCCCGCGCATCGTTGGCCGTCACGCGGCCCGCACGGTCAACATCTCCCGCCAGCATCGTCGAAAGCGCCAGCGCTTTGTCGTCGCCTGAAACGAGAACAGTCATCGGCCGCGGCAGCTTGCCGATCACATCAAGCTGCGTCCGGAATACGTTCACGTCGAGATCGGGCGAGGCGAGGATCACGTCCGCAAGCTTGCCGTTGAAATCGCCATGCCCATTCATTTTCGCCTGTCGCAGGCTCTCGACCGCAAGCCAGTTGCCCATGCTGTGCGCGAGAACATTGATCTCCTTCACTTCGGGCAGCTTCGACACTTTGAGCAGCGCCTGCTCGAAGTAGTCGCGCGAATACGTGCTCGCTTCACGATCGGCGAGATAGAGCGGTGCCTTGCCGCGCGAGGGCCAGGCGAACAAAACGGCCGTCCCCTGGAAGCCGGAGTCATGCACGATCTGCGCAAGCCAATAGACGGCTTCCTCATAGAGTGTGTTGTAGCCGTGCACGAAAACGAGCACGTCATTGGCCTCAGGCCCGCCCTGCCGCGCCCGCGCCTTGATCTGGTCCAGGAAGCCGTTGGCATCCAGGAAATCGCGCTTCGTTGTGATGAAGTGGCGGCTTGGATCGGGCGGCGACGTATCCGGCCACTCGATCTCCCCCGTCACGTGCTGTGTCGGAATCGAGATGGTGAGAGCAGCGAAATTCAATTCCTTGGCCCGCTCGGCCGTAAACGCGTCCGGGTCTTCCTTGCTCCCACGCTCCCGCGTGGTGGCGACGAGCATTTTCACCTTGGATGTTGAAGCTGGAACATTGGCGATCGGAATCAAAACTTCACTGCCGGGACGCGACGCGCATCCCGCGATAGCACAGCGCCAATATGATCAAAACAACGAAACGAAAATGATAGAGTACGCGCAAACTCCCGACCCCCAAAATCCCCGCGCGGCAATGCTGCTTGGCACAAAAACGCCAAGCAGGTCTCCCGGCAAGTCAATTTTTGTGTTTGGCCACCCGGGCTATTCAGACTGTACTTTCCGCCAGCTGCCATCGGGATCGAAGGAGCGGATTTTTGCAGCCTCTTCAGTGCTCTCCGGCCCGAGATCCTTTTCGTAAACGACGCCGTCCTGATTGACGATGAACGTCATGACGCCCGAGTTGCCGTAAACGGCCGGCGTGGCGATCAAAGCAAATCCGCCGATCATGCGATCATTGACGATATAGTCGCGCGCTCCGTCGGGCGCATTTTTGCCCTGAGCGTAAAGCAGCCGGTACACGTACCCGTGGTAATCGGCCTGCCCGTCATCCCGTTTGGCTTTGCCTTTGTATCCTTCGAGCTGCGCTTTTGCGATCAGCGGTCCGATGGGGCTCTCCGGTTCGCCCTCGGCCGCTTCCCAGTACAGCCCATCCTTGCGGCCATCGCGGCTCATCAGGCGCCGAGCATACTGGATGCCTTTGCCGTCGCGCGGCCGCTCCGCATATTCGAATTGAGCCGCCACATACGTCCGCATGACTTCGATAGCCGACAATTCATTTTCGCCGATCCGTCGCGTGAGAATTTGATCTAGCCCCGCAGCCGTGTCCCAACGCCATTTGCCGTCCGCCTGCACAAGCGGGATTGGAAATGGGTATTCATCCTTGCCCAGCACGAGCGTTTGCTTATCGCCGTCAGCTTGCAGCGAGTGCCCCTCGTCGAACGATGTGAGAAAGCGACCGCGGCGAGCTTGATCGTCGATCTCGTCGCCTGAACTTGCCACGTCGCGGCCATCCGGCCCCAAAAGCTTGACGATGGCTTCGCCAGGATCGTCTGAGCGGACAGCGTTGACGAGAGCGGTAACGGCTTCTTCAGGCGTCGCGAAGGCGTCTTGTGCAGAGGCCGGCGATCCGACCGCTGCGGCCAGGATGAGAGCGATGGGAGCTATGGCGTTACGAACTGTGATGATGAAAAGTCGGCGCATGGTGTGAACTCCGATGGTCGAATGAATGGCGCTACTCGAGATCCGTGCGAGCGTCGGCCCGCTCACCTCCGCCGCCCACCACGCCACCGCCACCACCTTTCGCCCGGCCACCACCGCCGCCGCCGCCCGCGCGGGCCTTCGGGTGCGACTTGGCCGCCGCGCGGCTAGCGCCACCACGATCAACATGCTTTTGCACCTGCGCCTTTGGTTTGACGTCGAGAGCCTTCGAAGCGGGCTTGGGCGAGGGCTTCTGAATATCCCGTGTGGCGGCTTTGTTTTTGATGTCCTTGCTGGCCGGACGGTCGACCGCTTTGTTTGTTCGGTCGCCGCCACGATCGCCTGCTTTATCCTTCACCTTGTCGCCGCCACGATCGCCGGCCTTGTCCCTGGCATTGGAAAGATCGCGGTCACCCGCTCTGTCTTTCATTTTGTCCCGCCGCGATCGCCGCCCTTATCCTTGAACTTATCGCCACTCGTTTCACCGAGCTTGTTCTTCACGCTTTCGACGTCACGGGATTTGTCGCCCGGGCCCTTGTTGAGCTTGTCCTTATCGAAGCCGCTGAAGTCCTTGCTCTTGTCGCGCACCTGTTTGTCTTTGGCGTACTTTTCACGCGTGGACTGATCGCGATAAGGCACAGGACCGCGATGCGCTGCATTGTGTTCCCACTTGTTGCTATTGATCTGCGGACGATTGACGTTGATGTTGTTGTAGCGGTTGACGTCGATGTCGATATTGCCGTTGCGCCAGTTGAAATTGTTCCAGCCCCAGATGTTGTTCGCGACGGCGAAGCCCGCGCCCCAGAACAGGCCGTTGACGAAAGTCGCGCCGGGATAATAGTTCCAGTAATAGGGCGGATAGGTTGGATACCACCACGAGCCGTAAACGACGGTCGGCTGGTACACCGGCACATAAACATATTGCGGGTTCGCGGGCTGGATAACGATGTACTCGGTCCGCGTTTCCGGATTGCTCTGCTTCGTCACCGTCTGTTGCTTATTGCTCTTCAGATTGCCGGCCGCCTCGGCTTTCTGACGCAGATATTGCACGCGAGCGAACACGTCGTCTTCTTGCGCCAAAAACGCGTCCCCCAAACTCTGCGTCCATTCAAGCTGGTCGCTCATGTTTCCAAGAACTTCGGGAAACAGCGTCAAAGCCTTGACGCTGGGGTCCCAGTTCTTTGCCTCGAGGGCTTTGGTGAGTTCGTCACCCTTCAGCTTCTTGTTGGCCGGCTCCTTTCGCCACCGCGCGGCCTGCACGACGTCGAGAGGATACGTCGCAGCCATCAAAACGTTGGCGAGAACCTCATCAGGATAAAGCGCGACGGGCGCCAGCATCTGATCAAGTTCTTCAGTGCTGAAGGTTTTCTGCGCGCTCACGTCCTGACTGAAGGCGGATATCGGCGCAAAACTCGGAATGACCATCACGAGCAGCAGCAGCAATCCCAGCACTGACCTATGGACCACTAAAATGACCTCCAGCTATATTTTGTTAATGAAGAGTAGCGCCCCGAGCGATCGTCGACTTGATTGAGCGCAAGCCGCGCCACTGCAGCCCCCCGAATATCGTCTCAAGCAACAAAAGCGGTCGGAGTTTAATCGGACGTTAAGCTCCGTTGAAGCCTAATTATCGATGGTGTCAAGCCCCGTTTCGTAACGGTCCGGCAACGGCTGTCGCGCACATTCGAGCTTCTGCCATACTTCTGTGCGATCGCTCCACTCCGGCCACATTCAGCCCCTGACAAGCCAAGGTGTCTCTTTGCTGCGTTGCCTGCTCACCGGCCTCATCTTTTTCACTCCTGTCGCTGTCGCGGCGGAGCCGATGAAGCTCGGCGCAGACGACCTGAAGCAAACCTTTACTGGGTCGCGCATCGAACTCGACACGCCGCTCGGCACCACGATCCCTATTCGCTTCACCGGCGACGGCCTCATGAGCGGCAATGCCGGCAGCCTCGCATCAGTCCTCGGGGCCGCCAACGATCGTGGCCGATGGTGGGTCAAGGGCGATCGCCTTTGCTACAAGTGGTTCCGCTGGTTCGATGCCGAGGAACAGTGCCTGACCATCCACATGAAAGACGAGCGGATGTTCTGGCGCCGGGATGACGGCAAAAAGGGAACCGCCACCCTGGTCGAGCGCGCCGAAATCGTTGCAGAAGCCGAGAAATCCTGGTCGTCTGTCGAAAAGTCGGCGACCGTCGCGAGCATCGCACCGCCTGCGAAGCGCGAGGTAAGAACACCGGTTTTGAAATCACCCCCGCGTCTCGCCGTCCGTCCTAAATCGGCCGCCGAACAACTCGACATCCCCGAAGAGGCCCCCACCGACCGTGGGCTCTTCTTCGTGGGGCTCGGCCTCTCCCGCGCCTTGCAATCCCAGTTCGGGGTGGCGTCGGCCGAAGCGGCCCCGGCCCCTCGCCCTCCGGTCAAGTTGGCTGCGAAAAAAGCGGCTCAGGCGCCCGTCAAGAAGACTGTCTTGGCTGCAGCTCTGCCCAAGCCCGAACCTAAGCCGTCGCCTTACCCGTACCCGGAAGCGAAAGACGAAGCTGGACCGGTCCGCGCGAAAGCCTCGCCGGCTCCAGTCTCGTTCAGCGTTTATGGCGTTGCCGACGACGATGTCTTGAACATGCGCAGCGGGCCGTCCGACGAATATGCGGTCGTTGGCGTTATTCCGCCGAACGCGAGTGCTGTCCGCATGGTCGGGGGTTGCATCGCGCTCTGGTGCGAAATTCAGTTCCGCAACACTCGCGGCTGGGTCAACCGCTATTACCTCGCCCAGAACTGACCCCAGAACTGACCCCAGAACTGACCGGCCCCAGTGATCGGTTGATCGACCTGGAACTCGTCGACGCCCGCATCCACTCACGTGGCAAACGGCGCTGTCGCTATGAAGCCCCGAAGGGCGCGCGCATTTTAAATCGCGGCAATGCCATGACTTTTTAAAGGATTTTCAAATGCGCCGCAGTGCACAAAACGACGATTAAAGGGATGTCAATCAGAAAATGAAGATCGCACTTTTTAAAGTCTAAAGAAGATGCTAATCTGCAACGATTGAGCTTATCGATATTTAGTTCGTATGCGTGAGAAGTGTCATGATGGATTTGGCGTCCGCAGAGGTCCCCAACGTCGAAGTTGCTGACGAATGCGAACCCTTTGTTTTGCCGTTGGCCCGCAGCCTCCAGCCCGTCCCAGCCGTTGAAGGCCGAGAAGTCATCGTTGGCCGTGGCGAATTTTTATATCGTGAGGGCGACGTCAAATCGGGTGCCTATCGACTTGAAAACGGCATTCTCTGCGTGACCGCGCACCGGGCATGCGGCCCACCGAATGTCGTCGAAATGCTCTTTCCCGGCAGCTTCATCGGTCTAGGCTTCCTTGAGCGCCATATCGACAGCGTCATGGCCGTCGTGCCGAGCCGCCTGACGTCTTTTCCGTTGTCGACGATCTCGGATCTCTGCGCCGCCTACCCGGAAGCGCATGAACGGCAGGCACTTCAAACCGAGCGCGAGTTCGTGGCTCGCCGCCGCGAACTGATCCCCGACACTGACGAACTTCCGGTAAGACGCGTCGCGGCGTTCTTGTCGGCTATGCATCACATGAACCGGCACGAGGGTCGGAACTCAGACTACATCGCGGAGTTCTTGAAGACGGGCGACGTGGCCGCCTTCCTGAACCTTGACGTCGATGCTCTCGCCAGAGCGCTCGCCGACCTGAAGGATCGTGGCCTCGTCGACAGCGCCGAGAGCGGGGGTCTTATACTGCTCGATCCCGGCGCATTGGAGCACATCTCCAGCCTGCCGTAACCGACTGAAATCGTCTTTGTGCGGCGGGGGGCCGGCGAAGATCAGCAGCAGTGGTGCTACACGATGTCTCGCAATCTCCCCCTTCTCCTGTCGGCTCTTGCCGCCCTTGCGATCTTAACGGTTCCGGCGGCCGCCCAGTCGCTGAGCCCTTTCGGATCGTGGGATGAGGAAGTTCAGCGCGAAGGCAGACTGTACCGCGCACCGCAATCAGCTCCCAATTCGAACACCTACGGCGGCTCGTTTTTCGGCTTCGGTCCAGGCCCAGGTCAGCCATTTCCGGCCATCATGGAAGGCGGCGGACGCCCACAGATCGCCGGACGCGCGCCGCCGATCGTCGCATTTTTCAGCAATGAAAAGCCCGGCACGATCCTGATCGACAACTCCAAGCGCCGCCTTTACCTCGTCCTCGACAACGACGAAGCCTACGAATACCCGATCTCCGTTGGCCGCGACGGCTTCACCTGGACCGGGACCGAATCCATCAGCCGCGTAGCGGATTGGCCGGATTGGCATCCCCCTGTCGAAATGCGCCAGCGTGACTCGCGGCTTCCCGAGAAAATGTATGGCGGCATCAAGAACCCTCTCGGTGTTAAAGCCCTGTTCCTCGGCAATACGCTCTATCGCATCCACGGCACGAATGATCCCAAGACCATCGGCTACGCCGCCTCCTCCGGCTGCTTCCGCATGATGAACGAGCACGTCGTCCACCTCGCCGCGCTGGTCAATGTCGGAACGACGGTCAAGGTGATGGACGAAATTCCAGAACCACAAGAAGTGGCGAGTGGCCGGTTGCAAGCCAAGCCCTCGTCTTTGGGCGGCAATCGCCATCGCGATGCAGTCGGCGAGTCGTACTATGAGGACGAAAACGACATCTGGATTGCGCGCTGAAATGCAGGCGCGTCCGGCCAGAATACCCGCGCACGCTTGCTGATGACGGCCGCATCGGCCGCGGTCGTCAGCAGTTGCAATGTGCCCGTATTGCCCTCCACATATCGCGGATGCCGGTGCAGATAATCCTCCAGACTATCGGCGACGATTTCCGGTTGCGAAAGGATGCGCGTCGCCGTCGGCAGATGCCTCCGGAACAGGTGCTCCACAAGCGGGAAATGCGTGCAGCCGAGGATGGCGCGATGCGGCGCCAAGCCCTGCGTCTGCGCCATAACACCCGCGATCCCCTCCGCCACCAGCCGGTCGAGGTCTGCTCCGGGCGCTTCCGCTTCGATCGCGCCGGCAAGTTCTGAGCAGATCTGCTGCACCACCGTCACCTTGGGCGTGCGTTTGCGGATTTCCTCGGGATAAACCCCCGCCTGCACCGTGCGTGTCGTACCAAACACGGCGATCGTGTCGGTCAGGTTCTTCTGAGGATACTGCGGCGTTGTCACCGACCACGGCGTCTGCGTCGCCGCCTCCACCGTCGGCGCGACGATGCCGATCACATTGTATCCCTTAGCCCGCCAATCGGTGGTCGGCAGCCATGACTGCTGCAACTGGCGGGCGGCGACCGCGGTTGCTGTATTGCAGCCAAGCACGACAAGCCGTGCCCCATTCGCGAACAACGCTTCCACCGCCGCCCGCGTCAGATCGACGATCTCTTCAGATGGCCGGTTGCCGTACGGCACGTTGGCGTGGTCGCCGAGATAGGTGAAGGAGGCCGAAGGAAACCGCTCTACGAGCGCCTTCAGCACGGTCAATCCGCCAAGTCCGGAATCGAATACCCCAATCATGAGCGCGATGAATGCGCTTTTCTCCGTGGCACCGTCAAGGCGGCCACGAGCAAACCGCGATTATTCCGCTGCTTCTCCGGCCGGGCGACCCTTGCTCGCCGCCGAAACGTCCTGCTCGTGGGCCTTCAGCTGCTCGAGCGTCGGCATCGACACGGTATTGTAGCCGCAGTCGACGAAGTGCACCTCGCCGGTCACGGCGCCTGCCATCGGCGACAGCAGGTAAAGCGCCGAACCGCCGACATCATCAAGCGATGGCGTGCGCCGCAGCGGCGAATTCTCTTTCTGATAGTTGAAGATCACGCGGGCATCTCCCACGCCGGCGCCCGAAAGTGTGCGCATCGGCCCAGCCGAGATCGCGTTGACGCGGATGCCCTGTGGTCCCAAGTCAGCCGCGAGGTAGCGCACCGACGCTTCCAGAGCCGCCTTCGCGACGCCCATCACGTTGTACGACGGCACCCAACGGGTGGCGCCGCCATAAGTCAGCGTGATCATCGATCCGCCGTTCGGCATCAGGTCGGCCGCACGCTTGGCCATTTCCGTGAACGAAAAGCACGAGATCACCATCGTGTTGGTGAAGTTCTCGCGGGTCGTATCCGCATACCGTCCCGACAGTTCGCGAGGATCTGAGAACGCCAGTGCATGCACCACGAAGTCGAGCCCGCCCCACGCCGTCTGGATGCGATTAAAAACGCGGTCGACGCTCTCCAGGTCGAGCACGTTGCATTCTTCGATGATCTTCGATCCGAGGCTTTCCGCCAGCGGCGCCGCGCGGCGACCGAATGCGCCACCTTGATAGGTGAAGGCAAGCTCGGCGCCCTGCCCCGCAAGAATGCGAGCGATACCCCACGCGATCGAGCGGTCGTTGGCGACGCCCATGATGAGGCCGCGCTTCCCGGCCATCAGGGGTTGCGGCTTTGCAAGATCGATATCGGACATGGGGGGCCTCGTTTTGGCGCCTAGCGCTCGGCCGCGGATTTCGAACCAGCCGGCGCCCTGCTTGTATAGTTTCATTTCTGACGACCCTCGAGGCGGACTTTCGAAGGGAAGGTCCCCGCCCCCGGTTGAGCCGGTCAGACAGTCACATGATTAACCATCATATCGGCGGAACACGAGAGTTGCATTTGTTCCACCAAATCCGAAGCTGTTCGACATCACACAGTTAAGTGCGATGTTGTCGATGCGTTGGCGCGCGATCGGCACGTCGGCGAAGGCCGGATCGATCTCTTCGATATTCGCGCTTTCGCAGACGAAACCGTTGTTCATCATGAGCAGTGAAAAGATCGCTTCCTGCACGCCGATGGCGCCGAGCGAATGGCCCGACAGTGACTTGGTTGCGGAAATGTGCGGGATCTTGGCACCGAACACTTCGCGGATCGCAGCGATCTCGCGCTCGTCTCCGACTGGCGTACCCGTGCCGTGCGGGTTGATGTAGTCGATGGCCGGCACGCCCTTGCCGTCCAGGCCCTTCATGGCAAGCTTCATGCACCGCACCGCGCCTTCACCGGACGGCGCCACCATGTCGAAGCCGTCCGACGTTGCGCCATAGCCGGCAACTTCACCGTAGATTTTGGCGCCGCGCGCCTTCGCGTGCTCCAGTTCCTCCAGAACCACGACACCCGCGCCGCCGGCGATTACGAAGCCGTCGCGATTTTTGTCGTAGGCGCGCGAAGCTTTTTCAGGCGTGTCGTTGAACCGGGTCGACATCGCGCCCATGGCATCGAACAGGTTCGACAGCGTCCAATCGAGTTCCTCGCAGCCGCCCGCGAAGATGATGTCCTGCTTGCCCCACTGGATGAGCTCCGCGGCATTGCCGATGCAGTGCGCGCTCGTCGCACATGCCGACGAGATCGAATAATTCACGCCCTTGATCTGGAACGATGTCGCAAGCGCCGCGGAGGGACCCGAGCACATCGCCTTGGGCACCTCGAACGGCCCGATTTTCTTCGGTCCCCCGGACTTGATGGTGGTTTCGGCGGCCTCGACGATGGCCCGCGTCGAGGGCCCGCCCGAACCGACGATGATGCCGGTGCGCTCGTTGACGACGTCGCCGGCTTCGAGCCCGCGAATCGCGGATCGCCTGATCCATGGCGATGTAGTTCCAGGCGACGCCGGGGTTCATGAAACGCTTTGGCTTGCGCGGCACAAGGCCGTCCCATTCGAGCTTCGGCTCGCCGTGGACTTGGCACTTGAAGCCGAGTTCCGCATACTTCTCAGCCCGCGAAATGCCGGATTTCGCCTCGCGCAGATTCGCCACGACCTCCTGGGTGTTGTTCCCGATCGAGGAGACGATGCCCATTCCGGTGACGACCACGCGCCGCATGCGCTCAAAGTCCTTTTAGAGTTGCTAGTTCGCCTGCGCTTGTGGCGCAGGTTGATCCTGCTGGCAACGGCTAGCTTTCGCCGCCCGCCTTGAGGAGAACGCGCAGGTCCTTGGCCTGATAGATGACCTCACCATCGGCGATGAGTTCACCGTCGGCTTCCGCAAGTTTCAGCTTCCGTGTGTTGAGAACCCGTTTGATGTTCACCACATAAGTCACAAGCTGCGTCTTGGGCGTGATTTCTTTTTTGAAGTTGACCTGACCGACGCCTGCAGCACGGCCTTGCCCGGTCAATCCAAGCCATCCCAGATAAAATCCGGTGAGCTGCCACAATGCATCGAGACCGAGGCAGCCCGGCATGACGGGGTCGCCCTGGAAGTGGCAGTCGAAGAACCAGTTCAGCCGCTCATTGCCCGCCACCGCCAGTTCCGCGACGACCTGGCCTTTTCCGTGCGTTCCGCTGATGTCGCCAATGTGCGAAATGCGGTCGAACATCAGCATAGGTGGCAGCGGCAACTGTGCGTTGCCAGGGCCGAACAGGTCACCACGGCCGCAGGCCAGCAAATCATCGAAATCGTAGCTCGCCTGCCGCTCTGCCATGTCGTGTCTGCCCCCTCACGTCCACGAGACCCCAAACGGACTTTCGGCCCGCAGGTCCTTCTTTTGGCTAATCCCCAGTCGTTCAAACGGGAAACGGGCCTTAGGTCAAGCACAGCGGGTCAGCCGGACCCGATGCCGCGTCCAGTTGCAGGCTCGCTGCGACACCCCTATACTGTTTAATACGCATGGTACGGTAAGCTGAGCACGCTGAAATGGCGTCGGCTCTGTGGCGTGCCGTCGTATGCGTGGTAGGTGCCCAAGTTCGAACCGAGCGACAGCAGGCTGTGGAAAACGAAGCCGAAATCATCGTCACCCCGATTGTCGAACGCCTCCGGTCCGCCGGCCTGCGTCCGACCCGGCAACGCGTGCTCCTGGCCGAACTTCTCTTTTCCAAGGGCGATCGCCACGTCTCGGCTGAAATGCTGCACGGCGAGGTCATCGGCGTCGGCGAACAGGTGTCGTTGGCAACGGTCTATAACACCTTGCACCAATTCACGGATGCAGGCCTGCTGCGCGAGCTCGCGATTGACGGTTCAAAGGCCTTTTTTGATACGAACGTGTCCAACCATAACCACTTCTTCGTCGAGGATCGTGGCGAACTGATCGACATTCATGGCGAGCACATCCGCGTCGATGGACTGCCGGAGCCGCCGCCGGGGATGCGCATTTCGCATATCGATGTCGTGGTCCGCCTGGTATCGGACAAGAAGAAGTAGGGCGGGGACACCACCCGCGCGCAGACGGCAGCGGTTGGCGGACAGCGCTGCTCGCCTATTTGATGATCTCGCCCGGGTAGATGCCCCAGAGCTTGCCCTGTTCGATATAGCCTCTGAACGTCTCGACCGTGACGTAGCACCAGCGGCTGTCGCAGCTTTGAAGATTGGCGATCACGCCGGCCTCCACCAGCGCTGTTGCCGTTGCACGCTCGCTATCGTCAGCTTTCAGTTCGAGCTTTGGCGGTGGTGACCCGGCCTTTACGTCCCAAGGCAGCACCTGCGCCGTGCGTCGGCCAGAAAGCAGAGCCTGGTTGACCCAGCCCGTGACGCCGTCTGCATCCCGGACCTGACGCCAGCTTTCGAATCTTGTAGAACCTCGACCGGCAGCCCCGCGCGACGGAACACCCACTGCGTCGGGTAGTCCTTGCCGGGTCCGGCCCGCAAATTGACTTCGTCGGACTTGAGGCTGACGAAGCGCGGCAGCGGCAGCCCGCTCACCGAGCCTTTGTCGGCGCTCTGACCGACCGGACCTTGCGCGACAGCCTCACTGGCGAGCGCAGCGAGTGCGATGACAGACGCGACGGCCGCCTTGAACCACGGCCGTCGTGACGGCCTGAAATACCGCGATCCCCGCCCCACGTTTCTGCCTCCCCTTGCTGCGCTGCCGTTGACCACACCGCTGTGGCAGACGCAAGGCGGGTCAATTCCTTGCCCCCGGACCCAACCGGGGCCCAAGTTCATGACGCCTGAGCATTTTGCGAAGCGAGCCACTTTGTTTTCCCGTCATCCTTCTGTTAGACACGGGATCGACGAGGGACCAGCGCTCTGACAGCGGCCGGCCGGCGCAATGCATGTGCCGGAGTGACCGCGGCGGCGGAAACCTCGGACCCGCCCTGGCCACGGATCAGTTCATGCCCGCAAGCACCAAGAAGCCGATCGTCATCGTCACGCGCAAGCTGCCCGACATCGTGGAGACGCGCATGCGCGAGCTGTTCGACGCCCGGCTCAATGTCGACGACCGGCCGATGTCGCACGCCGATCTCGTCGATGCCGCCAAGATCGCCGACGTCCTGGTGCCCGACCGTGACCGACCGCATCGATCGCAGCGTCATCTCTCAGGCCGGCCCGCAGTTGCGGCTGATCGCCAACTTCGGCACGGGCGTCGACAACATCGATCTCGACACAGCCCGCAACCGCGGCATCACCGTCACCAACACGCCCGGCGTCCTGACCGAAGACACCGCCGACATGACCATGGCGCTGATTCTCGCCGTGCCGCGCCGCCTGTCCGAAGGCGCCGCCTATCTGAAAGATGCCAAATCGAGCTGGCCCGGCTGGTCGCCGACCTGGATGCTCGGCCACCGCATCTTCGGCAAGCGCCTCGGCATCATCGGCATGGGCCGCATCGGCACCGCCGTCGCGCGGCGCGCCAAGGCTTTCGGCCTGCAGATCCACTACCACAACCGCAAGCGCGTCTCGCCCGACCTCGAGCAGGAGCTGGAGGCGACCTACTGGGAAAGCCTCGACCAGATGCTGGCCCGCATGGACATCGTCTCGGTCAACTGCCCGCACACGCCCGCAACCTATCACCTGCTTTCCGCGCGGCGCCTGAAGCTGATGAAGCCGACGTCCTACATCGTCAACACCGCGCGCGGCGAAGTGATCGACGAGAACGAACTCGCGCGCATGATCGAAGCCGGTTCCATCGCCGGTGCCGGTCTCGACGTGTTCGAGCATGAGCCCGCGATCAACCCCAAGCTGCTGGCGTCCGACCGCGTCGTCGCTCTGCCGCACATGAGTTCGGCCACGATCGAAGGCCGCATCGAAATGGGCGAAAAGGTCATCATCAACATCAAGACCTTCCTCGACGGCCACGCGCCGCCCGATAGAGTGCATCCTGCGATGTTCTAAAAAAGAAAGGCCGGTCCTGCGACCGGCCTTTCTTCCTTTCCCGGCTTTCGATCGCTCTCAGACGCCCGCTGAAAACGTCGAATTGCCCTGGCCGAGATAGGCATCGAAGCACGATGCGATGGCCCGCACGAACGGTTGCCCGAGTTCCGTCACCCTGAAGCCGTCCGCCGTGCGCTCCACGAGCCCTTCTTCGTCCGCTGCCACCAGCTCCTCGGCTTTGTCGATGACCGGCTTTGCGAGATCGCCGAAAACCGATTGCAGCGACGACTTCGAGAACTCGAATTCGCACATCAGCCGCTCGATCACGCTGGCACGCATCTTGTCGTCGTCCGACAGGAGGATGCCTCTAACGGTGGCAAGTCCTGTGTCCCTCACGCGGCGCTCGTAGTCCGCACGCGGCACGGCATTCTGATAATAGCCCGTCGGCAACTGTGAGATCGACGACGCGCCAACCCCGATCAGCGCATCAGCCTTGTCCGTCGTGTAGCCTTGGAAGTTCCGTTTGATTTCACCCGAGGCCAAGGCATCGTTGGGTTTGGCGAAATGATCGAGCCCGACTGTCACATAACCGGCTTCGATCAAAAGGTGTTCGGCGCGCCGCGATTGCCGGTACCTCTCCATAGTGCCAGGAAGCGTCGTTTCATCGATCATGCTCTGGTGCTTGGCGCGCGACGGCAGATGCGCGTACCCGAACAGCGCGATGCGGTCCGGCGCGAGACGGATCACCTCTTCGATCGTGTTGGCGACGCTGTCTTCCGTCTGATGCGGCAGTCCATAGACCAGATCGATGTTGACACCTTTGATGCCTGCCGCGCGCATGCCGTTCACCGCCCGCTCCGTCATCTCGACAGACTGCACGCGATTGATCGCGCTCTGAACCTGCGGATTGAAATCCTGCACGCCGACCGACGCGCGGTTCACGCCCGCCTCCGCAAATGCCTTGATCTGGGCGTCGTCGAGCCATCGTGGATCGATCTCGACTGCGAACTCCGTGTCGGCCCCAATTGCGAAAGAACCGTGCAAGGTCTCCGCCAGCCGCCGGATCTGGTCCGCTGAAAGACTGTTGGGTGAGCCGCCGCCCCAGTGGATGTGCCCCAACGGCCGGGCGCCGGGTACCACGGCAGCCACCATCAGGATTTCGGTGAGGAGATGCTGGAAGTAGGCTTCGATGGTGACGGTATTGCGTGTCGCCTTGGTATTGCACCCGCAGTACCAGCAAAGCTGCGCGCAAAACGGGATATGTACATAAAGCGAAAGCGCCTGCGACGGCGACAGGCTGCGTAAGCCCTCACCGAAATCCATCGGGCCGACCTTCGCCGAAAAGTGCGGCGCCGTGGGATAGCTCGTGTAGCGGGGGACGGGTGCCGACATCCGCCGGACGAGTTCGGGAGTCATTGGAGCTCACTCAGATTTTCATGTTGAAGGGCACGACGTTGTCCGCAGCTTTGGAACTCGGGCATCGCTCGCACACAGCGCGCGCTGAACGGGCGTTGCGTATTGCGAGAATTGATTGGTGCGAGCAGCGTGGGTGATCGCTGGCCATGATCCACGCTTGCAGCTCCGACTGATCGTCGGCCGTCAGCACCTGCACGGCGACCGGCAGAACCACCCGGTCTTCCCAGGCGATATGTCGGCGTTGACTGTCAAAATAGCCACGCAGCATGTAGCCGAGCATGTCGGGATTGATGACGGATCCGGCTTCCGCCGCGGTCTTCAAGGCGTCGCTGAGTTCCATCAAAGTTGCACCGTCACGCTCATGCTCTTCTTCGAGGCAGGCCAGTGCAGCGCGCAAGGGGTCGTCATCGGCGACTTGTTCACGCAACATAGGAAATAGCGCCTCCTCCTCTAGTCGCATATGGCGCGGAACACTGCCGTCGAGTATCGACACCGCGATCACAGCCATGGCCTTGTCAAAGCTGTGCGGCAAACCGTCCGCCAATGCTTCGAGGAGGTCACAAAGCTCGCGCTGCAATGCATGTTCTTCGGCGATCAGCCCGATCGGATCCGGCGTACGACAGGCAGGAACAGCGGCAAATCTGAGGTCTGAGTTGGGCGGGCCATCGTTCGATCTAGACATTCGTTGAACCCCCATGGAAATGGCTGGTATGAACTGGCTATCCGGTGCGACGATCTCAACCGTTGTTGGGCGGTGCGTCATTGATCCAGGTCAACGCCGGAACACCGCGCATGCGGGAATAAAATGCAGCCAGTCATGCGCCCTGGAGAAGAGGGCCTTTCGGCTTGAGCATAGAAGGAGGGGAAACTGTGTCAGCTATAGCGGCCGAGAAGCCGGCTCTCAGTAACGCGCTCGCCATGGGAAGCGCGGTCGTATTCGCAGCCTTGGGCGCGTTTTTGGCGCTGAAGGGCGTCGATCCCGTGATGAATTTGCACGGTGCATTGCTTGCCGTAGCGAGCCTCCTGGCTCTCGTCTATATCTTCACCCATTCCACCGACGACAGGTCCGGCTACCTTGATGGCCCGATCCGCGTGGCCACACTGGCCGCCGTCTTCTGGGGCGTGATCGGTTTCGCAGTCGGCGACTTCATCGCCTGGCAGCTCGCCTTCCCGGCGCTCAATTTCGATCTGCCCTGGACCACCTTCGGACGTCTGCGGCCGCTGCACACCTCGGCGGTGATCTTCGCGTTCGGCGGCAACGTGCTGCTCGCGACCTCGTTCTACGTCGTGCAGCGCACCTGCCGCGCCCGCCTGCCGGCCGCTGGGCGCCCTGGTTCGTCGTTCTGGGGCTACAAGCTCTTCATCGTGCTCGCCGGCACCGGCTACCTGCTCGGCGTCACCCAGGGCAAGGAATACGCCGAGCCCGAATGGTACGCCGACCTGTGGCTGACGATCGTCTGGGTCGCCTATCTGCTGGTGTTCCTCGGCACGCTCTGGAAGCGCAAGGAGCCGCACATCTATGTGGCGAACTGGTTCTATCTCGCCTTCATCGTCACCGTCGCGATGCTGCATCTCGTCAACAACCTGACGATCCCGGTCTCGCTTGCTCGGCCGCAAGAGCTACATCCTGTATGGCCGGCGTGCAGGATGCGATGACGCAGTGGTGGTACGGCCACAACGCGGTCGGCTTCTTCCTCACCGCCGGCTTCCTCGGCATCATGTACTACTTCATCCCGAAGCGCGTCGAGCGGCCGGTCTATTCCTACCGCCTGTCGATCGTCCACTTCTGGTCGCTGATCTTCCTCTACATCTGGGCCGGTCCGCACCATCTGCACTACACGGCGCTGCCCGACTGGGCGCAGACGCTCGGCATGACCTTCTCGATCATGCTGTGGATGCCGTCATGGGGCGGCATGATCAACGGCCTGATGACGCTGTCGGGCGCCTGGGACAAGCTGCGCACCGATCCGGTCGTGCGCATGCTCGTCGTGTCGGTCGCCTTCTACGGCATGTCGACCTTCGAAGGCCCGCTGATGTCGATCAAGGCGGTCAACTCGCTGTCGCACTACACCGACTGGACCATCGGCCACGTGCATTCCGGTGCGCTCGGCTGGGTCGGCATGGTGTCGTTCGGCGCGATCTACTGCCTCGTTCCCTGGCTGTGGAAGCGCGAAGGCTCTACTCGCTCAAGCTCGTCGAGTGGCACTTCTGGATCTCGACCATCGGCATCGTGCTCTACATCACCGCGATGTGGGTGTCGGGCATCACTGCAGGGCCTGATGTGGCGCGCCTACGACAACCTCGGCTTCCTCGAGTACTCGTTCATCGAGACGGTCGAGGCGATGCATCCCTACTACATCATCCGTGCCATCGGCGGCCTGCTGTTCGTCATCGGCGCGCTGATCATGGCCTACAACATCTGGCGGACGATCCGCGGCGACGTCCCGGTCGATCTCGAGGATCAGCCGCGCGTCGCAGCAGCTCCCGAGCTGCGTCACGGCCTCGCTGCAGTGCCGGCCGAGTAAGAAGGATGTCCGACCATGAACACGGTAGTCTTCGAGAAGAACTCGATCATCCTGCTGATCGGCATCCTGATCGTCGTCTCGATCGGCGGCCTCGTGCAGATCGCGCCGCTGTTCTGCTGTCGACGAGCACGATCGAGAAGGTGAGGGCATGCGGCCCTACACCCCGCTCGAACAGGCCGGCCGCGACATCTACGTCCGCGAGGGCTGCTACAACTGCCACAGCCAGATGATCCGCACGCTGCGCGACGAGGTCGAGCGCTACGGCCACTACTAGCTCGCGGCCGAAAGCATGTACGACCATCCGTTCCAGTGGGGCTCGAAGCGGACGGGTCCCGATCTCGCCCGCGTCGGCGGCAAGTACTCCGACGAATGGCACGCCGAGCACATGAGCAATCCGCCGTCGGTCGTGCCGGAGACCATCATGCCGGGCTATCCGTGGCTCGGAACGACACCGCTCGACTACGCGAACATCGCGGACAAGCTGAAGACGCTTCAGCTGGTCGGCGTGCCCTACACGGACGAGATGATCGCCAAGGCTGCCGCCGATCTCGAAGCGCAGATCGAGCCCGACAGCCGATGCCGCGAAGGAACTGCGTCGCGCGCTATCCGAAGGCGCAGGTGCGCAAGTTCGACGGCGAGTCGCCCGGCGAAGGCGTCAAGCCGACCGAACTCGATGCGATGGTCGCCTACCTGCAGATGCTCGGCACGCTGGTCGACTTCGCGAAGTTCGACGCCAGCGGCCCGAACCTGCGCTGAGGAGGTCGCAATCATGACCTATCAGGACGCACAGGTCAGGTCGCAGTTGGCCGCGTTGGTGATCTTCATGAGCCTTGCCGTCGGCATCGCCATCTACGCCTTCTGGCCCGCCAACAAGGCCAAGTTCGAGCGGGCGGCGAAATTGCCGCTCCTGCCGACAATGAGGAAACGGTGAATTGACCATGGCTGAGCACAAGCACATCGACGAGGTCACCGGCGTCGAGACCACCGGTCACGACTGGGACGCATCAGGAATTGAACAAGCCGCTGCCGCGCTGGTGGCTTACGCTTCTACGCCTGCTCGTCTGGGCGATCGGCTACTGGATCGTCTATCCCGGCATGGCCGACTCTCACCGGCTACACCACAGGCTATCTTGGCTACAGCCAGCGCGCGCAGGTCAGCCGAGGTCAAGGACGCCAAGGCCGCGCAGGAAACCTATCGCCAAGGCATCGCCAACGCCGCGATCACCGACGTGAAAGGCAAAGAAGACCTGCTCCGCTTCGCCCTCGCCGGCGGCGCGGCGCTTTCGGCGACAACTGCGCGCCTTGCCACGGCCGCGGCGCGCAGGGTGCGGGGCTATCCCAACCTGAACGACGACGATTGGATCTGGGGCGGCACGCTCGAGGAGATCGAGAAGACCATCGCATACGGCATCCGCAACGGCCAGAGCAGGCCCACGCGACACCGATGCCGCGCTTCGGCATCGATGGCATGCTCGAACCGGCCGAGATCTCCGACGTCGCCGAGTATGTCCGTTCGCTGTCCGGCACGGAACAGGTCGACACCGCGGCAGCCGAGCGCGGCAAGGCGGTCTTTGCCGAGCAATGCGCGGCCTGCCACGGCGAGGATGCCAAGGGCAACCAGGAGATGGGCGCACCCAACCTGACGGACGCGATCTGGCTCTACGGCAGTCGAAGGACGCCGTCACGCAGAGCATCGTCACCGGCCGTGGTGGTGCCATGCCCGCGTGGTCCACGCGTCTCGACCCGGTGACGGTAAAGTTGCTCGCGGTCTACGTACACTCTCTGGGCGGTGGCAAATAGTCACCAGCCACGGCGTGCCTGACGCATTGCGGAGACGCGGAAGGCTCCGGATATGAACAATATGGACCCCTCCACGAAGTTCACGCCGGATGACTTCCTCGTCGAAGCCGCGCCCGGCGTGGCGCGGCACGACGTAGAAGCGGTGCGCCAGCCCAAAGCGAAGAAAGTCCGCGAGCGTTGACTCTCAGGCTGGAAGCTGGGCCGCCAAGCCGAAAATCTACCCGAAACTGGCGCGCGGAACATTCCGTAACGCCAAATGGATCGTGATGCTCGTTACCCTCGGCATCTACTACGTGCTGCCGTGGATGCGCTTCGATCGCGGCGGCGGTCTGCCCGATCAGGCCGTCCTGATCGATTTCGCCAATCAGCGTCTGTTGCTGGGTCCGCTCGAGATCTGGCCGCAGGAGTTCTACTACGTCACCGGGCTGCTGGTCATCTCCGCGCTCGGCTCTTTCTGGTCACCTCCGTCGCCGGCCGCGTCTGGTGCGGCTACGCCTGTCCGCAGACCGTGTGGACCGACCTGATGATCGCGGTCGAGCGCTTCTGGCAGGGTGACCGCAACGCGCGCATGCGGCTCGACAAGTCGCCCTGGACGTTCGAAAAGATCTGGAAGAAGGGCGTGACGCACCTCTCCTGGCTTTTGATCGGTTTGCTCACAGGCGGCGCGCTCGTCTTCTATTTCCGCGACGCGCCGACGCTCGCACAGGAGCTCCTGACCGGCACCGCGCCGACAGTCGCCTATGTGTTCGTCGGCATCTTCGCGCTCACGACCTACGTGCTCGGCGGCATCGCCCGCGAGCAGGTCTGCATCTACATGTGCCCGTGGCCGCGCATCCAAGGCGCCATGCTCGACCACGATAGTCTCTGGTCACCTATCGTGACGACCGCGGCGAGCCGCGCGCCCCGCATAAAAAAGGCCAGACCTGGGATGGCCGCGGCGATTGCATCGACTGCAAGGCCTGCGTCGCCGTCTGCCCGATGGGCATCGATATCCGCAACGGCCCGCAGCTCGAATGCATCCAGTGCGCGCTGTGCATCGACGCCTGCGACGACATCATGGACAAGGTCGGCCGGCCGCGCGGCCTGATCGCCTACACCACCGAGCGTAACCAGGCGACAGCGACCGCTGGACCGCGCGACGGTCTGCGCCTCATTCGGCCGCGCACCATCCTCTACTCTGTCGTGATCGCGATCGTCGGCGCACTTATGGCCTGGGCGATGCTGAGCCGCTCCAGCATCGACGTCAGCGTCCTGCCCGATCGCAACCCGCTATTCGTGAAGCTGTCCGACGGTGGAATCCGCAACGGCTACACGGTGAAACTGGTCAACAAGCATCAGGTTCCGCGCCGCTTCAAGATCGAGCTGACCGGAATTGACGGTTTGACGACCACGATCGTGGGGCACGACGACGCCTCCGCCGCGATTGATGTCGGCCCCTCGAACGTCAAGGCCTTGAAGGTATTCGCTGCCCTCCCGCGCGAAAAAGCCAAGACGCTGGCATCGGATTCCACGCCGCTCAAGCTGACGGTGACCGAAGTCGACGGCGACGCCTCTTCGAGCCGTGATACAAGCTTCCGGAGCCCCGGCCCATGACCGCAAACGTAGCCACCACCAGACCGCATGATCTGATGCAATCCACCACCGGCGGTCCCAGCCCAAAAAAGCGCATGCCTAAGGAAATCACCGGCCGACATGTCCTGTTCACGATGATCGGCTTCTTCGCCGTCATCATCGCCACCGACTCTTGGCTGGTCTACAAAGCTATCTCCACGTTCGGCGGCATTGAAACGCAGGACGCATATCGCAAGGGCCTCGCTTACAACGATCGCATCGCCGAGGAACGTGCCCAGGCGGCGCTTGGCTGGACGAAGGATGCGCGTTTGGAGAACAACGACCTGCGCGTCACCATTCGTGACAAAAACCAGAAGGGCGTCGGCTACCTGCAGATTACCGCCGTTCTCGGACGCCCTGCCACCAATGCGAACGATCGCATCCTCAAGCTTACCGAGATCTCGGCGGGCGAATACATGGCCACCGTCGGCGCTCTTGAAGCCGGCAACTGGGTCGCCACCATGGAAGCCCGCGAAGCCCTGAGTGGCAGTGATCGCGTCGTGTACCAGTCGAAGGTGCGTCTATGGAAGGCGCCGTAACCACAGCGGTGGTCGTCACTCCGGCCACGGATGCCGCGGCTCTCGTTCCTGCGTGCGAAACGCAAGTTTTCACCGCCCCCGAGATCATGTGCGGCGGCTGTCTGAAAACGATAGAATCCACGCTTGCCGACACCCCGGGCATATTCAATGCTCGCGCCAACCTCAGCGCGCGCCGCGTCACCGTGACGTTCGATCCCGGAGTCACATCGCCTGAAATCGTCATTGCGGCCATTAAAGGTGCGGGTTTCTCCGCCGCGCCGCTCATCGAGGGCCGCGACGAAGTCCACGCCGCCCGCGTCAGCGAACTGATGCCCCGTGTCGGCGTCGCCGGCTTTGCGGCCGCCAACATCATGCTGCTCTCCGTCTCCGTATGGTCCGGCCACGCCTCGGACATGGATGAGAGCATGAAGTCGCTGTTCCACTGGATTTCCGCGCTGATCGCTCTTCCCGCGATCGCCTACTCCGGCCAGCCCTTCTTCAAGTCGGCCTACGCGGCGCTGAGCGCCCGCCGCCTTAACATGGACGTGCCGATCTCGCTCGGCATCACGCTCGCCACCGCCATGAGCTTCGCGCAGACCATGCGCGGCACCGATCACGTCTATTTCGATGCCGCGGCGATGCTGGTCTTTTTCCTCCTCATCGGTCGCCTCCTCGATGAAAGCATGCGCGCCCGCACGCGCAGTGCCGCCGAAAACCTGATGAGCCTGAAGGCGCTCACAGCCACGATCCTCGACAAGGACGGTTCGATTCGCCAGATACCCTCGCGCAATCTCGAGCCGGGCATGACGATGATCATTGCCGCGGGCGATCGCATCGCCGCCGACGGCATTGTCGTCGATGGCACGAGTGAGATCGACGAAAGCCTCATCACAGGCGAAACGCTACCGAAGGCCGTCAGCCGCGGCGCGCGCGTTCACGCCGGCACGCTGAATGCCGCCAGCCCCTTGCGCGTTGAAACGACCGCGACCGAAGACAACACCCTTCTGGCCGAACTCTCACGTCTCATGCTCGCCGGCGAACAGACGCGCGGCCGCTACGTGCGCCTCGCCGACCGCGCCGCGCGGCTCTACGCACCCGCCGTCCATCTGCTCGGCCTCTCGACGCTGATCGGCTGGCTCGTCACGGGCCACGGCTGGGAAATCGCGCTTACCAACGCCATCGCGGTCCTCATCATCACCTGCCCCTGCGCGTTGGCACTCGCCGTTCCCGCCGTCCAAGTTGCCGCCATCAGCAGATTGTTCGGCCAGGGCGTTCTTGTGAAGGCCGCCGATGGGCTGGAGCGACTCTCGGAAGTCGACACCATCGTTTTCGACAAAACCGGCACGCTGAGCCTCGGCGAACCGTCGCTTGCCCTCGACCAGCCGATCGATGCCGACGTCCTCGCCCGCGCCGCCGGCCTCGCCGTTATGAGCCGGCATCCCTACGCTCAGGCCATGGTGCGCGCCGCCCGCGCCCGGGGCATCGCTTTCGAGCCGCAACTGGGTGTCACAGAAATTCCAGGCTCTGGGCTTTCGTTGACCACACCCGAAGGCGAAGAAAGGCTGGGCTCCGCCCACTTCACCGGCGTCACAGTCACCGACCCGCGCCAGGCTGCATCGCTGTGGTTTGCCCGGCCCGGCCGCGCGGCCATTGGCTTCCGCTTCGAAGATCGTTTGCGCAGCGATGCGCCGGAAACCATTGCCGCCCTGCAAGCCGCCGGTTATCAGATCGAGATCCTGTCCGGAGATCGGCCCGACGCAGTCGTCGATGCTGCCACCGCGCTCGGCGTTGCAAACTTCAAGGGCGGTGTTCGACCAGATGAGAAACTCGCGCGTCTCGCAGCTCTGAAGCAGCAAGGCCGCCTTGCACTGATGGTCGGCGACGGCCTCAACGACGCTCCCGCGCTCGCGGCTGGCCACGCTTCGATGTCCCCGTCCGCCGCCGCCGACATCTCACAGAACGCGGCCGATGCGGTGTTCCAGGGCGAAAAGCTCGGAGCCGTGGTCGAAACCTTGAAAGTCGCCCGCCGTTCGCATCGCATGGCGCTGGAAAACTTCGGCATTGCCATCCTCTACAACATTGCCTTCGTCCCCCTGGCCGTAATGGGTTATGTTACACCGCTCCTCGCTGCGATCGCGATGTCCACCTCCTCGATCCTCGTGACCGGCAATGCACTCCGCCTGCGCTCGATGAAGCTGAAGCTCGATCGGATCGCAGCGAAACAAGAGTAAACTTCGATGACATCACTCGCTTGGCTCATTCCTGCCGCGCTGTTCCTTGGCCTTCTCGGCCTCGCAGCCTTTCTGTGGGCTCTGAAGAACGGTCAGTTTGAGGATCTTGAAGGCGCAGGTTGGCGCGCCATCGACGACGCCCCGCCCGGCCCACAAGGCAAGTCCAAACCCGAGCCTGACTGACAACGATGGACGGCACCGAGATCACATTCCTAGGCGGCTTGGTGCTGGGTCTCGCAAGTACCCTGCACTGCAGCGCCATGTGCGGTGCCATCTCCTGCAGCGCCCTGCTCTCGCTCTCTCCGCAATCGGGCTGGGTTCGCGTTCGACACGCAGCTCTTCTGAACCTCGGCCGCATCTTGGCCTACGCCGCGCTCGGCATCGCCGCCTCGCTCATCGGTTCAGCCATTATCAAGCCCGAGACGACGATGAACTATCGCGTCCTGCAATACATCGGTGCCGTCGTCCTCATGTGGACCGGACTATCGATGGCCGGAATGATGCCCCGCTTCGCTCTTCTCGACGGCGCCATGACACGCCTCTCCGGCTCCGTCGCGACAATCACGCGGCCGCTACAAGGAACAGCCGCCGCTCCGCTTGGTCTCGGCGTCATTTGGGGCTTGAACCCCTGCCCGATGGTCTATGCCGCACTCTTTACGGCGACGCTCACCGCGTCTCCGTGGGGCGGATTGTCGGTGATGGCAGGCTTCGGCCTTGGAACCCTTCCCGGCGTTCTCGTCGCGGGTCTCGGTCTCGCGTCCCTGCGTGGTATCGAAAAGAGCCGCGCGATCCAGATCGCCGCCGGCTTGATCATCGCAGTGGTCGGATTCTCCTCACTCTACATTCCGGCGGCCCATATCGCCGCTTGGTGCCTGAACTGAATGTGTTGGCCACGGAAGGGGTGGAACTTATCCATCCGCCCGACCATATTGCGTCCATGGATGCTTCCCCCGGTCTGCTGATCCCGTTCGACAACTCCTATGCCCGCTTGCCGGAGCGCTTCTACGCCCGTGTACAACCGACCGCCGTTGCAAGCCCCAGCCTCATCCGCCTCAACGAGGCCTTGGCACTTGAGCTTGGCATCGATCCGCAAGCGCTGGCCTCGCCAGATGGCGTCGCCGTTCTCGCCGGCAACCGCATCGCCGACGGCAGCGAGCCCATCGCCATGGCCTACGCCGGACACCAGTTCGGCAACTTCGTTCCGCAACTGGGCGACGGCCGCGCCATCCTCATTGGTGAAGTCGTCGACCGCTCAGGCACGCGCCGCGACATACATCTGAAGGGTGCAGGACGCACTCCGTTCTCGCGCATGGGCGACGGCCGCGCCGCGCTGGGTCCGGTTTTACGCGAATACATCGTCAGCGAGGCCTTCGCCGCGCTGGGCATTCCGACGACGCGCGCCCTCGCCGCCGTCACCACGGGCGAGTGGGTTTATCGCGAAGTGCCGCTCCCAGGTGCGATCCTCGCGCGTGTCGCGTCGAGCCACATCCGCGTCGGCACCTTCCAATTCTTCGCCGCCCGCAAAGATGCGGACGCCCTTCGCTCACTCGCCGACTACACCATCGCCCGTCACTATCCCGATCTCGCCGACAGTCCGGAAAAATACCGCGGGCTCCTGTCCGCGCTCGTGGCCCGGCAGGCAAACCTGATCGCCCAGTGGATGCACGTCGGCTTCATCCACGGCGTCATGAACACCGACAACACCTCCGTCGCCGGCGAAACCATCGACTTCGGCCCCTGCGCCTTCATGGACACCTATCACCCCTCGACCGTCTTCTCATCCATCGACCAGGGCGGCCGTTACGCCTTCGCCAATCAGCCGGCCATCGCCAACTGGAACCTCGTCCGCTTTGCCGAGACGCTCCTGCCGCTGCTCGGAGACACGCAAGACGAGGCTGTCGCGGCTGCTCAGGAGCGCATCGACGCCTTTGGCGCCCTGTTCCAGACGGCAAATGCCGACGGCTACGCGACGAAACTTGGCCTCACGAACCGGACGCCGGACGACATCGCGCTGATCCAGGATTTCCTGACTGTGATGGCCAACGGCGAGGCCGATTTCACCCTCACCTTCCGCGCGCTCACAGCAGCAGCGGACGATCCGAACAAGGATGCTCCTCTGCGCGCGCTCTTCACCCAAACAGCTCCGCTCGACGATTGGCTCGCCCGCTGGCGCCAGCGTCTGGAAAAGGAAGCGCGCACGCCATCGGAAATCGCCACGGCCATGCGCGCGGCCAATCCCGTCATCATCCCGCGCAACCATCAGATTGAAGCCGCCATCAAAGCCGCTGTGTCGAACAATAACCTCGCCCCGTTCCACCGGCTTGTCGACGAACTCGCGCGTCCCTTCGCCGACCGGCCCGGGATCGACGACCTGAAACTCCCGCCGAAACCCGAAGAAGTCGTGCACGCGACCTTCTGCGGAACCTGATCCTCAGCCGCTTTTGGCAACCGCGCGCCGCCACTTTCGCGGAGCGACCAGATAGCCGACCTGTCCGCCGTTGCGGCGGCGGACCTCTTCCAGATAGTCGAACACCTCACGCGGATGTAGCGGCTTGCCCTCCGCAGCAATTCGCACGCGCTCCTTGTGCTGTATCTCTTCCAGCAGGGGCTGCGCAGTCTTTTGCAGCATCACGATTGTAGCGATCGTTCGCCGCGGCATGTGCGGTGGAATACGTGCAAACATGTTCGCGACGAGATCCTGAACGCGCCGCGACAGCTTGGTCGAGAACCGTCCAAGCCATGCGATCAGCCGGATGCTGAAATCCTCACGGAAGCGATAGTCGTGGATCTCCATCCATTCGAACAGCTTTGTCATGATCATGTCCTGGTGCCGGACCTGCGCCGTATAGCGATAGTCCTGCCACTCCGCCACGAGATCGAACGCCGGCTCGATCTCCAGATCACCGGGGGCAAAGGACTCTTCCGCCAAGACGCCGATGCGCTTGTAGAACCCTGCATTGGCCGCGTTGAACCGCGTCAGAAACGCCGGCAGCCGCAGCGTGCCATCGCTCGCGTCCTCATACGCAATCCTTACGAGCTTCGAACAGAACAGCTTGTTGGACGGCCCGAGCCGCATGGAGAAATCATAAAGGATCGGCGTGCCGCTCTCGAGCGAGCGTTTCACATGATCATGGATGAGTTTTGCAGCTCGCGCAGCCAGCTCACGATCGCGGTGGCGGAACAGAACGGCGCGCGCAATCCCATGCTCGAGCACGCTCTTTAGAGGATTGATGACGGCCCCTTCTTCGATCAGCGCCTCGACGACGGTGCCGCGCCCCTGTTCGTCCACATGCACAATCGCCGCGTGGCTGAATTGGCTGTCGATGTCACCGATCCGCGCAATCGCCGCGCTATTGTTCTTCGTGCCGCGCATCAGGATCACATCGCCCGAGCGAAACGCGAGCGGTTGCCCGGTATCGAACGCCGAATGTACAAACGTGTTGTAGGATTGCTCGCTGAATGCGCGTTGGGCTGGGTCCCCGTCAGCCGCGATGAGATAATTCCAGTGCACCTCGCCCGCCATATCGGACGCATATCGCAGCACTCGCAGCGTATCCCGCACCGCATGCTGCGCGGCCCGCGTCATCAGCCCACGCGCATGCCAATCCGCAACGCTGTCCCGGATAACGGAGCGAAGAAAGAACATCTCGCTCATGACCAGCGGCGCGACCGCCTTGATATCCGCGCGTGAATAGCGCGCCAGATCGCGCTCGTGCACGTCATTATAGATGCGTGAAACGTTGCGGACGATGTCGTCCGATGTCGAAACAGGCGCCGTGGCGAGGGCACGCAGCTCGCCAAGGTCACGAACGATCTCGTCTTCCATTGAAGCTGGCGCCACGTTACCCCCTACCCCTCCCGGCCACTGCATCTCACGCGCGCTTCAACCGAGTACATTTAAGTGCCCGCGCCTTCCCCCTAAGGCAAGCGGGTCCTCAGGCGGCGCACCAGTCAGCGAGTTTATCCATGAAATTGGAGCATTTTTCGAGCTCGGACACCGCGATCCACTCGTTCGCCGTGTGCGCCTGCGCAATGTTGCCCGGCCCGCAGACGACCGACGGTGCTCCGGCATCCTGAAACAGTCCAGCCTCGGTCGCATAAGACACAGCGAACGTCTCGTTCTGTCCGGCCAGCGCCAGAGCGAGTGCCACAGCCTCCGACCCCTCACCCGTCGCGAACGGCGGCACATAATTCTTTCTCGTGATGCATAATTTGGGCTTCCGGCGCCACGGCGCGCATCGCCGGCAAGCACTCCCGTTCGATGAAGGCATTCAACCGCGCCTCGATGGCGGCGATATCAAGCCCTGGCATCGACCGGATCTCAAACCCGAAGCGGCACCAGACGGGAACGATGTTCGATGCCGTCCCGCCTTCGATCGTCGTCACCTGCAGTGTCGGATACGGCGGCTCGAACCGCGGATCGGGCGTTCGCTTTGCAAGATCCGCTTCGATCCGCGCCAGTTCGCCGAGCACCATCCCGGCGCATGTGATCGCGTTGACGCCGAGATGCGCCATGCTTGAATGCGCCGCCCGCCCCGCGATGTCGATCTGCCACCGCACCGGACCCTTGTGCGCATCAACGACGCGCATGTCCGTAGGTTCGCCCACGATCACCACGCGCGGCAGCGGCAGCTTCGTGCCCATCTCCGCGATCATCGGACGGACGCCGATGCAGCCCACTTCTTCGTCGTACGAGAAGGCGATGTGGACCGGTTTCTTCAGGTCCTCAGACTTGAAGCGCGGAACGGCAGCAAGCACGCAGGCGAGAAAGCCTTTCATGTCCGAGCTGCCACGGCCGTAGTACCGCCCGTCTTTCAATGTCAGCTGGAAGGGGTCCGTTGCCCAATCCTGACCGTCCACGGGTACCACGTCGGTATGCCCGGAGAGTGCAATGCCGGGCACGTCCTGCGGGCCGATGGTGGCGAAAAGCGACGCCTTCTGCCCGTCCTCCGTCGGGACGAGGTAAGACGCGACGCCATGCCCGCGCAGATAATCCTCCACGTAGAGGATCAGCGGGATGTTGGTCTTGTGGCTGGTCGTATCGAAGCTGATGAGGCGTTCGAGAATGTCAGCCACCGTGGCGCCGGAGCGCTGCATTTCAGTTCACGCTTTTGACGGTGAAGGGACTGTCGAGCGAAAAAGCCGGAACGGCGACATCGAACAATCGCCCGCCGTCGCCCGACATCTGGTAGCTTCCGACCATGATACCGGAGGGTGTCGGCAGCGGACATCCGGACGTGTAGGTGAAGGATTGCCCCGGCTCGATCACCGGCGTCTGGCCAACGACGCCCGGTCCGCGCACCTCTTCCGTCCGTCCCGTCCCATCGGTGATGCGCCAGAACCTCGTTTTCAGCTGCACGGGCACAGTGCCCTCGTTCTGGATCTCGATCGTATAGCTCCAGAAATAGTACCCTTCCTCAGGGGACGACTGCTCAGCCTGATATTCCGGCACGACCCGCACGCGCACGTCATGGGTCGTTTTCTCGTATTGAAAGTCACGGCTCACGGAATGCGGTCCTTCGAATTGGCCGGCGCCGAGTTTATGCGCCCGCACGGTGCGGTCAACTCAGGCGGTGCGTGCCGCTGCCAGCCCACGCGCCACGTCCGCAATGAGATCGTTGGAATTTTCAAGCCCAACCGACAGTCGCAGCATACCCTCGCCGATCCCCAGTTCCGCGCGGGCCGCTGCTCCGATCCTGTAATGGGTCGTCGTCGGCGGATGCGTGATCAGGCTCTTTGCGTCACCGAGATTGTTGGAAATCTTGATGAGACGCAGAGCATTCTGGAACCGGAACGCTGCCTCCTTGCCGCCTTCCAGCTCGAATGCGATCATCTGACCGCCGCCCGTCATTTGCTTGGCCACGATCGCCGCTTGCGGGTGATCCGCACGGCCGCAGTAGATCACCCGGGCGATACCCGGCTTGCCGGCGAGATAGTCCGCCACCTTGGTCGCGTTCTCGCACTGGGCCGAGATGCGAATAGGCATCGTCTCCAGGCTCTTCAGCATCACCCAGGCGTTGAATGGGCTGAGCGACGGGCCCGTCTGCCGGAAGTAATCCTGCAGATGGTCCGTCAGAAACTTCTCCGAACACAGAACGGCACCGCCCAGGCAGCGCCCCTGCCCATCGATATGCTTGGTCGCCGAATAGATCACGACGTCTGCGCCGTGCTGGAGGGGACGCTGCAGCATTGGTGTCGCGAACACGTTGTCGACCATCACGAGCGCACCGATCTCCTTGGCGAGCTTCGACACCTCCGCAATGTCGACGAGATCGAGCGTCGGGTTGGCCGGCGTTTCGAAAAAGAACGCCTTCGTATTCGGCCGCACCGCTTTGTGCCATTCATTGATGTCACGGCCGTCGATGAGTGTCGGCGTGATGCCGAACCGGGGGCACAGCGTCTCCACGATGTAACGGCACGACCCGAACATGGCCCGCGCGGCCACGACATGATCGCCCGCGCGCAGATATGACATCAGCGCCGCGTTCACGGCAGCCATGCCTGTGGCGGTCGCCCGGCACGCTTCCGCACCCTCGAAGATCCGGAGCCGCTCCTCGAGCATCGAAACGGTCGGGTTCGCGAACCGCGAATACTGAAAGCCCGGATCCTCGTTCTTGAACCGCGCCTCCGCCTGTTCCGCGCACGTGTAGACGAAGCCTTGCGTGAGGAAGATCGCTTCCGACGTCTCGCCGAATTGCGATCTCAGCGTACCACCGTGGACCAGCTGAGTTTCCGGCGCCCATTCGGCTGCGATCTCGGCGTCCGTCTTGGATGCGGTCATGTCCGTCTGCTCCCTGGCGGGCGCGTCGCCGCGCCGCACAACAAAAAACCCGCTGCGGCGTCGTCACGCCGCACAACAAAAAACCCGGTGCTCCTGCGGCACTCTCCCTGAACCTAAGGAGCCGTGCGCCGGGAAAACCGGGTGCGCGCGGCCATTTTAGCGAGTTGTTTTACGTGGCTGCAAGCCGGCCGGCCAAATCACCACGACGATGGCGCCGGGGAATACCGCCCCCTCCCCTTGGCGTCAAGCGCACCATGCGTTAGAGGCCAGAGAAGAGTAGTGAGGAGCCTCATGGCAAAGAAGACCGCAATTAAGGCTAAGGCGTCGCGATCGCGGGCCCTGGGCGTCGCGGTGTCGAATGGCATTCTTCCCGCCCAGGCCATCCGCGCTCTGATCTCGGGTGGCGCGCTCAAGCTCTCGGAACCACTGGCCGCTGGCCAACTCCAGCCGGCCAGCGTCGACCTTCGTCTGGGCCGCGAGGCCTATCGCGTCCGCGCGAGCTTTCTGCCAGGCCCCGGCTCCAAGGTGACGGAAAAGCTTGCCGACCTGAAGCTGCATACCATTGACCTGACCAAAGGCGCCGTCCTCGAAACCGGCTGCGTCTATATCGTGCCGCTGCTCGAGAGCCTTGGCCTTCCCGATACCATTTCGGCGTCTGCGAACCCGAAGAGTTCCACCGGCCGCCTGGATGTCTTCACCCGTGTCATCGCAGATGGTGTGACCGCATTCGACCAGATCCCTGCCGGCTACAAAGGCCCTCTCTACGCCGAGATCTGCCCGCAGACGTTTCCAATTCTGGCCCGCACAGGCTCGAAGCTGAGCCAGCTGCGCTTTCGCGTCGGCAACCCGCGCGAAGACGATAAGAGCCTAGCCCGCCTCCACAAGGAAATGACGCTCGTCTCCGGCGGTTCCGCCGATATCAACGACGGTATTGCGCTGTCGGTCGATCTCGTCGGCGGCATTTCTGGTCTGGTTGGCTACCGCGCAAAGCGGCACACGGGCGTCGTGGATGTCGACGCGCCCAAGAGCTGCGCCATTTCCGATTACTGGGAAGAGATCGACTCGCGCGGAGCCCGTCGCCTCATCCTCGATCCTGACCAGTTCTACATCTTGGCCTCCAAGGAAGCCGTCCATATTCCGCCGACCCATGCGGCCGAAATGATGCCGTTCAATCCGTTGGTGGGCGAATTCCGCGTGCATTATGCGGGTTTCATGGACCCCGGTTTCGGCCACGAGGCCGCCGGCGGACATGGCTCCCGCGTCGTTTTGGAAGTCCGCTCGCACAAAGTACCCTTCATCCTCGAAGACGGGCAGATCGTCGGCCGCCTCGTTTATGAACGCATGGTCGAAGTGCCGGAAATGCTTTACGGCCGCGATCTCGGCTCTAACTACCAGGCCCAGGGCCTCAAGCTCTCCAAACACTTTCGCTGACACCCCGGCCGGTCCGCCGGTTCACCTCTGATTAACCAAAATCAGGCATGTTCGTCAGCGTCGCGTTCTGTTCGTGGAGTAGTTGCGTGCTCGAATATCCGGTTCTTCTGCTGTTCCCTGCAGCGTTGGCGTACGCCGCGGTGATGGACGTCTTCACGATGACCATCCCCAACCGGATTTCGCTGACCATGCTCGCCGTGTTCCCGCTGGCCGCCCTGCTCGCCGGCCTGTCCATGCATGCTGCATTGATGCACCTTGCAGCCTTCGCGATTGTCCTCGCTTTCGGCATTGCTCTTTTCGCGCTCAATCTCCTGGGTGGCGGTGATGCCAAGCTCCTCGCCGTGAGCGCCCTCTGGGTTGGCTTCGATCAACTCCTCCCCTTCATCACCTACGTCGCCGTCGCCGGTGGCGCTCTCGCCATTATGTTTCTGGCCGTCCGCAGCATACCTGCCGGGGCGTTCCGCCTGCCCGAATGGGCCGCCCGACTGCACAAGACCGGCAATGGCATTCCCTATGGTTTGGCGATTTGCGCAGGGGGTCTCTTCGTTTATCCCAAGACAGCCATTTTCAAGCTGCTGATCGTTTGACCCGATGCAACACGAACAAAAAATCACTCGTTCTAACAGAGTGTTAACTCAGAGGGAGTCACCAGGCGCGCCGATTTACGACGGCAATTAACCTCGCATTGACGAATGTCGCGCAAAACTGAGTCCGACGTCGGGAAGAGGGGTCTTTCCGGCGCATAGGGACGCAGAGTGGCGCAATGAAACGAGCTCAGTTGATCGGCATCTCCATCGCGGGCGTCTCGGCGCTCCTGGCCTTCGTGATGGTCAAGGGAGTGCTGAACAAGCCGACGGAAGAGAAGCGGGTCGAAGTCAAGGTCAACTCGGTCCAGGTGCTGGTCGCCGGCGCCGATATCGGTCTCGGCCAGGTCACCAATGAAGGCAGCTTCCGCTGGCAGGAATGGCCCGCCGACGCTGCCAAAGGCTTCATCACCGACAAGTCCAATCGCGAAGCGATGCGCCAACTCTCGGGCGCTATCGCCCGCGCTCCAATTCTTGCTGGCGAGCCAATCACCCCTGCCAAACTCGTGAAAGCCGGACAAGGCGGCGTGCTGGCCGCCATTCTCCCTGCCGGCATGCGGGCCGTTTCCACGCGCATCAAGGAAGAAACAGCCGTCGGCCGCCTGATCCTTCCCAACGACCATGTCGACGTCATTCTCATTCGCCGCATGCGTGGCAAGACCGGTGGCGACGAATTCGTGAGCGACACCTTGTTCACGAATGTCCGCGTCCTTGCGCTCGGTCAGCAGATCGAAACCAAGGAAGGCAAGAAGTCGGCCGAAGGCGCAGCGAATACCGCCACCCTCGAACTCACGCCCCGCCAGGCCGAAATGCTTCTGCTCGCCAATTCGATTGGCGAAATCAGCCTCGCACTGCGCTCCATCGCCGACCTTGATCCGGCCAACAAAGGCCCGGGCATTGGCGAAGCACTCGAAAAACCCAAAGACGGAAACGCCATCCGAGTCCTGCGTTACGGCGTCAGATCACGTGCCATGGGCGTGAACTGATCTAGTTCAATTTGCAAGCTCGTCGGAAGGCAGACATACGATGTTAAATCTGGTGATTAGACGGCTTGCGTCCGTCATTGCGATGGTGGTCGCCGCCGCAACGCTGAGCCCCGCGCTCGCCGGCGATGACGTGGGCGGCCGCTTCGACAAGAGCCTGAATGGTTTGAAGGCCGGTCAGCACAAATCTCTAATCCGATTGACGGAAGCAGACGCCGGCAAGCGCCGCACGGTGTATCTCGGCCTCGGCAAGTCGACCATGATCGAAATGCCCCGTCCCGCGCGCGACGTCATCATGTCGAACCCGCAGGCAGTCGACGCGGTGGTGCAGACATCCAACCGAATCTTCCTCATGGCCAAGGGTTTTGGTGAGTTCGAACGCCTTCATCTTCGATGAGAATGGCGACCAGTTCGCTACGCTCGAAATCTACGTCAAGCGCGAAACAGCCGACCTTGACGCGCTCTTGGCACGCCTCATCCCGGGCTCCGAAATCACCGCCGAGGTTCTCAACAACACCATTATTCTGACGGGCACCGTCCGCACTCCGGTGGATTCCAACCGCGCGGGCCAAATCGCCCGGCAGTTCATCACCGCCCAGTATCAGTTCAAAACCGGTTCAACCGCCGATGGCGTGACGTTGCAGAACCAGCAGCAGACCGGGCAGGGGTTTGACAATCCCCTTGAGAGCAATGTGATCAACATGCTCGTTGTGGGCGGCGAAGAGCAGGTCATGCTCAAAGTGACAGTCGCCGAAGTGCAGCGTTCGGTCCTGAAGCAGTTCGGCATCAACATCGGTGCCACGATCAACGCCGGCAACTTTGCGACGTCGCTGCTGACCGAAAATGCGCTTCCGCTGACGGCAGCGGCGGGCCTCGGAAAGCTTCCCATTCCGGGCCTTGGCACGAAGGCTTTGACCCAACGGCTGGAATTCCGGTTGGCTGCACAAACAGCGGAATCCTCTGCAACTGGAATCAAGGGCCGGGCGGAGCGAATACCTTCGGCAACTCAGGTCTCGAGTGGCGGCTGGTCCGGCAGGCGATGCTCGCATCACTCATGCGATCCGTGCACTCGAGCGCAACGGCCTGATCCGGACACTCGCCGAGCCGAACCTGACCGCGATCTCGGGCGAAGCGGCGAAGTTCCTGGCCGGCGGCGAGTACCCGATCCCGGTTGCGGACGGCAACGGCGGCATCTCCGTCACCTTCAAGGAGTTCGGCGTCGGCGTGTCGTTCACACCCACGGTCATGTCCGAGGGCCGCATCAGCCTGAAGATCGAAACCGAAGTCAGCGAACTCACTACCGCCGGTGCCGTGACGCTCGCCGGCCTCTCGATCCCCGCCCTCAGCAAGCGCGAAGCCCAGTCGACGGTCGAATTGCCATCGGGTGGATCGCTCGCCCTTGCCGGTCTCATCTCCGACGACATGCGTCAGAACATCGACGGGCTCCCCGGTCTCAAGGATTTGCCAGTGCTGGGCACTCTTTTCCGCAGCCGGGACTTCATCAAGGAAGAAACGGAACTCGTCGTCATCGTCACGCCCTACCTCGTTAAACCGGTGGCGCGCCAGCAGCTCGGCGCTCCTAGCGACGGACTCGCCGCAGCGACGGATATGAAGGGCATTTTCCTCGGCCACTTGAACCGCATCTACGGACACGACCCGGCAGCACAGCCGGTCAGCGATCTCAAGGGCGACTACGGCTTCATCGTTGAATGACGGCACAGGTTGGAGACGTCACCATGACGACCGGATTTTCGAAGTCCCGCCCTGTCCACGATCCGCGCCACGCATCCACCGTTGCGATGTCGGTTCGGATTGCGGTGGCTGCCACTCTCGCGCTGACGCTTGCCGGTTGCAAAACCATCGAAGAGGGCACGCGCGTTGCCGGCTGGGAGCTGACCGATCCGCTGCAGCGCCATCCCATTCTGGTGTCTGCAGCAGCCTGAAACGCTCAACATCGCTGTTCCTCGCGGCGCCAATGGCCTGTCGCCATCGCAACGGTCAGATGTTCTGGGCTTCAGCCGCCAGGCGCGCGACAGCGATGCCGGCAACAGCCGCCTCGTCATTGCAGCTCCGAGCGGGTCGTCCAATGAGACGGCGGCCATTGCAGCCGTCCACGAAATTGGCGCCCTTCTCAAAGACAACGGCTTCACGGAAGCCGACATCAACATCGAGCCCTTCGATGCCGCCGGCGCTTCCAACCCGCCCGTGAAGCTGTCCTTCCTGCGCTACGTCGCGGAGGGCCCGGAATGCGGCAACTTCCGAACCAATCTGGCGCGCGATCCCCGCAATCTGCCGGCGCCCAACTTGGGCTGCGCGAGCCAGCAGAACCTCGCCGCCATGGTGGTCAATCCGGCGGACCTGCTCGGCCCGCGCAAAATGGATGCCCGGCCCTCGGAACGTCGTTCTGTGACTTGGGACAAGTACATCAAGGGCGAGTCGAGCGGCGCGCAGAAGAGTACGGACGAAAGAGTCGATACCAGCGGCGAGTGATAACGAGGTTGTCGTAACATGATCAAACAGACAAGCACCAATCTGGCGGCAACGGAAACCAGCGGCGATTTTCTCGATCCTGATTTCGCCGTTGAAGAGTCTAGCCAGGCAAGCCTCGAGCGTGCGCGTCCGATCCCGCGCATCTCGATCCAGGCGTTCTGCGAAAACAATCACATGGCCGGCGTGGTCCAGGACGCGGCCGAGGACCGCCGCCTGAGCAAGGCGCACGTCAGCGTGCACATGGGCGGCGCGACCGCCGCCGTGCAGCATTATCAGGAAAGCCCGACGCCGAACCTGATCGTCGTCGAAACGCTCACTTCCGCGGCAGCAGCTGATTGGCGAACTGGATCGTCTGGCCGAATGCTGCGATCCTGGCACAAAAGTGGTGATCATCGGCCACGTCAACGATGTCGTCCTCTATCGCGAACTGCTGAAGCGGGGCGTCAGCGAATATCTCGTTGCGCCCATCAGCGCCGCGCAGCTGATGGAGAGCATTTCCAATCTCTACAACGATCCCGAAGCCGATCCCGTCGGCCACGTCTATGCCTTCATCGGCGCCAAGGGCGGGGTCGGTTCATCGACCATCTGCCACAACGTGGCTTGGACGTTGTCCGAAGCACTGAAGTCGAACGTCATCATCGCCGATCTCGACCTCGCCTTCGGCACGACCGGCCTCGACTTCAACCAGGACCCGGTGCAGGGCATCGCCGACGCTTTGGCAACGCCGGAGCGTCTCGACGAAGTGCTGCTCGACCGCCTGCTTGACCAAATGCTCGGAGCATCTGTCCATCTTCGCAGCGCCAGTCGTGCTCGACCGTGACTACGAGATATCGCCCGACGGCTGCGACATGGTCATCGACGTCGTCCGCCAGAATGTTCCCTACGTCGCCGTCGACCTGCCGCATGGGTGGTCGGCCTGGACGAAGCGCGTTCTGCTGCAGGCAGACGAGGTCGTCATCACGGCGGCGCCCGATCTCGCCAACCTGCGCAACGCCAAGAACATCGTCGAGCTGCTGAAGCAGTCGCGCAGAAACGATCAGTCGCCGCAGCTCGTCATCAACATGGCCAACATGCCCAAGCGCCCCGAAATCGGGCTCAAGGAATTCGAGCGACGCTCTGGGCATCAAGGCGCTCGCCGTCATCGACTTCGATCCGGAGACCTTCGGCCAGGCTGCCAACAACGGTCAGATGATCGAGGAGATGAGCAACCGCGCCAAGGCGGCCCCGACGTTCCGCGAAATCGCAATGGCGCTGGCGCACCGCAAGGAAGTGAAAGTCGAAAAGAAATCTGCCCTCGCTCCCCTTCTCGAAAAGCTGAAGCTGAAGCGCTAAGGATAAATTCGCATGTTCGGCAGGCGTTCAACGGAAGGCGCACAACCACCGCGCCGCGTCGCTCCTCAGACCCAACCGGTCCCCACGCCGGCCGCGGCGGCACAGCCACGTGCCGCGGAAGCGCCTGCACCCGTGGCTCGCCGCGGTTCCCGAGCCGTCCGAGCCGCAGCGCCGGCACTCGGAAGAGTACTACGACGTCAAGACGACGGTGTTCAACGCGCTGATCGACACGATCGACCTGACGCAGCTCGCCAAGCTCGATGCTGCCGCTGCGCGCGAAGAGATCCGCGACATCGTCAGCGAGATCATCCAGATCAAGAACGTCGTGATGTCGATCGCCGAGCAGGAAGAGCTGCTCGAGGACATCTGCAACGACGTTCTGGGCTACGGTCCGCTCGAGCCGCTGCTGGCCCGCGATGACATCGCCGACATCATGGTCAACGGCGCCGCGACGACCTTCATCGAAGTCGGCGGCAAGGTTCAGAAGACCGGCGTCCGCTTCGCCGACAACCAGCAGCTGATGAACATCTGCCAGCGCATCGTCAGCCAGGTCGGCCGCCGCGTCGATGAATCGAGCCCGATCTGCGACGCCCGTCTCCCCGACGGCTCGCGCGTCAACGTCATCGCCCCGCCGCTCGCTATCGACGGCCCCGCGCTCACCATTCGTAAGTTCAAGAAGGATCGCCTCCGGCTCGACAATCTCGTCAAGTTCGGCTCGATCACCCCCGCCGGCAAAACGATCCTGGAGATCATCGGCCGGGTCCGCTGCAACGTGCTGATCTCCGGCGGTACCGGTTCGGGCAAGACGACTCTGCTCAACTGTCTGACGGGCTGCGTCGATCATGACGAACGCATCATCACCTGCGAAGACTTTGCCGAACTTCAGCTCCAGCAGCCGCACGTGGTGCGCCTTGAAACCCGTCCGCCCAACCTCGAAGGCGAGGGCGAAATCACCATGCGCGATCTCGTCAAGAACTGCCTGCGTATGCGCCCGGAGCGCATCATCGTCGGCGAAGTCCGCGGCCCGGAAGCGTTCGACCTTCTGCAGGCGATGAACACGGGCCACGACGGCTCGATGGGCACGCTCCACGCCAACAGCCCGCGCGAAGCCATCAGCCGTCTGGAATCGATGATCATGATGGGCGGCTTCGCTCTGCCGGTGAAGACGATTCGCGAAATGATCTGCGGCTCTGTCGACGTCATCGTTCAGGCTTCACGCCTTCGCGACGGCTCGCGCAAGATCACGCACATCACCGAAGTGCTCGGCATGGAAGAAGAGACGGTCACGCTGCAGAACATGCTCGTCTACGAAATGACCGGCGAAGACGCCAACGGCAAGCTTGTCGGCCGCCACCGTTCGACCGGCATCGCGCGCCCGCGCTTCTGGGACCGCGCCGAATACTACAAGGAAGAAGGCCGTCTGGCCTCGGCTCTCGCCTCTGCCGAAGTGCTCGATAGCAACGGCAACCCACTTGGTGAATCCCATGGCTGATGGTGACACTGCGATTTTGCTCGTAGCGCTTCTTGCAGCGTTCGCGTTCGCCGGTCTCGTCTTTGCGCTGCTCTATCCCTACGTCTCGGGAGAGAAGCAGACCGAGAAGCGGGTTGCGAGCGTGACCGAGACCCGCAACAAGAAAACGTCCGGCGTCCGCAGCGCCGCGGACATCGCTGCTCAGCCGCAAAAAGCAGGTGGCCGAAACGCTCAAGGACATCGAAGCGCGAGCGAAATCCCGCGAAAAGGTGTCGATCAGAACGCAGTTGGAGCGAGCGGGCCTGGACGTCGAACCACGCGCGTTCTGGATCGCCAGTCTGGGGTTCGGCTTCGCTTTAGCTGTGGTCATTTTCATCTGGATGGGCGGCGGTGCGGGCGCTTCGATGGCCGCGTTCGCCGCACTTCTCATCGGCACATTCGGTGTGCCACGCTGGGTCTTGGGCAAGCTTGTCAAGCGCCGCCAGAAAAAATTCCTGTCCGAGTTTGCCAATGCGATCGACGTCGTCGTCCGCGGCGTCAAGTCGGGTCTGCCGCTCAACGAGTGCTTGCAGATCATCGCGCGCGAGAGCCCCGAGCCGATCGCCGGCGAGTTCCGTTAAGTCGTCGAGCAGCAGCGCGTCGGCGTCCCGCTTGGCGAAGCTCTCGACCGTCTGATCGTGCGCATGCCGCTTCCGGAGGTGAAATTTCTCGCCATCGTCATCGGTATTCAGCAGCAGGCCGGCGGCAACCTTTCTGAAGCTCTCGGCAACCTTTCCGGCGTTCTGCGCGATCGCTTCCGGATGGAAATGAAGGTCAAGGCGCTGTCGGCCGAAGCCAAGGCATCGGCCGGCGTTCTCGGGTCGCTGCCCGCCTGGCGTCATGATCATGATCTACATGTCGTCACCCGAATACATCATGCCACTGTTCGTCACCACGGCCGGCAACTTGATGATCCTCGTCGGCGCTTTCTGGATGTTCTGCGGCATCATGGTCATGCGGAAGATGATCAACTTCAAGTTCTAGTACGTGCGGGCGCTGGTCCGTCCGAAAGCAGGATAAAAGGCTATCGACATGCAGGGTTTCATCGATGCAGTCATGAATCCGCAGATGCTGGCGACGATGTTCGCCGCCGTTGCGGCATTCGCCACGGTGCTTTCGGTGGCCATGCCGCTGCTCCAGAAGGACAGGCTTAATCAGCGTATGAAGGTGATGGCGGTCGAGCGCGATAAGATGCGCTCGCAGCGTCTCCAAGAGCTGGCCGTGAAGGAACGTCAGGCTAATCAGGCCAAGCTGCGTCAGAGCCCGAAGGGCTTCATGCAGGAGATCGTCGATCGCTTCGATCTGCGCGCGCAATTCGACAACGAAGACGTTCGCAACAAGCTGAAGATGGCCGGCCTGCGCGGCCAGGCGCCGCTCGTCGCCTACATGTTCTTCCGCGTGGCGATGCCACCGCTCGTCTGTCCTATTTGCGCTCTTTTATATTTTCTTTGGAATGCAGCTGCAGTATCCGCCGGTGATCAAGTTCATGATGGCGCTCTGTGCTGGCGTGATCGGCTTCTACCTGCCCAACGTGTTCATTGAAAACCTCGCGCAAAAGCGCCAGCAGTCGATCCAGCCAGGCATTCCCCGATTCTCTCGACATGCTGCTGATCTGCGTGCAATCGGGTATGTCGGTCGAATCCGCCTTCGGCAAGGTCGCGAAGGAAATCACCCAGCAGTCGCTCGAACTCGGCGAAGAACTGGCGCTGACCACAGCGGAACTGTCCTATCTTGGCGAGCGGCGGCTCGCGTTCGAGAACCTCGGCAAACGAACGGGCATACCCGGCGTCAAATCCGTCGCCACCGCACTTATTCAGGCGGAACGCTACGGTACGCCGGTCAGCCAGGCGCTGCGCGTGATGGCAAAGGAAAACCGCGATATTCGCATGGGTGAAGCCGAGAAGAAGGCTGCGGCACTGCCGCCGAAGCTGACCGTTCCGATGATTATCTTCTTCCTGCCGGTGCTGTTCCTCGTCATTTTGGGTCCCGCCGCCATCCGCTACCTCGGCTACAGCTGAGGGGGCCGGCGTAAGCAAAGCCATTCGTTCCGCGTCCATCTCCACGGTATTGCGTCAACCCGGTCTTCGCCCGTACGAAGGCCGGGTCTTTTTTGGCCATACGCCGCAGCTTCGAGGGGTTGAAGCCGTGGCCATCCACCTCCACGTCCACTCGGACTGAATGAATTGAACGCCACCCCGACCGATGACAGGACCGCGATGACCGAACCGCAATTGACCGCCCCGGAAGCTTTGATTTACGCGATGATTACGATTTCTGCCGTCGATCGTGAGATCTCCGACGAAGAACTCCGCCGCATCGGATCCATCGTGTCCGAATTGCCGCCATTCGAGGGCTACAATCGCGACTGGCTCGTGCATGAAGCGCAAGCCTGCGGTAAAATTCTCAAAAAGCCGGACGGCTTGGGCGCTGTTCTTCAATTGGTGAAAGCCACGCTGCCGCACCGTCTGTATGAGACAGCGTACGTTCTCGCGGCAGAGGTGGCCGCCAGCGATCTCGAAGTGCGCGAAGAAGAGGTCCGGTGCCTTCAACTGCTTGCCGAAGCGCTCGGGATCGACAAACTCACCTGCGCCGCGCTCGAACGTGCTGCCCGCGCTCGCCACCAGAAGGTTTGACGTTATCGCCCACGCACAGAGAGAAATCTGAGCAGCGCTTGCGCGGCGTCTTGCAACGCCTCGTCCTGTGTCCGTCCAGTGGCCTTGCGGGGTTTGAGATCGTGATCACCATCGGCGATCCAGTGAACCCGTACGTGTGCTGGCACGCGCACGTCCACGAACAACTCCGGTCCGCCAAAGGCATCTCGCGTACCCTGTACGATGAGCGCCGGCACCGTCAGTTGCTCGATAGCGTGCGCGCGTGATGCATTGGGCTTACCAGGCGGTATCAATGGAAATCCGAGCACGGCAACACCCTCGATGTCGGCATCGGCGTCTCCGTTTGATGCAAGACAAGCGATGCGCCCGCCCATTGATTTGCCGCCAATGAAAAGCCGCGCCCGAGAGCCGATACGTGCCCGGCATTCCGCAACCGCCGCGAGATACTCCACAACCAACGTCTCAGCGCGCGGCGCAGGGCGCCGGGCACCGCCGGCAGTGCGTGCCGCCATGTAGCCGAACTCGAATCGGTGCACCGTCGCACCGCCCTCGTCCAGCAACTGAGCGAGGCGGGTAAGGAAGGGGCTCGCCAGTCCCGCCCCGGCTCCATGCGCGAGAATAAAGTGGGTCCGGCGAGAAATCGGTCCCGTCGTGAGCCAAGCGCGGGCGTCCAATCGCGACTTGGCCTCGGCCATGCCGCGAACCGGCCGCATCTTCTTTTTCGTCGGGCGATCAGTCACTTCCTGATTTTTCCCACATACCGTTCCACCACCGGCAAACGCGATTGAAGACGATCGATGCGCGGGGGTCGCAATTTAGCCCACTCCCGGGTTAAACTGGCGGCAAGATTTCTACGGGGCCAGATGCGGGAAAGAAGCAAATGCTTGAGCCTGTTGATCGCGCTGTCGATGGGCGCGGCGTCAGCTTCCGCATGGGCGGTCGAAGGCCTTCAATTTCCAGGCGCTGATTCCGCGGCCAAAGCTGCCGCTGCTGCTTCGCCCGCCGCCGATCGAGGCGCCGCCGTGCAGGACAACATCGAGGCTGGCGCCAAGCCAGCAACGCCGACGCCGACAGTCTCCAATCCCAAGCCGCCCGCCTCCGCGTCAGGCGACGTCGCGGCAGACAAGGCCCGCGCAGCGGCCAACTCTCCCTCCGGCGGGCTGCCCGGCACACCACCTGCTGGCAAGGCACCGGGTCCTATCCCTGCCAAGCAGCTGTTCGGCGCGCTCAAGGCCCCTGCGCCGATGAAAGCCCGCGCCATCGGCGCCTACTCACGCGGTTGCCTTGCCGGCGCCACCGCACTCCCCATCGATGGCGCTGCTTGGCAGGCGATGCGCCTCTCGCGCAACCGCAACTGGGGTCATCCAAAATTGATTTCTCTGCTGGAGAAATACGCTGGCGAGGTAAAGCAAAAGGACAGCTGGCCCGGGCTCCTCGTGGGCGACATCTCGCAGCCCCGCGGCGGTCCGATGCTGACCGGTCATGCCTCCCACCAGCTTGGCCTCGACGCCGACATCTGGTTCACGCCGATGCCATCGCGCCGCCTCTCGAAGACGGAGCGGGAAAACCTCGCCGCCACCTCCATGCTCGCCTCCGACAACCTCTCGGTCAATTCGAAGGTCTGGGGCCAGGGTCAGGTAAATATCGTCCGCCGCGCCGCCTCTTATCCGGAGGTCGAACGTGTGCTGGTTCATCCCGCCATCAAGAAAGCACTGTGCGAAGCCGGTGGCACCGATCGCGCCTGGCTCGCGAAGGTCCGCCCCTACTGGGGCCACTTCTATCACTTTCATGTCCGCATCGGCTGTCCCGCCAACTCGCCGACTTGTACCAAGCAGGCGCCCATCCCCGGCGACGACGGCTGCGGCAAGGAACTCGATGACTGGTTCAAGCTCCTCACCGCCCCGCCGAAACCAAAGCCGCGCACCGTCGAACCGGTAAAGCCCGTGAAGCCGAAGCCTCCGCTGACTTTGGCCGACTTGCCGCCCGAATGTAGCGCGGTCGTGGGTGACGACGCCCGCATCGAGCTTGCGACACCCCGTCCAACCAAGGCATTGAAACCCTCCAAGGCCGCAAGCGCGCCGCAGAACAAGAAGTCGGCGGACGCCAAGTAGAGCCTTAGACGGCGCTTGCCACGCCTGTCGGCAGCGGACACGACACGCCTGTCCCGCCGACACCACAATATCCGTGCGGCACCTTCGCCAGATACTGTTGGTGGTAGTCCTCCGCCCAGTAGAATGTCGGTGCGGCGATGATCTCGGTCGTGATGCGGCCGAACCCGGCCTCCGTCAGGCGCTCCTGGAACGCATGACGCGACGCTTCCGCCACGGCCTGCTGCCCCTCGTTGTAAGTGTAGATCCCGGACCGATACTGGGTGCCGACATCATTACCCTGCCGGTAGCCTTGCGTCGGATCGTGGTTCTCCCAGAACAGCCGCAGCAGCGCGCCATATGAGATCCGCGCCGGATCGTACACGACCAGGACAACCTCGTTATGCCCAGTCCGCCCGGTGCAAACCTCCTCATAAGTCGGGTTTGGCGTCAGTCCACCGGCGTACCCGACCCCCGTCACGACAATGCCGTCGCCAAGCTGCCAGAACTTGCGTTCGATGCCCCAGAAACAGCCCATGCCGAACATGGCCGTCTCACTACCGGCCGGATAGGGCCCCTTCAGCGACCTGCCGTTCACGAAATGCGTGCTCGCGGTGGGCAAGGGCTGCGCGCGGCCGGGCAGTGCCGTCGCCGCCGTCGGCATTTCCGTCTTCTTGTGCGTGAAGAACATGGGCTGGTCCTCTCTCGGGTGCATCCGCCCCGCGTGGCGCGGGGACCTCTCACCACGTCAATACTATCGCCAGGTGCTGGCAGTTTCGCTCCGCCTTGATAAACTCTTGGCAAGGTCGCGGTCGAGACTGACGAACAGGCGTGCAAGGAGAGCCCATGACGGAGAGTGCAGATGCTGCCGGAGGACAACCGGTCCGCACCCCTGACATCGGGCCGAAGGAGGCGGCATCCGCCCCCGCCGCGGAACCGTCTGCCGCGTCTGCCGCGCCGGCTTCAGATCCCTACGCTGCCGAACCCGAGGACTACGGCGCGAGCACCTTGCGCACCACCATCTTCTGTCTCGTTTTCCTGCTGCTAATGCCCTTCTTCGCGAGCTTGCCGGCCATGATCGGCATGCGCGCCGCCGCCGGCCACCTCACCGACAACCTCGGCCTGCTTGTGCTCGCCGCCGTATTCACCGCACTCATGTTCCTCGTCTTCGTCGAGATGTTGTTCTCGATCCGCACCCGCGTCCACCTTGGCCGTGAGAAAGTGCGCATGACGCTGCCCTCCGGCCGTGGCCCGACGCCGATGCTGCGCTATCACAGCTATGAATTCCCCTACGATCAGGTCCAGTCCGTCGAAACGCGGCGCGAGATCTACGGCGGCGCGCTGGTGCCTGTTCTGATGAAGGGCGCCCGCGTCAATCTCAAGGATGGCTCCGTCGTCCGCCTTGGCTACGTCAGCGAAGCCGACAGCGACCCCGTATTCCCCTACGCCGAAATCGCCGCGAAAATTGCCGAGCGTGCGCGCCTGCCGCTCATCGACCGCGGTTCCGTCCGCCGCTCCGTTCGCTCGAAGATGCTCGGTGTGAAGGCCACCGATGCGGAAAATGCGCTCGTCGAAGACCTCGAGATTGCGCGGCTCAACGCCTCGCACAACAATTTCATGCTGGCGCTCATCGGCGTGCTGCTACTTCTCATGCTGATGGGCATCGTCGAGGATTTCGCGCGCGGAAGCCCCATCGGCCAAACGGCGTCCGCGCCGTCGGCGTCATCGGTGCGGCTCAGTTGACGAACACGTTGATGCGGTGACGGCGCCGGCCGATAAACCCGCACAGAAGTGCCAGCGTGCCAAACACGCCCCACGTCGGAAAGCCGAGCACCGCCGCCTCCAGCCCGCGCCACGCTGCCGGTGAGACCGAATTGCTCACGCTCTCCCGCGCGCTCTTGAGCGAGTTGGGCGAGATGCGCTCCCACTGCGTCTCGAAACTGGTTGAACCGAACGGCCCCGCCCCGGTCAACCGCGGTGTGCCGTCCGCAACCAGCGCGACGATCGCGATAAGGGCAAACAGGGCCGCAAGGAACCTGAAAACAGCCATAGGGGAACGCTCCGGTCGGTGCGGCGAAAATGGGCTCACCCAATCCATGCCGCGCTTTGCTCAATGCGACAAGCACGCGAACCGCCCCGCCGAGGTCCATTGCACGAGCGAAATCTGCCGGTTGAACCGTCGGCCCAACTCTCCTTGCCACAGCAACGTGGCCGCGCAGTGACGTGTTGCCATTGAAGCGCAGTTCAGGTTAAGTGCGCCGCTCCCAAGCTGGGCACGGAGAGGTGGCCGAGTGGTTTAAGGCGCACGCCTGGAACGCGTGTGTAGGGGAAACTCTACCGTGGGTTCGAATCCCACTCTCTCGATATCATTAGCATTTACGCCTTTGATATTAAGGCAAACCCACAAAACATCCCACAAAATTTATCGGCTTGTCCTGGACCTTGATGGACGGAAGCGCCCAGCGGGCCTTTAAGTCCGACGACTGAGTGCCGCTGGTCTTTTGTCGTTCCAAACAGAACGACCGACACGGCTCGTATTGGGCGCTCAAAATCCGAGTGCTGGGCGGTGTATCCAGCGACGCTCAAGGCCATGCTCAGCCAGTCGTAGGGCAGGCCTCAGTCCGCATACTGCTCACTCTGCCTCGGTCTGGAAGCCCGCGACATTTCGTAAAAATCAGCGCAGAAGAACGCTATGTCCTGGCACCAAACACCAAAGGACGACGCTTGGAAGCGAGTGACGCTCTCGCATATCGCGAGACTGGGGCGGCGTATCTGGATCCGGTGCAATGGCTGTGGTCACGAGCAGATTGTCGAGCCCTTAGCCTTCGCTGCTTTTCACGGTCTCGACGAAGGCACCCCGTTGCTCTCGATTTCTGAGCGTCTTGTCTGCACGGCCTGCGGTGAACATAAAGCGCATTGTTGGCCAGAGCCGTACAGAAAATGAGCCAGGGCATCACTCAATCACTTTGAGGTCAGCGCGGGCTTGCGCCAGCTGCCCGCACAGCTCGATCGGCTTTCGGTTTTCGCGTGAGCAACGAACGTCGATACTTCGGAAATCTTTCGTTCCAGCTCAGTAAGAGAAGCAGAAAAATCTCGCGCAATCCGCTGGCGACCCGCTCGGTACTTCTGCTCTATCGCCTTAACTTTATTCGGATCCAGCTCCCGACTAGGACATACCTAAATCCCGATGCCACTTGCTTTCGCCACGAAAGCATCCGCTGGGTTCGCACCGGCGTCTTCTGTTTTCGGGTTAGGCACCCAAATCTCAAGAAATGTGGCTTCGCTAACCGAACCCTTCCTGAACACTTTGATGTGCTTGTGGCGAAGGTCTTTGATGTCAGAGATTCGGACGAAAACGTTGACGCCAAAATCAACCAGATCAGAGAAATCTTCTGTGTAAACCAACTTGCGGACGACCTTGCCCTTTACCCTATAGTTGGAGACGTGATTGCGCTTCGCGTAGTCGCGGGAAACTTCAGAAGTTTCTTGTAAGAATCCACCTGCTTACGCACCATAGTCAGCCGTGATCTGGCCACGTAAATCAGAGATTTGAAGAGCTTTGGCAGGAAGATGCGCCATGGCTCGCAATCGGGTTCAGTTTCAGAAGGGCCTCTCAGAGGCCGAGTTCGATGCCCTCTACGGATCGGAAGGCAAGTGTCGGGCAGCGATCATCGCCTGGCGTTGGCCCAATGGCTTCGTCTGCCCGCACTGTGGAAGTCGCCGGCACAGCCACATCGCCACCCGCGACAAGTTCCAGTGTTCGGCCTGCCGCACGCAGACTTCGCCGATTGCGGGAACCATCTTCGCGGCCACGAAGGCGCCGCTGACCACATGGTTCCGGGCCATGTACCATCTCACCAGTCCAAGCATGGAATCTCCTCGATTGAGCTCGGTCGGCGTCTCGGTGTCACGCAGACCACGGCCTGGAAGATGAAGACGAAGCTGGCCGAGGTCATGCGCCGCTCAAGCGACAGGGATCGGCTGCACGGGCGCATCGAGATGGACGATGCTTATCTGGGCGGCGAGCGTTCGGGCGGAAAGACGGGACGTGGCAGTCCTGGCAAGACGCCCATCATCGCTGCCGTCGAGACCACGGACGACGGCAAGCCTAAGCGGCTCAAAATCCGACGCATTGCCCGGTTCAAGCGCAAGCGCATGAAGTCCGGCCAAGCGCTTGATCGCGGCGGGTTCAATCGTGGTCACGGATGGCCTTGCCTGCTTCAAGGGCGTCACGGATGCTGGGAGCGATCACATGGTCATCATCACAGGATCGGGTCGCCGCGCCGCGCGTCACCCCGCCTTCAAGTGGGTGAATACGATCCTCGGCAACATCAAGAGCTCCATCGTGGGCACTTACCGTGCTGTCCGCCGCAAGCACATGGTGCGAACGCTCGCGGAGTTCGAGTGGCGCTTCAACAACCGAACCCACCTCGCGGCTATGATCCCCGTCCTCGGACAAGCCGCGGTGAACACGTGCCCCGTCACCTATGACGATCTCAAATGGGCTGACTATGGTGCGTAAGCGGGTGTCACCTTGTCCCCCGTCAGCTCTGCAATCTCATTTGACCGCAGTCCTGCTTTAACGGACAGCAGGAAGATGACGTGGTTGCGGGCTGTTAGAATACTTTGAGCATTGCGCGAAGGCCCAGGAAGAAGGCCGTCTCGTCGCTGTCCGCTGGCCATATAAGCTGCCGATCGGCGTGATATTCAGCCAAGGTGTGACGGCGATGTTGTAGAAAGCCTCGATGCCCCTCTCGTCGTCTAGGGTATAGTTCAGGACGTCAAGGCTGTCTTTCAGGTCATCTGAAAATCCATAGTGGAAATATGAAATGCCGAATGTGTCGTCCCGGCGACTGGCAATCG
>CAVQMH010000017.1:0-130272 GCA_963713575.1 uncultured Alphaproteobacteria bacterium
GTTATAAAAGTCCATCCGATCAATACAGAAGCGGACTTTGTTGAGCCGTTCTTTAACCATCTTGAATGCGATACTCGCAGCCGAATTGCGGCCTGAACTCGCCCCCTAAGCCCGCAATATCCATCCCAGGATCAGACATCCAGGACCCCAGCCATGTTCCCCGAACTTCTTAAAACCCGCCGCTTCGCCAGCCTGTTCTGGTGCCAGTTCCTGTCGGCGCTGAACGACAACTTCGTGAAGAACGCACTCGTCATCCTGATCTTGTTCAAGATCGGAGAAGCGGAGGGCGCGTCTCTGGTGGCGCTGGCCGGCGCGGTGCTTGTGGCGCCGTTTTTCTTCCTGTCAGGGCTCGGTGGTGAATGGGCGGACAAGTACGATAAGGCGGAGCTGGCGGAATGGCTGAAGCGCTTCGAGATACCGATTGCGATCGTTGCCGCCGCAGGATTCTGGTTCAACTCGGTGCCGGTGCTGTTCGCGGCGCTGGCAGGCTTCGGCGTCATGGCGGCGCTGTTCGGACCGATCAAGTACGGCATCCTGCCGAACATTCTGGACAAGACAGAAATCTCGGCGGGCAATGCGCTCGTTGAAAGCGCGACGTTTGCCGCGATCCTGATCGGCACGATCGCCGGCGGATTGATGGTGCATCCGGACGGCACGGCGTGGGAGTTGCCGGCCGCCGTCGTGGTGCTCTCGGTGCTGTGCTGGGTGGCCGCGCGGTTCATTCCGAAGACGGGAGCTGCGGCCCCCGATCTCGTCGTTTCCAAGAACCCGCTGACATCGACGTATGCACTTATCGATGCGTTGCGTGAGGACAGCCGCCTGTGGACGGGCGGTCTCATCACGAGCTGGTTCTGGCTCGTTGGCGCTGTGGCGCTGTCGCTGCTGCCGGTGATGCTGAAGGACGGCATGAATGGCACGCAGGGCGTGATCACGCTTGGCCTTCTGGTGTTCACGGTCGGCATCGCGGTTGGATCGCTGCTGGCTGCAAAGGCAAGTAAAATGCGGCCGAACATGGCGCTTGTGCCTGTCGGTGCGTTCCTGATGGCAGTGGCATGCCTGGAACTGGCGTGGACGGCATCGGGTCTGGTGCGCTCGGCGGAGACCTTGGGCGTGGAAGGTTTTCTTGCCAGCTTCACGGGGCTGCGACTGGCAACGGGTCTCTTCGTCTTGTCGCTGGCCGGCGGTCTCTTCATCGTGCCGTCGTTCGCGGCGGTTCAGCTGTGGGCGCGGGATGATCACAAGGCGCGTGTGGTGGCCGCGTGTAACGTGCTCTCGGCTGCGTTCATGGTCGGCGCGAGCCTGCTTCTGGCCGCGCTGCAGTGGGTGGGTTTCGGCACCGCCAGCTTATTCCTGATGCTGGGCGTTGCGAACATCGTGGTGCTCGGTCTCGTATTGAAGGCGTGGGGCAAGCATGGCTTGAAGGACCTCGCCATGTTCCTGTTCAAGACGTTCCTGCGTCTCGAGATCAAGGGCACGGAGAACCTGCCGGCCGCGGGCACGCGCGCGATCATCGCGCCGAACCATGTCAGCTTTCTCGATGCGGCGCTGATGCACTCGATCATGCCTGACTTCGCGTCGTATCGCGATCGACACCGGCATTGCCGAGCGCTGGTGGGTGAAGCCATTCCTGCAGCTTGCAAGGTGCATCCGATCGATCCGACGAAGCCGCTCTCGACGCGCCATCTCATCAACGACGTGAAGGCCGGTGACACGCTCGTCATCTTCCCGGAAGGCCGCCTGACGACGACGGGTGGTCTGATGAAAGTCTATGACGGCACGGCGATGATCGCCGACAAAGCCGACGCGGTGGTCGTGCCGGTGCGGATCGACGGGCTGGAGCGGTCGCAGTTCGGGTATCTCGAACCGGTATCAGACGAAGAAGGCATGGTTCCCGAAGACGACGGTGACGATCCTGCCGCCGGTGAAGCTACCGGTGGACCAGACGCTGCGCGGCAAGCTGCGGCGTCAGGCTGCGGGCGCGGCGCTGCAGGACATCATGGTCAACACGGCGGTGCTGACGGCGAACCTCGATCAGACTCTGTTCTCGGCGCTCGTCGAAGCGAAGGCTACGCGCGATACCGGCAAGCCGGCGATCGAAGACGCGCTCGGCACGAAGCTTTCCTACAAGAAGCTGATCCTCGGCGCGCAAGTGCTGGGTGCAAAGATTGCGCCGCTGGCACCGGAGGGCGCGGCTGTCGGCGTGATTCTGCCGAATGCGGCCGGCGTTGCGGTAACGTTCTTTGCGCTGCAGTCGATCGGGCGCGTGGCGGCGATGCTCAACTTCACGGCCGGCGCGCAGAACATGATCTACGCCTGCCAGGCGGCGAAGGTGGACGTGGTTCTGACGTCACGCGCGTTCGTCGAGAAGGCGAAGCTCGGCGAGGCGGTCGATAAACTCTCGGCCGTTGTGAAGATCGTCTATCTGGAAGACGTCAAGGCGACGATCGGATTCAAGGACAAGGTGTGGGGGCTGTTGCAGGGCTCCAAGTCCCAGTCGAAGCGCAAGCCGGATGATCCGGCGGCGATCCTGTTCACCTCAGGGTCGGAGGGCACGCCGAAAGGCGTCGTTCTCAGCCACAAGAACCTGCTGGCGAACGCCTTCCAGTGTCTGCATCGCATCGCGGTGAACGGGCAGGACAAGGTGTTCAACGTGATGCCGGTGTTCCACTCGTTCGGGCTCACGGGCGGTCTCGTGATGCCGCTCATCGGCGGCGTGCCGGTGTATCTCTATCCGTCGCCGCTGCATTATCGCATCGTGCCGGAACTCGTTTATGGCTCGAACTCGACGATCATGTTCGGCACCGACACGTTCCTCACAGGCTATGCGCGCTCGGCGCATCCTTACGATTTCCATCGCATCCGGCTGATCGTGTCGGGCGCCGAGGCGGTGAAGGATCGCACGCGCGCAGACCTACATGGAGAAGTTCGGCGTGCGCATCCTGGAGGGCTATGGCGTGACGGAGACGGCGCCGGTGCTGGCGATCAATACCCCGCTGGCGAACAAGTCCGGCACTGTCGGCCGCCTTGCTCCCCTTGATGGAAGCACGGCTCGAGCCGGTTCCCGGCATCGACGAGGGCGGGCGGCTGTACGTGCGCGGTCCCAATGTGATGCTCGGCTATATGCGCGCGGAGAATCCGGGTGTGCTGGAGCCGCCGCATGACGGCTGGCACGACACCGGCGATATCGTCACCATCGATGCGCAGGGCTTCATCACGATCAAGGGCCGCGCGAAGCGGTTTGCGAAAATCGCGGGCGAGATGGTGTCGCTGTCGGCGGTGGAGGCGATGGCGGCCGAGCTGTGGCCGAGCCTGGTGACGATCGTGGTATCGGTGCCGGATGCGCGCAAGGGCGAGAAGCTGTTGCTGCTGACGACGGACAAGACGCTGACGCGCGAGCCTTTCCAGAAGCTCGTGAAGGCGAAGGGCTTGTCCGAGTTGAACGTGCCGGCGGAGATCCTGGTGCTGGACAGCATTCCGCTGCTCGGTTCGGGCAAGCCAGATTACGTCTCGGCGACGAAACTCGTGAAGGAGAAACTCGCGTTACGGCCGGCGAAGCCTGTGGCGCTGGTGGAGGAGCCTGCGCTGCCGGTTGAACCGAAGACGGCGGCGTGAGGGAGCATGTTTTTCGTCATCGGAGGCTGGCGAATTTCCGCCAGCCTCAATCATCATTATTTGTGAAATTGATTGTTGGATTTTGAATAACGACAGCAGTTTTCCTTTGTTCGTCACAAGCGCGACTCCCGATAATTGCGGTACTGCGGATCGATTCGGGGCCGTCAGGGGGGGTCCTGCCGCGATGTCATTCACGTGCGCCTGCCACCTGATGGCGGTGCCATTCGGGACTTCGTGAACGATGAATTTTGCGCGCATCTTACCGGCGATTGCCGCCGGCACCTGCCTTCTAGCGGCGGCATCGGCTCCGGCGCGGGCCGACGGCGATACCCAGCTCTGGAACACCCAGAACTTCAATTACAAGATCAACGACCAGTGGTCGACGAACCTGGAAGTGCAGGAACGGTGGTACGGCGACGTTTCGTACTTCGCCTTTTTCATCGTTCGACCATCGGTCACCTACAAATGGAACGACTGGCTGTCGTTTACGGGCGGCTATGCGCATTTCCGTGTCTTTGACGGCGAGGGTAATTTTGCCGACGAGGACCGCATCTGGGAGCAGTTCAATATCCGGTTGTTCGGCGGGAAGGACCAGCCAATGCTCAATTGGCGTACGCGGCTCGAGCAGCGCATGTTCGAGGCCGGAGGCGACACGGTCTGGCGGCTGCGCGAACAGCTGCGCCTCATGTACCCTATTGTAGACCGCGTTCAGGGTGTGGCCTGGTCGGAAGCATTCTGGCGGTTGAATGATGTCGTACAAGCCAACGGCCGTCAGCTCGAGGGCGGCATCGAGCAGTGGCGCAATTTCGCCGGACTCAACTTCGAGGTGACCAAGAATTTCACCTTCGAAGCAGGCTACATGAACGTCTACACATGGCGCGCGAGTGGCGACACGGTGGATCATGTGCCGTGGCTGATCTCGACGGTAAAATTCTAACAGAATCGGCAAATTCTTACGTCATTGGGCGCCGTCTGTTCCTGCCGCTCACGCGGCAGCAGGAACATGGCGCTACCGGCTCAGGCACCGACCGGCGCCACCTCAGATGACGGGCGCGGCTCCCGTCCACCCCAATCCACGCGCAGGGTGGCGAACATGACGACGGTGAGGCCGGCGAAGCCCAGGATCGCACCGGCGAGCAGCGCGTAGTCCTCCAAGCGCAGGATCAAGTATAGGATGCCGTACAGCAGCGTGAAAACGCCGGCCATGGCGAGGCCTGCTTTTGTGCTGCGGAGCGCGCGGGACACGTACACGGCCAGCATGCCGCCCGTCGCAGCGGAGGCGATGAGGTAGGACCAGCCGAAGCCGATGTGCTCGGCCAGCGACAGCAGAAGTACATAGAAAAAAGTGAGCGCGACGCCCGTGAACAGGTACTGCACCCAGTGCACGCGCTTGTCCGACTGTGTCTCGAGCAGGAACACGGCCATGAAGGCTGCCGCGAGGAACAGGACGCCATATTTCACGGATCGATTGACGAGATCGTAGAAATCGACCGGCTGGTAGAAGGACACGCCGAACATATGCGGTTGCAGGCGTTCAAGCCCTTGGTCGTTGAGCACCCAAGCTTGCGGGACGCTGCGGGCAAGGTGGGGAATGCGCCAGCCGGCAGTGAAGCCAGTGTTCGTCACGCTGCGGTCGGCCGGCAGAAAGGCGCCGGAAAAGCTTGGGCTCGGCCAGTCGGACGTCATGTCGACGCGCGTTTCGCGGGCTGCGGGAGCAAACGACAACTGGCCTGAGCCGGTGAAGGCCAGCTTCGTCTGGAACGTGAAGGCTTTCAGCGGCGCATCGGCCGTTCCTGGTGCAGCGGGTGCGCGTTCCATCAGTCGCGCGTGGATGCCGTTCGCTTCAACGCCCGCGATGCCGATACTGGGGGCGAAGGCGATCTCCTGCGCCCCGTCGATCTTGACGCTGGCCGCCTCTTTCAGGCCGGAGACGTCGCTCAAGCCAAGGACGAGGACGGCATCGTTCCAGCGCACCGTCTGCGGATCGGGGACCACGAGGCTCAAGTCAGGAGCGTCGAAGCGTCCGCTCACCGCGACTTGGGCGGTGTAAACATTCACATCGTAAAGGCCGCGATGCAGAACCTGTGACGTGCTGTCGGCTGCAATCTCGAGTTGCTCGGGTGTGAAGACTGCGCGCCGCTCCACCACGGTCTCGACGCGCTTGTCGCCGTCTTTCGTCTCGACCTTGATCGTGTAGGGCACGACGAGGAAGGGTCCGTTCAGGTTCTGCGGCTGGCCCCAGACGCGGGCGACATCATTGCGTACGCCACGCGCGCGCTCTTCACGTTCCGAGACGAGTCCTCCGGCGATTGCGAGTGGCAGAAGGAGCAGCAGGATCAAAAAGCCGATCAGGCAAAGTTTGAATGCGGGGCTCTGGAGCATGCGCCGAGCGGCCGCAACGATGTCCGACATCTGGATCTCAACCTCTTTTAGCCGGTCGACCATTCAGCCGGCTTGCGAGACGATTGATTGGCCGAAGCCGGGCGGCCGGAATAGGGCGTTGTATCCGTAAATCGGAGCAACTCTGCGCAACAAGGGGAGCGTTTGTGCGGAGAGCGGCAAAATGGGGAGGAGTTTGACGGGATGGGAACCACAGGCTGTGGTTTTGTTGCGCGATGGCTCTCGGGAAAGCCCGAGGATGACATGGAGCGGGCGGCGAGCAGACCTTTACCAGGGGCAAAAAGGGGGTGCGCAGCTGGCGCAAAGCAGCCACAGTCATCTTTGGGTTTGGGCGGTCATGACTAAATGATATTGTGGGAACTTACTCGCTTCGCCTATCTCGGTTGGATGACAGCGGTGCCGCAGGGCTGGCGCCGCCAGGAAGCTTGGAGACTGCGCATGTGGCGCTCGTGCGTCTTGGTGCCGGTATTGGCCGCCGGGCTTATGACGGGGTCAAAAGCCGTTCTGGCGGACAACTGGTCCGACCGTGGACCCGTGTTTGAAAGCGACCGGCGGCAGCGGGAGGAACAGGAGGCGGCCGAGCGGGCCGCGAACCGCAAGACCTATGAGCCGACCGTCTATCCGAAGTATATGGAAGGGGGCGAGCGTCCGGATATCAAACCCGCCGCTCCGCCGATCGTGTATTTCGATCGCGCCGAGCAAGCCGGCTCCATCATTATCGATACGCAGGCGCGCACGCTCTATTACATGCTGCCAAACAAACAGGCTTACGCGTATCCGATCTCCGTCGGTCGCGACGGCTTCACCTGGACCGGTACGGAGCGGATCAGCCGCATCGCCGCGTGGCCTCCGTGGACGCCGCCGCCGGAGATGCGTGAGCGCGTGCCCGGCTTGCCGGTTACTGTGTCGGGCGGGCTGAAGAACCCTCAGGGCGCGCGGGCGCTCTATCTCGGCAATACCGTCTATCGCATTCATGGCACCAACAACGATCGCTCGGTCGGGCGGGCTAATTCGTCGGGGTGCTTTCGCTTGACGAACGAGCATGTCGTGCATCTGGCCTCGATCGCCAAGGTCGGAGCGAAGGTCCAGGTGATGCAGACCTATGCTGGAACGGTGAGCGAGAATGCGCCGCTGTCGTCGCTGTTCGGGTTCTTGAGCCCGGAGACCCCTGCAAAGCCGGTGAAGCCAGCAAAGCAGAAGAAGCCGGCGGTCGCGAAGAAGCCCGTGGCACCGTCAGCTACCCCTGCCGTACAGGTGGGTGCGCCTGCTGCCGTCACTGTTGCGCCCGCGGCGACGGCGGCCGCGCCTGCAGTCCCGGCGGTTGCGCCTACGGCACCGGTGGCTGCACCCGCTGCCCCGGCTAAGACCGTCGCGGCGGATTAGGAAACACGCGAGACGAGTGCTGAAAGGGCCGGACATCAAGTCCGGCCCTTTTTGTTATGCCGCCGCTTTGACAGGCCAGCCGTTGAGGGTGATGGCGCCGTCACGGACGGAGACTTTAACGGTGTCGCCGTCTTTGACGCCGCCGGCCAGGATCTGCTCGGCGAGCGGGTCCTGCACCTGCTTCTGGATCACGCGCTTCAGGGGGCGCGCGCCGTAGGCCGGGTCGTAGCCGCGGTTGGCGAGCCACGTGCGGGCGGCATCGTCAAGGTCGATCGTGATCTTGCGATCGTCGAGCAGCTTCTGCAGGCGGCCCATCTGGATATCGACGATTGGCCCATATCCGACCGCTGCAAGCGGTGGAACAGGATGATCTCGTCGAGACGGTTCAGGAATTCCGGCCGGAAGTGCGGCGCGCACCTCGGCCATCACCTCGTCGCGCACGGCTTCGGTATCCTCGCCTTCCTTCTGGTCGACGAGATACTGGGCGCCGATGTTCGAGGTCAGGATGATCAGCGTGTTCTTGAAATCGACCGTGCGGCCCTGGCCGTCGGTCAGGCGGCCGTCGTCGAGCACCTGCAGCAGCACGTTGAACACATCCGGATGCGCCTTCTCGATCTCGTCGAACAGCACGACCTGATACGGCCGGCGGCGGACGGCTTCGGTCAGCGCGCCGCCCTCCTCGTAGCCGACGTAGCCCGGAGGCGCGCCGATCAGGCGGGCGACCGAGTGCTTCTCCATGTACTCGGACATGTCGATGCGGACTCATCGCCGTGTCGTCGTCGAAGAGGAAGCGCGGCGAGCGCCTTGGTCAGCTCGGTCTTGCCGACGCCGGTCGGGCCTAAGAACATGAACGAGCCGATCGGGCGGTTCGGGTCCTGCAGGCCGGCGCGGGCGCGGCGGACAGCGGTCGAGACCGCATGCACCGCTTCCTTCTGGCCGACGACGCGCTTGCCCAGCGCCTCTTCCATCTTGAGCAGCTTGTCCCGCTCGCCTTCGAGCATCTTGTCGACCGGCACGCCGGTCCAGCGCGAGACGACGCCGGCGATCTGATCGGGCGTCGACGGCTTCCTCGACCATCGGCGCCTTTGCCGTCGTTGGCCTCGATGCCTGCGAGCTTCTTCTCGAGCTCGGGGATGACGCCATAGGTGAGCTCGCCGGCGCGGGCGAGGTTGCCCTTGCGCTGCGCCTGCTCGAGTTCGTTGCGGGCGGCGTCGAGCTTCTTCCTTCACCTTCTGCGCGGCGCCGAGCTTGTCTTCTCGGCTTCCCAGCGCGCGGTCATGGCCTGCGACTGCTCTTCGAGATTGGCGATCTCGCCTTCGAGCTTCGCCAAGCGATCCTTGGAGGCCTGGTCGGTCTCCTTGCTTCAGCGCTTCGCGCTCGATCATCAACTGCATGAGATCGCGGTCGATGGCGTCGAGTTCCTCGGGCTTGGAATCCACCTGCATGCGCAGGCGCGAGGACGGCCTCGTCGACGAGGTCGATGGCCTTGTCGGGCAGGAAGCGGTCGGTGATGTAGCGGTTCGAGAGCGTGGCCGCGGCGACCAGCGCGCTGTCGGTGATGCGGACGCCGTGGTGCAGCTCGTACTTCTCCTTCAGGCCGCGCAGGATCGAGATGGTGTCCTCGACGGTCGGCTCGTTGACGAAAACCGGCTGGAAGCGGCGGGCGAGCGCGGCATCCTTCTCGATGTGCTTGCGGTATTCGTCGAGCGTGGTGGCGCCGACGCAGTGCAGTTCGCCGCGGGCGAGCGCAGGCTTCAGCAGGTTGCCCGCATCCATCGCGCCTTCGGACTTGCCGGCGCCGACGATGGTGTGCAGCTCGTCGATGAAGAGGATGATGCGGCCCTCCTCGGACTGGACCTCGGACAGCACGGCTCTTCAGGCGCTCCTCGAATTCGCCGCGGTACTTGGCGCCCGCGATCAGGGAGCCCATGTCGAGGGCGAGCAGCTTCTTGTCCTTCAGGCTTTCGGGCACGTCGCCTTTGACGATGCGCAGCGCGAGGCCTTCGGCGATCGCGGTCTTGCCGACGCCGGGCTCGCCGATGAGCACGGGATTGTTCTTCGTGCGGCGCGACAGCACCTGGATCGTGCGGCGGATTTCCTCGTCGCGGCCGATCACCGGATCGAGCTTGCCGTAGGCGGCCGCTTCGGTGAGATCGCGGGCATAGCGCTTCAGCGCGTCGTAGGCCTGCTTCGGCGGACGCGCTGTCGGCGGTGCGGCCCTTGCGGATGTCGTTGATGGCCGTGTTGAGGCCCTGCGGGGTGACGCCGGCGTCGGCCAGAATCTTCGCCGCGTCGGTGCCTTTTTCCAGAGCCAGAGCAAGCAGCAGGCGTTCGGCGGTGACGAACTTGTCGCCGGCCTTTTCAGCCATCTTCTCGGCTGCATCGAACACGCGGGCCAGTTCCGGCGCCATGTAAAGCTGGCCGGCGCCGCCGCCCGAGACCTTCGGGCGCTTGGCCAGCGCGCGTTCAACGGCGGCCAGCGCGTCGCGCGACCGGCCGCCCGAACGGTCGATGAGACCGGCGGCGAGGCCTTCCTCGTCGTCGAGGAGAACTTTCAAGAGATGATCGGGGGCGAACTGCTGGTGCCCCTCGCGAAGGGCGAGGCTCTGCGCCGACTGGACAAAACCTTTGGCGCGATCGGTGTAGCGATCGAAATTCATGGATCAGACCTTTCTCGCGCGCCTCCCCGTCCCGAAGGCCCGTGGTCGACGCCGTTCCTATTGTATCCGCATCCAACGCAGACCCGAAGGCTCCGCGTGGTGCGATCTTCGGATATGGGAAAAATATGCGCCGGAAAAAGGGGCACCGGCACCGGCCGCGTCATCGGCAGCAACTTTATTTACCAAGGCCAGGAACCTTGGTTTCACTTCCATCCGATATTTTAGCGGGGTTGCAGCAGCGGAGCTGTCCATGAACCCCATTCCTCAGCCCATCGTGCCCGAGCTTTCAATGCCCTGGTGGATCGACCTGCTGTTTTGGGTGCCAGCGCTCATCGTGGTTTTGTCTATGGTTTGGATCTGGCAAAGGGCCTACTCGACGACCGGTATCCTCTCCAAGCAGACGGCCTATCTCGACCATCAGAAGGCGACCAACGATCAGGCTTTGGCGCAGCAAAAGGCGATCGAAGACATGATCGCGAAGCAATACGCGGAGACCAACCGGCGCGCGGACGAGGCCTTGGCGCAGTCGGCGGAGGCGCTACGACTGCAGTCTGCCGCGCTCGAACAGCTGATGGCGATCAATGCCACGCTGTCGCGGACCGGGGTCCGCGGCATCGACGGCGGGCCGGCCTAGTATCGCGGCGCAACGGTTCTGCTAGTTTGGCGGGATAACCATCCCAGCCACGGAACACGCAAATTGAGCGCAACAACTTTGCCCGGCGTTTCGCTGAGCGCCATCTATCGCTACCCCGTGAAGGGGCTTTCTGCAGAAGTCATGGACTGCGTGGATCTGAAGCGGGGTCAGCCGCTGCCGTGGGACCGGGCTTACGCCATCGAGAACGGGCCGGGGCGGTTTGATCCACTGAAGCCGACGCATGTGCCCAAGATCAGCTTTCTGACACTGATGCGACATGCGGATCTCGCCACCGTGACGAGTACATTCGAGCCGAAGACGCAGACGCTGACGATCAGCCGCGACGGCGGTCAGGTGGCGCGAGGGTCGCTCGCGACGCCGGCGGGCCGGGCGATTATCGCGCAATTCTTCGCCGAATATATGAAGGACACCGTAAAGGGGCCGCCAAAGGTTGTGCATGCGCAGGGGCACGTGCTGTCGGATGTGACAGAGACATGCGTGCATATCGTCAATCTCGGCAGCGTGGCGGATCTGGAGCGTATCGTGCAGCAGCCGGTCGATCCGATCCGGTTCCGGCCGAACCTGATCGTGACAGGTGCACCGGCTTGGTCCGAGTTCAACTGGGTGGGGAAGACTGTAAAAATCGGCGAGGTGGAATTCGAGGTGTTCGAGCGCACCGAGCGTTGTGCGGCGACGAACGTCGATCCCTCGAGCGGGCGGCGTGACTTCGATATTCCAGCGATCCTTTTGCGCAATCGCGGTCACAGCGACATGGGCGTCTATGCGCGCGTGAAGACGAACGGCAGCGTGCGGGTCGGCGACTTCGTGTCTCTCACGTAAGGCGGCTTTCGAAGAACCCTCATCGGGAACCAGCTACGCTTTGTCCACCGGTCGACCGCCACATTCACATCGTTGTCATCTACCGAACTTAACTTCCCAAGTCGGGCGTGGGGATGCCTTGAGTGCTATGTTCCATAAACATCAGGATCCTTCACATGCTTACTCGGATACTTGCGTGCGCCGTTCTCAGCGGCTCATTCATCCTTGCGGCTGCGCCAGCGAGTCTCGCTGACACGATCAAAGTTTGCAGCAAATACACAGTCGGAAAGTGCGTCGTTGGAAAAACGTGACAGACCAGCAGAGGCCAACAGGTTCGCACGCCAGGAGGATCGTGGCTCGACTGCAGAGGGGACTGCGCGGACCGGCTGCGTCTCGCCACGGTCGATTTCTGGAAAAACCAGAAGCTTTCCCAATAGTACACCATCACTTTCTGCGTGAGGCAGCGCGCCGGGCGGCGCGCCGCCTCACGTCACTCGGCGCTTCGAAACTTGGTCATTACCGACTGCGCCACCCAAAGCAGGTGAGCATCCGCACCGCGGCGAGCGACGAGTTGGACGCCAAGCGGCAGGCCATCCACGTCGAGCAAGGGTACGCTGATGGCGGGCACCCCGAGATAGGTCCAGATAAAGTTGAACATCGGCGAGCCGGTGGCCGAGAGGCCCAGCGGCGCGATGCCTTGCGCGGCGGGCGTCAGGATCGCGTCGTAGGCGGCGAAGATGGGGTCGAGTGCCGCGTAGAGCGGTTCGCGGCGGGCGAGCGCGGACTGGTACTCCGCCTCGCTTGCGGTGCGGCCTTCGGCGATCACTTCCTTCAGTTTGGCTGACATGACATCGGCATGCTTGGCGACGATGGGGCCGTAGTTCTTTGCGATATCGTGGAACTGGACGGCGCGTTGCAGGCCGCTGGTCTCGTCGAATGCGGACGGCAGCGGGACTTCGTGAATGATGGCGCTGTTTGCTGCAGCGAAGCGCTCGACGGCGCTGCGCATGGCTTGGTCGCCTTGGGGCCAGGCGGGAGTTTTGACGAAGGCAAGCCGCAGCGGGCGATCCGGAACGCGAGGCAGCTCGCACGATTGGCCTGAGAGAACGCCCGTGAGAAGCGCGAGATCTGCGGCGGAGCGGGCGTAGCCGCCCAGTGTGTCGAGCGGGGGCGACTGGGCGATGACGCCGTCGAGCGGGGTGGCGCCGAAGGTCGGCTTGAAGCCCATCACGCCACAATAGGACGCGGGGCGCAGGATGGAGCCTGCAGTTTGCGAGCCGAGCGCCAGAGGCACGTGGAAATCGGCGACGGCTGCGGCTGAGCCGGACGATGAACCGCCGGGTGTGCGTTGCGGGTCACGCGGGTTGCGCGTCTTGCCGGGGCCGTAGAACGCGAGTTCGGTGGTGACGGTTTTGCCGAGGACGATAGCTCCGGCCGCTTTCAGGCGCCGCACGACTTCGGCGTCAGAGGCGGGGCGGCGGCCGGCAAAGGCAGGTGTGCCGTATTCGGTGGGGAGACCTTCGGTATCGATGATGTCCTTGATGCCGACGGGGATGCCATGCAGCGGGCCAAGCGGTGCACCTGCTGCGCGGGCGGCGTCGGCTGCCGCAGCTTGGCCACGCGCAGATGCAGGATCCAGGTGAGCCCACGCGCCAATGACCGGCTCGCGGAGGGCGATGCGGCGCAAACAGTCATTCACCAAGTCGGCACTCGACAGCCGGCCCGCCACGATTTCCGCACGCAATTCGCATGCGGTCAGCCGGTGAAAATCATTCATCGCACCCCCCGAATTCATGCCCAAGTTTGCGCGTTCCTGCTCCGGCACGCCAACTCATTCCTGTGCGGAAACTTTCGCCGGATTGACTTGTCCCGTGACGCGACGTTTGGCCGACCGCTTTGGCCTATCAGTCACTTGACGGCCTTCCGTGTCACTTCCTATAGCTGCCCGACTGTTGAGCAAGAGGGATTAATCGTTCAGCGGATACCCCGTGCCCTGCCGATCGTGCGATCGGCAGCCCGCGATGGGCGCGACCGCTGAAACCTTTCCCAGCACCTGTTTTCCAAGGACGCAAGATGTCGAAAGAGCCCCGCCGCCCCGGCCGCCATTTTCTCCAGATCCCCGGACCCACGCCGGTGCCTGAGCGCGTTCTGCAGGCAATGTCGCGGCAGATCCTCGATCATCGTGGTCCTGATTTTCAACGGCTCGGTAAAACCGTGCTCGCGGGTGTGAAGGGTCTGTTCAAGACGAAGAACCCGGTCATCATCTATCCAGCATCCGGTACGGGCGCTTGGGAAGCCGCGCTGTGCAACACGCTGTCGCCCGGCGACAAGGTGCTGATGGTGGAGACCGGCCAATTCGCCGTGTTGTGGAAGCAGATGGCGGATCGGCTCGGGCTGGTTGCCGACGTGATCGCCACCGACTGGCGCATCGCTGTCGATGCAAACCAGATCGAAGCCAAACTGCGCGCTGACAAGACCCATTCAATCAAGGCCGTGTGCATCGTTCACAATGAAACTTCGACGGGCTGCTGCACGCGCCTCGATGAAGTGCGCAAGGCGATCGACGCGGCCGGGCATCCGGCGCTGTACATGGTTGATACAATTTCTGGGCTTGCTGCCGCCGACCTGCGTCACGACGAATGGGAGATCGACGTGACGGTGGCCGGTTCGCAGAAGGGACTGATGCTGCCGCCGGGTCTGTCATTCACGGCCATCAGCGACAAGGCGATCGCGGCGATGAAGACCGCCAAGCTCAATCGCTCGTACTTCAACTGGGACGACATGCTGGCGATGAATGAGGCCGGCTTCTTCCCGTACACGCCGGCGACGAGCCTGCTCTACGGCTTGCAGGAAGCCATCGAACTCATCAACGAAGAAGGTCTGCAGAACGTGTTCGACCGGCACGAGCGTCTGGCGGAGGCTTCGCGCCGTGCCGTGCGCGCGTGGGGACTGGAGCTGAACTGCCGTGACGCGAAATACTATTCACCGGCCGTGACGACCGTGTTGATGCCGGAAGGCTATAACGCCGATCAGTTCCGCAAAGTCGTGCTCGATACGTTCAACATGTCGCTCGGCACGGGACTGAACAGGCTGGCGGGCAAGGCGTTCCGCATCGGCCACCTCGGCGACACGAACGAATTGACGGTGATGGGTGCGTTGACCGGCATCGAGATGGGTCTCGAGATCGCGGGCGTACCGCACAAGAAGGGTGGCGTCGATGCGGCGATGTCCTATCTCGCAGACGCCATGAAGCCGGTGAAGGCCGCTGCGGCCTGACCGCCGGACGCACCTCTCAGAACGCGAAACGCCGCCCAGGAGACCGGGCGGCGTTTTTGTTCTAAAATTCGCTGCCGATTCCCCTGCCCGGGAGCCGGCCGGAAGCTCATCGCTCAGGGCTTGAGGCCGGCAAGCGTGATCTGCATCTGGCAGCGGCGGCCGAGGTTCATAAAGTTCTGGCGCACGCAGGACTTCACTTTCGATACCGTCGGATTTTCACGAATGCACAAGCGGCGAACGTCAGTTTCGCACGCAGCGCGCAGGGCCGGCGTTACCTCCGCCGGCAATTGAAACTCTTCTGCGGCCACCTGACTGGCTGCACCGAGCAGCGCACCAGCGGCCACGATCGTTTTAATGCTCATGTGATCGTCCCGACTTTTGTTTTTATTTTCCGGTTCTGCAAGACCATGCGAGCACGGTTCAAAAAAGGCAAAAGCGGACCAGGGCGACAGTTAACCGCAAGGATCACTGTTGGATAAGCCCGCGCGATCAACGGCGCTGCGACGAACGATCGCAATCGGCCATTCCATTTCACTCAAGGCAAGTTCAGGTTTCAGGACGTTCGCGGCCGAAGACGCGGAGAAGGGCTTCGCCAAGGCGCACGCTATCGAGATCATCTTTGTGAATGACGTCCGTTGCGCCTGCTGCAATCAATTCGAGGCGACGCTTCTTCGTCACCTGACCGCTGATGACGACAATGGGTGCATCATAGCCGGCGCGGCGCAGGAACGGCATCGTGTCAGTCGCGCGATCCGTGGGCTTCAGAATATCGTCGAGGAAAATCAGCTGCGGCCTTCGCAACAACACGGCATCGACGGCAGAGCCGAGCGTCGCGGCATGACGCACTTCGACATCATAGCCGAACATGACGCGAAGCGTCGCCTTGATGCGATCGGCATCGGGCGCTTCATCATCGATGACCAGAACATCCTGCAGCGCAGGCATTGCCTTGCGCAGCTTTGTGACGTCACTTTTTCTGGCGAGAAAATCGCCGCCGGTTCCGCCGCTGGTCACACCATTATTCCTGTTGCGATGTTCTCGCTTAGATCATCTGCTGCCCAAGAAGCACGCTGCTGGCCGCTCTAGCAAGGCCAGCAACGTGCTGCTTGGCCTATGTGTGTCTCTTTTGCGACCTCGCGGCAGCGCTCACGTCGACTTCTGATTAATTCGTTGGACGGGCCAGTGCACAGTGAACGTCGAGCCCCGGCCCTCCGGCGCGGTGCTCGTCAGCGTGATCCACCCGCCCGCGCTCTCCGTCGTGCGACGCACCAAGGCCAAGCCCATTCCTTCGCCGTGAACCTGGCGGGCGTTCAATTTTCGAAATGGAAGGAATGCGGCCTCCTGATGGATCAGCGGAATGCCGGGACCGTCATCGACGATGGTCATCAGGAGCGCCGCTTCTTCGAAGAAGCCCGTAACCGTCACCGTGCCGGTCTTGCGGTCGTGATGCTTGATGGCGTTGTCGATGAGATTGCGCAGGACGAGATCGAGCGGGGCCGCCATGGTGGCGACAGATGGCCATGTGCCCGCGATCGCAATGCGAATGCCGGGCGGAGCGTCGATGGAAGATGCGATCGCGTGCACGAGGCGCTCTGTTTCAACTATTTCAACGGCGTCACTCTTGCGGGTGACGCTGGCATAGTCGAGTAGCGCCGACATCATTTGCGTCACCCGGCGCGAGAGATCGCGCAACTTGCCGATCTTGTCCTTGGCGACCACGGCATCTCCAGGAATCGCTCCTTCGAGATCATCGAGGGTGTAGCGCAGTACGCGCATCGGTGATTGCAGGTCATGCGAAATCACGGACGCATAGGACTCCAGATCCGCATTGGCACGTTGCAAGTCGAGATTGACGCGTTCGAGTTCGAGCGTCTTGGCGGCGAGTTCCGATTCCGTCATCAGGCGCGCGCGCATCTGGGCGGTGAGTTCCAGTTCAAGGTCGGAACGGGTTTCCGTGCGCGCGACGAGCAGGATGTAGGCTCCGTCCTCTGGTGACCAGGAAACCGACAACGTGGCGCGCGGACGGCGGCCTTCGGGTGTCACGAGCGTCAGATCCGGGATCTCGATGGCGTCGCGTGGCCGATCGCGCAGGGCGAGGATCTCGTCTTCCAGGCCGATCAGGGCGTAAATGCTCGATGTGACGGGTTCGCCGATCGCAACGAAGTCGACCATGCGACCATAGATGCTGTCGACCACGAGATCCGGCCCGAGCCAGACGAGACCATAGACATTGCGTTCGGCGAGCTGGCGCACGGCCGTGAGCAGCGGTGCGGCGCCCAAGGGGCGGCCGCGCTTAGAGGCGTCGCCTGTCGATGGCATCTGCGGTATCTGCGAAAGCGGTGCGGACATTGTCGCCGGTCTTGGCGCTGGTGCGGTGGATGTTCAGCCCCGGCTTAGTCAAGGCATCGGGCAGGATGATCTCATCGCCGGGAGAGACGAGGTCGATCTTGTTGACGACGAGAGAGAGTGCCCGGCCCGGCAAGGCTTCGCGAAAGCCCTCGGCAAGGGCGGCGAGTGTGTCGAGTGTGCGCGGGCGAGAGACATCGCCGACGATGACGGCCGCGGCGGCTTCGCGCATGTAGACGTGGCGGAAGATCGATTCCCCGAAGTTGCCGTCCGTGTCCCAGACGATGAGCGCCATGCGCGGCCGGCTGGCGGATTGGGGAACTTCATAGCGATAGACGTCGACGCCAATGGTCGGCTTGTACTGCATGTCGAAGCGGTCGAAGACGAGCCGCTGCACGATCGAGGATTTGCCGACCCCGATTTCGCCCAGCAGCATCACCTTGCGCGCGATCATCGCGCCTCGCCCTCGAAGCCCACTTCGAATTCAACGCGACGGTTAGGGCTGCCGGTACCATCGTCGATGGAGATATCACGAAGGTTGGGACGGCCGAGCACAATCAAGCGATCACGAGGGATGCCGGCGGCTGCGAGGTCGTTCGCGACTTTGTTGGCGCGGGCGAGGCTGAGGGGGGAATTGCGATCAGCGCCGCCAAGGCCATCGGTGTAGCCAATGATGCGGAGAACCAAGTCGTTGCCGGACATGAGTGCGGCCAGTTCTGCGATGCGTTCTTTGGCTATGTCGGGTTCTCGATACGCATCGTCGTCGGAGAAGAAGACAGCGTTTGCGCGCGTCCAGGCTTCGAGCTTGTCGCGCGGTGCCGGTGTTGGCAGGCCTTTTTTCAGGGCGACGGTCTGGGCCAGTGCGACAATCGTTATTTCGGCTTCGTCGGCCATCGCGAGCACAGCAGCGCCCAGTGTCTCGGCTTTGGGCAACGTGGTGGCGTCCGCCGGACGCGCGGCGAGAAGCGGGCCGAGAGAGGCAAGTTCATTGCGCGTGCGGGCGATGGAGGATTGGAGAGCGGCTGCGTCGGGTTTGGCGAGACCGGCGAGTGTCTGGTCGAAAGCTTCCAGCGCAGATTTGGCTCTGGCTTTCTCATCATTCGGGAGATCGGAGAAAAGGGAGGCGAGTGTGGCGCGGGCGCGGCTGAGGCGAATGGCGGCGCGGTCGCGATCGCGCTTGTCAGCTTCGGCGATGATGGTGCGGCTCAGTTCGTCGTCCCTGCCGCGGAGGCGGTCGAGTTCCGGTTCGACGTCGGCCAGCGGATTTGGGACGGTCGCCAGTTCGTTGGCGATCGTGACGCCGGGCAGGGCGGCTGAAAGTCTCTCAATGACCGTGCGCTTGGCTTCTGATGTGGGGACAAGACCGGTAATGGTCAGACTTTCGCCGAGGGTGCCGACTGCGAGTTCGGCTGGATAGCCTTTGATTTCTTCGCTCTGAGCGATCACCGCGTGGGCAATGCGTTCGGTGCGCGAAACGCGCCAATCGGCGTAAAGGGTCCAGGCGAGCCATACGGCCAGCGGCAGGCCGATGAGACCTGCGAGGAGTTTGATGGGACTGACGCCGCCATCGCGGCCGGAGAGCTCTGCTTGCTTGGCGTCGATTGCGGTGTTGAGTGTCTCGGCCAATGAAGACAGCACGGGTGGGTGTTCATCGCGGGCGGCGGAGCCGAGCTTGCCAATCGATGTGAGGAAGGCTTCGTCGAGCAATTGTTCGACGGGGACCGGGGCGCTACCGGAGCACTTCGCGGCCAGCAGATAGGCGACCGACTCGCGCAGATAGACGCGGTCGCCGCCGAGATCGATCTGGCGCAGCGCGTTGCCTTCCGCGTCGAAGGCTTCGGTGGCGAATTCGTTGATGGCGGTGAGAACGCCGCTCATGACCTGATCGCGGTTGCCGCCGGCGGCTTCCGGCCAGCGCTCGACGAGTTCGCCGGTGCCACGGCGGATCAAGTAAAGTTCTTCGATCTCGAGGCGCTGGCTGTCTGCGATGGCGAGTTCGGCGACGGACCGGCCCGTGGTCAAGCTGCGCAAGCGCAGCATGAAGGGGTTGCTCTCGAGGCGACGGTTGATCTGATCGACAAGGTCCTTCATCGCGCTGGCGACGTAGGCCTTCACGATGCGGCCGGTGACGGGATAGAGCGCCTCGACGAACTCGTCCTTGCTGTTGCGGATTTCGGTGCGGACGGTGTTGACGACGAAGGGCGCGACGGCGTCGGCGACGTCAGCATGCTTGGAAAGGTCTGCGCGGCGGAAGGCGCCGTCGAGAACGGCGGCGACGCTGGCTTCGAGATCGGCGTCGCGCCCGACGCGAGCGGCGATGGCGTCGATGCGGCTGATGATTTCTTCGAGGCTGCGGCCCTGACTGGCGCTCAGATCCTGCAAGGCCGAGGCGAGGCCGGAGTGGGTTGCCGAGGTTTGGCCCGCGAGGATCTCGATGCGGCATGCGAGGTCGGCGAGGGTCTGGGACTTCGCTGTCGAACAGCAACTGCTTTAGACGATCGATGCTGTCAGGCATCACCGGCACCTCACCCATGGCGGCACGGCCTCCGGTCAGCCACGCGAGAGGCGGCGAATGTTTTCCGACAGATCGAGGACCATGCGCGACAGTTCATCGAATGCGGCACGGCGGTCGGTCCCAGTGTCGGCCGCAAGTGTTTCGATGCGGGCGGTCAGCGCATCCACGCGGCGGAAAATGAGGCCTTCAAGATCGCGCAGGCGACTTTCAATGGCTGCGAGTCGCGCTTCCTGGACGCGCAGATGCTCGCCGACGAGAAGTTCGCGGATCTGCTCCATGCGATCCTCGGCGCCATCCTTGGGCGCGAGTACGGGCGCGAGCTTCAAATCGTTCGGCGGTACGTTCATGCCAGTGCCGATAGCTCCCATGCGTTGATGCATGCTGGGAAAATTCACTTTCACAGACTATACCAAATTGCCCGAGAGACAAAAGCGCAAGGCGGGACAAGGTTTAGAGGCCCGACATGCGCCCTTTGACTCAAGCGATGTTAACGCCTGGGCTGCGGATGGCGCGCCGGAAGGATGAATAGCTGCGGTCGATGCGTGCGGCGACCGCGTCGTGTGCGGCGGTGTGCGCAACGACGGCAGCGGCGATGCGCGAAACGGCGGCGGTGAATTCGGGTGCGGGGAATTCAATGACCGTACCTGTCGCGGGCGGCGATGGCGTGAGCCACCGCCGCACGGGTTGCTTCAACGTCGGCGATAGACGCGCAAAATTCAGAGTTGGCTACGGCTGCGATCGCCGTTTTCTGAGCGTTCGTCAGTTCGTTCCAGACTGCGAGGTCGATTTCCAGCGCGAGTGCGCCACCGGCACAGCCGAGCGCCCCGGATAGACCGTGCGGGAAGTGCGCGGGGATACCGGATGCACTGGCATGGACGAGGCTTCCCCATACGACAGCTGTGGTGTCGGGAGCAGTCAGCGCCGCTTCGAGGGCCGTTTCATCCGCTATGACGGGCATTGCTCCCAGCGCTCTCACAATCTCGGCATCCAAGCCGCGCGCGACCACGCGCTGTCCGGCAAGATCCACCGATTTGCTGATGGGCTTGCGCGACCACAGCACGGGGTCGGGTCCGGTGTGGCCCGCCAACAAGGGTTTGAAGCCGTGCGGGGCGGCGAGATCGTCCCACAGTTCCTGGCCCCCGCCCGTTGAGAGCCATGCATCAAGTTCGCGCGGTGTGAGGACATCATATCCGGGAAGGCCGCCGAAGAAGGCGAACGCCGGATGAAGCAGGACTTCAGACTGCACCGGTCTGATGCTGAAATCTGCGCGGTCGAAAGAACCGCTGCGAAGATCGAGCGCGAGTGCACCGTCGGTCGCGGCTTCGATGCGGCGCGCCAAACGGTGTGCGTCGTCCGCGAAGCCGGCGTGATGCGCAGCCCAGGGCGAGGCAAAAGAGCAGGTCAGTTGCCGTCCGGATGCGGCGTTCGATTCGGTGGCAGCAGCGGGCACGATGGCAGACGCGCAGCCCGTCGCCAGGGCCGTGAGGCCTCCGGTCGATCTCAGGAAGTCGCGACGATCCATGGCTAGGCTCCGCAGAATGAGTGACGCCGCCGCATCAAACCTGAATGTGGGACGGAACTCAACGGCCGGTTGCCGCACGCGGTGTCAGGGACTGCTATCGGGCAACAGCCGGTTCAGCGAGTGGAAGAAGATCTCCGGGCCGACATAACCGGCGATGCGGCCGACTTCGCGGCCGTTTTCGACAACGAGGACGGTGGGGACGCTGTCGATGGGGGCGTTCAAGGCGAGGCGGTCGACATCGGGCGCGTTGATGTCGATGAAGCGCATGGGGATCGTTTTGGCCCGGCCTGAAACCTTGTACGTGGGGGCCACGTCGCGGCGGAAAAGGCCGCAATAAATGCAGTTGTCGATCTCTACGACGAGGAGTTCGAGGCGGCTATCGGGCAGCGCGGAGGTTTCCAGATCGACCACCGCGCGGACGGGCGCGGCGGCGAGCGCGAACAGGTAGAAAACGGCGAAGACGCGGACGAGACGGGACATGACGCGGCACCAGAGCGATCGAAAACGGGACATTGCCGTTTGCGATCCAAAACGCGCGCCAGTGTAGGGGAGGTTCCGCGCCGTGGCCAGTGCGTGGTTAACTCAGAACGGTGCCTGCGGCTGCAGAGAGCCGACGAAGAATACAGCGCCCATGAGCAGAACAAGGCTAGCACCGAGGAGGCCCGCGCCGTTCGACACCGCTGTCGCCCAGCCGCTGCCTTCACCGCCGAGGCGAGCGGCGAGTTCGCGCGAACCGACGGCCAGTGCCGCCATCACGGAAACAGTAATGGCCGTGCCGATGGCCATAGCGAACGTGGCGAACACGCCGGCCCACAGCAGCCCCTGGGATAATGCGAAAACGAGGACGAGTATCGCTCCCGTGCAGGGTCTGATCCCGACCGAGAAGGCGATTGCGAGGGCTTTGCCCCAGGTCAGATCGCCTTGCAGATCTTTTGGATCGGGCATGTGGGCATGGCCGCAGCAGTCATCGTGGTCATGTGCGTCGGACTGATGCGTATGGCTGTGATCATGGCCGCAGCCATGCGTGTGGACGTGATCATGGGCCTGATCATGGGCGTGGGCATGAGTCTACCGGACGCCGGTACCGAAGTGCGGGCGTGGGTATGGGTTTTTATTTTGCCCACACTCGGCAGGCCGGTGTGGGGAGTGACCTGACGGCGGGCGAGGATTTGGCGGATCTGCCCGTAGAGCAGCCAGGCGCCAACGGCTGTGACGAAGGCCCAGCTGATCGTTTCGATCCAGCCCTCCGCGACGCGCATCTCCATGCTCGTCGCGTTCGAGCGCGATGGCGAGGATGCCGACGAGCACAATCGCCGAGAGCGCTTGTATGAGGGCGGAGAGAAACGACAGCATGATGCCGCGGCGAACGGTTTCCTGGTTTGCCAGAACGTAGAGGAGATGATCGCCTTGCCGTGTCCTGGCCCGGCAGCGTGGAGGACGCCATAGCTGAAGCCGATGAAGCCGAGCACGAGGGCCGCGGTGATACTGCCGGCAGCTTTCAGTTCCTTGACCGCATTGGCGAGTTCACGGTTGAGGCGCTGCTGCTGCGTGAGCAGCCAGTTGTAGGCTCGCGCAATGACACCGGGCGGTGCGGCGGTCCCACGCGCGGGCGGTGGGACGGCCGGCTGTGAGCGCGCGATCGGGTGAGAGTTGAGCAACAGCGATTTTGCCCGCGGCGTCGGGAGAGGCTGCGGTTGAATTCGTAACGGACACGGCCATCGCAAAACCGCGACGAAGACCGCGAGGAGAGGCATCAGGCGGTGCATCATGTCTTGGCACATGAAAGATGTATGGTCGTGGCGTACCCGAGGCCGCTTCCCTCATTGGCGTTGCCGGCGGTGAGCTGACCACCGAATGCATCGTTCAACTTCTGGAGATCGGCAAGATCCTTGTCCGAGTTCCCGACCGTCGCGCTGCAGCCGGCTGGCGCCCCCTCGCTCAATCGGACCGGAGTTCTCTTTCGCAAGATCGAAGGCGATGAAGAAGGTCTGGTCATAAACTGCGAACTCGAAGCCTTTAGTTTCGGCGGGGACCGGCTCCGCGATCGGGAGCGTGAAATTCAACGACAGCACGCCGTTCTTGTGCTCGAGCCAATAGTCCTTCGGCGGGGCAAGTTTGACGGGCGTTTCCTTGATGCGTGCGAAGGTGAAGAACTCGAATTCCTTCAACCCGTCGATATTGACCTGCGCGAGTTCGGCGAGTTCCTCGCGGGTGAAGGTGCCATCCTGGTTTTTGTCGAGCCCCTGGACCGCCATGGCCGTGTACATGTCGTCGAAGGTCCAGCGGTGGGTGAAGCCCGCGACTTTACCTTGGTCGTACAGAACGGTGGTCTCGACGTTGACCCAGACGTGGGGGTGGGCGTGCGCCGGAATCGTCCATGTCATCTGGACGGCGGCGAACAGCGCCAATGCGCTGCCAGCAGCACTGCCGCTGCGAAATTCACGTCGCTCAGTCATACGCGGCGTCCTTCCTGGTGGTTCCCGTGCGTCATTCGCATCGCGACGCGACCTTCAGATATGATGAGGAGTTGCAGAATACCACTGTCACCGACACCGCGTGGCAATGGTGCGGCATCCGGCTTCGTCTCCCGTCCGGCACTTGCCATGCGTCATACGATTGCCTTGTGGCGCAATTTGGATGTTATAGTATCCAAATTGGTTTGGCCGCGCGGTTGCCGCAAGGGAGACGTGTTCATGATTACATTGCCGACCGGCTGGCGAAGGCCCGATCGAGCCAAATGCCAGCGGTTGCCGCGATCCTGGCAGCTCGGTTCGGCTGCGACGGCGGTTCTCATTCTTGGGGGTGGATCGGCCCGGGCAGAGGATCTCGCAGTCGTGGCGACGATCAAGCCGATCCACGCGCTGGTCTCTCAAGTGATGGGGGACACCGGCGAGGCGAAGCTGCTCGTGGGCGGCGCGGCATCGCCGCATACGTATTCACTCAAGCCGTCGGACGCAAAGGCGCTGAATAACGCCCGGCTCATCTTTCGCGTGTCGGAAGACATCGAACCGTTCACGCGCAAGATCGTGGCATCACTGCCGAAGACGGTGACCGTCGTGACGCTGGCAGAGGCACCGGGGCTGACCCTGCTCGACAAGCGCGCGGGGGACACATTCGAGGCGCATGAGCATGGCGAGGCGCATGAGCATGGCGAAGGGCATGAGCATGATCACGGGCACGGCGACCACGACGAGGCCGAGGCGAAAGGTCCCGTACGCGACGGACACATCTGGCTCGATCCGCAGAACGGCATCGCCATGGTGCGGGAAATCGCGCGCGCGTTGAGCGAAGCGGCACCCGACAAGGCGGCGACGTTCGCAGCGAACGCTGCGGGCGCGATCGCCGGCATCGAGGCGGCGGCGAAGGAGATCGACGCGGACATGGCGTCGGTGAAAGGCAAGCCATTCGTGGTGTTCCACGATGCCTATCAGTATTTTGAAACGCGTTTTGGCATGCCGGCCGCCGGTGCGATCACCGTCTCCCCCGAGGTGCAGCCGTCGGCGAAGCGGCTTGGAGAAATACGCCAAAAGATTAAAGACTTAAACGTGGCGTGCGTTTTCGCCGAGCCGCAGTTCCAATCGAAGCTGGTGGCAACGGTACTCGAGGGGACCGGCGCCAAGGCGGGCACGCTCGATCCGGAGGGTGCGTCCCTCGAGGCGGGTCCGGGAGCCTATCTCGCGCTTCTCAAAAACCTCGCGCAGGGTTTGAAGGGGTGTCTGACCGGCTGATGCCGTTGGTGGCGCTGACCGTGCGCGGAAAGGCCAAAAGCAAAACGGGCGGTCACCAGACGTGAGCCGCCCGTTCATTTGATTTCAGGATCGCAGGATTATTCGACGGCGACGGTGCGTGTGGCCGTTTCGCCTTTGCGGCCGAAGTTCACGACACGGCGCTGAGCCGGCGGCGGGGTCTCGCCATCGCTTGCGATCGCGGGGCCCGTCTTGAAGCGCTCCCAGGTGACTGTCACGACGGTGCCGACGGGGACGCGAGGATAGAGGTCGAGGACGTCTTCGTTGAACATGCGGATGCAGCCCTTGGAGACGGCCTGACCGATGGTCCAAGGCGCGTCGGTGCCGTGGATGCGGTAGGTGCTCGACCCAAGGTAGAGCGCGCGCACGCCGAGCGGGTTCATCGGGTGGCCGCCCGGGACCCAGGCCGGCAGGCGCGGATTTTCGCTCAGCATTTCCGGCGTCGGCGTCCACGACGGGTTTTCGCGCTTTTGGGTGACGTTGAGGCGGCCCTGCCAGCGGCTCTGCTCGCGCGGAACGGCGATGGGATAGCTCAATGCGCTGCCGGGCTTGGTGATGAGATACAGGCGGCGATCGCCGAAGGAGACGATGACTTGGCCGGGGCGGTACTTCGTGTCGAAGGCGACGGTCGAGCGCTTGCCGCCCCACTCACTGTCGCCACCCCACATAAAGTCCACTAACTGAGCATGGGCCATAGCTGGCATCGCCGTCGCCATGACGATCGAGGTGCCGACAATGGCCAGTGCCCGGTTGAAGATGGAGCGAACCCGCATTCTGCTACTCCAGATTTATGCTCAACGAAGGTTTTGGAAGAGCGGTGGCAGAGAACACGCAACCGCTTCTGAAGCCCTATCGTCTGGATCAGTATGGTGAAGGTTTCGTATATCGCAGTCTCGGATTCGACGTGAGGGCTTTCGGGCCACACCACGGGCCGAAGCGACACTCATCTTCGAGAAAATATGCTTGAATTGTCCATGACTTGAGCATTCGTGATGGGTTTATAGGCGATCGCGGCAACTTGACCATGGAAAGCTCCGGCCACGCGTCCGGTTGCTCTGGGAAGTACGGCTCAGTTTCGTTTCTCTTTATGGACAGGGTGGGGCCGCGCTCTGGTGGCGGCGTGGCGCTCGTGTTGCAGATCGCGCTACTTTTGTTCTTGTCTTGTTCTATTTTTCTTGACCTTAGAGTGCGGAGGGGATATAGAACAAAACAAGTACACTGTGCGTGGCGTCCTGTTGTGAAACCCGTTGCGAGCGTTCTGTCCATGGACAAGACGGACCACCCCCTCGACACCCCCGTCCGCGCTGTCGGGGCTGGCGCCCGACGAGGATTCAAATGAGTTGTGAGTTTATCCGGGGGGACGCGTGGCGTTGCGTTCCTGTCTTCCCGGATGCCCCCGCGCCGGAGCAGCGCCCTCTCAATGGCTGCTCCGGCGCCCCCGGCGGGACATTGCAATGACACGCTCGAAACCTGCGCCGGAGCATTCTCGCCATCGAGCGCCCCCGCCTCGAGGCGCGGCATGGCATCGGCGAGGCGCACGAAGGGGTGCAGGCGGGACCGAGAATGGCCGCTTGGTCGCTGGGCGCTGCGGAGGTGGATGCCCTGCTCGGCGCCAACGCAATCGACACGGCCGCCTGTCATGAAATCAAACCTGCTTCGGGCAAAGCCGCCTCACGCGCCGCAGCCCTCGCCTTCGCCCTTGCTCTCGCTCGCCGCAGGCTCGAAGGCGCAATCCGCAGCGGCAAAGGTTTGCCGCGCATTCTGTGGTGCAGTTCGCCGCGCACGCTCCTCGACACCGGCGGCCTCTATCCGCCGGGGCTGGCCCGCTTCGGCCTCGACGCCTCGTCCCTGCTCATGGTCGATGCTCGCCGCGACGACGAAGTGCTGTGGGTTCTGGAAGAAGGCCTGCGTTCGGGCAGTCTGGTCCTGGCGATCGGTGCGCTCTCTTCGATTGATCTGACGCCGGCGCGGCGCTTGAGTCTTGCGGCGCGGGACGGGGCGACACCGCTCCTCATGCTCACATCGGCGCGATCGGCCGCAAGTGCGGCGACCGCTACGCGCTGGCGGATCCATCCGGCCGCGAGCGGCGCACATCCCTTCGACGCGCGCGCACCCGGCGCGGCCCGGCTTGCGGTGCAGATCGAACGCTGCCGCTCGGCCCCGCCCGCCACCGAAGCCGCTCTGACTTTGGAATGGTCCCATGAAGCGTATCGTTTCCGTCTGGCTGCCGCAGTGGCCGATCGAGAGGCTGAAGCGGCACCGGCCCGGAGCCGTGCCGGATGACAAGCCGTTCGCACTCGTCGCGGGCGGGGCGCAGGGCATCCGCATCACTGCCGTCAACGTCCGGGCGTCACGGGAGGGCTTGCGTGTGGGCATAAGCCTAGCGGATGCGCGGGCCGCTGTGCCCAGTCTGGTCTCGCATCCGGCCGAGGCGGAGCGGGATGCGCAGGCGCTCGAACGTCTCGCACTCTGGCTCGGACGTTATGGCCCGTCGCGCAATGTGGACGGTTGCGATGGTGTCTGGATCGACACGACGGGGGTGGCGCATCTCTTCGGCGGCGAGGCGGCGCTGCTGGAAAATTTGGTGCGGCGGCTTGCCGGCTTCGGAATCACGGCGCGCGCGGGTCTCGCCGGTACGCCGGGGGCGGCTTATGCGCTCGCCCGCTTCGCGACCATGCAGCGCCGCACCGTGATGGCGCCGGCGGGAGAAGCGCAGACGGCGGCAGCGTTGGCGGGACTGCCTGTTGCGGCGCTACGTCTATCGCAGGAGACCGCGGTGCTTTTGAAGCGGCTGGGGCTCGCTCAGATCGGCCAATTGGCGGAACTGCCGCGCACCTCGCTGGAGAGGCGGTTCTCATCGGAGGCGTCTTCGCGCAGTCGGGCAGGGCAGGCCAAGACACAAGCGCTGGCGGATGCTGTTCTCTTGCGGCTCGATCAGGCGTTGGGGCGGCGGGCAGAACCGCTGGCCGCGCTCGGAGAACCGCCGGTGCTGTCGGAGCGGCGCTCATGGGGCGAGCCGCTGATCTCATCGGAGGCGCTTGTTTCTGAAATCGGTGCGCTCGCCGGGGATCTTTCGCGCGCGTTGAAGGCGGCGGGGCTCGGGGCGCGGCGTATCGCGCTGCATCTTTACCGGGCCGACGGCACGATTGCGCATGCGGAGGCGGGGCTGGCCAGAGCGAGCGCGGAAGCGGCGCATTTCATGCAGCTGCTCGACGACAAGCTGGGAGCGATCGACGCGGGCTTCGGCATCGATGTGGCGGTGTTCGACGCCGTGCTGGCGGAACCGCTCGGTGCCGAGCAGGCGACGCTCGGACGGGCCGGCGCCGTGCCGGAGCAGGCCATCGCCGCACTCGTCGACCGGCTTGCAAACCGGCTCGGCGCCAAGAACGTGTTCCGTCTCGTGCCGCGCGCAAGCCATCTGCCGGAGCGGGCCACAGTGCGCACCGCGCCGCTGGCGCCTGTCGCCGATCCTGCCGCACTGCCAGGTTGGCAGGCGGGCGAGCGGCCATTTCTTCTGCTGTCGCCACCGGAACCGATCTCAGTCATGGCCGAAGTGCCGGAGGGGCCGCCCATGAGATTTACGTGGCGGCGCGTCGCTTATGCGGTGGCGAAGGCCGGGGGGCCGGAGCGGATCGCGCCGGAATGGTGGCGGCACCTCGCGCATCCGGATGCGGACGAGCCGGCGCCCGCCGACGATGGGCTTGGCGGCGACATCCTCGATCCGGCCGCACGCGAGAGGACGCGGGACTACTACGTCGCCGAGACGAGCGATGGGGCGCGGTTCTGGATGTATCGCGAGGGATTTTACGGCGCAGCCGATGCCGGGGGTGCGCCGCGCTGGTTTCTGCATGGTCTGTTTTAGGGCGGGGATGTGTGATGCGTTACGCGGAACTCGATGTGACGACGAACTTCTCGTTCCTGCGGGGGGCCTCGCACGCGGATGAACTCGTTGCGCAAGCGAAAGCGTTGGGGCTTGAGGCGATCGCGGTGACCGACCGCAACACGCTCGCGGGTGTCGTGCGCGCGCACACGGCGGCAAAGGCAGTCGGACTGCGCTTCATTCCGGGCGCGCGGCTCGACCTGGAGGATTCGCCGAGCCTTCTCTGTCTGCCCACCGACCGGGCTGCCTATGGTCGTCTGTCACGGCTTCTTTCGCTCGGGCAGGGCCGGGCGGAGAAAGGGCAGTGCGTCCTGCGGCTTGACGACGTAGCCGTTCTTGCGGAAGGCAATATTTTCATCGTCGTGCCGCCGGAGACATTGGAGGAGAATTTCCGAGCACAGCTGCGGCGCATTCAAACGGCACTGGCTCCCACCACACTTTATCTGGCGGCGTCGCATGCCTACCGTGGCGATGACCGGGCGCGGATCGGAGCGCTCGCGGCGATGGCCGCCGCATGCGGCACGCCGCTCGTTGCGACCAACGCCGTACTCTATCACGCGCCGCACCGGCGGCCATTGCAGGACGTGCTGACCTGCGTGCGCGAGCATACGACCATCAACGAGGCCGGGTACCGGCTGCAGGCAAACGCCGAGCGACACCTCAAGAGGCCCGAGGAAATGGCTCGTCTCTTTCGTGGATACGAGGAGGCGGTGGCGCGCACGATTGCCATCATGGAGGCTTGCCGGTTTTCGCTCGATGAACTCGTCTATGAATATCCGGACGAGCCGGTGCCGCCCGGGACGACGCCACAGGCGCATCTGGAAGCGCTCACCTGGGAGGGTGCGGCGTGGCGGTTTCCCGGAGGGCGTTCCGGACAAGGTTCGCGCCACGATCACGCGCGAATTGCAGCTCATCGCGGAGCTCAATTACGCGCCTTATTTTCTCACCGTGCACGACATCGTCTTGTTCGCACGCTCGCGCGGCATCCTTTGCCAGGGGCGCGGATCGGCGGCGAACTCGGTCGTCTGCTATTGCCTCGGCATCACGGCGGTCAATCCGACCGAGGTCGAACCTTCTGTTCGAGCGGTTCGTGTCGCACGCGCGCAAGGAGCCGCCCGACATCGACGTCGATTTCGAGCACGAGCGGCGCGAGGAGGTCATTCAGTACATCTACGCGCGCTACGGGCGCGACCGGGCGGGGCTCGCCGCCACCGTCATCTCCTATCGCGCGCGCTCGGCGGTGCGCGACGTCGGCAAAGCGATGGGATTGTCGGAAGACACGGTCGCGGCGCTCGCCGGCATGGTGTGGGGCACGCGCTCGGGGGGCGTGCTCGGCGACACGCGCGTGCGCGAGGCGGGCCTTGATCGCGGCGATCCGCTGCTTGCGACCGTGCTGGAACTCACTGAAGAGCTGATCGGTTTTCCGCGCCATCTCTCGCAGCACGTCGGCGGGTTCGTGCTGACGCGGGGGCCGCTCGATGGAGGTGGTGCCGGTTGGCAATGCGGCAATGGATGACCGCACTTTCATCGAATGGGACAAGGACGACATCGCGGCGCTCGGGCTGTTGAAAGTCGATGTGCTCGCGCTCGGCATGCTGTCGTGCATCCGGCGCGCGTTCGAACTTCTGGGCGAGCATCATGGACTCGATATGACGCTCGCGAAGGTGCCGCGTGAGGACCCCGAGACCTACGACATGCTGTGCCGCGCGGACAGTCATCGGCGTGTTCCAGGTAGAGAGCCGCGCGCAAATGAACATGCTGCCGCGCCTCAAGCCGCGCTGCTTCTACGATCTCGTGATCGAGGTTGCAATCGTGCGACCGGGGCCAATCCAGGGCGACATGGTGCATCCCTATCTGCGGCGGCGCTCCGGGCTGGAGCCGGAGACTTATCCGTCGCCATCGCCGGCACACGGGCCGGCCGACGAACTGAGGCAGATCCTCGGCAAGACGAAGGGCGTGCCGCTGTTCCAGGAGCAGGCGATGCGGATCGCGATGGAGGCGGCAAAATTCTCCGACGCGGAAGTCAACGAGCTGCGCAAGGCGATGGCCACGTTCCGCCGCCGCGGCACGATCGGACTGCTCGAAGAGAAGATGGTCGAGCGCATGACCGAGCGCGGCTACGACCGGGAGTTTGCCCAGCGCTGCTTCAACCAGATCAAGGGCTTCGGCGAGTACGGCTTTCCCGAGAGCCATGCGGCGAGCTTCGCGCACCTCGTCTATGTATCGTCGTGGCTCAAATGCCATTATCCGGCGGCGTTCGCGTGCGCGCTGCTCAACTCGCAGCCGATGGGGTTTTACGCGCCGGCGCAGATCGTGCGGGATGCGCGCGAACATGGCGTGGAAGCGCGCGCCGCCGATGTCAATCTCAGCGGTTGGGATTCGACGCTGGAGGACCGGGACGGCCGCGGGCCTGCGCTGCGGCTCGGCCTGCGCCAGATCGACGGGCTGCAAGTGGAGGAAATCGGGCGCCTCGTTGCGGCGCGGGCACAGGGGGCATTCGGCTCGGTGCACGGTCTGTGGCAGCGGGCGGGGCTCCGGCTGCCGACATTGGAGAAGCTCGCGGCGGCCGATGCGTTCCGGTCGATCGGGCTCGACCGGCGGCAAGCGCTTTGGGAGGTGACGGCACTTGCGAATGCGCCGCCGCTGCCGCTTTTTTCCTGGAGTGCCGCTCACGAGACGGGCGCGGAGCCGGAGGTGGCGCTGCCTTCAATGCCGCTCTCGGAGCATGTTGTGAACGACTACCAGACGCTGCGGCTGTCGTTGAAAGCGCACCCGATGAGCTTTCTGCGCGAGCGGCTCCGGGCGGAACGGGTTTCGACCTGCCAGGAGCTGCGGAGCATGCGCGACGGGCAGTTCGTGAAGGTGGCAGGCGTCATTCTGGTGCGGCAGCGGCCGGGATCGGCCAAGGGCGTCGTGTTCATGACGCTGGAGGATGAGACGGGGGTCGGTAACTGCGTCGTGTGGCCGAAAATGCTGGAGCGTCATCGCAAGACAGTAATGCAGGCGCGGCTGATGCTCGTCACCGGGCGAATCCAACGGCACGAGAGCATCATCCACGTCGTGGCAACGGCGTTGGAGGATCGAAGTGACTGGCTGATGCTGCTGTCGGAATGGGCGAACGAGATGCCGATCCCGATCGCCAACGCAGACGAGGTGAAAAGTCCCGGGCCCGATCCTGGCGCAGCGGGCCCGGGCCGGCATCCGCGATGGTCGCGGCCGGAAACACCTGTGCGGCCACGGCCCATGCACCCCAGACAGGAGCGCGTCATCCCGAAATCCCGCGACTTTCACTAATTCGCTTTGGAATTGATTTCGCTACCAAAACTGTCCTCCGCCAAAGCGGCCCTGTCACCGAATCGCAACGCCCACCCGAGGATCGCGCTTCGAACCCGGCTCAGTCCGTCACAGCACAGCCTGTTCCTGCTAGCGTCCGGCCACGATCGACACTCCAGGCAGCTCGACCCCATGGCGGGGTGGCGCCCCCGTGCGGTGTGATCTCGTGTGTCTCGTCATCGTTGGAGATAGTTTCCATGTCCAAGTTCCGCGCCCTTGCCTGTGCGATCGCCGCTCTTCCTCTTTCCATTCTCGCCCTTGGCACCACGGCCACGACGGCCGCAGCCAAAGATCCGGAAGTGATCATCAAGATCACGCGGGTGCGCGCGCTCGATCAGGCCGACGCCTTCTCGAAAGGCGACTTCTACGCGAAGGTCAACATCGGGGGTGAGACCATCTCTACACCGCCCGTGAAGCAGGAATCGTCGATCAACCCGAACTGGGTCGTCTCCAGAAAGGTGAAGGCGGGCGTCGTGAAGGTGAACATCGGGGTGTTTGACAAAGACGTGAGCGTCGATGACCCGATCGACATCAACCGCGTCGACAACAAGAAAGATCTTGATTTCACGATCAACACCAAGACGTGCAAGATCGAGGGTTTTTCCTCGACTTACAAATGTGGTGCTAAGATCAGCCGCGCCGGCAAGGAGAAGAAGGCCGCCGAGATCACCTTCATCGTGACGGTGAAGAAGTAAGGTTCGGCTTCCTCTCGAGTAAAATAGGCAGGCGCCTCCGGGTTGCCTGCCTATTTGTTTGTCTATTCAACATGGCAACAGGGTGGCCGAGGGTTGCGCAGGCGGGATATTCCGGGCATCGAAACGGCATGAGACTTCTCGCCGTGATGTTTGCCCGTTGTATCTTGGCGCGCCAGCCACTCTTGCGGCGGACCTTTCGTTTCGCGTTCCTTGCCGTGGTGCTCTCGGCGGCCAACGTGTCACCTGCGTCCGCGCAGCGGCAGTTGTTCGAGCCGGAAGCGACGACGGCGCGCGTCGACGGTGCTTTGGCGCGAGCCAAGTCGTACATGATCACGACTTCGAGCCGTCCCGCGTCAGAGGCGGGGCGAGCGATGCTGGCGGCAGGCGGCTCCGCCGTCGATGCTGCGATCGCGGCGCAACTCGTTCTCGGGCTCGTGGAGCCGCAATCGTCGGGATTGGGCGGCGGCGCATTTTTGCTGCATTGGCATAAAGAGACGTCATCGCTCGTCTCCTACGACGGGCGAGAAACGGCGCCTGCTACGGCGAAGCCCGACCGGTTTCTCGCGGATGGCAAGCCAATGCCGTTCGACAAGGCCGTGCATTCCGGTCTCAGCATCGGGACGCCGGGACTCGTGCGGCTGCTCAAGACGGTGCATCAAAAGCACGGCAAGCTCGCGTGGGCCCGTTTGTTTGAGCCTGCGATCCGGATCGCGGACGAGGGCTTTACCGTTACATCACGACTGCACCTTCTGCTGCGGATCACGGGTGCCGACGCTTTCGATGCTGCGGCACGGCGATACTTCTTCGATGACAGCGGCGCGCCGCGCGCGGCCGGGGCCGTTATCAAGAACCCCGATTATGCGGCGACGCTGAGGGCGATCGCGCAAAAGGGTCCAGACGGGTTCTACACGGGACCCGTTGCGGAGCAGGTGCTGGCGGCGGTCGCGCGAGCGCCGAACGTGGCCGGTGATCTCTCGGCTGCTGATCTTGCCGCTTACAAGATCGAGGTGCGCGAGCCCGTGTGTGCACCCTACCGCGTTTACAAAGTTTGCGGGATGGGGCCGCCTTCGTCGGGCGGGATCGCGATTGCACAGATCCTCACCCTGCTGGAGCCCTTCGATCTGGGGCGTGTCAGTGACGGGCGGATGCCGGCGGAGGGCATGCATTTGATCCTCGAGGCGGAGAAGCTCGCCTATGCAGATCGCGGGCGGTATCTCGCCGATCCCGCGTTTGTGAATGTTCCGGCGGGTCTGACCGATCGCACCTATCTGGCGGAGCGGCGCCAACTGATCGATCCGGCGACGTCTATGGCGGCGGCGCCGCTGCCGGGGATGCCGCCGGGTGTCGCCAAGCGCGCGTTCGGAGCCGATGCGACCCAAGAGACGACGGGCACCAGCCATCTTTCCGTGATCGATGGGGACGGCAACGCGGTTGCGATGACGACCACGATCGAGGGCGTGTTCGGTTCCGGCGTGATGGCGGCAGGCTTTCTCCTGAACAACGAACTCACCGATTTCTCATTTCTGCCTGCGGATGCTGCGGGGCAGCCGGTTGCTAATCGCGTCGAAGGGGGCAAACGTCCGCGCAGTACGATGTCTCCCACCATCGTATTCGACGAAAGGGGCGGACTTTTCGCGGTTGCTGGTTCGCCGGGCGGCGGGCGGATCATCATGTTCGTGACGAAGGCGCTGATCGCGATGATGGATTGGAAGCTCGATGCGTATCAGGCATCGGCGCTGATGAACTTCGGCAGCATGGGCGAGGGCGCGGATCTGGAAACGGACTGGCAAGCCGTCGTTACCGGCCTGCGTCTCAAATCGTACGGGCATTCGATCCGCATCGACCTCATGAATTCAGGGCTCAATCTGCTTGCCGTGCGCGATGGCGTGATCGAGGGTGGCAGCGACCCGCGCCGCGAAGGCGCGGCACTCGGAGATTGAGCCGATGACGCGCCGACGCATCACGGTCGCCGGAGCGGGGATCATCGGCCTGTGGCAGGCTCTGACGCTGGCGCGGCGCGGTTATCAGGTGATGCTCGTCGATCGTGAGGTGGAACCGCTCAATGCGAGTGCGAGCCGCCATGCCGGCGCGATGCTCGCGCCATGGGTGGAGGCGGAGTTGGCGCCACACGAGGTTCGCGATTTCGGGATCGAGGGTCTTGCGATCTGGCGGGAGGTGTATCCGGGCGTCGTCAACAACGGCAGTCTTGTCGTTGCCGTCGCGCGCGATCTGCCGGATCTGACGCGCTTTGCGAAGCTGACGCATGAGCACCGGACGCTCGACCGCACGGCGCTCGCCATTCTCGAGCCTGATCTGGCCGACCGTTTTTCCACGGCCCTCTATTTTCCGGACGAGGCGCATGTGGCGACGCCGCACGCACTCGCGTTTCTCATGCAGGCTTGCCAGGATGCATGTGTCGATCTGCATTTCGGGCGAGCGCTGGAAGAGAGCGACCGCGAAAGCGTGATCATCGATTGCCGCGGATTGGGTGCGAGGCACCGGCTTGCGGACCTGCGCGGGGTACGGGGGGAACGCTTGCTGATCCGATCCTGCGACGTGTCATTCGCGAGGCCGGTGCGCCTGCTGCATCCTCGGCACCCGCTTTATGTCGTTCCCTGGGGGGAGAACCGCTATCTCGTCGGTGCGACGATGATCGAGAGCGAGGACGCGGGGACGGTTTCGGTGCGCTCGGCGTTGGAACTACTGGGTGCGGCGTATGCACTGCATCCGGCCTTCGGGGAGGCGGAGGTCCTGGAAATGAGTGCCGGTGTGCGGCCGGCGTTTCCCGATAACGTGCCGCGGGCCCGGGTCGTCGATGGGGGCCGCAGCGTCATGGTGAATGGGGCTTACCGGCACGGGTACCTGCTGGCGCCGGTCCTTGCGTTGGCGGTAGCGGACTATCTGGACACGGGTGCGTTGCATCCGCTGCTTCAGGCCTGACCCAATTTGCCCGGTAGCCGCGTGAACGGAGCCCGGGTATGTTGCCGGGCATGACCGCATCCAATCCCAACTCCACCGATACCAGCACCACGTTCGGCTTCCGCAATGTGCGCGAAGAGGAACGGCAAAGCCTCGTCAACGACGTCTTTTCCAAGGTCGCGGAGCGCTACGACCTGATGAACGACCTGATGTCGGGCGGGCTGCACCGACTGTGGAAGTCCGACTTCGTTTCCATGCTCAATCCGCCGAAGGGTGAGGCACCGTTCCGGTTGCTCGATGTGGCGGGCGGCACGGGTGATATCGCCATGCGCGCGCTGCGGGCCGGCGGGCCGCAGACGACGGCGGTGATCTGCGACATCAGCCCCGAGATGCTGGATGTTGGCCGCCGTCGCGTGGCGGACGCGGGGTTGTCGGATCGCATCATGCTGCTCGAGGGCAATGCGGAGACGCTGCCGTTCGATGATAAATCGTTCGACGCCTATACGATTTCGTTCGGGATCCGGAATGTGACGCACATCGACAATGCGCTGGCGGAGGCCTACCGCGTGCTTAAGACGGGCGGGCACTTTCTGTGTCTGGAATTTTCCGAAGTGCAGGTGCCGATCCTCGATCGCATCTACGACTTCCACTCTTTCGAGGTGATCCCGCGCTTGGGGAAACTGACCGCCGGGGATGCGCAGCCGTATCAGTATCTCGTGGAATCGATCCGTAAGTTTCCCAAGCAAGACCAATTCGCCGAGATGATCCGCGCGGCAGGTTTCCAGAACGTGACCTATCGCAATCTCACGGGTGGCATTGCCGCAATTCATAGCGGCTGGCGGATTTAGACGACGGCGACCATCTTCGTCATCACGACGAAGTAGATCACGATGGTCAGTACATCCTGCACGATCGTGGCCACGGGGCCGGCTCCGAATGCCGGATCGAGGCCGATGCGGCCGAGTGCCCACGGAAACATGAGACCTATGCCACTCGCCAGTGCGCCGGCGGCAAAGAGCGAGACGCCAACGCCGGTCGCAACGCCGATGTTGCCGAAGGCGATCCAAACGCCCGCGAACGCCAGCAGGCCGAGGATCGCTCCAATCACGCCGCCCACCATGATCTCGGACCCAAGCAGAGCGAGGAGCGGCTGATCGCGCGTCGAGAGGCCGCGAACCGCGATCGCCTCTGTTTGCGTTCCGACAGCGTCGGCAAGATAGACGATTGCGGGAATGAAAAACGCGATCATCACGTTCGACTGCAGCGCGGCCTCGAAACTCGCCATCACACCCGTGGCGACCGAACTCAAGGCGAGGCCCGCCATCAACCATGGCAGTCGGCGCGCGACGCGGCTCATTGGCGGGTCTTCCATGGCGTGGCGTGCGCCCTCCCGCTCGAGCAGAATGCCCGCCATCAGGTGGATGTCCTCCCGATGCTCGCGTCCCAGAACGTCGATGAGCGTATGCGCCGCCAGGATTTCGATGGGATGGCCGTCGGCCGCCAGGACGGGAAGGACGGTGACGTTCTCGCGGATGGCGATATCGGTTGCTTTCTCTTGATCCATGGCGGCGGGCACCGCCGGCCAATCGGCGCGGGCGATGGAGGCCAGCGGTGTCGCATCATCGTTCTCGACGAGGCGCCGCAGCTCGACAGACGAGACGTGGCGGCCGGACGGATCGGTCAACAGGATGAGATCCACGGTATCAAAGGGTACCGACCGCATCAGAGCGCGCACGCTGCCCACGGTTCCCGAAGCAGGTACGATGGGGACGCGCTTGAGTGCCAAGTGGCCGGCTGTCTCAAGCACGGTGCGAGGTTCTTCCATCATGCATTATGATCCTGTCTTGCGACGGCGGTGCAGCTTAAGCGGGAACTGAAGCCGTTGCAGTGTGGTTCAGCGGACGAGGAGACCAAGCCAATGACAATCGCCCCGTGCCTCTGGTTCGACGGAAAGGCCGAAGAAGCCGCGAATTTCTATGTGTCCCTGTTTCCCAATTCGAGGGTCGATCATGTGTCGACATATCCCACGGATACTCCAAGCGGGAAGCGTGGCGAGGTGATGCTGGTCGAGTTCACGCTCGACGGGCAACCGTACCAGGGGCTCAATGGCGGGCCACGCTTCAGGTTCAACGAGGCGATGTCGCTCTCGGTGTCTTGCTACGATCAGACCGAGGTGGACCGGCTCTGGGCGGCGCTCACTGCGGATGGCGGTCAGCCGGTGCAGTGCGGCTGGCTCAAAGACAAATACGGCTTGTCGTGGCAGATCGTGCCGGAAAGGTTGCAAGGCTCATGCGATCGCCGGACCGGGATGTGGCGCGTCGGGTGATGGAAGCGCTATTTGAAATGGTTAAACTCGACATTGCGGCACTGGAAGCCGCCGCAAAGGGGTGAGAGCTTGCCCTTTGCCGCGGGGTCTCTATTGCATTTATGTTGAGAGAAGCTGCGTCAGGAGAAGTGACACGTGCCGCGTACCATTCGCATCGGAAGCTGGAGTTATGATCTGCCCGACTGGGCGCCGGCGCGGATCGCAATCGGCGTGGTGCTGATCCTGTTCGGGTTCCTCGGTTTCCTGCCGGTGCTCGGGTTCTGGATGGTGCCGCTGGGGCTGGTGGTGCTCTCGTATGATATTCCGCGCGTTCGCTTGTGGCGGCAGAACTTCAAGACGTGGTGGCGCGGGGGAAAGAGCGAGCCACCGCCAGAATTGCGCAAACCGGACAGCGATCCGCCACAGGCGTAGTGTGTTCAGTCGAGTGAACTGTCGGTGATCTTGCCGTCCCAATAGAGCATCGAGACCTGCACAACCGCGGTCTTGTTTTCGGCTGGTGTGTATTCGATCATGACATTCCGCGGTCTCATCGGAACGAGGCGGCGATAGGTGACGGAGCCGTCCCGGTCGGTGAAGCGGACGAGCTTCTTGCCGTAGTAGGCCTTCAGTTTCGAAAGGTCGCCTTCGCGGTAGAGGCAGACGCCGAACGAGGTGCAAATCTTGCCGCCCTTGATGGCGACAATGAGCATGCGGACGCGGCCGGTCGCCTCATCGAAATAGACGCCGAAGTTGTCGGTTGAATGGAACGACATGTAGAGCGGCTTGCCGTTCGGGCCGGCGTTGACGGTTTCGGGTTTGCCGAGCTGCGCGCGGACTTGCGCTTCCGTCATGCCGAGTTCGACACCGGCGACGCCGATGCCACCGCGGATCAGACCTTGGGTGACGTTGCCGGCATGGGCGGGAGCATTGGCCACGATCAGCGCGGCGAGCGCCACTGCCAGCAGGGTCAGAACGATGCGCGGCGCCATCAAAAGTCGTTTCATGAAATCCTCCCCAGGACGAGTTCCCATGGGAGAATAATCGCTTACTGCGAGGCAGAGCGATGTGCCGTCAGGAACAGTTGCGCCGCCGCGAGGACGGCCAGGGCCTCGGCGGGGTCGATGCGGCCGTCGTAGAGGGCGCGCCCGGTGATGGCGCCTTCTAGCAGGCGGTATTCGGGGCGCATCAGGGCTTTCACGTCGTCGATGGAGGCGAGGCCGCCCGAAGCGATGACCGGAATGGACGTCGCGCGAGCCAGTTCAGCGGTGGCGGGCAGGTTGAGGCCCTTCAGGACGCCGTCACGCTCGATATCGGTGTAGATGATGGCGGCGACACCGGCATCCTCGAAGCGGCGGGCGAGATCGATCGCGGTGAGTTGCGAGGTTTCGGCCCAGCCTTCGACGGCGACTTTGCCACCCTTGGCATCGATGCCGACCGCGACGCGACCTGGGAACTGCTTGCAGGCTTGCTTGACCAGCGCAGGGTCGCGGACGGCAATGGTGCCGAGGATCACGCGGCGGATACCTTTCGTCAGCCACATCTCAATCGTGGCAAGGTCGCGGATGCCGCCGCCGAGTTGAACCGGCATCTTTACGCGCTGCAGGATCGCATCGACTGCTGCTCCATTGACAGGCTTGCCGGCGAAGGCGCCGTTCAGATCGACGACGTGCAGATAGGTGAAGCCCTGCGCCTCGAACTGAGCGGCCTGGGCGGCAGGATCATCGTTGAACACCGTTGCCTGATCCATCTCGCCGAGTTTGAGGCGGACGCACTGGCCGTCCTTGAGGTCGATGGCCGGAAAGAGGATCACTTTTTTCTCGCTCGCCGCGGGGTGCGGTCATAAGATTGCTGGAGTTCATCGCGATCAATCGCGTTCCGTTTCGTTCGTCAAGCGTTCGAGTATCTGATGCCGCTGCCGTTTCCCCATCGTACAGAGCCTGCGCCGCCGGCTTTCAACACGGCCCGCCCGCTCACCGAGAAAGACGCCATCGACATCTGGATCGCGCGATGGTTGCGCGTGAGGCGCAAGGATCTCATCGCGCGGTACGATTGCGACCCGCGCCGCATCTACGAAATTTGGGAAGGCGTGCGCTTTCCGCGAGCGAGAGAGAAAGCACTCGCGGAGTTTTCAACACGCTATCCACAGCTCGTCGGGCACGTCGATCCAAGCCATCACAAACGGCTTCCTGTGAAAACTCGCAGCCCCGACCAACTGAACCTGTTCGGCTGATACAAGCTCACCATACAACTGAACAACCTATTGTTATTTCTATATAATTTATTTCGCCGCATCCGAGAAGAACAAAAGCTGAACTTTGGCTGGACGGAGCCCGCAACTCACGGCATGTTCTTCCTATGTTCACGGCCATAGAGTCCTCCCCGCGTTCCCCGTAGAATAGATACTGATCGCCTCCTCCAGCCCAAGGAGTTCCCCCCGATGCGCACCTACCTCATCTCCTACGATCTCGCGAAGCCCCACGTTTCCAAGCATGTCGTCGCCCACGCCATCATGAGCCTCGGCTCGAGCTGGGCGCGTCCGTTGGAGAACACGTGGTACGTGCGCTCGGACGAAAGCGAAGAAACTCTCGAAGCCTGGCTCGGCCGGTATCTCGAGTCCGATGATGGACTCCTGATCCAGCCGGTGAAGGAAGACGCGGTGATGACGAATACGTCGCTCCGCTGGTTCCGTCAGCGCCGCGCCGGCATCGATGTTTCGGAGCATACGAACATCATCGCGTTCCCGGTCGTCGCGCCTCTGGCCGGCGAGCGGGCTGATGAGCCGGAGTTGCCGTTCGCCACTGCGTGCTGAGTTTGTTCCTAGGTTAAACCCCCTTCGACTGCCCAGTCGATTGCCGTCTCGCCTCTCTCTCCCGCGGGGATTGTAACTCCCCGTTCCCTGATGCGAGATTGCCCCTCCGCTTCTCCCCCGAAGCGGTCAAACGAGGCCGGACCCTCTGCCCAGAGGTCCGGCCTTATGTTTTTTGGGTGGAAGACTTATCCGGCGACCGTTTCGGGTTTGGATTTGGTGGTGAGGCGGTGGCCTTTGGGGGCGCCGCGGGCGTAGCGGGCTTCGATGTATTCTTCGACGAGGGCTTTGAATTCCTCGGAGATGCGGGGGCCGCGCAGGGTCGTGAACTTTTCGCCGTCCACGAAAATGGGGGCGGCCGGGGCTTCACCGGTACCGGGGAGCGAGATGCCGATGTCGGCGTGCTTCGAACTCGCCAGGGCCGTTCACGATGCAGCCCATAACGGCGAGGTTCAGGTTTTCGACGCCGGGGTAGCGGGCTTTCCAGTCCGGCATGCGATCGCGGATCATGTCCTGCACGTCGCGGGCGAGTTCCTGGAAGGTCGTGGACGTGGTGCGGCCACAGCCGGGGCAGGCGGCAACGACGGGGACGAAGGCGCGGAAGCCCATCGTCTGGAGCAGTTCCTGCGCAGCGCGGACTTCGAGCGTGCGGTCGCCGCCGGGTTCGGGGGTGAGCGAGAACCGGATCGTGTCGCCGATGCCCTTCTGGAGCAGGATGCCCATAGCGGCTGACGAGGCGACGATGCCCTTCGAGCCCATGCCGGCTTCGGTGAGGCCGAGATGGAGCGCGTAGTTGCAGCGCGCGGCCAGCATCTCGTAGCAGGCGATGAGGTCCTGCACGGCGGAAACCTTGGCCGAAATAATGATCTTGTCGGCGCCGAGGCCCAGTTCTTCGGCGCGGGCGGCAGACATCAGGCCCGATTGGACCATCGCCTCGCGCATGACTTCGCGCGCGCCCTTCGGGTTGGGCGAGGTGGCGTTCTCATCCATGAGGTGGGTGAGGAGTTCCTGATCGAGCGAACCCCAGTTGACTCCTATGCGCACGGGCTTGCCGTAGCGGATCGCCATTTCGACAATGGAGGAGAACTGCTTGTCGCGCTTGTCCTTGAAGCCGACGTTGCCGGGATTGATGCGGTATTTGGCGAGGGCTTCGGCGCAGGCGGGGTTTTCGGCAAGCAGCTTGTGGCCGATGTAATGGAAGTCGCCGACGAGGGGGACATTCACGCCGCGCTTCAAAAGCCCATCGCGGATGTGGGGCACGGCCTTGGCGGCTTCGTCGCGATCCACCGTGATGCGGACGATTTCGGAGCCGGCGCGGGCGAGGGCTGCGACCTGCTCGATCGTGCCTTTGATATCGGCCGTGTCGGTATTGGTCATCGACTGGACGACGACGGGCGCCCCGCCGCCGACGATGACACCGCCGACGGAAACGGCGACCGAGGGACGCCGGGGTGCGAGGGAAAGACTGCCGTCGGAATTCATGAGCCGGGCCTTCTGGTCTTGCCGGCTTTCAGATGAGCCGGGAGTTTGATCTTACCTAGCCCATCGACGCGGGATCTGCCAGTCAACGCAAGACTGGAGGGTCAACGGCGGGCGGAGATTGCGAGAGACAATCCTGCAATGAGCGCCATGCAGAGCACGATCGAGGGACCGCCGGGGGCATCGGCATTGGCAGAAAGCGTGAGGCCCAGGGCGACGCTGGCCGCGCCGACCAATCCTGCCGTGACGACGAGGCCTTCCGGTGTCGAGGCGAACGGCCTTGCCGCGACGATGGGGACGATCAGAAACGCGATTGCAAGCAGGACACCGACGATCTTCATGGCGATGGCAATCGTCAGCGCGAGCACGACGATGAAGCCGGCGCGGACCCAGCGGCTCGGCACGCCTTCGGCGGATGCCAGTTCCTCGTGAACGGCCACGCGCAGGAGCGGCTGCCAGAGCCGGGCCATAACGGCGAGAACCACCGCACCGCCACCGTAGATGAGCCAGAGATCGGCTTCCGTGACGGCGAATACGTCGCCGAAAAGGTAGCCCATCAGATCGACAGAGGGGCCGGCGAGCAAGGTGGTGGCGATGACGCCGAGGGCCAAGGTGCCGTGGTGGGTGAGACCGAGAATAGCGTCGAGGGGGACGAGTTTCTGGCGGCCGAGCACGATGAGGAGCGCTGCAACCGCCAGCGTCGTGACGATTACGCTGACCGTGACATCGATGTGGAGCAGCAATCCGAGGGCGACACCGACGAGGCTCGCCTGGGCGACCGTCTCGCCGAAGTAGGCCATGCGGTTCCAGACCAGCACGGCGCCGAGGGGGGCTGCGATGATCGCAAGGCCGACCCCGGCCGCGAGCGCGCGCAATAGAAACGGCTCGATCACGGCGTCTCCGCGGGCGATGAACCGGAAGGTACAGGGAGTTCGCGGCCGTCGAGGCCGTGGGCGTGATCGTGATGGTGGCGATAGACGCCGAAGGCGCGAGCGGTTTCGGCACCAAAGAGGCGCATGTATTCCGGGTGCTGGGCGACTGTTTCGGGGACGCCGGAGCAGCAGATGTGGCGGTTGAGGCAGAGAACGCGGTCGCTCGAGGCCATGACGACGTGGAGGTCGTGGGAAACAAGTAGAACGCCGATGCCGCGCTTGTCACGCAGTTGGCCGATCAGGGCGTAAAGGTCGGCCTCACCGGTGTAATCGACGCCGCGAACGGGTTCATCGAGAACAAGCAAGTCGGGTGCCGCAGCCAGTGCGCGGGCGAGCAGGACGCGCTGCAGTTCGCCGCCGGAGATTTCGCTCAACTGCTGATCGAAGCAACGTTCGGCGCCGACTTCCGCCAGCAGCGCGCGCAGGGCTTCACGGGACGACTTGTGACCGAGCGAGAGAAAGCGGGAAACCGTCATCGGCAGCGCGCGGTCGATGTCGAAACGCTGCGGGACGTAGCCGATCTTCAAGTTTTCCATGCGGCTGATCTCGCCGCCGGTCATGTCTTGGAGGCCGAGCAGGGCCCGGACGAGCGTCGTCTTGCCGGAGCCATTGGGGCCGATGAGGGTCACGATCTCACGCGGATGGATGTCGACGTCAACGTGGTCCAGTACGAGGCGGCCGCCGCGCATCGTCGTCAGGCCGCGGGCACTGATGAGGGCGGAGGTATCGAAGGGGTTGGTGGCACCGTGGTCGTGACCGCAACCACAGGCGTCATGGTCATGGTGATGATGAGCGCCTCGGCCATGCGCATGATCTTTGGCTTCAGCGTGTGACGCGCCGGTCATTTTCCAGACACTCCGTAAGTGCGAGGCGCTCAGCTTTCGCTGGCGGCGCAGCGCGGGCAAAGGCCCTGTACTTCCACGAACTTGATCCGTGGCGTGAACTTGGCGCTCTTCGCGGCTTCGCCGATCAAGTCGAAGATGTGCTGACCATCGACCTCGCCGACGGCACCGCACTTTTCGCAGGAGAGGAAAATTGGGCGTTTGCCCTTGCTCGTGTGGTCGGTGCGGCGACAGGCGAAAAAGGCGTTTTTGCTTTCCAGGCGATGGATCACGCCCGCGTCGAGGAGTGCATCAATGGCGCGGTAAATCGAAATCGGAGCAACGCGGGTGCCCTTTTCTCCGAGGCGGGCAAGGATCTCGTATGCACCGATGGAGGCGTGCGTGGCGGCAATTTCCTCAAACACTTGCTGCCGTAGCTTGGTGAAGCGCAAATTCCGGTCCGCGAACACTTTTGCCGCTCGCTCCACGGTTTGAGCGACCTTTTTGGCCGTCTGCTGGTCGGGGTTGGGGAAGGGGGACCGCTGGTTGGCGTCGGGCTTCTGAGGTGCCTGGGTTTCGCTCATGTGTTTGCCTTCTGACCGCCGGGCGCCCGTTCCTGGGAAGCGACGCGCTATGGTTATAATATAACGATCCGGTACAGCTTTGCCATAGGTCGCGCCAAGCCCGCCCGTCGTCTGCGATCGACCCGCCGATGATCCCTTACCCGGGGTGAATAAACTTTAATTCGCATCAGTGCTCGCGCGCCGCAATTTAGACGCCGTACGACCTTGAATTGGAACGGTGCGCGACGGATCGCAGACGCAACCCCGTTTTCAATTGTGCGTTGGGGCGGCGCTCAGACGTGCTCTTGCCGGCGTGGTCAAGGACATGGGCTCTCGATGGCCCTTTCGCATCGAACCGCATAGCAGGGGCTCCCCACATGGCTGCAGACGCTTTTCCGACACCGCCGGCCACTTCCGTGACCTGGCCTGACGTGTTGGCGCTTTTCCAGGATCCCGCCGCACTGCAGTCGCTTTCGGGCAAGGTCTTTCTTGGCGTCGCGGCGCTGCTGGTGCTTGCCGCGCTCTACCGCATCATGCCGCGGGTCTGGACGGCGATCGAGGAGGTGTTCTTTACCAACTGGAGGCTCGCGGTCCTGGGTACTACCGGCATCGTGCTGTCGCTCGCATCCGGCTGGACCACGTGGGACGGCATGCGCAACTTCACCAATGAGCCGATCCTGTCTTTCATGGTGACGTTCGGCATTCAGGGCGTCATGCTCGTTGTCGCGTGGCTCATCGGCGAAAGCTTCGCGACAGGTATGAGCCAGAAAGCTGCGGCGCATTCCGGTTCGCTGCCGCGGTCGGTGCAGGCGGTGATGGGTGGGCTCATCGGCGTCATGCTATTCGTGGCCGTCGCCGCACTGTTCATGTTTCGTGACCGTCTCACAGGAGCCGTGTCGGCGGCGCCTGTTGAGACCGGCGATGGTCTTCTCATCATGGTGGTGGGGCTGCTCGTCGCTGCACTCGTGGCGCTCTATTCGGCGAGCGACATGGTGAAGCCATATCTGCAATCCACGCGCGTCATCGTCAAAAATGCGATGCTGTGGGTGATGTTTCTCGCGTGCATGGCCTCATCCGTCTTCTTCTCGTTCGATAGCCGGTTCAATGCAATCTTTCCAAAGGACGAGCGCGTGCGGGCGGCCGAACTCAGGGCGCAGAACCAGGTCGCAGGGATCGTCGCCGATATAGGACAGACGATCGGGACGCGCCGAATTCAAGCGGCAGACAGCCTATTCAAATCAGACGGCTGGCTGGCGTATGACGGCGAGCTCGACAGGCTCGCTACCGCATCGCGCGGGGCGGAGAAACTGATCGAGGCCTACTACGTCGAACAAATGGAAGAACGCCGGCGCGGAATTGCCGAGCAGCAGGAGCGCATCGCGACGGCTGAGAGCAGCCAATCCGGCCTCGCGATGAAGAAAACTGCCTTGACGGAAGAGGTGGCGCGGCTGGAGGCCGAGCGGCCGGCCCTCGTCGCCGACGTGCAGACCAAGAAAGGCGATCTGGATTTGCGGGCGAAGGAGGTCGATGCCAAGCGCGTCGAAGCCATGGCCGAGGAGAAAGGTGTCGAAGGCACGCTCAAGGTCGGCCGCGGCCAGATGTACCGCCAGCGGCAGGGTGAACTCGCCAAGTTGCAGGACTACTACAAAATCGGCGAACAACGCGTGAAGGACGCCCAGAAGCGGCTCGACGACACCAGCGGGCGGATCGACGCGATCAAGCGGGAATTGGCCGGGATCGACGGCAGTCTGGCGAAGCTGAAGGGCGAGGCGGACACCGCGCAGCAGCGGATCGTGGTCGCGACCACGCCCGAGCAGGCCACTGCCTCGCTGCCGAAGGTCGATCCGGCGCGCGTGTTGCCCGAGTTCGAGGCTGCACGGGTCGCTTTCCGGCAGAAGCCAGACGGCGCGGGTTTAAAGGCAGTACAGGAACAGTGCACGCAGTTGCTCAACGCCATGACTTCGGCGCCGACGACGAAAGAGCGCGTGGCAGGTATCGATTGTGACCCGAAGCGCGCGCAGGAGGCTGCCTCGCTGCTGTTGACACTCGACGCCGGCGCGCAGGTGTTTGCTGCCAACTGCGTGGGCGGTGAGAAGCTCAATGCCAACAAGTCGGCCGACGACCTGCTGTCGTTCTCGCGGCGGTGCCTCGCCGATAGCGGTTTGCCATCCGCAGACACGGACATACTGCGCACGAAGATCAATTTCATCGAACTCAACCGGGACGACAAGGCGCACAACTTCGTCGTGTCCATCAATGCGTTTCAAGATGGGAACCGGCTGGCCTACCTGGCACTCGCCATCGCGATTGCAATCGACGGCCTGATCTTCATGTCGGGTCTGTTCGGAGCGAATGCCGTGCGGTCGCCGCTGTCGGACGTTCCCTCGAGCAAGGCGCGAACAGCTGAGCAGCTTGAGGGCATCATCGAGAATGCGCTCCTGCCCGATATCTTCGATACGGCGCGCCTCACCCTGCAATCCATGCGACCGATCACCAACGATCGCGGGTTCATGGCGGAGGTGCGGCTCGACAGGCTCGATCCACAGAGTGCGGATCGCGTGCTGGGCGTGCTCAATGCGGGTACGACTATTCATGCGGTCGAATACGATCATGACGGGGATCGCTATGTCGTTCGGGCGGAGCTGTTCGAGTATCTGTCCGGCGTCTCGAAGAAGGCCTTTCACGCCAACACGCAGCACGCGACGCTTGCGGAACTGGAAAAGACCGTGTCGGTGGCGCTGCTGCCGGATATCGCGCGCAACATTGATACCGTCCTCGGCCATATGCACCCGATCACAGAGAAACACGGGTTCATGGCAGAGATGAAGCTCGCGGATATTCAAGATGACGGCGACAAGCGCATCGTGCGCCAGGTTTTGAATGCGGGTTCAGTGCATCAGCGCGTGCAGCGCGCGGACGACGCCGGGTCGCATTACTTCATCCATCGCGATCTCTATCAGACGCTGGCGCGCCTCAGGGCGCGCACGCTTTTCACGTCCACGGCGTACCGTCTGGATATGGGGCCGCATGGAGAAACGCCCGTGTTCTCCGGCTCGCTCAATCAAGAGCGGCCAGCATTGGAACACCGGCCGACTGACAGAGGCGGCCAGGATACGCCCCCTCCTCTGGCGGCATCCTCGGCGCGCACAGACGGTGATCAGAGAGCCATACGGGAGCGCCTTCTTATGGCCATGGGCGTTGCACCGTCGGCCTACCGCGATCTTGTGCGCAGTGGGGTGCTGCCACATGCCAATGCGCTCGGACTTCAGCTCGGACGACTTTGCGAGCAGAAACTGATCGGCGTGCATATCAACTCGGAACTACAGGAATTGTCGGAAGAATTGCAGCGCGCGGCCGAGACCCTGAAGCATGAGACGTTTACCGGCGACCTTATCGACAGAACTGTGTTCGAGTTGCAGACGATCTTGCCGGCATTGCTGCTGCAGCAGGGCGGCCGTTACCAGGAAACGCTCTGCAAGCTTATCGACAGTCTGGAACGGGCAAACGGCGAGGGCCATCTCGATCACAAAGAGCAGCAGTTGCTGCAGCGGCTCAAGTTTCATGAATCCGCTTTAAGCAAGATATGCCGGAGCGAGAGTTCGGATTGGCAGCGCGTTGCGGTACTTATCGAGGATTTTGCCGACAGTGCCAATTCGGGTGACTACCGCCCCGAGCAGGACCACCGCCGCCCGAACTGATACCGATCGGCTTCATTTCAGCGATCTCGGCCTAGAAGAACGGCCATCCGAACATCCCGAACGAATGGTGAGAGTTATTTTTTAATGACTCTGCATGCTGTTTTTTAAATTGTCCGGTTCCGGAAGTAATAACCAAATTATTTTCAATCGTTCTAATTCATCGACTTTAGACAATCGGAGCAATACTCTGTTTACCCGCTGATCATTAGGTTGGCACTCGGCCTAATCAATCGGCGGGTCTCCCATGTTTTTCGCGCGTCAAAAGTTGCACGGGCTTTACGCCTCACAGAGCGGTGCCATCGCGCCGCTGTTTGGGATCCTCATGCTCGTCATGGTATTCTTGATGGGTATCAGTATCGACGGCGCACGCGGCACCCGCGTTGCCACCTTGGCTGGCAACGCCCTTGATGCTGCAGCTCTTGCTGCGGCAAAGGCGCTGCGGCTCGAGAATCCGACTGATGCAGAACTCACCGCGATGGTGAGAGACTACTTCACAACCAATCTTTCAGACAACGATACACGGGCGGCGCTGGCGAACATCACCGTCGTGACGAACCGGGCCATCAACAGCGTTGAATTGGTAGCGGACCTGAATGTTCCTGCCACGGTGTCTGCTGTGATGGGAAGGGAGTACATGCGGGTGAAAGTCAAATCGACCGCCGTGTTCGACGTCAAGAACGTCGAGGTGTCGATGATGCTCGACGTCAGCGGTTCGATGGAAGGCAGCAAGATCGACGATCTCAAGGCGGCGGCTGCCGATCTCGTTGCGATCATGCTTCCTCAGGACAAGCCCCATGACAATAAGGTCGCCATTGCGCCATTTTCTACGTCAGTCAATGCGGGAAGCCTGAAGGACAGTGTTTCGACCGGCGTCGACAGCCGGGGACGGCGTCTTGCGGGTCGTGACACGAGCTGCGTGACGGAGCGCTCCGGCGCAGACGCCTTCACCGATGCAGGACCAGCCACTAAGAAGCTGAACCGCAAGGCGACATTCTGTCCCTCAACGGCGGTCGTTCCTCTCACCAAAAATGCAGACGAACTCACTGACGCCATCGACTCGCTCGAAGCGGACGGGATGACAGCTGGGCATCTCGGCGCGGCATGGGCGTACTATCTGCTGTCGCCGAACTGGTCTTCCGTGTTCCCAACGGAGAGCCGGCCTGTGGCCTATAGCGATGATAAGGTGCGCAAGGTCGCGATCCTGATGACGGACGGCATGTTCAACAGCACGTACGAAGGCGCGAACGGAACGTCGGTGACCCAGGCGCGGAATATCTGTGACAACATGAAGAACTCTGGCATCACGGTCTTCACCGTTGGGTTTCAAGTGCCGACCGACGTCGTCCCCACCCTGCAATACTGCGCGACTTCTCCAAAGCATTTCTACAACGCGACGGACGGCGCCGAGCTGCGCAAGACATTCAACGAGATCGCCAACCGACTGAACGGATTGCGTCTGTCGTCGTAACGCCAGTAGCCCGATACGCTTAGACTTGAAAGCCACCCCGCTCTGCATGAGCGGTGGTGGCTTTCTTGGTTTATCGGCGGTTAATTCTCTAATTACAAATGCTTCTGGTTTTTTCATCGGTCATTCACGTCGAGTTGACTTCCGCATACGGCCAATCCCTAAAAGGACTTTAAAATTTTTCTCAACAGTCGCTTATTTGTCCTCACAAAAGCTTATCTACTTTTTGTGAGGAGACGTTCCCGTGAGGAGATTTTCATTTTTTATTCGGACCTTGACTTCAGAATACCAGCGGCTCGGTGGCACCGCTGTTCGGGATCCTGATGCTGACCATGGTCGTGACCATAGGCGTGTCGATCGACATGGCGCGGGGCACGCGGGTCTCGATCGAGGCGGGCGGGGCGCTGGATGCTGCAGCTCTTGCGGCCGCGAAAAGTCTTCGGCTGGAGAATGCGGCGGACGCCGAACTTCTGAGCCTCGCCAATCAATATTTCGACGCTAATTTTGATGCGCTGCCGCTTATTGACCGGCGCATTTCGGCGACGGTCGATCGCGTAAACCACGGCGTGATTCTGACGGCGGACTTGACCATTCCCGCCACACTTGCCGGCTTGGTCGGGGAAAAGACGATCGGGATCAAGACCCGATCGGAAGCGATCTATGATGTGCGCAACATCGAATTGGCCATGATGCTCGATGTCAGCGGATCGATGCTCGGATCGAAGATCGCGGACCTGAAAGAGGCGAGCAGCGAACTGGTGGATATCCTGCTGAACGCCAACGAGAACGGGAGCGCGCACAAGATCGGGATCGCGCCGTTCTCGACGTCGGTCAACGCGGGCTCCTACGCGCAGCAGATCGGAACGCGCTTTGATCGGCGGGGCCGCGCTTATCCAGGCGCCAATTCCACTTGCTTGACGGATCGGTCGGGCACGGGGGCGTTTTCAGATGCGGATCCAACAACCGGCCAGTTCATCATGCGCACGTCGAGTTGTCCGGGAAGTACTGTGCTTCCATTGACGGACAACCGCGACGATATCCTGAGTCATATCGACAGACTGCAGGCCGGTGGGAACACTGCCGGGCATCTTGGCACCGCGTGGGCCTGGTACCTTCTATCACCGAACTGGGCACGGCTGTGGCCGGCGGACAGCGCGCCATTGCCCTATGGGACAAAGGATTATCAGAAGGTCGCGATCTTGATGACCGACGGGATGTACAATTCCTTTTATGAGAGTGCGAATGGTGATTCCGTAACCCAGGCGCGTGCGCTGTGCACAAACATGAAGAGCGCGGGAATCATGATCTATACGGTCGGGTTTCAGGTTCCCCCGGAGGTCTTGCCCGTGCTGCAACACTGCGCATCGTCGACCCAGCACTTTTTCGATGCCAGCAACGGAGCGGAGCTGAAGCAAACCTTCCGAACGATTGCGGAGCGGCTGAGTGGTTTGCGGCTCGCGTCATAGGCGGCAATTCGGGCGCAGCGATCAGCCGGTGAATGGAATCACCGTCTGGCGCTGCGTGCCAAGGCCTTCGATGGTCAATTCCATTACGTCGCCCGCCTTCAGATACTGCGGCGGTTTCATGCCGGAACCGACGCCCGGCGGCGTGCCGGTGGTGATCACGTCGCCGGGTTCCAGCACACAGAACTGCGTGATGTAGGCGACGAGGTAGGGGATCGAAAAGATCATCGTCGCGGTCGAGCCCTTCTGGCGCGTCTCGCCGTTGATCTTCAGCTCCATTGCAAGGTTTGAGGGGTCGACTTCGTCGGTGGTGACGAGCCATGGGCCCAGGGGACCGAAGGTTTCTGCGCACTTGCCCTTCATCCACTGGCCGTTGCGCTTCATCTGGAAGCGGCGCTCGGAGACGTCGTTGCAGATGGTGTAGCCCGCCACATAGCCCATCGCGTCCTTTTCCTCGACGTAGCGGGCGCGCTTGCCAATGACGAATGCGATTTCCAGTTCCCAATCCATCCGGTCGGAATTCTTGGGATAAACGACATCGTCGTGCGGGCCGCAGATAGAGTTGCCGAGCTTATTGAAGAGGATCGGTTCGGAGGGGATTTCCTGACCGGTTTCGCGGGCGTGATCGGCGTAGTTCAGGCCGACGGCGATGAAGCTCCACGGGCGGGAAACGGGCGCGCCGAGGCGGACGCCTTCAAGTGCCAGCGGCAGGCTTGCGGGGTCAAGGGCACGAAGACGGTCGAGGGTTTCGTTCCCCAGCGTGGCGCCGCTGATGTCGGGCAGGTGCGCGGAGAGATCACGAATCTTGCCATTTGCATCGACAAGGCCCGGCTTTTCCGCACCCGCATTCCCGAACCGCACGAGCTTCATGGCTGGTCGTCCCCTCATTGATTTTGAAATCGCGGGACTCAATGCGCGAAAAGCCGGCGCGGCGCAAGCGAGCGAGGCTGGCCGGTTGGTCGCGGCAGACGGGGTGCAGGGTCAGGGGCGACCTAGACTGCGGAGGGTCTCGTCGGCGGCCGTCAAATTGCGGCTTGGACCACTTGCGCCGGCGAGGGGGACCGTTGCGGGAGGCTGCGGCGGAGGCAGGAGCTGCGACTGCGGGTTGGAACGCGAGAGTGTCTTCAGATCGTCCAGCAGGACTTCAAGGAGGGGAGCCGCGACTTGCGACGCGTGCAGGGAGGTTGCCCAGGGTTCACGGACTGAACCCGTGCCCACCAGGACGACATAGCTGTACGCGGCGCCGTTTGAGAACTGCAAGCCTCCGGTGGTCCAGACATCGACGGTGGCGTTGGGGTCTTCGGTGACCTGGGTGCCCGTCTTTGCAAAGTGGAAGCGCACGTCGTTGCGGCGCGCGGCACACCAATGCGACAGCGAGCGCAGTGTGCCTGCAGGCTTCCTGCCCGTGGCGTAGCAAAGCGGGGCTTCAAGCAAGGTGCGCACCAGGGGCACGGCTTCGGGTTTGATCACATCCGAAGGCAGGACGCCGGTGGCGAGCGGACCGGCAGCGGCAGCTGCGGATGCGGCACTCGTATAGTCGTAGAATTTGACAAGGGTCGGCAGCTTGACGGGGATCGAGCCGCGGCGCAGCAGCGAGGAGAGCACGACCGACGACATCATGTGGACGCGGCGGGGGCTACCGGAAATCTGACCGAGAACCACGGCGGTGGAGGGAGGGACGCCCGAGCCAGACGCATCGGCGGGCGGCATCGTGAAGCCGAGACGGTCGATCAGTTTCCGCACGCGGGATTGGCCCACGAGGGCCGTGCGGTTCAATAGCGGCGAATTGAGGGAGCAGGCGAAAGCGACAATGGCGCGGCGGCTTTGCCGGCTCGTGCCGCCACGCGCACAGCTTTCCAAGTCCGTGGCTGGGGCTTCCGTATCGAGGTATGGACTGTTGGCGGTATCGCGCATCGTATTGGCGATGGCGATGGCGGCGATGATCTTGCCGGTGGAGGCGATCATGCGCGGATCGTGTTCGGCTTCGTAGCGGCCGCTGCTCGGGCTGCGGGCCACGGGCGCTCCGAAGTAGGCGGCGATTTCGCCCGTCTCGAAGTAGCGGACGATCTCGCCCTTGTGGTCGGCGGCGACGACGACGACATTCGGCACCTTCGTTTCATCGTTCGCGCGGGCCGGGTCGAGCGCGTAGCCGGCGGAGATCTTCGACCGCTCGTTCTGATCGATGCGGGCGAGGGCGGCTGCGATCTTGGACCCGAAGTCGAGGTTTTCGATGGTGTCGAGGGTCGTGGTGACGCCGCGGACGTAGGTGCGCCAGGCAAAGCCGTAGGTCTGCTTCATCTCTTCGCGCAGGCCAAAGCGAGCGGCCGGCATCAGTGCGTTGGCGCGGATGACGGGATTGGCCTGCGCGCGAGCGGCGAGTGCCGGCGCGAATTTGTCGAGCGCCTGTTGCAAGCGCGGGCGCACCTTCGGATCGGGCGGACCGCCGGCGAGGCCGACCAGCTCGAACACGATCTCGGCCTTCTGCTGTTCGTCGGTGATGAGCTTTTCGGCGCAGGTGCGGGCGCGGACCTCGGTAATGTAGCGCCAGCGGTCGAGGCGGACTTCGTTCAGCTTGTCGCTTCCGGACATCAGGATGATCGGCTTGTTGACGGCGGAGGCGAGTACCAACTGCTCGGCGATGGTCAGATTCGCTGGCTTCCTTGCCGAACACGATGCGGCTCGTGACTTCGACGCCATGCAATGGCGGGCCGCCGGTGCGCTGCGCGAGCCAGATATGGTTGGCGGCCCATTGCTTAAGGGCGTGTCGTCGCCGTCGCGCGTCAGCACGCGATAGATGACGGGGGCGAGCCACCATTCGCCGATCTTGCGGCTTCAGCTTGGTCAGGCCGCCTTCGCTGGCGTCCGGCGGGGTCTTGTAGATGACGCGCACGAACTGCATCGGCAGCGTCGAGCCGCCGACGCCGATACTCGGTCGCTTCGATGCAATCGTGCGCTGGATCGAGGAGATCGGGATCTTCAGGACGCCGAGGAGATCGATGCCGTAAGGGTTGAGCCAGGTCGCCGAGATAGCGGTCCTCGTGAAAGAGCAGGCACTTCCAGTAGAACTCGGGCACTTCGCGAACGGGTATCGACTTGTGGTCGGGGTTGGCAGTGTAGTCGCCGACCTCGATGGTGTGGTCGGTGTAGTTCACGTCGCGTGCGCTATCGAGGCGCGGATCGAAGGTTCCGACGAAGCTGCCGCGGCGGTCGTAAATGGCGGTCGCCAGCCAGCGTTCAGCGTCGTATTTCAGCTTGTCGGCAATCGTGTAGGCGCCCGTGACCGCGCGGATGGGAGCGACGACATAAACGAGACACAATGCGAAGAGGACATAGGCGAGGCCGAAAAGGAACACATGCCGCAGGGGGCCAAGCCGCGGGTTGAAGGCAAGAGCCTCGGTGAGGACGCGCAATACGAACACTGGCACACGCGCCAGGGTTTCGACCAGAGCAGTCAGGAATTTAATGATACTTCCCATGGACCTAGCTGAGCGCGGCACCGGATGCGCGGATGTCCCGGATCTGCCACTCAAAGGCCTAGTCTGCGTTTATGGCGCGGCCTCGGCCCGTTTGCGGCTTGCCCGTGTTCGCATCGCGCCGGAATGGCGCCTTCCCCTCGCAGGCAGGGTCGTGGAATATCCGGGCCAACACCTCGTTCTCATGGCGCAGCGCCGCGGAGAGGGCATTCCGTGACGGAAGAAGTAAGGGCTCGAATGATCGCGTTCCTGCCGCGTTTACGCAGGTTCGCATTCGCGCTCACGAGAAACATGGATCAGGCCGACGACCTCGTTCAGGACACGTGCGAGCGTGCGCTCTCACGTCTGGATCAATGGGAGCCGGGTACAAAGCTCGAGAGTTGGATGTACCGCATCGCGCAAAACCTCTGGCTCGACCGTAAGCGGTCCGAAAAGGTCCGTGGTCCGGCGCTCGAAATCGACGAGGCCATCGGACTGGCGGGTGAGGATGGACGCACGGTGACGGAAAACCGGCTGACGCTCGCCGCGGTCAGCGAAGGAATGGATCGGCTACCACCGGACCAGCAGGTTCTCGTCGCCATGGTTTGCGTTGACGGGCTTTCCTACAAGGACGCGGCCACGATCCTGAATGTGCCGATCGGAACCGTCATGAGCCGACTTTCCAGGGCGCGCCAAGCGCTTTACCAGCATATCGCCGCCGACGCAGGCGTTCCCAACCCCCAGCTTCAGGAGCGCGTCCATGGTTCACGTTCCTGACGAAATCATCATGGCTTACGCCGACGGCCAGGTTTCGGCCGAGGAGAAGGCATGGTTCGAGAGTATGCTGGCGACCGATCCCGGCTTGCGCACGCGGCTGAATCCTTTCCTTGCAACTGGGCCGGGACAGTTTTCTGCTTTCGATGCGGTCCTTTCTGCGCCTGTACCCGACCGGCTCCTCGAGACCATCCGCGGCACCGCGCCGGCGGCCAAGAAAAGGGTAGCTCAGCCGGGGCTGTTCGAGCGGTTGTTCCCGAACGGGTTTGGTCTGATGCCGGTGGCCGGATATGCGGCGGCGCTCGTCGTGGGAATCGGCTTGGGCTCGGCGCTTCTTGGGTCTTCATCAACCGTCGAGCCCCTCGTTCGCGCCGATCGCGACGGGTTCGTGGCGGCCGGAAAGCTGCAAGTGGCTCTCGATAAGACTCCGTCGAACGACAGGCGTCTTATCAGTGAAGGAGACATCCGGCCCGTCCTCACGGTCCGTGACCGCGACGGTCGGGTCTGCCGGCAATACGAAATCGTCGGGCCGGGCAAAGCCGGTCCACAGGGCTTTGCCTGCCGTGAGAATGACGGCGAGTGGCGAATTCGGGTTCTGACCGGCGGGACCGACGCCAACGGCAGCGCGCAGACGGTGGGGCAGAACGACGACGGCGCCGCCATCAACAGCATGGTCGGCACCGTTGTGAAGAGCCTGCCGGGCCAGAGCGAACTTACGGCTGCCGAAGAACTGTTCCTGATCGAAATGGGTTGGGACGGTGCGCCTAATACTGGCGCGAGCGGTACAGGAAATTGATGCCCTGCCCGGAATAGATGGCGGCAGCCCACGTTGTTCTTCAGTTCACTGCTCCCTGAGACAGACCACCGGCGAAACATCCGGACCGCCCCGAAGGATCAGAACCGGCGGACTGTCAAACAGGAGACTTGGTGCTCACTCCAGCCGGGGCTTTCCCGCACGGGCTTCGGCTGGAGCGACACCTAGACGGGGGTAGGCCTAACCGCCCTCCTGGCCGCTCCCCGATGCGAGGCCCGTCCCGCGCCTAACCGGAAGCCCCCGCTGCCGGCCGGATTGCGGACGGGCCTCAATTCGTTTCAGCGCCTCGACATCAGGCGCTCTTGGCGGCGATACCGAATTCCGAAAACGGGATGAAATCGACGAGATCTCCGATAGCGATGTTCGTCGCGTTCTCGGGGATGTCGATCAACCCGTCCGCGACTCTCAGTCCAGAAATCAGACCGGAGCCGTCGCGCGCAAATTTGTCGACGGCTAGACCCTGAGGCGTATCCGTGAGTATGCCACGCCAGAATTCGCGCCGTCCAACCTTGCGTCCGTCAAAGGCGAACGCGGCGGGCAGTCGATAGCGACGCGGCGCTGGCCACCTGCCCCCCCCAAGACGGCGGAGCATCGGAAACGCATACATCAATCCGCAGACGAACACCGCGACGGGATTGCCGGGCAGGCCCACGAAAACCGTGTTGCCAATCTCGCCAAACATCATCGGACGGCCGGGTTTGATGGCGATTTGCCAGAAGTGGCGCGAACCGAGTTTGCCGAGACTCGCCGCCATGTGGTCTTCTTCGCCCTGGCTTGCGCCGCCCGACGTGAGAACGACATCGTAGTCGCGCGCGGCCGCGGCAAGTGTGCGCTCCACGAGTGCGCGATCGTCAGCGAGAATACCGAGATTGGTGACGGTGGCGCCGACGAGGCCGCCGAGGGCCGCCAGCATCGGAGCGTTCGCATCGTAAACTTCGCCAACCGCGAGTGCGCCGGAGCCAGGGGCTTTGATTTCATCGCCCGACGAAACGACGGCGATCCGCAGCGGCCTATAAACGGGTACATCCGCGACGCCGACCGAGGCGAGTGCTGCGAGGTCCTGAGGGCGGAGAACGTGACCCGAATTCAAACAGCACGGTGCCTGCAGCGACATCCTCGCCCGCTCTGCGTACGTTGGCGCCGGGTTTCAGTTTCGGAATGCAAACGCCTGAACCATCAGGGTCCAGCGTGCAATCTTCCTGCATGGCGACCGTGTCCGTGCCGGCGGGCATGACGGCGCCGGTGAGTGCCCGAATGACATGGCCGGCAGGACATTCCCCGCGGAACGGATGACCGGCGGCAGCTCGGCCTGCAATTGGCCAGTGGCGTGTGGGGTCGGCTGCGACTTCGCTTGCCACGTAGGCATAGCCGTCGACGGCGGAGTTGGTGTGCAGCGGAACGGGATGAGGAGCGGTGATCAGATCAGCGAGAGCGCGGCCCGCTGCAGCATCGAGTGGTACGATCTCGCGCCCCGCTATCGGCGTGATGCGCTCTTTGAGGCGCGCAATGGCTTCATCATGCGTGATGAGCGATGCGGCGGATTGGAAACGCGGAGAATTCGGCGGTGGGGTCATCGAAGGCAACCTGCATGAGGTCGGTGCAGACTGCGGTATGCGCACTCATTGCGCGGGGCGCAAGCGTTCTGGCCGCGAACCGGAGGACGTTCCCCGAGCTTGAGTGATCAACATTGGAAATGAAGGTCGGGTCAGAAGGCGTTCAGAAGAACAAAAAGACCGACACCAACGGCTGGCCCTAGCATCGATGCCAAAACCAACATCAGAAAAGACTTACCTGCCATACCACGCAACCCCGCACGCTACTCACCGGTCCTCGGCCGGTTCACCGATGTCCTTCGACGTTTTCCCCTCGCGTCTCGGGACTTTTCTCTGCGACGCGTCCACGCCCTGTCACGCCACAGATCACGCAATCTTTACACGGGAAAAATGCCCTTGGATCAGGCTAGTCTCATTCTTGTCATAATGTGATCTCGCATGGGCGAACGTGATGCTGCATTGCACAAAAAATAACGAAGATGACTATAACAGTCTGATTCTAAACGACTAAACGTTGATCATTTTAGAGCAAGGCGATGTATATCAGCGCACGTCAAACAACTTGAGCTGCTTTTCGTCCTGTCCCTTGGTTTCGTGAGCAAGCTGTTCGATACGGTCGAAGGGCACCTGCTCAGCCTCGATGAGCGAGCGTTGGGCCTTCATCGAACGCACGTGGCCTTCCTGGACGAGGTGGAATTCACCCACCGTCTGGTGCGGCAGGACCGCTGCCGGATCGAGGCCGCTTTCGCTTTGGAACGCGGCCTTCAACTTGCGCAACGCGGTGTCTTCGCGGACGCGGCCAATGAACCAACTCGTGATCTGATCGCGGCTCTTATAGTCGAGGTCGCCCGGCGACTGCGTGGCAAGCATCAGGCCGAGACCGGCCGAGCGTGCGCGCTTCAACAAGCTCTGCAGCGGCTCGGCGGTCGCCGGCTTGGCGTTGGCCGGGATGTAGAGGTCGGCTTCGTCGAACATGACGACGGCCTGCAATTCCTCGTTCGGGTTGCGCTGGCAGAACCGCAGCGCTTCGGAGAGGAACTGCGAGACCCAGAACAGGATGTTCTCGTTGTCGCCGAGGAAACCTGTGTAGATGATCGAGAGGCGCGTGCGGCCGTCGCGGGCATACGGTCCGAGGCCCAACAGGCTTTCCATGCGCAAGCTCTCACCGCCGCCTTCGAACAAGGCCGAGTTGCGATGGCGCAAGCTGTCGAGCTGGGCGACGAGGTCGCGCCGGATCTTGCCCGACGGGTCCATGCGCTGCGTCAGATCGGTGAGTTCGGGATCCTCATCTTCAAGGAGCGCGATCAGATCGGCGAGCGTTACTTCGCGGCTGTAGCGCGAGCCGAGAATGCGCAGCGCGACGGACAGCGTACCCGACTGCTTTTGATGCGTCGCGGAATTCTTCAGATGCAGCATTTCACCGAGTGCGGCAGATGACAGGTTGGCCAGCAACTGCTGCTCATGCTCGGGCAATTCGTTGATACCATTCGGCAGCAGCGTGATCGAGATCGGGCGGCCCGAGGCGCGGCCGGGCGTGTAGACCGCCACGTCGATCGCGTCGGCGAGTTTCTCGCGTTCGCCGCGGCGTTCGGTGAACTCGTCGTCGTTGGCGCGCCAGACGTCGGGGTTGGCGTAGGAGCACAGGTCGCCTTTGCGGTCGAGCAGGACGGCTGGAATGCCTTGCAAGAGAAGCTGCTCGATGAGGCAGAGGGCGAGCGTGGTCTTACCGGAACCGGAGCCGCCGAGGACCGCCGCGTGACGTTTCAGAACATCCTTGTTGAGCGTGATGGGCTTGGCGCGACCGCCGCTTTCGCGGCCGGCGAGGATCGAACCGGCGCTGCCGTTCTCGTCGAGAATGACGGAGAGCGGAAGTTCATCGTCATTGGCGGGCAATGTTTCGGGCTCACCATCTGCCCAGCCGGCCGTCCAGCCGCCGGGGGTGACGGGCACGGCGTCCATACCGGATTGCGACGGCGATGCCGTATCCGTTGCCGGCGTCGCGGCAGAGGCGCCGGATTTCGTCTCGTCTGACTTGGCCGTGCGCGGAATGCTGCGGCCGAGCAGGTCAAGGCGCAGAAGCTGGATCACGACCATGATGTTGGAGAGCAGGCGCGCATCCTCGAACCACGTCGTGAACCCAGGGTCCTGGCGATAGTGGGCGTGGAATTCGCGCACCGTCATGATCCGCTCCCATTCCGGGATCGGCACGATGATCTGACGGCCTCCGCTCTCTCGGAATTTGCGCATGGCTTGCGCGGTCTGGTTTTTGCCGTTGGGCGGGAAATCGGAGGCGCGCAGCATGAAGCACGCCTTGCCGGCCATCGACGACAGCACCTTATCGAGTTGTCGCTTAAGACCACCGCCTTGAGTCTTGCGGTTGCAGAGGAACACGCGGGCTTCCGCGGCGTGGCCCGTTTTCTTATGACGGATGACGAGATCCATCGCGGGCACATCGTCGGACAAATCCAAACGGTTGGTGGCCAGCACGATGTCGCCCGCCCACTCGTCCTTGGCGAGTTGAAGTCCGGCTGTGAGGATATCGAGCAGTTCATGATCGTCGGAGGGGATTTCCGCCTCGGACGCGTTCTGGAATCGCTCCCACATCTCGCGGTAATCGAGGGCCGCTCCGTTTGCAGACCTCGCGCCTAAGTCGCTGTCGCCAAAAATGCCACCGAGAACGGAGGCGAGCGTGGAGGCCCAGCTGCCGGCTTCTTCTTCGCGATCCTCGGGTTCGCCGCTGACTTTTTCGCGCAGCCGCGACTGGGCATGCTCTAAAAGGCGGCGCGTAGAGAGCCCGCCGAATTCCTCGAAGAACTGCGGTCCAAAGAATTGCGTCGGATCGGGATAGGCGAGACCTGCGGCCTTTGCCTCCGCTTCATGCTGAAGACGGCGCGCGATGATGAGGCGCGCTTCCTCAGGCGTGCGACTTTCGAGCAGTGCCACTGGACCCGACTTCTCGATCCGATCGAGATAGGACTGGGGCAAGGCGCCACGAACCTGTCCGTAGAAATCATCGAGACATGAGATGATGACGATCGCATTGGTCAGGCGGTTGGCAATCTGAATCAGGTCGCGCACCGCTTTCTGAAAGCGTTCTTCGGCGTCATCGAAGAAGCGCAGATCCTCGACCTGATCGATGGCGAAGACGAGTGCCGACTTTTCGACCGTCCAGATCAGCTTGCCGAGCGAAGTAATGATCTCGAAGGCGCGGTCCTCGCCTGTGTTGGGATCGAGCGCTGCAACGGCCTGATGCGCGAGCGGCGTCAACTGGCGGCCGTTGAGATACTGGCGGATGCGCTGATCAATACGTGGATCTCGGCGCTCCATGTAGAGCAATGCGCGGACGATGTTGATGTCCAAGTCTTCGTTGGCGAGCTTGGGCGCGGCGACGATGTCGTCGGCGAGCTTCAAGACGAGACGTGCAAGTTCGTCTTCGTCGAGGGCTGCTTCGCGCAGATGTTCCAGATCCTTCGCCGGCAGCACGGCGCTGTCGGACACGAGCTTGGTCGTCAGGCGCGTCAGGCCACTCTCGCTGGGCGTGTCGGGATCATAGGCTTTTTCGAGCGAGTGGACGAGGCGGCGCAGGAAATAATCGGCGTAATTGGAGATGTCCGGCGTCATCTGCGCGTAGCCGAAATAGGCTTCGCCCGTGCGGTGGGACGAGGTGCGGAGCGCGCGCAGGAGATGGGTTTTGCCAGCGCCAGACTGTCCATGGAACAGCAGAATGCGGGCCTGATTGACACCGCCCTTGCCCAACGTGACAGAGCGCAACGTTTCGGCAAACTTCAATCGCGCTTTCGAGTGGACCTCGCCCACGTCAACGGGGTCCGCGCGCCAGATATCGTCTTCCCACGTAATCGAATGCTCGAAGGCGTGGGCCAGATCATCGGCTGCCCAATCTTTCGGTTCTTCGTTCACGGCGTTTTTCGCGATCAAACCCATACGACCCATACCCTCAGCGCTCCTTCATAAACAGAAGCGCTCATTCCTCAATGCGAACGTAATGCCAGACGGTGTTGCGGTCGGGCGTGGCCGACCGCTCGATATCGTCGCGCAACTCTTTGCTTCTCAAGTCTGCGTTCGCGAGCGCCAGCGCACCGCGCCGATGCGCTTCGATGAGCATGCTCTTGAACTCGATCTCGGATAAAGCCCAGATCTCGTACTCGACACAAATCGCATCCCAGACCCGGCATATAAACGCTTTTGCCGGCCAACCGTGCGCCGACTTTGCAGCCGCGCGTTTGACCGCGACCGAAAAATCTTCCAGGCCCGGACGCGGAGGCGGCCCGTTGGCGGGCTTGCGGTCGTTAGCCACCCTATCAACGAGACGCGCCGGCGGGATGGGCTGCGCGGGTGCGGACTTCGCCGCGCGGGCCGCGGTTTGCTGCTGCGTTTCGAGCAGTCGTGTCATCATGCGGCGCAGAAGCGCCAGGCGCACGATGTCGGGATCTGTCTGCGCCGCGCCGACGGCATCGGCGGCCAATTGCGCAACGAGTTTCGCGTCGGTTGCAAAATCGCGGGGCGAGGCGGCGAGTTGGCCAGCAAGCGTGCGCGCTGCTTTCGACGGCAGACCGGCGCCCTTGGCAAAGCCCGCCTTGATTTTGTTGCCGAAGGCGCGCTCCAGCGCGACGAGCGCCAATTGCGCGCGCAGTTTGGCGTCGGGAATGTTCTTCTTGCCTTTGAGACCGTAGGTGGTCTGCAGGATCGCGGTGCGCAATCCCTCGGGGCGCGCGAGCGACTTTTTGCGCGAGGCCGGTTCGCGGCCGAAGCCCAGCGCCTTGGCGACGAGCACCACGTCACGGACCTGATCCCAGTTCGCGAGCGGCGATAACCCGCTTTCGGTGAAGCTAGCTGCGGCTTCCATGCCGGACTTGGTTGCTGAGAAACGGCCGCGCGTCTCGACGACGAGTGCCCGCTGGAGAAGGGCAGCAAGGCCGGTTTCGATGGCGGCGCGCACTTCGGCGGGTGACAGCTTGTGGTGGAGGAGTGCGCCGGGATCGCGCGTGAGGTCGCTGCGCGTGGCTCCGCCTTCGCACGCGATGCGCGCGAGGAGCAACGTCTCGACGGGTCCGACAACGGCATCGCAGGCGGCATCGATCACCGCCTCGCCGGCACGTGCGGGCATGGGTTGGGCCTCCCTCATGCTGTCCGGACGCGCAAATCACCGGCCATTGGACTGAAACTCTGCGAGAGAAATGAACCGGTTGAAAGGGGCGGGACCCGCTTGCGATCGCTGGACATGCAGACCTGAGTCCATCCGGACACGGTTTTGAGCCCAAGTTGCAGATAAATCATGGAAAACTGCTGTAACGGCGTCTGAAGTTTGCCGCGGCAGCGCCAAATTCGGGACACCATCGCAAGCCTAAATTTACTTCAAGGTGCCGAGGGGCAGATCGCGCCAGAACGTGCGGAACCAAAATAGGAGCTGCTATCGGGTTTCCGGCGGCGGCTTCGGGCTCTGTTTACCATTAACGGGCAGTTAACGGGTCTCTGCGATGGTCAGACGGTGTACCGCGCGTCATTTGGCGGGAGTAAGGATCATGTTACGCGTCACGATCGCGGCGATCGCCGCCATCGGTTTGACGGCCTGCAGCCTCAACAGCGGGTCGATATCGTCTGGCTTTGCCGAGGATCAGACCGCAACCGTCTCCAAGCGGCCAACGCCGAGCGTTGCGCTTGGCGGGGAACCTGCAGCGGCGCGGCCCACACAAGTTGCTCGTCTCGACGATAGGGCCCCGCGCGGGTCTTACGAGAACGCCACCAAGGGCATGCTCTCCGACCGGGATTACTCAACAACGGCGCTCGATCCGGAAAAGGCGCGCGATATCATCAATCAGTATCGCCGCGACAACAAATTGAAGCCGTTGAAACTCAACGCAGAACTGACGGAAGCGGCGAAGGCGCACTCGCGCGATTTGTCCAAGTGGGACCGCATTTCGCACTACGGCTCGGACGGTTCCAACCCATGGGACCGCGTGAAGCGTACTGGCTACAAGGCTCGGCTTGCGGCCGAGAATGTCGGTACGGGGCAGGTCGATTTTCAGGAAGTGTTGCGCGGGTGGAAGGCGAGCCCAGGCCACAATAAGAACCTGCTGCTGTCGGATGCATCGGAGATGGGGCTGGCGCTGGTGCAGGATCCCAAGACGGAATTCAAATCATTCTGGACGCTGGTGGTCGCATCGCCGATGTGATGCACTTACACGAGCGGGTCCGGTTTCGGCGTGAAGACGTTCGTGGGCAGATTGCGCCAGATCGCGATCTCGATCTCCAGCCTGCGGCGGGCGACGATGTAGTTCATCAGCGCGGCGGTGGCGAGCGAGATCGATGTGGCGACCGCCGCGCCGACCAGTCCGAATGGCGGCACGAGCGCGAAGTTGAGCGCCACATTCAGGAGCGCCGACACGATCAGCACGGCGGCGCAGACCTGATGTTCGCCGAGCATCGAAAGCAGCACTTCCGCCGGCCCGAAAGAGGAGCGGAAGAGGAAGCCCACGACCAGGATGAACATCACCGGGTAGCCGGCCTCGAACTGCGGTCCGAAGAGCCAGAGCAGCGGTTTGCCGAGCGCGAGAATGACCAGCGCGCCCGCGAGCGACGGCCAGAATGTCCAATTCACCGCGTCGCGCACGAAGGCCCGCAACTGCTGCGTGTCGCCGCGGGCGTTGAGAGCCGCGAAGCGATTGGCGACGGCGCTGCCGACCGCGTAGTGCACGAACATGATAAGGCTCATGGTCTTGGCCGAGGCGAAGTAGATCGCCACGTCGGTCGGCGTCATGTACTTCGAGACCACGAGAATGTCGGTGTTCTGCAGCATTAACTCGGCGGCGGCGACGACAACGAGTGGAACGGAGACGGCGAACCAGCCGCGAAAGTCGTAGGCGCGCGGCCCGGATGTGATGACGTCGTCGAGCTTCCGGTTGAGCATCAGCGTTTGGATGATGGCGGCGCCCCAGGTGGCGACGATGGCGGCGCCGACGGCGGTGTTGGCCGTCATGGGTAGTCCGGCGAGCCAAGCGGCGGTCATGGAGAAGAGAACGAGGGCAGGACGCAGGACGTAGGGCGGCAGCAGGCCAATCCAGATCCACGCTTGGCCGCGTCCGATGCCGTCCTGCACTTCAGTCAGCGCGAACAGCGGGACGCATACGAGTGCCAGATAGGCGGGTAGCACGTAGGCATGAGTGAGGTGATCGCCGAAGAGGTAAAGTCCGGCCATGCCGGCGGCGGCGAGTATTGTGCCGGCACCCAGCGCAAAGAGGCGGCCGCCGCGCACGAGGGCACGATATTGGTCGAGGTGGCCGTGTTCCTTGTATTCGGGCAGCAGGCGCATCATGGCGGCGTTGAGGCCGAGGTGGGTGATGCCGCCGAGAACGAGGACCCAGGTCCAGACGAAGACGTAGATGCCGTAGTCGTGGCTGCCGATCCAGCGGGCCATGACGACCTGAGTGAGATAGAGCAGGGCGGCGCTGGCGACGCGGAGCCCGAACGCCGCCGCGGCATCGCGCTGCGTACGGGCGCGGTCGCTGTGTCCGCTGGCGAACTCCGACAGCACTGTCCGGGCTTTTGCGATCACAGAGGCGGTCCGGGTTGGAGACGGTGCGGGCGCTCTTGCCCGGCGTTCTGACGGAGAGAGGGAGAGCCGGCCAATCTATGACTAGCCGAGGCGGCCAAGGATCGGATTAAGGGTTTCGTTAAAAGGCTTCGGCCTGCTCGATGCGTTGCACAGCCCGCTGGCGGACGGTTTCGGCGACGCCGGCCCAGGCCCAGGAGCGGCCAGTGTCGCCGTGCTGGCTATGGTAGGTGGCAAAGAAGTCGGCCACGTCGGCGGCGAGCCAGCCGTGGCGACCCTCCAGGACCGCGGCCATAAACTCGACATCGCGGGGGGTGGGGGTGGGGTCCTCTTCAGGGTGCCATCCGGTCGACATGCGTGCAGTCTTTCTTGGCTGTTTCCTTCGTGTTGCGGCAGGAAGAGCAAGAAGAAAGCCAAACGAGGCAGCCCCGCCCGAGGCGGAAGCGCATCTTTTAAATCACATTACTAATCAATGACTTGACTAGGGCGTTGCGGACGCGGAGCCGGGTGCAGCGGGTGACTTTTTGACCGTTACCGACGCTTCCGGTGTGCCAGTCGCGGACGGCTTTTTCGCCGCCGGTGTCCCAGATGGAGGATTGCCGACCTCTGCGCCGGGCTTGGCGCCGCCCAGCGCGCTCTTCTCGGCGGCTGCCTTCTTTGACTTTTCGCGCTTGGCCTTGGCCGCCTTGATGCGCTCGCGGCGGGCTTCGACGGCGGGGTTACGCTTGCCGTTGCCGCAATCCCAAGACTGGATCGTGGAGCGGACGCTGATCGGACCGCGGGCGTCGGGCGGAACGGGCAGATTGTCGATGGTCGCCTGATTGAAGATCTGCTTCCAGCCGAGTTGCTGGAAACCGTGCTCGAGCAAACTCGCGGCGCGGACGTTGCGGTCGCCGCCGGATGGCTCACCCAGGACCACCGCCATGAGCCGGCGGCCGTCGCGGGTGGCGCTGGCGACCACGTTGAAGCCGCTGTCGCAGATGAAGCCTGTCTTCAGGCCGTCAGCGCCCTCGAAAGTCTTGAGAAGGCCGTTGTGGGAGGACAGGCGGATCTTTCCGATGCGCATCTGCGTCATCGCCCAGTACGGCGCGTATTCGGGAAACTCGACGGATACGGCACGGGCGAGTTTCGCCAGATCTCGGGCGGTGGTGACCTGACCGAAAGCCGGAAGCCCGTTGGCGTTGGAAAACTGTGTGCGCGTCATGCCGAGGTCGCGCGCGGTGGCATTCATGTCGGCGACGAACTGGAGTTCGGAACCGGAGATCTTCTCAGCCAGCATGACAGCCACGTCGTTGGCGGATTTGACGATGAGCGCCTGCAAGGCCAGCTCAACTGTGAGTTCGCCACCGACGGGGAGGCCGATTTTCGACGGCGGCTGCTGGTTGGCGAGTTCTGTGCAGATGACCTTGTCATCGAGCCGGATTTTGCCGGCCTTGATGGCCTTGAAGGCCATATAGGCGGTCATGATCTTGGTCAGCGACGCCGGGTGCCACTGGTCGTCCATTTCCTCGGCATAGAGGATCTTGCCGTCAGAGGCGTCGAACAAGAGCGCGGGACCGGCGACGGCGGGGCGCGCGACGGCGAGCGTCGCGAGCACAATGGCAGCAAGAGTGGGCTTCACGCGCATCAGGGCCCTCCGCGGAACCTTCCGGTACCACAATCTGGGAAAGCACCGCAACGTGAGGGGTTGTCCGGGGTGGAACGAGGCGGATGGCTGTCGCGAATGGGCCGCACGTCTGCTGCGCCGAGCGTGTGGTGCCTCAGGAGGGACTCGAACCCCCACACCCTTGCGGATAGCAGATTTTGAGTCTGCCGCGTCTACCGTTCCGCCACTGAGGCTCGCTTTGACAGCGAGACGCGGTTCTATAGACCGCGATCCGAACCGTCAACGCGCCGCCAGCGCCGTGCCGGCCACCGCCGGTTCAAAGCCGGCGGCGCATATGAATGGAGCGGAACGGGACAGTGCCGCCGAGCTGCACGTCCAGAGACCCCAACTGTTCGAAGCCGGACGCCTGGTAGAAGGCGACGGCGTTGAGGCTGGAAAAGCAATCCATGTGGCTCAAATTCTCCGCTCGTGCAATCGCGAGGCAGTGCAGGAGGAGCATTTTGCCGATGCCATGACGCAGACGGTCCGGGTCGGTGGCGAAATGCCGGATGTGACCGGTATAGCCATCAAAGCCGCCGCCTCCCGGTCTGTCTTTCGTCCAGCCGCCGCAGCCGGCGATGTCGCCACCCGCCTCGACAACAAAGTAAGTGCCGCTCGCCAGCAAACTCTCGTTAGCTCGCGTCATCAACGGCAATGCGACCGCGAGGACCTTAGAGTCGTACGCCGGGGCCATGAGCGCGGGATAGCTGCGCGCTAGAAGCGACGTGATGCGAGGTTCGTCGTCCGGCGTTGCAACGCGCAGTTTCATTCTGCGCCCCTCACCTGGAACTGGTTGCCTATTTCCAGCTGAAGGTCGTACGGCCGGACCAGTGGACGTGTTCGATAATGGCGATACGGGCGCCGACTTCGGGGTGGGTCGTCTTCATGGCCATGACGTGGGCGTGGCGGCCGTCATCGAGCTTCACGTCCACATTGAGCCCATTCTGGATGGCTTGCGTCGAGCCACCTTGGATGGGCGACACGTTTTCGACGACGCCGGAAACCTCGCGTTTCTCGACGTGGGCATCGAGGTTCGTGAACCAGGCGAGCGCCGCGACGACCACGAGGCCGCCGGCGGCGATTGCGCCGCGCCTGATCCACTGTTTGCGGACTTCGCGCTCGAACTTGAGGCGGGTTTCTTCGCGCATGCTTCGTGCTTTCTTCAAGCTGCCTTGGCGTTGGTGTCCACGAGGCGGACAATGTCGGCCATGATGTCGTTCAGCTGGAAGTCCTTGGGCGTGTAGACGGCGGCGACGCCGAACGCCTTCAAGGTCTTCTCGTCTTCCGGCGGAATGATGCCGCCGACGACGAGGGGGACGTCGCTCGAGCCCGCCTTGCGCATGCGCTCCATGACTTCCTTCACCAGCGGCACGTGGCTGCCGGAGAGGATCGAGAGGCCGACGACGTGAACGGCTTCATCGCCTGCCGCGCGCACGATCTGCGCGGGCGTCAGGCGGATGCCCTCGTAGACGACTTCCATGCCGCATCGCGGGCGCGGACGGCGATCTGCTCGGCGCCGTTGGAATGGCCGTCGAGGCCGGGCTTGCCGACCAGGAACTTGAGGCGGCGGCCGAGTTTGGCGGAGACGGCATCGACGGCGGCGCGGACGGTGTCGAGGCCGGCGCCGTCTCGTTGGGCCGCGGCCTGGGCGACGCCGGTGGGCGCGCGGTATTCGCCGAAGACTCGCGCAGGGCCTGCCCCATTCGCCCGTCGTGACGCCGGCCTTGGCGCAGGCGATCGACGGCGCCATGATGTTGCGGCCTTCCTTGGCCGCGCGCTCGAGCTTCGGCCAGAGCAGCGGCAGCGCGGCGGTATTGTCGCGGTTCGCCCGCCAGGCCTTCAGGCGTGCGATCTGTTCGGCCTCGACGGCGGGATCGACGACCATGATCGAGCCTTCGCCGGTCGGTGAGCGGCGAGGGTTCGGTTTCGAGCAATTGTTGACGCCGACGACGATCTGCTCGCCCGTCTCGATGCCGGCGAAGCGGTCGGTGTTGCTCTCGACCAGACGGCGCTTCATGTAGTCGATCGCCGGCGACGGCGCCGCCCATGGCGTCGATCGTCGCGAGTTCGGCCTGCGCCTCGTCCTTCAGCTCGGCGACCTTGCGCTCGATCTCGGTCGAGCCGTCGAAGATGTCGCCATATTCCAGAAGGTCGGTCTCGTAGGCGAGGATCTGCTGCATGCGCAGCGACCACTGCTGGTCCCACGGGCGCGGCAGGCCGAGCGCCTCGTTCCAGGCCGGCAGCTGCACGGCGCGGGCGCGGGCGTTCTTCGACAGCGTGACCGCCAGCATCTCGAGCAGGATGCGGTAGACGTTGTTTTCCGGCTGCTGCTCGGTGAGGCCGAGCGAGTTCACCTGCACGCCGTAGCGGAAGCGGCGGTTCTTGGCGTCGGTGACGCCGTAGCGCTCGCGCGTGATTTCGTCCCACAGCTCCGTGAACGCGCGCATCTTGCAGATCTCGGTGACGAAGCGGATGCCGGCGTTGACGAAGAACGAGATGCGGCCGACGACGTTGCCGAATTCGCTGGCCGGCACTTCGCCCGAGGCCTTCACGGTGTCGAGCACGGCGATGGCGGTGGCCAGCGCGAAGGCCAGCTCCTGCACCGGCGTCGCGCCGGCTTCCTGCAGATGGTAGGAGCAGACGTTCATCGGGTTCCACTTCGGGAACTTCCTCGGTGGTGAAGACGATCGTGTCCTTGATCAGCCGCAGCGAGGGCTCGGGCGGGAACACGTAGGTGCCGCGCGACAGGTATTCCTTGATGATGTCGTTCTGGATGGTGCCGGTCAGCTTCTGCGCGGCGACGCGCCTGTCTCGTCGGCGACGGCGATGTAGAGCGCCAGCAGCCAGGCGGCCGTCGCGTTGATCGTCATCGAGGTGTTCATCTGGTCGAGCGGGAATGCCGTCGAACAGGGTGCGCATGTCGCCGAGATGGGAGACGGGCACGCCGACCTTGCCGACTTCGCCGCGCGCGAGGCGTGGTCGCTGTCGTAGCCGGTCTGGGTCGGCAGATCGAAGGCGATCGAAAGGCCGGTCTGGCCCTTGGAGAGGTTGTCCGGTAGAGCTCGTTGGATTTGGCCGCTGTCGAATGGCCGGCATAGGTGCGGAAGAGCCAGGGCTTGTCGCGCCCTCGGGTCTCAGCAGCCGCCGTCTTCGTGTCCTTCTCAGCCATGGTCGATCCCGCGATGTGTTGAATGCGCGCTAGAGCGCCGTTCTTTAAACTAACCGCGGGACTTGGCAACGCAAAGCACCCTGCTGTCGCAATGCGAAGCCGGACCGGTCGCCGGGGAGCCGTGTCCCTATCGGAACAGGGCAGCCGAGGATGTCAGGAGCGGGTATCCACCGTGAGCGGCCGCCGCAGGTCGGCCATCCAGTGCAGCGCGCGGATCACCAGAAGTGTCGCAATGAACCCTGCGATAATGCCGATCACGCTCAGCATGATGGCGTTGATGTCCTTCGCGGAGGACATCGTAAACATGGTGATGCGGGCAATATAGAGCGCCGACATCCCGCCCAGAACCATTCCGGGGATGAAAAGCGCCGTGTAGGATTTGGAATCGACGCTGATCTGCAGGATCAAGGCTGCCCACCCGACCATGACCAGGAGGATGGTCAAGGCCTCGGTATCGATCCGGGTAAAGTCCCGGGCAAATTCGGAGAACAGCTCGAGCATTTTGGCCTCGGTCATCCCTTCCCGCAGCGGACGCTGGATAAGTCGTCGCAGGCTACTGGGTCAGCGAACCGTTAAAGGTTATCCGAAGGCGCTTAACATGACGTTGACGGGTTATTCGAACGGCCAAACAAGCCCTTTATTGCGCCGCGGAAAAGTGCTTGAACCAAGCCCGTCATAAATGAGGCACGGGTCGGACCTTCGGCGAGGTACCGGCTCGCAAGGATTCGGCGACGGTCAGGGAGAGACGGGAGCATGTCGAGCCAAAACACCGCCATCGGTAACCAGGCAGGCGGAGCCGTTGCGGCGCCGGCCATCGTGGCGGCGAAGAAGGATCTCTACGAGATCGGCGAGATTCCGCCGCTCGGCCACGTGCCCAAGAATATGTATGCCTGGGCCATCCGCAAGGAGCGCCACGGCGCGCCCGACAAGGCCATGCAGATCGAGGTGCTGCCGACCTGGGAACTCGACAGCCACGACGTGCTGGTTCTCGTGATGGCCGCGGGCGTCAATTACAATGGCGTTTGGGCGGCGCTCGGCATGCCGATCTCGCCGATCACGACGTCCACAAGCAGCCGTATCACATCGCCGGCTCGGACGCGTCGGGCATCGTCTGGGCGGTCGGCTCGAAGGTGAAGCGCTGGAAGGTCGGCGACGAAGTCGTCATCCACTGCAACCAGGACGACGGCGACGACGAGGAGTGCAACGGCGGCGATCCGATGTTCTCGCCCTCGCAGCGCATCTGGGGCTACGAGACGCCGGACGGCTCGTTTGCGCAGTTCTGCCGCGTGCAGGACCGGCAGCTGATGCGAGCGCCCGAAGCATCTCACCTGGGAAGAGAGCGCCTGCTACACGCTGACGCTCGCCACCGCCTACCGCATGCTGTTCGGCCATCGTCCGCACGTGTTGCGTCCGGGCCACAACGTGCTGGTGTGGGGCGCTTCCGGCGGTCTTGGCGCGTTCGCGGTCCAGCTCTGCGCGACGTCGGGCGCCAATGCGATCGGCGTGATCTCGGATGACGACAAGCGCGATTTCGTGCATGCAGCTCGGTGCCAAGGGCGTCATCAACCGCAAGGACTTCAAGTGCTGGGGGCAGCTGCCGAAGGTCGGACACGCCCGAGTACAATAATTGGCTGAAAGAGATGCGCGAGCTTCGGCAAGGCGATCTGGGACATCACCGGCAAGGGCGTCAACGTCGACTTCGTGTTCGAGCATCCTGGCGAGGCGACGTTCCCGGTCTCGGTGCAGGTGGTGAAGCGCGGCGGCATGGTCGTGATCTGCGCCGGCACGACGGGCTACAACTTCACCATGGACGCGCGCTATCTCTGGATGCATCAGAAGCGCGTCCAGGGCTCGCACTTCGCCAATCTGCAGCAGGCCGTCGCAGGCCAATAAGCTGGTCGTCGAGCGGCGCATCGATCCGTGCATGTCGGAGGTGTTCTCCTGGGAGCAGATTCCGAAGGCGCACATGGTGATGATGCGCAACGAGCATAAGCCCGGCAACATGGCGGTGCTGGTGTCGGCGCCGACAACGGGTTTGAAGACGCTGGAAGATACGATCGAGGCCAGCCAGCAGCGCCGCGCGTGACCACATCGACGACCGGCACAAAGAAAAAGAGCGGTCCTGATCAGGGCCGCTCTTTTTCGTTGAGGGAACACGAGCGATGGACCTCAGACGCCAGCGGGCTCACCGTTTTCGATTTGGTTTCCATTTCCAAGCTTTTTCAGTTCCATGATGCCGCGATTGACCTCGGCGCCGAGGATAATGATCATGGCCGTGAACTGGAAGAAAATCAGCGCGATCATGAGCTGCGAGAGGCCGGCGTAGAAGCGCGTGTAGTCGCTGAGGTCGAGGTAATACGAATACAGCGACGCAACGAGGATCCAAAGCACCACGGAGACGAGCACGCCCGGCCACACGTCGGCGAGGCGGCGACTGCCGGCGGCGAGCCAGAGGTGGAACGCCAGCAAAAGGGACGTGATCACGGCGATTGCCAGGGCGTAGCGTTGAATCGTGTCGACCCAGGTGGATTCCAGGATCTGCTTCGCCCAGGCGGGTTCGAATTCTGCCAGCTTGGCAGCGATGGCGGGGCCGAACACGACAGCCCATGTGAGCACCAACATCGAGACGGCACTGACGAACACGAAGCACATGCTGATCAGGAGGCAGACCGGATACGGCCGCGTCTCCCGCACCCGATAGGCTCCGTTCAAAGCGGCCCGCATAGTCTCAATAGCGCTCGTGGCAAAGAACAGGGCTAGAAAGCCAGACACCGTCAACAGATCGATACGGCTCGAGCCCATGATCGATTCCACCTGCGGGGCGAGGGCGGATGCGACCGCCTCGGGCAGAATATCGAAAAGTTGCGCCACGGCGCGGGTGGCCAACTCGCGCCCGCCGAAGATACCTGACAAGGCACCGACGAAAATGCAGAAGGGGAAGAGCGAAACCACGAACGAAAACGCCACGGCGCCGGCGAGCGAGAAGCCCGAGTGCTCATACAGCCGGTAAATAGCGCCGAGAAGTGTGCGGTAGCAATTCATGCTTCTGTCGAGCGATCTTTTGCGGAAAAGGGCAGAAGGCTAGCCCCGAGACTGCGCCCGGTCGAGGGCTGATCGGCAACGCCTCCGCCTAAAGTGGGGGCATCTTGCACGGATGTTCAACATTCTGGATGCGGCGAACCGCGCGCGGGAAAAAAGGCGGAACGACCCATGACTGCGTTCACTTAACGCGGTCCTTAGGCGGGGCTACCTCCGTTAACTGTGACCGTATGGTTGGGCTCAAACCGCCATCGGACTGGGGCCGAATCAGCCGCCGCGTCCGAGCGTGCGGCGCGCCGATCCGGGCAACCGTGCTGCCACGTACATATTCCGGTTGGCATTGGGGCTCGCACGACGGGTCCGCTGTCAGTTGGCAACCGACCGACGCGGGACATCGGTGATGCTTTCTGGTTGGGTGAGGGAAACTCCAAGGCGTTGGGTTTGTTTCGCTTCAGCGCTCCGCGAGGGCAATCGCGATCCGCGCGCGCGTGTCGCGCAAACTTGCGATTGCCAGCCCCGGCAGTACGGATAAATGTGACGCTCGAATGGGCCGCTGCCGTGGATGCCACCGCGGGCTCGGTGCCGAATGATTTCTGGAGGACGACGACATGACCATCGCTCAGTTGAAGCCCAAAACCGACAGCCTGACCGCCGATCCGAAACGCCTGATCGAGCGGACGGCCGAAGTTGTAAGCGCGGCTGACCGTGTTCTCGCACTCGCCAAGACCGGCGTTCGCCAGCGCATCCAGGACGCCGGCGGCATCGATGCCGCTCAGCACGCCGCGCACGGCCTCGCCTGGTTTGCAACCACGGTCGAAGTCGCTGCGGCAGATGAATGTGTGGGCATCCAACCTCCAGTCTGAAGGCAAGTTCGGTGAGATCGAGCAGTTGATCCTTCTGGCGGCGTTCGGCGAATACGCCGCGCAGATCGCGGGCGGCATCCCGATGAGCCAAGTGGAGATCATCCGCCCGGACGCGCTCGGCATCTCCCGCGCCGACATCCGTAAGTACGAGGATGCCGTCGCCGACGTGATTGCAGAAGGCACGTCCGAATACGTGAAGCAGCGGCTCGCCGATCTGATCGAGGCCGCACAGGGCGCGACCACCTATGGCGCCAGCGGTCTCGACGAGACGCATGCCGAAATCGCAGAGCAGATGAAGACTTTTTCGGACGCGGAAGTCGTGCCGCACGCCCACGAGTGGCACCTCAAGAACGAATACATTCCGCTCGAGACCTACAAGAACCTCGCTGATCTCGGCGTGTTCTCGATCTCGCTGCCGGAGGAATACGGCGGGATGGGTCTTGGCAAGCTCGCCATGTGCGTCGTCTCGGAAGAACTGTCGCGCGGCTACATCGGCGTCGGCTCGCTCGGCACGCGCGCCGAGATTGCCGGCGAACTGATCCTGCACAACGGTACGCCCGAGCAGAAGGCGAAGTATCTGCCGGCTATCGCCGCCGGTGAAATGCTGCCGACCGCCGTGTTCACCGAACCCAACACGGGCTCGGACTTGGCCTCGCTCAAGACCCGCGCCGTGAAAGACGGCGACGTCTGGAAGATCACCGGCCAGAAGACTTGGATCACGCATCCGGTCCGCGCCGACGTGATGACCGTGCTGGCGCGCACGAACCCGAATGAAAAGGGCTACAAGGGCCTTTCGATGTTCCTCGCCGAGAAGCCGCGCGGCACGGACGAGAACCCGTTCCCTGCAAAGGGCATGACAGGCGGCGAAATCGAGGTTCTCGGCTATCGCGGCATGAAGGAATACGACATTTCTTTCGATGCGCTTCGAGGTGCCGGCAGAGAGCCTGCTCGGCGGGGTCGAGGGTCAGGGCTTCAAGCAGCTGATGGCGACGTTCGAAGGTGCCCGCATCCAGACGGCCGCGCGTGCCGTCGGCGTGGCGCAGTGCGCGATGGATCTTGCGCTGAAGTATGCGCTCGATCGCGTGCAGTTCGGCAGCCCGATCTACAAGTTCCCGCGCGTTTCGAACAAGGTCGTGATGATGGCGGTCGAAACCATGATCGCGCGCCAGCTGACCTATTTCGCGGCGCGTGAGAAGGATCAGGGCCGCCGTTGCGATCTCGAGGCTGGCATGGCGAAGCTGCTCGGCGCCCGCGTCGCCTGGGCGAACGCGGACAACGCGCTGCAGATCCACGGCGGCAACGGTTTCGCGCTCGAGTACCCCGTGTCGCGCGTTCTGTGCGATGCGCGCATCCTCAACATCTTCGAGGGCGCCGCCGAGATCCAGGCCCAGGTGATCGCGCGCCGTCTTCTCGAAGGCGCAAATTGAGCGTGACCCGGACCGGCCTCTTTGCACTGCTTTTGGCGGCGCCGTTGACTATCAACGGCGCCGCCATTGCTCATGCGCATCCGCTCGAAGGCACGAGCTGGATCGTGGCGAAGGTGCAGGGCGTCGACGTTCCGCCGGGGCTGACATTGACGTTCATGGTAGATCGCGTGACAGGAAGCACAGGCTGCAATCAATTCTGGGCTCCCGTCGATTATCCCGCTCCTCCGGCCATCGACATCGGCGCGCCGCAGAGCAAACGCCTTTACTGCCTGGGCGCGATGAGCATCGAGCGTGCGTATCTCGCGTCACTGGAAACGGTCGAAAGCTATGTCGTCGACGGCGATACGCTCAAGATGCTGATGCACGATGGCGACATCTTCATCGAACTGAATTTGGCGAAATAAACGCCCTAAATTCGGGTTTCGCCCACACCCGTCAAGTTCCCGATGCCGCCGGTTATTTTTTGCGCCGTGCGCGACGGAACTCGTGCCGTTGGACGTTGTTTCTCATGTGTCTGGTTCAATCGAGAGCTGCACACCTCAGGGTCACGCCGGGGACTGCTGTCGAGAGCAAGTAAATCATGAGCAAGGAGAGACACGTGAAAAAATCAGCAATGACTTTGGCCGCTTTGGCGTTCGCCGGTTTGATGAGCACGACAGCTTCGGCTGCGCCGCTTTCTTCCGCTGCAGGCGTGACGAAGGCCGCGCCGTCGGTCGTGGAACAGGTCCGCGATCGCGACGGCATGAATGACCGCTGGGAGCGGCGTCATGCTCGCCGGGATTGGCGCAGTGACCGCCGTTACTATCGCTATCGCAGCTGGAACCGGTATGAGTCACGTCCGTACAACTACCGCTCGCGCGGTTGTGTGGCAGCAGGACCGCTTTGGTTCTGCAATCGCTAACACCGGTTAATGACTTTGGATGCCTTACGTGAACTGGGCGGTGGCCGAAAGGCCGCCGCCTTTTCGCATGTCTGCGACCCTATAGCTGCATTGCATCTCGGGAAGTCGCCATAGTTTGGGGCCAGGAACGCCCCAAACTTGGATTTGATTTTGAAGGAGACGGCGAATGCGGGCCATCAAGATCGCTGCGGCTTGCCTGACGATCGCGGCGGCTGGGGCATCCCCAGTTGTCGCGAAGTCGTGTGGGAATGACGGCAACGGGTTTTCGTCCTGGCTGAGCGGCTTTGAGGATCAAGCACGGTCGGCGGGCATTTCGCAGGCGACGCTGTCGCGCTCGTTGTCGGATGTCACCTACGACCGGAACGTGATCCGCCGCGACAGATCGCAGAAGTCGTTCAAATTGAGCTTCGAGCAGTTCTATGCGCGCCGCGTCGGGTCGAGTCTCGTCGGCAGCGCACGCGGCAAGATGAAAGCACACGCGGCCTTGCTGTCGCGCATCGAAAAGCGGTACGGCGTGCCCAAGGAAATTCTGGTTTCCATCTGGGGATTGGAGACGAATTTCGGGCGCGATGGATCGGGCAAGTATTCGATCATTCGCTCGATCGCGACATTGGCCTATGACTGCCGGCGGTCTGAATTCTTCACCGGCCATCTGATGGCCGCGCTCAGGATCGTGCAGAAGGGCGACATGAGCCCCGGAGAAATGCGCGGGGGCTGGGCCGGAGAGATCGGGCAGGTCCAGTTCCTTCCCGGCTCTTATGACAAGTACGCGGTGGACTTCGACGGTGATGGGCGTCGCGATCTCGTGCATTCGGTGCCCGATATTCTGGCGTCGACTGCAAACTTCATGAAAGGTCACGGGTGGCAGCCGGGTGGTTCGTGGCAGCCGGGGTCGGCGAACTACGGCGTGATCAAGGATTGGAACAAAGCCGAGGTCTATGCCCGGACTATCGCCGTCATGGCCGACAAGCTTCAGTGACCTGACGCGCGCGTCTTGTGCTCGTCTGCGGCTGATGCCATGACGCTGGCATGATCAGCGAATCCAAAGCACAGCCGCGCGTCATCTCCCTGATTGCCAGCGCCACCGAGATCCTGCACGGGCTCGGCGGGGGCGACATGCAGGTTGCCCGGTCGCACGAGTGCGACTATCCGCAGGGCGTTCTCGATCTGCCGCAACTGACCCGCGCCAAGTTCAAAGTACACGGGGCGACGAGTGCGGAGATCGACCGGTCGGTGAAGGGGCTCCTGGAGCAGGGGCTTGCGGTGTACGAGGTCGATGCCGATCGAATGCGATCCCTCGAACCGGATGTCATTCTCACGCAGGACCAGTGCGAAGTGTGCGCGGTATCGCTCGCCGACGTGGAGCGGGCGCTGTGTACCTGGACGGGCAGTGCGGCGCGGGTCGTTTCGTTGCGGCCGCATGTGCTTGCTGACGTCTATGCTGACATTCAGACCGTGGCCGATGCGATCGGATGGGCTCAAGCAGGCCGGGATCTGGTTGCATCGATGCAAAGCCGTATGGCTGAGATCGCGGCGACCGTCGAAGGGCGCTCGCGGCCCAAGCTTGGCTTCGTGGAATGGATCGAGCCGCCAATGTCGGGCGGGCATTGGATGCCGGAGATCATTTCAATCGCCGGCGGGGTTAGTCCGTTCGGCGTGAGCGGTGAGAACTCGCCATGGGTGAGTTGGGACGACATGGCAGCGGCGGACCCCGACATTCTGCTCGTGGCGCCGTGCGGGTATGACATTGCCACATCGCTGCCGGAACTGGAGGGTCTGAGGTCTCATTCGGTTTTCAAGAACCTTCGGGCGGTGCGGGAGGGACGGGTTTTCGTCGCCGATGGAAACGCATTTTTCAACCGGCCGGGGCCGCGCCTCGTCGAGAGCACCGAGATGCTCGCGGAGATCATGCATCCCGATGTGTGCACATACGGCCATCTGGGTGAGGCCTACGTCGTCTGGCCGACGTGACGTGGGCCATTCGGCCGATTGCAGGAGATTTGAATGACCGCGCGGACCATACTGATCACCGGCTGCTCATCCGGTATTGGGCTCGCCTCGGCGCGGGTGATGAGCGCGCGGGGTTGGCACGTGATCGCCACCGCACGGAAAGACGACGATCTCGCCATGCTGCGGGCCGATTTGAAGGTCGACGCCGTGCATTTGGAATTGGGCGATCTGAATTCCGTTGCGGCATGCGCGGACAGAGCCTTAGCGATGGCGGGCGAGCGGATCGATGCGCTGTTCAACAATGCTGCGTATGGACAGGCCGGCGCGGTCGAGGATCTCAGCGTCGACCTGCTGCGGCGTCAGTTCGAGGTCAATCTGTTTGCGCAGCACGAACTCATCCGGCGACTCTTGCCTGGAATGCGGCGACAGGGTCATGGACGCATCGTGCAATGCTCCTCGGTGCTGGGACTGGTTGCAGCACCTCTCCGCGGCGCCTACTGTGCATCGAAATTCGCTATGGAAGGGTTGACCGACAGCATGCGAATGGAGCTTGCAGGTAGCGGGGTCCATATTTCATTGATCGAGCCGGGACCGATCCGCACACGCTTTGTCGAAAATGCGCTGTCGAACTTTCTCCAAACGATCGATATCCAGGGGTCTGTTCATCGCGCCGCTTATGAAGCGCGCGTGGAGCGCATGAAGCTGGGCCGGAATGAAGTGTTCAAACTCGAGCCCGAAGCGGTGGCTGCCAAACTCATGCATGCGGTGGAAAGCCCGCGTCCAAGAAAGCGCTACTATGTGACTAAGCCGACGTACTTCGCCGCCGTACTGAAACGCGTCGCTCCACAAGGCACGATCGACTGGTTCGTCCAGAAAATGTGAAAAGAGCGAGGCTTTCGGCCCCGCTCTCACAAATGCCGTCCAATTGATAGCGGCTTACTTGGCGCGGATGCTGACGGCCGTGCGACGGTTCTGGGCGCGACCCTCATCTGTGCCATTGTCGGCGATGGGGAACTGGTCGCCGTAGCCTTCGGCTTCGACACGGTCGGCGGCGATCCCGGCGGCGATGATCGCCTCCATCACCTTCGTGGCCCGCTTACCCGAGAGATCAAGGTTGTTCTGCGGATCGCCGGTATTGTCGGTGTAGCCGCCGATCTTCATCTTCACTGCCGGATAGGCGGTGAGAATGGCGACGATGTTGTCGATCTGAGCTTTCGATTCCGATGTCAGCGTTGACGAGCCGGTTTCGAACGTCAGACGATCGAAGTTGAACCAGGTCGTTTTGTCGATCGCCGCGTTCGAATCGTTGATGAAGTTGACGATCTTGATTTCGACTCCGTCAGCGGCCCCTTCGATCTCGTTTCCGCCCGTGAGCGCGATGCGCGCCAGGCTCGGCGCCGTTGGCGCCGCGGCGGGAGCCGGTGCGGCCGCAGGCTCCGGTGCCGCAGCGGGAGCGGGAGCGGCCGCCGCCGTTGAGGCGGGTGGTTCCGCTGGAGGTTCATTCATTTTCTGCCACCCCAGCCAGCCGATGAATGCAAGAGGCAGGAGCAGCCAAAGGAACGAGGTGAAGAGGCCATTGTCGCGACCCGCGTACGCCACGGCGGCCGGGGCCGCGGCAGGCGCTGCCGCACGTGTAACCGATGCCGCGGCTGCCGGAGCAACGGCGGCAACGGCCGGAGCTGCCGTCTTCACGGACGAGGCAAGGCCGGCCACTGCCGAGCTGACGCCACCGAGCAGCGCACCACGTTCCTGGCTGATGAGACCTGCGAGCGCGGCGCCCGTCAGTGCGCCGCCGCCGAGGCGCTTCGAAATCGCCGACAGAACGAGCGGGGCGGCGAGGTTGAACAGCGAGGACGAGGCTTCCGGCTTGATGCCGATTGCCGCGGCCACTTTATGAACGATCGATGCTTGCCAGACGCCGAATAGCGAACCCATGAGGCGGTTGCCGGAGAGCATGGCCATCGTGCTCGGAATACCGCCTGCGAGTAGGCCTTTTATATCCGTGATGCCGGAGCTGTCGCGCGCGACGGCGTTGGCCATGTCGGCGATGTTGGCCATCGCGTCGCGGTCGCCGGACTGCTGGACGAGTGCGCCGAGATACTGTCCGATCATGTCGTTGAGGCCGCGGCCCGCCAAATCTCCATTCAAACCGATGACAGGTGCGACGGTATTGAGCAGGCTGGGCGTGACAAGACCCTTCAGGATCTCGATGACACTGGTCGACATGGACGTTCTCCTCGACTGACGCAACGATTGACCGACTTTGTGAGCGCTCGATCCCACTGACGTCCGGGCTCAGTCGGACCCCCCCGGCTCCCCCGTGTCGTCTCAGGCTACGCTTCCCGGGCTGTCCGCCCGTTGGGAAAAGGCAATAGCCGGACAGCGCGGCCGCGCCAAGCGACAAACAGCTTTCACGGGCGGTGATAAGGGTGTCCGGTCAGAATTGTAGCGGCACGGTAGAGCTGCTCGGTGAGCACAACCCTGGCCAAACCGTGGGGCAGCGTGAGAGCGCCGAGGGACAGTTTGAGGGAGGGGGCGGAGAGGACCTCGGGTCCGTGACCGTCGGGACCGCCGATCAGAAACGCACAAGACTTGGTGCCGCTGTCTGCGAGTGAGCGCAAATGGGCAGCAAAGGCTTCGCTGGATAGCGGCTTGCCGGTCACCTCCAACACGACCAGGGAGGCGGTCCCTGCGGCTTTGAGGAGGCGAGATGCCTCGTCGGCCTTTCGTTCGGCGGAGCCGGTGGCGCGGCTTTCTGCGAAATCAGTGATGGTCAGAGGGCCAAGGCCGCACGGGCGGCCGGTCTGGTCGAAACGCTTCTGATAGCGCGCAATGATCGCTGCTTCGGCTTCGTCCTTGAGACGGCCGATCGCCAGGATTTCGATGCGCATCCGATACCCACGGCGCGGACCGCGCCTCAGTTCAATTCGATCGCGCCTCGCGCCGTGATCAATGGGCCGGGTCAGCCGGACGGTCCACGGACCACATTTTTTCGAGGTTATAGAAATCGCGAACCTCGGGCCGGAAGACGTGAATGATGATATCGCCGCTGTCGACGAGCACCCAATCACAGGTTTCCATGCCTTCCACCCGGACGGTGGGGCATCCGCTGTCCTTCAGCTTTTTGCGGAGCTGGTCGCAATGGCACCGACGTGCGGTCGGACCGGCCGGAGGCGATGACCATGGAGTGCCGATAGAGGATTTTCCTTCAAGTCGACGGTGACGATCTCTTCGGCCTTGGCTTCGTCGAGCCACTCGACGACGTCCTTCAGAAGCTCGGCCGAGGCGGCCGCTGCCGGGCTCTCAGGGGCCTTGGCGGCGGTAGAAGCACCCTTTGGGGCTGCTCCGGTGGATGTTGGCATGTGGGGGTCTTTGGTCCTTTCCGTTGCCGTCGCGAAGTCGGCCGGCAATGCGACCGTGCTTCGGGTTGGTCCAGCACCAACATCTGAGAAGATAAGGCGCGGGGGCCTGCTCGGCAACCAATGCCTCAGGGAGGCCTGATCCGCGCGGGGGCCGCACGGCTAATGTTCTTTTTTATCAGTATGTTGACGCAGTGCCGTCGATGAGTGCGGAGCAAGTTCGTTGGTCAAGAACACCCAGGCCGGAGCATTCATACCGGCCAGATGGCGCGCGTCTGCCTCGGACACGCGGTAGCGCGCGATCGCTTGGGCGGCCGGAGAGGCCAGGGCTTTGAAGCGGTATCCCGGACGGTCCATGATGGCCATCGGCACGGTTGCGGCAATGCCTTGCCAGTCCTGCCAGCGGTTAAATGTAACGAGGTTGTCGGCGCCCATGATCCAGACAATTCCGGCACCACTGTAGCGGCGTGACAGGAACTGAAGCGTGACGGCGGTGAAGGGTGAGCCGAGGACAACCTCGAAGGCCGCGACGCGCATCCGGGGGTGGAGAGCCAGCGCGCGCACGGCGGTGAGGCGGTCGCCCAGCGGTTTCAACTCGCCGCGCGACTTCAGCGGGTTGCCCGGCGTTACGATCCACCAAACCTCATCGAGGCCGAGGCGCTGCAGCGCGACCTCCGCCGCCAGCCTGTGGCCCTGATGCGGAGGATTGAGGGAGCTGCCGATGAGACCGACTGCGCCGTCCGCGCGGGGCGGGCGGAGTGGGAATTCCGATGGAGCCGAACGACTTCGCAGAGCGGGGCAATCTCAGCCTCAAAACATCCGGTGATGAGGCGACCCTTTATGCGCCACCATGACGGGGCAATGCTATAAGCCGCTTCGAACCACAACCACAAAAACACGGGGAAGGAAAACGCCATGAGCCGGCTGTACGGACCTGAACACCGCGCGCTGCAAGATCAGTTCGATAGCCGGCCGATGGCGGATCGCATCGAAGCGATCGCCATGAAGACCGAGATCACGGACATGGAGACGGCATTTATCAAGGGCCGCGACATGTTCTTCCTGTCCTCCGTCGACGACCGCGGCCGCCCGACCGTATCCTACAAGGGCGGCACGCCGGGCTTTGTGCGCGTGCTCGATGCCCAGACGATTGCGTTCCCGAGCTACGACGGCAACGGGATGTATATGTCGATGGGCAATATCGCGGGCAATCCCGAGGTGGGTCTGCTTTTCATCGATTTTGAAAAGCCTTTTCGATTGCGACTGCAAGGCCGCGCCGCGCTGTCGCGCGATCCGAAGGCTTTGGCAATGTTCAGGGAAGCGGAACTTGCGGTGATTGTGAGTGTGAGCGAACTCTGGTTGAACTGTCCGCGATACGTGCACCGATATCAGAAGGTGCAGCCGTCACGCTATGCACCAGCGGAGAATGCGGAGACGCCGTTCTGCGAGTGGAAGCGCATCGACGGCATTCAAGACGTGCTGCGGCCGCATGAAACGGCCGTGGTCGCGAAAAGGTTGGGCAGGTCACCATCGATGATTGGATGGGAAAGGTGCTCACGGGCGACGAGAAAGCTTAAAGCGCAGCTCATTGAACAGTCCTTGCCGTCGAGGAGTTCCTGCCAGACGGCGATGGGGAGAGCGGTATTGTTGCGGCGGCCGGCGCCGACCATCACCGCAGCGAGGCGCAGATCGCCGTTCTCTTCGACGAAAACGGGGCCACCAGAACTCGCCGGATGGGTGTCACAGTCGTTGAGCCAGATGGGGACTGGTCGATTGGGGCGCAGCAGGCGGCAGCCGACGTGGGCCAGCAGCTGATAGCGGCGATGGAGGGGTAAGCCGCGTGGACGAGAGACTCGCCTGGGTCGCGCGGGCGCAGGTCTGCCACGGCCGCCGGTTCGAGTGCCAGCTTCGTTGTGAGAACGATGGCGGCCACGTCCTGGTAGAGTGCGCTGAGTGGAACTCCACTCGCATCGCGGACCGGCACATAGGCGTAGCCCTTTAGGAAGCGCACGCACTTGGCTTTCGCATGGGCGAGGTATTTTTCTCCGCTGACGCCTGCAATAAAATGAATGTTGTGGGAGGGGTGCGGCTTCGCCTTCGCGTCGTCCATGACGCAGTGAGCGGCCGTTACAACAACATCGGCGCGGACGAGCGTACCAGTGCATTGGCCGATCGACCTATAGCCGCCTATGTTAACTTGGCCGACGGCATCCCAAGGCTGGCCGGTGCCGGCAACAGGTTTGCGGTCGTCTTCGCCAATAAGTCCAGGCTGTTGGGTTTGCGCAGCCGCGACGGCGGCAAAGGCTGTGACGGCAGCAAGGGCGACCGGGAGAGCCTTCCACCCGTCGAACCGTAGATTCCGAATTGGGTTCTTCGACATTGAGCAAAACCCTATCGCAGCTTGGCAAGCGTGCGCAGCTGATTTTGATCGGTCCCTACCGGTTCTTCCCACGTTTTTCGGTGGGCGCGGTAGGCAACGCCAATCGATGGGGGCAGAGTTTCTCCTGTTGATTTTCCGAAACAAGGTCGGGAGGCCTGAGACATGACGAAAATCATACGCGCCATGACGGGGGTAATCGCCGCTGCCGGCATTATGCTGGGGGCTGCGGCTTCAGCCGAGGCGAAAGAGTGCGTCCGCAAGGGCGCCGTCGGAGAGGCGGGTTCAGAAAAGGACGCCAAGTTCCAGGTGGATGAGGCTCTGTTGCAGGCGGTGGACTGGGGCGCTTGGGCTGCCTGGATGTCGAACGGCACCACGCCCGGCTATTCCTTCGGCCCGCGCAAGTATAGCTGCTCTAAGGGCGGTTCGTTTGGCTGGACCTGCCGCGGCGCGGCGACGATCTGCAAGCTCTAATCGGATTCGATCGCCAAGTACAAACGGCCGCCGTCCAGCCCTGACGGCGGCCGTTTTATTTCGGGTATTGAAGACTCAGCTTTCAGCGCGCAATGCCGCGAGCAGTTCGGGTGTCGGGTAGCTGTCGGCTGGCAGGCCGAGCTTGATCTGCATCGTCTTCACGGCTGTGCGCGTGGCAGCACCAATTTTGCCGTCCACTTCACCGACATCGAAACCTCGCTTTTTAAGCTGACGCTGAAGTTCCTTGGCGTCCTCGGGCGGAAGCACGGCGATTTCGCGCTTCGGCTTCTTCATCAGCGGCGCCCCGTCGATACGCGTGGCCAACCAGGCAGCGGTGATCGCGTACGTCAGTGACTGGTTCCACTGCAAATAGACATTGAAGTTCTCATAAGCGAGGAAGGCCGGGCCGAAGCGTCCCATCGGCAGCATGAGGGATGCCGGCATCGTATCGCCGGGCAGGGCTGAGCCATCGACTCGTGTGACGCCCCATGCAGCCCACTGCGAGCGCGGTAGCTTGATCGCCAGATCTGCTTTATCCCAGGGCAAATCTCCGGTCAGTACGACCTCTTCGAGCCAGGGCTCGTCGCGACGCCAGCCGAGGTGGGTCATGTAGTTGGCCGTGGAGCCGATGATGTCGGTCGGGTTGGCGAACAGGTTGATGTCGCTATCGCCGTCATAATCGATCGCATGGGCCAGGTAGCGCGTTGGCAGGAATTGGGTCTGCCCGATTTCGCCGGCCCAGGAGCCGATCATCGTATCAGGCGTCATGTCACCGCGATCGATGATTTCGAGAGCGGCCATCAATTCGGTGCGAAACATCTCTCCGCGGCGGCAATCGTAGGCCAGCGTCGTCAGCGAATTCAGGATCGGCAGTTTGCCCATGCCAGCGCCGAAGTCGCTTTCGAGCGCCCAAAAGCCGGTGATGACGGATGCCGGTACGCCATAATCCTTGGCGGCGCGGGCAAAGGCGTCGGCATTTTTCTTGATCTGGGCGCGGCCGTTGGTGACGCGATTGTTGGTGGCCAGTTTGGCGGAGAAATCAGTGAAGCTCTGGGCGAAGAAGCCCTGCTTGCGGTCGCGGGAGATGACGCCGGTGTCGAGCGTGCGGCCGTCGAGAGCCAGCGATATCGTGCGGGCTGAGACGCCTGCGGCGGCAGCATCCTTGCGGAAACGGGTGAGCCAGGCTCGAAGCCGACTTCGTTCTTGCAGTTGGCAGGCTTGGGCTTCGGCGGCAGGCCGGAGGTGGCGTATTTTGCTGCGAGCGGGTTCGGATGCCGGGGCCGGGGACCTGACGCGCGGGCGCGGCGTTGGCCGTGGTGGTTGGGGGAGGCGCGCCGGGTTCGAGATGCTGCACCGCGGGGGGCTTCGGCTTGGCCGGCGCCGACTTGACGGTCGGTGGGCCGAATTCGATGCCTTGGGCGAGTGCCCGTTCATGGCCCGCGGCCGGGGCGACCAACATTCCAATGCCGGACGCGACCGCGGCGGCGAGACGTGGGAGAGACATTCGTGGTCCTCTGAATAACCGAATACGGTGACTCATGCCGACGGGTATGGCGACGTCAAGACCGAGCCGGATCAAAAGTGAGATCCTAGCCTCGGGGCGTTCCGACTGGCTCCGCATTCGGCGTGCCGTGGCGACGGTGGTACTTTTCGGCGAGTTGCTGCCATTCGATCGTCAGTGTTCCGCCTGTCGACTTGTGCTGCTTCTCCCAGTTGCCGAGCAGGTCGAGGCAAGCGTGATCGATGTAGTTCAAATCACTGATGTGGACCGTGACCTGGGACGCCTGCGGCAGGGCTTCGAGAGCTTGGGCAAGCTTGGGCAGGCCGAGGACCGTCGCGGTGCCGGACAGGTGCATGTCGATGCGTTTGGTTCCTGGCACTTCTTCCGTGCTGATATCGAGACGGGTGAGCGCGTAGAGCACGCGGCCGAGTGAGAGAACGACGCCCGTCAGCACGCCTTTCAAGAGGTCTGTGGAGACGATCATGATGATCGTGGCGGCATAAATGAAAACTTTTGCCGTGCCGTACTGGAGCAGCGTGGGCACGATCTTGGGATAGGCGAGCTTGTAGCCAGTGTAAACGAGGACGGCTGCTAGGGACGACAGCGGAATGTAACTCAGCGTCCAGGGCAGGAGGCTAGCGAACAATAGGAGCCAGAAGCCGTGCAGGATCGCGGAAAGCCGCGTCTTCGCACCGGCTTCGACGTTGGCCCCAGATCGCACGATCACGCCCGTCATGGGCAGGGCTCCAAGGGCGCCGCAGATGGCGTTGCCGATGCCCTGGGCTGAGAGTTCGCGGTCATATTTGGTTCGCGCGCCGGAATGCATCTGATCGACGGCGGTGGCGCATAGCAGCGTTTCGGCTGAGGCAATGAAGGCGATGGCCACTGCGCCGATGATCATGTGGTAGTCGGTCAAGAACGTGCCGACTGTCGCGGGTGTTGGGAACACAAGCGTCGACCAGAAGTTTTCGGGCACGCTGACGAACTTGATCGAATCGAGATTGAAGATGGCCGCGGCAGACATGCCGACGACGACGCCGACGAGCGGCGCGGGGATGACCTTCAACGGATTTCGGGGCCAGCGACGCCCAGGCGAAGATGGCGGCGATGGTAAGCACGCCGACTTCACCGGCGGTGAGGCGCGAGTCGCCCGCGGAGATCGCGTTCATGATGGCGCCGGGGATCCCGAGCAGGTTCTGGATGCCGGTGCCGATCGGCTTGCCGTCAAGCATCACGTGAAACTGCGCGGCAAAGATCAGAATGCCGATGCCGGCCAGCATGCCGTGGATGACGGCGGGAGAGACGGCGCGGAACCACTGGCCCAATTTCAATATGCCGGCGGCCAACTGGATCAAGGCCTGCGAACAGCACGATCGTGCCGAGCATCTCGACGCCGTACGACTGGACGAGTTCGTAAACGAGCACGGCAAGCCGGCGGCGGGTCCGCTGACCTGCAACGGCGAACCGGCGATAACGCCCACGACGATGCCGCCGATGATGCCGGTGATGATGCCGGCGGTGGGCGGCAGGCCGGAGGCGAGCGCGATGCCCATGCAGAGCGGCAGGGCGACCAGAAAGACAACGACGGAGGCGAGAAGGTCGGCGCTGACGGTGGACACATCAGGACGCGAAGGGGCGCTTGTCCCGCTCGATTGAGACACCGTCATATGTCCCCCGTTTGCCGCGTGCCGGCGAATTCCCCGGACTTGGGCAGCCAATTCCAGCGGACGTTAGAGCGGTTGCCTTCTGGCAGCAACAGGCGGCAAGATGCTGAAATCCCGTGTCGAGCAGTTGGATAAACGGCGGTATCGGCCACTTTGGAGCGGCCGGTTTCGCAATTGGTCGGGCGTGACGACGGTCAGCGCTTGCCGCGACCCTTGTCGTCGCCACCCATCATGCTCGACTGGGCTTCCATCCAAGAGGAGAGCGCCTGCTGCCAGCTCTTCTGCCACATCTCGGCGGCCTGCATCCAGAACTGCAGTGGCGCGGTCGGCAGAGTGCCGAAGTCAGGCATGTTCTTCATGTCGAGCATGCCGGGCATTCCAGGCATTCCGGATTGGCATTCCGGGCATGTTGCCGAAATTCGGGAATTGGAACGGCGAACCATTTCCGCCCGGCACCATTTGCAGACCGGCTCCGGGATTCTTGACCTGCTGCTCCCAGGCATCCATGACTTGATCGAGCACCTGAACCTGCATCTTAGAGGCCTGCTGCATCTGCTGACGGGTCATGTCGACCAATTCGGCCGGCCAGCCCATGGCCTTCGCAGCGTTGCCCATTCTGTCGAAGACCTTGTTGCCGTGACGCTCGGCCTGATCTGGCCGCATCCTGGCGCCAGTCGCACATGGCCTCGAAGGCGGACGTCAACGCGGACTGAACCTCTTCACTCACCCCGGCCGCACCCAGCGCGTCCTTGAAACCTTTGCCGCGGGAATTCGCCGTTCCTGCCATGTCATTTCCTCCAGTTAAATTATTGGTTTCCATCATTGTGGCACACACGATAGCAGGTGGCCAGTCTTGGCGGTGATCCGTCTTCTGCCCGATCCGTAGTGCGGCGGTTCGACGGTGACTGGACAACGCCCCTTTTGCCGGGGAAACCCAAGTGCTATCAGCCGCCCATGACCGATACCTCATTGATCCGCAATTTCTCCATCATCGCCCATATCGACCACGGCAAATCGACGCTGTCCGACCGGCTGATCCAGCTGTGCGGCAACGTCTCCGATCGCGAGATGAAGGAGCAGATCCTCGACAGCATGGATATCGAGCGCGAGCGCGGCATCACCATCAAGGCGCAGACCGTGCGCCTCGACTACAAGGCCAAGGACGGCAAGACCTATCAGCTCAACCTGATGGACACGCCCGGCCACGTCGACTTCGCCTATGAGGTCTCCCGCTCGCTTGCCGCCTGCGAGGGCGCGATTCTGGTGGTGGATGCCAGCCAGGGCGTCGAGGCGCAGACGCTCGCCAACGTCTACCAGGCGCTCGACAACAACCTCGAGATCCTGCCCGTCCTGAACAAGATCGACCTGCCGGCCGCCGACGCCGACCGCGTCAAGCAGCAGATCGAGGACGTCATCGGCATCGACGCGTCAGAGGCCATCGGTGTCTCGGCCAAGAACCGGCCTCAACGTCGAGGCCGTGCTGGAGGCGATCGTCGAGCGGCTGCCGCCGCCCAAGGGCGATCGCAACAAGCCGCTGAAGGCGATGCTGGTCGACAGCTGGTATGACGCCTATCTCGGCGTCGTCGTGCTGGTGCGCGTCATCGACGGCACGCTGAAGAAGGGCCAGACGCATCAAGATGATGTCGACCGACGGGGCGTACCACGTCGAGCGCGTCGGCATCTTCCGCCCGAAGCAGGAAATGCTCGACGAGCTTGGCCCCGGCGAGATCGGCTTCTTCACCGCCGCGATCAAGGAAGTGGCCGACACCCGCGTCGGCGACACCATCACCGACGAGAAGCACCCGACAGCCGAGGCGCTGCCGGGCTTCAAGCCGGCGCAGCCGGTGGTGTTCTGCGGCCTGTTCCCGGTCGATGCCGCGGACTTCGAGGATCTGCGCGAGGCGATGGCGAAGCTGCGGCTCAACGACGCCAGCTTCTCCTTCGAGATGGAAACCTCGGCCGCGCTCGGCTTCGGCTTCCGCTGCGGCTTCCTCGGCCTGCTGCATCTGGAAATCATCACAGAGCGGCTGGAGCGCGAGTTCAATCTCGACCTCATCACCACCGCGCCGTCGGTCATCTACAATCTGCACCTGACCGACGGCACGGTGATCGAGATGCACAACCCGGCCGACATGCCGGACGTTGTACAAGATCGATCACATCGAGGAGCCGTGGATCGAGGCGACGATCCTGGTGCCCGACGAATATCTCGGCGCGGTGCTGAAGCTGTGCCAGGACCGGCGCGGCCGGCAGAAAGACACTCACCTATGTCGGCTCCCGCGCGATGGTGGTCTACGAACTGCCGCTGAACGAGGTGGTGTTCGATTTCTACGACCGGCTGAAAAGCGTGTCGCGCGGCTATGCCTCGTTCGACTATCATATCCAGGGCTATGAGGAGGGCGACCTCGTCAAGCTGTCGATCCTGGTCAACTCCGAGCCGGTCGATGCGCTGTCGATGATCGTGCACCGCGCCCGCGCCGAGAGCCGCGGCCGCGTCGATGTGCGAGAAGCTGAAGGAACTGATCCCGCCGCACCTGTTCCAGATCCCGATCCAGGCGGCGATCGGCGGCCAAGGTGATCGCGCGCGAGACCATCAAGGCGCTGCGCAAGGACGTGATCGCCAAGTGCTACGGCGGCGACATCACCCGCAAGCGCAAGCTTCTGGACAAGCAGAAGGAGGGCAAGAAGAAGATGCGCGAGTTCGGCAAGGTCGAAATCCCGCAGGAAGCGTTCATCGCCGCGCTCAAGATGGATGAGAATTGAGGGGGAAGGCGGCCAAAATGGCCGCCTTCCTTGGTTTGGATCGTTGCCGGCAGGTGGGTGGCATCATCCCAGCCCCATGCTCGCCCGCTGGACGTAGATGGCCATGGCGAGGGCGAGGATGGGCACAAGGATGACGTGGGTGATGGTGAGCCCCAGCAGCGCCTTCGGACGCTCCTCGAAGTAGGGATTAATTCGCAGAACCGAAATCGCGATCATGACCGTGACCGCCAGATAAGCGAACAGGAAGATACGGTCGGAGAGCGTGGTGCCGTCGCTGTCAATCGCGGGCAAGGCGAGATAGAGCGCCACGGCGGACAACAGCGCGGTCACCTGGATCGTCACGATCGCTTCGAAGTGGGTGAGGGGAATGAAGATCGATAGGTAGGCGACTGCCATGATGAACAAGAGCGGCACCACCACACGCAGGAAGTAATCTGTTGTCTCGCGTGACATGATCCAGACAAACGAGCCTTTGTAGAAGGGCACGATGCTCGGCTGGTGGGTCTTGGCATCGATGGTCGTCACGAAATCCTCGTCGTAGCCGACGTACTGCTCCTTCGGCTCCCAACCGTCCGCATCGACGGCGGTGTCGCGCAGATCGATCGGCGGCGGCTGAACGATGAAGGGCTTGTCGCCGCGCTTGGGGCGGATGTTGATCGCAAAGCGCTGCGTGTCGAACGGATACGTTTGAAGCTCGGGCTGGAACAGAAACCGCCCGGATACATGGTAGATCTTCATGCCGTCGGGATAGGCGTCGCTCTTCTCGCCGTTGGCCAAGGTGCGCACGGTGATCTGGCGATCGTTGGTCTGAGGGTTGATCACCGCATTCGAGAATTCGATGAGGTCAATCGAGTTCTCCTGACCGTCATCGCGCATGGAGACATAGAACTCGGCGTGGAAGGACTTGTCATTGTCATCGACCGAGAAGACGCGGATGAGGTCGATATCGACATATTGTGTACCGATCGCGCGCAAATTCTCGTTCTTGAGGCGGGCGAATTGCATGGGACCCAACTGCGTGCGACCCATGCCGGGCGCCAATTGCACGAGGAATGGCGTGCGCGTCGCGTTGCGCGTGCGGGGATCGAACGACCAATTCTCGAATTGACCCTGGAAGACCCCGCGGCCGGCGGCGTAAGTGGTTTTCAGGTGCTCAATGATGTGCGAGCGCAGCTCTTTAACGTCCGCATCGCGATCCGCCGTGCGGGCGGCAGCCGCGATGATGCCGAGCATGTCCGCGTACTGCGTCCCGATCCCGATGGCGCGCAGGTTATCGTCGGACAGTGGGTTGCTTGCGGCGCTTGCAGGACGCTCTTTGCATTCGCCATTCGCCCAGCCGGGTGCGGCTGAGATCTTGTCGCCGACGAACACCCAATCTTCGGGGGGCTGGCCAGCCATGCGGCGCATCAGGCGCGCGTTATACAAATCGGGCAGGCGGTCCCACACAAGTTCGTAAAGGGTAGCTGGATAGACGCTCGCGATATCCTTCGGAAGGGAGTTGATGCGGCCGGTCAGCATCACGGCCGGAGTTACGCCAGCCTCTTTCAAAGCCTTTATAAATTCACCGTTGCGATCCGTGCCAATCGCCAGAAACACTATGTCGGGGTTCTTGTCCTTCAGGTCAGCTATCACAGCGGGAAATTCGGCCAAGTCGGCTTTATCGTCTTTCGTCGCAACGCGATGATCGGCAACCATGTAGGCGCCCATGACGCGGTTGAGGCCGTCAGCGAGGCTTGTCGAATACAGTGTATCGCGCACGCCGACAAAGGCGGGGCGCTGGAAGCCGGAGCGTCGGACGAACTGAGCCAGTACGGGCAGGCGCTCGTCATCCTGGGAGGCGCGCATGGTGAAAACATTGGGGTAGTCTTCGAAGATGCTGCTCACGGAGATGGCGGAGAGGAATGGGATGTTCTTCTGCTTGATCTCCTTGCCGGCCGCTTCGAAAACGGCTTTCGAGCGATCGGAGCTCGACATGCCGATCATCGCGACACTGTCGGGATCGGACAGAGCTTCACGCATGCTGGCGGTGGTGCGATTTCTGATCGCGATAGTCGTCGAGTATGCGCAGATCGAGTTTATGACCGGCGATGCCGCCCTGGGCATTGATACGGACCTGCTCTTCGGTGGCGAAGCGGGTGATGGCGGCAACGTCGCCGCGATCGTAGCAGGTGTCGTTGCGGGTGGAGACGAAGATGTTCACCGTGACGGGTGGCTTGGTCGCGGCTTCGGCTGCTTCGATGGCCGATGCGGGCTCGTGGGTTAGCGCCAAGCATGACATCATCGCCAAAACCCAAGCCGCGCGTCGTCGCCACAAGCCGTGAACCGCCATCCCACCCCGTCTCCGCATGTTTTCCGATCGGAGCCCGATAGCAGAGGCCCACTGCGGAGTTGTGGCGAACTGATGTCGCTTTTGCGGCGCGTGCCAAGCATGCCGCATGAAAAAAGCCGCCCCCGTAGAGGAGCGGCTTCATTCAACTGCAGAGCGCAGGAGAGGCGGCTTTAGATCGCCTCGATCCGGCCAACTGCGATCTTGCCCGAACGGCGGTCTTCTTCGGTATCGAAGTTGACCTTCTGGCCTTCGGTGAGGCCCTGCATGCCGGCGCGCTCAAGAGCAGTGGCGTGCACGAACACGTCCTTGCCGCCAGCGTCCGGCGTGATGAAGCCGAAACCTTTTTGATAGTTGTAGAACTTTACAGTACCCGGTGTCATGGGTGTTTCCTTTGTCAGTCAGGCAAAACAAATCTCACGAGCTAGCAAGCACGCGTACGTACCCACTAGCTCTCATTTTCGATGATTTGGTTGGGTCTGAACGCACTTCTGGCGACGCCAGTGGCGTGGGAGAAGCTGCGGCCTGGTTGTCCGGCCAAAAGTCGATTTGAGGTATCTAGACGTCTTTTGCGAGTTTTTCAAGGCCAATCGCTGATTTTTGTTTTTGGGTGCAAAATTGCAGGTCAGGATTTCTTGGCGAGGTGCCGAATGGCGGCGATTTCGCGGGCCCACTCCTTGAACGGACGGGCCGGTGTTCCGCCCATGCGGGCACCGGGTTCGACATCGTCCTTCACATGCGCGCTGCCGGCGATCTGGGCGCCGGAGCCAACCTTCACATGGCCGATAACGCCCGAGTGCGCGCCCATGACGACAAAATCGCCGATCTCCGCGGAGCCGGCGATGCCGCTCTGGGCGACGATGACGCAATGCCTTCCGATGACGACATTATGCGCGATCTGGACGAGGTTATCGATCTTCGTACCTTCGCCGATGACCGTGTCGGCGAGGGAACCGCGATCGACCGTCGTATTGGCACCGATTTCCACTTCATTGCCGATCAGCACGCGACCGATCTGCGGCACCTTCAGGTGCCCTTTCGCGCTCATGGCGAATCCGAAGCCATCCTGGCCGATGCGAGCGCCGGCATGAATGATGACGCCATCGCCGAGGATCGCATGCGTGACGGTTGCGCCGGGGCCGATGTAGCAATCCTTGCCGATGACCACGCGATAGCCGACCACGGCGCCGGCCGAGATCACCGAACCTTCGCCTATGATCGCTTCGCGGCCGACGACGGCGCCCGGCTCGACAGTCGCTCCTTCGGCAATATGTGCGCTGGCATGCACGAGTGCGCCGTTACTGTCAGCGGCGGTGGCAGCGGCTTTGCTGCGCAAAGCATCAGCGTAGAACAGCGTGAGAACGCGCGCGAATGCCGTGTAGGGCGCATCGCTGGTAAGAACGGAAATGCCTTCAGGAGCTTTCCCCGCATCGCGCGGGGCGAGGATGCATGCGCCGGCGCGGGTGGCACCGAGCAGCGTCGCATACTTGCGATTTTCGAAGAACGAGAGGTCGCGCTCTGAGGCTGAATGCAGCGGGCGCAAATCATCAATGGTGCGGCTGTCTTCGCCGATGACAATCGCGCCGGATGCTGCGGCGATTTCCTTCAGCGTGAACGGCCCGGCCCGATGAAAAAAACCCGGGTGCTGCATCGTGCTCTCCAATGCAGGAGGCCGATGCCCGCTGCGGTGTTAACCAACCGTGGCGCTGCGAGGCGCATTTGCTGGTGTCGTAGTCGTTGTCGTTGTCCCAAGCAGACGGACCGGAACCGGGGGATTGTACCCGATCCGGAGGCGACGTGCATCGCAGGAAAAAAACTGAGTAGATCCGGTGGCACAGCTTACGCGACGGGGCGGCTCAATGGAAAGCTGGCGCTGTGATAAAGCTTCTTTATGTCGTTGCCGATAAAACGCTCTTCACCAATTTCCATGGTGGTACCCATGAGCATTTCAGGCGGCAATTTTTCCATGACAAACTGGATCGCCTCGGCCGCGCTCTTGAAGCGGTAGAATGTCATCGGCCGCTTGGTCGCGCCGCGGCCACGGCTAGCGTAGACCTCCGCCGGGACCTGATAATCGAACATGTCCATTGGCAATAGATGGAGATGCGAGGGGCAGATTACAAGCTTAATCGAGCGATCACGGTTCATCGTTTCTGCGCGCGGCGGACGCTGTGATGAACCTTCGCCGCCGTCGCTTCGCGTGGTGCTTTCAGCATCAAGAAAAGGCACCGCGGAGTGCCGCAGCGGCTTCTTTGGTGTCGCGCGGCGACTGCCCGTTGGGGCGTCGGCCGCCGCGCGGGTGATGAGGGTGCCGCGCGGCGGCTGCCCTGGACGCAAGTTGCCGCCGCGCGCGTGATCAGAAGTCCATGCCGCCGCCGGGGGGAAGCGCGGGGGCGCTGTCCTTCTTCGGCTTTTCGGCGATCATGGCGTCGGTGGTGATCAGAAGACCGGCGACAGAGGCGGCGTCCTGCAGGGCGCAGCGCACCACCTTGGTCGGGTCGATGATGCCATAGCCGATACAGGTCGCCGTATTCGCCGGACTGGGCGTCGAAGCCCCAGGCGAAGTGACCCTTCTCGAGGATCTTGCCGACGATGACCGAGCCGTCCTCGCCTGCGTTGGTGGCGATCTGGCGAGCCGGAGCCTGGATCGCGCGTTGCGCACGATCTCGATGCCGGTCTTCTGGTCATCGTTGGCAGGTGCGAGCGCTTCGAGCGCCTTCAACGCGCGCAGCAGGGCCACGCCGCCGCCCGGCAGGATGCCTTCCTCGACGGCTGCGCGGGTCGCGTGCATCGCGTCGTCGACGCGATCCTTGCGCTCCTTCACCTCGACTTCCGTGGCGCCACCGACGCGGATCACCGCGACGCCGCCCGCGAGCTTGGCGAGACGCTCCTGCAGCTTCTCACGATCGTAGTCGGAGGTGGTTTCCTCGATCTGCGCCTTGATCTGGGCGACGCGGGCATCGATGTCGCCTTCTTGCCGGCGCCGTTGACGATCGTGGTGTTGTCCTTGTCGATCGACCACCTTCTTGGCGCGGCCGAGCATGTTGATCGTGACGTTCTCGAGCTTGATGCCGAGATCTTCCGAGATCGGTCTGGCCGGCGGTGAGGATCGCGATATCCTCCAGCATGCTTTGCGGCGATCACCAAATCCCGGAGCCTTGACCGCCGCGACCTTGAGGCCGCCGCGTAGCTTGTTGACGACGAGGGTGGCGAGCGCTTCGCCTTCGACATCCTCCGCAACGATCAGCAGCGGACTTGCCGGTCTGCACCACCGCTTCGAGCAGCGGCAGCATCGTCTGCAGGCCCGACAGCTTCTTCTCGTGGATGAGGATATACGGGTCTTCGAACTCAACGCGCATCTTGTCGGCGTTGGTGACGAAGTAAGGCGAAATATAGCCGCGGTCGAACTGCATGCCTTCGACCACTTCGAGTTCGGTCTCGAGGGTCTTGGCTTCCTCGACCGTGATCACGCCCTCGTTGCCGACCTTCTGCATGGCTTCGGCGAGCATGCGGCCGATTTCAGCGTCGCCGTTGGCGGAGATGGTGCCGACCTGGGCGATCTCGTCGGTTCAGTGACCTTGCTGGCGTTCTTTTTCAGCTCCGCGACGACGACCTCGACGGCGAGTGTCGATGCCGCGCTTCAGGTCCATCGGGTTCACGCCGGCGGCGACGGCCTTGGCTCCTTCGCGGACGATGCCCTGGGCCAACACGGTAGCGGTCGTGGTGCCGTCGCCGGCGAGATCATTCGTCCTGGAGGCGACTTCGCGCACCATCTGGGCGCCCATATTTTCGAACTTGTCCGCAAGTTCGATCTCGTTGGCGACGGTGACGCCGTCCTTGGTGATACGGGGCGCGCCGAAGGACTTCTCGATCACGACGTTGCGGCCCTTGGGGCCGAGCGTGACCTTCACCGCATCGGCCAGGATATCGACGCCGCGCAGCATCTTTTCCCGTGCGGACTGGTCAAACAGGACTTCTTTCGCTGACATGATTTTTTCTCCAATTCAGATTTGAACTTGGAAGGAGTGGACGCGGCCCCAATCAGGCGGCCTTCTTGACCTTCGATGCGGGCTGTTCGAGAACGCCCATCACATCGCTTTCTTTCATGATGAGAAGGTCCTTCCCATCGATCTTTACTTCGGTGCCGGACCACTTGCCGAAGAGCACGGTGTCGCCAACTTTGACGTCGAGCGGGACGATTTCCCCGCGCTCGTCACGGGCGCCCGGGCCAACGGCGATGACTTCGCCTTGCTGGGGCTTTTCCTGGGCGGTGTCGGGGATGATGATGCCGCCGGCGGACTTCTCATCGGCGGTGATCCGCTTCACCACGATGCGGTCATGGAGCGGGCGAAACGACATGATGTTTCTCCTTTTTCCTGTCGACAGTTTAGGTTGTGAAACGAGAGCTTTTGGTGCCGCGCGGCGGACAGCTCCGCGCAGCACAGCCACCGCGCGGGGAGGTGCGCGAGGCCCGGCTCACATTTCGGCTGGCGATGTGGGGACCTGTCCATCGCGCTTCAAGGGGTCTGGCAGCACTTTTTCGATGTGAGTGCTAGAATGCTTATTTTGCAAAGGTAATGCGCGAAAGTCACTTTACGGGAACGGCAACTCGCGGAAAAAATTACACTTGGGTGCCGACCCTTGATGAGGACTTCACTCGCATGATCTCGAATGATTTCCAGCGCCAGATCGACGGCTTCGGGTTAACGACCGCCGACATCCTTTACCGCCTGCCCGATCACCCCGCGATCCTGCAGCAGTACGTCTGGCAGGAGTACGACAAAGCGCCGAGCTTCCCTGAGCTGAACCGGTTTTTGATGTTCTGGCAGGCGAAGCTCGAAGGGCTGCTGTACCGGGTGACGGTGTGCCACCGCGCGCTGATTGGGCCGGCAGAGTTGAAGCCGGTCGACGGCGAGTTCCGGTTGAACTGAACGTCTCAATTGGCGCAGGACGACTCGATTGTGTGGCGCAGGGCGACTCCCCTGTCGCGGAGCCGGCCGCCCTGCGCGTGAGTTGGACAGCTCAGTGACGAAGCTCGTGGGCGGCTTCTTCGAGGCCTTCGCGGAAGGCCGCGACGGTTTCGCCGGCGCATTCGCGGTTGAGGCGTGACAGCTCTTCGACTTCGTGACGCGCCTCGCGCTGCACCGTATCGACGACATCGCGATACGTGCTGACAAAGTCGTTCACGTTGCGGCAGCCCATCAGGCGGCGCGTGGCCTGCAATTCCTGTTCGACGCAACGGCTCATAAATCCAAGCCACGCCTGATTGACACGAAAAGCTTGGTTGATCAGGCGGCCGTTGATCTCCGTCATCATCGAGAAAACGGGACGCTGCATGGTCATCCAGGATTCGAGCGTCGATCTAGCGCGCGATTCGAGAGCGTCATAGTCGAGTTCAGGCTGCGTCGGCGTTCTACTGGTCATCATCGTCTCCCCAGGCTGGTTACTAGAAAACGCGCCTTCGGACTGGGTCAATCAAAGCAAGGCCAAAGACACGCACGCGGCTGCTGCTTCACGGACCAAGTATGGACCGGGGCGCAGTCTGGGGCCTGTGCTTGATCAAGTCATCCCGTGACATTTACGTGATTGAACGCTGTATTGGCGATGTTCCGTCTTGCCATGCGGTTTATGCAGGGCGCGGGGGAAACCGTCAGGATTAGGCTCGCCTCGCGCGGATGATGCTGCGCGCACTCGCGAGCGCGGCAGGATCATCGACATCCAACAGTTCGGCTTTCTCGCTGACGCGAACGGCGATTTCGTCGCGAATCAGGGACTTCGCACCGCGCTCGCCTTCAAGAGCGGCAAGCTGTGGGAAGTACTCCCGTGGCCAAAATACGGGATTGCGTTGTGCACCATCGCGATCCGCCGCGTGGACGATCGATTGTCCGGCATGGGCGATGAACGTGTGTGTGAGAACGCTGAGTGTTGCAGCGGTCAGCAGCGGCATGTCGCCGGGAATGATCGCGAGGCCATCGATACCGGGGGCGAGCATCGAAACGCCAGCCGCGATCGAGTGGCCCATTCCCTCGCGAGCATCGGCGCAGCGCACGATCTGCACGCGAAACCGCTGCAAGACCACGACCAGCGCGTCGTGATCATGACCGGTCACGACAAGCGTCTGATCGAAGCCGGCGGCGCTGACTGCCGCGAGCGTGTGAGCGAGAACGGGCTTGCCCTCCAGATCGGCGAGCAATTTGTTGCCGGGGCTGAAGCGACGTGAGCGGCCGGCAGCGAGAACGAGCGCTGCGATGCGCATCAGCAGCAGGCGCCGCTGGTGCCGTTTGGATCATCTGCAGCGGTGAACGGGATGGAGGTGCCGCAGCCGGGGAAGATGCCGTAATGCGTGTCGAAATTGCCGATGAACGTGAAGTGCTCGGCGAAACGGGTCGCGGCGAGCATGCGCCAGGTGTTGCCGCAGACGGGGAAAACGCGGCCTTTTTCGATGTGGTGATGGCCATCGAGCACGAACATGTCCGGCTCTTCGGGAAGTGAGCCCTTATAGACCACGGCCTGACCGTAGTCCTCGCAGGCGGGCTCAAGGCCATCGAGCTTGAACAGGCGGTAGGTGGCAGAGAAGAACTTCGCGGCACCAAGCTTTTTCTGCAGGGCGGCGTTGTTCACGTCCATCGGGCGGCTGGTGACGAGACGAGGGTCGAGAAAGCCGGCCTGCTTCGCAAGCGTGAGAAAGTCGTTCCAATAGAGTGCGCCGCTCAGGCACTCGCCATAGAGTTCGGGATCGCGCACGAGGTGTTCGGGGATGCGGCGGTCGGCATAGACGTCGGAGAAATAGAGCTCTCCGCCGGGTTTCAGCAGGTCGAATGCGCCCTTCAGCACGGCGGGTTTGTCGATTGAGAGATTGATGACGCAGTTGGAGACGATCACGTCGAAGGAGCCAGGTTCCAGGCCCAGTTCGTTCAAGCGTTCGATGTAGCCGTGGAGGAAGCGCGTGTTCGGCTTGGCGTAACCGAACTTCTGTGCATGCCAATCGACGTGGCGGCGGGCGACCGCGAGTTGTTCGTCCGTCATGTCGACGCCGACGACCTCGCCGGTTTCGCCAACGAATTGCGCGAGCATGTAGGCGTCGCGACCTGATCCGGCACCGAGATCGAGGACGCGGCGGCCGGTCATCTCCGTTGGGCAGACGAGACCGCAACCGTAGTATTTGGCGGAGACTTCGTCATGGATCTTGGCTGCGAGGGGCCTCAGATGCGCCGGCATGGCGTCGGCGGTGCAGCAGGCGGACGTTTTCAGATCATCGGAGGATTTGAGGACCTTGCCGTAGTAGAGCTTGACGCTGTCGTGATCCATGGCTGTCTCCGCATTGAGGCTGCGGATCAGATACGTGTGCCGCGGTTGCCGCGTTTCACGATCGATCCGAATAGTTGCGCCCATTGGTGGACCGCGCGTGCGGCGAGCGCAAGACAGGCGTTATTCCCAGCGACGAGGGGGCAGTTGCGCCCAATCGTTCCAAGAGATGTCGCGACCCGGATAGGCAATGGCCGTGAATGGCCAGCGGATGTCGAGCCAAGTGCGGATAAGGCGGCCGAGGTCTTCGTCGCGGACATCGGCGTCAGGTCCGCTGCGCGCCCAGTAGAACACTTTGGCATCGTAACCGCGACGGTCGCTAGGGAAGATATACATGCAGCCGAGGCAGCGGCTTTCGTCGGACGCCATCACCGTGTAGGCGAACGAGTGGCGGATGGTGAACTCGCGCTGGTGCCACGCGAGGTCGATCAGGTCTTCCTCTTTCGTTATGCCGTCCGGCCAGGGGCTGTCGGGATCGAGCAGACCGCGCAGGCGATCGGCACTTGCGGCAACAGCCTCGAAGTCCTTTTCGAGATCGGTGACGGAGAGCATGCGCAGGTGGTAGCCCGGTCCATCCAGGCGTTCGGGAACATCGAAGTCTGCGGGGACGAGGAGACGGCCGTACATGCGGGTCCTGTGCGGTTTGCGTGAGAGTGGCAGTTGGGCAGCCAATCTCACCCGCGAAGGTACCGGGGGCAATGCGCCATCATGGCGGCTTTTGGGCGCCCGAAGTCACCGCTTTTTGTTGTCTGAAATATAGCCTAGGCCACCACCGCGCCGCAGATCACTTAGACCCGCTCAGACATGGACGTGCGTCGTCAATGCGTGATGGGGGTCTAAGTGATGGCGCGGCCTCCTCTCCCATCGAGGGGCAGGATACGCAGGTCAGGCGGGCGTTGTGGCGCGGGTGATGATGGCGGAAATTTCGTCGAGGAGGGCGAGGCGCTTCTTGCGCTCGTTTTCCATCGTTTCGTCAGAGACAGGCTCGACGTTGGTTTCCATGCGATGCACCGAGCGGTTGATCTCGTGATAGTGGTCCGCCAGTTTTGCGAAGTGCAAGTCAGATTGCTTCAGCTGATGGATGACGGCCTTCGCGGACGGGAACATCTCATCGAGTTCGTTGGGTGTGTTACGGTTATCGAGCATTCTTGAGGGTCTCCTTGTTGCACTTGATTATTGGCAGGTTTGCTCCAGTCGCCAGCCGACGACGCGGCAGCGTTCGCGTCCACGCTTATCGGTCGAGCAGACGCGGCGGGGGTAGCGTTTGCAGGAGCAGTAATATTCCGGAAAGAGGAAGCCTTCGTAGCCGCGTACGGGGCGATCGGTGTTGTATTCTTCTGAATAGTAAGGCTTGACCCAGCGGCGCTGAGCGTCGGCGGGGCTCGAAAACAACAAGCCCGCTCCGGCGAGACCCGCGGCGAAGGCGCAGGCAGTACGCGAAGCGATCATCGGCAACCTCTCTCACACAGCGCCCCTACGCTCAACTTCTGCCACGGCGCAGGGCGGACGAATTTGAGCTGGCTCAAACTTAGACGGCGCGAATGGTTTCCCCATGCGGGCCGTTGCTTAGATTTCTATAACGCTGGCGAAGACCAACGGTTCGTCGCGATCTTTACTTACCGGCGGGTGCCTGTTCCTCGTTCGGTGTGGCGGACCAGAGCAGATCGTGTATATGGGCCGAAACGTCGTTTATTGGAGTTCTCGCCGCCCATGACCGCTCGCATCGGCATCGTCACCGTCTCGGATCGCGCCAGCAAAGGACTTTACGAAGACAAAGGTGGTCCGGCGATCCATGCCGTTTTGAAGGAGATCCTCATTTCACCGTGGGAGCCGGTCGCGCGTGTGATCCCGGATGATGAGGCCGGTATTGCAGCGACGCTTACGGAGCTCGTCGACGTGGAGGGATGTTCTCTGATTCTCACGACGGGCGGCACGGGTCCGGCCCAGCGCGACGTGACGCCGGAAGCGACCGAGGCCGTGTGCCAGAAGATGATGCCGGGCTTCGGGGAGCTGATGCGATTTGAAAGTTTGAAGCAGGTGCCGACGGCTATTCTTTCGCGGCAGACGGCGGGCATCCGCGGCTCATGCCTGATCGTCAATCTGCCGGGAAAGCCGGCGTCAATCCGGCTATGCATGATGGCTGTGTTTCCGGCCGTTCCTTATTGCATCGATCTCATCGGCGGCGCACGGCTCGACACCGATCCGGCGGTTTGCAGGGCGTTCCGTCCGGCTGGGGCGTAAATCATTCGACGTCCGTGCAAGTGGCTCACCCCACCCTGTCCCTCCCCGTCGAGGGGAGGGGTTACTAGGGCGGGCGCAGTGCTGGTCGTCAGCTCGCGGCGAGTTTGTGGATGGCAAGCGGAAGCGCGCGGATGCGTTGGCCGGTGAGAGCGGCTACGGCATTCGCGACGGCGGGACCAACCGGGGGCGTGCCTGGTTCGCCGATGCCGGTTGGGGGTTCCGTCGAGGGGATGATGTGGACCTCGACCTTGGGCATTTCGTTGAACCGGAGCACTTCGTAATCGCCGAAGTTGGCTTGATCCACGACGCCGTCGGTCAAGGTGACGTGCGAGTGGAGGATGGCGCCGAGGCCGTAGCCGATGCCGCCTTCGATTTGAGCGATGATGTTGTCGGGATTGATCGGTAGTCCGCAATCAACCGCACAGACGACCCGATCCACCTTTGCCTGGCCGTCCTCAATGCGCACCTCCGCCACCTGCGCGACGAAGCTCTTGAAGCTTTCGTGCACGGCGACACCGCGAGCGACGCCACCTGGGAGTGGCGTGCCCCAGCCTGCCTTCTCGGCGGCAAGCTTCAACACTGCAGCGTGGCGCGGGTGCTTTTCGAGCATGGCAAGTCGGAAATCGACAGGGTCTTTGCCCGTGCGCACCGCGATCTCGTCGATCATTGTTTCCATAACGTAGGCGGTGTGCGTGTGCCCAACCGAGCGCCACCAAAGCGGCGGAGCGCCGAATTTAGTGTTGTGCACTTCGACTTCATAGTTTGGGATCGTGTAGGGCGTATCGCTGACGCCTTCGACAGAGGTCGCGTCGACGCCGTTCTTGACGGAGCCGGCTGCTAACGCGGTGCCGTCCATGATGGACTGACCGACGATGCGGTGTTGCCAGCCAGCGATCTCGCCGGTTTCCGTAAGCCCGACCTTCACTTTGTGGACGTACATGGGGCGGTAGTAGCCGCCTTTGATGTCGTCTTCGCGCGTCCAGACGAGCTTAATGGGCTTGTCAGTGGCGAGGGCTTTGACGACGTGGGCGACTTCGGCGACGTAGTCGGAGTTGTAAACAGCGCGGCGGCCAAAGGAACCGCCCGCCCACTGGGTGTTGATGGCTACATCTTCGGGCTTGATACCGAGGATGGCGGCGGCGACCGACTGATCGATCGTCTGCAATTGTGAGCCGGACCAGATTGTGGCCTTACCGTCCTTGAAGGCGAGGATAGCGTTCAGGGGTTCCATTGGCGCGTGCGCCAGGAAGGGGAAGACGAACTCCGCATCGATGACCGTCTTGGCACCGGCGATGGCTTTTTCGGCATCGCCGTCTTTGCGCACGGAGAGACCAGGCTTGGCGGCGAGCGCCTTATACTCTTCCACCAGTTCGGCGGTGCCGCGCTTATCTGCAGCCGTTTCATCCGATGTGACCTGCAGAGCGTCACGGCCCTTGATCGCAGCCCAGGTGGAGGTCGCGACAACGGCAACGCCGCCGGGAATGGTGACGACATCCGCGACGCCCTTCACGGCTTTGGCCTTGGTGGCATCGACCGCGCCGGGCTTTGCGCCGAAACGCGGCGGTCGTGCAATCACGGCGACCAGCATGTCCGGAAGGTGGATGTCTTGCGTGAAGACCAGCGCGGCCGATACTTTCGCTTTCTGATCGAGTCGAGGGAATGACTTGCCGATGTAGATGAAGTCTTTCGGATCCTTCAGCGTCACTTTCGCAGGAACGGGCATCTTGGCGGCGGCGGAGGCGAGTTCGCCGAAGGTTGCCTTGTTGGTTCCGTCGCTGATGACGCCCTTCGAGACGGTGATCTTGGCGGGTTGCGTCTTCCAGGCTTGAGCGGCGGCGGCGACAAGCATTTGCTTGGCTGCTGCGCCGGCCTTGCGGTACTGTTCGAAAGAGTTGGCCATGGCGGTGGAGCCGCCGGTGCCCTGGACGCCGAAAAACGTGTTCTTGTAAAGGGCCGCATTGGCGGGCGCGAACTCAGCCACCATCTGCGACCAGTCAGCATCAAGTTCATCGGCGACGAGCGTCGCGAGGCCCGTGGCCGTACCCTGGCCCTTGTCGAGATGCTTCGACAGAACGATCACCTTGTTGGCGGGCGTAATAGTAACGAAGGGATTGAACACGGCGTCGGCGGTCTCGGCGGCGTGAGCGCTCGATGTCGACGTGACGGGAATGTACGCGCCGATCACGAGGCCGGCGCCGGTGCCGACGGAGAAGCGAAGAAAGCCGCGCCGGTCGAGCGCGACCGGCTCTGCGTTGGCGAGGGAGCGGACGGCGGAGGCGATGTTGTCTTTGAACATGTGCGCGTTCTCCCTCAGCCCTTCAGCGTTTCAGATGCGGTCTTGATCGCCGTGCGGATGCGGCCGTAGGTGGCACAGCGGCAGAGGTTACCATTCATGGCTTCGTCTATGTCGGTGTCCGTCGGCGCGGGCTTGCCGTTGAGCAGCGCGACGGCGGCCATGATCTGGCCCGGCTGACAATAGCCGCACTGCGCAACATCGTGTTTCTCCCACGCGGCACGGACGGCTTCGGCGACGCGACCCTCAAGGCCTTCGGGCGTCGTGATCTCCTGGCCGACGACACTTTCGATGGGCGTGACGCAGGCTCGGATCGGCGAGCCGTCGGCGTACATGGTGCAGGCCCCACAAAGAGCCTGACCGCAGCCGAACTTCGCACCGGTGAGGCGTAATTCGTCGCGCACGACCCAGAGCAGAGGCGTATCCGGATCTGCCGTGACCTCGACCTTGCGGCCGTTGATCGAAAGCTTCGTCATCGCATCCTCCGGAGTGCTTGGGGCGCTCATTCGCGCGCGCAAGACTATGGCGCGCTTTTGTGTCAGTCACGCGGCGTGTCGCGTTACGCCGTTGGCGTATCTGGGAGATTGGCGGCGGAGTTGCAAGCGTTTCCGGTGTCAATTTGCAAAGACAACGGCGTCCGCTGAACAACGACGGGTGGCTCAGGGTTGCAATAGGGCTCCGACTTCCTTGATAAGTCGCAGCATGATCCTCAATCCTTCGCCTGAGACCCGAACCCAACGCTCGTTGCTGGCTGACGAGGACGTGCTGGATGATCTCATCACCTGGAACGGGCAGGGGCTGCGCACGGCGCTCGTGACGCTTATATGCATCGACGGCAACACGCCGCGCCCGATTGGAGCGCAGATGGCGGTGGCGGAGGATCAGCGTTTCAGCGGATACCTTTCCGGCGGATGCATCGAACAGGCGATTGCGCTCGAAGCCTGTCATGCCATCCAGGCCGGGCAGAACCGGCTTGTGCGATACGGCAAGGGCTCGGCATATCTCGACCTGCAACTGCCGTGCGGGAGCGGGCTCGATCTCTATTTCGATCAGGGGCTGACTTCGGGCTTGATGCGGAGCATCGCGCAACGACGTGTGGCGCGGCGGCCGTTTACGCTCGCCACGGATATCAAGCGTGGGGAGAGCCGGATCGAGGACACGGTGCGCGAGCCGGCCTGCGAATTGCGCGGCGACGTGTTTCATCGCGTGCATCTGCCGCCGGTGCGGGTGCTGCTGGCGGGGGGTGGTCCTGCGCTGATCGCAATCGCGGCGCTGTTCCACGTGGCGGGTTTGAACATGCACATCGTCACGCCGGATGACACGGTGCGAACGGAGCTTTCAGCGCGAGGGATCAGGGCGTACGGACTGACTGATGCGCGAGCGATCGACGAGGGCTTCGGCGATGCCTGGACGGCGGCAGTCGTGGCGTTTCATGAGCATGCGTGGGAGGCGCCGGTTCTCGCGCGCGTTCTTGCGCGGCCCTATTTCTATGTCGAAGTCATGGGCAGCCGCAAAGCGCACGAGATGCGCGTTGCGCAGTTGAGAGACATGGGCGTGGGTGAGGAGGACATCGCGCGGCTGAAGAGCCCCATCGGTGTGATCGGCGGCGCCAAGAGCCGGGTCACGCTCGCGGCCGGCATCCTCACGGACGTTCTGGCGGCGGCAAAAGCGGCAGGTCTGGTGGCGTGAGCGGGCGTAGCGTTCGGCCAACGGCCAGAGCTCGTTTTGCGCGAACCGGTGCTGTCTATTTGGGATTTGGGTGGCGGTGGACGCAGTCATCCGCGAACCGGTCTCAGCTCCGTGACACGCGATTTACAGGGAAATTTTGCGCTTTTCGGGCCCTCAAACATGCCCAATCTGGCGGAAGTCGGCCTATTTTCAGAAGGTTACATCGGTTTTAACGTGAAAATTATCAGGGAATCGTAAACCGAGATCTGGGACAGTTAGCTTCGGATCAGGGTCGCTTACCCGCCATATCAGGCGGCCACGGCGCCTATGATCGAGTGAGTTCGGCGTTGAGACGGCCGGGCGACGGCCAGGAGCAGCACCGATGTCCCAAGATTCCGACCAATTAAATCATCGACGATCGGCCTCCGAACTCTTCAGTAACACGAGCTACCTTGCTCATGCCCGTAAACTGGACGCCAAGCCAGGGGCATGGATCGCAACTGATGATTTGATGGCAGCGATCATCGCCAATTCCAAACAGCCGATCCCACAGGTCGTGCTCGATCACCTCCGTCACAGACTTGACCGCACAGCGAAGAAGCCCCGTGGACCAAAGCGGCCTGACGCAACGGCTCGATTTCGAGAAGCTTTAATCCCGATCGACTATGAGCGTTACCTGCGATGGTTGCAGCGGCGACACAAGTCGCAGGGGCTGACGGGCTGGTCATACATTCGTGGCGCGGCATGGTGGAACGGACCTCCGCACGAGCGGGCGGCCCGCATGGCCCAAGCCCGTCTGATGAAGCATGTCGACTGGCGCCATGTCCGAAATATCGTCGCGAAAGCGCGTTCATAAGAATTCGGCGGATTTGTTCTGAATTCTTTCCGCTAACGTGCGTGCTTGATTGCGGGTCGGTCTCTTACAGGAGGTACGACCCATGTCCAAACCGCTCGTCATTGAACAGGTGCCCGTCGCGGGCTTACGGCCCTATAGCCGTAATGCCCGAACGCACAGCGCGCAGCAGATCGCCCAGATCGCAGCCAGCATCCGAACGTTCGGCTTCAACAACCCCATTCTGGTCGACAAGGATAACGTCATTATCGCCGGCCATGGCCGCGTCGAGGCAGCAAAGCAGCTCGGCCTCTACATGGTGCCCGTGATCCGGCTCGAGCATCTGAGCGAGGACCAGAAGCGCGCTTACATCCTTGCCGACAACCGTCTAGCCGAGAAGGCCGGATGGGATCGCGAAATCCTGAAGATCGAACTTCAGCACCTCGTTTTAGTCGACGCGGGCTTCGACGTCTCGATCACCGGCTTCGAGATGGCCGAGATCGACGTTCTGATCGATGAGGGCCAGGACGCCGGCAAGGACGACCCTGCCGATAAGGTCCCAGCGATCGAGCCGGGACCCGCCGTCACCCGGCTCGGCGACATCTGGAACATTGGCCGTCACCGGTTGATCTGCGGCGATGCGACCGACAGCGCAACCTATGCCCGACTTCTCGATGGCGCGACGGCACAAATGGTGTTCACCGATCCGCCTTACAATGTGAAAATCGACGGGCACGTTGGGGGGCTCGGTAAGGTCAAGCATCGCGAGTTCGCGATGGCGTCGGGCGAGATGAGCGAGGCGGAGTTTACGGCCTTTCTCTGCCTGGTCTTCGTCGCTCTCGCCCGGTACACCTTCGATGGTGCGATTCACTTCGTCTGCATGGACTGGCGGCACGTCGGTGAAGTCTTGGCCAGCGCCAAGACAGCCTATGGCGAACTTAAGAACATCTGCGTTTGGGCGAAGAGCAACGGTGGCATGGGCAGCCTCTACCGGTCCCAGCACGAGTTCGTCTTCGTGTTCAAGTCGGGAACCGCGCCGCATATCAACAACGTCGAACTCGGCAAGCATGGCCGCTATCGGACCAACGTCTGGTCCTATGCCGGCGTCAATAGCTTCGGCGCGAACCGCGACGCCGATCTTGCGATGCACCCCACCGTCAAGCCCGTGGCCCTCGTTGCCGATGCGATCCTGGACTGCTCGAAGCGCAATGGCATCGTGCTCGACGCCTTCGCCGGCTCGGGCACGACGCTGGTCGCCGCCGAACGCACGGGCCGGCGCGGCCACGCAATCGAACTCGACCCGCACTATTGCGATGTGATCGTGCGCCGGCTGGCGCGACTCGCTGGCCTTGAGGCCGTGCACGCCATCACCGGCGAGACCTTCAGCGCGGTTGCCTCGCGGCGGGGCAGCGAGACGGTCGCGCTCGATACATCAGACTCGACCGATGCCAAGGCCGATACGCCGGAGGCCGTGGCATGAGCGACGAGCCAACCCAAAAGCACGATGCAACTGACCACGCCGCGCCCGCTGTCGCACCTGCGATCAGTCCTGATAACGCAGCCGAGACGCCGCCTCGGAAGGCGCAGCGGCGCCGGCGCAAGAGGCAGCGCGTTCGAAAGGACCAGATCGATATCGTCAAGATCCTCCTCGCGCCGGTCAAATTGTTGACCGGCGCAAAGGCGCGGCAGATCTCTGCATTCGAGGCAACCCTCCGCGCTCAGGTCACCAAGGCGATCGACGGCAAAAACTCAGCCAGCATCAAGGCACTGATCGATCTCGCCATCCAATACGACCTCGTCGCGCCGCCCGCCCCGGCGGCACGCTCCAGTGGTGTCTTCGTCGTTCCAAAGGCTTTGTGCGAGGCCGATCAGCGTGAGATCTTCTCTCCCGGGACGCTGATGAGCCGCATCATCGAAATTGTATTGAGGCACTACGATGAACAACCCCAGTGACAGTCCAGGCCGGCGCAAAAGCGGCCGCGATGCTGAGCCTCAAGAAGAAACGCCTCGCGACCGGCGAAACCCACCAGAAGCGACGCAATTCAAGCCAGGTCATTCTGGGAACCCCGCTGGCCGCCCGAAGGGCGCCACGGGGCGCCGAAAGGCTGTCCGCAATGTGCTCCTGGAAAAGCGCACGGTTCGCATTGCAAACTCGCAGGAACCGGAGCTGTGCACGACGCTCAAACTGGTGTTCATGGTTCTCCGCGAGAAAGCCTTCAAAGGGGATCGCCGCGCCATCAAGACCCTGCAAGACTTCGATGCTGAATACAATCGGACCGCAGAGCCGCCACCGCCAGGCATCGGGTTTCTCGTCGTGCCCGAAAGGCTCACGATGGAGGAATGGACCGCCCGCTACTCGCCGAAAGACGAGCCGCCTCCCATTGATGACAACTCGGAGTAATGCCACCGCCATCACAACGGGTCATGTGACCCGTCAAAACTCCGCAGCTGCAGAACGAAGTTCGGCTTACGCGACTTGGGCGTCCAAAGCACCTGACAGACCGGAGCAAGCAGTTATTCTGCAAAAGAAACCATGGGCGCGGACATCATCGGTGGTTTGCGAGGGCTTCTCAATGGCAGCCTTTGTTCACTTCTCATATCGGAATCATTCCGCTGAAGCCAGGGAGGTGCCCTGTCCGGGCCCGTACGTCAGGCAACCATCCTTCCGGCGCGATCACTTTAAAAGTTCGGCAACTTTAGCTTGGCCGGAAGCGATGGCGATGTCATATGCGGTTTCGCGCATTTTGTTGCGCAGGTCGATATTGGCACCTGCCTTAATCAGAACATTGACGACCTCGGCATGTCCGTCGCGGGAGGCCACGATTAGTGCCGTATCGCCAAGATTATTGCGCACGTCCGGACGAGCACCGGCCTTGATGAGTTTGGCGACAAGTTCGGCGTTACCGCTTCCGGCCGCCAGGATTAGAGCGGAGTTGCCGACTGCGCTTTGTGCGTTGATATCACCCATCGACGAGGCAAGGAGCCCAGTAGCTTCGTCAGAGCCGCGCGCGGCGGCCCGCATCAACGGCGTCTCGCCGTTCTTATCAGCAATGCCAGCCTGAGCGCCCGCTTTGGCCAGCACATTTATTGCAGCCCCGTTGGCTGCGTTCGCCGCGTGCCATAAAGCGGTGCGTCCATTGCTATCAACGGCGTCGATAGCACCCGGTGCCTTAGCTAGAAGTTCGAGCACGTCTTCTTCACAACGCTGGGCGGCCCTCATAAGAGCCGTCACTCCGTCGGAAGCGGAATCGGGGAGTTTATCGCCGGCGCGAAGGAGTATTTGGATGGATCGTGTCTGACACCGCCGCAAGGCGAGATCGACTGGTCGATCATTCTTCTTGTTACGACGTGATAAGGTAGTATTTCTGGCGAGAAGTGGCGCCAGTACTTCGGGCTTATCGCTTTCGATCGCCAGCATCACAGCGGAATTGCCATCAGAATCGACGAGATTCGGGTCCGCACCCTTGCTCAACAGCAATTCGACAATGTCGATGTGCCCTCCGGCCGCCGCCAACATCAACGCGGTGTTCCCGTTTGTGTCACGAGCATCGACATGGGCGCCCGCTGCGAGGGCAATGGTAACGGCCTCCAATTGATCTCGGTGTGCGGCCTCAACGATGGCTGGCCGGCCTCCAACGGTCGCCTCCGCCATTGCCGCGACGCGCGCCGATCGCACCACGTTGGAATTGCTCGCTGGTACTGGCGTTCTCACGACATTGGAAGCTGACTTTTCTGTAGTTGGCTCCCGGGCCAATTCATTGAGGAACTCCTTCGCACCTGGGTGACCACGCCCCGCCGCTGCCTGAAGCCAGCGCTCACCTTCGGTGCGGTCGGGCTTTGTACCTCGTCCTGACAGGTACAATTTAGCGAGCATGAACGCAGCACGGTCGTGCCCCTGCTTTGCCGCCAACAGCATCCACTTGAAGGCAGCGGAATCGTCTTGAGCGATGCCGCGTCCCGACCGGTAAAGTGATGCCAGCTGGTACTGGCTCTCGGCATCGCCCGCGATCGCGGCCTTCGTAAGCTGTCGCGCCGCCGCTACGTAATCTCCGGTTCGGAGTAGTTGCTCGATCGAAGGGTCGGCGGCTGATGCAGCCGGAAGAGGGACGCAGGCTAGTAGCACCCACGCAATTAAGATGCGAAGTTTCCGCGCAATGGCGCAAGGGTCAGGCCGTCCCATGCTTGGTCTCGATTTCAATGCCACATTGCTTGAGAAAGTCGGTGGGAAGGATGCCGCCCGCGCAGACAATAACGACATCGTTGGGGAGCGCGAAATGTTGCTGGCCACGCTGCAGTATGACGCGGTCCTGCTCGATGGCGACGACTTCCGATGACAGAATGACGTTGACGCGGCCTTCGGCATGAGCCGCCTCGATCCTCTTTCGATTCTTCGTCTTCGCCCTAGCGAATGCTGAACTGCGGTAGGATAGTGTGACATGCGTGCCGGGCTCATCAGCTAGGCTGGCCGCAGCCTCGAGTGCACTGTCGCCGCCACCTACGACCAGAACATGCTGACCTCTGTATCGCTCGGGGTCGATCATCCGGTAGACCACCTTGGCAAGATCCTCCCCGGACACGCCGAGGCAGCGCGGCGTGCCGCGGCGGCCGATCGCAAGGAGCACTGTGGCGGTGTAGTGGAGTCCTTTCGTGGTCCTCACGGCGAAGCCGCCGGAAATGGCTTTAATCTCTTCCACGCGCTCGTGAAACTGGATGCGAAGGCCAGTTTTGGCAATTACATTTGACCAAAAATCGATCAGGCTCTCCTTGCTGACCTCACGGAAGGTCATTTCGCCTACGATTGGAAGCATCGCGGGTGCAGTCATGACGACCTTGCCGCGCGGATAATGAGCAATTGTACCACCGAGACTATCCTGCTCTAGGGTCATGAATCGGAGGCCATTTTCCAGAGCGCCAAGACTCGCCGATAGCCCTGCAGGTCCTGCGCCGACGATCATGACGTGATGCATGTTCGGAGGCACACTGCGCGACCGACGCACGATTTCATCCATCGCTTGGCGCCCCTGCTCGACCGCATTGCGGATCAGCCCCATTCCGCCGAGTTCACCAGCGATGAAGATGCCGGGCACATTCGTCTCGAAATTCTGATGCACCACCGGCAGGTCGACACCGCGCTTCTCGGTGCCAAAGACAAGTGAGATTGCGCCTGCCGGACAGGCCGCCTTGCAAGCCCCGTGACCGATGCAGTTGGCCGGTTCGATGAGCTTGGCTTTGTTATCGATCAGTCCGATGATGTCGCCTTCGGGACAAGCATTGACACACGCTTTGCAGCCGATGCATTTCGACGGATCGATGACCGGATGAAGGGACGAGGGTTGGTCGAGGCCCGAACTGATGGCTTCCGCATGCTGCGCGCGAGCCCGCGCTTCGGCACGCCGGCGCGAGACCGCATAGTAGGTCCAGATCGCCAGAAGTGGCGCTACGTAGAATGCAAGAACAGGATCGAATTGCATGCAGGGTCTAACCAATTAGACTTTGTTGAATGGGCCGAGGCTGGCGATGCGGAACTGACAAATGTGGCCCTCTTTCGAGTTTCTTCGCGCGTACTCTCTGCCTTCCGATCAGACCGGTCGAGGCAAGCGCCGTCTCAAGTATTTTGGCCACGATGAGGACGGTCGCAATCATTGGGATGCACGAGCCAGGGGCATCACCGAAGCTACTCCGCCGCAAGCCTGACGTAGGTCCCGTTTGGGACCGGGCAAGCCGCCCAGAGCTCTTCGAGTGCATGAATTAGGTTCTCCATCTGCTCGTCCGAGTGGACTGGCGATGGCGTGAGACGCATCCGCTCGGTGCCCTTCGACACAGTCGGATAATTGATTGGCTGTACGTAGATCCCGTATTGGCGCAGCAGCGCGTCCGTCACTGCCTTGCAGTGAATCGGACAACCGACCATCACAGGGACGATGTGGCTTGGATTTTCCAAAACGGGCAATCGCTTCGACTTGAGCGACCTCTTGAGTATCCGGACCCGCTCCTGGTGTTGGGCGCGCTCGAGCGCACTAGTCTTCAAATGGCGGACGGAGGCAAGCGCCCCGGCCACGATCGCAGGTGCGAGTGATGTCGTGAAAATGAACCCCGAAGCACACGAACGGATTGCATCGCAGAGGTCGCGAGAACCGGCGATGTAGCCGCCCATGACGCCGAATCCCTTGGCGAGCGTGCCATTGATAATGTCGACCCGATCCATGACGCCGTCACGCTCGGCAATGCCCCCGCCGCGCGGGCCGTACACGCCGACAGCATGCACCTCGTCGAGGTAGGTAAGCGCACCATACTTCTCGGCGAGATCACAAATCGCCGCGATTGGCGCGATGTGCCCGTCCATGGAGTAGACGCTTTCGAAAGCGATGATCTTGGGCGTGCCCTTCGGAACTTTTCTAAGTTTCGCTTCGAGGTCAGCAACGTCGTTGTGACGAAAAATGTACTTCTCGCGCTTCCCGTTGCGGATACCCTCGATAATGGACGCGTGGTTTTTCTCGTCTGAGAAAATGACTGTGCCAGGAACGAGCTTGAGGAGGGTCGAGAGTGTAGCGTCGTTGGCAACGTACGCTGAAGTGAAAAGTAGCGCGGCTTCCTTTCCATGGAGATCGGCAAGTTCGCTTTCGAGCTCCACGTGATAGTGAGTTGTGCCGGAGATATTGCGCGTGCCGCCAGAGCCAGCCCCAACGGCGTTAATAGCCTCGTGCATCGCCGTCAACACCGCTGGGTGCTGGCCCATGCCGAGATAATCGTTGGAGCACCATACCGTAACCTCGCGCGAGTGATCTTCGACGAAATGATCTGCGACTGGAAAGAGCCCGCGGCGGCGCTTCAAATCCGCGAACACGCGATATCGACCTTCTCGACGAAGGATCTCGAGCCGCTGCTGGAACAAACCCTCAAAACTCATAGCGGCCTCCTGCACATCTTCCCACTATGGATCCTGTGGGTATTCATTTCAGCAGCGCGACCAGGGCCGCATGTCCAGTAGTCAGCACCGTCGCTTGTTGCGCAGACCGCGGTCAGCGCGCGGCCAGGAAAAAATGGTGTCGACCATTGTCGCCTGCAGTCTCTGAAAAAGATGCAGCGCAGTCATTCGGACTTCAGGCCGAGTTCGCTCGCCGCGGCCGCAATCTTGCCCGATGCGGTCGAGTCGTCCTTGAAGACTTCAAGCGCCTCACGAAATGCTGTTGCCGCGACATCTTTCTCACCAAGAACAACGCGCGAGCGCATCAGGCGAGTCCAACCCTCGACGTCTCGCGGAGAACTCTCAAGGCGACTTGCTAGGCCATCGACCATCGAGCGGATTGCAGCGTCACGCTCGCGCGAAGGCATCGCTTCGGCCTCGGTCAGTTGTCTCGACGCCTAGTCCGTCACCACGCTCGTCAATGGCTTTGTCATGCAGAGACGAGGCTGTCCCTGAATTGCCGCCTTCGGAAGCCTTTGCCGTGGTTTCATCGTATGGGCGCTTTAGCCCGTCAGAATTCGAATCTGGCTCCACCGCTCTCGCGTAGGCGGCCGAAGCGGGCGATGCGGCGGTGGTGGACGCGACCTTGCTTCGCGCGTCGTCGAGCGCGCTCTTCACCTCCGGGTCGGACGGGTCCAGGGCTAGAGCTGTTTCGTATGCGTGGACCGCGTCGGGGTACCGCTCAGTATTGAGGTAGGCCCACCCGAGCGTCTTCCAGCCGTTCTTGTCTGTCGTGTCGCTTTCCAATCGCTGCGCAAGCCGCGCGATCATGGTGTTGACGTCCGGTAGATCTTTCGGGTCCTCCGGAAGCGGGGTTTGATTGGCGCGGGCTGCGGCGCTGTTCGGCAACTGACCGACGTAGCCACGCAGAGCATCCAAAGCACGCTCGTCTGCATTTCCACCGGCTGCTTTATCGTCATCCGAAGCGTCAATCGCCGGAACCTTCGTGTATGACGTCACCGATGCAACGGAGCCATATGCAGCTTCGTGGGTCACTGACCAGAAAAGCACCGCGACGGGCATTGCAACAAGGCTAGCTAGGATGAGAAGTGCGCGGTGATGTCGGCAACCGCACCCAGCCGCGCAACATCCTCATGAAGGCGTATTGGCGTTGAGAGCTCGATAGGCGGACCACGATAAGTAGGGTCGCGATCGTGGCGATACACGAGCCAACAGCAACTGGCAGATCTGAGTAACTCATAAGTGAACCTCCAGCACATCAGAGCGGCGCGCATGAACAAAGCCTGTTCACGCGCGACAACACAACGTCCGAATGTTCCATACCCGCGGCTACAACGGGCGGGGCGGGGGGCTATTCCTGATCGCGGTCAGCGATAACGTCCTGCAGCATCTGCGAAAGATGCAGTCTCATTTGCGCCAATATCGCAATGCCATCTGGCGACTATCGTCCGAAGCCATACCCCATGCCTCGCGAAAATATCCCGCTTTCTGGCGGGACCTATTTTCAAGTCGTAAGCCTGTGGGGGTACTGTGCAGACGCAAGCCCAAATTGCAGAATATGCCGCGCGGCATCGGCGGTTAAATCGCAGTCCAAACGGACCGCAAGATCAGATACGCCCGTTGTCGATTGGCGATCGCACTTCGCCCATTACCTTGGCCGTCCCCTACTGCAGGCGGGACCGATAGTCTTTGGTGGCTGCGTTGTCTCCTTAATCTTTGTCGCTTGGCTCAATCGCGACGAGGGCCATTTGACCGCGGAAAGCGGTGTTGGCTATTGGCTTGGGATTATTGGCGCGGTTATCATGGTGATGCTCGTCGCTTACCCATCTTCGCAAGAGGCTTCGCATCCTCAGTCGCGTCGGGCGTGTCTCCAGTTGGTTCCGCTTGCATATGGTGTTTGGGATCATTGGGCCGACGCTCGTCATCCTGCACACGAACTTCAATCTGGGATCTCTCAACAGCCGGCTGGCGCTGCTGACGATGTTGACCGTCGTTACCAGCGGGATCATAGGACGTTACCTTTACGCAAAGGTCCATAAAGGACTGTATGGGCAGCATGCCGAACTGCGCGACATCCTGGCCGATATAGCAGCGCTTAAAACCTCACTTGGACAGGAAATAGCGGGATTGCCGGCGCTTATACAGCGCCTTGAAGGCCACGCAGAACGCGTCGCGGCAAAGCGAGGCTTTGCTCTAGCACTTGTCTCGGGACCGCGCACAACACTTGCGCGCCGAAGTATCCTTCGAGGAATTGAGAGCGCAATTGCATCATCACCCGCATGGCGGTCAATCCCACGCCGGCAGCGCCGTGCGTATGTCCGCGAAATCAATCAGCGACTGCGGCTGTTCTTCGCGGCAGTCCGAAAGGCCGAACGTTTTGCTCTGTTCGAGAGGTTGTTCTCGATGTGGCATCACCTGCATCTGCCGCTTTTTATCATGCTTGCCTTAAGCGTCGTCATTCATATCGTGGCTGTGCACCGCTACTGATGGCGAAGCTTGTCCGGTTGAACATCATAAAGGTACTGGCACTGGCCGTGCTGCTCGTATCAGCATCGATCATCGGTGCGCAGGCGCAAAGCCTGTTCGAAAAGCTCATCCTTCCGGGTGAGGTGACTGAGCCGCACGCCAAGTTTGAGCAGAAATGCGAGAGTTGTCACGAGCCGTTCTCGAAAACGAGCCAGCGGAGGCTCTGTCTCGAGTGCCATAAAGAGGTCGCCTCAGATATCGCGGGAAAGCGCGGTTTTCATGGGAAGCGGCCAGAGATCGAAAAATCAGAGTGCAAGACGTGTCATACAGATCATAAGGGTCGACAGGCAAATATCGTTCCGTTTGACGAGGCGACTTTCAATCACGCCTTCACGGATTTCGCTCTTAATGGTGCCCATAAAACGGCGCCCTGTTCGGGTTGTCATTCATCCGGGAAGCCGTTCCGAAAAGCACCGAGCGGCTGTGTCGACTGCCACAAGAGCGATGACGCGCATCGCGGCAATCTGGGCACAAATTGCGCTTCGTGCCATCGCGAGGACGACTGGCGCAAGCCGAAGACTTTCGACCATTCCAATACATCATTTCCGCTCGAAGGCGCCCACGGCAAGGTGGTCTGTTCCGCGTGCCACGCCGGCGAGCGATACAAGGGGGTACCGCATACGTGCGTGGAGTGTCACAAGATCCAGGACGTTCATGGCGGTCGCTTCGGCACAAAGTGCGAGAAGTGCCATAACTCCTCGAAGTGGAAGACCATACGCTTTGATCATTCCAAGGACACGAAATTCCCACTGAATGGGGCTCACAAGAGCGCTGCTTGTAACGGCTGTCACAAGGCCGGCTTGTTCGAAGTCAAGCTCTCAACCACTTGCGTGTCATGCCACAAGGCGCAGGATCCGCACAAAGGCCAACTCGGCAAAAAATGCGAGAGCTGCCACAACGAGGCGGCGTGGCAACAGAAAGTGGAGTTCGATCATGAGCTCAGCCGCTTTCCCTTGATTGGGCTGCACGCAGCAGTTCCTTGCGAGGCATGTCATCGCAGCAGTGCCTTTCGCGGGACGCCGATGACCTGCTCAGCGTGCCACAAGGACGACCATCATCAAGGAGCACTGGGGCCCGCGTGCGAGAAATGCCACACGCCGAACGGTTGGGCTCTATGGCGCTTCAATCACGATCGTGACACGCAGTTCCCACTCACCGGTGCGCATAAGGCGCTCGCGTGCAGCGGCTGCCACGCACCGAACGGAAGCGGCAAAGCGACGGCGCCGAAGACCTGCTTCGGCTGCCATGCATCCGACGATGCGCATCGTGGCTCCTTTGGTCGGGCTTGCGAGAAATGCCACACCACGGAAACGTTCCGCGCGAGTGCGCGATGACCGTGAGTTGTACCCATCCAGTTATGATCAATTTTCCTGTCACTGCACTGACTTAGGGCAGGAATAGCGACCTGGGGACTACGTTGTTCTGCGTATGGCCGAGCGCGCCTTTCGCACGTGCGCGCTCACGGCGATGTTGACGCATCATAGGAGGATCCCGCGCCTACTCGTGACTTCGGCTCGCTAGGGGAAGCCGAAGAACCTTTGACACTGCAAGACTACGGGGGAGTTATGCGCGCCACGAGATGGATCATCTCGGCTTTGTTCGCCGCTATCAGTGTGGCGGGCATCCTTGCGTCATCTCCCCTTTCAGCTCAGCAGAGCATTTCAGGCTTCGATCATTCTCGGACCGGATTTCCACTCAACGGTATGCATTCCGGTGTGGAATGTGCGTCCTGCCATACCGGTGGACGCTTCTCCGGCACACCGCGCATGTGCGCCGCGTGTCACGACGGTTCGACAGCCGTCGGCAAGCCCGCTGCTCACCCGCCGACGTCCAACGCCTGCGCATCGTGCCACTCGGTCTCAGGTTGGGACAAGACGCGGCAGGATCACCGGGAAACGAAGGGCACGTGCGCTTCGTGCCACAATGGCTCCCACGCGCAAGGCAAGCCCACATCACATATCGCGACAGCCGCACCGTGCAAGTCTTGTCACATCAACACCGTTACATTCGCAACCGCGCGGTTCGACCACACCGGCATCACGTCCGGCTGTGCCTCCTGCCACAATGGCTCGAAAGCGATTGGCAAGCCCAACAATCACATCGCAACCTCCGCGCCATGCGAGACCTGCCACCGAAGCACCGCATCATTCACAGGGGCCAACTTCACGCATAGCGGTATCACAGCCGGATGCGCATCCTGCCATAACGGAACCAGCGCGACGGGGAAGCCGGCAAGCCACATTGTTACGACGGCTCCTTGTGAAAGCTGCCATAAAAGCACATCGACGTTTTCCGGCACCTCATTCTCTCACACCGGCATCACCTCGGGCTGCGCCTCCTGCCACAACGGCACGAGTGCAATGGGCAAGCCCTCCGGACACATTGCAACTTCGGCCCGTGCGAAACCTGCCACAAGAGCACATCGACGTTCTCTGGCGCCTCATTCTCTCATACTGGCATCACATCGGGCTGTGCCTCCTGCCACAACGGATCGACGGCGATGGGGAAGCCGGCGGGGCATGTTGCGACGTCTGCGGCATGTGAGACTTGCCACAAGAGTACGTCGACGTTCTCTGGCGCTTCATTCTCTCACACCGGCATCACATCGGGCTGTGCCTCCTGCCACAACGGATCGACGCGCGATGGGGAAGCCGGCGGGGCATGTTGCGACGTCTGCGGCATGTGAGACTTGCCACAAGAGTACGTCGACGTTCTCGGGCGCTTCATTCTCTCACACCGGCATCACATCGGGCTGTGCCTCCTGCCACAACGGATCGACCGCGATGGGGAAGCCGGCGGGGCATGTTGCGACGTCTGCGGCATGTGAGACCTGCCACAAGAGTACGTCGACGTTCTCTGGCGCTTCATTCTCTCATACCGGCATTACCTCAGGCTGTGCGTCCTGCCACAACGGATCGACGGCACTCGGAAAGCCGGCGGGCCACGTCGTGACGTCCGCCGCATGCGAGACCTGCCACAAGAGCACCGTCACGTTTTCAGGTGCCACGTTCTCGCACACCGGCATCACCTCAGGCTGCGCGTCCTGTCACAACGGATCAACGGCACCCGGAAAACCGGCGGGCCACGTCGTGACGTCCGCCGCATGCGAGACCTGCCACAAGAGCACCGTCACGTTTTCAGGTGCCACGTTCTCGCACACCGGCATCACCTCAGGCTGCGCGTCCTGTCACAACGGATCAACGGCACCCGGAAAACCGTCGGGCCACGTCGTGACGTCCGCCGCATGCGAGACCTGCCACAAGAGCACCGTCACGTTCTCAGGTGCCACATTCTCGCACACCGGCATCACCTCAAGCTGCGCGTCCTGTCACAACGGATCAACGGCACCCGGAAAACCGGCGGGCCACGTCGTGACGTCCGCCGCGTGCGAGACCTGCCACAAGAGCACTGTCACGTTTTCAGGTGCCACGTTCTCGCACACCGGCATCACCTCAGGCTGCGCGTCCTGCCACAATGGTTCGACGGCGCCGGGCAAACCCACAGGGCATTTGCCGACCTCGCAACCTTGCGAAACCTGCCACCGCAGCACCTCACATTCTCCGGCGCTCGGCATGGACCATCTGGCATCGTGAGCGGATGTGCGAACTGCCACAATGGGACCTTTGCCGAAGGGAAGCCAGGAGATCATCCGCGCACCAGCGCTCCGTGTGAGACGTGCCATAAATCGACGAGGAGCTGGGATTGACCATGCGGTTCAACAAGCTCGTCGCGATTACTGCTCTTCTGCTGCCTTTTGGATTTGCAGGCATCTCAGACGTCGTCCGCGCCGAACCGGCGCTCGACCGACTGCTGCAAAGTGTTCAGGTTTCCAACCAGAAGCAGTGCACCGCGATTAGCATTTCCTTCAACTTTCGTGTTCGCTACCTCAATCACTTTCCAACAAGCTCAGGAAGGGAATTGAGAATATCGGTTCGACCCATCGATCCCGGCGAGGTTGCCTCAGAAATCGTGACCCGGCGCGAGTCGCTTCGCGCTCCGCAAACCCGTTTTGGGCGTTTGCGCTCAATCGACTTCGAGGTGCTGAACGCTGCCGGCCCCGTTCTGACAGTTCTTTTCGACCAGACGACAAACTATCGCGTTTCGCAGGGCGATGACTTCCAAAGCATCGTCGTCGAAATATTCGGGCCGAAAGGTCCCGGAAAATGCAGCAAGGTCTTCGCCGGTTCAGGCGCGCCGAGCGGCTGGACAACGACAGTCAATCAGACTGCCTCGCCTGCAGGCGCGTCTGAAGCGACATCGGTTCGCACAGGGCGCAGCTCGAATTCTAAGGCGAGTGAGGCTCAAAGCCGCGAAGCCGCTGCTTGGCTCGATGAAGGCCGAGCGGCACTCAAGAAAGAAGACTACCAGGCGGCGATTTTGAAATTCGCAAAGATCCTGAGGCTTCCCGAGACACCAACTACGCCCGATGCTCAGGAGTATCTGGGTGTGGCCCGGCAACGAAATAAGGAACTTTCCGCTGCCAAGGCCGAGTACGAAGACTACCTCGTCCGTTACCCCGCCGGAGAGGGAGCCGATCGGGTGCGTCAGCGCCTCGCCGCGCTTGAAACGGCTTCGGGAAATGCCAGTTCGGTTGAACTCAAGAAGCCGCGCAGCGCTGGAGAACGTGGAGTTGATGGCGGTCAGACTTGGACGCTTTCGGGAAGCGCCTCTCAGTTCTACGTACGCGACGACAGCTTTCGCACCCTTCGCGATCCGAGCCTTCCAAGCACCGTCAACGAAGACCTGGATCTGCACGACGTTCATCAGAATGAACTCCTGACGAGCTTGGACGCGATTGCGACCTGGAGCACGTACGGCATGAAATCGAAACTTCGGTTTTCTGGCACGCACGAACACGAGTTTGACGATCAGGGCGAGGAAATCGTCGGGGTCGCCGCCTTGTTTCTCGACACGACCATTCGTGATTGGGGCACCCAGGCCCGCATCGGTCGTCAAACACGAAACACCGGCGGCGTGTTGGGCCGTTTCGACGGTGCTCTTCTGAGCTACGACGTAGCGCCAACCGTCCGGATGAATGGCGTGGTTGGTTCACCGGTCAATCGGCGCCGTGACATGCCATACGAGGAGGAGCGGCTATTCTACGGTGCAAGTATCGACTTCGGAATTGCCAATGGGCTCGATGCGACCGTATTCGCCATTGAGCAGCGCGACCGTGACATTCTCGACCGCCAGGCCATCGGTGCAGAGCTTCGCTATAATGATGAAACGCGGTCCGCTTTCGGTACCGTCGACTACGACATCCATTATCAGGAATTGAATGCCGCGGTCCTGACAGGTTCGTGGACATTCGCTGACAAATCGAACATCCACGGCGCGTTCGACTATCGCAAATCCCCCTATCTCTCAACATGGACGGCCCTACAGGGCGACGTCTATCCGTCGCTCTACGAAATGCTGCGAACAAAGACGCTAGCGGAAGTCGAGGCGCTTGCTGTCGACCGGACCGCATCGTTCACATCGGGGTCGGCCGGGTACTCTCGCCAAATCAACGAAACCTTCCAGGTCAACGTCGACGCCACTGTCACGAATTACAGCGGAACGGATGCATCCGGTGGACTTCCAGCCACCGAAGGAACCGGCAACGAGTATTTTCTGAACGCACAACTCGTCGGAAACGGCGTCATCGAGCGCGACGACTTGTTTGTGGCGGGCCTGCGCTTCGCTGATCTTGACGAATCCAACTTCTATATTCTCGACCTCAGCGCGCGTTATCCGGTCCTAGAAAACCTGAAAGTCAATCCGCGATTGCTACTTGGATATCGGACCGGGGACGAGTCCGACCTCGTCGAGTACTCCGTTCTGCCATCGGTTCTGCTGGATTATTATGTGACGCGCGACTTCAGTCTTGAACTGGAAGTTGGTGCCCGATGGACGGATTCTACGGTCGGCGGCGTGGAAGAAACCTCGACCGACCTGTTCTTCACGGTTGGCTATCGATATGACTTCTATGCCGACGGCAGTTCGGCCACACAGTCTCGCGCAACGCCCTATGGGCTCGGCGTCAAGCGCTAGACTTGTCATCAATGTTCCCGCTGGCGTCTTCGCGATCTTTGGACAGGTCAAGATGGCACCAAACGCCTTCATTGGCAGGTCTATAAATAATCAAGCGGGCGTAACGTTGGCCATGACGAGCTCGACGCGCAGGCCGCCGAGCGGGCTCTCTGCCAAAGAGATGTCGCCGCCATAGAGACGCGCGAGGTCTCTTGCGATTGCCAGCCCCAATCCAGAGCCGGGTTCCTGGCTGTCCCAGCGTTCACCGACGTTGAAGACGATTTCGCGTGCCTCGGCAGGGAGGCCCGGTCCGTCGTCATCGATCAGAATAGCTACATGGCTTCCTGCCTTCGCAGGACCAGCAGAGATCTCGACCCGGCTCCCCGCATGCTTGAAGGCATTGTCGAGCAAGTTCGCCAGGATCTCGTTCAGATCTTGTCGATCGCACGCGACGCGCAGTCCCGAATCGAGGGTATTTTGTCACCTTGATCGCGCGCGCTCGATATAGCCGCTGCAGGGCCATCGTCACTTCATCGGCAGCGACGGCAAGTGAGGCTGAGTTTCCGAGTGTGATATGCGCCGCAGCGGCCCGCGCACGCGTGATCTGATAGTCAATGTGGGTTTGCATCTTCTTGACCTGAGCGACAATCGTAGCGGCAGGCTTGGAGAGGCCGTCCCGCTCCAGGCGATGGGCTTCGTCCGATAGGATTGCCAGCGGCGTCTTTAACCGTGAGCGATGTTGCCCGCCTGCGTCCGGGCTCTTTGAACGAGGTCGCCGGTCGGATGTCAAAAGCCCATTGAGGTCATCCACGAGCGGTTGGACTTCGGAAGGAAACATGTCGGATATCTGTTTGCGCTGGCCATTTCTCACGTGTCCGCAGGGCCGCCCGCAATTGGTCGAGGGGACGCAATGCAAAGGCGATGAGCAAGCCCGCCGCCAGGATCAAGGCCCCGGCGAAGGTCGCCAGAGAGATGCCGAGTGTCCGGTTGAATTCGCCCAGCACCGCATCAAGGTGGCGCTGATCGGTTCCAATGACAAAGCGCACCACAGGTCCAGACGGCGTCTGCCACCGGCCCTGCTCGGCAACGAGGATGGCTCCCGTCGGCCCCTCGGTCAAATGCGTGTGAACGCCGACGTCCTTCGGCTCATCGATCGGCGTCCGCAGCATTGGCCCTTGCATCGAGGCCGACCGGGCGAGCACCGCGTCGCCGCGCTGTATCTCCCAGTAGAAACCGGAAAGCACTTCGTCATATCGGGGGTCGCTCAAGGGACGGGTGAGAACCGCTTGCCATCCTTGAAGTCGGCAAGGCGCTCAAGCTCGGAGAGATGAACGTAGAGCTCTTCCTTGAATTGCGCCGTCACGTGATGGCGGAAGACCGCTGATAGCACGAGCCCCGCGGAAATGATGCCCACGAGGATCCAGAGGGCCGCCATGACGATCAATCGTGTTTTCAGACTTTGCAGCAAGGGCATGGCTAGTCCATCCGGTATCCGAGGCCGCGGATTGTCTTGATGACGTCCGGCGACGTTTTGCGGCGAAGACGGCCCACGTAGACTTCGATCGTGTTCGAACTCGCGGTTGTCCTCCGTCGTGTAGAGGTGCTCGATGAGTTCGCTCTGCGACACAATCCGGCCGATCCGGTGCATGAAGTAGTTGAGCATGCGCAGTTCGAGGGCTGTGAGTTCGACAGGCGATCCATCGTACGTGGCCTTGCCCGTCGTGGTGTCGAGCGTGAGGCGTCCGTGCGTCAGCTCCGCAGATGCCATTCCGGCTGTCCTGCGGATCAAGGCCTTGAGGCGCGCTGCCACCTCAGGAACATGGAACGGCTTGGTAACATAATCGTCGGCGCCGGCATTCAATCCGTCGACTTTTTCCGACCAAGTCCCCCGCGCAGTAAGGATCAAGACCGGAAAATTCCGGTTCTCGCGCCGCCAAGTCTTAAGAACCTCAACTCCCTCCATTTGCGGCAAGCCCAGATCGAGGACAACGGCGTCGAATGTGTCGTCCATCCCGAGGGCGAGACCATCCGGACCGTTGAAGGCGTACTCAACGGAAAAGCCCGCCTCGGCAAGACCCTCGCCAAGCCGTTGTGCGATTTCTCGATCGTCTTCCACCAGTAAGATCCTGATGGCCGCCTCCCATTTGCTGCCGCGGCTTTGAATAACATGTCGAAGCTGAAAGCCAGCTGAAAAGCCCCCGAACATCACGCCGCAGGTGAATTCAGGTTGGTTTCAGGTTCGCATGGCTCAGTCCCTCATCGACGAGACGTCAGGTCGCGTCATCGGACTGCCGACAAAATGCCTCCGCCGAAGATTCCGGTGGTCAGATTGAGGGAAAAACAGAGCCATGGATGACTTTCGAATGCGGATGGGGGCCAGAGCCAGAACGACCCTGTTGGCAATGCTCGTCCTGAGCAGCCTCGCCAGTACGACCAGCGCATTCAGTCTTGGCACCAATTCAGTGACGATTGACCATCAGGACATCGCGGGAACCGGCATGCCGCGCCAACTTCAATTCGTTGATGGGCGGGACGCTCGGCACTGCCACAACACACCCCGGCGAACGTACTGCCACACGAAGGAAAACTTGCCTGTCCGGGTTCTAAATTCAACGGCTTCGTCGGCACAGAGGATCGGCTATGTTTCTTGATGTAAACTCGAAGTTGAAACTCGGCCGCACGGGCCAGCCCGTCCCGTCATGCGCTCTCGCCCTTGCGCTCGCGTGTTGCACGACCGGGGCGTCGGCGAACGATGTCGTGATCTCCCCTTCGCAAGTTGAGCAATTGGACATCGCGCTGACCCGCGTGAAGCCGGCCACTAAGCAATCCGTGGCTGTCTTGCCCGGTACGGTCGTCCCGGCCTCGAACGCGCGGATCACGGCGGCGGCGCCCTTCGCGGGAACGGTTTTGAAGGTCGACGCCCTTCCGGGGCAAATCGTCCGCAAAGGCGACCCGCTCATCACGGTCCTCAGCCGGGATCTGGTCGAAGCTCACGGCAACCTCGCCCAGCAGGAGGCAGAACTCCAACGCGTGGCTGCCGTCGCAGGCTGGAAGCGCGATCTTGCCGACAAGAAGATCCTGAGCATGTCCATCGCCGAAGAGGCCGAGGCGCATGTCCGCAAAACGGAGGCGGCGATTGCCGCTCAGAAGCGGGCCTTCTCGATCGGCGACATCACGATGGGTGAAGGCGGCCGCTACACCATCGTCGCGCCGGAGGATGGTAAGATTGTCATCGCATCCGTACAGCCCGGATCGCAAGTTGCGGCCATGGCGGCAGCCGTCACCGTTTCGACCAGCGACGAATTATGGATCGAAGCGCAGCTGCCTGCCGATCTCGTGCAGCAGGTTCGCCCAGGCGACCCCGTGCAAATCTCAGACACACTTGAGGGCACCGTCCTGTCGGTTGGCGGCACGCTTGATTCCGTGACGCGGTCCGCAACCCTGCTCGCCACTATTCCGGCGGGCTCCCCTCTGATCGCAGGTCAGCTCGTCAGCATAACGCTGAAGCGTCCAGCCGAAACGGGTAGCTACGAAGTTCCCGCGTCATCCGTTGCCTGGGTCAACAACGCCCATGTCGTCTTCACGCGAAGCACGGATGGATTCGCCCTGACACCCGTGGTTCTCAAGGGAAAGTCGCGGACTTCCGCCACGGTGACGGGCGCCCTTACGCCCGATCAGCAAATAGCCGCGAGTGGTTTGCCACAGCTCGAAGCCCTCCTGCAGGGTGAATGATCCATGTTGAGGCGCCTGATCGACTTCTCGCTGACACAACGGGTCTTCATGCTTCTTCTGGCGGGGCTGGTCGCCGCTATCGGCGGCTATGCGTTCCGTACCATCCCGATCGACGCCTTTCCGAACGTCTCACCGGTTCAGGTCAAAATGATCCTGAAGGCGCCGGGTATGACGCCGGAAGAGGTCGAGAGCCGCGTAATCTCGCCGCTCGAAATGGAGCTTCTCGGTATTCCGCGCCAGACCATTCTGCGTTCGGCCGCGAAATACGCAATCGCCGACATCACGCTCGATTTCGAGGATGGTACCGATATCTACTGGGCCCGGCAGCAAGTTGCCGAGCGTCTTGCGACCGTCCAATCAGATCTCCCAGCGAGTGTCAGCGGTGGGCTTGCACCTGCTTCGACGCCACTATCTGACGTTTTCATGTTCACAATTGAAGGCGGCGACCTCACGCTTGAGGAACGCCGCAGCCTGCTCGATTGGACCATCCGGCCTGCACTGCGCACCATTCCCGGCGTCGCGGACGTAAATGCCTTGGGTGGGCTCGTTCGAACCTTCGAAGTGGTTCCCGATGGGTCGAAACTCGCGGCCGCAAGTCTCGGGGTCACCGATATCATCCGCGCAATCGAGGACAACAATCGCAACGACGGCGCAGGTCGTATTTCTGAAGGCGAGAAGGCCCTCGTCGTTCGAAGCCAGGGCGCCATTGCGACGCCAGACGATCTCTCGCAGATCGTTCTCAAAACAGTCAACGGACGCGTCTTGCGTCTGGGCGACGTCGCCGCTGTTCGCATTGGGAGCCTGACCCGCTACGGAGCCGTCACGCATGACGGACAGGGCGAAGCCGTCCAGGGTCTCGTTCTGTCACTTCGCGGCGCGGACGCCAGTGCCCTCGTTGCATCGATCCGTGCACGCTTAGAAGAACTGAAGCCGAGCTTGCCCGACGGCGTGCGGCTGGAGGTCTTCTACGACCGTTCCCACCTCATCACCGAAGCCGTTGGCACGGTCACCAAGGCGCTTCTTGAGGCAACGGTGCTCGTGATCGTTCTCCTCTTGGCGTTCCTCGGCAACATCCGCGCGGCCCTCGTCGTCGCGGTCACGCTCCCCTTCGCCGCGCTTGTCACGTTCGCAATGATGCGGGCATTCGGCATGTCCGCAAACCTCATGAGCCTCGGCGGTCTCGCAATCGCGATCGGCCTGATCGTCGATGCCGCAGTTGTGGTCGTCGAGAACACGGTCGAGCGGCTGCACGCAGGTGATGGCCGCATTCCTCTTTTGCATCAGGTCTATCGCGCAGCCAGCGAAGTCGCGACGCCCGTCACGTCGGGCATCGTAATCATCTGCCTCGTCTTCCTACCGCTGTTGTCGCTGCAGGGCCTCGAAGGCAAGCTGTTCGGACCGGTCGCCCTTACGATTGTCTTCGCGCTCAGCGCCTCTCTGATACTCTCCCTGACTCTGATCCCAGTTCTCTCGTCGTTTGTCCTGAAACAAGGTGGCCATGGCGAGCCTTGGCTCATGCGCGTTCTGACACGTGGCTACAAAGCCGCGCTCGGCGCCTGCCTGCGCTTTCCGGCACCCGTGTATGGTGTGGCGTTCACCGGGCTGGTCGCGATGGTCGTGGCCTACACGGCGGTCGGCAAGTCGTTCATGCCAACCATGGACGAGGGCTCCGTCATCATGCAGGTGACAAAGCTGCCTTCGATCAATCTCGACGCGAGTATTGCAGGCGACCTTCTGATCCAGAAACGTCTGATGGCAAAGGTTCCGGAGATCGAGAGAATCGTCGCCCGCGTCGGATCAGATGAGCTGGGCCTGGATCCGATGGGATTGAACGAGACCGACGCGTTTCTCGTCTTGAAGCCGAAGCACGAATGGCGCGTTCAGGACAAGGAATGGCTGGTCGCAGAACTGCGTACAGCGATGAGTGACTTACCGGGTTTCGAGTTCGCCTTCACGCAGCCCATCGAAATGCGGACATCCGAGATGCTGACCGGTGCCCGCGGTGATCTGGCGGTAAAAATCTTCGGCCCGGAGCTCAACGTCCTGTCTGACTTGGCGGGACAGGTCCAGACCACACTCAGCGGGATTACAGGAGCCTCAGAAGTTTCAACCGTTGCAAATGACAGCGTCGATTATCTGGAAGTCGCGGTCGATCGGCTTGCCGCTGGCCGGACTGGTCTCGATGTCACACGCGTGCAGGACGAGCTGCGGGCCATGGTCGAAGGCGCATCCGCCGGTATTGTTGCCGAAACCGGACGGCGCACACAGATCGTCATCCGAGGCAACGAGAGCGTTCGCCGTTCGCCGGAGGAATTCCAGCGGATGCAGCTCGCAGCGGGTGATGGCGGTCTCGTCCGGGTGCAGGATGTGGCCGGCGTACGCCGCACCGCAGGGCCTGTGAAAATCGACCGTGAAAATGCCTCTCGCTTCGCGATCGTTCAGGCCTACGTATCGGGACGCGATCTCGTTGGCTTTGTTGAAGAGGCGCAGAAGGCCGTAGCGGAGAAGGTCACGCTGCCGGGCGGCTACCGACTGGTCTGGGGCGGGCAATTCGAGAACCAGCGCCGGGCGGCCACACGACTGGCGATTGTCGTTCCGATCGCCATCATTTCGATCTTCGGCGTTCTCTTTGCAACGCTGAGATCGGTCCGCCAGTCGCTGCTTATCCTGGCGAACGTGCCGTTCGCACTTGTCGGCGGCATTCTCGCTTTGCTTCTATCCGGCGAGTATCTCTCGGTTCCCGCATCTGTCGGATTTATCGCGCTACTCGGAATCGCGGTTCTCAACGGTCTCGTCCTCGTTTCGTATTTCAACCAGCTTCTCGCCGAAGGTGTTCCGATCGAGAGGGCCGTGTTCGAAGGTGCCGTACGCCGGCTTCGCCCGGTTCTGATGACAGCGAGCATTGCTGCACTCGGACTCGTTCCACTTCTGTTTGCTACGGGCCCAGGGTCCGAGATCCAGAAGCCGCTCGCCATCGTCGTAATCGGCGGACTGGTGACCTCGACCGCCCTGACCCTCATCCTTCTTCCGATCCTCTTCCGCCGCTTCGGCGTCGCCGCCGGTGCCGGATCACAACCTGAGAAGCGGAGCTTCACGTGGAATCGACTTTCTGCAAACTCACTCTCGTAGTCCCATCCGACGCAGCCGATCGCATCGTGGAACTGATGCTCGGATCGGATCCGCCCGTCACCGGCTTCACCATGTGGCGGGCTGATGGGCACGGCGAAAGCTTTAGGTCTGCGAGCATTGGCGAGCGAGTCCGCGGCCGCGTTGAGCGCAGTGTCTTCATTGCGGTGATGGAACTGAGCCGGGCCAAGTCTTTGGTGGAAGAGATCGGCCGCGAAGCGCCAATCCCGCACATGGCCTACTGGATCGAACCTGTTATCGAGTTCGGCCGATCGGGGGTAGCCAAGCCAGTGGAACACTTATTTGGAGCGACGCCGTGACCGCATCATCGGCAATGACCATATCGACGTTGGTTGCCATCGGCTTTGTCGCCGGAGCGTTCTATGTGGCGGTGTGGGCCGCGCGCCGTCCAACGGAACGGTCCACTGTGATCAGGCAGCTGACCAGAGCACCGAACCAAGACGCATCGCAGGGTCCATCCTCAATCTCCGTCGAAGAAGTTTGATCGCGTCCCAGACGGTGGCCGCAATTCCCGAAGTGCTATCCTACGCTGATGACTTGCTTTGCCATTCAAAAAAGGAGACTAGCATGACCTACTATTTCAGGACCGAGGTCACCGGAACATTCGATTCCGTCGTGGAACGGGCGATCGCCGCTTTGAAGGCACACGGGTTTGGCGTCTTGACCGACATCGATATCAAGCAAACCCTCAAGCAGAAGCT